>NZ_JAEACP010000022.1:10777-80614 GCF_015999335.1 Tabrizicola soli | reverse complement strand
GGTTAGGACACCAGGTTTTCAACCTGGGAAGAGGGGTTCGACTCCCCTACGGGCTGCCACTTCCGTTGCAACCGGCAAACACGCATTTGACTGGCTTTGGCCGGGCGGATCGGCTTCATGGGGGAAGTCCCTGCGACCGGAGCCATCATGTTGCGATCCCTTGCCGCCCTTCTCCTCCTCTCAGCCGCCGCCCTGGCCGACACCGCCGATGGCGAGGCGCTGAAGGCGATGGGCTGGGACCAGATCGTCAATGAGGCGCGCGGCGGCACGGTCAACTGGTTCATGTGGGGCGGCGCGGACAACATCAACGCCTATGCCAGCGATTACATCGGCACGGCGCTGAAGCGCGATTACGACATCACGCTGAACCGCGTACCGATCACCGACGCGGCCGAGATCGTGAACCTGATCCTGTCCGAGAAGGAGGCCGGCGTGACCGACAACGGCACGGTCGACCTCATCTGGATCAACGGCGAGAATTTCCGCTCGATGAAAGAGGCGGGGCTGGCCTTCTGCGGCTACACCTCGCTTCTGCCGAACGACGCGCTGGTCGACTGGGACAACCCGGCCATCGCCAACGACTTCGGCGTCCCGGTCGTGGGCTGCGAGGTGCCCTGGAACACGGTGCAGTTCGCCTTCGCCCATGACAGCGCCGTGCTGGCCGAGCCGCCGCGCGACATGGCCGGGCTTCTCGCCTGGATCAGGGCCAACCCCGGCCGCTTCACCTATCCCGCGCCGCCGGATTTCACCGGCTCGGCCTTCGTGCGGCATGTATTCATCCATGCCGCCGGCGGGCCCGAGGGGCTTCTCGGCCCCTTCGACCAGGTGAAGTTCGACGCGGTCGCCGGCAAGACCTGGGCGATCCTGAACGGGCTGGAACCCTTCCTCTGGCGCGAGGGGGCGACCTATCCCACCACCGTCACCCAGCTGAACGAGCTTTTCGCCAATGGCGAGGTGGCCTTCAGCTTCAACTACGACCCGGCGCAATTCGGGCTGGCGGTGCAGGCCGGGCTCTGGCCCGAGACCACGCGCTCCTTCGGCCTCCGGGACGGCACCATCGGCAACACCAACTACACGCTGATCCCGTTCAACTCGCCCAACAAGGCGGCGGCGATGGTGACGCAGAACCTGCTCCTGTCCGGCGAGGCGCAGCTGGAGAAGGCCCGGACCGAGATCTGGGGCGCCGCCCCCGCCATCGAGATCTCCCGCACCCCGCCCGCGGTGCAGGCCGGATTCGCCGCGATCAAGACGCATCCCTCGGTGATCCCGGCCTCCGAACTGGCGAAATCCGCCCTTCCCGAACTGCAGGCCGGTTGGCTGACCGCGATCGAGGCGGGTTGGGCCACGAACGTGGGCAATTAGGCGATGCGCGAGCGGACCCGCCTCCTCCTCCTGCTCGGCCCGGCGGTGGCGCTGGTGGGGGGACTGGTCCTTGGCGCGCTGGGGCTGGCGCTCCTGCGCTCGCTCCGGCTGCTGCCACTGGAGGAACCGGGCCTCTCCGCCTATGCCTCGGTGCTAGCCTCGCCGGGGGTGCTGGCCTCGCTGGCCCTGTCCTTCTGGATCGCCACGGTCTCGACCCTGATCGCCGCCGGTCTGGCGCTGGCGGCGGCGATGCTCTTGCGGCAGGCCTTTCCCGGCCGCAGGCTGGTGGCGGTGCTGGTGCAGCTGAACCTGACCATCCCGCATGTCGTGGGGGCCATCGGCATCCTCTACCTCATCTCGCAATCCGGCAGCTTCGCCCGCCTCGCCCATGCCGCGGGCCTGATCGCCGCGCCGGGCGAGTTTCCGGCGCTGACCCATGATCCCTGGGCCATCGGCATCATCCTGACCTATGTCTGGAAAGAGGTCCCCTTCATCACCCTCATCCTGCTGGCCAAGCTGCAGACCCTTGGCCCGGACCTCGGACCCGTGGCGCGAAGCTTGGGCGCGACGCGCTGGCAGGCCTTCCGCTTCGTCCTCCTGCCGCAGCTTCTGCCTGCGCTCGCGGCCGGGGCGGCGCTGGTCTTCGCCTTCGCCTTCGGGGCCTATGAGGTGCCGCTGGTCCTTGGCGCGCATGCCCCCGAGGCGCTGCCGCTCCGCGCCTGGCGCAGCTTTACCGATGTCGATCTCGCCGCCCGGCCCGAGGCCTTCGCCATCTCGATCCTGATCGCGGCGCTTGGGGCGGGGCTGCTGGCGCTCCATGCCCGGCTGATCCTGCCAAGGCGGGGCCGCGATGCGGGCTGAAAGGCTCAGGCTTCTGGCGGGGCTGGCCCTCGCGCTGGCGCTGGTGCTGCCACTGCTGCCGCTGGCGCTCTGGTCCCTCGCGCATGGCTGGCGCTTTCCCGACCTGCTGCCGCAGGCGTGGTCGCTCCGGGCCTGGGGCGTCGCATCCTCGGCCGGGGTGCTGGGCAGCCTCGGCCTGACCCTCGGCATCGCGGCCGCGACCACCGCGCTCGCGGCGCTGGTCGGCCTGCCGGCGGGCCGGGCGCTGGGGCTGCATGACTTCCCCGGCAAGCGGGCGGTGCTCCTCCTCCTCCTGGTTCCCGCCGTCCTGCCGGGGATCGCGCTGGTCCTCGGCCTGCACGACCTCTTCCTGCGGCTGGGGCTGACCGGCAGCACCCATGGGGTGATCCTTGCCCATCTGGTCCCGGTCCTGCCCTATATGGTGCTGGTGATGGCCTCGGTCTTCGCGGGCTTCGACACCAGGATCGAGGCGCAGGCCCGCAGCCTGGGCGCGGGGCCGGTCCGCTGCTTCCTGCAGGTCACGCTTCCGGCCGTGCTGCCCGGCCTCTTGACCGGCGCGCTCTTCGCCTTCCTCGTCTCCTGGTCGCAGTACCTGCTGACGCTGGCGATCGGCGGCGGGCGGGTCCAAACCCTGCCCCTGGTCCTTTACGCCTATGTCGCGGCCGGGCGGAACGACGTGGCCGGTGCCATCGCGGTGCTTTACGCCCTGCCGGGGATCCTGCTCCTGCTCGGCTTCATCGGGCGGATCACCGGGCGCGACCTCGGCCGGGTGCTCCGCCCATGACGCTGGAGCTGCGCAACCTGCGGAAAGCCTGGCCCGGCGCGGGCCAGCCCACGATCCCCGGCCTGGACCTTGCCGTCGCGGCAGGCAGCCTCACCGTGCTCCTCGGCCCCTCGGGCAGCGGCAAGACGACGGTGATGAAGCTGATCGCCGGCCATCTGGCCCCCGATTCGGGCGAGGTCATCCTCAAGGGCCGGACCCTGACCGGCCTGCCGCCCGAACGGCGCGGGGTGGCGATGGTGTTCCAGGATCCGCTGCTCTTTCCGCATCTGACCCTCGCTGGCAATGTCGGCTTCGGCCTGAAGATGCGCGGCGAGCCCGCCGCGCGGATCGAGGCCGAGGTCGCCGCGATGCTGGCCCGGGTCCAGCTCGCGGGCCTTGGCGCGCGGCGGCCGGACCAGCTTTCGGGCGGGCAGCAGCAGCGCGCGGCCCTGGCGCGGGCGCTGGTCCTGCGGCCGGACCTGCTGCTTCTGGACGAGCCGCTGGCCAGCCTCGACGCGGGCCTGCGCGACGAGATGCGCGCGCTGATCCGCGGCCTGCAGCGTGAAACCGGGGTGACGACGCTGATGGTCACGCATGACCAGTCCGAGGCCGTGGTGATGGCCGACCGGATCGCGCTCCTGCTCGACGGGCAGCTGGCGCAGGCGGCCGCCCCGGCCGAGATCCTGCGCCGGCCGGAAACCGAGGCCGTGGCCCGCTTCTTCGGCGGGGTGAACTTCCTGGATGGCGTGGTGGAGGGCGCAGGCTTCCGCTGGGGTCCCGTCCGCCTGGCGCTCGACCGGCCCGGCCCGCCCGGCCCCGCCCGGCTGACCATCCGCCCCGAGGCGGTGCTGCTGCATCCCGGTCCGGGACAGCTGGCCGCGAAGGTGCGGGGCGTCACCCTCCTCGGCACGCAAAGCCGGGTCGAGCTTGCCCTGGCCGGAGAGCCGCTGACCGCCCTTCTGCAACCCGCCGCCGCCGAGGCCCTGCGTCCCGGCGATACCGTCGCCGTCACCCTGCCGCCTGCCGCACTCTGGCGGCTGCCCGGCTAGTCCGCCGCCGAGCGAAGCCGGATCGACCGTCCCCGCCCCGCCCGCTTGGCCGCGTAAAGCGCGCGGTCGGCCAGCGCCATCAGGCGCACCGGGTCGGGCGCGGCCAGGTCGGACGAGCGCACGATGCCGATGCTGGCCGAGACCTGCGCCACCTTTCCGGCGACGGGGATCGGCGCGCTGATGCGCTGGATGATCCGGTCGGCAATGCCCCGCAACACCTGCAGGTCGACGCGCTTGACGACAAGGACCAGGAACTCGTCCCCGCCGATCCGCGCCGCGCAATCCTCGACGCGCAACTCCGCGCGCAGGATGCGGCCGACCACCTCCAGCACATGGTCGCCCGCGGCATGGCCCAGGGTGTCGTTGACCGACTTGAAATAGTCCAGGTCCAGATGCAGAAGGCCGAAGGGCATCCGGGCGGCGCACAGCCGCGCCAGCACCAGATCGGCGGCCCGGCGGTTGCGCAGCCCGGTCAGGGGATCGGTCAGCGCCTCCTCCTCGGCGGCAAGGCGGGCCCCTTCCAGCCGCAGGTTCAATCCGCGCAGTTCGCGCGTGACGGCGGCGTTCGCCTCGGCCAGATAGAGCAGCTCCATCGCAAGGTCGGTGGCGACGAAATCGGCATCCGTCAGCCCCAGTTCGCGCACCGCCGCGATCAGGTCGATCCCGAAACTCAGGTTCATCAGCATCCTGCCGTCCGGCAGGCGCTCTCCCATTCCGCGCAGCCCGGCCCGCACCCCGTTGCGCGCCACCAGGCGAAAGCGGTGGCCGGCGCGGGCCAGGACCTGATCGGCGGTGACTGCGCCGCCGGGCGCGCGGACCTCGAACAGATCCTCGAACCGGGCGCCGGCCAGGTCCGGCCGCTGCAGCATCCGCCTCAGCGTCGGCCCGGCCCCCAGCACCCGCCCCTCGCGGTCCAGCAGAAGATGCATCGGCATGAAGCGCGCCAGCATCGCCTGCTCCGGCACCGGCCTGTCGGGATCCCGCTCCACCCTATCCCTCCGGCAAGGCGAGGTCGAAGGGCCGCGCGGCGGCATGGGCGCGGTCGAGGATGCGGATGGCGATGCGGCCCTCGCCCTCGGCCTCGATCAGGCAGAGCGTGCCGAAATCATCCGCCATCGCGGTCAGCATCCCCACCAGCACCCGGATCGTGCCGCGCAACCCGGCCCGGCAGTCCAGCACGAAGCGGTCGGGCGCGATCTCGGTCAGGCGGATCTCCGGCAGGTCGAGGTCGGGCAGGTCGAGGTCGGGCAGCGCCAGCCGCGCCCGGCCGGGCAGTTCCTCCAGCGAATGAAGGAAGTCGGCATAGCCGATGCCGCCGAAGCGCAGGAGGCGGCGGACGCCCTCGTGGCCGGGGCTGGTGACGAGATAGGTGCCCAGATCCTCCCATATGGTTTCGACCGGACGGCCCAGGACGGCCGCGGCCTCGGCCGCGACCTGATCGGCCAGGCCCGGCGCATAGCGCAGCATGGGTTCGAACGTCTCGACCGGCAGGTCGGCGCGGCGGCAGATCGTCTGCCAGACCGGAACGCCGAACGTGCCGCGGACATAGCCCTGCAGGAACCGCAGCATCAGCGCATCCATGAACGTCCCTTCGTCACCTTTCGCGCCCAGACTAGCCGGCAGGGGTTAACAAACTGCCCTCCGTCTCAGGGCAGGATCAGCACGCCCGCCGGGCCGCTGCCCAGCTGGTTGACCTCGGCCGGGGTCAGCGCCAGCGGTGCCGCCTGCGCCGCGCGCAATAGCTCCGCCGCCGCCTCGCCCGGCAGATAGCCCTGATCCGGCCGCGCCACCGGACGCTCGGTCAGATAGCCGTCCGCGTTCAGGAAAAGACCGATGGCCTCGGCCGCGCCGGGGCTGCGTTCCAGCACCAGGATCGCCTCCTCGCCGGGGATCGCGGGCAGAAGATCGGCCACCACCATGACGCAGGCCGGCTGCCCGGTCTCGAGCTTCAGGGCGCAGACCCCGGCCCAGTCGCGCAGCCGGTAGGGCTCGGCCGCGGCGAGGATCATGTCGCGCGTGCCGGTGGCGGTCGGCGGCTGCAGCGGCAAAAGGGCGGTCAGCCCGGCCAGCGCCTCGGCGCGCCCGGTGCCCTCCGGATCGTCCTCGCCGCGCAGCCGGGCCGCCAGCGCCTCGTTGCCCGGCTCGGCCGCCAGAGCCTCCAGCCGCGCCAGCGCCGCCGCCCCCGGCTTGCCCCAGCGCGAGAAGGCCCAGAGGTCGAGCTGCGCCACCCCGGTCCGGCCCGCGAGGAACCGCTCCACCTGGTTCCGCGCCGAGATCGCCTCGGCGTTGAACAGCGGCGTCAGCCACAGCGCCGCGGCCGCGATCACCGCCAGCGCCATCCCGACGTTGCCGCGCCGGATGCGCGCCATCCAGCCCGCCCCGCGCAGGACCGCGATCGCATAGGTCAGCCCGTAGCCCAGCCCGATCAGCGCCCCCAGCGCCAGGAACAGCCGCTCCGGCGTCCAGCCGTACTGCCCGACCCGCAGCCACAGCGCCCAGAGCGCCAGCCCCGCGACCAGCGGCAGGACCAGCGCCATTCCCAGCGCCGCCCAGCGGATCGCCCGGCCCTGCGCCGCCTCGGCATCGCTGCGGTCCACCGCCACCGCCACCAGCGCCACCCCGGCCGCGACCATGGACAGAAGCAGCGCCGCCGGCGAAAGCCCCAGCACCAGCCGCTCGAACCCGCGCAGCGGCAGGGCGAGAAGGAACACCAGCATCACCGCCAGCACCACCGGCAACAAGAGCCGCAACAGCCGCAGCACCAGTTGCGGCGCGATCGGTCCCGCCAGTTCCCAGACCACGGCCATGCCAAGGCCCAGCGCCGCCCCGGCCAGCGCCAGGACCGCCAGCCGGTTCTCCAGCAGATGCGACAGCAGGCCGATCCCGACGATGCGCAGCACCTGGTCCGACAGCAGCACCAGGATCCAGACCAGAAGCGTGAAGGCCAGCGCGGCGGCAAGGCGGATGACGATGGACCAGGCTTCCTCGAACAGCGCGGGATAGTCGCGCCAGCCCGGACGGGCGGCCGCGATCAGGAAGGGCACCGGCAGACCGGCGACGGTCAGCGCCGCCAGAAGATGCATCGGGACCGCAAAGACCTCCTCGGCCGCGGCGAAGCGCAAGGCGACCAGCCCGACCAGCCCGCCCGTCAGCACCCCCGGCCCCAGGGCGCGGGCGGCCGCACGCGCCAGGCCCATCGGGCCCGCCATGGCCAGCGCCGCAAGGACGAAGCTCACCACCGCCGCATGCAGCGCCAGGGCCAGCCGGCCGTCCAGAAACCCGCGCGGGACGGCCTCGCCCAATGCCCAGATCAGCGCGCCGCCCAACGCCCCCAGAAGCGCAAGGCTCCACCGTGCCTGCAAGGCCGCTTCCATTCCATCCCCTCTCGGTTCCCGCCGCAGCTTTTCCACGCCGCCGCCGGCCCGCCATAGTCAGGATTTCCGGACGCTTGCCAAGCCCGTTGCCCTGCCCCATCCTCCGGCGCAGCCTGAAAGGACCGCACCCCATGCCCCTCACGATCCGCCCGCTCCGCCCCGATGACGAGGCCGACTGGCGCCGCCTCTGGACCGGCTATCTCGATTTCTACCAGACCTCGGTCCCCGAGGCGGTCTATGCCTCGACCTTCGCCCGGCTCCTCGGCGACGACCCGCAGGACTTCTCGGCCCTGATCGCCGAGGTGGATGGCAGGCCGATGGGCCTCGCGCATTACCTGTTCCACCGGCATTGCTGGCGGATCGAGAACGTCTGCTACCTGCAGGACCTCTTCGTCGCCCCCGAGGCCCGCGGCACCGGCCTTGGCCGCGCCCTGATCGAGGCGGTCTATGCCCGCGCCGACGCCGCCGGGGCGCCCGGCGTCTACTGGCTGACGCAGGACTTCAACGCCGAAGCGCGGCAGCTTTACGACCGGATCGCCAGGGTCTCGCCCTTCATCCGCTACAACCGGGCCTGAAAGCACAAGGCGGGTGAGTCACCCCCGCCTCCGCGCTCAGGGTTCGGGCTGCGGCGGGATCCGGCCCCGGCGCGCCTCGGCCCAGGTGTTCAGGCTCACCGCCGCCACGATCAGCGCGCCGCCCAGGATCACGAAGGCGTCCACCGCCTCGCCGAAGACCAGCGCGCCCAGCGCCGTCGCCCAGAGGATCTGCAGGAAGGTCACCGGCTGCGTCACCGCCAGCGGCGCCGCCCGGAAGGCCCGCGTCATCGTATAGTGCCCCAGCGTCGCCAGCCCGGCCACCACCGCCAGCCAGGCCAGCTGCACCCCGCTCACCGGCTGCCAGACCCAGAGCGCCACCGGCGCCAGCCCCAGCGAGACCGTCACCGACAGCACCGCCACCACCACCGAGGGCGGGGCCATCCCGCTCAGCCGCTTGGCGAAGATGTAGCTCACCGCGAAGCAGACCGTCGCCGCCAGCTGCGACAGATGCCCGGCCGAGATCTCGCGCAGCCCCGGCCGCAGCACCACCAGCGCCCCCGCCAGCGCCACCAGGACCGAGACGACGCGCCCCCGCCCCAGCCCCTCGCCAAGGAGAAGCCCCGCGATCACCAGCACGATCACCGGGTTCAGGAAGCCGATCGCCGCCATCTCGGCCACCGGCACCCGCGCCATGGCCCAGAACCAGAAGATCACCGCCGTGACATGCAGCACGCCGCGCCACAGGAACAGCCGCCAGATCCCCTGCGGCAGCCGCACGCCGCGCATGGTCCACAGCGCCGGGGTCAGGAAGGCCAGGCCAAAGCCGAAACGGATGAAGGCCGCCTGCGCCGCCGGCAGCTCGGTCCCCAGATGCCGGACGATCCCGTTCACGCCGACAAAGGCAAGCCCGGTGGCCAGCATCCACAGAACCCCTTCGACGGGGCGGCCAAGATCGTTCAGCGCACGCATGGCGGCACAGAACCCCAAGCCGCGCGCAATGGCAACGCCCCTTCGCCCGAAGCCCCCGCAGCGTGACCCGATCGCCATCCCCCCGCCGCGCCCCCGCCTAGGGTGCGCTACAGCGCACCGCACCGGCCGACCCCACCCGGCACAACCGGATCACCCCCCAGCCCCAGCCCCGCAGCGCCCCCCCCGTAGGGTGCGCTACAGCGCACCGCACCGGCCGACCGTCACCCTGCACAACCGGTCGCCCCCCCAGCGCCAGCCCCGCCGCGCCCCCCCGTAGGGTGCGCTACAGCGCACCGCACCGGCCGACCCCACCCGGCACAACCGGATCACCCCCCCAGCGCCAGCCCCGCCGCGATCGCCCACATCACCAGCCCCACGCCCACCTCCAGCCAGACCCAGGCCACCGGGCGCGCGAAGACCGGCGCCAGCAGCCGCGCCCCGAAGCCCAGCGCGGTGAAGAAGCTCAGCGAGGCACCGGCCGCCGCCGCCCCGAAGATCCACTCATGCGGCGCATGTTGCGCCGAGATCGAGCCGACCAGCACCACCGTATCCAGATAGACATGGGGATTGGCCCAGGTCAGCACCAGACAGGTCGCCAGCACCTTCCCCAAGGGCGCCGCCCCCGCCGCCGCGGGCCGCAACGCCTCGCCCCCCTGCAACGCCGCCCGGAAGCGCAAGGCCCCATAGACGACCAGGAACCCCACCCCCAGCCAGCGCATCGCCGCGCCGAACCAGGGCAGCCGCGCCGAGAGCGTGCCGAACCCCGCCACCCCGGCCGCGATCAGCACCGCATCCGACAGCGCGCAGACCGCCACCACCGCCGCCACATGCTCGCGCCGCAGCCCCTGCCGCAGGACGAAGGCATTCTGCGCCCCGATTGCCAGGATCAGGCTCAGCGCCACCAGATAACCGTTCACCGCCGCCTCGATCATGTCCGCCCTCCGCTTGCGGCTTGACCAGTAGGCCGGGGCCTGACATCAATCCAGTTAATCCTTCTGTCGCCGATTAAGTCTGGCTAATGCTCGACCCCGCCCAGCTCGCCGCCCTCGCCGCCGTCCACCGCCGCGGCTCCTTCGATCTGGCCGCGACCGACCTGCACGTCACCCCCTCGGCCGTCAGCCAGCGGATCAAGGCGCTGGAGGAGACGACCGGAACGCTGCTCATCCGCCGCGGCCAGCCCTGCCGCGCCACCGATGCCGGCCTGCGCCTGATCCGCCACCATGACGAGATCGCGCTTCTGGAACGCACGCTCGCCGCCGACCTGCCCGGCCTGGCCCCCGGCCCCGCCACGCTGCGCATCGCGGTGAACGCCGACAGTCTCGCGACCTGGGTGATCCCGGCGCTGGCCGAGACCGGGGGGCTGCTCTTCGACCTCGTGATCGACGACCAGGACGTGAGCCAGGACTGGCTCCGGCGCGGCGAGGTCGTCGCGGCCATCACGGCACAGCCCGGCCCGTTGCAGGGCTGCGAGTCGGTCCCGCTCGGCGCGCTGCGCTACCGCGCCACGGCCTCGCCCGCCTTCCGCGACCGCTGGTTCTCCCAGGGCGTCACGGCCGGGGCTCTGGCCCGCGCGCCCACGCTCAGCTTTTCCGACAAGGACCGGCTGCAGGAACTCTGGGCGGCCCGCCTGACCGGCGGCCCGCAGCGCCGGGCGTTCCCGGCCCACCGCATGGCCTCGTCCCAGGCCTTCGTCGACGCCTGCCTTCACGGCATGGCCTGGGGCATGAACCCCGACCCCCTGGTCGCCGGCGCACTCGCCGCCGGCCGTCTCGTCGAGCTGATCCCGGACACCCCGCTCGACGTGGCGCTCTACTGGCAGTTCACCCGCCTCGCCGCACCCGCGCTCCGCCCGGTGACCGAAGCCCTCCGCCGGGGCGCCGCCGCGACCCTGGTCCCCCAATGAAAACGGGGGCGGCTTTCGCCACCCCCGTTTCCCGTTCCCGAAGGAAAGGCTTACGCCAGAGCCAGGTTCACGGCCGATTCCCGGCCGTTGCGGTCCTGCTCGACGTCATAGGTCACGGCCTGCCCATCGGGCAGCGAGCGGATGCCCGCGCGCTCCAGCGCGGTGATGTGGACGAACACATCCTTCGACCCGCCTTGCGGCGCGATGAAGCCGAAACCCTTGGTTGCGTTGAACCATTTCACGGTGCCATTGGCCATCGTGATATCTCCTGTCAAATCGCCACCCGCAGATTGCGATGGCCCGGCCCAAGTGTCGTCACGATCGAAGCTGAAGGCCGAAGCAGACAGAAGACGAAGGAAAGGAAACTCTGCCCTTCCCACATGCGCCTTCGGGCGGCACATTGCAAGGGGCGGACCGGATGAAAGCCGCGCCGATACCTCAATTCATCCGCCCCGACGCCGCAGCCCGACGCTCTCCACCCGAAAGCCGCCGGCCGCCCCTTGCGCAGCCCCAGCCCCTTCCTCTTGGCAAAAATACTCAAATCCGCCCGCCCGGCAGCCCGGCCCTGTCCCGGCCGGGCCCCCGGATCGCCGCCGCGTAGGGTGCGCTACAGCGCACCTTCCTCAAAGCTGCGCGGCCACGTCCTCGGGGACGTCGAAGTTGTGCGTCACCGTCTGCACATCGTCGTCCTCTTCCAGGAGGTCGATCAGCCGCATCAGCTTCTGCGCGGTCTCCAGATCGACCTCGGTCCGGGTCTGCGGCTTCCAGACCAGCTTGGACTCGGTCGATTCCCCCAGTGCCTTCTCCAGCGCGTCCGAGACCTCGGGCAGGTTCTCCACCCTGCAATAGATCCAGTGGCCGTCCTCGTCCGACTCCACGTCCTCCGCGCCCGCCTCCAGCGCGGCCATCATCACGTCATCGGCCGAACCCGCGCTCGCCGGATAGGTGATCTCGCCCACCCGGTCGAAGGAATGCGCGACCGAGCCGGTGGTGCCCAGGTTCCCGCCGCATTTGGTGAAATAGCTCCGCACATTCGAGGCGGTGCGGTTCAGGTTGTCGGTCATCGCCTCGACGATGATCGCGATCCCGTTCACGCCATAGCCCTCATAGCGGATCTCGGTGTAATCCGCCCCGTCGCCCATCTGGCTCTTCTTGATCGCGCGGTCGATCACGTCCTTCGGCATCGAAACGGCCTTGGCCGCCTTGATCGCCAGCCGCAGGCGCGGGTTCATGTCGGGGTCGGGCATCCCCATCTTCGCCGCGACGGTGATTTCCTTCGACAGCTTGGAAAACGCCTTCGAGCGCAGCTTGTCCTGCTTGCCCTTGCGATGCTGGATGTTCGCCCATTTCGAATGGCCTGCCATGGCCTCTACCTCGGTCCCAATTCGGTGATGATGCCCTCTACACCCGCAAATGCGGCAAGGGCAAGCGCCTCAGTCGCGCTGCGGCTCCCGCCGCGGGGGCGAGGCGAAGACATGCGCCCGTCCCGCCGCATCGGTGATCACCACCCGCGCCATCGGCGCCAGCGCCCCCTCGCCCACCAGCGCCTGGACGACCTGCCGCAGCGGGTTCGGGTTCTCCATCGTCTCGACGGCATAGGAAAAGCCCGGCCCGCAGTCCTCGAACCGGCCCGCCCCGCCCGCGGCGGCCCAATCCGCCCGGCAGGCGGTCCCGTCCGAGAGCACCAGCACCAGCTCCTGATCGGAGAGCCGCGCCTCCTGCGGCGCCGGCGCGACCGGCAGGGCCGCGCAGGCCCCCAGCATCAGAACCCCCGGCATCCAGCGCATCGGCACCTCCCTCACAGCGGCCAGATCAGCGGGATCAGGGCGCAACTGACCAGCATCACGATGATGTTCAGCGGAATCCCGACCCGGGCAAAGTCCGAGAACCGATAGCCCCCCGGCCCGTAGACCATCATGTTCGTCTGATACCCCACCGGGGTCGCAAAAGCCAAGGTCGCCGAGAACATCACCGCCACCACGAAGGGCCGCGGGTCATGGCCCAGCCGCTCGGCCAGCTGGATCGCGACCGGAGTATAGATCACCGCCACCGCATTGTTCGACAGGAACTCGGTCAGCACCAGCCCGATGAAATAGACCGAGAGGATCAGGACGAAGGGGCCGAGCCCCTCCAGCCAGGGCGCCACGCCCTCCACGATCATCCCCACCGCGCCCGACTGGTCCAGCCCCTCGCCCACCGCCAGCATGGCGAAGATCATCGCCAGAAGCCGGCCGTCCACGAAGCTGAACGCCTCGTCGCTGTCGACGCAATGCGTGACCAGGATCACCGCCACCGCGATCAGCGCCAGGGGCAGGATCGGCGCCAGGTCCAGCGCCGAGACCACCACGATCAGCGCCAGCGCCGCCAGCGCGATCGGGGCCTTCCGGCGCCGGAACGGCATCGCGCGCGGGCGGCTGACGTCGACCAGCTCCATATCCGCCGCGATCCGCTGGATATCCTCGACGCTGCCCTCCAGGAGCAGCGTATCGCCCACCCGCACGATCAGGTCGTCCAGCTGCCGCCCGATGTTCTGGTTGCGCCGGTGCACCGCCAGCACGTAGACGCCATAGCGCCGCCGCAGCCGCAGGTCGCCCAGCCGCTGGCCCTCCATCCGGCAGCCGGGGCCGATCAGCACCTCCACCGTCTCGGTCTTGACCGACGAGAGCTTGTCCACCAGCCGCACGTCCTTGCGCCCCTGCAGGCCCAGAAGCTCGGTCATCTCGGTGCGCAGCACCACCCGGTCCCCCGCCTCCAGCACCACCGGCTGCAGGTCGCGCCGCAGGCTGGCATCGCCGCGCAACACGTCGATCACCCGCACGCCCTCGCGCTTGAAGATGTCCACCGCCATCACCTGCTGGCCGATCAGAGGGCTGTCCTCGGGCACCGCGACCTCGGTGAAGAACTTCATCTTCCGCCGGTCGTTGAGCAGCACTCCCATCGACTGCCGCACCGGCAACAGCCGGTTGCCGAACAGCGCCAGGAACAGCCCCCCCGCCAGCGTCACCGCGATCCCCAGGGGGGCGATCTCGAACAGGCTGAAATGCTCCAGCCCCTGCTTCACCGCCACCCCGTCCACCAGAAGGTTGGTCGAGGTGCCGATCAGCGTGATCATCCCCCCCAGCACCGTCATGTAGCTCAGCGGAATCAGCAGCTTCGAGGGCGAAGCCCCGATCTTCACCGCCAGCTGGATCACCACCGGGATCATCACCGCCACCAGCGGCGTGTTGTTCATGAAGGCCGAGGCCAGCGCGGTCGCGCCGATCAGCAGCACCACCGTCGTCTTCGGCCGGTCCCCCGCATGCCGCCCCAGCGCGCTGATCACTGCCTCGACCGCGCCGGTCCGGACCAGCCCGCCCATCACCAGGAACATCAGCGCGATGGTCCAGGGCGCGGGGTTGGACAGGACCTCGGTCGCCTCCTTCACCGGCAGGATGCCCAGCACCAGCATCGATGTCGCGCCGCCGATGGCGGTGACCTCGACCGGCGTGCGCTCCAGCACGAACAGCACGAACATCATCGCCAGGATCGCCATCGCGACCCAGGGCGCCGCCTCGGCGGAAACCGAAAGGCCGAACATCAGACCGCCCGCCGCAGGCTCATGGGGTCGCCTCCTGCAAACGCCCGCCGACCCGGATCATCCGCGCCTTCTGCGCCAGCCCGGTCCTGTCGTCGGTCTCGACAAAGACCCCCGACAGCGTCGCCTCGCCCGCCGCCGGCTCGAACCGGCCCTTCGCCATCCCGGTCAGGAAGCGGCGCAGGGGCTCCAGCTTCTCCATCCCGATGACGCTGTCATAATCGCCGCACATGCCGGCATCGGACTGATAGGCGGTGCCCTTGCCCAGGATCATCGTGTCGCTGGTCGGCACATGGGTATGCGTGCCCACCACCAGGCTCGCCATCCCGTCGCACCAATGCCCCATCCCCATCTTCTCGCTGGTCGCCTCGGCATGGAAATCGACCACCGCCGCCTGCACCACGCCGCCCAGCCTATGCGCCTTCAGCACCTGCTCCAGCGCGCTGAACGGATCATCGAACGGCCGCTTCATGAAGACCTGGCCCAGCGCCTGCGTCACCAGAACCTTGCGCCCCTGCGTCGCCTCGAAGACCCGGAACCCCTTGCCCGGCGCGACCTTCGAGAAGTTCAGCGGCCGCACGATCCGCGGCTCCTGCTCGATGAAGCTCAGCATGTCCTTCTGGTCGAAGGCATGGTCGCCCAGCGTCAGGCAATCCGCCCCCGCCGCCAGCAACTCCTTCGCATGGTCGCCGGTGATCCCGGCCCCCTGGCTTGCATTCTCGCCGTTCACCACGACGAAATCCAACCCCCAGGCCTGCCGGAGCCCCGGCAGCCTCTCGATCACCGCCGCCCGGCCCGAGCGGCCGACGACATCACCCAGAAAAAGCAGTCTCATGCGCTCCGATTAGGCGCGGGGCCGGGTCCGGGCAAGCGAATTGGCGGTCCGGTGGGAAGAAATTTCGCGGAAAAGCCCAAGCTCCCGTTTTTCGCCGCCCCCCTCGGGAAAACCGCCCGCAAAGAAGAATTTTCGCCGAAAATTCTTCGCTGCACCGCCGCGCCCGCCTTCCAGCCCACAACGCCGATTCGCCCCCATGGTCAATGCGGCCCGGCCCAAAACCCCTGCCAGCCCCCAGCCATACACATGGCAGACAGCGGGCAGACGGATCGCAGCCCAAAAATCCGCAGCCGGATCAACGGGTTACCACAGCGCACGCCGCCCCCCGTTCCCGAACCCCCGCCGCCGCATTATCTCTTCATTCATGACGACGCTCCCCCCAACCCTTTCCGACTGGTTCGCCGCCAAGGGCTGGACGCTCCACCCCCACCAGACCGAAATGCTGGCGCGGGCGCCGGACCCCGCCACCCTCCTCATCGCGCCGACCGGCGGCGGCAAGACCCTCGCCGGCTTCCTGCCCAGCCTCGCCGAACTCGGGCCGAACCCGCCCCCCGGCCTCCACACCCTCTACGTCTCGCCCCTCAAGGCCCTCACCGCCGACATCCGCCGCAACCTCGGCCGTCCCATCGAGGGCGCGGGCCTGAAGATCCGGGTCGAGGACCGCACCGGCGACACCTCCTACAGCCAGCGCCGCCGCCAGCGCGCCGACCCGCCGCATATTTTGCTGACCACCCCCGAAAGCCTGGCCCTCCTCCTCTCCTACGAGGACGCCCCCCGCATTTTCGCTGGATTACAAAGGGTTATCATCGACGAACTTCACGCCTTGGCCGAGTCGAAGCGCGGCGACCAGCTCGTCCTGCAACTCGCCCGCCTGCAAAGCCTCACCCCCGGCCTGCGCCGCGTCGGCCTCTCCGCCACCGTCGAGAACCCGCCCGCCCTCGCCCGCTTCCTCAGCCCCCGGACGACGATCCTCGAGGCCGACCCCGGCCCCGATCCCGACATTTCCATGCTGGAAACCGAGGCCCCGCCGCCCTGGTCCGGCGGCGGCGGCCGCTACGCCATCCCGGCGATCCTGAACGAGATCACCCGCCACAAGACCACCCTCATCTTCCACAACACCCGCGCCCAGGCGGAACTCTTCTTTCACGATCTCTGGCTACAGAACGCGCAGGACCTGCCCATCGGCATCCACCACGGCTCGCTTTCCCGCGAACAGCGCGAACGCGTCGAACAGGCGATGACCGCGGGCGCACTTAGGGCCGTCGTCTGTACCGGCTCGCTCGACCTCGGCATCGACTGGGGAGACGTGGACCTCGTGATCCAGGTCGGCGCGCCAAAGAACGTGAAACGCCTGGTGCAAAGGATCGGCCGTGCCAACCACCGCTACAACGCCCCGTCGAAGGCCCTCCTCGTCCCGGCGAACCGCTTCGAGGTCGTCGAGTGTCAGGCCGCCCTCGACGCCGTCCGCGACCACGACCTGGACGGCGAGCCGCGCGGCCCCGGACCGAAGGACGTGCTCTGCCAGCACATCCTCGCCACTGCCTGCGCCGGGCCGTTCGATGCCGAAAGCCTCTATGCCGAGGTCATCACCGCCGGCCCCTATACCCTTCTGACCAAACAGGAATTCGACGCCTGCCTCGATTTCGCCGCCACCGGCGGCTATGCGCTGAAAGCCTACGACCGCTGGCAGCGATTGAAGTTAACGAATGGTAAATGGCACCTGCGCGACCCCCGCGCCGCCGCCCTGATCCGCCAGAACCTCGGCACGATCATCGACATCGAGACCCTGAAGGTCCGCCTGCGCAACCAGGGCGCGCCGCTCGGCGAGGTCGAGGAAAGCTTCGCCGCCTCCCTCACCCCCGGCGACACCTTCCTGATCGGCGGCCAGGTCGTCCGCTACGAGAGCTTGCGCGAGATGACGGTCGAGGTCTCGAAAACCCCCGGCCGCGAGCCCAAGATCGCCGTCTTCTCCGGCACCAAATTCGCCACCTCCACCCTCCTCGCCGACCGGATTCTCCAGATCTTCCAACAGGAAAGCTGGCCCTCCCTCCCCGCCCACACCGCCGCCTGGCTAAGCCTCCAGCGCGAGGTCTCCCGCCTCCCCGATCCCCATTCCCTCCTCCTGGAAAGCTTCCCCCACGACGGCCGCGAGCATCTGGCGATCTACGGCTTCGCGGGCCGGAACGCCCAGCAGACGCTCGGCCTTCTCGTCACGAAACAGATGGAATCCCAGGGCCTTGCCCCCCTCGGCTTCGTCGCCACCGACTACGCCACGCTGATCTGGGGCCTCGAGCCCGTCACCGACCCGAAACCCCTCTTCGACCTCGCCACCCTGCGCGAGGGCCTCGACGCCTGGCTCGCCGGCAACGCCGTGATGAAACGCACCTTCCGCGACACCGCCATCATCGCCGGCCTGATCGAGCGCAGCCACCAGGGCCGGCGCAAGACCGGGCGGCAGGCCACCTTCTCCTCCGACATCCTCTACGACACGCTGCGCCGCTACGACCCCGATCACCTCCTGCTGCGGATCACCCGCGAGGAGGCCCTGCGCGGCCTGATCGACTTCTCCCGCATCGAACAGCTCCTCGCCCGCGCAGGCCCCCGCATCGACCTCAAACGCCTCCCCCGCGTCACCCCGCTTGCCGCACCCCTCTTCTTCGAACCCAGCCGCATCCCCGTCGAAGGCGCCGGCCGCGACCGCCTCGCCGCCGCCCAGGCCCAGGCCCTGATGGAAGCCGCCGGTCTCGCTTGAGCCTTTCATCTTTGCCCAAATATCCCCGCCGGAGGCTCGACCCTTGCCACCGCCCCGCCGCCACGGCATTCAGCACCCATGCACAAGCTCTTCTTCCACGGCCAGACGCTGCACCTGCTGCCCTCCGGCGCCCTCTACTGGCCCGCCCGCAAGACCCTGACGGTCTCCGACCTGCATCTCGGCAAGTCCGAACGCCTCGCCCGCCGCGGCGGATCGCTGCTGCCGCCCTACGAGACGCAGGCCACGCTGGAAAAGCTCGACCGCGACCTGGAAGCGACCGGGGCCGAAACCGTGATCTGCCTCGGCGACAGCTTCGACGACCTCGCCGCCGCCGACGGGATCGAGGAGGCCTCCCGCCTCTGGCTGGTCCGTCTCATGGCCGGAAAGGACTGGACCTGGATCACCGGCAACCACGACCCCGGTCCCATCGACCTTGGCGGCACCCACCGGGCCGAGCTGAAGGCCCTGCCCTTCACCTTCCGCCATATCGCCGAGCCGCAGGAAAGGGCCGAGATTTCAGGCCATTACCACCCGAAGGCCAGCCTTGCCGGCCAGTCGCGTCCCTGTTTCCTCGCCGATGCCGCCCGGCTGATCCTGCCCGCCTACGGCACCTATACCGGCGGGCTGCGCAGCAAGGACGCCAGCCTCGTCACCCTGATGGCAAAGGACGCGCTGGCCATCCTCACCGGCCCGCGCGTCCTTGCGATTCCCATGCCCCGTTGATCCCGGATCAAAAATTTTCGCGAAAATTTTTGGTCCGCCTCAAGCCGTCAGCCCTTCCGGTTCGGCCAGCCCGTTCGCCCGGCAGCAGGCGGTCAGCGTGTTGGCCAAGAGGCAGGCGATGGTCATCGGCCCCACCCCGCCCGGAACCGGCGTGATCGCCCCCGCCACCGCCGCCGCGCTGTCGTAATGGACGTCGCCGACCAGCCTGGCCTTGCCGTCGCGCTCGATCCGGTTGATGCCGACGTCGATCACCGTGGCGCCCGGCTTGACCATGTCGCCGGTGATCATTTCCGGCCGCCCCACCGCGGCCACGAGGATGTCCGCCCGCTTGCAGACCTCGGCCAGGTCCTTGGTCCGGCTGTGCGCGATCGTCACCGTGCAGCTGTCGCCCAGCAGAAGCTGCGCCATCGGCTTGCCGACGATGTTCGACCGGCCCACCACCACCGCATTCAGGCCCGCCAGCTTGCCATGATGGTCGCGCAGCATCATCAGGCAACCCAGCGGCGTGCAGGGCACCATCGACTTCTGCCCGGTCCCCAGAAGCCCGACGTTCGAAATGTGGAATCCGTCCACATCCTTGGCCGGCGCGATCCGGTTGATCACCAGTTCAGAGTTCAGATGCCCCGGCAGCGGCAACTGCACCAGAATTCCGTGCACCGCAGGGTCAGCGTTCAGCTGGTCGATCAGCGCCAGCAGCTCGGCCTCGGAGGTGTTCGCCTCCAGCCGATGTTCGAAAGATGCCATCCCGACCTCGATGGTCGAGGCATGCTTGTTCTTCACATAGACCTTCGAGGCCGGGTCCTCGCCCACCAGCACCACGGCGAGGCCGGGGGTCAGCCCGTTCTCCTCCTTCAGCCGCGCCACATGCTCTGCCACCTGCGCCCGCACATTCGCCGCGAAGGCCTTGCCGTCGATCACCTTGGCCGTCATCCCATACCCTCCGTTACACCGCCGCCGCAAAGGCGCTGCGGTAATGGTCCATCTGCATCGCCGTCGCCAGCACCGCGTTCTTCATCAGGATCGAGACCGTCACCGGCCCGACCCCGCCGGGGACCGGAGTGATCCAGCCCGCCACATCCTTGCAGCTGGCGAAATCCGCGTCGCCCACCGTCTTGCCATCGACCCGGTTGATCCCGATGTCGATCAGCGCCGCCCCCGGCTTCAGCATCTCGCCCCGCACGAGGCCGGGCTTGCCCACCGCCACGAAGACCGCATCCGCCGCGCGGGAGTGGACCGCAACCTGCCGGGTCATGTGGTGGCAGACCGTGACGGTCGCGCCCAGGCCCATCATCAGGAAGGCGATCGGCTTGCCGACGATCTCGGAATGACCGATCACACAGACGTCCAGCCCCTCCATCTTCAGGGGCAGGGTCTTCAGAATCTCCACCGCCGCGACCGCCGTGCAGGGGCCGAGCGTCAGGTCGTTGTAGACGATGTTGCCGATGGACGAAGGGTGCATCCCCTCCACGTCCTTCATCGGATGCACCGCCTTCTGCAGCGCCTTGACCGGAATATGCGCCGGAAGCGGCCGCTGGATGATGATGCCGTTGACGCGCGGGTCGGCGTTCAGGCCCGCCAACACGCCCTGCAACTGTTCCAGGCTGATGCTTTCGGGATAATTCCGCGCCTCGAAGCCGACGCCCGCCGCTTCGGCCGATTTCTGCTGGTTGCGGACGTAAAGCTCGGCCGCCGCCACGTCGCCGACCGAGATCGACACCAGTTTCGGGGCCCAGCCCAGCGCCGTCAGCCGCGCGGCCTCGGCCCTGGTTTCGTCACGCATCCGGGCCGCGATGGCCTTGCCGTCGATCAGGGTGGCAGTCATCGGGCCTTCATTCCTTCCGCAAAGAGTCCGGGCCCAGGCGGCTTTCCTCGCGCGCGATGGACCAGTCGATCAGCCGCCGCCAGAGCTTTTCCACCAGATCGGGCGGCAGGCCATGGGTTTCGGCGTGGTCGCGCACATTCTGCACCACCTCCTCGACCCGGCTTCCGATCCGTGCGGGCAGGTCGACCTCGGCCTTGATCTCGGCCGCACGGTCGATATAGCCCGCCCGTTCCGCGAACAGCCGGACGAGGCTCTCGTCCAGCCGGTCGATCTCGGCCCGGATCTCGGCCATGGTCGTGCAGTCGGCGGGCTTGCGCATCCTCGTCTCCCCTTCTGGCTGCCCCCGAGATACGGGGACAGCCGGGAAAGGGCAATGCGACCTTAGAACAGGCCTTCGACCTGGCCCGCGTCGTTCAGGCGGATCACTTCGGCCGACGGGACCTTGGGCAGGCCCGGCATGGTCATGATCTCACCGCAGATCACCACGATGAAGCCGGCACCGGCCGAGAGCCGCACTTCGCGGACCGGGATGGTGTGGCCCGTCGGCGCGCCGCGCAGGTTCGGGTCGGTCGAGAAGGAGTACTGGGTCTTGGCCATGCAGACCGGCAGATGGCCATAGCCCGCCGCCTCCCAGGCCTTCAGCTGGTCGCGAACCGACTTGTCGGCGATCACCTCGTCGGCGTGGTAGATGCGCTTGGCGATGGTCTCGACCTTCTGGAACAGGCCCATCTCGTCCGGGTAGAGCGGGGCGAAGTTCGAGGTCCCCGATTCGGCCAGCTTGACGACCGCATGGGCCAGATCCTCGACCCCGGCCGAGCCGTTGGCCCAGTGCTTGCACAGCACCGCCTCCGCGCCCTGTTCGGCGACATAGGCCTTCACCGCCGCCACTTCGGCATCGGTGTCGCTGTAGAAGTGGTTGATCGCCACGACCACCGGCACGCCGAAGGACTTCACGTTGGCGATGTGGCGGCCGAGGTTCGGGCAGCCCTTCTTGACCGCCTCGACGTTCTCGGCCCCGAGGTCGGCCTTGGCGACGCCGCCGTTCATCTTCATCGCGCGGACCGTGGCCACGATCACCGCCGCCGCTGGTTTCAGCCCGGCCTTGCGGCACTTGATGTCGAAGAACTTCTCGGCCCCGAGGTCGGCGCCGAAACCGGCTTCGGTCACGACATACTCACCCAGCTTCAGCGCGGTCTTGGTCGCGATGACCGAGTTGCAGCCATGGGCGATGTTGGCGAAGGGGCCGCCGTGCACGAAGGCCGGGTTGTTCTCCAGCGTCTGCACCAGGTTCGGCTGCATCGCGTCCTTGAGGAGCACGGTCATCGCGCCGTCGGCCTTGATGTCGCGGCAATAGATCGCCTTCTTGTCGCGGGTATAGGCCACGACGATGTCGCCCAGGCGCTTCTGCAGGTCTTCCAGGTCGTTCGAGAGGCAGAGGATCGCCATGACTTCCGAAGCCACGGTGATGTCAAAGCCGGTCTGGCGCGGGAAGCCGTTCGACACGCCGCCGAGGTTGACGACGATGTCGCGGAGCGCGCGGTCGTTCATGTCCATGACCCGGCGCCACACCACGCGGCGGGCGTCGATGTTCAACTCGTTGCCCCAGTAGATGTGGTTGTCGATCATCGCCGACAGCAGGTTGTGGGCGCTGGTAATCGCATGGAAGTCGCCGGTGAAGTGGAGGTTCATCTCCTCCATCGGCACGACCTGGGCCATGCCGCCGCCGGCCGCGCCGCCCTTCATCCCGAAGTTCGGGCCGAGGCTGGCTTCGCGGATGCAGATCACCGCCTTCTTGCCGATCCGGTTCAGCCCGTCGCCCAGGCCCACGGTGGTGGTGGTCTTGCCCTCGCCCGCCGGGGTCGGGTTGATCGCGGTCACCAGCACCAGCTTGCCATCGGGCTTGCCCGCGAGGCTCTTGATGAACTCCTGGCTCACCTTGGCCTTGTCGTGGCCATAGGGCAGCAGGTGCTCCGCCGGGATGCCCAGCTTGGAACCGATCTCCATGATCGGCTTCTTCTTCGCTTCGCGCGCAATCTCGATGTCGGTCTTGAAGGCCATATGCGTCTCCCAGGGGCTAACTTGTGCCGTTTGCGACGTGATACCGGGCCGAACCCGCTTTCCTGCGGCGGATTCCGACCTGAAATCCGCAAATTTCGCCGCAAGAGGTTTCCTATCGGAAACTCCCGCCCCCACAAGGCCAAAGCGCGCAATTCGATTAAAATTTGCCTGCTCTTTCGGGAAATGCTCCATGGGGGCGTGAAACCCTCCGGAGGGGCGCCGGAAGGGCTTTTTCAGGAAGAATGCGCCCAGGCCCTTTGCACCGGCACATGCAGCCTCAGCACGTCGCCCAGCCGCAGGATCCCCTCGCGTTCGACCCAGGCGGTGAACCCGCGCTTGCCCTCGGCCGCGCGCTTGAAGCCCTTGCCCTGGCCGGGCCGGGCCTTCTCGATCGTCACGGCGGGTTCCTGGCAGGGCAGGTTTTCCATGTCGACGACCAGCGTCACCCCGTCCGGCCCCTGCAACCGGCTGGAGGGCGGCAGATGCGTCAGGTCGGGGATCCCCTCCAGCACCAGAGAGGCGCCGACCCAGGCATAGTCCATCCGCTCCAGTCCCATGTCGCGGGCGACCTCGGCCATCTCCTCGGCGCTGACCACGCTCAGCTGGCGGGTGTTGCGGATCTCGGTGTCGCGCGGATGCTGCTTCAGCACGCGGCTGCAGGAAGGCCGCGTCAGCCCGGCATGAACCTCGCCCTCGAAGCCGGCGAAACCCAGCGGCATCACCTCCAACGGCACCGAGGTGATCACCAGCCTTTCCACCGGCACCGGCTGGAAGCCCAGCCAGGTGACGCGGGCGCTGTGGGTCGTGGGCATCAGGGGTGGCATCGGGAACGCTCCAGAATGAAGAAGACGCGGGTGAAGGGGAACAGTACGCGACCGTCCGGCAGGGACGGATAGGCGTCGGCCAGCGCGGCATCATATGCGGTGACATAGGTTTGCGCCTCGTCCGGCGACAGCGCCTGCACGAAGGGCCGCATCGCCGTGCTTTCGGTGAAGGCGCGCACCGCATGGCCCTGCGGCACCGGGTCGAGCATCTGGACATAGTCCGTCGTCCAGGCGGTGACCTCGCCCAAGGGTAGCAGCATCCGCGCGTAGTCCCCCGCCGGCAGCACGGGCGAGGGTGTGGCCGGGACGCGCCCCGGGAACAGCGCCTCCGCCACCTCTCGCAGCAGGCGGTGCGACGGGGCATCCCCCTGCCGCGGCATCTGCACCGCCAGCACGCCGCCGGGGGCCAGCATCGCCGCCAGCCGGGGCATCAGGGCGGCATGGTCGGGCAACCAGTTCAGCGCGGCGTTGGAGAAGATCAGCGCAGGGGGTGTATGGGCGGACCAGAGCCTGATGTCAGCCTGCGTCAGCCCGTCATACAGCCGGTTCCCCCGCTGCGTCAGACGCTCGCCTGCCTTCTCCAGCATCGCAGGCGAAGCATCGACGCCGATCAGATGGTGGTCCGGCTTGAACCGGGCGGCCAGCGCCGGCCCCACCGCCCCGTCGCCGCAGCCGAGGTCGATCACATCGCCGTTCGGCACCTCTCCCACCTGCGCCAGAAGGTCCAGCGCCGGGCGCAGCCGCAGGTCGCGGAACGCGCCGTAGCGGGCGGGGTCCCAGTCCTTCACAGCCATTTCTTCCACCGGAAGATCGCCCAGGGCACCAGCGCCGAAACCACCATCAGTCCCAGCGCCATCGGATAGCCCCAGGTCCATTTCAGCTCGGGCATGTGGACGAAGTTCATGCCGTAGATGCTGGCGATCAGCGTCGGCGGCAGGAAGACGAAGGCCACGACCGAGAAGATCTTGATCACGTCCGACTGCCGGATGTTGATCACCCCCAGCGTCGCATCCAGGAGGAACCGCACCTTCTCGGCCTGCGCCGCCGCCACCTCGCGCAGGCTGCGCAGGTCCTGCAATTGCGCCAGCGCAACCGGCATCTGGCGGGCATGCAGGCAGGGTCCCTCCTCGGTCTCGGGGGTCGAGGTCAGATAGGTCAGCAGGCGCAGGATCGTGGCCAGGCTTTCCGTCACCTTGCCGTTCATCGCCTCGGCCCGGCCGATCCGCTGCAGGACCGCGCCCAGGGTCTCGGCCTTGCCCGAGGGCCGGTGCGCCGCGAAGATCGCCTTCGACAGGATCTCGTGGCTGCGCGCCTCGCCCTCCAGGATGTCGGCCAGCCGGTCCACCACCGCCTCCAGCAGGCCCATCAGCGCATCCAGCCCCGTCTCCAGCGCCGTGTCGTGCCGCGCCGCCCAATCGGCGAAATAGCTCAGCGAGCGGGGGTGGTGGTAATGCACCGTCACCAGCCGGTCGGGCAGCACGGCGAAGGTCACGGGGCCGATCTCGGCCTCGCGCGCCTCGGGGCTGGCGATCACCTGCGCGGTCAGGAACAGCACGCCCCCCTCGCGGTAGATGCGGGACGAGACCTCGATCTCCTGCATGTCCTCGCGCGTGGGGATGTCCAGGCCCAGCGCCGCCTCGACCGCGTCCTCCTCGGCCTCGGTCGGGGCCTCCAGATCGACCCAGAGCGCCTCGGACAGGTGCCGCTGCGTGAGGTCCAGCGCCTCCAGCCGGGCGCCGCGCCTTGCATATGCCGTGATCATCCGCCGCCTCCCTGGCCCCGATGGCAGGTTGGGGGCAGGTTAGCGGCAGGGCCCGCAAAGCAAAAGGCCCCGCCGATGCGGGGCCTTCTCCTTGCCTAGAGTGGCGCGGGCTCGGGATCCGTCCCCGGCTTCGCGCGCCCCCGCGTCTTCGGGATCGCCGCGATCGAGGCCGACCCGCCGCCGGACGAGGGCTTGTCGGCGTTGTCGTCACCGCCCAGGGGCTCTCCGGCGATGACCTTGCGGATCTCGTCCCCGGTCAGCGTCTCGTATTCCAGCAGGCCCTTGGCCAGCCGTTCCCATTCGTCCTGCTTTTCCAGCAGGATGCGGCGGGCGGTCTCATAGCCCTCGTCGATGAACCGCTTCACTTCCTGCTCGATCAGCCGCTTGGTCTCGGCCGAAACCGAGAAGCCGCCGGTGTTGCCCTGATAGCCCTCGGCCGCCTCGGCATAGTCGATGTTGCCGACCACGTCCGACATGCCCCAGCGCAGGACCATGGCGCGGGCCAGGGCGCTGGCCTGCTGGATGTCGCCCGAGGGCCCGTTCGAGACCGAATCCGCGCCGTACTTGATGATCTCGGCCGCCTTGCCGGCCATGGTCATCGCGATCCGCTCCTCGCACTGGTCACGGTGCCAGTTCAGGCGATCCATTTCCGGCAGGCTCATCACCATGCCAAGCGCGCCGCCGCGCGGGATGATCGTGGCCTTGTAGACCGGATCGCACTTCGGCAGCGACATGCCGACGATGGCGTGGCCGGCCTCGTGATAGGCGGTCATCTCCTTCTGCTCGGGCGTCAGCACCATGGAGCGGCGTTCCGCCCCCATCATCACCTTGTCCTTGGCGTTCTCGAAATCCAGCATGGTGACAAAGCGCCGGCCCGCCCGCGCCGCCATCAGCGCGGCCTCGTTCACCAGGTTCATCAGGTCGGCGCCGGAGAAGCCGGGGCTGCCGCGCGCGATCGTCCGCAGGTCGACATCCGGCCCCAGCGGCACCTTGCGGGCATGGACCGAGAGGATCTTCTCGCGGCCCTTGATGTCGGGGTTCGGCACATGGATCTGCCGGTCGAAGCGGCCGGGACGCAAGAGCGCGGGGTCCAGCACGTCCTTGCGATTGGTGGCGGCGATGATGATCACGCCCTCGTTCGCCTCGAACCCGTCCATTTCCACCAGAAGCTGGTTCAGCGTCTGCTCGCGCTCGTCGTTGCCGCCGCCGATGCCGACGCCCCGAGCCCGCCCGACAGCGTCGATCTCGTCGATGAAGACGATGCAGGGCGCGTTCTTCTTCGCCTGCTCGAACATGTCGCGCACGCGGGAGGCACCGACGCCGACGAACATTTCCACGAAGTCCGAGCCGGAGATGGTGAAGAACGGCACCCCCGCCTCACCCGCGATGGCGCGGGCCAGCAAGGTCTTGCCGGTGCCCGGAGGGCCGACCAGCAGCGCGCCCTTGGGGATCTTGCCGCCGAGACGGCTGAACTTCTGCGGATTGCGCAGGAATTCGACGATCTCCTCGAGCTCTTCCTTGGCCTCGTCGATCCCGGCCACGTCGTCGAAGGTCACCCGGCCGTGTTTTTCGGTCAGGAGCTTGGCCCGCGACTTGCCGAAACCCATCGCGCCGCCCCGACCGCCGCCCTGCATCCGGTTCATGAAGAAGAACCAGATCCCGATCAGGATGATGAAGGGCAGCCACATCGCCAGGAGCGACATGAAGCCCGACTGCGCCTGCGGCTCGGCCTCGACGGCGACGCCCTTGGCCATCAGGTCGCGGGTCAGGTTGTCGGTGACCATGTCGCCCTGCGGCTTGATCGCGACATAGGTATTGCCGTCCTTGGCGCGCAGGATGATCCGCTCTCCGTCCAGCGTCACCCGGTCGACCTGGCCGCTGTTCGCCCGCTCGACGAATTCCGAATAGCTGAGGGTGCGCGACGACATCGTCGTCTGGTTGCCCGAAAACAGCTGAAACAGCGCCATCACAAGGATCAGCAGCACGACCCAGAAAGCGATATTGCGTGCGTTGCCCAAAAGGATCTCCCGATTGCTCCGCGCAAGCGTCAGGGGCGCGCGGTCTTGGCTCTAAGATAGACTTTTGCGGTCGGGGTTCAATCCGATAGTCCGAAAAGGTGGAAGGGGCGGGCGACGGTCGCGGTCGCTGCGCCGAATCCCGCCGCAGGGGCGGCCAGCAGCCGGTCGCCCTGCCAGAGGCCCGGCGTCACCGCCATGACCGCGCGCGGCAGGCCCGTGGCCCGCCAGTCGCACAGGCGCAGCCCCGCGTCGCCCAGCGCCCGCACCTCGCCCGCCCCGGTGACGCGCCAGCGCCCGTCCCAGAGGCCGCCCTCGATCCCGCGCAGCGCCCGCGCCTCGCGCAAAAGCCAACCCCTGCGGTGGCGGCAGCCCGCCAGCGTTGCGTCGCGCCCCTCGCGCATCGCCGCCAGGAAGCGCGCCAGATCGGCCGCGCGCGGCGGGTAGTCCGCGCCGGCGAGCCAGCCGACTGCCGCCAGCACCAGTTGCCGCCTGATCTCCTCGGGCTCGTCCCGGAATTCCGGCCCGAGCTGCAAGGCCCCCGCCGCCTCGCGCAGGTGCCGGCCGGCGGCGCGGACCTGCAGCGCCAGCGCGGCCTGCGCCCGGGCCAGGTTCCCCGCCACCGTGGCCAGCCCCGCGGCCGTGATCCCCAGGGGCTCCAGCGCCGTCAGCGCCCGCCGCGCCCTGACCCGCTGATAGCGCGCATCCTCGTTGCTCGGATCGTCGACCCAGGGGATCCCCCGCCCCCGCAGCCAGTCGCGCAGTTCCGCGCGCCCGGCCGCGAGCAGCGGCCGCAGGAAGCGCACCCCGTCCAACGCGAACCCCGGCCGCATCCCCGACAGCCCCGTCAGCCCGGCCGAGCGCGCGAGGCCCATCAGCAGCGTCTCGGCCTGGTCGTCCCGCGTATGGCCCAGGGCAACGCAGCCGATCCCCCGCCCCCGCGCCCAGTCGGCGACCAACGCCATCCGCGCCCGCCGCGCCGCGTCCATCACGTTGCCGGCAAGCGCCCCATGCTCCCAGACGCGCACCTCGTGCCGGAGGCCCAGGGCGGCGCAGGCCGCCGCCACCCCCGCGGCCTCGGCGGCGCTTTCGGCGCGCAGGCGGTGGTCCACCGTCACCGCCTCGACCCGCAGCCCGGCGGCAAGGCACAGATGCAGAAGGGCGGTGGAATCCCCACCGCCCGACAAGGCCACCCCGATCACTTCTCCCGCCGGCAAGCCGTCACGCAGCAGCCCGACCAGCCGGTCGCCGGTCACTGGCACCGAAAGCCCTGCATCGCCACCGTCGCCTGGGTCGCCGCCATGCTGCCGGGAAAGCGCAGGCCGACCTCTCCCAGGGTCACGCAGGCCTCGGGCACCTGGCCCAGCTTGCCCAGCCCCTCGCCCAGTTTCAGCAGCGCATCGGCCGCGAACGTCCCCTCGGGCGCGGCCGAGAAGGCGTCCAGATAGGCCCGCGCCGCGCCCGCGGTATCGCCGAGGCCGGTCAGCGCCTCGCCGCGCAGGTAATGCGCCTCCTGGGTCAGCGGCCCGCCAGGATAGGATTGGGTAAAGGTCGCAAGGAGGTCTGCGGCGGTGCGAAAGTCACCCGTACCGAGCACCTCCTTGGCCCGGTCGAAGTCCTGCTGCTCGCTTACCGCCAGTTCCGCCCCTCCCGTAGCGGGGGCCGTCGTCACCCCCGCCGCCACCGGATCGGCCGCAGGCGCGGGCGTCGCCGCCGCAACCTCGCCCCCCAGGGCGGGCGTCGAACCCAGCGTGGCCGGATCGCAGCCCTCGGTCGCCTCGCACAGCCGGTATTCGATGTCGCCGATCCGGTTGGTCCCGTCCGAGACCACCCGGTTCAGCTTCAGCTCGACCTCCTCGGTCCGCGCGGTCAGGCGGGCAAGGGTGGCCTCGATCGTGTCCATCCGGGTCAGCGCATCGCCCCCCGCCGCCCCGCTGGTGGCCGCGCCCGAGGAGACGAGCTCGGCCTTCAGCGCGTTGAACTCGGCCGCCAGCGCCGAAAGCTCGGCGCGGATGTCGGCCAGGGTCTGCGTGCGGTCCTGGGCATGACCCAGGACCGGCAGCAGCGTCAGGATCAGGGCAAGGCCGAGCCGCATCACTTACATGCCCACGCCGGCCGAGAGCACCGTCACCGAGCGGCGGTTCTTGGAATAGCATTCCTCGGTCGAGCAGACCTCGATCGGGCGCTCCTTGCCATAGGAGATCGTGCGCAGCCGGTTCGCCGGAACGCCCTGGCTGATCAGGAAGTTCTGCACCGCCGCCGCGCGACGCGCGCCAAGCGCAAGGTTGTATTCCCGGGTGCCCTGCTCGTCGGCATGGCCTTCGATGATCGCGGCATAGCCGGTATTGGTGTTCAGCCACTGCGCCTGTCCGGACAGGATCGTGCGCGCCTCGGGCGAGAGGGTGGACTGGTCGACCGCGAACAGCACCCGGTCGCCGACGCGCTGGTTGAAATAGGCGATCGAGGTCGGGTTGTTCGGATCGCCAAGGCCGGTGGTGTCGATCCCGCCCATGCCGCCAGCGCCTCCGGCACCGCCCGCGCCGCCGGGGCCGCCCGCACCGTAGCGGTCGGGATTGTTGCAGGCCGCAAGGCCCAGGACGGCGATCAGGAGCAGGGACTTCGCAGCAAGGCTCATCGGGGGGATCCTTCTTGTTGGCTCGATTGCGGGCACAGTATCAGCTTTGCGCCGCCAGGCAAATCCGGCGGCGCGTCACGTTTCACGGCAAAAGCGGCGACCAGGCCGGGTCCGAGGCCGGGCCGTCGGTCGGGATCTGCTTGAGGTTGCGCCCGGTGATGTCGACCGACCACAGGCTCGCCTGACCGCCGCCGCCCGAGGTCTCGCGGGTGAACATCAGCACGCGGCCGTTCGGCGCCCAGGTCGGGCCCTCGTCCAGGAAGCTGGCGGTCAGGAGCCGCTCTTCCGACCCGTCGGTGCGCATCACGCCGATGTGGAAGCGGCCCTCGTTCTGCTTGGTGAAGGCGATGTAATCGCCGCGCGGGCTCCAGACCGGGGTGCCGTAGCGCCCCGCCCCGCCCGAGATCCGCGTGCCCTCGCCGCCGCCCGCCGGCATGACATAGATCTGCGGCACGCCGGAACGGTCGCTCTCGAACACGATCTGGCTGCCATCCGGGCTGAACGAGGGCGCGGTCTCGATCGAGGGTGCGTTGGTCAGCTGCGTGAGCTGCCCCGAGCCGACCGACAGCGCATAGATGTCAGTATTGCCGCCGCGCTCCAGGCTGAAGACCACGGTGCCGCCGTCGGGGCTGAAGCGCGGCGCAAAGGTCATCGTGCCCGGCTGCTCGGCCAGGGTCTGCCGGCCGAGGCTGGCCACGTCCATCAGCGTGATCCGGGGAAAGCCGGTCTCGTAGCTGGTGTAGAGGATCCGGTCGCCCTGCGGCGAGAAGCGCGGCGCCAGCACGATCGAGGAGGAATCGGTCAGGAAGGCCACGTTGGCCCCGTCGTAATCCATCACCGCCAGCCGCTTCAGCCGCTGGTTCTTCGGCCCGCTCTCGCTGACAAAGACCACGCGGCTGTCGAAATAGCCGCCCTCGCCGGTGATCTTGGAATAGACCACGTCCGCGACCTTGTGCGCCATCCGCCGCCAGCCCTGGGTCGTGCCGGCGAACTGCAGCGCGGCGCCCTCCATCGTGGTGCCGTTGAACACGTCATAGGCGCGGAACTTCACCGTGATCCGGTCGCCGCTGACCGTGACCGCGCCGGTGACCAGCACCTGGGCATTGATCGCCTTCCAGTCCTCGAAGGCCACCGGGGCGTCGAAGCCCGTCACCCGGCTGATATAGGCCTCTTCGCCGATGTTGCGGAAGAAGCCGGTCCCCTCCAGGTCCGAGATCACCACCCGGCCGATCTCGCGCGCATAGTCGCCCGCGCCGCCCTCGTCGATGAAGGTCGGCACCGCGATCGGCATCGGCTCGATCACGCCGGGGCCGATCACGATGCGGGGCGGCGCGTTCTGCGCCAGCACCGCCGAGGCCCCGGCCAGGCCGAGCGTTAGCGCCAGAAGTGCGGCGATTGCTTGTCTCATGGGTCTGATCATCGGCCTCATGCTCCGTTCGTTGCTGTCCTTGCCCGCCTGCCCTGCGGGAGAAAGGGGAATTCGCGGCTTTGGTTCCCGGTCATCTTGCCCGCATCCCATTGGCATCGAAGACCAGGTCAAGCACGCGCCAGGTGTCGTATTTGTCCGGCGGCAGCGGAAGTCCGCCGTCGGCATGGGCCCGGTTCACCGCCCGGCGCGCCGTCTCATACAGCTTGTCGACCCCGGTCTGGCTCGGCCCGCTGGATTCGAGCAGTTCGAAATTCGTCGGTTTGCCGTCCGGCGCGAAACTCACCCGCAGCACGATCGTCGAGCTCAGCGCCTCGGTCGAGGCCGCGCCGAGGTTCCACTTCCGCGAGATGGCGCTGGAGATGTTGCCCATCTCTCCGCCCGTCAGCGGCGGGCCCTGCGGCAGGTCCTGCCCGCCCGAGGCGGCAGGCTCCTCCACCGGCTCGGCCGCCGCCTCGCCCAGCAGCGCGTCGATCGCATCCTCGGTCGCGGCATCGTCCACCGGCTGGGCCTCCGGCTCGGCCGGGGTCTCCCGCGCCGGCTCGGCGGCGGCGACCTCCTGCTCGGGTTCAGGCTCCGGCTCGGGCTGCGGCGTCGGGCGCGCGGGCTTGGCCCTCGGCCGCAGCGAGGTGGTCATCCCGGTCTCCGCCTGCTGGTCCTCGTTCGCCTCGGTCCGGGTGATGTCGCCGGTATCCTCGGGGACGGTCGCCTCGGTCTGCTCCTGCTGGATGATCTCCTCCGCCGCCGGCTCCTCGCTCACCGCGGGCTCGGGCGTGTCCGAGGTCTCGGCCTCGGTCTCCGGCTGCACCGGATCGGGGGCGACGATCGCCTCGGCTTCCGCCTCGGGCTGGATCTCGGTCGATTCCGACGGCAGAAGCTGCTCGGTCTCCGCCTGCACCGCGTCGCTCGGCGCGGGCGCGGGCTCGGGTTCCGGCTCGGGCACGGGCGCAGGTTCGGGCTGGGGCTCAGGTTCCGGCTCGGGCGCGGGCTCGGGCGCGGGCTCGGGCTCGGGCACCACCGCCTCCTCCGGCCGGGATTGCGGGCGGACCGGCGCGGGCTCCTCGGCGGGCGTCTCGGTCGCCGCAGCCTGCATCGCGTCGAACTCGGCGCTGGTCACGAAATCGACCGAGGTCAGCACGATCTCCTGCGGCGGCTCGGGCGCGAACAGCCAGTCGCCGAGCAGCACCCAGAGGATCACCCCCGCGTGCCCGATCGCCGAGACCACCGTCCCCGTCTGGAACCGCCGCTCCATCCGCCTCAGCCGCCCGACCCGCCGTCAGCCGCCCCGAAGGCAGGCCCCTCGGCATCGGTGACCAGGCCGATCTCGTTGAACCCGCCCGCGTTCAGCGCCCCCATCACCTGGGCCACCCGCTCATAGGGCACCGCGCCATCGGCGCGCAGGAACACCTTCTTCGAGGTCCGCTCGGCCGCGATCGCCTTCAGCTTCGGGATCATCTCGCCATCCGCCACCTCGGTGGTCTGGATCGTGATCCCGCCGGTGGCGGTGACCGTCACCGTCAGCGGCTCCTCCTGCTCGGTCGGCAGCGCCGCGGCCGCCGTCTTCGGCAGTTCCACCGGCACGCCCACCGTCAGCATCGGCGCCGCCACCATGAAGATGATCAGCAGCACCAGCATCACGTCGACCATCGGCGTGATGTTGATCTCGTGCATCGAGGCGGAACGCCCCCCGCGCCGGCGACGCCGCCCGCCGCCCGCCGATCCCGAAACCCCCATGCCCATGGCTTACGAATCCAGCTGGCGCGACAGGATCGTCGCGAATTCGTCGGCGAAGGCCTCATAGCCGCCGAGCACGCGGTCGATGTCGGCCGACAGCTTGTTGTAGAAGACCGCCGCCGGGATCGCCGCGACCAGGCCCACGCCGGTCGCCAGGAGCGCCTCGGCGATGCCGGGGGCCACGACGGCCAGGCTGGTGTTCTGGCTGATCGCGATCTGCTCGAAACTGTGCTTGATCCCCCAGACCGTGCCGAAGAGTCCGATGAAGGTCGCGGTCGAGCCGGTGGTGGCCAGGAAGCTCAGCCCCCGGTTCATGAACTCGCTCTCGCGCGCGATGGCCACGTTCATCGCCCGGTCGATCCGGCTTTGCGCCCCGGCGATCAGCCCGCCGTCCTGCTTGTGGCTGCGCCGCCATTCCAGCATCCCGGCCGAGAAAATCTTTTCCGACTGGCCCTGCGGCTCGGATCCGATCTTCTCGAAAAGCTCGTCCAGCGGCTCGCCCGACCAGAAGGCCCGGTCGAAGATCGAGGCCTCGCCCTGCGCCTTCCGCAGCATGATGTGCTTCTGGATGATGATTGCCCAGGACCAGAACGACATGATCATCAGCATGATCATGACGATCTTCACCGTGAAGGTCGCTCGCAAGAAAAGGGCGACCATGGAGAAATCAATCTCCTGCGCCATCGCAAGGGTGTCCGTGTCCATACGCCTGCTCTTGTGTGTCGGGCCGTTGATCGGCTCCGTTATCGCTGATTCTATCAAGATTGCAGGGGGAATGCCAACACAACTCTGTCAGCGGCAGGCATCCGCCATCCGCCCCCTCCTCGTTCGACTTCGTCTCCTCCTCGGCGGTTCCCCCCGCGAGGAGCGACAAAGTCATCGACGAGCGGCCGGGACGGCGATCAATGCAGCGGCCCCGCCAGCCTCGCCCGCAGCTCCGGCGGCAGCCGCGCCGCATGGCCCGCCTCGGTCAGGCAGACCAGCGTCACCACCGCGGCGAACAGCCGCTCGCCCCCGCGCAGCACCAGTTGCTCCAGCACGATCCGCGCCCCGCCCAGGCCCTGCAGCCTGGTCTCCACCACCAGGTCATCGCCGAACCTCGCCGGGCGCAGGAAATCCGCCTCCACCCGCCGCACGGCAAAGACGATCCCGTCCCGCGCCTTCAGCGCCATCTGGTCGACGCCCAGCGAGGCCACCCATTCCGTCCGCGCCCGTTCGATGAACTTCAGATAGTTCGCGTAATAGACGATCCCGGCAAGATCGGTGTCCTCGTAATAGACGCGGGTGCGGAACTGGTGCGGAGTCATGCGGTTTCCAGGGTTGGTGACAGCCACCCGTTTGCTCTCCCGAAGCGGGGGCTGCCGTCAAGCACCTCCCCTCCCCCTCGTGGGGAGGGGATGGGGGTGGGGGGGCGCCGCCGGCTCTCCGCAAGATGTCAACAATCCCTGAATACCCGCAGGGAAGCCCTTGAAGTTCCTGCCTGCGCCAGACGGCCTGCGCGCGGGCGGCTCAGCCCACCCGCGCCGCCAGCCGCAGCGCGTGAGAGGGATCGCGCGCCACCCCCGGCATCACCGGATCATACCCTGCCCGGATCACCGCCCCGATCTCCGGCCGCAGGATCACCCGCTCTCCCGCCCGCGCCAGCGGCGAGGTCCCGTCGAAGGCCCGGTCCGACCACAAGAGGATCACCTGCACCGCCTGGGCCAGCGCCAGCGTCTCCGCCTCCATCGCCGCCAGCGCCGCATCCATCCGCAGGAAGACGAAGGCCGCCTTGATCGTCCCCGCCGCATCGAAGCGGAAGATCCGGTACTGGTTCGCCCCCGCCGCCTCCAGCCGCGCCACCAGCGCCGGCAGTTCCGGCACCAGCCGACCGAGGTCCTTCACCTCCAGAAGCTCCGCCCAGTCCCGGAAACAGAACACCATCAGGTTCGCCCCGAGCTCCGGGTCCGTCTCGGCCATCCGGTGACCCGCCAGCGCCACGACCGCCTCGAAGGCGCCCTTGAACACCGCCAGGCTCGCATCGTCCACCCCGAAGACCACCGGCACCACCGGGCGCCCCCAGCGCGCGAACAGATACTGCCCGTCGCCCCGCGTGAACAAAGCCTCGATCTCCGCCGGTCCCATACTTCCCCGTTCCTCTTGGTCCAAATACTCTCGGGATATGCCAGAGGTTTCGCCATCGGTTCAAGAAACCGCTGGCATGGGGGGTGAACCCCCAACATCCGAGGAGGAGGCGAAGCCCGACGACGAGACAAAAGCCTTGCGCGGAACGCGCGCCGCCTACTTGTCCCCGAACAGGTCCGCCTGCCCCGGTCTTCCCGCATCAGGCACCTTCGGCGCCTCCAGCCCCAGATGCCGCCAGGCCTTCGCCCCCAGCATCCGGCCGCGCGGGGTGCGCAGGATCAGGCCCTGCTGCAACAGGTAGGGCTCGATCACCTCCTCGATCGCATCGCGCGGCTCGCTCAAGGCCGCGGCGATCGTCTCCACCCCCACCGGCCCGCCGCCATAATTCCCGGCCAGAAGCGTCAGATAGCGCCGGTCCGCGCCATCGAGCCCCAGGTTGTCCACCTGCAACCGCGTCAGCGCCCGGTCCGCCAGCTCGCGGCTGATCCGGCCCCCGGCCTCGACCAGCGCGAAATCCGCCACCCTGCGCAGAAGCCGCCCGGCGATCCGGGGCGTCCCCCGCGCCCGCCGCGCGATCTCGCGGCAGCCCTCCGGCTCCGCCGCCAGCCCCATCAGCCGCGCGCCCCGGGCGACGATCTCGTAAAGCTCGGCCTCGGAATAGAACTCCAGCCGCGTCGGGATGCCGAACCGATCCCGCAGCGGCGTCGTCAGCAGGCCCAGCCGCGTCGTCGCGCCGACCAGGGTGAAGGGTTGCAGGTCGATCCGCACCGTCCGCGCCGCCGGTCCCTCGCCGATCACCAGGTCCAGCGCGAAATCCTCCAGCGCCGGATACAGCACCTCCTCCACCACGGGGGAAAGCCGGTGGATCTCGTCGATGAACAGGACATCCCGCGGCTCCAGATTGGTCAGGATCGCCGCCAGGTCCCCCGGCTTGGCCAGGACAGGGCCCGAGGTCATCCGGAACCCCACCCCCAGCTCGCGCGCCATAATCTGCGCCAGCGTGGTCTTGCCCAGGCCCGGCGGCCCGTGGAACAGCGTGTGGTCCATCGCCTCGCCCCGCATCCGGGCCGACTCGATGAAGACGGCGAGGTTCGCCCGCGCCTCGGCCTGACCGATGAATTCGCCCAGCATCTGCGGCCTGAGCGCGCGGTCGGTGTCCTCGGGCAGCTTCTCGGGGCGCAGGGTCGGGTCGGAACTCATTTCGGCGCCAGCAGTTTCAGGGCCGCCCGGATCAGCCCGGCCGCTTCCAGGTCGGGCTCGCCGCCCATCACCGTCGCCACCGCCTGCGCCGCGTCGCTCTGGCCATAGCCGAGGTTGACCAGCGCCGACAGCGCATCCGCCGAGGCCGAGGCCCGCCGCGCCGCGCCCTCATCGACCTTCGCCGGCTTCCACGCGGGCGCCGGCGCGCTCTCCTCGATGACCACATCCTCGGCCCCGGCCTTGGCCGCCAGGCCCGCGCCCGCCGCCATCACGCCGGGGGCCTTGGCCTTGAGTTCCAGGATAACCCGCTGCGCCAGTTTCGGCCCCACGCCCGGCGCCGCCTGCACCGCCCGCGCGTCGCCAAGCGTGATCGCCCGGCCCACGCCCTCGGCCCCGAGCGTTCCAAGGATCGCCATCGCGGCCTTGGCGCCCACGCCCTGCACGGTCATGAGAAGCTTGTGCCACTCCTTCTCCAGCATGGTCGGAAAGCCGAACAGCTGCAGCAGGTCCTCGCGCACCAGAAGCTCGGTATAAAGGCTGATCGCCTCGCCCGCCGCAGGCATCCCGGCCAGCGTCCGCTCGCTGACATGGACGATGTAGCCCACGCCGCGCACGTCGATCAGCACATGGTCCGGCCCGCGCCAGTCCAGCCGCCCCGAGATCCGTCCGATCACGAAAAGCCCCTCATTCCGCCGCCCTCAACGCCGCCTGCAACCGGCCCGCGCTTTGCACATGATGCGCGTGGCAGATCGCCACCGCCAGCGCATCCGCCGCGTCCGGTCCGGCGACCTTCACGCCGGGGAACTGCAGCTTCACCATATGATCCACCTGCACCTTCGCCGCATGACCCACGCCCACCACCGTCTTCTTCACCGCATTCGGCGCATATTCCCCGACGCTCAGGCCGAACTGCGCCGGGACCAGAAGCGCGATCCCCCGCGCCTGGCCCAGCTTCAGCGTCGCCACCGCATCCTTGTTGACGAAGGTATGCTCCACCGCCGCCGATTCGGGCTGCCAGGCGCGCAGGACCTCGGTCAGCTGGAGATGCAGCGACAGAAGCCGCACCGCGAGATCCCCCTCGCCGCCATCGGAATGGCAGATGCCGTTGGCGACATGGGTCAGGCGCGAGCCCGCGACGTCGATCACCCCCCAGCCCAGGTTTCGCAGCCCCGGATCGATGCCGATGACCCGCATCTTGCCCCCGTCCTTCCCTTTGCCACAAGGGCTAGCACGAAAAGGGAACATCCGCCAATGGCTTTTCCGGCTGCCGGGCAGGGCGGCCGCATCATTTTGCACTTGCAGAATGCGACGCAACGGCGCATGAATTCGACGAAGGCGCGAAAACATCCTGAAAAAGATGAAAAAATCGTGACGCCAGCCATGCAGCGGCTGCATTGCGGCCTTGTCCGGGCGTCAGTTGCTTTGCATTCGCAGCAAGACTAGATCGTCAAGGGCAAGGGAATAGGCCCTTGCGATGTGAAGTATGAACAGGATGAACGCCATGGCCGCTGTCGAGACGACCCGCCCGGCGCCCTACGGCGCCATCACCACCTTCCGCGCGATCAACGCGGTGACGAATGTCTTCGGCGCTCTTGCCGCATGGAACGATGCGCGCGTGACCCGCAATTCGCTGAACAAGCTTTCCGACCGCGAGCTGGACGATATCGGTCTGTGCCGCGGCGACATCGAGTTCATCGGTCGCTGAGCGACGGGTGAGGCGCCTAGCCGGAATGTGAAAGGCCGCACCGGGGTGCGGCCTTTTTGCGTTGCCCTCGGGCCTCAGCGCGGCAGCAGCGCGCGCAGCTGGCTTGAGACCCAGAGCATCCCCGGATCGGCATGCATCAGCCAAGCCCCGACCGGATCGAAGCCGCTTCCCGCCGCAAGCGCGCTGACGCGGCTTTCATAGGTCTGCGGCCCGACATAGTAATGGATCACGCCCTTCAGCCCGATCCCCACCGCCAAGGCCAGCACCAAGGGCTTCGCCAGCCGCAACAGACGCGAGCCGTGCCGGGTCGAGGCCTTGCGGCCCAGGGTTCCGGCGGCTTCGAAGCCATAGCCCTTGGCATGGGCCTTCTCGATCCGCGAGACGCGGCTGTAGAAATCATTAAGGTTGGGATCTACCCACATGGTCTGCTCCCCGAAACTCGGACAAGGCAATGTTGCTGCGGTTTTATGGCCAAAATGCGGCATGTTGCCTTGGGTGCACCCAACACGCCCCTCCGTCAAGGATTGTCCACGACTTCAGGGTTTCCGCAGAACAAGCACCGACCATTCGCCAAGATCGTCGCGACTTTGCAGACAAAGTCCGGCGGCCTCGTAAGCCGCCTTCACCGAATCTGCTTGCACAGCGAGCAAACCCGACAGGATGGCTCTACCTCCGGCTGCAAGCTGAGTCGCGATTCCCGGCGCCAGTTCGATCAGCGGGCCCTTCAGGATGTTGGCGAAGATCAGGTCGTAGGGGCCGGCTGCCACGATTCGCGCGTGATCCAGCCCGGCCGCCTCCAGGCATTCGACCCGGCCCTCAAGCCCGTTGATCGCGACATTGGCCTCGGCCACGTCCACCGCGACCCGGTCGATATCGCTGGCGATGACCAGCGCCCCGGGCAGCACCGCCGCCGCCGCCATGGCCAGGACCGCCGTGCCGCAGCCGATATCGGCCACCCTGGCGGGCCGCCAGCCTTCGGTCAGAAGCCGGTCGAAGGCCAGGAGGCAACCCAGCGTCGTGCCATGGTGGCCGGTGCCGAAGGCGACCGTCGCCTCGATCTGCAACGCCACGCGCCCCTGGGGCACCTTGTCCGCGTCATGGCTGCCATAGACGAAGAATCGCCCCGCCTCGACCGGGGAAAGCTCGCGCCGGACCTTGGCGACCCAGTCGATCTCGGGCAGTTCCGACAGCGCGAAGGGCCGCGCGCCGAAGGCGGTGGCCAGGACCTCCAGTATCACCTCGTCCGGCGGCTCCAGGAAATAGCCGCCGACCTCCCAGAGGCCCGAGCCGTCCTCGATCTCGAAGACGCCGACCCCGGTCGGTTCCGGGTCCATCCGCTCCATGGCGGCGGCAAGGGATTGCGCGGCCTCCTCGCCGGGCAGGGTGGTCAGGGCGGAATAGGTCGGCATGGCGGCACTCCTTTGCCTCCGGCCTTACGCGGAAGGCCGCGCCCCGACAAGTTTCGCCCGGAGGAGACGGCCTAAAATTTTTCGTCGAAAAATTTTAGGCCCCGGTTCTCAGGCCCCCGCCCGCACGCCGGTCCCGATCGGGCAGCTCACGCCCGTGCCGCCGATGCCGCAATAGCCGTCCAGGTTTTTCGCCAGATATTGCTGGTGATAATCCTCGGCGAAATAGAACACGGGCGCGGGCAGGATCTCGGTGGTGATCGGCCCCTTCCCCGCCGCCGTCAGCGCCTGCTGGTAGACCGCCCTCGAGGCCGTCGCGGCCTCCATCTGCGCCGGGGTATAGGTGTAGATCCCCGAGCGATAGGTCGAGCCCAGGTCGTTGCCCTGCCGCATCCCCTGCGTCGGATCGTGGTTTTCCCAGAACAGCTGCAAAAGCTCCTCATAGCTGACCACCGCGGGGTCATGGATCACCCGCACCACCTCGTTATGGCCGGTAAGCTGGGTGCAGGTCTCCTTGTAGGTCGGGTTCGGCGTGAAGCCCCCGGCATAGCCCACCATGGTCAGCCAGACGCCCGGCCGGTTCCAGAACTTCCGCTCCACGCCCCAGAAGCAGCCCATGCCGAACATCGCCTCCTCCATCCCCGGAGGTACCGGGGACTTCAGCGGCAGGCCGCTCAGGAAATGCCGCTCGGCCGTGGGGAGCGGCTCGGCCCGCCCCGGCAGGGCGTTCCCGGGTGTGACCATCTCCATCTTCGCGCGGTTGAACAGCATCTGCGACCTCCGTTTCCCCCGAATATAGGCAACCCGCCCGCCGCGCCAGCCTACTCGGCCGGTTGCGGCAGGGCGCGCGAGAACAGCGTCTCGTTCCCCGGCGCGGGATGGCGCGGGATCAGGCAGATCAGCCCGAAGGCGACCAGCGCCATGCCCGCGCCCAAGAGGAACACATGGTCGGGCGACTGCGCCCACATGTAGCCCAGCGCCGCCGGCAGGAAGACCGCCGCGATATGGTTGATGGTGAAGGCCACCGCCGCGGTGGGCGCGATGTCGCGCGGATCGGCGATCTTCTGGAAATAGGTCCGCAGCGCGAAGGAAAGCGCGAAGAACAGCTGGTCCAGGATGTAAAGCCCGCCCGCGACCACGATACCCCAGCCGAACCAGTAAAGCCCGCCGTAAGCCAGGAACACCAGCGTGAGCCCGACATATTCGAAGCCCATCACGCTGCGCTCGCCGTATTTGCCCAGCGCCCGGCCCATGGCGGGCGCGATGGCCATGTTGATCAGGTAGTTGACCAGGAGAAGCGCGGTCATCTCGCCGACCTTCATCCCGAAACGCTCCACCATCATGAAGCCCGCGAAGACGACGAAGATCTGCCGCCGCGCCCCGGCCATGAACTGCAGCGCATAATACAGCCAGTAGCGCCGGCGCAGGACCATGTGCCTGTGCTGCGGATGCGGGTTCTCGAACTGCGGATAGGCCAGCGCGGCGACAAGGACGATGGCCAGCGTCAAGCCGCCCGAGGCGAGGTAGACCATGTTGTAGTCCAGCCCCAGCGCCTCCCACAGCGCGACGATCGCGCCATAGGCCGCGAGCGACGCCCCCGCCCCCACCGCCAGGATCCGCCCCAGCACGATGGGCGCGCGGTCCTTGTCGATCCATTGCAGCTGCAGCGACTGGTTCACCGTCTCGAAATAATGGAACCCGATCGAGGACAGGAGCGTGCAGACCAGGATCCCGGTGAAGGACGGAAACCAGGCCGTCACCCCCGAGGCCGCGCCGAGGAGCGCCAGCGCGACCAGCGCCAGCACCTGCTCGCGCATCACCAGCAGGATCAGGATGACGCCGATGGCCAGGAAACCGGGGATCTCGCGCACCGTGTGCAGCCAGCCGATCTCCTTGCCGGTGAAGGCGGCCGCCTCGATGACGAAGTTGTTCAGAAGCGCCGACCAGGTGGCGAAACTCAGCGGCATCGCCGCCGCCATGAGGTAGAGGAGAGCCTCCGGCCGCCGCCACGCGGGCAGATCGTGGACTTCGGCAAGGGACATCGGCGCGCGCAACATGCTCCCCGCTTACTCCCTGCGCGCAGGGCAGGCAAAGCGAAAGCTTGTGTCAGTCACAATCCAGAGCCGCCATCGTACAGTCACAATCCAGAGCCGCCATCGTAGGGTGCGCTACAGCGCACCGTCCGAAGGTGCGCTGTAGCGCACCCGACGGTGGTCGCCGGCCGGTTTGCCCCCGCGCCCCCTCACAGAAAACTCTGCGGGTCGATGTCCACCGCCAGCCGCAGATCCCTCGGCGGCTTGAATTGCCCCAGCCATTCCGCCAGCGCCGCCTGCAATGGTGCCGCCTTCTCCGCCTTCACCAGCAGCCGCACCCGGTGCCGGCCCCGCACCTTGGCGATGGGCGCGGGCGCCGGGCCCCAGACCTCGGCCCCGATCCGGCGCAGGGGCCCGTCCCGCCGCGCCAGCTCCGCCCCGAAGTCGAACACCTGCGCCACGTCCGGCGAGGACAGGATGATCCCCGCCATCCGGCCATAGGGCGGCACGCCCGCAGCCTTCCGTTCCGCCGCCTCCGCTGCCCAGAAGGCCTCCTCGTCGCCGCCCAGGATCGCCCGGATCACCGGATGCTCCGGCTGGTGGGTCTGAAGCCAGGCCTCGCCCTTCCGCTCGGCCGTCCGGCCTGCCCGTCCCGCCACCTGCCGCATCAGCTGGAAGGTCCGCTCCGCCGCGCGGAGGTCCGAGCCCTGCAAGCCGAGGTCGGCGTCGATCACCCCGACCAGCGTCAGCAGGGGAAAGTTGTGCCCCTTGGCCACGATCTGCGTGCCGATGATGATATCCGCGCCACCCGCCGCGATCCCGGCGATCTTCTCCTTCAACGCCCGGGCGCTGCCGAACAGGTCCGACGAGAGCACCGCCACCCGGGCCTCCGGGAAGCGTGCCGCCACCTCCTCGGCCAGCCGCTCCACCCCCGGCCCCACGGCGGCCATCCTGCCCTCGACCCCGCAGGCAGGACAGGCCAGCGGCACCGGCTTCGTCGCGCCGCACTGGTGGCAGACCAGCCGTTTCTGGAAGCGATGCTCGACCATCCGCGCGTCGCAGTGGTCGCAGCCGACCTGATGCCCGCAGGCCCGGCAGAGCGTCACCGGCGCGAAGCCCCGCCGGTTCAGGAACAACAAAGCCTGTTCCCCGCGCCCGACCACCGCATCGACCTTGGCCGCCAGCGTGGGCGAGATCCAGCGGTCCCCCGGCAGCTTCTCGGCCCGCATGTCGATCGCCCGCATCTCCGGCAGCTCCGCCGCGCCGAAGCGGCTTCCAAGGTCCAGCCGCCGATACTTCCCCGCCTCGACATTGGCCCAGGTCTCCAGGGACGGCGTGGCCGAGGCCAGCACCACCGGGCAGCCGCAGATCGCCGCCCGCAGCACCGCCATGTCGCGGGCGTTGTAGAGAACCCCGTCCTCCTGCTTGTAGGAGGTGTCGTGCTCCTCGTCGACGACGACCAGGCCGAGGTCCCGGAACGGCAGGAACAGCGCCGAGCGCGCGCCGACGACCAGCCCCGCCTCGCCCTCGGCCGCCATCTTCCACAGCCGCCGCCGCTCGGTCATCGTGACGCCGGAATGCCACTCTGCCGGCTTCGCCCCGAACCGCGCCTCCACGCGGGTCAGGAACTCCGCCGTCAGCGCGATCTCCGGCAGCAGCACCAGCGCCTGCCGGTGCGCCCGCAGGCACTCCGCCACCGCCTCCAGATAGACCTCGGTCTTGCCCGACCCCGTGACGCCCTTCAGCAGCGTCGCCGCATAGCCCCCCCGCGCCACATCGGCCACCAGCGCATCCCCGGCCTCGACCTGATCGCCCGCCAGCCGCATCCCCCGGTCCGCCTTCAGCCGCGGATAGGGCGTGTCGCGCGGCGTGTCCTCCTCGGCCACCACGCCCAGCTTCACCAGCCCCTTGACCACCGAGGCGCCGCAGCCCGCCGCCTCGGCCAGCTCGCCCAGCGTGACCGGAGCCCCGCCGAACGCGCGCAGGGCCTCGATCACCCGGTGCCGGGCTTCGGTCAGCTGGTTCGGCACCGGCCCCGCCAGCCGGTAGACCCGCCGCGTCGAGGGCGGCGCCCCCAGACCCGGCGCCCGCGTCGCCAGCCGCAGCATCGCCGGCAGCGGCGTCAGCGTGTAGTCCGCCGCCTTCGCCAGAAACGCCCGCAACTCCGCCCGCATCGGCCTTGCGTCCAGCACACGGGTGACGGGCCGGATCCGGGAGGGGTCGAACCTCCCCTCGCCCGGTCCCCAGACCACGCCCAGCACCCGGCGCGGACCCAGCGGCACCTCGACGAAATCCCCGTCGCCGCAGCCGCCCTCCGGCGCGCGATAGTCGAGGACGCGGCCCAGGGGCTCGGTCGTCAGCACCCCCACGAGGTCGCCCGCCTGATAGACCCGATCCGCCAAGCTGCAACCTTTCGCTCACCAGCCGTTTGGGGTAAACCGCGCCCCGAGAGCATTCAACCCCCGCGCGGCACCCCCCGCAACCGCCGAAGGAGCGACCCCCATGAAATTCTTCATCGACACCGCCGACGTCGACGCCATCCGCGAACTGCACGCCCTGGGCATGGTGGACGGCGTCACCACCAACCCCTCGCTGATCCTGAAATCCGGCCGCGACATCCTGGAAGTGACCAAGGAAATCTGCAGCTTCGTCGAAGGCCCGGTCTCGGCCGAGGTCGTGGCGATGAAAGCCGACGACATGATCGCCGAGGGCCGGAAACTCGCCGCCATCGCCCAGAACATCGCGGTCAAGGTGCCGCTGACCTGGGACGGGCTCAAGGCCTGCAAGGTGCTGTCGGGCGAAGGTTTCATGGTCAACGTGACGCTCTGCTTCAGCGCCAACCAGGCGCTGATCGCCGCCAAGGCGGGCGCGACCTTCATCTCGCCCTTCATCGGCCGGCTGGACGACATCCACCTCGACGGCATCGACCTGATCGGCGACATCCGCACGATCTACGACAACTACGGCTTCGACACCCAGATCCTTGCCGCCTCGATCCGCAACCCGAACCACGTCAAGGACTGTGCCCTGATCGGGGCCGACGTGGTGACCGCGCCCCCGGCCGTGATCAAGGCGCTGGCGAACCATGTCCTGACCGACAAGGGGCTGGAGCAGTTCAACGCCGACTGGGCCAAGACCGGCCAGAAGATCCTCTGACCCCGGCGGCATCGCCGCATGTCGCAGGTCGGGCTTCGGCCCGGCTCCCCGGCGGGCCAAGCTTTCGGCCCCCGGATCACCCGGCGGGACGGCGGCGAGGCGGATTGTTGCATCCCTGCCGATCCCGGCCGCCCTTGCGCCAGAAACCAGTCGCCAGACGGATCAGCTTCCGCCTATAATGCGCGGGATTTCCTGTCCAAACCGGCTGGCTGACCCATGATCGAACCCGACCTGCGCGACCTGATCCTGGCCGAACCCGAACGGCTTCTGGAAGACCGCGACGTGATGAACGCCCTCGTCGCCGCCAACGAGCGCGCGATGGGCGCCAATATCGTCGACCTGCGCGGCATCGCCATGCGCCGCCTGGAAACCCGGCTCGACCGGCTGGAGGATACCCACCGTTCCGTCATCGCGGCGGCCTACGAGAATCTCGCCGGCACCAATCAGATCCACCGTGCCGTCCTGCAACTCCTGGAGCCCGCCAGCTTCGAGGGCTTCATCGCCGCCCTGAAGGGCGAGGTCGCCCAGACCCTGCGCGTCGATGCCGTCCGCCTGGTGCTGGAAACCGCGCAGGAGGACGGCCGCTCGGACCCCGCGCTGCAGAAACAGGGCGAGGTGATGCAGGTCGGTCCGCGCGGCCATGTCGGCCAGTATCTCTCGAACGGCCGCAGCGGCACCGCCCGGCCGGTCGTCCTGCGCGCCACCACCGCGCTTGCCGCCACCGTCTTCGGGCCGCAGGCCGCCGAACTGCGCTCCGAGGCGCTGATGCAGCTCGACCTCGGCAAGGGACGGTTGCCCGGACTGCTGGCCTTCGGCTCGGAAGACCCGCACATGTTCCGGCCGACGCATGGCACCGACCTGCTCACCTTCTTCGCCGGGGTGTTCGAGCGGCAAGTGCAGCGGTGGCTGGCCTGATCCCCTTCCTGGCCCCGGCGCTGGGGCAGGCGCTGGCGGACTGGCTGGCGCAGCTGGCCGCGCTGGAGGGCGCCGCCCCCAACACCATCGCCGCCTATCGCCGCGACGTCGCGCGCTATCTCGTCTTTCTCGCGCAGCACCAGGGCGGGACCGGGGGGCTGGCCCGCGTCGCCGCCACCAGCCAGGCCGACCTGCGCGCCTGGATGGCCGAGGAACGCGCGCAGGGCCTCTCCTCGCGCTCGCTGGCCCGGGCGCTGTCGGCGGTCAAGACCTTCACCGCCTGGGCCGCCGACCGCAGCGGGGCCGAGGCGACCACCGTCCTCTCGGCCCGTTCGCCGCGCTATCGCCGCACCCTGCCCCGCCCCCTCACCGAGGACGGCGCGAGCGCCATGCTGGACGAGATCGGCCAGGACGCGCGTGCGGACTGGATCGTCGCCCGCGATACGGCCATCGCCACGCTGCTCTACGGCCTCGGCCTGCGCATCTCCGAGGCGCTGGCCCTGACCGGCGCCGACCATCCGCTGCCGCAAAGCCTCCGCGTCACCGGCAAGGGCGGCCGGACCCGCATCGTCCCGGTGATCCCCGCCGCCGCCGAGGCCGTCGCCGCCTATGCCGCACTCTGCCCCCACGACCTCGTCCCGTCCGACCCCCTGTTCCGCGGCGCGCGCGGCGGCCCGGTCAATCCCCGCCTGATCCAGGCCGCGATGGAGCGCGCCCGCCTGCGCCTCGGCCTGCCCGCCTCGGCCACGCCGCATGCGCTGCGCCACAGCTTCGCCACCCATCTCCTTGCGGCCGGCGGCGACCTCCGCGCGATCCAGGAGCTTCTGGGCCATGCCTCGCTTTCCACCACCCAGGGCTACACCGCCGTCGATGCCGCGCAGCTGATGGAGGTCTACGAAAAAGCCCACCCGAGAGCCTGACTTGACGCCCAAGCCCTGTTGCGCACGGAAGCGTTATCCGCCATCAAGAAACCGATGAGCCCACGTCTGAAAGCCCTCTCGGTCCACCTGCTCACCGCCACCGGGGCGGTGCTGTCGATGTTCGCCATGCTGGCGGCCGTCGAGGAGAAGTGGAGCCTGATGTTCCTCTGGCTGGTGGCCGCGCTGATCGTCGACGGGATCGACGGGCCGCTGGCGCGGCGCTACCATGTGAAGACCAACTGGCCGAACTATGACGGGATCCTGATGGACCTGATCATCGACTACCTCACCTATGTCTTCATCCCGGCCTTTGCCCTCTTCAAGTCCGGCCTGCTGCCCGGGTGGACCGGATGGCTGGCGATCATCATGATCTGCTACGGCTCGGTGATCTATTTCGTCGACACCAGGATGAAGACCAAGGACAAGAGCTTTGCGGGCTTCCCCGGCTGCTGGAACATGGTGGTCCTGGTGCTTTTCGCCACCCAGCCCAGCCAGACGGTGATCCTTCTGGTGGTGATCCTGCTGACGGTGACGATGTTCACCAACCTCAAGTTCATCCACCCGGTCCGCACGAACCGCTGGCACGAGATCTCGCTGGCCGTGACGGTCGCCTGGATCGTCCTGGCCAGCTGGGCCGCCTGGTGGGATTTCCAGGAAGGGCCCGTGGCCAAATGGCTGCTGGTGCTGACCTCGCTCTACCTCGCCCTCGCCGGCATCGCCCAGCAGCTGGTCCCCGAAGGCATCCGCCGGGTCCGCTGACTCCCGCTCGTCGATGACTTCGTCACTCCTCGCTGCGCCGCGACGAGAAGACGAAGTCGCACGAGGAGCCGTCACAGCCGCATCAGCATCACCCCCGCCACGATGGTGACCGCCGCCAGCGCCTTCTCGCCGCTCATGCGCTCGCCGAAGACCAGCCAGCCGATCAGCACCGCGAACAGGATCGAGGTCTCGCGCAGCGCCGCCACCACCGCGATCGGAGCCAGCGTCATCGCCCAGATCGACACCGCATAGGCCCCGTAGCTCGCCGCCGAGGCGAAGGTCCCCATCCGCCAGGCGCGCCAGTCCCGCGGGATCACGTCCAGCCCGCGCAGCGCCACCATCCCCAACGTGAAGAAGCAGCCATCCGCCACGAAGACCCAGGCCACATAGGCCACCGGCGCGCCCGAGACCCGCGCCCCCATCCCGTCGATCAGCGTATAGGTCGCCGTCGCCAGCGCCGAACCCAGCGCAAAGGGCAGAAGCCTGCGGTTCTCGCCCGAGGCGAAGACCCCCCGCGCCATCAGCAGGATCCCCCCCGCCAGCACCGCGATCGCCAGATATTCCTGCCCGCTGACCGCATCCGACAGGAACAGCGCGCCGACCAGCGCCACCACCATCGGCGCGGCCCCGCGCGCGATCGGATAGACCCGGCTCAGGTCGCCCCGATCATAGGCATAGGTCAGGAAGAACTTGTAGGCGAAATGCGTGCAGCCCGCCGCGATCACCCAGGGAATGGCCGCCGGGTCGATCGGCGCGGCGAAGGCCGCCACCGCCAGGCCGATCGGTACTTCGACGATCGACAGGATCACCATCCCGCCGACCTTGGACGTGCCAAGCTTGATCAGCGCGTTCCACAGCGCATGCAGGAAGGCCGCGCCAAGGACCGCCAGGAAGATGCCAAGGGTCAAGACGCACCCGCAAGAAGACCGTTGACCAATGGCTAACCCCCGGCCCGGCTCCGCACAAGCGGGCGCATGGCTCCAGAGCCGCCCTTTCGACAGGGCCCAGGCCTAGAGAAGCAGCGCCCCCTCGTGCCGCAGGAGCGCGGCCTTGGTCTCTACCCCGCCCGGCGCGGAAAAGCCGCCGAACCAGTCGGTGCCGGTGACCCGGTGACAGGGGATCAGGATCGGCAGCGGGTTCGCGCCGCAGGCCTGCCCCACCGCCTGGGCCGGGGCGCCGACTGCGCGGGCGATCTGGCCATAGGTCCGCGTCTCGCCCAGGGGGATGTCGGCCATCGCCCGGCGCACGGCGGCATCGAGCCCCTCGCCCCAGTCGAAGGGCAGGTCGAAGCGGAGAAGGCGGCGGTCGAAATAGGCCCGAAGCTGGGCCGCCGCCTCGTCCAGCAGGTCCGAGCCCTCGCCCGGATCGGCCCTCCAGTCCAGCCGGACCAGGAGGCCGTCCGCCTCGACCAGCGTCACCGGCCCGAAGGGGGTCGGGACCACGGCCCGCGTAGGGTGGGCAATATTGCCCACGTTCACCCCAGCGCGTCGTTGCAGCGCCGGCAGGTGCCCGGATGCCGATGCGTCCCCACATCCGGCAGCACCTTCCAGCAGCGTTCGCATTTCGCGCCCGTCGCTGCATGGAACACCACCGCCACCTGCGGCACATCGGCCAGCGCAAAGGCCCCCTCCGGCGCCTCCGCCGTGGACAGCTTCAGGTCCGAGGTGATGCACAACTCGGCGAAATCCACGCTGCCCAGCACCCCCGCCAGCACCGGCGAGACGAAGACCTCCGGCGCGGCCTCGAGGCTCGCCCCGATCACCTTGGCGGTCCGCTGCACCTCCAGCGCCCCGGTCACCACCCGCCGCGCATCGCGCAAGGAGTCCCATTTCGTCGCCAGCGCCTCATCCCGCCAGCTGGCCGGCGTTTCCGGGAAGTCGACCAGATGGACCGAGCTTTCCTCGCCCGGGAACCGCTCCAGCCAGACCTCCTCCATGGTGAAGACCAGCACCGGGGCGAGCCAGGTGGTCAGCCGGTGGAAGAGGAGGTCCATCACCGTCCGGCAGGCCCGCCGCCGCAGCGAGGACGGCGCGTCGCAGTAGAGCGCATCCTTGCGGATGTCGAAATAGACCGCCGAAAGATCCGTGGTGCAGAAGGTGAACAGTTTCTGGAACACCCCCTGGAAGTCGTAGGCTGCATAGCCCGCCCGCACCTCGGCATCCAGCTCGGCAAGCCGGTGCAGCACCCAGCGCTCCAGCTCGGGCATCTCGGCCACATCGACCCGCTCCGCCTCGCTGAATCCGGCCAGCGCGCCCAGCATGTAGCGCATGGTGTTGCGCAGCCGGCGATAGCTGTCGGCAACGCCTTTCAGGATCTCCTTCCCGATCCGCAGGTCGACCGTATAGTCCGACTGCGCCACCCAGAGCCGCAGGATATCCGCGCCGTAGTCCTTGATCACCTCTTCGGGCGCGACGGTGTTGCCGAGAGACTTGGACATCTTCATGCCCTTCTCGTCCAGCGTGAAGCCGTGCGTCAGCACGCCCCGATAGGGCGCCCGCCCCTTGGTCCCGCAGGCCTGCAGCATCGAGGAATGGAACCAGCCGCGATGCTGGTCGGTGCCTTCCAGATAGAGGTCCGCGATCCCGTCCGCCGTCCCGTCCTCGCGGTCGCGCAACACGAAGGCATGGGTCGAGCCGGAATCGAACCAGACGTCCAGCACATCGTAGACCTGTTCATAATCCGACGGATCCACGATGCCATCCAGCACCCGCTCCTTGAATCCTTGCACATACCACACATCCGCGCCCTCGGCCTCGAAGGCCGCCCTGACCCGCGCGTTGACCTCGGCGTTGCGCAGCAGGAAGTCCGCCGCATCCGGCCGCGTGCCCTTCCTGACGAAACAGGTCAGCGGCACGCCCCAGGCGCGCTGGCGCGACAGCACCCAGTCCGGCCGTGCCTCGATCATCGAATGCAGGCGGTTGCGGCCGGTCGCGGGCGTCCACTCGACCAGTTGATTGATCGAATTGAGCGCGCGGCTGCGGATCGTGTCGCCATAGGTCGACATCCCGTCATCCAGCTTTCGGTCGATGGCGACGAACCACTGCGGCGTGTTGCGGTAGATCACCGGCGCCTTCGAGCGCCAGGAATGCGGATAGGAATGCTTCAGCTTCCCCTTGGCAAAGAGCGCGCCGGAGTAGGCCAGCTGCTTGATGACCGACACGTTCGCCGGCCCCTCCTTGCCTTCGGGCGTGATGATGTGCTGCCCGCCGAACAAGGGCAGGTCCGAGCGGTAGGACCCGTCCGCCTCGACATTGTAGGTCATCGGCAGGCCGAACTTCACGCCCAGCTGATAGTCGTCATCCCCGTGGGAGGGCGCAGTATGCACGAACCCGGTCCCGGCATCGTCGGTGACATGCTCGCCCGGCAACATGGGGACGTCGTAGTCCCACTCACGATTGCCGCCTTCAACGCCCCGGAATGGATGGGCGAGAAGGAACGGGAACAAATCCAGATGCCTCGCGTCGAGTGCAAAAAGCTTCTCCACGCCCTCAACCTTTGCTGATCCAAACACGGCATCAGCCAGAGCGTCTGCAACGATGACTTTCTCACCAACTCTTGCAGCACTGTTCTCACCGACGGCTTTGATCTCAAACACTGAATAGTCAATTTCAGGATTGAAGGCGACGGCTCTATTCTGTGGGATAGTCCAAGGGGTTGTCGTCCAGATTACGACGCTTGCGGACATCAGCGCATCGTGATGAGACTTCGGGAACGCTGGACCGCAATGCGCGCCCCGAACCGGAAACCGCACCCACACCTGATGGCTCGTATGGTCGTGATACTCCACCTCCGCCTCGGCCAAAGCGGTCTTCTCCACCGGCGACCACATCACCGGCTTCGAGCCCTGGTAGAGCGTCCCGTTCATCAGGAACTTCATGAACTCGTCGGCGATCACCGCCTCGGCGTGGTAGTCCATCGTCAGGTAGGGCCGGTCCCATTTCCCCGTCACCCCCAGCCGCTTGAACTCCTCGCGCTGGACGTCGATCCAGCCCTCGGCGAAGCGGCGGCACTCCTGGCGGAAGGCGACCGTGTCCACGTCGTCCTTGTTCAGCCCCTTGGCGCGGTACTGCTCCTCGATCTTCCACTCGATCGGCAACCCGTGGCAGTCCCAGCCCGGCACATAGCGGGCATCGCGGCCCATCATCTGCTGGCTGCGCACCACCATGTCCTTCAGCACCTTGTTCAGCGCATGGCCGATGTGCAGGTGGCCGTTGGCATAGGGCGGGCCGTCATGCAGCACGAAGGGCGCCCGCCCCGCCGCCGAAGCGCGCAGCCGGTCATAGACCCCGATCCGCTCCCACCGCGCCAGCCAGCCCGGCTCGCGCTGGGGCAGGCCCGCGCGCATCGGGAACTGGGTCTCGGGCAGGAAGACGGTGTCGCGGTAGTCGGGGGCGTCGGAAGGCAGAGTGGTATCGGCACACATGGCGGATCGGTCCCAGGATCAAGAGGCAGGTCGGCCCGCACCTGCGGGCCGGGGCAATCGTCGAAAACCCGGCGGCTGAAGCTCAGCCCGCCGGGCCGGTAATTCGCGCGGTGCGGGCCCAAGTCTGCATGGGCGGCGTTATAGACAATGCCCCGGCAAGGGTCCAGTGCGGCGACCCTTGGACAATGGCCCGCGGGGCGCTACCCTCACGGGTGAAAGGAGGCCGCATGAAACTCCCCTCGCTCAACGTCCTTGGCCAGCCGCTGGAACCCTGCTCGACCGAGCCGGTCACCGGCTTCTTCCGCGACGGCTGCTGCAATACCGGACCGATGGACCGCGGGCTGCACACGGTCTGCGCCGTCATGACGGCCGAGTTCCTGGCGCTGTCGAAATACCTGGGCAACGACCTTTCGACCCCGCGCCCGGAATACGGTTTCAAGGGGCTGAAGCCCGGTGACCAGTGGTGCCTCTGCGCCGCCCGCTTCCTGCAGGCGCATGAGGAGGGCGCCGCCCCGCAGCTGCGCCTTGCCGCCACCCATCAGGCCACGCTGGCCGTCGTCCCGCTGGAGATCCTGCGCGAATACGCGACGGACGCGACCTGATCAGGCCGCGTCGCCGGTCTGGTTCGCCGCCAGACGCACCGCCCCGTCCTCGCGCATCAGGTCGTCGATGAACAGGCTGAGAAGCTGCGGCCGTCCGCTCACCCCCGCCTTGCGATAGATCGCATTGGTCTGCGCCTTGACCGTGCCCTCGCTGGTCGTGCGCAGGCCCGCGATCTCGGCCGTGGACAGGCCCTTGATCGCGAACAGCGCCACGTCCTTTTCCGACGGCGTGAGGCCCCATTCGGCAAAGCGTTCGTGCAAGAGGTCCATGAAGGCGCCCGAGGCGCGGCGCAGGCGCTCCTCGGCCTCGTTGCGGTCGCGCAGCGCATGGGTCCGGTCGCGCAGCGCCCGGTGCAGCATCAGTCCGCCGACCACGACGCCCAGGACCAGCCCGACCGAGGCGCCGATCTCCATCAACTCGCGCGTCTCCCAGCTGACCGGCGTGGTCTCGACGCCCAGGACCGAGGCGAGGATGTCGGACACGAAGAAGAAGGCGCAGACCGCCTGGATGACGAAGATCGTCAGGAAGGGCGCCGCGCGTCTCACCGGGCGCCCCGATCCGGCGCGGCCTCAGTCCTTGTCGTCATCACGGTCTTCCCGATCATCGTCGCGGTCGTCATCGTCGTCATCGTCGTCGTCGTCGTCGTCATCATCGCTGCCGCCCTTGCCCTTGCCTTTGCCCTTGCCGGGCTTGCGGTCGTCGATGATCGTCACCTCGGCAACGCCGTTCCCGCTGGGCGACCACAGATCCCGCAGGATCTCGCCGTTGTTGGGGTTGACGATGATCTCGCGCCGACCGTCTCCGCTGACCGCGACGATCCTGACGCGCCCCAGGAGGGTGCGTTCCTCGGTGACCGAGGCGAAGCCCTGCTGTCGCAGTTGACGGACGATGCTCCGGACGTAGTCCTGCGCCAAGGCGGGGTCTGCGGCCGCCAGGCCCGCCGCGAGGACAGTCAGAAAATCCCGGCGTTTCATGTCGATCCCCTCGGGCCCGTCTCGGGCAAGTATGGAACAGGCCGGAGGCCCCGGCAAGACCGGGACCCCCGCTTCGCTCGGGCCAGGGCTTCAGTCCTCGCCGCCCTTGTCGTCGCTGCCGTCGTCGCCACGGTCGTCACTCCCGTCGTCGTCACCGCCATGGTCGTCGCTGCTGCCGTCGTCGTCGTCCTGATCGTCGTCCTCGTCGTCATCGCTGCCGTCATCATCGCCGTCCTCGAAGTCGCGCCCGACCGTCGTGATCTCCGAGCCGGTCTTGCCCAGGTCGTCGCCCTCCGCAACTTCCTGCTCCTGCTTGAGGATGCCGCCGGTCTCGTTGTCATAGACCACTTCCACCTTGGCAGAGCCCTTCACCGCCTCGACCTTGGTCTGCGTCGGGCCGACCTTCACCTCGACATAATCGTAGCCCTGCGCCAGGTAGGCTTGGGCCAGGTCGTCGCCGCTGATCGCGGCATGGGCCATGTTCGCCGACACCGCGGCGGCGGCGAACAGCATCAGTCCGGTCTTGAGCTTCATCGGTCTTTTCCCTTTGCGATCTGCCTGGCCAGCTCGGCGGCAAGAGCCCCGACCTGACCGCCGCATATCGCGCAAAGAAATTGCACCAGGGTTTAGCCCCCAGTCCATAAGCCGATGGATTGTTCCCCTAAACTCGGGTTTATGGCCAAAATCCGCCGCCCGATCCGGGCATCACACCGTCATCTGCACGCCCAGGTGCTTGGCGACGGTGAAGATGTCCTTGTCGCCGCGGCCGCACATGTTCATCACGACGATCTTGTCGCGCGACAGCGTCGGCGCCAGCTTCATCACCTGGGCCAGGGCGTGGCTCGGCTCCAGCGCCGGGATGATGCCCTCCAGCTTGCAGCAGAGCTGGAACGCCTCCAGCGCCTCGGCATCGGTGATGCTGACATATTCCGCCCGGCCCACGTCATGCAGCCAGGAATGTTCCGGCCCGATGCCGGGATAGTCGAGCCCCGCAGAGATCGAGAAGCCTTCCAGGATCTGCCCGTCGCCGTCCTGCAACAGATAGGTCCGGTTGCCGTGCAGCACCCCCGGCCGCCCGCCCGTCAGGCTGGCGCAATGCTCCATCCGGTCGTCCACGCCCTTGCCGCCCGCCTCGACGCCGACGATCCGCACCGAGGGGTCGTCGAGGAAGGGGAAGAACAGCCCCATCGCATTCGACCCGCCGCCGATGGCCGCGACCACCACGTCGGGCAGCCGCCCCTCGCCTTCCTGCTCGGCCAGCTGCCAGCGCACCTCCTTGCCGATGATCGACTGGAAGTCGCGCACCATGGCCGGATAGGGATGCGGCCCCGCCACCGTGCCGATGCAGTAGAAGGTGTCGCGGACGTTCGTCACCCAGTCGCGCAGCGCGTCGTTCATCGCGTCCTTCAGCGTGCCGCGGCCGCTCGTCACCGGGATCACCTCGGCCCCCAGCAGCTTCATCCGGAAGACGTTGGGCGCCTGCCGCTCCACGTCATGCGCGCCCATGTAGACCACGCATTTCAGCCCGAACTTGGCGCAGACCGTCGCCGTCGCCACGCCGTGCTGGCCAGCGCCCGTCTCGGCGATGATCCGGGTCTTGCCCATCCGCCGCGCCAGGATGATCTGGCCCAGCACGTTGTTGATCTTGTGCGCGCCGGTGTGGTTCAGCTCGTCGCGCTTCATGTAGACCTTGGCGCCGCCCAGATGCTCGGTCAGGCGGGGCGCGAAATACAGGGGAGAGGGCCGGCCGACATAATGCTTCCAGAGGTCGTCCATCTCGGCCCAGAAGCTCGGGTCGGTCTTGGCATGGTTGTAGCGCTCTTCCAGCTCCAGGATCAGCGGCATCAGCGTCTCGGACACGAAGCGCCCGCCGAAGATCCCGAAGCGCCCCGCCTCGTCCGGCCCCGTCATGAAGCTGTTCAACCCGTCCTCGGCCATGGCGCACCCCCGTTGTTCCAGAAGCGATGTAGCGCCATTGGCGGCGCGGGGAAAGGGGTTGGGCGCCGCACCGGAATTTTCCAAATTCCGGACCGGAAATCGAAGATTTCCGAGGCGATTTCTTCAAGAAATCGGGCTACCGCAGGATGGGAACGCCGTCCCTCACCCCCTGCGCCGCCTGGACGAAGGCCGCGATCCTGGCCGGGTCCTTCACCCCCGGCGCGCTTTCCACGCCCGAGGAGACATCCACCTGCCGCGCCCCGGTCAGCCGCACCGCCTGCGCCACGTTCTCCGGCGTCAGCCCCCCGGCCAGCATCCAGGGCCGCAGCCACTTGCGCCCGACCAGCAGCCGCCAGTCGAAGGCGAGCCCGTTGCCCCCCGGCAGCGCCGCGCCCTTCGGCGGCTTCGCGTCGATCAGCAGCTGGTCCGCCGCCAGGCTCATCTCCAAGAGCCCGGCCAGATCGCCCTCGTCCGCCACACCGATCGCCTTCATCACCGGCAGGCCATAGCGCGCCTTGACCTCGGCCACCCGCTCCGGCGCCTCGCGGCCGTGAAGCTGCAGCATGTCCAGCGGCACCGCCCCGACGATGGCGTCCAGCGTCGCGTCGTCGGCATCGACCGTCAGCGCCACCTTGCACAGCCCCTCCGGCGCCCCCAGCGCCAGCGCGCGCGCGGCTTCGACCGTCAGGTGGCGCGGGCTTTTCGGGAAGAAGACGAAGCCCGCATAGGCCGCCCCGGCCGCTGCCGCCGCCACGACATCCGCCGCCCTGCGCAGCCCGCAGATCTTGACCCGGACCTCCATCTCAGCCCTTGTCCAGCAGCGCCAGCACCTCGTCCTTCGGCGGAACCGAGGTCGAGTCCCGCAGCACCGCCAGTTCCCGCTCCAGCCGCGCTACCTCGCGCGATTTCTGGCTGGCGGTGGCGCGGTGGCCATGCTCGCGGAACCATTCCCAGACGAAGCCGATCAGCACCCCCGCCAGGATCCCGGCGAAGATCACCAGGAACAGCGGCAGTTGCATCCCCCAGGTCAGCCCGGTCAGCGCCGCCAGGTCGCCCGGCAAGAGCCGCACCTCGACAGGGGCGCGGTTGGCCAGGGCCAGCGTCAGCAGGATCAGGCCCAGAAGGCCAAGGAGGATCAGTCTCAAGGTGCGGATCATGTCGGGCCCCAGCGTCTTCGGACCAATATCGGCCCGTTCCCGCCCGGGCGCAAGCCGCAGGGCTATTTCGTGTTCAGCCGGTCGCGCAGAAGCTTGCCGGTCTTGAAGAACGGCACCTTCTTGTCATCGACCTGCACCGCCTCGCCGGTGCGGGGATTGCGGCCCACGCGGCCGTCCCGCGCCTTGACGGAAAAGGCGCCGAAGCCGCGCAATTCCACCCGGTCGCCCTTGGCCAGGGCGTCGATGATCGCCTCGAAGACCGTGTTCACGATCCGCTCGACATGGCGCTGTGTCAGATGCGGGTTTTCGTCGGCGATCTTCTGGATCAGTTCGGACCTAATCATCCGTGTCCCCCCTGTGGTCGGCCCAATGGCAGCGGCCGCCACGATTTTTCTCGCCTGACTATAACGGCAGGATTTGGCATCTGACAAATAAAAACGGGGACTTGGCCGGGGTCGACCAAAGGAAAAGGCCCCGCACGGGGGCGGGGCCTTTCCGATTTCAGCCCTTGATATGGGCTCAGCCGCGATCCTTGAGCGCCGCGCCCAGAATGTCGCCCAGCGAGGCGCCCGAATCGGACGAGCCATACTGTTCGACGGCTTCCTTCTCTTCCGCGATCTCGCGCGCCTTGATCGACAGGCCCAGCTTGCGGGTCTTCGGGTCGATGTTGGTCACGCGGACGTCCACGTGGTCGCCCACCTGGAAGCGTTCGGGACGCTGGTCGGCGCGGTCGCGCGACAGGTCCGAGCGGCGGATGAAGGATTTCTGGCCGTTGTACTCGACCTCGACGCCGCCGTCCTCGATCGCCGAGACGGTGACGGTGATGATCGCCCCCCGCTTCACGCCATCGACCGCATCGGTGAAGGTGTCGTCGCCCAGAGCCTTGATCGAGAGCGAGATCCGCTCCTTCTCGACGTCCACCTCGGTGACGGCGGCCTTGACCGTGTCGCCCTTGCGGTAGTTCTGGATCGCTTCCTCGCCGCGCTGGTCCCAGCTGAGGTCGGAGAGGTGAACCATCCCGTCGATGTCGTTGTCGAGGCCGACGAACAGACCGAATTCGGTGATGTTCTTGACTTCGCCCTCGATGGCCGAACCGACCGGATGGGTTTCGGCAAAGACTTCCCACGGGTTGCGCTGGGTCTGCTTCAGGCCCAGAGAAACACGGCGCTTGGCGCTGTCGATCTCCAGCACCATGACGTCGACCTCCTGCGAGGTCGAGACGATCTTGCCGGGGTGCACGTTCTTCTTGGTCCAGGACATTTCCGAGACGTGGACCAGGCCCTCGACACCGGCTTCCAGCTCCACGAAGGCGCCGTAGTCGGTGATGTTGGTCACGCGGCCCTTGTGGACCGAGCCGATGGGATACATCTTCTCGACGGCATCCCACGGGTCGGACTGGAGCTGCTTCATGCCCAGGCTGATGCGGTGGGTTTCCTTGTTGATCTTGATGACCTGGACCTTGACGGTCTCGCCGATCGACAGGATCTCCGACGGATGGTTGACCCGGCGCCAGGCCATGTCGGTGACGTGCAGCAGGCCGTCAACGCCGCCGAGATCGACGAAGGCGCCGTATTCGGTGATGTTCTTGACCACGCCGTCGACGGTCTGGCCTTCGGACAGGTTGCCGATGACCTCGGCGCGCTGCTCGGCCCGCGATTCTTCCAGGATCGCGCGGCGCGACACGACGATGTTGCCGCGGCGACGGTCCATCTTCAGGATCTGGAACGGCTGCTTCATGCCCATCAGCGGGCCGGCGTCACGCACCGGACGGACATCGACCTGCGAGCCCGGCAGGAAGGCCACGGCGCCGCCCAGGTCGACCGTGAAGCCGCCCTTGACGCGGCCGAAGATCGCGCCGTCGACGCGCTGCTCGGCGGCATAGGCTTTTTCCAGACGGTCCCAGGCTTCCTCGCGGCGGGCCTTCTCGCGCGAGATCTGGGCCTCGCCACGGGCGTTCTCGACGCGGTCCAGATAGACCTCGACGGTGTCGCCGACATTGATCGACGGAGCCTCGCCGGGATTTGCGAATTCCTTGAGGTCGATGCGGCCTTCCATCTTGTAGCCGACATCGATGATGGCCTGGCCCGCCTCGATGGCGATGACCTTGCCCTTGACGACAGTGCCCTCTTCGGGCGTGTCGATCTCGAAGCTCTCCTTCAGAAGGGCTTCGAATTCGTCCATGGATGCTTTAGCGCACATGTAGTTCAGTTTCCTTTTCTCGTGTTTTCACTGGCCATGCGGTTGGCTCCGCCGGTCTTGGCCCCGAATGAAAAGACCCACCCTCCGGTCAGGACCGGCGGCGGGGATGTCTTCGGGATGGGGCGGCTATAGACCCAATGCCGCCCCGGCGCAAGGAAAGTCAACGCCGGCTGCGCCGGTCAAGCTCGGCGTTCAGCTCGGCTCCGACCAGCACCATCATGGTCGAAAGCCAGATCCACAGCATCAGAACCACCACCGCGGCCAGAGAGCCATAGGTCTCGTCGTAACTGCCGAAATTGGCGACATACCAGCTCATGCCGCCCGAAATCAGCACCAGACCCAGCGAGGCCAGCACCGCCCCCGGCGTGATCCAGCGCCATTCGGCACCCGGCCGGTCCGGGCCCCAGCGATAGAGCACCGCCAGCACCAGGAGAAGCAGCGCCAGGATCACCGGCCAGCGCAGGATCAGGACCAGCGCCTCGGCCATGCCCCCCAGCCGCTCGACCAGGAAGGGCAGCGCCGCCACCGCCCCGCCCAGCAGGATGACCAGCACCAGCGCGCCCAGCGTAAAGCCCAGCGCGACCAGCGTCAGCCGGACGAAACTCCGCGTCTCGCGCACGTCATAGGCGATGCCCAGCGCCTCGATCAGCGCCTTGGTGCCGCCATTGGCCGACCAGAGCGCGATCAGCAGCGCGACCAGCGCGGTCAGCGACAGCGCGTCATCCGCCTTGGCCGCGATCCGCGTGGCCTGATCGGTCACCAGCACCGCCGCCTCCTCGGGCAAGAGGCCGTAGAGCGGCGCCAGCAGCTCCGGCACCTCCGACGGCGCCAGGATCAGGCCAAAGACCGAGATCAGCGCCGTGATCGCCGGAACGATCGCCAGCAGCGCATAGAAGGTCACCCCCGCCGCCACCGCCAGCACCCGGTCGCGCAGGATCTCGTCCTTGAGGTCGCGCAGGATGCCGCGCAGGTCGGGAAGCCTGAAGATCGCCATGGCCGGGTCCTCCTTCCGGAGGGAACCGCCGGACGGCGCGCATGGTTCCGCTCAAAGCCCCAGCCGGTCCTTCGGAAAGCCCACGCGGGCAAAGGCCGCGAAGGCACGGGCCTTGAAATCCGGGGCGTCCAGTTCCAGCGCGTGGCGGCTGTAATACCAGTGCAGCATCCGGGCGAAGGGCCAGCTTCGCCCCAGCGCCGCTTCCAGCGCCTGCGGGAAATCCGCCTCCTCCGTCGCCCGCACCGCCAGCGAGGGGAAATCCGACCGCCCGAACAGGATCGCGGGCTTGCGATGCAGGAATCCCTCCATCGCCACCGCCGAATTGACCGAGACGGTGACGGCAGCGGCCGCCAGCACGTCATGCACATTGGCCTCGGTCACCCGCACCCGCGCGCCCTGCGCAACGGCGGCCGCGATCGCCGCGTGGCCCTCCTCCAGCGCCTGCGGATGCGGCTTGACCAGCACCGGCCGCCCGCCCGATCCCGCCGCGACCGCCCGGATCATCCGCTCCATCGGCAGGGCGCAGCGCCCGTTGTGATAGGCCGACCGCCCTTGCAGGAACAGCGCGACCGCGCCCTCCGGCAGGCCCTGTGCAAGATCCCGCGGCTGGTGAAAGCGCGACAGGCGCGGCGCGACGAAGCGGCGGCGCAACCGGCGCAGGAAGCGCAGCGCCGCCTCCTGCTCCACCATTGCCGGGTCGAAGACCGCCCGCCCGGCGCTGCTCTCCGCCTGGATCCCCTCGGGGTCCAGCTGCCAGAACCCCTGCAGATAGGCGAGCGCGGTGTTCAGCCAGCCCTCGCCCCGCATCCGGCCGTTCTCGACGATATGCAGGTTGCCGTCCGCTGCGCCCGCCTGCGCGGTCATCTCGTGGCCGGGCCGGGCCATGGCGCGAAAGGTCAGGCCATGCGCCTCGCACAGCAGCGCGAGGCGCGTGAAGACCGCCAGCCGCTCCTTGCCGCGCCAGACGCGGGCCTGCCGCGGGTTGATGTGGAAATGGACCTCGGGCCGCCGGGCCATGTCAGCCGGCGCCGGCCCGGCGCAGCGCCGCCTCGACCACGCCGGCGGCAAGTTCCACCGCCTCGCCGATGGACATGGCGCTGGTGTCGATCAGCACCGCATCCGCCGCCGGGCGCAGCGGGGCATCGGCCCGGCCCATGTCGCGGGCGTCGCGTTCCTTCACCTCGGCCAGGACCTGCGCCTCGTCACCGCCAAGCTCCAGCCAGCGCCGGTGCGCGCGGACCTCGGGGCTTGCGGTGACGTAAAGCTTCACCTCGGCCTCCGGGCAGATCACCGTGCCGATGTCGCGCCCGTCCAGCACCGCGCCCAGCCCCTCGCGGGCGAAGCGGCGCTGGAACGCGACCAGCGCGGCGCGCACCTCGGGGATCGCGGCCACCCGGCTCGCCGCCTGTCCGGCCGCAAGGCTGCGCAGGTCGTCGCGCCGCAGGTCCTCCGGCGCAAGGGCGCGCGCCGCCGCGACCGGATCGCCGCCCAGCGCCCCCACCGCGCGATAGAGAAGGCCCGTGTCCAGATGCCTCAACCCGAACCGCCCCGCGATATCCCGCGCGATGGTCCCCTTGCCCGCCGCCGCCGGCCCGTCGATCGCCACCGTGAAGCCCAATGCCATCCGCCCGTCCTGCCCGACCATTGCGCTGCACATAGCGCAGATCGCCCCGGCCCGGAAGGCGCAGCCGTCAGCGCCGGTCCTCCGGCCAGATCCCGCGATAGGGCCGGTGCCGCCACGCCTCGCCCCACTGCCAGTCCAGCTCGGGCGGGTCGATCGCGGCCAGGCCGCTGGAGCGGTACAGCGTCAGCTCGTTCACCCGGAAGCCCCCGGCCCCATCCAGCAGGTCCACCCGGATATAGTCGAAGTCCCGGCCGATCTCCTCGGCCAGCGCGACCATCTCGGCCAGCCGGGCGGGCGGCGGGCGATGGCTCCCGACCGGATTGCGCCCCATCGCCACCTCCAGCGGCTGCCAGTCCGGCGTGTAATAGCTCAGCCGATGCGCCGAGAACCTGTCCGCCTCGACGAACAGATAGACCGCGCGCCCCTGCATCACCGCGATCTTGATGTCGTCCGCCGGCGCGCCGTCCGCCTTCAGGATCAGCTCCTCGACCACGATCTGCGGCGTGATCCGCCAATAGGCCCATTCCTGCCGCGTCTGGCCGTAGACCTGGCGCAGCCAGCCCCGCGCCTCGGCCGCCAGCGCCCGCCAGTCCGGGCTTTCCCCCGCCGCCACGATCCGCACCCAGCCCGAGCCGTGGCTGGCCTTGATCGCCACCCCCGTCCCCGCCGCCGCCAGATTGGCGGCGGTCGGCCTGGCCGTGACTAGACGCCGCGGCGGAACCAGCGCCGCGGCGCGTTCCGCACCGAAGCGCAGCGCCAGATACTCCGGCATGCGGGCCTTGTCGCTGATCACCGGATAGACGCTGGCCCGGTCGTGCAGCTTCCGCCAGTTGATCTTTTCGTTGAAGCTGCGCGGATTGTCGAAATCCGGCGCATAGCCCACCCGGCGCCGGAACCGGCGGCGCAGATGCGGATAACCCAGGGCCGCATCCACCCGCGCGACCAGTCCCCGCGCCAGCGACCCCGCCCGCTGGGCCGCCGCCGCCAGCCATTCCGGCCGGCGCGCGGGATCCCGCTGCATCATCCGGCGGTCAGGCTCGCCCCCAGCCCGTTCATCAGCGGCAGGAACACCGGGAACGAGGTCTGGATCGGCGAGCCGTCGTCCACCGCGATCTCGGCCTTGGCCGCCAGCCCGCAGACCAGGAAGCTCATCGCGATCCGGTGGTCGATATGGGTGGCGCAGGTGGCCCCGCCCGGCACGCCGCCCGGCCCCATGCCGTGCACGATCAGCGTATCCTCGTCCTCCTCGATCCGCACGCCGCAGGCCTCCAGCCCCCTGGCCATCGCGTCGATCCGGTCGCTCTCCTTGACCCGCAGCTCCTTCACGCCGCGCATCACCGTCTTGCCGGTCGCGAAGGCCGCGACCACCGACAGCACCGGATATTCGTCGATCATCGACGGCGCCCGCTCCGGCGGCACCTCGATCCCCTTCATCTCCCCGCTGAACCGCACCCGGAGGTCCGCCACCGGCTCGCCCCCCTCCTCGCGCGGGTTCAGGAAGTCGATCTCCGCCCCCATCTCGACAAGGGTCAGGTAAAGCCCGTTCCGGGTCAGGTTCTGGCTGACCCCCGGCACGGTGATGTCCGATCCTTCCACGATCAGCGCCGCGCAGACCGGAAAGGCGGCCGAGGACGGATCGCGCGGCACCGCCACGGTCTGCGGCCGCAACTCCGGCTGGCCCGTCAGGGTGATCACATGCCCCTCGCCGGTCTTTTCCACCGACAACCGCGCCCCGAAGCCCAGGAGCATCCGCTCGGAATGGTCGCGCGTTGGCTCCTTCTCGATCACCACCGTCTCGCCGGGGGCATTCAGCCCCGCCAGCAGCACCGCCGACTTCACCTGCGCCGAGGCCACCGGCAGGGCATAGCGCACCGGCACCGGGTTCGCCGCGCCGACCACGGTCATCGGCAGCCGCCCGCCCTGCCGCCCATAGGCCCGCGCCCCGAACAGCGCCAGGGGGTCCGTCACCCGCCCCATCGGCCGCTTGCGCAGGCTCGCGTCCCCGGTGAAGGTCGCCGTGATCGGCGCCGTCGCCATCGTCCCCATGATCAGCCGCACCCCGGTGCCCGAGTTGCCGCAGTCGATCACATCCTCCGGCTCGCGGAAGCCGCCGACGCCGACCCCGTTCACCGTCCAGGCGCCCTCGCCCAGCCGCGTGACCGTCGCCCCGAAGGCCCGCATCGCCTTTGCCGTGTCCAGCACGTCCTGCCCTTCGAGGAGGCCCGTGATCCGCGTCTCCCCCACCGCCATCGCCCCGAAGATCAGCGAGCGGTGCGAGATCGACTTGTCGCCCGGCACTTCGGCCACGCCCCGCAAGGGCCCCGACTTGCGGGATTTCATCGGTTGCGCTTCGCCATGGCCGGACATCTGGGACTCCCTCACATTCCGGCTCGCCTGATAGCGCAAGCGGCGGGGGCGGTCCATGGGGCGCGGCGGTCAGGACAGCGACAGCAGGATCACCCCGGCGATCACCACCGCGCAGCCTGCCAGCCGCCAGCGCCCGACCGCCTCGCGCAGGATCAGCATGCCCATCACGGCGCCGACCATCATCGACATCTCGCGCATCGGCGCGACGAGGCTGAGCGGCGCGCCGCCGGAGAGCGCCGCCAGCACGAGGATATAGGACAGCGGCGACAAGAGGCCCACGCCGAGCGCCAGCCCCCAATGCCCCCGCATCACCTCGGCGGCGCGGCGGGGGTCGGCCAGGACCAGCGGCAAGAGCAGGAAGAACCGCAGCAGGTTCGAGAACCAGTCCAGCACCACCGGCGCGATGCCCAGCGCCCTGACCGCATAGGCATCGACCACCGTATAGCAGGCGATCAGCCCGCCGGTCGCCGTGCCCCATCTGAGCCCCGCCTGCCCGCCCGGCCGGGCGAAGGCGGCCAGCCTGCCCTGCGTGGCGATCAGCAGGATGCCGGCCACCACCAGGACCAGCCCGGCAAGCCCGCTCGCCCTGGGGGTCTCCCCCAGGATCAGGAAGGCCCCGAGGGTCGAGAGCATCGGCCCGGTGCCGCGCGCCACCGGATAGACCACCGACAGGTCGGCGAGCTGATAGCCGCGCTGCAGGCAGAGGCTGTAGGCCAGATGGATCAGCCCGCTCGCGAGGACGAAACCCGCCCCGGCCCGGGTCCAGGCGACGCCGCCCTGCGCCAGCAGCCAGATCACCCAGGGCGCATAGGCGAGGCAGGAGATCAGGTTGTAGGCGAAGACGAAGACCGGCCCGACAGGGGCGGCCCGCTTGGCCAGGAGGTTCCAGCCGGCATGGATGAAGGCTGCGAGGACGACGAGGGAAAGCGAGGCAAGCGTCATTGAGACCCCCTTCTGCGCCTGTCGGCGCGGTTGATCTCGACGTCTCCTCCCCTGGGCTTTTTCCCCTTGGGTGCAGCCGGGGAACTCCCCCGGTCTCTGCAACGCTCGGTCCTGCGGCGGCCCATTCCTGGATCGGCCCGGAACCCTAGTTGCCACTCGGTCGATGACGGCAGCCTAGCCGCTGCCGGGCCGGGACGGCAAGCCCCGCCTGACCGGATTTCGCCGTGCGGCGGTTGTCTCAGCCCTCGCGCCGGAAGGTCAGGTAATGCGGCGCCCGGCCCTCGCGCAGCGCCTTCCTTTCGTAGCGGGTGGAAAGCCAGTCCTCCCAGGCCCCGCCCTCGCCCGCCTGATGCACCAGCTCGAACCCGGCGGCGGGAACCTCCTCCAGCGTCTGGCGCACGTAATCGGGGATGTCGGTGGCCACCCGGAACTCGGCCCCCGGCGCGCAGACACGGGCGAGGGCCTGAAGGTAGCCGGGAGAGACGAAGCGCCGGCGGTGGTGGCGGGCTTTGGGCCAGGGGTCGGGATAGTTGAGGAAGACCTTCGTCAGGCAGCCGCCGGGCAGCACGTCGAACAGGTCGCGCACGTCGCCGGGGTGGATCGCGACGTTGGAGACCTTCCCGTCCCGCAGCTTGCCCAGCAGCATGGCGACCCCGTTCACGAAGGGCTCGCAGCCGATCAGGAAGATGCCGGGATTGCGGGCCGCCATGTGCACCAGATGCTCGCCGCCGCCGAAGCCGACCTCCAGCCACAGGGGCCGCCCGCCGGCAAAGGACAGGTCCAGGGCCGCGCGGGAGGGGTTGTCCTCGCGCGTGACGCCCTTCAGGGCCAGGGCCGCCAGCCCGGTCTCGAGATCCGCCTTCTGCTGCGCGCGCAGCGTCTTGCCGTGGATGCGGCCGTAGAAGTTGCGGTGTTCGCCCGCCTCGGACATGGAAAGACCCCGGTTTGATCCGGGGCCTTCAAGCAGAGCAGGGCGGGCGGGTCAAGCAACCCTCCTCATGCGCCTTCGGCTTTTCGTCGGGGTTGCCCGCGACGAGTGACGAAGTCATCGAGGAGCGTGCCTCACACCGCCTTCTTCAGCGCCTCGACCAGATCGGTGCGCTCCCACGAGAACCCGCCGTCCGCCCCGGGCGCGCGGCCGAAATGGCCGTAGGCGGCCGTGCGCTGGTAGATCGGCCGGTTCAGATCCAGATGGGTGCGGATGCCGCGCGGGGTCAGGTCCATGACCTCGGCCACCGCCTTCTCGATGCGGCTGGCCTCGACCTGCCCGGTGCCATGGGTGTCGACGTAGATCGAGAGCGGCTTCGCCACGCCGATCGCATAGCTGACCTGCAGCGTGCAGCGTTCCGCCAGCCCCGCCGCCACCACGTTCTTCGCCAGATAGCGCGCCGCATAGGCGGCCGAGCGGTCGACCTTGGTCGGGTCCTTGCCGCTGAACGCGCCGCCGCCATGCGGGGCCGCGCCGCCATAGGTGTCGACGATGATCTTGCGCCCCGTCAGCCCCGCGTCGCCGTCCGGCCCGCCGATCACGAAGGTCCCGGTCGGGTTCACATGCCATTCGGTCTTCTTCGTGATCCAGCCCTCGGGCAGGACCTCGCGGATATAGGGCTCCACGATCTTGCGGATGACCTTCGAGGTCTGGCGCTTGGATGTGTGCTGGGTCGAAAGCACGATCGAGGTCACTTCCACCGGCTTGCCATCGGCATAGCGCAGCGTCAGCTGGCTTTTCGCATCCGGCCCCAGCGTCGGCTCGGCGCCCGTTTTGCGCGCCTCGGCCAGGCGGCGCAGGATCGCATGGGCATACTGGATCGGCGCCGGCATGAACTCGGGCGTCTCGGTCGTGGCATAGCCGAACATGATGCCTTGGTCGCCCGCCCCGTCGCGGTCCACGCCCTGCGCGATATGGGCCGACTGTTCGTGCAGGTAGTTGTGGACCTTGATCTTGTCCCAGTGGAACTTCTTCTGCTCGTAGCCGATGTCCTTGACGCAGTCGCGGACAATGCCGTCGACCCGCTTCAGCATCGCCGCCGTCGCCTCTTTCGACGACAGGCCCACCTCGCCGCCGACGACCACGCGGTTGGTGGTGGCGAAGGTCTCGCAGGCGACGCGGGCATTCGGCTCCTCGGTCAGGAAGGCGTCCAGAACGGCGTCCGAAATGCGGTCGCAGACCTTGTCGGGGTGACCCTCCGAGACGGACTCGGAAGTGAAGACGTAATCTTTGCGGCTCATGGAAGTGCTCCGTTGGGGGATCCCCGCCACGCCAGGAAGCCGTTGTGGCGGTTCAAGATGCGTCTGACTAGACCTCGGGGGTCAGGGCGTCAATGGGAGTTGCGGGGGGAGTTGCGGGGGGAGTTGCGGCGCGGGCGGCGCAGGGACAGCAGGGAAAGGCCCGCCAGCAACAGCAGCACCGGCCCGTCGCCCCAGCGCGCATAGGGCGTCGGCGGCAGCGCGCCCGGCAGGGCTGCGTCCAGCGCCGCCATCGTGCCGAAGGGCAGCGCCGCCACCACCCGGCCGCGCGCATCGACCACTGCCGTCACCCCGGTATTGGCCACCCGGACCAGCGGCAGGCCCTGTTCCACCGCACGCAGCCGGGCCTGGGCGACATGCTGGAACGGCCCGGTCCAGACCCCGAACCAGGCGTCGTTGGTGGCCTGAAGCATCCAGTCCGCGCGCTCGGGCGCGGCATTGACGAAGCGCGGGAAGATCGCCTCGTAGCAGATCAGCGGCAGCACCTTGCCCATCGCGCCGAGGTCCAGCACCATCGGCCCCGGCCCCGCCGAATAGGTCGCCCCGGCCTGTGCGGCAAAGGCGCGCAGGCCGAACCAGTCATAGGCCAGGTCGCCGAAGGGGATGTATTCGCCGAAGGGCACCAGATGCGCCTTGTCATAGCGCACCCGCTCGACCCCCTCGCCCTCCAGGATGCGCAGGCTGTTGTAGTAGCGCCCCGCCTCCTCGCGCTGGATCCCCGCCACGACCGGCCGCCCGCCCGAGGCCGCCGTCACCATCCCCGCGACCATGGGCGCATATTCCAGCATGAAGGGCACCGCCGTCTCGGGCCAGAGCGTCAGGTCGGCGGGCGTCCCCTCGGCCGTCAGGTCCAGGAGCCGGCCCAGGAATTCGTCCGCCAGCGCCTGGTCCCATTTCAGCGACTGCTCGGCATCGGGTTGCACCAGCCGCAGGCTCACGGCCCGGTCCTCGGGCATGGGCTGGCCCAGCCGCCAGAGGCCGAAGCCGAAGGCCAGCGCCAGCAGCAGGGCCGAGGCCGCCAGCCCCCGCCAGCGCCACATGACCGGCAGCGCGGCGGCCAGGAGCGCCAGCAGGCTCAGCCCGGAAGGCCCGGCCAGCGCGGCCAGCTGGTCCGGGGGCGTGCCGATCCAGACATGGCCGGCCATCGCCCAGGGAAAGCCGGTGAAGATCACCCCCCGCAGCCATTCCAGCGCCGTAAAACCCGCGACGAAACCCAGCGCCGGAACCCGCGTGCGCCGGGCCAGCGCCGCCGCCAGCGCCCAGAACAGGCCAAGGCCGACCGACAGGAACAGGACCGCGAAGGGCGCCATCCAGCCGTGCCGGGCGATGTCGATCAGGAAGGGCTCGACGATCCAGGACAGCGCCAGCGCGAAATGCCCCGTCCCCGCCGCGAGGCCGATCCAGAACGCCGGCCGCGCGCCTTCCGCCCGCGCCACCAGCCAGACCAGCCCCGCCAGCCCCGCCAGCGTCAGCGGCCAAAGGCCCCAGGGCGCCTGCCCCAGCGCCGCCAGCACCCCCAGCCCGAAGGCAAGCGCCAACCGCCGCCGACCGGCCAGCCGATGCGCCATCTCAGGCCGCGCCGGACTGGGCCGAGGGCAGCCGCACCCGCAGCCGCTTGATCCGGCGCGGATCGGCATCGACGATCTCGAACTGGACGCCGCTTTCGTGCGCGATCACCTCGCCCCGCGCCGGCACCCGGCCCGAGCGCAGGAAGACCAGCCCGCCCAGCGTGTCGATCTCCTCGTCCTCCTCGCCCGCGCGCAGGGGCAGGCCGATGGCCGCCTCGATCTCCTCCAGGGGCGCGGTGGACTGCGCCAGGATCACCCCCGGCTTCTCCTCCTTCCACAGCGCCCCCTCGTCCTCGTCATGCTCGTCCTCGATCTCGCCGATCACCGTCTCGATCAGGTCCTCGATGGTGACAAGGCCGTCGACCCCGCCGTATTCGTCGATCACCAGCGCCATATGCGCGCGCTCCTTCTGCATCTTCTGCAGAAGGACGCCGGTGGGCATCGAGGGCGGCGCGTAAAGGATCGGGCGGAGAAGCCGCTTCAGGCTGAACCGCCCGCCCGCGCCGAAACCGTGCTGCAGCGCCAGGTCCTTCAGCAGCACCAGCCCCTGCGGATGGTCCAGCGTGCCCTTGTAGACCGGCACCCGGCTGAAACCGTGTTCGCGGAAGACCGCGACCAGCTCGTCCTTGCCGATGTCCAGCGGCACGGCCACGATCTCGGCCTTGGGAATCGCCACGTCGTCGACCCGCATCCGGCGCAGGACATGCAGCCCCTGCGGCGCGGCGGGTCCGCCGGGCTGGGCCTCGGCGCCTTGCGGTTCGGAAGCGGGGCTGAAAGCGGAAAGAAGCCTGCCGAAAAAGCCGCGTTGGCCCTGGTCAGGGGAGGGTTCATCGGCCGACCCGTCCAGCGCGCCCTGCGCTGCGGGTGACCCGTCGGTGCTACTGCCCATCGGTCCTTTGTCCAGCAACCACCCGTCACGCGGGTGCAGCCGCTAATATGGGTCAGAAACCCCGAGGCTGGCAAGTATCCGCACCTCCAGCCCCTCCATCAGCGCGGCATCCTCGTCCTCGATATGGTCGTAGCCCAGGAGATGCAGCACCCCATGCACGATCAGATGGGTCACATGCTCCCCCATCGGCTTGCCCTGCGCCTCGGCCTCGGCCGCGCAGGTCTCCCAGGCGATGGCGATGTCGCCCAGGGATTCGGGATCATCCGCCGCGCCCGGCTCCGGCAGGTCCGGCGCCTCGCCGGCGAATTCCGCCCCCCGCTCCTCCGAGGGCCAGCTGAGCACATTCGTCGGCTGCGGCTTGCCGCGGAAATCGGCGTTCAGCACCGCGATCCGGGCATCGTCGCAGCCCATCAGGCCGATCGCGAAGCCCTCGCCCGACAGCCCCACCCCCGCCAGCGCCGCCCGCGCCGCCCGTTCCGCCAGCCGGGCAAGGCCAAGCCCGTCCCAGCGCGCATCCTCGATCAAGGTCTCGACCAGTTCCATGCCCGCGCCCTAACGCCTGCCTCTCCTCTCTGCAAGCAGCTTGCTCCTTCCACAAATACGCCCCGCGGAGCGTCCGCCCCCCCCCCCCCCCCCCCCCCCCCCCCCAAACCACCCCGGCCGCCCCCGGCCGGGGGGGGCGCGGGCCCCCCCGGCAGCGCCCCCCCCCGGGAAAAA
>NZ_JAEACP010000022.1:0-10767 GCF_015999335.1 Tabrizicola soli | reverse complement strand
TCCACACCTCCCCCCCGCGGACCGTCCGCCCCCCGCCCCCCCGCCCCGCCCCCCCCACAGCCTCCGCGGCAGCGCCGTCCTTGGGGGCTCGATGCCCCCAAGGACGGCTCCCCGGCCGGGAAATCCACCCGTTCCGGACCGAAAGCCCTTGAATCCGCCGGCTCAAGCGGCAACATCACGCAAAACCCGCCGCGCTGCGACGCCTGCCGCCACGACGAGGACGCCAACCCGCATGACCCCAGCCCTGATCGTGGCGCTTCCCTTCCTGGGCGCAGTGCTGCCCGCACTCCTGATCCGGCTCGGCCGCACTCCGGCCGCTGTCGGCACCGCCCTGCCCACGCTGGCCGCGCTCGCGCTCCTGCTGTCCGCCGCCCCCGCCGTCCTTGCCGGAGGCAGCATCACAACCCGCCTCGACTGGCTCCCCGCCCTCGGCCTCGGCGCCGATTTCCGCCTCGACGGCCTCGGCCTCCTCTTCGCCGGGCTGATCCTCGGCATCGGGCTTCTCATCATCCTCTACGCCCGCTTCTACCTCGCCCCCCGCGACCCGATGGGCCGGTTCTACAGCTACCTCCTGATGTTCCAGGGCGCGATGCTGGGGATCGTGCTCTCCGACAACCTCCTCCTCCTACTCGTCTTCTGGGAGCTCACCTCGCTCTCCTCCTTCCTCCTCATCGGCTACTGGAGCCACCTGCCCGAGGGCCGCCAGGGCGCCCGCATGGCCCTGGCCGTCACCGGCGGCGGCGGCCTCGCGATGATCGCGGGCATGCTGATCCTCGGCTCCATCGCCGGCACCCACGACCTGAGCCAGATCCTCACCCAGCGCGAGGCAATCCAGGCCAGCCCGCTCTACCTGCCCGCCCTCCTCCTGATCCTCGCCGGCGCCTTCACCAAATCGGCGCAGTTCCCGTTCCACTTCTGGCTGCCGCACGCCATGGCCGCCCCCACCCCGGTCTCGGCCTATCTCCACTCCGCCACCATGGTGAAGGCCGGGATCTTCCTGATGGCCCGGCTCTGGCCCGTGCTCTCCGGCACGCCCGAGTGGTTCTGGATCGTCACCACCACCGGCCTCGTCACCATGGTTCTGGCCGCCGCCATCGCCATGTTCAAGGACGACCTGAAGGCGCTCCTCGCCTTCTCGACGGTCAGCCACCTCGGCCTGATCACCATGCTCTTGGGCTTCGGCACCAAAGCCGCCGCAACCGTCGCCGTCTTCCACATCCTGAACCACGCCACCTTCAAGGCCGCGCTCTTCATGGTCGCCGGAATCGTCGACCATTCCGCCCATACCCGCGACCTCCGCCGCCTCGGCGGCCTGCGCCACCTGATGCCGCTCACCTTCGCCATCGCCCTTCTCGCCGCGCTCTCCATGGCCGGGATCCCGCCCCTGAACGGCTTCCTCTCCAAGGAGCTGATGCTGGAGGAAGCCGCCCATACCGCCTGGCTCACCCCCTGGGCGATGGGCGCGCTGGCCACCCTCGGCGCGGCGATCTCGGTGGGCTACAGCTTCCGTCTCCTGGCCCAGGGCTTCCTCGGCCCCCGGCGCACCGACTATCCCCACACGCCGCACGACCCCGGCCCCGGCCTCTGGGCCGCCCCCGGCCTCCTGGCCCTGCTGGTGGTCCTCATCGGCCTTCTCCCCATGGCCAGCGCCGCCTGGCTCGTCGACAGCGCCGCCAGCGCCGTCACCGGCCAGCCCGTCGCGGTGAAGATCGGCCACTGGCACGGGACCGGGGCCCCCGCGCTCTGGATGTCGCTCGCGGCGATCGGCGGCGGCCTCTTCCTCCTCGGCCTCTACCGCCCGCTCCGCGCCGCCTGGGACCACGCCCCCCGGCCCGAGGCGAAGCGCCTCTTCGACGCCGCCACCGACGTCCTGGTCCGCCTCTCGCGTCACATCACCGACGGCTTGCACGACGGCGCCTTCGGCCGCAGCGTCGCCCTCGCCGTCCTTGCCATCGCCGCCGCCGCGCTCTGGGCCTTCCTCGGCAAAGGCCACACCCCCGGCACCCGCGCGACCCTGCCCGCCGACCCGGTCACCGTCACCATCTGGGCCGTCATGCTGGCGGCCGCCCTCGCCACCCCAGTGCTCCACCGCAAGCGGCTGGTGGCCCTGATCCTGACCGGCGTCACCGGCCTCCTGATCGCGCCCCTGTTCATGCTCTTCTCCGCCCCCGACCTCGCCCTCACGCAGGTCTCGGTCGAGGTGGTGACCGTGCTCCTCATGCTCCTCGCGCTGCACTTCCTGCCCAAGGAGACCCCCGCCGAAAGCCGCCCCGCCCGCCGGCTGCGCGACGCCGCCGTCGCCGCCATCGCCGGCCTCGGCATCGGCGCCCTCGCCTGGTCCATGCTCACGCGCGAGGCGGCCTTCCCGCCGATCTCGGCCTTCCACCTCGCGCAGTCGAAGCCGGGGGCCGGGGGCACCAACGCCGTCAACACCATCATCGTCGACTTCCGCGGCTACGACACCTTCGGCGAGATCATCGTCCTCGGCATCGCCGCCCTGGTCATCTTCGCCCTCGCCCAGGCGCTCCTGCGCAGCCCCGCCGTCACCCAACGGCTCCGGGCCTGGCCCCGAGCGAGGGAATCCGGCGACCGCCACCCGATGATGCTGGTCGTCGCCACCCGGCTCCTCCTGCCGATGGCGATGCTGGTCGGCATCTACATCTACCTGCGCGGCCACAACCTGCCCGGCGGCGGTTTCGTCGCCGGCCTCGTCTTCGCCATCGCCTATCTCATGCAATACATGGCCTCGGGATACGACTGGACCCACGCCCGCCAGCGTTACGACCACCACGCCCTGATCGGCGCCGGAGTGCTCACCGCCCTCCTCGCCGGCACCGGCGCCTGGGCCTTCGGCCTGCCATTCCTGACCTCGGGCTACACCTACGTCCACCTCTGGCCGCTCGAGGAATTCGAGCTCGCCAGCGCCGCGATCTTCGACCTCGGCGTCTTCCTCTGCGTCCTCGGCGCGGTGCTCCTCGCCCTCGCCTCGCTCTCCCGCCTCGCGCTCAAGACCGGCGAGCCGGTCAACCTCCGCGCCTACGACACCGAGGAGTCGCCCTGATGCCCGCCCTCCCCGCTCCCGCCCGCGCGGCGATCCCTCCCCGGCCCGCGTGCCCTGCGCCCAGCAGCAGAGGGCCGGTCACCCTCCCCGCGCATGCCACCCAAGAAGACGCCCTGACGCATCTTCTTTCCGCCCCGGCCCGCGTCCCCGGCGCGCCGTTCCCGGCCCTCTCCCGCCTCGCGCCCAGGACCGGCGAGCCGGTCAACCCGCCCGCCCATGCCACCGGGGGAACGCCCTGATGGAAGCCCTCCTCGCCAGCGCCATCGGCACGCTGACCGCCGTCGGGATCTACCTGATGCTGCGCCTGCGCAGCTTCCCGGTGATCCTCGGCCTCACCTTCCTCAGCTACGCCGTCAACCTCTTCATCTTCGCCGCCGGCCGGCTTGCGGTGAACGCGGCCCCGATCATCGGCACCCCCGGCCCCCATGCCGACCCGCTGCCCCAGGCCCTGGTGCTGACCGCCATCGTGATCTCCTTCGGCATGACCGCCGTGATGATGATCATGGCCATCGGCGGCCACCTCGCCGCCGGCCACGACCGCATCGACCTCGACCGGAGGAACGACCAGCCATGACCCGCGCCTTCCCCCGGATACTCCCGCCCGAGGCCGCCCGGTCCCTCCCGCCTCCTTCATGCGGCGGGGCGGGACGAAAGACCTGCGCACCGGCGTCCGTTTTCACGGCCGCCCCGACGCAGGGCCCCGCCGCATGAGCCACTGGATCATCGCCCCCGTCGTCCTGCCCGCGCTGGCGGCCGCCGTCATGGTCATCGCGCTGCGCGGCAACCTCGCCCTGCAACGCGCCGCGAGCCTGGCCGCGATCCTCGCCCTCAACGCCATCGCGCTCGCCCTCCTCAAAGCCAGCCCCACGCCCGAGGCCTATTTCCTCGGCGACTGGCCCGCCCCCTTCGGCATCGTCCTGGTCCTCGACCGGCTCTCGGCGCTGATGCTCGCCCTCCTCGCCGGCCTCGCGCTCCCCGTCGCGCTCTACGCCATCGGCTCGGGCTGGGACGCGAAGGGCGCGCATTTCCACCCGCTCCTCCAGTTCCTCCTCATGGGCATCGGCGGCGCCTTCCTGACCGGCGACGCCTTCAACCTCTTCGTCTTCTTCGAGGTCCTGCTCATCGCCTCCTACGGGCTGATGATCCACGGCGGCGGCGGCGCCCGGACCCGCGCCGGGATCCAGTACATCGCCTTCAACCTGCTCGGCTCCTCGCTCTTCCTCTTCGCCCTGGCGCTCCTCTACGCCGTCACCGGCACGCTCAACATGGCCGACCTCGCGGCGAAACTGCCCGGCCTGCCGCAAGGCGACACCGCCCTCCTCCGCGTCGCCGCCGTCCTGCTGATCCTGGTCTTCGCGATCAAGGGCGCCCTCGTGCCGCTGCAATTCTGGCTCCCCGGCACCTATGCCAACGCGCCCGGAGTCGTCGCCGCCATGTTCGCCGTGATGACCAAGATCGGCGCCTACGCCACATTGCGCTTCGGCACCCTGGTCTTCCCGCCCGACCTGCCGGCCACCGGCCCGCTCTTGGCGGACCTCCTCTATCCCGCCGCCCTCGCCACCCTCGCCGTCGGAGCCATCGGCACCCTCGGCGCCGGCACCCTGCCGCGCCTCGCGGCCTTCGCCGGCATCGCCTCGATGGGCACGGTGTTCCTCGCCCTCTCCGCCTTCACCCCCGCCAGCACCGCCGCCGCGCTCTACTACATCCTGCACTCCACCCTCGCGACCGCGCTCCTCTTCCTCGTGGCCGACCTCGTCACCCGCCGCCGCGCCCATGCCCGCCTCAGCCCCGCGCCGGCGATCCCCACCTCCGGTCCGATCGCCGCGCTCGACTTCGCCGCCGCCATCGCGCTCGTCGGCCTGCCGCCGCTCTCCGGCTTCCTCGGCAAGCTCCTCGTCCTCGACGCCCTGCGCGACCGCGCCGCCCTGGCCTGGACCGCGCTCCTCCTCGCCTCCTTCCTGATGCTCGTCGGCCAGGCCCGCGCCGGCTCCATCCTGTTCTGGAAGGCCGAGCCCGCCGACCCCGCCCCGACCCGCGAGCCGCTCGCCCTTGCCGCGGCCTTCGCCCTCCTCGCCGCGCTCGCCGCCCTGACCCTCGCCGCCGGCCCCGTCACCGACTGGCTCGCCGCAACCGCCGACGCGCTCCACGATCCCGCCGCCTATATCGCCGCCACCGGGCTGGAGGACGCATGAGACGCCTATTCCCCCACCCCTACCTGACCCTCACCCTGACGGGGATGTGGTTCCTGCTGGTGAACGAATGGAAGCTCGGCAGCCTGGTCATGGCGCTGATCCTGGGCACCATCCTCCCGCTCGTCACCTCGGCCTGGTGGCCCGACCGGCCCCGGATCCGCCGCCCCCTCGCCCTCGCCGCCTATGCCGCGCTGGTCCTCTGGGACGTGATCCTCGCCAATTTCCAGGTCGCCCGCATCGTCCTCTTCCTGCCGCGCGACCGCATCCGCTCGGCCTGGATCCCCGTCCCCCTCGCCCTCACCCAGCCCGAGGCGATCAGCCTCCTCGCCGGGACCATCACCATGACCCCCGGCACGCTGACCGCCGACCTCTCCGCCGACGGCCGCGTCCTTCTTGTCCACGCGCTGCACGCCCCCGACCCCGACGCCGTCCGCGACGAGATCAAGTCGCGTTACGAGGCCCGCCTGCAAAGGATTTTCGCATGATCCTGCCCCATGCCCTGACCCTCTTCCTGGCCTGCATCGCGCTTTCGCTGGTGCTGAACCTCTGGCGTCTCCTCACCGCGCCGACGCTGACCGACCGCATCCTCACCCTCGACACCATGGCGGTGAACGCCATCGCGCTGGTCGTCGCCTGGGGGATCCGGGCCGGGACCGGCCTCTATCTGGAAATCGCCGTGCTCTTTTCGCTGACCGGCTTCGTCGGCACCGTCGCCTACTGCAAGTACCTCCTGCGCGGGAGCATCATCGAATGACCCTCCTCCTCGACCTCGCCCTCTCGGCCGTCCTGGTCGGCGGCGGACTCTTCGCCCTCATCGGCTCCTACGGCCTCCTCCGCCTGCCGCGCCCGATGCAGCGGCTGCACGCGCCGACCAAGGCCACCACGATCGGCGTCGGCGCGGCCCTCCTCGTCTCGGCGCTGGACATGCTGGGCGCGGGAAGCATCAGCTGGCAGGAACTCCTGATCACCCTCTTTCTCCTCCTCACCGCCCCGGTCTCGGCCCTGTTCCTCGCCAAGACCCTGATCCTGCGCGGCGAGGCCGACCCGAACCTGCCCGCCACCGGCACCGGGGCGGACTGGGCCACCCTCGCCCCGGAACGCGCCGACCCCTAGGATTTGACCATCCGGTCAGGAATCCCCCCGTCCGCCCCTTGCCACCCCCGGCCCCCGCATGGCATCGTCGGTGGCAATCGAAGGAGGGGCAATGGACCCGACTGCCGCCCTTGCAGACCGCCACCCGGCACCTTGCGCCTCCCTCCCCCCTCCGTGGGGGAGGGATGGGGTGGGGGGGCATCCCGCACCCAGCCACAGCCAAGGGACCATCTCCCGATGACCACCGCCACCGCACCGCGGACCGCCCTCCTGCCGCAAGTCACCCATGCCCGGAATCCCGGCATGGCGCTCGACCTCGACTGGGTCGCCTCGGTCCAGGCCAACACCTCCGCCATCGAACGCCGCGCCGCCACCCTGCCCGGCCGCCGTTCGGTGAAGAAAGAATATCAGGCCGCCTGGCTGCTGAAGGCGATTTCGCTCATCGACCTCACCACCCTTTCCGGCGACGACACCGCGGGCCGCGTCCAGCGCCTCTGCGCCAAGGCCCGCCAGCCGGTCGCCCCCTGGATGCTGGAGCGTCTGGGAATGCAGGGGCTCACCACCGGCGCCGTCTGCGTCTATCACGAGATGGTCGAAACCGCCGTCCGCGCCCTCGAAGGCACGCAGATCCCGGTCGCCGCCGTCTCCACCGGCTTCCCGGCGGGCCTCTCGCCCTACCGCTTGCGCATCGCCGAGATCGGCGAAAGCGTCCGCGCCGGGGCGCGCGAGATCGACATCGTCATCTCCCGCCGCCATGTCCTGACCCAGAACTGGCAGGCGCTCTACGACGAGATGCGCGACATGCGCGAGGCCTGCGGCGACGCCCATGTCAAGGCGATCCTCGCCACCGGCGAGCTTGGCACGCTGCGCAACGTCGCCCGCGCCAGCCTGGTCTGCATGATGGGCGGGGCGGATTTCATCAAGACCTCCACCGGCAAGGAAGCCGTCAACGCGACGCTGCCGGTAAGCCTCACCATGATCCGCGCCATTCGCGACTACGAGGCGCGCACCGGCTTCAAGGTCGGCTACAAACCCGCCGGCGGCATCGCCAAGGCCAAGGACGCGCTGCTCTACCTCGCCCTGATGAAGGACGAACTCGGCCACCCCTGGCTGCAGCCCGACCTCTTCCGCTTCGGCGCCTCCAGCCTCCTCGGCGATATCGAACGCCAGCTTGAACACCACCTCACCGGCCACTACTCCGCCGCCAACCGCCACGCGATGGGGTGACCCCATGCCCCCCGCCCGGCCTTTCATCTTTGCCCAAATATCCCCGCCGGAGGCGCAGGCCCGCCATAAGGAGCCGCCTCTTGCAGTTGAGGACCTGACCCCATGACCATCAAGGAAATCTTCGACAGCATGGCCTACGGCCCCGCCCCCGAATCCGCGTCTGAGGCCCTCGCCTGGATCACCCGCCACAACGGCACATTCGGCCATTTCATCGACGGAACCTTCACCCCACCGGGCGAGACCTTCACAACCTCCAACCCCGCCACCGGCAAGCCCCTCGCCCAGGTCACCCAAGGCGCTCCCGGCGACGTGGCAAGCGCGGTCGCCGCCGCCCGCCGCGCCCAGCCGAAATGGGCCCGCCTCCCCGCCTACCAAAGGACGAGATACCTCTACGCCCTCGCCCGCCTGGTGCAAAAACACTCCCGCCTCCTCGCCACGCTCGAAACCCTCGACAACGGCAAACCGATCCGCGAGTCCCGCGACATCGACATTCCCCTCGTCGCCCGCCATTTCTCCTACCACGCCGGCCTCGCACAGCTCCTGCCCGGCGAGCACCCAGACCTGACACCGCTGGGAGTCTGCGGCGCCGTCATCCCCTGGAACTTCCCGCTCCTGATGCTCGCCTGGAAGGTCGCCCCCGCCCTCGCCGCCGGGAACACCGTGGTCCTCAAACCCGCCGAATACACCCCCCTCACCGCCCTCCTCTTCGCCGAAATCTCCAAGGAGGCCGGCCTGCCGAAAGGCGTCCTCAACATCGTCACCGGCGACGGCGCCACCGGCGCGGCCCTGGTAGACGCAGACGTCGACAAGATCGCCTTCACCGGCTCCACCTCGGTCGGCAAGCGCATCCGCGAGGCCACCGCCGGCACCGGCAGGGCCCTCACCCTCGAGCTTGGCGGCAAGTCCCCCTACATCGTCTTCGACGACGCCGACCTCGACTCCGCCGTCGAGGGGCTGGTGGACGCAATCTGGTTCAACCAGGGCCAGGTCTGCTGCGCCGGCTCCCGCCTCCTCGTCCAGGAAGGCGTCGCCCCCCGCTTCTACGAGAAACTGAAACGCCGGATGGACGGCCTCCGCCTCGGCGACCCGCTCGACAAGGCCATCGACGTGGGCGCCGTGGTCGATCCCATCCAACTGCAAACCATCACCGATCTGGTGAAGAACAACCCCGAGGGCGAGCACTATGTCGCCGCCACCGCCGTGCCGCAGGGCTGCTTCTACCCCCCCACCCTGATCACCGGCCTCGGCACCGCCTCGACCCTGATGCAGGAAGAGATCTTCGGCCCCGTCCTCGTCTCGATGACCTTCCGCACGCCCGAAGAGGCCGTGGCCTTGGCCAACAACACCCGCTACGGCCTCGCCGCGACGCTCTGGACGGAAAACGTCAACCTCGCCCTCGACATGGCCCCGAAACTGAAGGCCGGGGTGGTCTGGGTCAACGCCACCAACCTCTTCGACGCCGCCGCCGGCTTCGGCGGCGTCCGCGAGAGCGGCTTCGGCCGCGAAGGCGGATGGGAGGGCCTGATGGCCTATCTCAAGCCCGCCGCCAAACCCGCGCTCCTCAAGCCTGCCCAACCCATTGCGGCCCCGCAGGACCCCATCGTCGACTCCCTCGACCGCACCGCCAAGATGTATATCGGTGGCAAGCAGGCCCGCCCCGACTCGGGCTATTCGCAACCCGTCTACGGCCCGAAGGGCAAGCTTCTCGGCCATGTCGGCATCGGCAACCGCAAGGACATCCGCAACGCCGTGGAGGCCGCCCATGCCGCCAAAGGCTGGGCGAAAACCACCGCCTACAACCGCGCGCAGGTCCTCTACTTCATCGCCGAAAACCTCTCCGCAAGGCAGGGGGAGTTCGCGGCACGCCTGCAAGACCTCACCGGCAAACCCGGCACGGCAGAGGTCGAAGCCGCCATCCAGCGCCTCTTCACCTATGCCGCCTGGGCCGACAAATACGACGGCGCCGCCAAATCCGTCCCGATCCGCGGCATCGCGCTTGCGATGAACGAACCCGTGGGCGTGATCGGCGCCCTCCTGCCCGACGAGGCCCCCCTCCTCGGCCTCGTCTCCACCATGGCCCCCGCCATCGCCATGGGCAACACGGTGGTCCTCGTCCCCGGCGCCGCCCCCCTTGCGGCGACCGACTTCTACCAGATCCTCGACACCTCCGACCTGCCGGGGGGCGTGGTCAACATCGTCACCGGCCCGGCGCAAGACCTCGCCAAGAGCCTCGCCGGCCACATGGACGTGGACGCGGTCTGGAGTTTCTCCTCCCAGAACCTCTCCGCCCTGATCGAACGCGAGGCCGCCGGCAACCTGAAACGCACCTGGGTCAACCACGGGAGAGAGCGCGACTGGCTCTCCCCCACCGCCGAAGGCCGGACCTTCCTGGCCCAGGCGACCGAGATCAAGACGGTCTGGGTGCCGTATGGGGAGTGAGGCTTGTTTACGTAGATCACTGTTTGGACAACTCCAACTTGACTCTACGAAACTATGTCACCTCGCATTGCAATGTTGACTACACGATAGCCATTTGCTCCGAAGTAAGCGACGTCTTCCGTTTCAAGATGAGTGATCCTGTAAACTAGCAACTTTATTTGTGCAGCAAGAACCGCATGTCCAGAATACACAATTCTTATCTTAAGCCATGAATCATGCTTTAATTTATCGGCCAAGGCGCGCAGTCGGTCTACAAGATAGCTCTCTAATGAGGCATCCGAACTTACGTCAATTGCCCCACTAGAAAAGACATAGACCTCACCTTCAAGCACACTGTCCGGAATTTTGTGCATGGTATCATCAGCAACAATTGTTAGCCGCTTCGAAGAAGCTGGAGTAGCGCGCCGGAGGATCTGAAGAGCCGCTTCAACTCCAATATCGTCAACGATCTGTTGAATTTCAGCATTCATACTAGCCATTTTTCTCTACCAGTCGAGCTACGTCCTCAAAGTAGAACTTTCCAATAAAGCCAGACTTAGACACCCTTAGCGCGGGAACTTTCCGCTGCCCTGTGGAAGTGGTGTGCTCTATGACGTAACCCTTCTCGTCAAAGAGGACAGCCGCATATCTAGGCTCCAGACCCATTGATTTCGGGCGGTTCGCGTGATTCAGGCCTCGCAAGGAGACCTGACCGATGAGCAACCTCTACTGGCTGTCCGAGGCGCAAATGGAGCGCCTGAAGCCATTCTTTCCGAA
>NZ_JAEACP010000021.1 GCF_015999335.1 Tabrizicola soli | reverse complement strand
CGAAGGTCGAGCAGCCCATGTAGTGATGGATCGGCGTGCCGTCGAGCATCGAGAACCGCGTCGTCCCGTCCGGCATCAGCCCCTTGCCTTGCGTGTCGCGGATCGCGGTGCAGAGGTTGGTCTTGCGCGACAGGCAGGACGGGCATTCCCGGCATTCCGGCGTGTAGAGCGGGATCACATGGTCGCCGGGTTTCAGGCTTTTCACCCCCGGCCCGCATTTCACCACCACGCCCGCGCCTTCATGGCCGAGAATGGAGGGGAAGATCCCCTCCGGGTCCGCGCCCGAGAGGGTGAATTCGTCGGTGTGGCAGATGCCGGTGGCCTTGATCTCGACCAGGACCTCGCCTTCCCTGGGGTCGTCGAGATTGACATCCATCACCTGCAAGGGTTGTCCGGCGGCGACTGCAACGGCGGCTCGGGTGCGCATCAGCTTTCCTCCCAATGATCCTTCCGGCCGGGCGGGCCGGGCGACCTAGTCCTTCAACACGCCACTCGCCCGGGCGGTAAAGGTGGCGATATAGTCCATCAGCCCCGGCGACAGCGCGTCATAGGGCGGCAGGCCCAGCTCGTTCAGCCGCGCCCGGATCCCCTCCATCGCTTCGGGCCGGGTGCCGCCCTCGATCACCGAGGACACGAAGGCGGCGAAGGTCGGCGGCGACCAGCCCTCCTCGTCCGACCGCTCGGTATGGATGAAGCTGAGGCCGGTGAAGGGGTGGTTCTCGCGCGTGACCGGCCCATGCATGTGCACGCCGCAAGCCGTGCAGGCGTGGCGCTGGATCAGGGCCGAAGGATCGACGACCTTCAGCTTGTGGCCGTTCCGCGTCACCGTCACCTTGTCGGATGGCACCACCGAGACCATCGAGAAGATCGCCCCCTCGGGCTTCCAGCACTTGGTGCAGCCGCAGACGTGGTTGTGCAGGCAATCCGTGGCGATCTCCACCTCGACCGGGTCCGTCGTGCAGCTGCAGCGCAGCGTCCCGCCCGCGAATCCCGGCCTGCCGGGTTTCACGCCATTGTCCACCGCCGGGTGGATCCTGACCGTCGTCATTTCGCGCCTCCCCTGATCTTCGTTGACGCGGACAGGTTCGCACCAATGCGCAGGTCGGGCAATTCAACCAAAAGGCTGGAAACACGAGCCACCGGATCCACCAGCGCATCGTCGACTTCGGCCTCCGGCCCGGGCCTGGGAGGCGATTTCTTCCAGGAAATCGTGACGGAGCCTTTGAAGGCTCCGAGCCGGAATTCTGCAGAATTCCGCTGGCGCCCGGTTTTCGACCGGGGCGCCTCGGGCTTCAGAACAGCTGCAGGAGCCGCTTGAAATAGTCCAGCTCCTCGCTGGGCCGGGTCAGCTCGCCCGAGCGGCGGCGAAGCTCGTCCAGAAGTTCCTGCGCACGCCTGTTCGGGTCGGTCTGCACCATGTTCCGGTCCGAGCCGATCCGCGCGGTATCGCCCGGCTCGCGGCCCAAGGGGTCGCGGCCGCTGGGGTCGGCGCTGCCGAGGTCGCGCTCGTTGCCCTGGCCTTCGCGGTTCTGGCGCTGCTCGTCGGCCAGCGCCTCGCCGAAGTTGCGCAGCCCGTCGCGCATCGCCTCCATCGCCTCGGCCTGGCGATCGAGCGCGCCGTCGAGATCGCCCTGGCGCAGCGCCTCCTCGGCCTCGTCCATGGCGCGTCCGGCCTGATCGAGCTTCCGGCGCCCTTCCTCGCCCTGCGCACCACCGTCACCCGGCAGCTGGCCGTCCTGCAACTGGTCCAGCCGGTCGCGCAACTCCTGCTGGCGCTCGGCCAGCGAGCCCTGGCCTTCGCCCTCGCCGTCCTGCTGGCCCTCCTGCCCCGGCTCCTGCCCACCCTGGCCCTGCTGCATGTCGCGATAGGCGTCGTCCGACAGCTCCTGCTGGTCGCGGAGCGTATCGCCCAGCTCGCCCATCGGGCCGCCCTTGCCCTGCCCGCCTTCGCCCTGCACCACCTGCATGTTCTGCATCAGCTGGCGCAGCTGCTCCATCAGCTCGGCCGCCTCGGCGGTGCGACCCTCCTCCATCAGCTTCTGCAACTCGTCCAGCATCTGCTGCAACTGGTCGCCCGACATCATCTGGCCCTGCATCTGGCCCTGCTGCTGCTGGTCGCCGGGATTGCGCTGCGCCTCTTCGGCCAGTTCGCGCATGTATTCGTTCAGCGCCTGCTGCATTTCCTTCATCAGCTGGTCGATCTCTTCGGGCGAAGCGCCGTTCCTGATCGCCTCGTCCAGCCGGTCCTGCGCGCGTTGCAAGCGTTCCAGCGCGTCCTGGAGGTTCCCTTCCTCGACCATCAGGGCGATGGTCCAGAGCTTTTCGGCCAAGGCATCGCGGTCCTCGGTCGAAAGGCTGGCCTCCTTCGCCTCAAGCTCGCGCATCAGGACACGCAGGTGCAGGAAGGCGCGGTCGTGGCGGATGAAGCCTTCGGGGCGGAAGGTCACCGCCTTGAGAAGCTCGACCGCGCGGGGGGCGTTGATCCGGTTCCACAGGATGTCGCGGCGCATCTCGATCAACGCGGCGGCCAGCGGGTCGAAGAAGCGTTTGCCGGGCAGGGTCACGGCATAGGGCTCGGACTGGCCTTCCTGTCCGGCGGCATCGAGGGCGGCGAAGACCATGGTGACGGGCAGGTTCGCGAAAACATGTTTCGACAGGTCGTCGACCAGCGTCTCGGTCACCTCGCCCCGCCCGCCGGTGAGGGGCATCGGCAGGTCGAGGACCACGGATTCCACCGGCTCGGGCTCGGGGATCAGGCCGTGGCGGCGGTCGACCTTGGCAAGGTCGAGGGTGATCGTCACCCGCCCCGCGACCACGCCGTAATCGTCGGACGCGGTGAAGCCCTGCTTGAAGCGGCCGTCCCCCTCGCGTCCGATGGCGCCCGAGACGGCGATTGCGGGCAGGGCGTCGGGAATGGCGGTCACCGCCCATTCGCGGCCGCCGGGGCCTTCGATGGACAGCCTGCCCGAGCGGGTGACGGTATAGTCGCGCACGCCGGCCATCCCGTCGGGGGCGGCGGCGGCCTCGGTCGTTTCCGGGGGCGCGGATGGTTGGTCGGCGATGGTCTGCTCGACCGCAAGGGTGCCTTCGGGGCCGTAGAGCCGGATCTGCAGGCGGGTGCCGGTGGGCAGTTCCAGCGCGGTTGCGGTGATGTCGTTGAGGTAGAGCGAAGGCTTGCCGGTATAGCCGGGCGGCTGGGCCCAGGCCTCCCAACTCGGCCCGCCGGGCATGGCGATGGCGGGGCCGGGCGCAAGCCCGGTGACCGAGGCCGCGCGCCAGAACGAGCCGAAGAGAAGCGCCATGACGAAGGCGGTCAGGGCGACGTAGCGCAGGGAGAAGGGGTCGCGCGAGGACAGCCGCAGGTCGGGCCGGACCGGCCGGGCCCCGGCGGCGCGGGCGGCCATCCTGTCCTGATGCGCCCGCCAGACGGCCAGCGAGGCGGGGTCCGTCGTGCCGATTACCTGTGTGTCGCGCAACGCGGCGATGGGACGGCCGGGCATGGCGGCGTCCAGCCGGTCGAGCGCATCGGAAACGGTGGGTCTACGGAAGCGCCGCATCCCCAGCGCCAGCAGGAGAAGCGCCGCCAGCGCGACCGCGCCGCCCGCGATCCGGGCGTGCAGCAGCGGGCCGAGGTCCTGAAGCCCGAAGGCCAGGGCAGCCATGACCGCCAGCGCCAGCGACCAGAGCGGCCAGAACGCCCGCGCCATCCGTTCCGCCCAGAGGCCGACGAGCGTCAGCCGCATCGGCCAAAGCAGGGATTTCAGCGGTGGCGTCGTTCCGGGTCCGGTCATCTCACCTGCCTTCGACCGGACATCGCGTCACAGCCATGGAGGGATGGTATCGCGGTTGAGGATTTCGTCAAAGCTTGGCCGCGCCCGGATGACAGCGAATTGATCCCCGTTCACCAGCACCTCGGGCACCAGCGGCCGGGTGTTGTATTCGGACGCCATCACCGCGCCATAGGCCCCGGCGCTGCGGAAGGCCACGAGGTCGCCCTCGGCCAGCAGCGGCAGGTCGCGGCCCTTGGCGAAGGTATCGCCGGTCTCGCAGACCGGGCCGACGACGTCGAATTCCTGCGTCGGGCTGGCGACCGGCGGTTCGGCGACGGGGACGATGTCATGGTGCGCGCCATACATCGAGGGGCGCACGAGATCGTTCATCGCGGCGTCGAGGATCAGGAAGTCTCGGCCCTCGCCGTTCTTGACGTAGACGACCCTGGCCACCAGCAGCCCGGCGTTGCCGGAGATCAGGCGGCCGGGTTCGATCTCGATCTCGCAGCCGAGGTCGCCCACGGTGCGCTTGATCAGGGCGCCATAGTCGGTGGGCAAGGGCGGGGCCTCGTTCGAGCGGGCATAGGGAATGCCGAGGCCGCCACCGAGGTCGAGCCGGGTGATCGCATGGCCCTCGGCCCGCAGGCGGCGGGTGAGGTCGGCGACCTTGAGGTAGGCCTGCTCGAAGGGTTCCAGCTCGGTGAGCTGACTGCCGATATGGACATCGATCCCGACGACCTGCAGGCCGGGCAGGCGCGCGGCCTCGGCATAGACCTCCGACGCGCGGGCGATGGGGATGCCGAACTTGTTTTCCTTCTTGCCGGTCGCGATCTTCTCGTGGGTCCGGGCATCGACGTCGGGATTCACGCGCACGGCGATCGGGGCGGTGACGCCGAGGCTGGTGGCGACCTCGGACAGCGCCCGCATCTCGGGTTCGGATTCGACGTTGAACTGCCGGATGCCGCCGGTGAGGGCGAGGCGCATCTCCTCGCGCGTCTTGCCGACGCCTGAGAAGACGATCCGGTCACCGGGCACCCCCGCCGCCTTGGCGCGCAGGTATTCGCCGGCCGAGACCACGTCCATCCCGGCGCCGAGGTTGCCGAGGGTCTTCAGGACGGCGACGTTCGACAGCGACTTGATCGCGAAGCAGACGAGATGCGGAAGGGGCGACAGGGCCTCGGTGAACAGGCGGTAGTGCCGGGAGAGCGTCGCGGTGGAGTAGACGTAGAAGGGGGTGCCGACGACGGCGGCGATATCGGGGATCGCGACGTCCTCGGCGTGCAGCGTGCCGTTGTGATAGAGGAAATGGTCCATGCGTCGCCCCCCGGTCTTGCCACGCCGTCATATCCGGGCGCGCGGCGGGTGCAAAGCGCCGATTTCTTCAAAGAAATCGGACCGGAATTCGTAAGAATTCCGGCGCGCGCCCCGGGTCAGGGTTCCGCTATCGCGCCTTGTCGGGGGCGGCCTTCCAGACGTCCCTAGCGACAAGCAGGACGGCCCGGCGCAGCGTCAGTTGCCACCGACGCCCATGGTGACCTTGCCGCCGAAGGTGACGCCGGTCTGGCCGGGCGATTGCGGCTCGCCATCGGCGCCGCAGGCGGCGAGCGTCAGGCAGGCGAGGAGGAAAAGGCGGGGCATCGGGACCTCATCTGTGGTTCGGCGGGACGGTGGCATCCCCGCCGGGCGCCGGCAAGTCGGGCATTCAGCCCAGCGCCGCCTTCCAGCGGGCGACCTGGGCCCGGACCTGGTCCGGCGCGGTGCCGCCATAGGAGATGCGGCTGCGGACCGAGTTTTCCACGCCGAGGACGCCGAAGACCTCGTCAGTGACGCCGGGATGGACGGACTGCATCTGCGGCAGCGTCAGGTCGGGCAGGTCGCAGCCCTGCTTTTCCGCCATGGCGACCAGGGTGCCGGTGACATGATGCGCCTCGCGGAACGGAAGGCCCAGCGCGCGGACCAGCCAGTCGGCCAGATCGGTCGCGGTCGAGAAGCCCGAGGCCGCCGCCGCCGCCAGCACCTCGCGGTTGGCGGTCATGTCGCTGACCATGCCGGTCATCGCCGCCAGGCCCAGTATCAGGCTGTCGGCCGCGTCGAAGACCTGTTCCTTGTCCTCCTGCATGTCCTTGGAATAGGTCAGCGCAAGGCCCTTCATCACGGTGAAGAGCGCCACCGTCGCCCCCAGGATGCGCCCCAGCTTGGCGCGGAGGAGTTCGGCCGCGTCGGGGTTCTTCTTCTGCGGCATGATGCTGGAGCCGGTGGTCCACTTGTCCGAAAGCCGGACGAAGCGGAACTGGGCCGAGGACCAGATCACCAGCTCTTCGGCGAAGCGGCTGAGGTGCATGGCGCAGATCGAGGCCGCCGCCAGGAACTCCAGCGCGAAGTCGCGGTCGCTGACGCTGTCCAGGCTGTTCGCCGTGGGCCTGTCGAAGCCCAGCGCCTTGGCCGTGGCATGGCGGTCGATCGGGAACGAGGTCCCGGCCAGCGCCGCCGCGCCCAGGGGACATTCGTTCATCCGGCGGCGGGCATCCTCGAAGCGCGAGCGGTCGCGGGCCAGCATCTCGACATAGGCCAGCATGTGGTGGCCCCAGGTCACCGGCTGGGCGGTCTGCAGATGGGTGAAGCCCGGCATGACCCAATCCGCGCCGGCCTCGGCCTGCGCCAGGAAGGCCCGCATCAGCCCGGTCAGCCCGGCGATGGCCTGGTCGCACTGGTCGCGGGTCCAGAGGCGGAAATCGACCGCCACCTGGTCGTTGCGGCTGCGGCCGGTGTGCAGGCGCTTGCCGGCCTCGCCGATCCTCTCGGTCAGGCGGGCCTCGATGTTCAGGTGGATATCCTCGAGCTCGGGCGTGAAGGGGAATTTGCCCGCCTCGATCTCTGACAAGATCGCGAGGAGGCCTTCCCCAATCGCATCCGCATCCTTAGAAGAGATGATGCCCTGCGCGGCCAACATGGCGGCATGGGCCCGGCTGCCCGCGATGTCCTGCGCGTAAAGCCGCTGGTCGAACCCGATCGAGGCGTTGATCGCCTGCATGATCGCGTCCGGCCCGGCCGAGAAGCGCCCGCCCCACATCTGGTTGGCGGAGGAGGAATCGGGGGGGACGGTCATGCTGGCCTCGATGGGTGGAAACGTGCGGAAAATCCTGGTCGTCCTCTACACGGCCTTCCTGATCGGTGCAAATGCGGCGGCGGCGGATGTGGCCGCCCTGCGCGACGGCGACATGAAGAAGCTCGCGCTGCACGAGGCGCCGGTGGCCCTGCCCGAGGCGGTGCTGCTGGATGCCGGGGACGGCGAACATACGCTGGCCGAATACCGGGGCAAATGGGTGGTGCTGAATTTCTGGGCCACCTGGTGCGCCCCCTGCCGGCGCGAGATGCCCTCGCTGGAGCGGTTGCAGGCGGCGATGCCGGATCTGGCCGTGGTGCCGGTGGCGACCGGCCGCAATGCGGTGGAGGGGATCGAGCGGTTCTTCGAGGAGGCCGGCGTGACGGCCTTGCCGATCCTGCGCGATCCGAAATCCGTCCTGTCGCGGGCGATGGGCGTGATGGGGCTGCCGGTGACGGTGATCCTGAACCCCGAGGGCGAAGAGGTCGCCCGGCTGATCGGCGACGCCGAATGGGACAGCGACAGCGCCAAGGCGGTGCTGGGGGCGCTGATGGCGGGGCAGCCCTCAGTCGAATAACAGGCGCTCGTCGAAGGCGAAGGGTTCGACCCGCAGCACGGTGACGCGGCCCATCTCGGGGTGGCGCGGATTCAGGACGACGTTGGCCTCAAGCGGGACGACGTTGCTCGGGACGCTCAGCGCAAGACATTCCAGGCTGCCCAGCCAGGCATCGCCCAAGGGGCGGGTCCGGTGCTCGGGCATGGCTCCGGGAAAGCCGGAAAGCCTGCAGAGCTCGTCGGGCAGTTCCATCTCGACCGCCGCATGGGGCGGGGCCCGGCCCTTGCGGCGCTGCCGGTCGGGAAGGTTGACCAGCACCTCCAGCGCGGCCAGCGCAAGGGACGAGGCGCAATAGACCGCCGGCAGACCGGGACTGTTCCAGCGGCCTCCCTGCAGGCGCGCGCCCTCGCCGTCCAGGCCGGGCACATGTTCCGGTTTCGTCAACTGCCACAGACGCATGCCATCCTCTGCCCTCCTGCCAGACGAGGTGCATATGCGGCGAAACGGGGGTTTGTTCCCTTCAGAGATCGAAGCTGGCGAAAACCGGGACGTGGTCGCTGGGCTGCTCCCAGCCGCGCACCGGGCGCAGGATGCGGCTGCCATGCGCCGCGGCAGAGATGTCGGGCGTTGCCCAGACATGGTCCAGCCGGCGGCCCTTGTCGGCGCTGTCCCAGTCGGGGCTGCGATAGCTCCACCAGCTGTAGAGGTTGCCGGTCGGGATGTCCTGCCGCGTCACGTCCTGCCAGCGGCCAGCATCCATCACCTGCCCCAGATGCTCGACCTCGACCGGCGTATGGCTGACGATCTTCAACAGCGCCTTGTGATTCCAGACGTCATCCTCACGCGGGGCGATGTTCAGGTCGCCCACCAGGATCGACTTTTCCGGCGCCTCGGCGTGGAAATGGTCGCGCATATGGGTCAGGAAATCCAGCTTCTGCCCGAACTTCACGTTCTGCGCCCGGTCGGGAATGTCGCCCCCTGCCGGGACATAGAAGTTGTGGATCGTGACCCCGTTCTCCAGCCGCCCGGCGACGTGCCGCGCATGGCCCAGCGTCGCGAAATCATGGCCGCCCACGTCCTGCATCGGCAGCTTGGACAGGATCGCGACGCCGTTGTAACCCTTCTGTCCGCGCGCGACGACATGGCTGTAGCCCAGCGCGCGGAACCCCTCCAGCGGGATCAGCTCGACCGGGCACTTGCATTCCTGCAGGCACAGGATGTCCGGCGTCTCCTCGCTCATCAGGCGCGAGACCAGCGCCTCGCGCAGGCGGACCGAGTTGATGTTCCAGGTGGCGAGGGTGAAGGTCATGGACAGGCTCCGGGCTGCGGCGGCGGACACTAGGACCCTCCGCCGCAAGGCACAAGTCCCGGATCAGTCGGTCAGGGTATAGGTGGCCAGCTCGCACAGGTTCTGGGTATCCTCGGCCTCGCCCCCTTCGGCCGAGACATAGCGCAGGTCGTAGTCGCAGACATCCAGCCCGTCGGCGATCGTCACCTCGCCCGAGACGCCGGGCTCCACCGCGCCGAACAGGATGTTCTCGCCCCACTGGTCGACGCCGATTTCCGAGACATACATCTCGACGATGGTGTGCGAACTGTCGTTGACCAGGGTGAACACCAGATCCTCGGCCAGGGCGGGGGTGGCGGCAAGGGCAGCAAGGGCAGCAAGGGCGAAACGCATGCAATTCTCCGATCGGTGCCGCAGCCTCTCTGCGGACGGGCGCAGGCAGCCCCGGAATTGTGCAACCCCCATGGCGGCCCTGCGCCGGGCGCGTGGCATTTCGCAAAAAAAGGCCGGGCAAGAAGCCCGGCCAGGTCCAACAGGGAGGATGCCGTGTCATGACCCCGACACGGCAAGGGGAACTTGTCGCACAACCTGTGCACGAAACTCAAGGTAGCAACCGATTCCGGCAACAATAAGTCCCAAGGCCCAAGATTCCCGCGTTGTTGCAGCAAGGACGCAGTTCCGTTGCCCCCTTGCCAGAAAATGCCCGGCGCCCCAAGGGTCCGCCGGGCCAGTCAACAGGGAGGAGCCGCATCATGACCCCGACGCGGCCAGGGGAACCTTACGCCACCAGCCGGTAGCCGCCGCTTTCCGTGACCAGAAGCCGGGCATTCGAGGGGTCGGGCTCGATCTTCTGGCGCAGGCGGTAGATATGGGTTTCCAGCGTATGGGTGGTGACGCCCGCGTTGTAGCCCCAGACCTCGTGCAACAGCACATCCCGCGGCACCACGCCGGATTGCGCGCGATACAGGAACTTCAGGATGTTGGTTTCCTTCTCGGTCAGGCGGATCTTCTTCTCCTTCTCGTCCACCAGCATCTTCTGCGCCGGGCGGAAGGTATAGGGACCCATCTGGAACACCGCGTCCTCGGACTGCTCATGCGTCCGCAGCTGCGCCCGGATCCGGGCGAGGAGGACCGGGAACTTGAACGGCTTGGTCACATAATCGTTCGCGCCCGCATCCAGGCCCAGGATCGTGTCGCTGTCTGTGTCATGGCCGGTCAGCATCAGGATCGGGCATTTCACGCCGCCCTTGCGCATCCGGCGGCACAGCTCGCGCCCGTCGGTGTCGGGCAGGCCCACATCCAGGATCACCAGGTCGAAGAGGCCGGCCTTCACCTTCTCCATGCCTTCGGCGCCGTTGCGGGCCTCGAACACGTCGAAATCCTCGGTCATCACCAACTGTTCGCTCAGCGCCTCGCGCAGGTCGTCGTCGTCGTCGACCAGCAGGATCTTCCGCAGTCCGGCCATTGCAGCCTCCATCGCTTCTTGCGGGTCAGATGCGGCCCGATCACGAGTCCCGCAAGGTTTGCTACCGGAAACTCACGCGCTCGTGTCGCTTTGGTGGGGAATGTTTCAATTTCCCGTGCCGCCGGATATGGATATCCGCATGAGCCTGCATCTTTCGATTGCCGAACGCCTGACCCGTGCCCGAGGCGACCTGCGCATGGGCGTGCCCGTGATCCTCTGCGGCCCAATGGGCGCGGCGCTGGTCGCCTCGGTCGAGGCGCTGGATGCCGGGCGGCTGGCCGATCTGCGCGGCTTCGGGCCGCCGGTCCTGGCCATCACCGCGCGGCGGGCCGAGACGCTGAAGGCCCGCGCCTATGACGGCGATCTGGCGCGGATCCTGCCGCCCGCGACGGCCGACCTCGGCTGGCTGCGCTCGGTCGCGGATCCGGCGGATGACCTGCGGGCGCCGATGAAGGGACCGCTCACCTCGGCGCGCGAGGGGGCGGCGGACCTGCACCGGGCGGCGCTGGCGCTGGCGAAGGCCGCGCATCTCCTCCCGGCGGCGCTGGTGGTGCCGGTCGGCGATGCCCTGCGCCTCGCGGCGGAGCATGGGCTGACCCTGCTGGTCCTGGACGAGATCGCGCCCGCGCTGGCCGCCCTGCCGCCGCTGGACGAGGTCGTCTCGGCAAGGGTGCCGCTGGTCGCCTCGGAGGCCGGGCGGGTGCATGTGTTCCGGCCCGACGATGGCGGGGACGAGCATTACGCGATCGAGATCGGCCGGCCGGACCGGAGCCGGCCGGTGCTGGCGCGGCTGCATTCGGCCTGTTTCACCGGGGATGTGCTGGGGTCGCTGAAATGCGACTGCGGGCCGCAATTGCGGGCGGCGCTGGCCCAGATGGGCGAGGAAGGCGCGGGGGTGCTGCTCTACCTGAACCAGGAGGGGCGGGGGATCGGGCTGGCGAACAAGATGCGGGCCTACAGCCTGCAGGACCAGGGCTTCGACACGGTCGAGGCGAACCACCGCCTCGGCTTCGAGGACGACGAGCGGGACTTCCGGATCGGGGCCGAGATCCTGCGGAAGATGGGGTTCTCCTCGGTGCGCCTCCTGACCAACAATCCCCGGAAGATCGCAATGATGGAGGCCTGCGGGCTGCATGTGGTCGAGCGGGTGCCGCTGAAGGTGGGGGAGACGGCGGAGAACCGGGCCTATCTCGCGACCAAGGCGGCGAAGTCGGGGCATCTGTTGTGACGCCCGCCGACCTGGTGGTGACGCCGGGCGGGGTGCGGTTCCTGGGGCGGCGGTTCGCCTGCACGGTCGGGCGGGGCGGGATCGTGCCGGGGCCGGCGAAGCGGGAGGGGGACGGGGCGACGCCGGCGGGGGTGCACCGGCTGGTGGGGATGCTCTACCGGGCGGACCGGATCGCGCGGCCGTCGGGCTGGGCGGAGCCGATCGGGCCGGGGGACCTCTGGTCGGACGATCCGCGCGACCCGGACTACAACCGGCTGGTCCGGGCCCCGCACCCTTTCGGGCATGAAAAGCTGCGGCGGGGGGATCCGATGTATGATCTGGTCCTGCTGACCGACTGGAACTGGCCGGAGGGGGTGCCGGGGCTTGGGTCGGCGATCTTCCTGCATCGCTGGCGGCGGCCGGGGGCGGCGACGGCGGGGTGCGTGGCTTTCTCGGGGCGGGACCTAAGGTGGATCGCGGGGCGGGTGGTGCCGGGGACGCGAGTCATTGTCCACGGTGGACAGGATCGCGGAGGTGAGGGAAATCAAGGGGTTGGGCGCGGGCGTTAGGGGTTTGTTAAGGGTTTTTTGGAGGCGGGGGAGTCGGGGCACGCCCCGACCTACGGGGTGTCGTAGGGTGCGCTATAGCGCACCTTCGGGCCGGGGGTTTCGCGGGCGGCGCTATTGCGGGTAGGTTCGTTGGCCGAAGATCGCGCTGCCGACGCGGATGTGGGTGGCGCCCTGGGCGACGGCGGATTCGAAATCGTGGCTCATGCCCATCGAGAGATTCGCAAGGCCGTGGTCGGCGGCCATGCGGGCGAGCAGGGCGAAATGGGGGGTGGACTCCGCATCCTCGGGCGGGATGCACATGAGGCCGGTGGGCGCCAGCCCCATCCCCCGGCAGTCGCGCAGGAAAGGGGCAAGGTCGGCGGGGAGGACGCCGGCCTTCTGCGGTTCTTCCCCCGTGTTCACCTGGACGAAAAGCTGCGGCAACGACCCGCGCGACTGTTGCAGGCTGGCGAGTTTCTGCGCCAGCGAGGGGCGGTCGAGGGTGTGGATCGCGTCGAACAGATCGACCGCCTGTTTCGCCTTGTTGGTCTGCAAGGGGCCGATCATGTGCAGCTGCACGCCGGGATATTGCGCGCGCCAGGCGGGCCATTTCGCGGCGGCCTCTTGCACATAATTCTCGCCAAAGACGCGGTGGCCCTGGTCCAGGACGGCGGTCACCCGCCCGGCCGGTTGCACCTTGGAGACGGCGATCAGCGTCACCGAGCCGGGGGCGCGGCCTGCCGCCGCCTCGGCCGCGCGCAGCCGCGCGGTGATTTCTGCCAGTGCCATCGCCATCCCCTTCTGCCTTTGGCGGCAAGGTAACGGCATGGCGCAAAAAGAAAAGAGCGGGCAAGGCCCGCTCTTTCCGTATTCCGATCCCGAAGGATCAGAACGAGAAGCTGAAGCCGGCTTCCCAGACGGTTTCGTCGTCGCGATCCCAGTCGGTGATCTGGGCAACACCGCCGACCACCGAGGCGCCACCGCCGAGGTCGTAGGCAGCGCCCACGCCGAAGGCTTCGTAGTTTTCGAACGAAACCGGGTTCTCAGCGTCAGATTGAGCGTACTGAGCCATAAGGGTCAGAGCTTCGACGGTGTAGCTGACGTGCAGGCCGAAGGCTTCGCCATCGGGAAGGATGCTGCCAGTGTCGGCGCTGAAGTCGGTGTACATCGCCTTGACGCCGAAGGCGCCGAAGGTGCCGCCAGCATAGAGCGTGGTCGCAGAGCCGGCAACGTCGGTGTAGGCGTCAACGCCATCGTCGTTGTAGCCGATGCCGACATAGGCGTCGCCGAACGAGTATTTCAGGCCGAGAGCGTAGCCGTCACCTTCGCCGTCCAAGTCACCTTGCGCGCCGATCTGGGCCGAGATCGCGGCGGTCAGAGCGCCACCCGAATAGGTGTAGTTCACGTCGTGCGATTCACGGTCAAACTCGCCGGCAGCCTCGTCGCCGGTGTAGGTTTCGGCAACGTCGTCAACGCCGAGGCCCGACAGGCCGCCGATGTCGGAGAAGGAACCAGGCATTTCGTCGGCTTCGGTGACATCACCCATCGAGAGCTTGCCCCAAGCGCCCGAGATGAAGACGGAGGTGCCGTCGTCGGTGAACTCTTCGTCATCGGTGGTGTAGGTCGCGAAGGTCGACTCCAAGCCGAAGGAGAGGCCGGTGTCAGTTTCGCCCGAAGCGGTGGCGGTCAGGTAGGTTTCCATGACCGAACGGGCGCTGTTGTCGAGGCTGTCGCCGTTGTCGCCAACACCCATGACGGCCGTGCCGGAGAAGGTGATTTCCGCGGAAGCGAAGCCTGCCGACAGGGCCAGGACGCTGGACGCGAGGAGAACCTTTTTCATGTTTTTCCCTCTTTCCTTAAGGTTAAGCCCGCCGCAGGGGAATCCGCAGGGGAATGAGCCGTATTTCACCCGCCCCACCCCGGATTGCAACGCCAACGGCCGGTCCGGCGCAAAACGGCCCGGACGTGGTGCAGACATGCCACAGGTCCGGCGGGCGCGGTCGGCGGGGCCGGGGCAGGAGCGGGGGCAGGAGTGCCGGACCCGCCCGCGCGGGCGAAAGCCCTTGGCAGGCGGGGGGCGCTGGGCTAGACAGCAGGTCACGGAACGGCAGGGTGGACGGATGAACTTGCAGCAGGTCGCACGCATTGCACTGGCAACCGCGCTGGTCGCCACCTTGTCCGCCTGCGGTGGCGGCGGGCTGTTCAACCGGGGCGGCTCCTCGGAGTCGAAGGCGGCGCAGAGGGCGCTGGCCGACGAGCAGCGCGCCAACATCGAGGCGGCGACGGGCGAGAAGAAGAAGGGCTCCAGCCTGTGGGACCTGTTCTCGAACGCGGATGACCCGAACACGACGGTCGAGGTCAACAAGTACATCTGGCAGGCCAGCCTCGAGGTGCTGAACTTCCTGCCGATCGAATCGGTGGACCCGTTCACCGGGGTGATCGTGACGGGATACGGGCGGCCCCCCGGCGGCGGGAAGGCCTATCGCGCGACGATCTATGTGCAGGACCCGGCGCTGGATGCGCGCAGCCTGAAGGTGGCGCTGCAGGGCCAGGGCGGCGGCGCGGTGGCGCCGGAAACCGTGCGGGCGGTCGAGGATGCGATCCTGACCCGGGCGCGGCAGCTGCGGGTGCGCGACAGCAAGCTTTGAGGGTGTCTGCCCCGGGGCTTCCGACTTGAGGGCTTCTGGGGGGTGGACCTTCCTGCGGCCGGCGGTGTAATTCCGCGCGGACTGTTGCAGGGGGCCCCCAGATGTCGCGCTATGACCCTTCGGTGATCGAACCCAGATGGCAGGAGGCATGGGACGAGGCCCAGGCCTTCGCCGCCGTGCGCGACCCGTCGCGGCCGAAGTATTACGTGCTGGAGATGTTCCCCTATCCGAGCGGGCGCATCCACATGGGGCATGTGCGCAACTATACCATGGGCGACGTGGTGGCGCGGACCAAGGCGGCGCAGGGCTATTCGGTGCTGCACCCGATGGGCTGGGACGCCTTCGGGATGCCGGCCGAGAACGCGGCGATGGAGCGGGGCGGGCATCCGAAGGACTGGACCCACGGCAACATCGCCGACATGAAGGCGCAGATGAAGCCCTTGGGGTTGAGCATCGACTGGTCGCGGGAGCTGGCGACCTGCGATCCGGAGTATTACGGCCAGCAGCAGGCGATGTTCCTGGACATGATGGAGGCCGGGCTGGTCTACCGCAAGGCCGCCGTAGTCAACTGGGACCCGGTGGACATGACGGTGCTGGCCAACGAGCAGGTGATCGACGGCAAGGGCTGGCGCTCGGGTGCGGCGGTCGAGCGGCGCGAGCTGGTGCAGTGGTTCTTCAAGATCAGCGACTACTCGGAGGAGTTGCTGGCGGCGCTGGACGGGCTGAAGGACTGGCCCGAGAAGGTGCGGCTGATGCAGGCGAACTGGATCGGCAAGTCGCGCGGGTTGCAGTTCGCCTTCGAGACGGTGGGGGCTCCGGCCGGGTTCGAGTCGCTGGAAGTCTATACGACGCGGCCGGATACGCTGCTGGGGGCGTCGTTCGCGGCGATCTCGCCGGACCATCCGCTGGCGCGGGCGCTGGAGGGCGACCCGGCGGTGGCGGAGTTCGTGGCGAAGTGCCGTCGCGGGGGGACGAGCGCCGAAGAGATCGAGACGGCGGAGAAGATCGGCTACGACACGGGGATCAGGGTGAGGCATCCGCTTGATCCGGCGTGGGAATTGCCGGTCTGGATCGCGAACTTCATCCTGATGGACTACGGCACCGGGGCGATCTTCGGCTGCCCGGGACATGACCAGCGCGACTTTGACTTCGCCACGAAATACGGGTTGCCGATCAAGGCGGTCTTCGTGGCCGAAGGGGCGGAGGATGCGGCCCTGGCCGAGGCTTTCGTGCCGATGAAGTCCGAGAAGGTGCATTACGTCCGGGGCTTCGCGGGCGCGGAGGTGCAGACCGGGGACGAGGGCGTGGCGGCGGCGATCGCCCATGCCGAGGCGAAGGGCTATGGCAAGGGCGTGACCAAGTTCCGCCTGCGCGACTGGGGGATTTCGCGGCAACGCTACTGGGGCTGCCCGATCCCGGTGGTGCATTGCCCGACCTGCGGCGTGGTGCCGGAGAAGAAGGAGAACCTGCCGGTCGAGCTGCCCTATGACGTGAGCTTCGACAAGCCGGGCAATCCCTTGGACCGCCATCCCACCTGGCGCGACGTGCCCTGCCCGGCCTGCGGCGCGGCGGCGAAGCGCGAGACGGATACGATGGACACCTTCGTCGATTCGTCCTGGTACTATGCCCGCTTCACCGCCCCCCGCGCGACGACGCCGACGGTGGCGGCGGAAGCGGACTACTGGATGAACGTCGACCAGTATATCGGCGGGATCGAGCATGCGATCCTGCATCTCCTCTACTCCCGCTTCTTCGCAAGGGCGATGCACAAGACCGGCCACCTGCCCGCCAAGGCGGTGGAGCCGTTCAGCGCGCTGTTCACCCAAGGCATGGTGACGCACGAGATCTACAAGACCACCGATACCCAGGGCCGGCCGGTCTATCACCTGCCCGAGGATGTCGTCCGCAGCGAGTCCGGGGCGACGCTGAAGGACGGGACCAGGGTCGAGGTCATCCCCTCGGCCAAGATGTCGAAGTCGAAGAAGAACGTGGTCGATCCGATGCATATCATCGCCTCGTTCGGGGCGGATACGGCGCGGTGGTTCGTGATGTCGGACTCGCCCCCGGAGCGCGACGTGGAATGGACCAGCGCCGGAGCCGAGGCCGCGCACAAGCATCTGGCGCGGGTCTGGGCGCTGTGCAGCCGCATCGGCGAGATGCCGGCGGACCACGTCGGACAGGGTGACGACGCGCTGCGCCGCGCGACGGCGAAGGCCATCGACGAGGTGACGAAGGGAATCGAGGGCTTTGCCTTCAACAAGGCCATCGCCAGCCTCTACGCCTTCACCAACACCATCGCGAAGGCCAATGCCTCGACCCCGGTGATGAAGGAGGCGATCCGCACGCTGGCGCAGCTCACCTCGCCGATGACGCCGCATATCGCGGAGTCGATCTGGAGCTACCAGGGCGGCGAAGGCCTTTGCGCCAAGGCGCCCTGGCCCAAGGCGGACCCGGCGCTGCTGATCGACGACACCGTGGTGCTGCCGATCCAGATCAACGGCAAGCGCCGGGCGGAAATCGGCGTGCCGAAGGACATGGCGATTCCCGAGATTGAAAAGATCGCGCTGACGAACGAGGATGTGCTGAAGTTCCTTGCCGGGCAGCCGGTGAAGAAGATCATCGTCGTGCCGGGCCGCATCATCAATGTCGTCGTCTAGGACCAGCCCCCCCCAACCTGGCCCCCTCCCACAAGGGGAGAGGCGATCGGTTATGCCCGGCATCGGGCGGGGCTCTCTGCCTTCCGGCACCTGCCCCCCCACCCCATCCCTCCCCCACGGAGGGGGGAGGGGGCCTGTCGCGCCTGTCACCCAGCGCAGCGCTTCGGATATGGCGCCTCCCTCCCCCCGCGTGGGGGAGGGATGGGGTGGGGGGGCATCCGGCGGACGGCTTTCGCGTCGCTTCCTCCTCCTCGCCCCGCTTGCGCTGGCGGCTTGCGGCTTTACCCCGGCCTATGCGCCGGGCGGCGGGGCGGATCGGCTGCTGGGCACGATCTGGGTGCAGGACCCCGACACCAAGGCCGGATTCGATCTGGTCGAGCGGCTGGAGGAGCGGCTGGGCCGGCCGGAGGCTGTCCGCTATGACCTGGCCTATGTGATCACCACCGAGGCGGTGGGCGTCGGCCTAACCGAGGAGAGCCAGATCACCCGCTACAACCTGAAGGGCGTGGTCGATTACACCCTGACCGAGCGCGCGACCGGCACGCGGGTCGCGGGCGGGCGGGTGCAGAGCTTTACCGCCTATTCGGCCACCGGCTCGACCGTCGCGGGGCTGGCGGCGGAAGAAGACGCGGCGCTGCGGCTGATGCGGATCCTGGCCGACCAGATCGTCGCCCGCCTGATCGCCGTCTCGGCCAGCCTGCCATGATCCTGAAGGGGGCCGAGGCCGCCCGGTATTGCGCAAAGCCCGATCCCGCGCGTCCCGGCCTGCTGGTGTTCGGCGCCGATGCGATGCGGGTGGCGCTGAAGCGGCAGGAGGCGATCGCCGCTCTGGTCGGCCCCGAGGGCGAGGCCGAGATGCGGCTGTCGCGGATGTCGGGGGCGGACCTGCGCAAGGATGGCAGCCTGCTGCTGGATGCGATCAAGGAGGTCGGGTTCTTTCCGGGTCCCCGGGTGGCCTTTGTCGAGGAGGCGACGGACGGGCTGGCCGAGGTGGTGGGAATCGCGCTGAGGGAGTGGAAGCCGGGCGATGCGGTGATCGTGGTCACGGCGGGTTCGCTTACGGCCAAGTCGGCGCTGAAAGCCCTGTTCGAGAAGCATCCCGCCGCCGTCTGCATCGGTCTTTACGACGAGCCTCCGGGGCGGGAGGAGATCGAGGCGGCGCTGAAGGCCTCGGGGCTGCATGACATCGACCGCGAGGCGATGGCGGACCTGAACGTGCTGGCCCGGGCGCTGGATCCGGGCGACTTCCGGCAGACGCTGGAGAAGATCGCGCTGTACAAATACGGCGATGCCTCGCCCCTGACGCCGGCGGATGTGGCGGCGATGGCCCCGGCGACGATCGAGGCCGAGGTGGACGATCTGGTCGGCGCGGTGGCCGAGGCGCGGCGCGAGGCGATCGGCCCGTTGTTCCGCCGGCTGGAGGGACAGGGCGTGCTGCCGGTGACGATCTGCATCGCGGCGCTGCGGCATTTCCGGGTGCTGCACGGCGCGGTCTGCGACCCGCAGGGGCCGGGGGTCGGAATCCAGAAGGCGCGGGTGAACTTCAAGCAGAAGGACGCGATGGGGCGTCAGGCCGGGCAATGGGGACTGCGGGCGCTGGAGGCGGCGGTCGCGGTGCTGGTCGAGACCGACCTGACGCTGCGCTCGACCAGCAGGGCGCCGGGGATGGCGCTGATGGAACGCGCGCTGATCCGCATCGCGATGATGCGGCGCTAGGAGGAAAGATGGACCCCGCTGCGATCGAGGCTTTCCTGGCGCCGCTGGCGCGCCATGCCCGCAAGCTGAAGGCGCTGGAGGGGCTGGTGTTCTGGGGCGGAGCCGAGGGTTGGGAGGCTTCGCCCTCCGAGGCGCTGGAGGCCGAGGAGATCGCCTTCTACGCCGAGGGGCTTCTGCTGGACGGGTTCCGGATGCAGTGGACGCTGGTGGCAGCGGCCGATGCGCCGACGCTGCCCGACCACCTGCGGCTGGAGTTCTGGCAGGACGAGAGCCCCGCGCCGCCGCTGCCGCCGGGCTGGGTCGCACTCGATTCGGCGCGCTGGGGCTAGAGTCGCGACAGGAGGAGCCCGGCGAGGACCAGCCCCGCCGCGGCGATCCGCGTGGGGGTGACCTCGCGCACGGCCATGCCCAGGATTCCGGTCGCGTCGATCACCAGGGCCGCGCCCATCTGGCCCAGGATCAGCGCGGCGACCAGGGTGACCACGCCCAGGGACGACACGCCCCAGATCGAGGCGAAGACATACCAGGCGCCGAGGATCCCGCCGAGAAGCGTCCAGCCCGGCACCTGCGCCAGCCGCAGATAGGCCGGCCCCTGCCCCTGCAGGACCGAGACCGCCAGCAGCACCAGGAAACCCACCCCGAAGGACACCGCCGCCGCCGGGACCGGCGCGCCCAATCCCCGGCCCAGCGCCGCGTTGATCGGGGCCTGCACCGCGATCGCCACCCCCCCCAGAGCCACCGCCGCCACTGCCCACCACATGCCGCGTCTCCTTGTCTTGCCGGAGCGACTGAACCACGCCCCCGGCCCGGCAACAACCCTTGCCCTCGCGCCGGGAATGGGCAGACTGCCCCTGGCCCTTCCTCCTGGCGGAAATACTCCATGGGTAAGCCATTGGTTCAGGCACCCAATGGCTTGGGGGAGTGAAACCCCGGAGCCAGCCCAAAGGAACACGGATGGCCTTCACGCTCCGCCAGCTTCAGTTCTTCGTCGCCGTCGCCGAGGCCGGATCGGTCTCGGGCGGGGCGCGGGCCCTGTCGATCAGCCAGTCCTCGGTGACCGAGGCGCTCCGCAGCCTGGAGGACGACCTGGGCGTCACGCTCTTCGACCGGCAGGCGCGGGGGCTGATGATCACGCACAAGGGCTCGGCCTTCCTGCGCCATGCGCGCAAGATCCTGGCCGATGTCGCCACTGCCCGCAGCGCCTTTCAGGAGGAGGCCGAGACCGCCACCGGGCGGTTGTCGCTGGGGGTGACCAGCCTGGTGGCGGGCTATGTGCTGTCGGACATCCTGGCCCGCTATCGCCGCGCCTTTCCGCAGGTCGAGCTGAACGTGATCGAGGACAACGGCGACTACCTGCAGCACCTGCTGATCGGCGGCGAGCTGGACGTGGCGGTGCTCTTGACCTCGTCGGTCAAGGACCGGCTGGCGCTGAACCTCGAGACCCTGCTCGTCTCGCCCTATCGGCTGTGGCTGCCGCTGGGGCACCCGCTGGCGCAGCAGGAGACGATCACGCTGGAGGAGTTGGCGGGCCAGCCGCTGATCCAGCTGATGGTGGACGAGATCGAGGAATCGACCCGCCGCCTGACCGCGGCCCTGCCCGTGAAGCCGCAGATCACCTTCCGCACCCGCAGCGTCGAGGCCGTACGCTCGCTGGTGGCCACCGGATCGGGCCTCGCGATCCTGCCGGGGCTGGTCTACCGGCCGTGGTCGCTGGAAGGCGACCGGATCGAGATCCGCGATGTCTCGGGCGACCTGCCCTCGGTCCAGGTCGGCCTGGCCTGGCGCAAGGGCGCACCGCTTTCGGCGCCGGCGCATAATTTTGTCCGCTCGGCCCAGGTCGGGCTTCCCGCCCGCAGCGGAGCCGCGCCGTAGACCCATCGGCAAAACCGATAGCACGCATCCAGTTTTTGCATTTGCGATTTCTGCCGCGCTAGCTAGCCTGCCTGCCATGACCGGAACACCGGCGTGCCGCGCTGCCTGCGGCCCATTCCAAAGGGAGTTTCTCGATGAAGAATTTGAAGCTGATGGCCACCACGGCACTCTGCGCGCTGACCGGGATCACCCCCGCGCTCGCCCAGGTGACCGAGCTTGGCGCCCCAGAGGGCCAGGTCAGCATCGTCGCCTGGCCCGGCTATATCGAGCGGGGCGAGACCGACAAGGCCTTCGACTGGGTGACGAAGTTCGAGGAAGCCTCGGGCTGCAAGGTCAACGTCAAGACCGCGAACACCTCGGACGAGATGGTCGCGCTGATGAACGAGGGCGGGTTCGACCTGGTGACTGCCTCGGGCGACGCCTCGCTGCGGCTGGTGGCGGGCGACCGGGTGCAGCCGATCAACACGGACCTGATCCCGTCGTGGAAGACCGTGGACGAGCGCCTGCAGAACGCGCCCTGGCATACGGTGGACGGGGTGCATTACGGCGTGCCCTACATGTGGGGGCCGAACGTGCTGATGTACAACACCGAGGTCTTCAAGGAGCCGCCGACCAGCTGGAACGTGGTGTTCGAGGAGATGGACCTGCCCGACGGCAAGTCGAACAAGGGCCGGGTGCAGGCCTATGACGGGCCGATCCACATCGCGGATGCGGCGCAGTACCTGATGGCGCACAAGCCGGAACTGGGGATCACCTCGCCCTACGAGTTGAACGAGGACCAGTACAAGGCCGCGCTGGACCTCTTGCGCGCCCAGCGCAACCTGGTCAGCCGCTACTGGCACGACGCCTTCATCCAGATCGACGACTTCAAGAACGAGGGCGTGGTCGCCTCGGGCTCCTGGCCGTTCCAGGTGAACCTGCTGAAGGCGGACGGGCAGCCGGTGGCCTCGACCATCCCGGAAGAGGGCGCGACGGGCTGGGCCGACACCACGATGATGCATGTCGACGCGAAGAACCCGAACTGCGCCTATCTGTGGATGGAGCATTCGCTGGCCTCGAACCTGCAATCCGACCTTGCGGTCTGGTTCGGCGCGAACCCCTCGGTTCCGGCCGCCTGCACCGACGGCCGCGGCATGTCGACGGCGGAAAGCTGCACCGCGAACGGGATGGACGATTTCGACAAGATCCGGTTCTGGACCACCCCGGTGTCGAATTGCTCCCAGGGGGAAGGGGCCTGCGTACCCTATTACCGCTGGGTCAGCGACTACATCGGCGTGATCGGCGGCCGTTGATCTTACCGGAATCCGGGTGCGCCATGTGCGCACCCGCACTCTAGCCAGAGGTGCGCTGTTGCGCACCCTACGGATATCTTATGACCTCAGCCGTCGAATTCCAGAATGTCTCGCGCCATTTCGGCCCCGTGAAGGCCGTCGATGGCGTCGACCTGACCATCGCCGAGGGCTCGTTCTTCGCCATGCTCGGGCCGTCGGGGTCGGGCAAGACCACCTGCCTGCGGCTGATCTCGGGGTTCGAGAAGCCGACGGGCGGGGCGATCCGCATCTTCGGCGAGGACGTCTCCGCCACCCCGCCGCATCTGCGCAACGTGAACACGGTGTTCCAGGACTATGCGCTGTTCCCGCACATGAACGTGCGCGACAACGTGGCCTATGGGCTGATGGTCAAGGGCATGGGCCGGTCGCAGCGCCATGCCAAGGCAGAGGAGATGCTGGCGCTGGTCAAGCTGGACGCCTACGGCGACCGCAAGCCGGCGCAACTGTCCGGCGGGCAGCGGCAGCGGGTGGCGCTGGCGCGGGCGCTGGTGAACGAACCACGGGTGCTCCTGCTGGACGAACCCCTGGGCGCGCTGGACCTGAAGCTGCGCGAGGCGATGCAGGACGAACTGAAGGCCCTGCAGATGAAGCTGGGCCTGACCTTCGTCTTCGTCACCCATGACCAGCACGAGGCCCTGTCGATGGCGGACAGCCTGGCTGTCTTCAACGAGGGCAGGATCGCCCAGATCGGCACCCCGCAACAGATCTACGACCGCCCCGCCACCCGCTTCGTGGCCGATTTCGTCGGATCGTCCAACGTGCTGCCGCCCGAGCTGACCCGCGCGCTGGGCGGTCCGGCGGAATGGGCCTCGCTGCGCCCCGAGGCGACGCGGCTTGCGGCCTCCGGCCCGGTCCGGGGCACGGTGAAGGCGCTGCGCTACCTCGGCTCGGGCACCCGCGTGGTGATCGAGGCGAATGGCACCGAGGTCGCGGCGCTGGTCCCCGCCGGCCAGCCGGTCCCGGAGGAAGGCGCGACGACCGCCTTCGCCTTCGACCCCGGCGCGCTGCATCTGATGGGGGCCAACTGATGCCCGGCTCCCGGACCCACCCTCGCAGGGGGCACTGCCCCTTCGCCCTTCGGACCATGGCAGCAGCCGCTCGAACCGATGGCGCGGCAGATGCCATACCCCGGGATATTTCCGGACGGAAAATGCCCTGGGAGAAAGGCCATCTTCTGTTTTCAAATATCCCCGCCGGAGGCTCCGAGCTTTCCCACAAGCGGAACACCGCAAGAGGAAGCGCCCAAAATTCTTCCTTCAAGAATTTTGGTGGCGGAGAGGCGCGCCGATGACCGCCCCCGCGATCCTGCCCGCAAGGGGTCTGGCCGACCGGCTGACCGGGCTCTTCTGGCGCCACCCGCGCGTGCTGCTGGCGCTGCTCCTCACCCCGCCGCTCCTCTGGCTGGGGGTGGTCTACCTCGGCTCGCTCGCCGCTCTCCTCCTGCAAAGCTTCTACGCCATCGACGAATTCTCGGGCGTGGTGAAGGAGGAGTTCACGCTGAAGACCTATGGCGAGTTGCTGCGCCCGTCGAACTTCGACATCCTGGTCCGCACCGTGATCATGGCCGCCTGCGTGACGCTGGCCTGTGCCGCGCTGGCCTTCCCCATCGCCTATTACGCCGCCCGCTATGCCAGGGGGCACTGGAAGGCGGCCTTCTACCTTGGCGTCATGCTGCCCCTGTGGTCGAGCTATCTGGTCAAGGTCTATGCCTGGAAGCTGATCCTGGCCAAGGAGGGCATCATCGGCTGGGCGGCCGAGCGGACGCATACCTCCTGGATCATCGACGGGCTGCTGTCGATCCCGGGGCTGGAGGGATCCTCGCTCTCCACCTCGCCCCTCGGGACCTTCGCGGTCTTCTGCTACATCTGGCTGCCCTACATGATCCTGCCGATGCAGGCTGCGCTGGAGCGGGTGCCGACCTCCATGCTGGAAGCCTCGGCCGATCTGGGCGCGACGCGCGCACAGGCCTTCCGCACCGTGGTCCTGCCGCTGGCGCTGCCGGGGGTGATCGCAGGGTCGATCTTCACCTTCTCGCTGACGCTGGGCGACTACATCATTCCGCAGATCATCGGCAATTCGGCGAATTTCATCGGCATGGCGGTCTACCAGTTGCAGGGCACCGCCGGGAACATCCCGCTGGCCGCGGCCTTCGCGGTGGTGCCGATCCTGATCATGCTGGTCTATCTGGCCCTCGCGCGGCGGATGGGGGCGTTCGATGCTCTCTGACCGCTCTCCCCTCTCGCTTCGCGCGGCGGCCATCGGGGGACTTCTGTTCCTGCACCTGCCGATCCTCCTCATCTTCCTCTACGCCTTCACCACCGAGGAGCGCAGTTTCCAGTTCCCGCCGCCCGGCCTGACGACCGAGTGGTTCGGGGTGGCCTGGAACGACCGGCCCGACATCTGGCCGCCGCTCTGGCTGTCGCTGAAGGTTGCGGCCATCGCGACCAGCATCGCACTGATCCTGGGCACGCTGGTCGCGGCGGCGATGACGCGGACGGCGTTTTTCGGGCGGGACCAGATCAGCCTGCTGATCCTTCTGCCCATCGCGCTCCCAGGCGTGATCACCGGCATGGCGCTGCGGTCGGCCTTCGGCATCATGGACATCCCCTTCTCCACCTGGACCATCGTGCTGGGTCACGCGACCTTCTGCATCGTGATCGTCTACAACAACGCCGTCGCCCGCCTTCGCCGGCTGTCGGGCGGGATCATGGAGGCCTCGGCCGACCTGGGCGCCAACGCGTTCCAGACCTTCCGGCATGTTCTTCTGCCCAACATGGGTTCGGCCCTGCTGGCGGGCGGGATGCTGGCCTTTGCGCTGTCCTTCGACGAGGTGATCGTCACCATCTTCACCGCCGGCTCCGGCACCGACGCCAAGACCCTGCCGATCTGGATGCTGGACGAGCTGATCCGCCCGCGCCAGCGGCCCGTGACCAATGTCGTCGCGATCCTGGTCTTCGCGGCCACCTTCTTCCCCATCCTTGCAGCCTACTACCTGACCCGCGGCGGCTCCGAGACCGCCGGCATGGGCAAATAGGGAGACAGACCCATGAACCAGCACGCCAAGATCGACACCCGGCTTCTGATCGGCTCCAGCTTCGAGGCCGGGCAGGAGGCGAAGGAAGCCATCCTGAACCCGCGCACCGGCGGGCTGATCCTGGAGGTGCCGGAAGCCTCGACCGCGCAGGTGGACCGGGCGGTGGCGGCGGCGCGGAAGGCCTTCGAGGGCTGGTCGCGGACGACGCCGGCGGAACGCTCTGCCGCGCTCTTGACGATTGCCGACCGGATCGAGGCCGAGGCGGATGCCTTCGCCAGCCTGGAGGCGCTGAACTGCGGCAAACCGATCAACGCGGCACGGAATGACGAGATCCCGGCGATCGTCGATTGCTTCCGCTATTTCGCCGGTGCCGTGCGCTGCATGACGGGGACGGTGGCGGGGGAGTATCTATCGGGGCACACCAGCATGATCCGGCGCGACCCGGTGGGGGTGGTCGCCTCGATCGCGCCCTGGAACTATCCCCTGATGATGATGGCCTGGAAGCTGGGGCCGGCCATCGCAGGCGGCAACACGGTGGTGTTCAAGCCCAGCGAGCAGACGCCGCTGACGGCGCTGAAGCTGGCGCATGTGCTGGCCGAGGTGTTGCCGGAAGGCGTGGTCAACGTGATCGCCGGGCGCGGGCAGACGGTGGGCAGCTACCTGATCAACCATCCGCAGGTGGACATGATCAGCCTCACCGGCGACGTGGCCACGGGCAAGAAGATGCTCGACGCAGCGGCCAAGACGGTGAAGCGCACACATCTGGAACTGGGCGGCAAGGCCCCGGTCGTGGTCTTCGACGATGCGGATGTGGGCGCCGTGGTCGAGGGGCTGCGGGCGTTCAGTTTCTACAACGCCGGGCAGGACTGCACCGCCGCCTGCCGGGTCTATGCCGGGAAGAAGGTCTACGACAATCTGGTCGCCGACCTGACCTCGGCGGCCGCGTCCATCGTGCTGGGGGCCGAGGACGACACCGCGAACGAGATCGGCCCCTTGATCAGCCAGCGCCAGCGCGACCGGGTGGCGAGCTTCGTCAACCGCGCCCGCGAATTGAACCATGTCGAGATCACCACCGGCGGCGAGGCGATGGACCAGGGCTTCTACTACCGCCCCACCGTGGTGGCGGGCGCGAAGCAGGACGACGAGATCGTGCGGCGCGAGGTCTTCGGCCCGGTGGTCTCGGTCACGCCGTTCAGCGACGTGGACGAAGCGGTGAACTGGGCCAATGACAGCGATTATGGGCTGGCGTCATCCGTGTGGACGAAGGACGTGGGTCGCGCGATGGCGACGGCGGCGCGGCTGCGTTACGGCTGTACCTGGATCAATACCCATTTCATGCTGACCAACGAGATGCCGCATGGCGGGCTGAAGCAGTCGGGCTATGGCAAGGACATGTCGGCCTATGCTCTGGAGGACTATACGGTCGTCCGGCATGTGATGGTGAGGCACGGCTGACCCCTCCTCGTTCGACTTCGTCTCCTCGTCGGTTGGCCGCGAGGAGTGACGAAGTCATCGACGAGCGGGGCCAAAGAAAAACCCCGGCCGCCATGGACCGGGGTTTTCTCTTTTCAGCAGAAGCCGGATCAGCGGTGCGAGTCGTCCTCGTCCTCGTCGTCGTGGCTGCCGGCGGGGAGGTTGAAGAAGCTGTCGGCATCCGAGAAATCGGCGGGCGAGCTTTCGTCCTTCTCCTCGTCGCCGAAGACCTCGAGCCCCGTGGGCAACTTCGGCTCGGGCGCCATGCCGAGGGACTGCTCGGTGGAGACGAGTTTCCGCCGCTCGTCATCGGTCATCACCGAGCCTTCGGCGGCTTTCTTGCGGGCGGCGACCTGGACGGCGGCGTCAAGCTCGGACTGCTTGCAGAGGCCGAGCGCGACCGGGTCGATCGGCTGGATCGAGCCGATGTTCCAGTGCGTGCGCTCACGGATCGACTGGATCGTGGGCTTGGTGGTGCCGACCAGCTTGCCGATGGCGCCATCCGAAAGCTCGGGGTGGAACTTGACCAGCCAGAGGATCGCGGCCGGGCGGTCCTGGCGCTTCGACAGCGGGGTGTACCGGGGGCCGCGACGCTTTTCCTCGCCCACGGCGGCAGCGTTGAACTTCAGCTTCATCCGGTAGAGCGGGTTGGCCTGGGCGCGCTCGATCTCGATCGGATCGAGCTGGTTGTTCGCGATCGGGTCGAAGCCCTTGACCCCGGTGGCGACGTCGCCGTCGGCGATGCCCTGCACCTCAAGCTCGTGCATGCCGCAGAAATCGGCGATCTGCGCGAAGCTGAGGGTCGTGTTGTCGACCAGCCAGACGGCGGTCGCCTTCGCCATGAGCGGCTTTGACATCGACATCGGATCTCTCCTTTACAAATCTCTCCCGGGCCGGGAAAACGGCTGCGGGCCGGGCCCGCGAGTTCCACGATTTCGGGGAATTCACCCGTCCATATAAGACCAGAATCCCGGGAGGAAAAGCGGAAATGCGGAAGCTGGTGGCCGTGCTCGCGCTGTTCTGCCTGTCGCAGGCGGTCCGGGCCGGGGGCGAGCGGGCCGGCGAGTTCGACTATTACGTCCTGTCGCTGTCCTGGTCCGCCGGCTGGTGCGCGCTGGAGGGCGATGCGCGGAACGATCCGCAATGCGACCGGGGGCGCGGGCTGACTTTCGTGCTGCACGGGCTTTGGCCGCAGTACGAGGACGGCTGGCCCAGCTATTGCCGGACCGGCGCGCGCGATCCGGGCCGGGCGGAGACGGCGGCGATGGCGGATGTCATGGGGGGCGCGGGGCAGGCCTTCCACCAGTGGAAGAAGCACGGCCGCTGTTCGGGCCTGGCGGCAGGGGACTATTACCGGACGGCGCGGCAAGCCTTTGAAAGCGTTGCGGTTCCCGAGTTATTCTCTGGCGTGGACCGCCCGCTGACCCTGCCCGCAGCCGTGATCGAGGCGGCGTTCCTGGAGGCGAATCCGGCGCTTTCCGCCGACAGCATCACCATCACCTGCAAGGCCGGGCTGATCCAGGAGGCACGGATCTGCCTGACGCCGGAACTCGAGCCGCGCACCTGCGGGCCCGATGTGGCCCGCGACTGCCGCCTGTCGGAGGCGGTGCTGGAGCCGGTGCGGTAGAAGCGGCGGGATCGCATAAAAACAAGCTTCCGGTGGAAGTCGAAGCAAGGGAGTCTTGAAATGCGCGATGCCGGGGGCAGCTGGGGATCTGCCGCCCGGCCCAGGCTTCCGTCTGAATTCCGATCCCGCCTGAGTCGTGGTTTAACAAACCTTTATGGCAGCTGCGCGTGAAAGTTGCGTCAATTGCATGCCGCAGCGTCAAACGACCGACACATTCAGTTTTCGACTTTCAGCACGATCTTTCCGACATGGCCCTCGGCCTCGATTCGCCAATGCGCGGCGGGGGCCTCGGTCAGGGGGTATTCGCTGTCCATGACGACGCGGAAGGCGCCGCGCTCGATCATCGGCCAGACATGGGTCTCGACCTCGCGCGCGATGCGGGCCTTGGCAAGGTCGGACTGCGGGCGCAGCGTGGAGCCGGTGAAGGTGAGGCGGCGGGTCATCAGCTCGGCCCAGTTGACCGTGACCTTGGGGCCTTGCAGGAAGGCGATCTGCACCAGGCGGCCATCGTCGGCCAGCGCCTTCAGGTTCCGCTCGAGATAGGGGCCGCCGACCATGTCGAGAATCAGGTTCGCGCCGCCGGCCTCGCGCAGGGTCTGGACGAAATCCTCGCTCCGATAGTTCAGCGCGACCTCGGCGCCGAGATCGCGGCAGACCTGGACCTTTTCGTCCGATCCGGCGGTGGCGAAGACGCGGGCGCCAAGGGCGCGGGCGATCTGGATCGCGGTGGTGCCGATGCCCGAGGTGCCGCCATGGACGAGGAAGCGTTCGCCCGCCTGCAGGCCGCCGCGCATCACGATGTTGGACCAGACGGTGAAGCAGGTTTCCGGCAGGCAGGCGGCTTCGCGCAGGGAAAGGCCGCGCGGGACCGGAAGGGCGTGCGCTTCGTGCGTGGCGGCATATTCGGCATAGCCGCCGCCCGGCAGGAGCGCGCAGACCTGGTCGCCGATCTGCCAGCGGGTGGCGCCCGGCCCGACCTCGACCACGGTGCCGGAACATTCGAGGCCGGGCAGGGGCGAGGCCGAGGGCGGCGGGGCATACATGCCGGCGCGTTGCAGCGCGTCGGGACGGTTCACCCCGGCATAGGCGACGCGGATGATGATCTGGCCATGCCCCGGCACCGGCACCGGGACCGAGACCGGCTGCAACACGTCCGGCCCGCCGGGCTGGGAGATTTCGACGGCAAGCATGCTGTGGGTCAGGGCCATGGGTCGGTTCCGGCTTGAGGGTCAGTCCCGGTGCAGGCCGGGCAGGGTGGTGGGCGGCTTAGGCGCCCGGATGTGTTCCATAACCTTGAACGGACCGGAGAACAGCTTTTTTCCCAGAGGATTTTCACGGAAATCCGCCTTGAGCTTCTCGAAGCGCATCACGCCCTCGATCCGGCGGTCGAGAAATTCCCAGGTTGCTTGGTGGTCGGAGCTGTCGTCGCCCAGCCAGAAAAGCACCGTCGCGCCGTAGACGGCCGAGAGGGTGGCGCGCTTGGTGTACCAGTTCAGGTCCTGGGACGTGTCGCCCAGCGCGGTCCAGATCCGGTCGGCGGTGGACCAGATCGCCCGTGCGCCGTCGGCGGCGTGCTGGGGCAGGGAAAAGAGGGTGGAGCCGCGCCGCACCAACTCGCGGTCGGCAAGCTCGATCCGGGTATGGACGGCATGGGCGATTCGATCGCGGAAGCGCAGGGCGGAAAGATCGGTCGCGGCAAGCTGCGCGACCATGGCCGCATCGCCCCTTGCGTGGTAGGCCAGCGCCAGATCGACCCCGCCGCGCGGGAAAAGCGCCCGCGTGAGGCCCGGATCGACCCCCGTCTCGGTAGCGGCGGCGCGCAGCGTGCGGTCGGACCAGCCGTCGAAGGGCACATGCGACAGCGCGGCGTCGAGCAGGCGGTCCTTGATGTGCTGGGTCATGGGCTGATCCTTCCATGGTGGACAACTGACGTCATGCTTGTTATAGGGCGGCGGCCTGCACAAGTCAGTGCAACTCTAGCTTAGGAAGGTGGTGACAACCACATGCAGGTCAGCGTCCGCGACAACAACGTCGAACAGGCCCTCCGTGCCCTGAAGAAGAAACTTCAGCGTGAAGGGGTGTTTCGGGAAATGAAGCTCAAGCAGCATTTCGAGAAGCCCTCCGTCAAGAAGGCACGCGAACAGGCCGAAGCGGTCCGCCGTGCAAGGAAACTTGCCCGGAAGAAGCTTCAGCGCGAAGGCGGTCTCTAAGACGTCCGGCGACACTGGGGAAGCGATTCCCGATCGATCAACCCCCGTCCGTCAGGCCGGGGGTTTTTCGTCTGCGAAAAGCCAGCGCCCCAGCAGCGCGGCCATGAGCGCCCCGGCGAGCTGGGAGGCACCCCCAGAACCGCCCCGGTGACGAGGGAGGTGGCCAGAAGCCCAATCGCTGGGCCAAGGTGCGGGAACCTGCGGTCATGCCGGCCCTCTCCGCCGTTGAAGCGGCCGCGGTCAGACGGCCAGCGCCGTGGTCTTGACCACCGTGCGCAGCGCGAAGGAGGACTGCATCTGCCGCACGCCGGGCAGGCGCGAGAGGAACTGGCGGTGGATGCGGGCGAAGTCCTCGGTATCGGCGGCCATGATCTTCAGCAGGTAGTCGGCGGTCCCGGCCATCAGGTGACATTCCAGAAGGTCGGGGACGCGGGCGACCTCGCGCTCGAAGGCGTCGAGCAGGTCCTCGGCCTGGCTTTGCAGGGTGATTTCCACGAAGACCGTGGTCATCCGGCCCATGCGGCGGGCGTCCAGAAGGGCAACGTAGCCGGCGATGTAACCCTCCTCCTCCAGCCGCTGCACGCGGCGGTGGCAGGCGGAGGGGGAGAGGTTCACCTGTTCCGAAAGCTCGGCATTGGTGATGCGGCCGTCCTTTTGCAGCACCGTCAGGATGCGGCGATCCGTGGCGTCGAGGTCCATCCTGCTGCAATATCCTTCGGCATCCGGGCGGTTCTGCGCCGGAATCTATCCGGACGGCGGCCACAAGTCATCCGGATTTCAAAGCATCGCCCGCAAAACAGGATCAGAGTGATCGTCACAAGGGGGGCAGGATGCCCTCGGGGAGGATCAGATGAAGATCGGATGTCCAAGGGAAGTAAAGCCGCAGGAATTCCGGGTCGGAATGACCCCGGACGCGGCGCGCGAGGCGGTGGCGCATGGCCACCGGGTGATGATCGAGACCGGCGCGGGTCTGGGCGCGGGCTTTGCCGATGCGGATTACGCGGCGGCGGGGGCAGAGGTGGTGGCCACGGCGGAAGAGGTGTTCGCCGAAGCCGAGATGATCGTGAAGGTCAAGGAGCCACAGGCCGCCGAGCGCAAGCGGCTGCGGGCGGGGCAGCTTCTGTTCACCTATCTGCACCTGGCGCCGGACCCGGAGCAGACGCGGGACCTTCTGGCCAGCGGCGCGACCTGCATCGCCTACGAGACGGTGACGGACGCGCGGGGCGGGCTGCCCCTTCTGGCACCGATGTCCGAGGTGGCGGGGCGCCTCGCGCCGCAGGTGGGGGCCTGGACGCTGCAGAAGGCCAATGGCGGGCGCGGCGTGCTGCTGGGCGGGGTGCCGGGGGTGGCCCCGGCGAATGTGGTGATCGTCGGCGGCGGCGTGGTCGGGACGGCGGCGGCGCGGGTCGCGGTGGGGATGGGGGCGCGGGTGACGGTGCTCGACCGATCCGTTCCGCGGCTGAGCTATCTGGACGACATCTTCCACGGCAAGCTGGTGACGCAGTATTCCAGCGCCGGCGCTTTGGCCGAACTGGTGCGGACCGCCGACATGGTGATCGGCGCGGTGCTGATCCCCGGTGCGGCGGCGCCGAAGCTGGTCAGCCGGGCGCAGCTGAAGGAGATGAAGCCCGGCGCGGTGCTGGTCGACGTGGCGATCGACCAGGGCGGCTGTTTCGAGACCAGCCGGGCCACCACGCACCAGGATCCGATCTACGAGGTGGACGGAGTGATGCATTACTGCGTGGCCAACATGCCCGGCGCGGTGGCGCGGACCTCGACCCAGGCTTTGGGCAACGCCACCCTGCCCTTCCTGCTGGCGCTGGCCGACAAGGGCTGGAAAAAGGCCTGTGCCGACGATCCGCATCTGCTGGCCGGGCTGAACGTCCATGCCGGGAAGCTGACCTATGCGGCGGTCGGCACGGCGCTGGGGCTGCCGTCGATCACGGGGGCGGAGGCGCTGGCGCTCTGACGACGGAAGTGCTGCGCTGCGGCGTATATGGGGCATCAGACAACAGGTGCCCCATGACATTATCCGGTTACAAACCCTCGACCCTGATCCTCTGGGCCGTGCTTTCGCTGCCTGCGCTGGGCATGATCGGCCCGCTGTTCGGCGACGATCCGAAGGCGTTCCATCAGTTGCTGCACCCGACGGGCGAGTTCGCGGCGCGGTTCATGATCATCGGGATGATGGCCTCGGGCCTGATGCTGGTGTTCCGCACCCACCATTGGCCGCGCTGGCTGATGCGGCACCGGCGCGACCTGGGGGTGGCGGCCTTCCTCTATGCCGCGCTGCACGTCGTGGTCTATGTGATCGACCGGGGCACGCTGGACCGGATCCTCGAGCAACTGCCGCAGACAAGGATCTGGACCGGCTGGCTGGCCTTCCTGATCTTCGTGCCGCTGGCGGTGACTTCGAACAATGCCGCGCAGCGCTGGCTGGGCACCGGCTGGAAGACGATGCAGCGCATGGCCTGGCCGGCGGCGGTGCTGGTGCTGCTGCACTGGGCCGCGATGAAGGACTGGGGCGGCTGGCCGCCGGCGCTGATCCACTTCGGGCCGCTCCTGGCGCTGTGGGCCTATCGGTTCTGGTACTGGAACCTGCGGTCGCGCCTTCCGGTGGCGGCGTAAGGAAAGGGCCCGCGGCGGATGTGCCGCGGGCCTTTTGCCTATTTCTTCTTCAGCTCGGCCAGGATGTCCTTGAGCAGGTCGTTGTCGGTCGGGCCAGCCGGGGCCGGCGGGGCCTCGGGCTTCTTCGGCATCAGCCGGTTCACGCCCTTGACGATCAGGAACACCACCCAGGCGACGATCAGGAACTTGATGATCGCGGTGATGAAGTTGCCATACATGAACTGCGCGTCGCCCAGACCGACGCTGAGGCCGCTGAAGTCCACCCCGCCGACGATCAGGCCGATCAGCGGATTGATCAGGTCATCGACCAGCGAGGTGACGATGGCGGTGAAGGCCGCGCCGATGACCACACCGACGGCGAGATCGAGGACATTGCCCCGGGCGATGAATGTCTTGAATTCGTTGAACATCACTTGTTCCCTCATGTACCCGCCTTGACTGGCGGGCTATCTTGACCCGTTGGGCGCGACGGCCCGCCGAAACTATTGCACAACTTTGCCGGGTTCCGAACCCGGAATTTCGGCCCTTCGCCCCTCAAGGACGCGGGGCGGCGGCGCGGCGCAGACGGTCGTTGATCGCAAGGCCAAGGCCGGCCTCGGGCACCGGGGCAAAGGCGATGCGGCCATGGGGGCCGGCCAGACGGTCGGCCTGGCGGAGCAGGTCGAAGAGGCGGGCGGCGGCCTCGACCAGATCGCCGGTGTCCGAAAGCGTGAGCGCGCCCTTGACCGGGCCGAAGCCTACCAGCACCTCGCCCGGCTCGGCGGCGGTTGCGTTCAGGCGAACCCCGGCCTCGGGCGCGTAATGCGAGGCGAGTTGGCCCGGTGCGCTGGGTCTGTGCGCATCGCCGCCGGTGGCGAAGGGCTGGCCAAGCAGCGCCTCCATCGCCTCGACCGGGACACCGCCGGGACGGAGGAGGGTGGGGGCGGGATCGGCGGCAACGATGGTGGATTCCAGGCCGACGGCGCAGGGACCGCCATCGAGCACGGCGGCGATGCGCCCGCTCAGCCCCTCCAGCACATGCCCGGCCCGGGTGGGCGAGACGCGGCCGGAAGGGTTGGCCGAGGGCGCGGCGACCGGGCCGCCGAAGGCCTGCAAAAGGCGCCGGGCAAGGGGATGGGCGGGGATGCGGACGGCGACGGTGGCGAGGCCCGCCGTCACCAGGGGCGAGAGGCCCGCGCCGTCGCGCAGCGGCAGGACCAGGGTCAGCGGGCCGGGCCAGAAGGCCCGCGCCAGCGCGCGGGCGTTGGGGCCGACGGTCGCCAGCGCCTCGACCGCGGAGAGGTCGGGAAGGTGGACGATCAGCGGGTTGAAGCTGGGCCGCCCCTTGGCCGCATAGATCCCCGCCACCGCCCGGTCGGAGCGCGCATCGCCGCCAAGGCCGTAGACCGTCTCGGTCGGGAAGGCGACGAGTTCGCCTTCCGCCAGCAGGCGGGCGGCGCGGGCGATGCCGGCATCGTCGGGGGCAAGGGTCTCGGTCATCTCTGACGCAGCGTCCGGGTTGCAGGTCGGGGGGAAAGCGGTAGCCTCGGTGCGGGGTCGTGCTTACGGCAGGGCCCGCGCCTTGCCAAGCCGTCGGAGGACGTCGCCATGCCCTATCGCGCCCCGGTCAGGGACCTGCGCTTCATCCTGGAGCATGTGGCGGGCTTCGCCAGGGTCGCGGCCACGCCGCGGTTCGCCGAGGCGACGCCGGAACTGGCCGATGCGATCCTGGCCGAGGCGGGGCGGATCGCGACGGATGTGATCGCGCCGTTGAACCGGGCGGGCGACCTGAACGCGGCGCGGCTGGAGAACGGGGCGGTGGTCTCCTCTCCCGGCTTTGCCGAGGGGTATCGGGCGCTGGCGGAGGGCGGCTGGGTCGGCATCGCGGCGCGGCCCGAGCATGGCGGCATGGGCCTGCCGATCAGCCTGGCGCTGGCGGTGGACGACATGCTGTCGGGCGCCTGCCTGGCCTTGCAGCTGAAGCCGCTGCTGTCCAAGGGCCAGATCGAGGCGCTGGAGCACCACGCGAGCGACGCGATGAAGGCGCTGTATCTGCCGAAGCTCACCTCGGGCGAGTGGTCGGGGACGATGAACCTGACCGAGCCGCAGGCCGGGTCGGACGTGGGGGCGCTGCGGACGAAGGCGGAACCCTTGGGCGACGGGACCCATGCGATCAGCGGGCAGAAGATCTTCATCACCTGGGGCGACAGCGATCTGGTGGCGAATGTCTGCCATATGGTCCTTGCCCGCCTGCCCGGCGCGCCGGAGGGGACGAAAGGGATCAGCCTCTTCATGGTGCCGAAGTTCATCCCCGATGCCGAAGGCCGCCCCGGCGCGCGCAACAGCCTGCGCGCCGTCAGCCTGGAGCACAAGCTGGGCATCCACGGCAGCCCGACCTGCGTGATGGAGTACGACGGGGCAAAGGGCTGGCTGGTGGGCGAGGCGAACAAGGGCATGGCGGCGATGTTCACGATGATGAACAACGCCCGGCTTTCGGTCGGGGTGCAGGGCGTGGGCGTGGCCGAGGCGGCGCTGCAGCAGGCGCTGGCCCATGCGATGGAGCGGCACCAGGGCGCGACGCCCCTGTCGGCGGGGGGGCCGATCCTGGATCATGCCGACGTGCGCCGGATGCTGGCGGCGATGCGGGCCGAGGTCTTTGCCGCCCGCTCGATCGCGCTGTCCTGCGCGGTGGCGATCGACATGGCCAGGGCCACGGGCAATCCGGACTGGCAGGCGCGGGCGGCGCTCCTGACGCCCATCGCCAAGGCGCATGGCACCGACATCGGCTGCGAGGTCGCACATCTGGGGATGCAGGTCCAGGGCGGCATGGGCTATATCGAGGAGACCGGCGCGGCGCAGTTCGCCCGCGACGTGCGGATCACCGCGATCTACGAAGGTACGAACGGAATTCAGGCGATGGATCTGGTGGGGCGCAAGATGGCCGACGGGGGCGAGGCGGCCTTTCGCCTGATCGACGAGGTCCAGCGCGGGGCCGAGGCGGCGCGGACACGCTATCCCGACCTGGCGGGCGAGGTCTGGCAGGCGTCGGAGGCGCTGCGCGAGGCGACCGAGGCGCTGGTCGCCCAGCCGCTCAATGACCGTTTCGCAGGCGCGGTGCCCTATCTGCGCGCCTTTGCCAGGGTGCTGGGCGGCGATGCGCATCTGAAGGCGGCACTGGCCGATTCCGACCGGCTGGCGCTGGCGCGGGTGATGATCCGCCGGATATTGCCGGAACATGCCGCGCTGCTGGCGCAGGTGCGCGAGGGGGCCGAGGGGCTGTATGCGGTGCGGCCCGAGGACCTGGCCGGATGAGCGAAGGCGTCAGGCATCCGTTCGCGACCGCCCCGGCCGAGGGCGAGGCGGTCGCGGTGGCCGAGGGGATTCTCTGGCTGCGGCTGCCGCTGCCGATGGCGCTGGACCATGTGAACATCTTCGCGCTGGACGAGGGCGACGGCTGGACCATCGTGGATACGGGTCTTTCGTCGAAACGGTCGAAGGCGATCTGGGAGCGGCTGCTTGCCGGTCCCCTGCGCGGCAAGCCGGTCCGGCGCGTGATCCTGACCCACCACCATCCCGACCATGTCGGGCTGGTCGGCTGGTTCCAGTCGCGGGGCGCGGAGCTTCTGACCACGCGCACCGCCTGGCTTTACGCGCGGATGCTGGTGCTGGACGTGCAGGAGCGGCCCTCGCCCGAGGCGCTGACCTTCTACCGCCGCGCCGGGCTGACGGAGGCGGAGCTGGCGCAGCGGGCCGAGGAGCGGCCGTTCAACTTTGCCGACATCGTGGAGCCGATGCCCCTTGGCTTTACCCGGCTGGTCGAGGGCGGGCGGCTGCGGGCGGCGGGGCGGGACTGGGTGGTGCGGATCGGGCATGGCCATGCGCCCGAGCATCTGACGCTGTGGTCCGACGACGGGATCGTGCTGGGCGGCGACCAGCTTCTGCCCGGGATCTCGGCCAATATCGGCGTCTACCCGACCGAGCCCGAGGCCGATCCGCTGACCGACTGGCTGGACAGTTGCCGCGCGCTGGCGGCCCATGCGCGCGAGGAGCAGCTGGTCCTGCCGGGCCACAAGCTGCCCTTCACCGGCCTGCCCTTCCGCCTGATGCAGATGGTCGAGAACCACGACCAGGCGCTTGGCCGGCTGCTGGAGCATCTGCGCATCCCGCGAACGGCGGCCGAGTGCTTCCCGCCGCTCTTCCGGCGCGAGATCGGGCCCGCGCAGCACGGGCTGGCGCTGGTCGAGGCCATCGCGCATCTCAACTGCCTCTTGCGGCGGGGCGCGGTTTTGCGTTCCCTGAACCCGGCAGGGGCATGGGAATGGGAACGGCGATGACAAAGGCACCGAAGGCTGCGGCGAAACCCGCCGGGAAACCGGCGGCGAAGCCGGCCGCAAAGAAGCCCGCGCGGCAGAAAAGCCCGGCGGAATGGGCGCATGACCGGCTGGTGATGTATATCCGCGACTTCGAGCGCGAGCTGGACGCCGAGCAGGAGATCGCCATGGGTTTCGCAGGGGACGAGGCCGGCATCCTGCGGATCGAGGGGATCGGCTTCTTCGATCCCGACATCATCAGCTTCTACGGCCGCGACGATTCGGGCACCAAGACCCAGTTGATCCAGCATGTCAGCCAGCTGTCGGTGACCCTGCGGGCGGTGCCGAAGGAAGGCGAGGAGGAGGCCCCGCGCCGCATCGGGTTCCAGTTGAACTCGGGCTGGACCGGGGGCGATTCCGGCGATGCTTCGGCGTGATGCCGACCCGTGACAGGCGGCGGCGAATAGGCTAAGGGGCAACAAGGGATCAAACAAGGAAGCGGTAAAATGGCCGACCACAACGAGCACAAGCACGGAACGATGGACATTCGCGCGCAGGAAAAGACCTTCGAGGGCTTCATCCGCCTGTCGGTCTGGGCCGCCGGACTCTCGATCGCGGTGCTGGTCTTCCTCGCACTGGCCAACGCCTGATCCGCGACTCGATGCTGCGCCTTCTCCTTTGCCTTGCCGCCCTTTCGGGCCTGACCGCCTGCGGCGCGCAATCGGTCTGGGCGCCGGAGGAGCAGGTGCAGGCCGCCCGCTTCACCTCGGACGAGCCGACGTCGATCACGCTTTACACGGTGGTGAACAAGAACTCCGGCTCGGGCGCGCATTCGGCGATCCTGGTCAACGGGTCCGAAAGGGTGATCTTCGATCCGGCGGGAACCTGGCATCACCCGAAACTGCCCGAACGCAACGACGTGCATTTCGGGATGACCGACAAGGCGCTTGCCTTCTACATCGATTACCATGCCCGCAAGACCTATGACGTGATCGAGCAGAAGGTCCAGGTCTCGCCCGAGGTGGCGGAGCTGGTGCTGCGGCGGGTCGAGGATTATGGCGCGGTGCCGAAGGCGATGTGCACGCAGGCGACGTCCTCGGTGCTGCGCGGGGTGCCGGGGTTCCAGAGCATGCCGTCGACCTGGTATCCGAAGAAGCTGGCCGATGCCTTCGGCGAATTGCCGGGCGTGACGACGCGGAAGATCACCGACGACGACGACGACAGCAACCACGGCGTTCTGCTGGTCCAGGCCAACGGCGACCCGCTGGAGGGTTGAGGGTGGGGTCCGGGCCAAAATCCTTCGAAGGATTTTGCAAGACTTTTCGAAAAGTCTTGCGCCCCTGCCCTGCCGCTTGCGCCTGCAGCCTGACCGGCTAGGCTTGGCTTGCCCACAACCGGGAACAGGAATTTGCGCATATTCGGGGTCATCCTCGCCGGAGGAGAAGGTCGCCGCATGGGGGGTGTGGACAAGGCGCTCTTGCCCTTGGCCGGTCAGCCGCTGATTGCCCATGTCCTTGACCGGCTGGAGCCGCAGGTGGAGCGGGTGCTGATCTCGGCCAATGGCGATCCGGCGCGGTTCGGGCGGTTTGGCTGCACGGTCGTGCCGGATGCCCGGCCGCAGGGACCGTTGTCCGGTATCCTTGCGGCGCTGCTGAAAGCCGGGGAGTCGGGTGCGACGCATCTGGTCTCGACCCCGGTCGACACGCCCTTCCTGCCGGGCGACCTGGTGCCGCAACTCCTCATGGCGGCCAAGGGCGCGACCGGGGGGTTGGCCTATGCTGCCGATCCGACCGGGGATCATCCCGCAACGGCGCTTTGGCCGGTCATGCTGGCCCCGGCGCTGTCCGGATTCCTGGCTGCCGGCGAGGCGAAGGTCACGCGTTTTGCCGCGGCGCAGGGGGCCGCGCGCGCTGTCTTCCCGGACCCGCGCGCCTTCGCGAACCTGAACACGCCCGAAGACCTGGCCCTCGCCGAGGCGCTGCTGAAGGGGACGGCATGAGGGTCTACGGCGTGATCGGCTGGAAGAACTCGGGCAAGACCAGCCTGATGGAGCGGCTGGTGAGCGAGATCACCGGGCGCGGCTTCAGCGTCTCGACGGTCAAGCATGTGCATCATTCCGTGGACCTGGACCAGCCGGGCAAGGACACGTTCCGCCACCGCGCCGCCGGGGCGCGCGAGGTGGTACTGGCCTCGGCCGACCGCTTCGCGCTGATGGTGGAGCATCGCGGGCCGGAGCCGGAGCTGCCGGCGATCCTGGCGCGGCTGGCCCCGGTCGATCTGGTGCTGGTCGAGGGCTACAAGCGCGACGCCCATCCCAAGGTCGAGGTCTGGCGCGCAGAGACCGGGCAGGCGCTGATCCAGCCGCAGGATCCGCTGGTGCGGGCGGTGGCGACGGATGCGGCACTGGTGCTGCCGGTGCCGGTGCTGGATCTGAACGACACGCGCACCGTCGCCGATTTCATCCTGCGCGAGGTCGGGCTTGTTTGACCGGGTGATCGTGGTCGACTGGTCGGCGGCGAACCTGCCCACCAGCGCGACGAACCGGGCGAATGCCGTCTGGATCGGCTGCCATGACGCCGAGGGCGGGGCGGAATGGCACCATCGCACCCGTGCCGCGGCCGAGGCCCAGCTGGTGACGCTGATCGACACGGCCCGCGCCGATGGACTGCGCCTTCTGGTCGGCTTCGATTTCGCCATGGGCTATCCGTCCGGCTTCGCGGCCCGCCTGACCGGCGGCGATGTGCGCACAGTCTGGGAGTGGCTGGCGCGCGAGATCACCGACACGCCCGAAAACCGCAACAACCGCTTTGCCGTGGCCGCCCGCATCAACGCGGCATTCCCCGAGGGTCCCGGCCCGTTCTGGAGCCATCCGAGCGGGCAAAGCTGGCCGGGCTTGCCCTTTCGCCGCCATGGCATCGATTATGCGGCGCTTGGGCTGGCCGAGACCCGCGCGGCCGAAGCGGCGGTCCGGGGGGCGAAAAGCCCCTGGATGCTGTTCAATCCCGGCTCGGTCGGGTCGCAGAGCCTGCTGGGCCTGCCGATGATTCACCGGCTGTCGCAGCGGCCCGATGTCTCGGTCTGGCCCTTCGACGCGCCGGAGGCCCCGGTGGTGCTGGCCGAGGTCTACCCCTCGCTGCTGGCGGGGCCGGTGGCGATCCTGGCCAATGCCGAGGGGCTGCCGGCCGATCAGGGGCAGGTCCGGCTCTTGTCGCGGGCGCTGCACCTTCTGGCGCGGGAGGCCCGGCTGGCGCCCCTGTTCGACGCGCCGTCCGAAGCGGCGGAGGAGGGGTGGATCCTTGGGGCGGGGCGCTCCGCCCTTCTGGCCGAGGCGCTGGCATGGGCGTGACGATCTATCACGGTCTGCACGAGGGCCTGCGCCGGGAAGCGGCGCTGCTGTATTGGGAGGCATTCGGCGGCAAGCTGGGCCGGGTCATGGGGCCGGAGCCGCTGGCGCTGGATTATTTCGAGCGGGTGATCCGCGCCGACCTGTGCTTCGCCGCACTGGATGGCGACGGGCGGCTGATCGGCATCGCCGGCTACAAGATCCCGGGAGGCAGCTTTGCCGGGGGCAGCTGGGACGACCTGACAGGCATCTATGGCCGGTTTGGCGGGCGCTGGCGCGGCGGACTGCTGTGGGCGCTGGGGCGCGAGGTCGACAACGACCGTTTCCTGATCGACGGGATCAGCGTCACCAGGGCGCATCGCAGCAAGGGGATCGGCTCGATGCTCATCGCCGCGCTGTGCAACGAGGCGCGGGAGCGCGGCTATCCGGCGGTGCGGCTGGATGTGGTCGACACCAACTGGCGCGCCAGGGCGCTGTACGAGAGACACGGCTTTGTCGCCGCCCGCTCGCAGCGGCTGGGACTCTTGGGCTATCTGTTCGGATTCTCGGCCGCGACCACGATGGTGCGGCCGTTTTCGGCCTGACACCGGGGCAGGCCTTGCCCCGGCAGGCCCCTCCTGTCAGAATATGATCAAATTCCTGAAAGGACCGGACCATGATCACCAAGCGTGAGTTCTACATCAACGGCGCCTGGGTCGCCCCCGAGGTCGCGCGCGACTGCCCGGTCATCGACCCTTCGACCGAGGAGGTCTGCGCGGTGATCTCGCTGGGCAGCGAGGCGGACACCAACGCCGCCGTCGCCGCCGCCAAGGCCGCGCTGCCGGGCTGGTCCGCGACGCCCCCGGCCGAGCGGCGCCGGATGGTGGAGGGGATCCTGGAGCAGTACCAGCTGCGCAAGGAGGAGATGGCACAGGCGATCAGCCTGGAGATGGGCGCGCCGATCGACATGGCGCGGGACGATCAGGCGGAGTGTCTGCCCTGGCACCTGAAGAACTTCCTGCGCGCCTTCGACCAGATCGAATGGATCCGCCCGCTTGGCCCGCATGCCCCCGACACCCGCATCGCGCTGGAGCCGATCGGGGTGGTAGGGCTGATCACGCCCTGGAACTGGCCGATGAACCAGGTCACGCTGAAGGTGATCCCGGCGCTGCTGGCGGGCTGCACCTGCGTGCTGAAGCCGTCGGAGGAGGCGCCGCTCTCCTCGATGCTGTTCGCCGAATTCTGCCATGACGCCGGCGTGCCTGCGGGCGTGTTCAACCTGGTGAACGGCGATGGCGCGGGGGTGGGGACGCAGCTTTCCAGCCACCCGGATGTCGAGATGATCAGCTTTACCGGCAGCACGCGGGCCGGGCGGGCAATCTCGGTGGCCGCGGCGCAGACGCTGAAGCGGGTGACGCTGGAGCTGGGCGGCAAGGGGGCGAATCTGGTCTTCGCCGATGCCGACGATCGCGCGGTGGAGCGTGGGGTGCGGCACATGATGAACAACTCGGGGCAAAGCTGCAATGCGCCCTCGCGGATGCTGGTGGAGCGGAGCTATTACGACCGGGCGGTGGAGATCGCGGCCGAAGTGGCCAGCAGCATCAGGGTCGCGCCCGCCAGCGAGCCGGGCAAGCAGATCGGGCCAGTGGTGAACAAGCGCCAGTGGGACCAGATCCAGGGCTATATCCAGAAGGGCATCGACGAGGGCGCGCGGCTGGTCGCGGGCGGCCTGGGCCTGCCCGAGGGGATGAACAAGGGCTTCTATGTCCGGCCGACGGTCTTTGCCGATGTGAAGCCCGGCATGACCATCGAGCGCGAGGAGATCTTCGGCCCGGTCCTGTGCATGATCCCCTTTGACAGCGAGGCCGATGCGGTGCGGATCGCCAATGACACGCCCTATGGGCTGACCAACTATGTGCAAAGCCTGGACGGCGCGCGGCGCAACCGGCTGGCGCGGGAGCTGAAGGCGGGGATGGTCGAGATGAACGGCCGCTCGCGCGGGGCGGGGGCGCCGTTCGGCGGCATCAAGGCCAGCGGCCGGGCGCGCGAGGGCGGGGCCTGGGGAATCGAGGAGTTCCTGGAGGTCAAGGCGATCTCGGGCTGGGACGTGGCCTCGGAATAGGACGGTGGGTCAACCCGCGCCAGGGCGCGGAACGACCCACCCTACCCGGCGCAGAAAACTTGACACAGGTGTCGAGAATCGCTGACATGGGGGCAACCGGAGGCCCCCATGACCCAGCATCCCCGCCTGATGTCCCCGCTCAAGCTGCGCGACCAGACCCTGCGCAACCGCATCGTCTTTGGCGCGCATACCAACAACATGTCCGACCAGGGCATGCCCGGCCCGCGCTTTGGCAAATACCTGCTGGAGCGTGCCCTGGGCGGGGCGGCGATGGTGGTGGCCGAGCCGGTGCCGGTACACCGGACGGGCGTCCTGACCCGGGGCAACATCCTGCATTCCGATGACGCGGTGATTCCGGCCTATCGCACCATCACCGACGAGGTGAAGGACGCCGGCGCGGTCATCATCCAGCAACTCTACCACATCGGCGCGCATGGCGATTCCGACCTGAGCTTCGCGCCGCACTGGTCGCCTTCGGGCGGGCCGTCCTATCACGACAGCGACGGGTCGCACGCGATGACCGGGGCGGAGGTCGAGGAACTGCTGCAGGCGCATGTCGCGGCGGCGGTGCGCGCGAAGGCGGCGGGGTTTCAGGGGGTGGAGGTCTGGGGGGCCTATCACTCGCTGGTCGACCAGTTCTGGACACCCTGGTCGAACCAGCGGACCGACCAGTGGGGCGGGTCGCTGGAGGGGCGGACGCGGTTTTCGCGCGAGCTGATCGAGCGGGTGCGGCGGGCCTGCGGGGAAGAGTTCATCGTCGGCTTGGCGGTCAGCTATTCGACGGCCTACGAGGTGACCCTAGGCGCCGAGGCCTTGTGCGAGATCCTGGCGCTGCATGACCGGACGGGGCATGTGGACTATGTGACGGTCGGGGCCGGGTCCTATCTGGAATTCGAGGCGATCATCCCGCCCTTCACCCATGCCGAGAAGCTGACGACGCCGCTGACGCAGCAGTTGAAGGGGGTGCTCAGCCATGCGGTCGTGACCTCGGAGGCCGGGGTACGGACGCCGGAGAATGGCGAGGCGATCATCGCCTCCGGCTTGGCGGATCTGGTGTCGATCGTGCGGGGGCAGATCGCCGACCCGCATCTGGCGCGGAAGGTGGCGGAGGGGCGGGCCGAGGACATCCGGGGCTGCATCTCGTGCAACCAGATGTGCTGGGGGCGGCGGTCGCGCGACTACTGGATTTCCTGCCTGATCAATCCCTCGGCGGGGCGGGAGTTCGAGTGGGGCGGGGATCGGTTCGTGGCCTCGCCCGCGCCCAAGGATGTGCTGGTGGTGGGCGCTGGCCCGGCAGGGCTGGAGGCGGCGCGGGCGGCGGCGGAGCGGGGGCACCGGGTGGAAATCGTGGAGGCTGCTCCGGTCGTGGGCGGGCAGTTCCGGCTGGCGGGGATGCAGCCGCGGCGGGGGCAGATCCTGGAGTTGATGGACTGGTACGAGCGGCAGTTCGAGAAGCTGGGGGTGCGGTTGCGGCTGAACACCTTCCTGGACGAGCAGGAGGTTGCAGAGCATCCGGCTTCGGTGGTCGTGGTGGCGACGGGATCCCTGCCGGACGAGACGGGGTTCCAGCGCTGGGTGCCATCGGAGCCCTCCCTGCCGGGGATCGAGGCGGGGGGCGTGTGGTCGCCCGAGGCGGTGCTGCGGCGCGAGGCCCGGCTGGGCGACGCGGTGGTGATCTACGACGAGGGCAGCAACTGGCGCGGGGTCGGCACAGCCTGGGCGATGGCGGAGGCCGGCAAAAAGGTGACCATCGTGACGCCGGAGCCCTTCGTCGGCAAGGAGATCGCCCGGACGGCGGCGGACGGCGTGGTGCGACGGCGGCTGGGGGCGCTGGGGGTGCGGATGCTGACAGAAAGCTGTCTTGTCCGTTGGCACGGCAACGGGGTGACGGTGCGGTCGTTCCTGACCGGGGAGGAGGAGGTGATCCCGTTCTCGGCCCTGGTGATGGCGACGACGAACCGGGCCTTCGATCCGCTGCCCGAAATGATTGCGGGCAAGGTGATGCATCGGATCGGCGATTGCACGGCCCCCCGGCTGGCGGCCTATGCCTTCCATGAGGGGCGGAAGCTGGGGCTGGCGATCTGACCTGCCGGCGGCGGGACAGGATGGGTGAATCACCCACCCTGCGCCGGGATCAGAAGGGCACGGGCGCGGCGAAGCTGACCCGCTCGCCGGTGGCCGGGTGGTGCAGCGACAGCGTCTCGGCATGCAGCATCAGGCGGGGATGGGCGGCCCTGGTTTCGGGCGCGTAGATCTGGTCGCCGAGGATCGGGTGCCCAAGCGCCAGCATGTGAACGCGGAGCTGGTGGCTGCGCCCGGTGTGGGGCGTGAGGCGGACGCGGGTCTCGTCTTCGCTGCGGCCAATCACCTGCCAGTCGGTCTGCGCCGGGCGGCCATGCGTGTGGTCGACTTTCTGGCGCGGGCGGTAGTCCCAGTCACTGCCAAGCGGCAGGTCGACGGTGCCGCTCTCGCCTTCGATCCGGCCCTTCAGCCGCGCGACATAGGCCTTTTGCGCCCGGCGCTGCTCGAACTCCTGCCCGAGGAAGCCCTGCGCCTGCCTGGTGCGTGCGAAGATGATCACGCCCGAGGTGTCGCAATCCAGCCGGTGCACCAGAAGCGCGTCCCAGCGCGCGGCCCGCAGGCGGGTGATCAGGCAATCCTGCCGGTTCTCCAGCTTGCCCGGCACGGTGAGAAGGCCGGCGGGCTTGTCCAGGACCAGGATCGCCGCGTCCTCGTGCAGGATCGAGAGCGGGGTGTCGGGCGGGTCATAGGCGAAATCGGGGATCAGCGAGGGCTTATGCAATGGTATGACCTTCGGCCGTGAGGCGGGCGTGGAGGCGGCGGATATGGGCCGGGCCGACCTCGCAGCAGCCGCCGATCAGGGTGGCGCCCTGCGCGACCCAGCCTAGCGCGAAGTCGGCGTAGCGGTCGGGCGTCAGGTCGTGGCGGGCACAATAGGTGGGGGCGGAGGTGCCGTGGCTGTGCGGCGTGATCTCGGAAAAGCCGTTGGCATAGGCGCCGAAGGGCAGGCCGAGCGGCTTCAGTTCGGCGAGGGCTGCAGACATCGCCTCGGGCATCGAACAGTTGGCGAGGACGGCATCGGCGGGGGTCTCCGCCAGCACCTCGGCCAGCGCGGCCACGGGTTCGCCGGAGCGCAGGCGCGTGCCGTCGCGGTCCTGGACCGAGACCGAGAGCCAGACCGGGCGGCCGGTGGTCCGCGCGCCCTGGAGGGCGCCCCGGGCGAGGGCGAGCGAGGAAATGGTCTCGACCAGGATCAGGTCGACATGCGGGGCAAGGATCTTCGCCTTCTCGGCATAGAGCGGGGCGGAAACCCCGACCGGCGGGGTAAGGTCGGGGCGGTAGCTCTCGCCGAGAGGTCCCATCGAACCCGCGATCAGCCCGCGCCCGGCGGCGGCGCGGGCCTCATGCGCCTCGGCCAGGGCGCGGAGGTGAAGGGCGTGGTAGAGGGGGTCGAGGCCCTGCGGGACCAAGCGGTCATGCAGGATGTTGTAGGTGTTCGTCGTGGCAAGGCTGGCTCCGGCGGCGAAGTAATCCTCATGGATCGCGCGGACCAGGCCGGGGTGGTCGAGCATGACCCGCGTCGCCCAGAGCGGGCCGGGATCGGTCCCCGCGCGGGCGATCAGCTCCTGGCCCATGCCGCCGTCGAGGAGGGTGAGTCTGCTCATGCGCTGGTTCCTCTGGCTGGCCCCGGAGGGTTTCACACCCTCCGGACCTCCCGTGGAGTATTTAGGCCAAGAGGAAGCACAATTTTAGTCGAATTGTTCAGGTTGCGTCGCGGAAGACCTCGGCCAGCAGGGGGACGAGCCAGTCCTCGTCGGCCTTGGTGAAGGCGGCGGGGTTGTCGCTGTCGAGATCGAGGACGCCGAGGAGCCTGCCCTGCCCGTTCCAGACCGGGAGGACCAGTTCGGATTTCGTCGAGGACGAACAGGCGATATGGCCGGGGAACGCCTCGACATCGGGGATGTTCTGCACCTGCCCGGTGCGCGCGGCGGCGCCGCAGACGCCCCTTGAAAACGGGATGACAAGGCAGCCGTGGCCGCCCTGGTAGGGACCGATCTTCAGAAGCTCGGGTCCGGTGACGCGGTAGAAGCCGGTCCAGTCGCAGAACGGATGGGCGTGGTGGATCTCGCAGGCCATGGTGGCCATCAATGCGACGGTATCCGTCTCGCCATGGGTGAGGGCGCGGATCGCTTCGGTGATCGCGGGGCGGTCGGGTTCAGTAGCCAAGGGCGCAGCCATCCTTTCTGGGATCCGAGGCACCGACCAGCAGGTCGCCGTCGATGCCGATTGCCTGGCCGCCCCCCAGCGGCACGTGGGGAATCACGACCTTGTGGCCCATGGCGGCAAGCTCGGCCCGGATCTGGTCGGAATAGCCGCGCTCGACCTCCATCCCCTCGGCGCCGGAGAAGCAGCGGGGCGCGTCGATCGCCGCCTGCGGGTCCATGCCGAAATCGGTGAGGTTCGAGACGAAGCGGGCGTGCCCACAGGGCTGGTAGGCGCCGCCCATCACGCCGAAGGGCATGGTGACGCGGCCGTTCTGGCGGATCATGCCGGGGATGATGGTATGCATCGGGCGCTTGCCGCCGCCGGCCTCGTTCGGGTGACCCTCGGCCAGGGTGAAGCCTGCGCCGCGGTTCTGGAAGTTGATGCCGAATTTCGACGAGGCGAGGCCCGCTCCGAAACCCCAGAAGATCGAATAGATCAGCGAGACCGCCATCCGGTCGCGGTCGACGACGGTGATGTAGATCGTGTCGCGGTGCACGGCCTCGGACAGGGGGGCGGCTTGCGGCATCGCCTGTTTCGGGTCGATCAGCGCGGCGAGCTTCGCGGCGGTTTCGGGGTGCAGCATATGCGCGAGGCGGCTGGTGTGGTCGGGATCGGCGATGAAGCGGTTGCGGGCGTCGTAGGCGAGTTTCGTCGCCTCGGCCTCGATATGGGCGCGCTGGCTGCCGAAGGGGTCCATCGTCTTGATGTCGAAGTGGCCGAGGATGTTCAGCAGGAGGATCGCCGTGGCGCCCTGGCCGTTCGGCGGATGCTCGACCAGTTCGACCCCCTGGTAGAGACCGGAGACCGGGGTGGTGTAGTCGCAGGCGGTGGCGGCGAGGTCGTCCAGCGTGTGGGTGCCGCCCAGAGCCTGCAGCGAGGTGATCATGTCCTCGGCCACTTCGCCCTGATAGAATCCGGCGCGGCCTTCGCGCGCGATGCGGCGCAGGACCTCGGCCTGGCCGGGGGCGCGGAAGATCTGGCCCACGGCCGGGGCCTTGCCGCCGAAGCTGTAGAAGTCGCGGGCGGCCCCCTTCAGGCAGGGCAGGTCGTCGACCCAGTCGAAGGCGACGCGGGGGGCGACGGGGATGCCTTCCTCGGCATAGTGAATGGCGGGGGCGAGGATTTCTTCCAGCGACTTCAGCCCGTAATCCGCGTTCAGGCGGCAGAAGGCGTCGATGGCACCGGGGAGCGTGACCGATTCGATGGCCTGGATCGGCATGACGGTCAGGCCACGGGCACGCAGCTCGGCGGCGTTCAGGCCCCGGGGCGCGCGGCCGGAGCCGTTCAGGGCGACGATCTCCTCGGATCCCGGCGGTTTCAAGAGAACGAAACAGTCGCCGCCGATCCCGGTCATCTGCGGCTCGGCGATGTTGAGGACCATGGCGCCGGCGATGGCGGCATCGGCCGCGTTGCCGCCGGCTTTCAGCACCTCGACCGCAACCTGCGCCGCGATCGGGTGCGAGGTCGCCGCCATGCCGTTACAGGCATAGACGGCGGAGCGGCCGGGAAGGTGAAGGTCGCGCATCTGGTCCCCCGATGGTTCGCGCCAACCCTAGGGCCGGGACGGTCGGGAGTGCAAGGTCGGCTGGCACCCGGAGAAGCTGAGGGCAGATGATCCGGGTGCCGGCGAGGCCGGAAGGGCCGCGGTCGGACGGTGGCCGGAAGCCGCGGCGGAAAGGCGGATGGACTGCGGCGAATCCGGGACGCTTCGCTGCAAATCGAGAGGTCAGGGATACTCGACCAGGGGAATGAGGAAGTTCAGCCGATTCGTGCCCCGCCGCCGCCGGTACTCCAGATCGCGGGTCATGCTGCGGATCAGGTGCCAGCCGAAGCCGCCCTCGGGCAGGTCGGTCTCGGCCAGGTCGGTCTGCGGCAGCCTGCCTTCGGGCAGGGAACCACCGGGCATGGCAGCCCCCTCATCCACCACCTCGCACCAGAGCGCACCGGGATGCAGCGCGACAGTCACGGCGACGTGGCCCTCCAGCTCGGCATAGGCGTGTTCGGCGACGTTGTTCAGCACCTCGGCCAGTACAATCTCGACCGTGGAGCGCAGGTCGGTGGCGAGGTCCACGACCGGCGGCGAGGCGGTGACGCGCCGGAGCGCGGCCCGGACCGAAGCCGGCTCGGCCCGGATCACCAGGTCGTGCGTGTCGGCCTGGGCGAAGGGGTCAGGTGCCGGCGGCATGCGAAGCGGCAACCTCGATCGAGGAATGGATGGTGAAGATCGAATCCATCCGCGTCAGGCGAAAGACCTTTTCGACGGTGGCGGTCAGCCCCGAAAGCTCCAGCGGGCGGGCGGGGCCAAGCATCTTCTTCACCGCGACGATGGCGCCGAGACCGCTGGAATCCAGGAACTGGACACGGGCCAGGTCAAGCACCACGCGCTGGTCCCCGGCCCTGGTGACCTCGCGCATCCGTTCCTTGAACTGGATGGCGGTGGCGGCGTCGATCCGGTCCTCCATCACCGAGACGGTCAGGACCTTGGGTCTTGTCTGGGTTTTCAGCTGCATCTTGGTTCCCCTGGCTGCATTTCCTGCAGGCTAGGGGAAAAGCGTTAAGCGTCAGTTGAGCTGGAAGGTCACCGGATAGCACCCATCCTGGAAATCCCCGAAAAGATCGCCGAGATCGGGATGGTCCACGGGCTCTCCCGTCTCGTCCGGGACGAGGTTCTGCTCGGAGACATAGGCGACATAGTAGCTTTGGCCATTCTCTGCGAGCAGATGGTAGAAGGGCTGGTCCCTTGCGGGACGGCTGTCCTCGGGGATGTTGTGATACCATTCCTCGGTATTCGAGAATATCGCATCCACATCGAACACGACACCACGAAACGGATGCTTCCGATGGCGGAGCACCTGGCCCAGGTGATACTTGGCGTGGGCGGTGAACATCTGCGCAATCCCCATGCGAGATATTTACGCCGATGGGGCGGCCCTGTCCACCAAGCTGCGCCGAATCGGTGGAAACAGTGTGTGGGGCCTGCACCGACAGTCGCGGCTGTCGGTTTTATGATCGCAGGGCGCGGAGTTCCCCATTTCATCGCCTTCAGGCTTGCGGTATCCTGCGGCCAAAAGAAGAACGAGCACGAGGGGCAGATGAGCAGGTTTCTCCGTGCGTCGCTGTTGGTGGCGTTCCTTGCGTCATGCGGGGGCGGCGGCAATTATTCGGCGCCCAGGCAGCTGGACGATGCATGTGCGATCATCCGCGAGCGGCCGCAGTATCTGCGGGCGATGGAGCGGACCGAGCGGCGCTGGGGCATTCCGGTGCATGTGCAGATGGCGACGATCTATCAGGAATCGAAGTTCATCGGCAATGCGCGCACCCCGCACACCTTCGCGCTGGGGGTGATCCCGATGGGGCGGCAGAGCACGGCCTATGGCTACAGCCAGGCGCTGAACGCGACCTGGGAGGAATATCAGCACAGCGGCGGGGGGCGGCGGGCGAAGCGGGACGACATCGCCGCGGCGACCGATTTCATGGGCTGGTACATGGACGAATCCAGCCGGGCCCTGGGGATCTCGAAAGCCGACGCCGAGGCCCAGTACCTCGCCTATCACGAAGGGCGGAAGGGCTATGCCAACCAGTCGCACCTGGGCAAGCCCTGGCTGGTCGAGGTGGCCGCCGCCGTGGGCCGGCGCTCCGAGATGTATCGCGGCCAATTGGCCTATTGCCGCTGATCCTGCCCGGCCGGCGCGGGGCCGTGGCGGGCAAGGCTCTCCCCCCGTCGGCATGAAAACCGGAGACGGACCAGCAGGTCGGCGGCGCAGAACGCCGGCCTTTGGCCTAGTTCCCGCGCCGCTTCATCTCGGCCGAGATGTCGAAAAGCCGCGCGCCCATGTTGCCGCCCTTCTTCAGTTCGCCCAGAACCACGGTGGTCTGCTGGCCGAGATCGTCGGTGATGATCCATTGCCGCAACTCGACCGGGTTCGAGGTGAAGACCAGCTCGATCGTGCCGTATTCCGGGGTCTCAGGGTCCTGCGCGCGGACGCGGGTCGAGGTGCCATCCTCGGTATGGCCCACGACCATCCTGGCGCGGGACAGGTCGATGTTCTCGGCCAGGATCAGGTTCAGGGGCGTGCGCTTCAGCGGATACTGCTCGGGCGGCTGGTTCGACTTGGCGTCGAAGACCGCAACCTGCTGGCCCCCGGCGATCACCAGGCTGCGGTCGGGCGGCGCGTATTCAAAGCGCACGCGGCCCGGGCGGCGGATGTAGATCTTGCCGGTCGAGATCGAGCCGTCGGAGTTGACCTGGGTGAAGTCGGCCTCGACCGTCGTGAGGCTGTTCAGATAGTCCGAGATGGTGCCAAGCGGAATCTTCTCGGCCGCGGCGGGCAGCGGCAGAAGGAAGGCGAGCGGGGCCAGAAGGGCGAAGCGACGGTTCATGCCGGATATAATAGCGGCGGCCCGGGCGGCTTGCACCCCCGGCGATACGGGTTTGCAAGGACGTGCCGACGCGTGATTGCGCGTGAGGGCGCAAGGCTCTACGACGGGATTCGCCACTTCCGGTTGATCATTCGAACTTTCCACGATTATACGCAACATTCTTCGACATTCAGGGCAAACCAAACCAGAAATCCCCAAGAACTTCGCGCAGGACGGACGTATTCTGCAAGGCATCGGAAAATTCTGGCGGATGACTGACATGAAAGTCGTGGTGCTTGGCGCGGGCGTGATCGGGGTGACTTCGGCCTGGTATCTGGCCAGGGCCGGGCATGAGGTGACGGTGATCGACCGCCAGCCGGCCCCGGCGCTGGAGACCTCTTTCGCCAATGCGGGCGAGATCAGCCCCGGCTATGCCTCGCCCTGGGCGGCGCCGGGCATTCCGGTCAAGGCAATCAAGTGGATGTTCCAGGAACATGCGCCGCTGATCGTCCAGCCGCGCCCGGACTGGACCAAGATCAGCTGGATGGCGCGGATGCTGATGAACTGCACCGCCTCGGCCTATGCGGTCAACAAGAGCCGGATGGTGCGGCTGGCGGAATATTCGCGCGACTGCCTGATGGAGCTGCGGACCGAGACCGGGATCTCTTACGACGAGCGAACCCAGGGCACGCTGCAGCTGTTCCGCACCGAAAAGCAGGTGGCGGCGGCCGAGAAGGACATCGCGGTGCTGAAGGCGGACGGCGTGCCGTTCGAGGTGCTGGACGCCGAACAGTGCGTCGCGGCCGAGCCGGGTCTGGCGGCGGCGAAGCACAAGCTTGCGGGCGGGTTGCGGCTGCCGGGGGATGAGACCGGCGATTGCTTCAAGTTCACGCAAAGCCTGTCGGAAATGGCAGAGGCGCAGGGCGTGACCTTCCGCTATGGCGTGGGGATCGACGGGCTGGAGGCCGAGGGCGGCCGGATCGTCGCGGCCCGGACCAGCGCGGGCCGGGTGGCGGCGGATGCCTTCGTGGTGGCGCTGGGTTCCTATTCGCCGATGCTGGTGGCCCCTTTCGGGATCAAGCTGCCGGTCTATCCGGTGAAGGGCTATTCGATCACGGTTCCGATCGTGGACGAGGGCCGCGCCCCGGTCTCGACGGTGATGGACGAGACGCACAAGATCGCGATCACCCGGCTGGGCGGCCGCATCCGCGTCGGCGGCATGGCCGAGATCGCGGGCTTCGACATGAGCCTGAAGGCCAAGCGGCAGGCGACCCTGACCCATTCGGTCGAGGATCTGTTCGGCGGCGCGGGCGACCAGTCCCAGGCAAGCTTCTGGTGCGGGCTGCGGCCGATGACGCCGGACGGGACGCCGGTCGTCGGGCGCTCGCCGATCGAGAACCTGTTCCTGAATACCGGGCACGGGACGCTGGGCTGGACCATGGCCGCCGGCTCAGGCCGGGTGCTGGCGGATATCGTCAGCGGTCGCCGGGCCGAGATCGAGGCCTCGGATCTGGGCTATGCCCGCTACCTGCGCGAGGGGCGCAAGGGGATGCGGCAGGGCTCGGGGGTTGCGGTGCCGGCGTAAGACCGGCCGTGCGATGCCTGGGGGAGGGCCGCAGGGCCCTCCCCCTTTTTCATTCAGCCGGTATAGAACACATAGATCTTGCGCGTCTGCTCCAGGAGGCGCCATTCGCCCTTCCAGCCGCGCGGCAGCATCAGGGCATCGCCGGGCCCCAGCCGCTCCACCCGGCCATCGGCATGGTGCATCTCGACCGAGCCGGAGAGGAAATGGCAGAACTCCGCCGCCTGCGAGCGGTCGGCCGTGAAACGGCCGGGGGTGCATTCCCAGATGCCGATCTCCAGCTTGCCGTCGGGCGATTTCCAGAGCGTCCGGGTCGCTTCCTTCTGGTCGCCTTCGATCGTGGTGGGCTTGGGCGCGAAATCGTCCAGCTCCATATCCGCAAGGGCAAGAAATCCTGACAGGTCAATCATTTCGGGTCCTTTCAACGTCCGGTAATCTTGTTGGCCAGCTTGGCCAGGGCCGAGGTCCGCACGCCGCCGGACCGGGCCTCTTGCGCGTCGGCGCGGTAGTAAAGCTGGTACATGCCGTGCACGCCCAGCCAGCGGAAGGGCTCGGGCTCCCACTCGCGGACCTTGCGGTTCACCCAGGGCAGGGTGACAAGCCCGGTATCGCGGCCGAGGATCAGGTCGGCCAGCGTCTGCCCGGAGAGGTTCGAGGTCGAGACACCCAGCCCGACATAGCCACCGGCCCAGGCCATGCCCGACTGCCGGTCAAAACCCACGCTGGCGCACCAGTCGCGGGGAACGCCGAGGACGCCGCACCAGCCATGTGCCAGCTTCAGGCCGGCGGCCTCGGGCAGAAGGCGGCGCAGGATGCCCTGGAGCTTGTCGATGGTCGCATCCTGGGTCTGGCCGCGCACGTCGGTCTTGCTGCCGAAGCGGTAGGGCACCCCGCGCCCGCCCATGGCGATGCGGTTGTCCGCCGTGCGCTGCGCGTAGGAATAGGTGTGCGAGGCATCGCCCAGAAGCTCGTACCCGTTCCAGCCGATCTGCTGCCAGACGGTTTCCGGCACCGGCTCGGTCACGACGATGGCGCTGTTCAGCGGCAGGATCTTGCGCGACTGGCCGGGCAGGCCGGGGGTGAAGCCCTCGGTCGCGCGGACGATCACCGGGGCGGTGACAGTGCCCCGGTTGGTGTGGACGCGGCCCTTCTCCATCCCGGTGACGGCGGTCTGTTCCCAGATCTGCACCCCCAGCCGTTCCACCGCAGCGGCAAGGCCGCGGACCAGCTTGGCCGGCTGGACCCTTGCCACGCCATGCGTGACCAGCGCGCCCACGGCGTCCTTGACCTTGATCCGCGCCCGCATCTCCGACCCGCCGATCATCTCGATCCGGGTTTTCGGGGTGCCCCAGGCGATCTCTTCCTCATAGGTCTCGCGCATCCGTTCCAGCTGCGCTGGGGTGCAGGCGACGGTCAGGCCATCGGTCGGCAGGATGTCGGCCGAAATGCCCTCAATCTCTGCGACGCGCATCACCTCGGCCACCGTGCCGCGCAAAGCGTGACCCATGGCGATCACGCCCTCGCGGGTGCCGCCCGCGGCCAGGTATTTCTCGCGGCTCCAGCTGAAACCGCCGGTCAGCCAGCCGCCGTTCCGGCCCGAGGCGCCGAATCCGGCGAATTCGCGCTCGACCACGGCGACGGAAAGGTCGGGTTGCAGGGTCTTGAGGTAATAGGCGGTCCAGAGGCCGGTATAGCCCGCGCCGATGATGCAGACATCGACCGAGCGATCGCCCGGCAGCGGCGGGCGATAGCCGGGGGTCCCCCCCATCTGGGCATACCAGAACGAAACATCCCCGTTGCGCGCGACGCTCGCGTTCATTTGTCCTCTCCCGATTGGGCCGCGAGGCTGCTGCCATCGTCGGCAAGCAGGCGGGCCTCGTGTTTCTGCCAGGCGACCTCGACCGGATCGCCCAGCGCGAAGTGGTCGTCCGCCAAGGTCATGCGGGCGATGCCGCGGGTGCCGTCGGCCAGCGTCACCTCGTATTTCACGCCCGAGCCGAGGTAGATCGCCTCGGTCACGCGAGCGGGAAGGCGGTTCGTTCCGGCAACCGCGCCTGTTCCGGGCCGGGCCAGGGTGATCCGCTCGGGCCGCAAAAGCAGAGCCTGCGGACCCGCGCCCGCCGGGCGGCCGGGAATGCCGACCCACTGGTCGCCCACCTTGATCGCGGTCTCATCGCCGCGCGTCTCATGCGCGCCGGTCAGCACGGTGGATTCGCCGATGAAGCGGCCGACGAACAGCGTCTCGGGCCGTTCGTACAGGTCGCGGCCCGAGCCGACCTGCTCGATCCTTCCCTTGTTGAACACGGCGATCCGGTCGGACAGCGCCAGCGCCTCCTCCTGGTCGTGGGTGACGTAGACGAAGGTCGTCCCCAGCTCGCGGTGGATGCGCTTGATCTCAAGTTGCAGCCATTCACGCAGCTTCTTGTCCAGCGCGCCCAAGGGCTCATCCATCAACAGAAGCGGCGGGTCGAAGACCATCGCGCGGGCGAGCGCCACGCGCTGTTGCTGGCCGCCCGAAAGCTCGGCCGGGTAGCGGTGGGCGAAGTCGGTCAGGTGCACCATGGCCAGCGCCGCCGCTACGCGCCGGGCGCGGTCGGCCTTGGGCAGCTTGCGCAGCTTCAGCGGGTATTCGACATTCCCGGCCACCGTCATGTGCGGGAACAGCGCATAGTGCTGGAACACGACGCCCACATTGCGCTTGTGCGCGGGCAGGTTGCCGACCGAACGCTCGCCGATCAGAATCTCGCCCGCCGTCAGGTCGGTGAAACCGGCGATCACGTTCAGCGTCGTCGTCTTGCCCGAGCCGGAGGGGCCGAGGAAGGTCATGAACTGGCCGGCCTCGATCTGCAGGCTGACCTTGTCGAGCGCGGTGAAAGTCCCGTAGGTCTTGGTGACGTCGCGGATGTCGACTGCAGCGCCGCGGTGTTTTGCGTCCATGTTCAGGAACGTCTCCGTCTTGTGCCAAGCCAGAGCCCGACAGCGATGGTGAACGAGGTCAGCACGAAGATCAGCGTGCCCACCGCGGCGACCGTGGGATCGGAATCGCGGGTCATGCTGGCGAATATCTGCACCGGCAGGGTCTTCAGCGTCGGGCTGTTGATGAAGAGGGCCACGATCACCTCGTCGAACGAGGTGACGAAGGCGAAGAGCAGGCCCGAAAGGATGCCGGGGGCGATCAGCGGCAGGGTCACCGTGAAGAAGGTGGTGATGCGCGAGGCGCCAAGGCTGGCTGCCGCCGTCTCAAGCCTGGTGTCGAAGACGGCAAGGCTGGCGCCGACGGCGATGATCACGAAGGGGATCGCCAGCATCGAATGCGCCAGCACGTAGCCCACCAGCGTGCCGACCATCTGGTGGTCCAGGTAGACGGCATAGATGCCGATCGCCAGCACCACGCCGGGCACGATCATCGGCGTGATCAGGATGGCGCGCAGGATGCCGCCGGGCCCGGCCTTCATCTTCGCTAGACCCATGGCCGCCAGCGTGCCGATCACCGTGGCAACCACCGCGACGATGGCCGCGATCTTCAGCGAGCTGACGATGCTGCCCGACCAGTCCGGGCTGTTCAGGATGTTGGCATACCATTGCAGCGAAAATCCGTCGGGCGGAAAGGCCAGCGATTTCTTCTCGGCGAAGGAGATCGGCACGATCACCAGCGTCGGCGCCACCAGCCAGAGCGCCACTCCGGCGCAGAAGATCCAGATCAGGATACGTTGCAGGCGGGTCACTTGCTGCCCCCGGAAATCTGATAGCGCCGGCGGGTGAAGCGGGCCGCGATGGCCAGCAGCACCAGAGTCGAGGCGAGGAGAATGACCCCCATGGCCCCGCCCTTGCCCCAGTTCAGCTGTTGCAGAACCTGTTGCTGCGCCAGCGTGGACAGCATGGTGGCCCGCGGCCCGCCCAGAAGCGCGGGCGTGATGTAGAAACCAAGGCCGAGGATGAAGACGATCACCGCGCCGCCGAATACGCCCGGCAGCGACAGCGGCAGGTAGACCTGGAGGAAGGCCAGCACCGGCCGCGCGCCAAGGCTGCGCGCCGCCTGCACAAGGCGCAGGTCGATGCCGCGCATGACGGCGTAAAGCGGCATGATCATGAAGGGCAGCAGGACCTGGGTCATGCCGATGATCACGCCGGTCTGGGTACGGATCAGCCGCACCTTCTCGAACCCCAGCGCCATGATGACCTTGTTGATGACGCCCGAGTCCTGCAGCAGGATCACCCAGGCCAGCGTCCGCACCACGCCCGAGACCCAGAAGGGGACCAGCACGCAGAGGATCAGCAGCAACCGCATGTTCGGCCCCACCGCCGTCATCAGCCAGGCGTAGGGATAGCCCAGCACGAGGCACAGGACAGTGACCCAGCCCGCGACCTCGAAGGTGCGCCAGAACACGGTCATGTTCACCGGACGGCTGAAGAACCAGGTATAGTTGCCAAGGCCCGGCTCGGGGTCGGTGAAGCTGCGGATCACCACCTGGAGGAGCGGGTAGCCCAGCGCAACCACAAGCAGAAGGATCGCGGGCAGCACCAGCCAGGCCGGTTGGCGGAGAAGCTTGGGCATCGCGGTACTTTCGGGCGGAAGGGCGGGGCCGTCGATGCGGCCCCGCCGAAGGGATCAGTTCCCGGCGATGAACTCGCCCCACTTGGTCTCGACCTCGTCGTAGTTCTCGATCCAGTAGGGGATGTTCTGCTGATAGCCCATCGCGACCTTTTCAGGCGTGTTGGTCAGCCATTTCTGCAGCAGCTCGTCCACCTGCGGCTGCGCGTCCTTGTGGATCGGCGAGTAGGAGGTCTGCTCGGTCATGATCTCCTGCGCGCGTTTGCCGATGGCGGCGTTGATCAGCGCATAGGAGGCGTCGGGGTCCTTGACGCCGACCGGGATCGTCAACTGGTCCATGACGACGATCCAGTCCTGCCAGACCGGCTCGTACTCGGCCCCGTTCTTCTGGGCGGCCATGGCGCGGCCCGACCAGGCGATGACCATGTCGGCCTCGCCCGATTCCATCATTTGCTGCGATTCCGCGCCGGTCTTCCAGAAGATCAGGTCTTCGCCCAGACCACGGAACTTGTTCAGCGCGCGGTCGACGTCGGCCGGGAAAAGCTGGTCCTTCGGCACGCCGTCGGCCAGAAGCGCGATCTCGACCAGGGTGGTGTCGGGCTCGGAATCGCCGGGCATCGCGCGGGTGCCGGGGAAGTTCTCGGTGTCGAAGAAATCGGCCCAGCCCTTCGGCGGGTTGTCGCCATAGGTGGACTTCTTGTACATCAGCACGGTGCCGTAGTTCATCGCCGGAACCGAACATTCGCCGACCTGACCCTCGGGGATGTTCGAGGTGTCGATCTTCGTCAGGTCCAGCTTCTGGAACAGCGTTCCGCAATAGACATAGGGCGTGAGCGTGCCGGTATCGACCACATCCCACTGCACGTCGCCCGATTCGACCTGGGCCTGGATCTTGGCGACCTCGGTCGGTCCGTCCGACAGCAGGGTGACGCCCGACTTGGTGACGAAATCCTGCAGCGAGGCGATCTGCCCGTCCTGGTAGATCCCGCCGTAGGAGACGAAGGTCAGCGTCTTGCCGGCCAGCGAGCCCTCGGCCACTTCGCCGGCAACCGGCGCGTCCTGGGCCTGGGCCGCAAGACCGATCGTCATCAACAGGCCCGCTTGCAGCGCGACCTTTGCAGTCCGTTTCATCAGCATCCTCCGTTGGTTGTCCTGCGCCCTTCTGGGTGCCATCGTTCTGTCCTTCGGCTCCCGAACCTGCCGCCTGACGTTCGCAGCCCGTTCAAGTAACTTTACACAGCGTAAAGAAGCGCTGTACACAAATCAAGCGGATCCTGAATTGAGAATTGACCGACGAAGGTTCGCACCCTACCTGCCGGCAAGCTGCCATGGCAGCGCCGGAACATCGGGTGCCGGCCCCCGGAACGGAGTTGACGATGGCGGAAACTGTCATGCCTGCTGGGGAAGACCCCGCCACGCCCGAGCTGGACATCCTGGCGCGACGGGTGAAGCGGTTCCGTCAGGCCCGGCGTCTGTCGCTGCGCCAACTGGGAGAACTGTCGGGAACCACGGCCTCGTTCCTCAGCCAGCTTGAACGGGGTGCGACGGGGGCCACAACCTCGACGCTGATGCGGATCGCGAATGCGCTGGACATCTCGATCGCCGACCTGTTCGACGACCGCCCCCGCTCGACCCACCGCGTCCTGCGCAAGGCCGAGCGGCCCTCCTGGCCCGAGGCGGCGGGCTATCGCAAGATGCTGCTCTCGCAGCGGCCGATCCAGGATTTCGAGGTTTTCGTCGGCGAGTTCGACGTGGGTGGCTCGACCGGGCCCGAGCAATACACCCACGGCGACAGCCATGAGATGATGCTGGTGATCGCGGGCGAGGTCGAGCTGCATCTCGCCGAGGAGATCCACAGGTTGTCGGAAGGCGACTGCATCGAATATGCCTCGTCCACACCGCATCGCACGGTGAACTGCGGGACGCGTATCGCCACCGTGCAATGGATCATCTCGCCGCCCAGCGGCTATGGCGCGAAAACCGCCTGACTTCAGGCGGCCACGGCGACCTCGACCCTGGCCTCCGGGAAGCTGGCGCAAAGCCCGTCCATCGCCACGCGGCTGTCCATCAGGCAGGCCGAAGTCGAAAGCGCATCGGCCAGCGCCGCCGAGGGGGCCGAGATCGAGACCGATTGCCAGGCCGAGCGCAGGGGACGGCCGGTTCGAGGGTCGAGGATGTGGCTGGTCACCCCGTCACCGCCGAAGGTCATGCCCAGCGGCGCCGAGGTCGCCAGAGCCCGGTCCCGCAGGCTGATCCCCCCGCCCGAGGCCAGCTTCACCGGCCAGTCGCCCTCGGGAAGGGCGCGCATCTCGCCGGTGTCGATCAGGGCGCGGGTCAGGCCGTGGCTTTCCAGAAGCGCCGCCACCCGGTCGGCGATGAAGCCCTGGGCGATGCCGTTCAGCGTCAGCGCCATGCCGGGACGCAGTGTGATCGCCTCGGGCGCAAGGGTCACGCCCTCCCAGCCGATCAGCACGCGGACTTGCGCCCGCTCGGCCTCGGTCAAGGACGTGCCGCGGGTCAGGGCCCCAGCCTCGGCCAGCCAGAGCGGCTGGACCGTCGGGTCGAAGCTGCCGCCGCTGGCACGATGCACCGAGGCGGCGAGGGTGAGGCAGTCCAGCAGTTCGAAAGGCGGCGCCTCGAGCCTGGCCTCGCGGTTCAGCCGGACCAGCGACGACTCGGGCCGATAAAGCGAGAACACCTGTTCCAGCCGCCGGATCTCGTCCATCGCGAGGGCGGCAAGGCGCGGGGCCTCGGGGTGCTGCAGGCGCAGCGTCACGGTCGCGCCCAACGCGATGCCGGTCTCGACATGCAGGTCGGGGCTGCGTCCCAGCGCCATCGTGGGCGCAAGGGCGGCGGAAATCGCGATGAAGCGGCGGCGGGTCAGCATGTCAGCCTCCAGTCTTGTCGGAGAGCGCCTTGAGGCGGCGGGAATAGTCGTCGTCGCCGCCGGCCTCGGGCATCGGGGCGATCACGGCGCTGTCGGGGATATCCTTCAGGCCCATCACATTGCCACCATGTTCTGCGGCAAAGGCCTGGGCATCGGCAAGTTCGGCAAAGGGCGCGATCTCGGGCGCGCCCATGCCACCGGGAAGATCGCCGCCCACGACATAATGCGCGGTGGTGGCGTCGATCCAGTTCGCAGCGCCCGGTTCCTGCCAGGTCGCACCTTCGGCACCCATGTCGCTGACATAGATGGCAAGGACCTTGTGCGTCTGCTCGGGCAGGCGGAGGTAGGCCACGGTATCGCTCACCTGGCTGAAGAACAGCGGCGCGCCGGGCAGGCCCTCGAGATGCACCTGCCCTTTCGGACCCTCATGCTCCAGCAGGTTCATCTGGCAGAAATGGCCGATGGTCTCGGGGGTGAGGGCGAGCGGGTCGGTGTTCTGCGCCACCTCGTCCTGACAGGCGGCAAGGGCAAGGACGAACAGCAGGGCGCGTTTCATGGCGTGACCTTTCGGAAGGCGGCAGCGGCCAGGGCGAGGGCGGCAAACGGCCAGATAAGGACGGAGGACAGCGATTGCCAGAGCGGGATGGCATCGGCCGCCCCGCCCACCCCGGCCGCGGCGGCGGTGGCGCCCGAGGCGGTGAGGTTGAACAGGCGGAAAGCGTCGGCCGGGTTGGCGAGAAGCGCGACGGGGAAGGCATCGGTGGTGAACCAGCCGCCGTTGTCCGCGACGATCGCCGAAAGAAGCGCGAGGTCGTAAAGGACGACAAGCCCCAGCCAGAGGCCGATCGCCAGCCCGGCCGCACCGGAGGGACGGCGCGAGAGCGCGGACAGCGCATAGCCTGCGCCAAGGAAGGTCGCGCCAAGCAGGACCGAGGACCAGCTGAGCCGGAACAGCGCGGGCAGGCCCGCAAGCGCGTTCTCGTCGGTGGCGATCGCCACGCCGGCGGCAAGGCCGTGGCCAAGAAGGACGGCCAGCGTCAGGATCGCCAGATGGGCGACCAGCTTGCCGAGCAGGATTTCCTCGCGCGCGATGGGATAGGCGAGGAGAAGCGACAGGGTGCCGCGTTCGGATTCGCCGGCGATGGCGTCGAAGCTCATCAAAAGGGCGAGAAGCGGGATCAGGTAGACCGAGAGCGAGGTCAGCGAGGCCACGGTGACGGACAGCCGGTCGACGCCAAGGCCGCCGGTGGGCGCGGACCCGGCCAGCGACAGGACCAGCGAAAAGACCGCCATCAGGACCAGCGCGATGGCGACCCAGCGGTTGCGAAGGGCGATGCGGAACTCGGTCCCGGCGGTGGAGAGGATCCGGTTCATTGCGCGCCCTGCTGGCTGAAATGGGAGTAGAGGTCTTCCAGGCTGGGCGGCAGGACCTCGAGGTCCGCCACCTTGTCGCCAAGCCCGGCGATGCGGCCCAGCGTCTCGAGCTTTTCGGTCTGGGCGCAGGTCAGGTGCAGTGCGCCGTCCACCAGGATCGCGCCGGGCAGCGCGCGGGCGATGTCGGGGGCATAGCCGTTGCGGGCGGTGACATGCATCGTCACCGGCAGGTCGGCCCGGCGGCGCAGGTCGGAAAGCGTGCCTTCGGCCACCAGGCGGCCCCGCGACAGGATCAGGATGCGGTCGGTCCGCGCCTCGACTTCCGTCAGGGCGTGCGAGGACAGCAGGATCGACGCCCCCTGCGCGGCAAGGTCGTCGAGGAGCGCATAGAACTCGCGCCGGGAAACGGGGTCGAGGCCCGAGGTCGGCTCGTCCAGCACCAGGAGGCGCGGGTTGCCGATCAGCGCCTGGGCGAGGCCGACCCGCTGGCGCATCCCCTTGGAATAGGTGCCGATCCGGCGGCGGGCGGCCTGGCCCAGGCCCACCTTCTCCAGCAGGCCCATGGCCAACGACGGGCTTTCGCCGCGCAGCGAAAGGTAATGGCGGATCTGTTCCTCGCCAGTCAGGGCCGGGTGGAAGGCCACGTTTTCCGGCAGATAGGCGACGGCACGGCGCGCGGCGGGCGAGCCGGGGGCCGCGTCGCAGATCGTGACCTCGCCGCCCGTCGCGGGAATCAGGCCGAGGATGATCTTCATCAGCGTCGACTTGCCCGCGCCGTTGTGGCCCAGGAGCGCCACCCGCTCGCCCGGGGCGACGGTCAGGCTGACCCCGCCAAGCGCGGCAAGGTCGCCGAACCGCTTAGTGAGTGCCGAGATCTTCAAGGTCGATGTCATCGTAACTGCCTTTTGCCCAGCGTCCGGCGACCTCTGCCTCCATGGCGGCGATGTCGTCGGGAACCGGGATGGTAAGGGGTTGCATCAGCGGGTGGCTGTCGGTCACGCCGCCCGGCAGGATCGCCGGGAACGAGGACTGCGACCAGCGCACCAGTTGCACGGCGGGAGAGCCGGTCAGCAGCGCGGCGGCGGGTTGCGACCAGAGGATATGGTCCATCAGGTCGTTCGGGCGATAGACCCCGTCAGCGATGCCGTCGCCATTGAGGTCGAAGGCGGGATGGTCGGACCAGTAGTTGCCGCGGCCCTCGAAGCTCCACTCCATGAAGCGGGTGCCGACGTATTTCACCTGCTCCTGGTTGGCGATGAAGGCGTTGCCGGTCAGCATGTTGCGCTCGGACCCGGCGGTGAAGTGGATGCCGATGCCGCAGTCCTGGAAGCGGTTGTTCGCGATCAGGTTCTTGTGGGCGTTGTAGATGAACAGGCACTTCTTCGTGCCGCCGCGCACCAGGTTGCCCGCCACGTCGGCGCTGTTGGCGAAGTTCAGCATCACGCCATGCTCGCGGTCGCCGAGGGAAAGGTTGTCCTTCACCACGACCCGGTTCGAGAACATGATGGCAAAGCCCAGATGGTTGCCGATCGAGATGTTGCCCGAAACCTCGGAATCATGGGTGTACATGTAGTGGACGGCGAAGCGCAGGTCGCGGAACAGATTGTTGCGGTAGGTCCCGGTCTTCGACGCGTTCGAGAAGATCCCGTCACGGCCCCAGCGGACGGAGTTGCCCTCGATCACGGTGCCGGGGCTGTTCCAGATGTAGATGCCGTTGCCGCGCTCGTTCATGCGCGGATTCTTGCGGCCCTCGATGGCGTTGCCGCGCACCAGGCTGTCCAGTCCGCCATGCACGTCGATGCCATGCATGTTGTCGGTCAGCCGGTTGCCCTCGATCCGCGCGCGGTCGGCGCCCTTCAGGATCTTGATCCCGGCGTCGAGGTCCTGGTTCACCTTGCCCGAGCCGGTGACATGCAGCCCGGTCAGGACCACATCGTCGGCGTCGATGGTGACGACGGACCCCTGCCCCTGCCCGTCGATGGTGGCCGTGCCGTCACCCTGCATCGTCAGGGTCCGGTCGATGGTGACGGGGCCAAGATAGGCCCCGCCAGAGAGGATGAGGACATCGCCGGGTTCGGCCCCGGCGATGGCTGAGGCAAGCGTGCCCTGGCCCGGCGCGACATGCACCTCTGCGGCCTGAAGCGGCGCCGAGAGCAGGACGAAAAGGGCGGTCAGGCACGCACGCATGGTCTTATGCCCCCGAGGGTTCCACGAACATCCGGCCGCGCATCTCCATGTGAAGCGCGTGGCAGAACCACTGGCAGTAGTACCAGTAGACCCCGGCATTCGCCGCAACGAAGGTGATCGAACTGGTCGCCTGCGGCCCGACCTCCATCGCGACACCGTGGTTGCCCATGGTGAAGCCGTGGGTCAGGTCGTCGATGTCATCCAGGTTGGTGACGATGACCGTGACCTCGTCGCCTTCCTTGACCGTGAAGCTTTCCAGCGCAAAGTTCGGCGCCTGGCTGGTCATGTAGACCCGGACCTTCTTCGGATCGTCCTTGTCGCGGATCACCATGTCCTGCCAGTCGTCCAGGTTCACCCCGTCCGCCTCGGCCTGGGCGCGGGTTTCGGCCCACATCTTGTCCTGACGGTCCCAGGTCGAACGGATGTTGGTCATCCGCGAAGCTGCAACGGCGATGGCGTCGTGCGGCTCGGCGAAGTTGGGGCCGTCGTGGACGATGACCATCTTGTCGCCCGAGATGTCGATCAGCTGGTCGTTCTCGGGTTTCAGCGGACCGACGTTCAGGAAGCGGTCCTTCGAGAACTTGCAGAGGCAGACCAGCCACTGGTTCTCGGCTTCCAGCGTCTCGCCCATCACGGTCTTGAGGTGGCCGGGCTGGTAATGCACGTCCAGCTTGTCCTTGATCGGGTCGATCTGCTCGCCCGCATAGGCCTTGATCGCGTCCTCGATGTTCCACTTCACCACCTGGCTGTCCAGGAACAGCGAGGTATAGGCGTTGCCGCGCCCGTCAAAGGCGGTGTGCAGCGGGCCGAGGCCAAGCTCGGGCTCGGCGACAACGGCGCTGCGCAGATCGACCTCGGCGGCGGGCTTCTCGAACAGGGCGTCGAACTTGGTCACGTCCAGCACGGTGACGGTGGGCGAAAGCTTGCCGGCAATGCAGAGGTGCTTCTTGTCCGGCGCCATGTTGCAGCCGTGCGGGTTGTTGGCGATCGGGATGTAGCGGGTGAAGTTGCTGTTGGCATCCTTGCGGCCGTCCAGCACGCGCACGCCGTTCAGTTCCTGCCCCTCGCCCGCCGCGACCGCCGCCTCGATGGCCGCGATGTTGAAGACGACGACGTGGTCCATCTCGGCTGCGGTCATGTCGGCCAGCGTCATGCCCATTTCCGAGTTGTAGCTGGTCGAGAAGGCCCACTTGCCCTCGTAGTCCGCGTCGCAGTTGTCGAGGTTGCCCGAGACCATCACCTGCCAGGCCGGCATCATCGCCTCGGCGTCGACGGCGGTGAAGATGTTCACATAGGTCGAGACATCCTGCATCGTGGTGCCGTCGTTGACCAGCGGCGCCTCGTCCTCGCCGTTGCAGAAGATGTACTTGGTCATCGGGGCCTTCTGCGGCCGCATCCCGTGGATCGCCTTGGCGTTCGGGATTTCCAGGATCGCGTCGGTCTTCATCACGTCGCAGCGCACCCGCGCGACGCGGGTGTTCGCCTTGTCGTTCATGAACAGGTACTTGCCGTCGTACTTGCCGTCGGTGAACGACATGTGGACGTGGTGCAGGTCGCCGTTGTCGTGGATCTTCTTGCCGTTGGCCGCGAGCTGCTTCTTCGTCTTCTCGGTCATCGTGCGCTGGTGGATGCGGATCGACTCATTGGTCTCGCCCCAGCCGGTGGCCGAGCAGCGGTTGAACACCGGAACCCGCATCAGCTCGCGCATCGAGGGGATGCCGAGGATGCGCATCTCGCCGGTCTGGCCCGAGGACCAGAAGCCGTAATGGGTGTCAAGCTGGCCGGGCGCGATGTTGAAGCCCTCGCCCGCGGCCAGGGCCGCGGTGCTGCCCAGCGCAAGCGCGCCGACACCCGCGCCGGTGCCCAGCGCCAGACGCCCGCCGCCGATGGCGCCCGCAAGCGCCGCACCGCCTGCGGTGGCCCCCAGAAGGCCGCGCCGCGTGATCCCCGAGATTGGTCGTTCAGACATGATCTGTCCCTTTCATTGTGCCGGTTGGGGTTTTGGTTGGTTCGGATGCCCGGAGATGTTCCGGGCCGGCGAAGCGGCGACAGCCTCGCGCCGCTTCAGCTTCTTGATGACCACCGGGCATTTGCTGGTGGACTGGTAGAGCACCTGGCAATGCAGGCAGTCGATGCACTCGTTCGGGTTGATCTCGCCCGTTGGGTGGATCGCCTGAACCGGGCATTCGTTGGCGCAGGTCTGGCAGGGGTTGCCGCATTCGCGGTACCGCTTCAGCCAGTCGAACATCCGTATCCGGGCCGGGATCGCCAGCGCCGCGCCCAGCGGGCAGAGATAGCGGCAGTAGAAGCGTTCGACGAACAGCCCCGCCGCCAGAAGCGCCAGCGCATAGGCGACGAAGGGCCAGGCGCGGACGAACTTCAGGATGATCGCGGTCTTGAAGGGCTCGACCTCGGCCAGATGCTCGGCCTGCTCGATCGACATGAGGCTGACGCCGAAGAGGCCGAGGAAGATCATGTACTTGACCGGCCAGAGCCTTTCGTGCAGCCCCCAGGGCAGCGTCCATTGCGGGATACGCAGCTTGCGGGCGATCTGGTTGGTCAGTTCCTGCAGCGCGCCGAAGGGACACAGCCAGCCGCAATAGGCCCCCCGCCCCCAGAACAAGAGCGCCGCCGCGACCGCGAACCACAGGATGAAGGTCAGCGGGTCCAGGAGGAAGGCCTGCCAGCTGAAGCCCGTCATCAACGAGCCGAACAGCGCCATCAGGTTGACGACCGAGAGCTGCGCATTGGCATACCAGCCCAGGAACACCAGGGTCACCGTCAGGAAACCCATGCGGAACCAGTAGAACCGGCGCTCGTAGCGGGTGGCGAAACCCTGGAAGAAGAACGCCAGCGTCAACACCGCCAGCATCGCGCCGGTGACCGCGATCTCAACCTTCTTGTCCAGCCAGATCCGCCGCCAGAGGGCCTGATGCGCGGCGCTTTCCTCTTGCGAAGCCACGGCCTCGGCCGGGCCGGGGATCGCGGCGGGCTCGGCCTGCGCGACGGGGCGCAGGTATTGCTGCGGCAGCTGGTAGCCAAGGTCGAAGGTGGTGAAGACCTTCTCGATCGGGCCGACCTCGCGATGGACCAGAAGCTGGATGCGGAAGGGTTTCGTCGGGTCGAAACCCACGTCCGAGGGGATCTTGAACAGGTCGGCCTCGGTGTACTCGGGCGCGCCCGCGGCCTGCACCGCCACCAGACGCTTGTGCATCTTGTCGCGGAAGCGGACCGAGACATCGTCCTGGATCAGCACGATCCGGTCGAAGATCCCGCCGCGCACATAGCCCGAACCCTTGAAGCTGTAGAGCCCGCGGCCCACCAGGACGATCGCGTTCTCGCCCGGCTGCAGCCAGGCGGCAAGGTTCGCGGCCTCGCCCTCGCCCAGGATCGCCTTGGCGATGGCGGGCTGGGTGACGAGGGCGGCCTGCATCTCGATGAAGGTGGTCTCGGGCGCCTCGGTCAGGGCGCGGGCGGTGGCACGCTCGTCGCCAAGGGCGGCGAAGGCCTCGTTGACCTGCCCCACGTCCAGCGACAGCCGCCGCAACGTGCCGTCGCCTTCCAGCGTCGTCCAGTCCGAGGCGGCCTTGGCCTCGGGGTTCAACTCGAAACTGGGGCCGGTGGCTGCGGCGTCGGGCTGCAGTCCTCCCAGACCCAGGGCGCGCGCGACCTTCAGCCCGGCACGCACGATTGAATCGTCGATGACCATGACCGTCACCGTCGCGCCCGAGATGATGTCGACATCATGCCCGGTGCCGCCCGACTGCGCCTCGGCCACGAGGTCGAGCCCGACATAGGCCTGGACCAGGGCGTCGATCTTGGCCTGGGGGATGCCGATCAGCACGATCGGCTCGGAATGCTTGACCAGCTTGAGGCCGGTGATCCGGGCGTCCTTGTCCACCGCGACAAGCGTGTGGATCGGCTTGCCCGAGTAGCCGGTGGTCGAGACGAAGTCCGAGGTGATGAAGGCCCAGCCCACCGTTTCGCCATCCTTCAGGACAGGTGCGACGGGGTGGGTGGCGTCCAGGGGACCGTAACCGTCAGCCTCGGGCACCAGCGTTTCGGCGGGAACTTCGGCCAGGTATTTGGTCAGGACGGGCTCGGCCAGGGCGGGAAGGCCGACAAGCGAAAAGAAGGCGACGATCAGGAAGCGGAGCAGGGTCATAGGGCAATCCGATGCTTTGCCGTCGCGGCCGGGGGGCCGCGGGGCGCAGGGAACAGGTGCGGTGTCGGAACGGAATCCGTCGCCGGATGCAGCGTTGCCACCGCCGGGACGACCCGGGCGACAAAGGCGACGGGCTGAAGCGGTGGGTCAAGCAGGACCGGGCCTGCGGCCAGGCAATCGGGACAGGTACGGCAGTCCTCGGCGGGATCGACCGGATTACCGCTCTGGTCCAGCCAAACGGTCGCGACATTGCCATGGGCGCAGATCACGGTCATCGTCCCCGCCACCGCGACACGCGCCGCACCCGGGCCGGCCATGACCAGCGCGAGGGCGACGATAAGCCCGGTGAGAAGGGTGGACAGCCGTTGCATGTGGCCTCCATGGCTGGAAGTCGCCGCCGAATCCTTGACCAAGATCAAGTTAGTCTTTTTCCGCGGCATGACAACCGCGAGATGATCCGGCAAACATTTGCAAAAAAAGGCTAAAGCAGCCGCATTGCACAGATCTCCGAACCGGCAGTTGCGGAAATCCGCCGTGCTTTTCGGTATACTTCGGACCTTGATTTGATATTTGTCAGTTGAGCCCTTGCTCTGACCGGAACTGGTAAGAGGTGACTTTACGTGCGTGCCGAAGATTTCGACGAGGTCCGGCGCCTGCCGCTGTTTCGCAGCATGCGGCCCGCCTCGTTCCAGGCCGTGATGCAGGGCACCTATGCCCAGCGGTTTCCTCCCCGGCTGGATCTGTTCCGCCAGGGCCAGGGCGCCGACTTCCTGCATGTGGTGCTTGAGGGCAGCGTCGAGCTTTTTGCCGATTGGCAGGGCGCCAGCACGACCATGGCGGTGGTGCGTCCCGTCGGGACCTTCATCCTTGCGGCCTGCATCCGCGACCTGCCCTATCTGATGTCGGCCCGGACACTCGAGCAGACCCGCATCCTTCTCGTCCCCGCCCCGGGGATTCGCGCGGTCTTCCGCGAGGATGCCGAGTTCGCAGTCTCGATCGTGGAAGAGCTTGCCGAGGCCTTCCGCTCGATGGCGCGGCATGCGAAGAACCTCAAGCTGCGCAACTCGCGCGAGCGGATCGCCGGCTACCTGCTGGAACAGTCCGAGCTTGCCGGGCGCGCCGACCGTTTCGTGCTGCAGGTCGAAAAGCGGCTGGTTGCCTCTTATCTGGGGATGACCGCGGAAAATTTCTCGCGGGCGCTTCGATCGCTTGCGATGGATGGCGTCGAACTGAAGGGCCAGACGGTGACGATCACCGACCGCGCAGCACTGGTCCGGGCGTGTCCCAACGACATGCTGATCGACGGCCCCAATCCCGATGCGACCGGCGGCGGCCTGACGCTGCCCCGGCCCGCACTCCCACGGGAACGGCGAAGGAAGGGGCGGCCGGGGCAGGGCTGATGCCTGGCGGCAACATCGGTAAAACAGTTGCGTGACCGGGCTGAAACACCGTCGGGAAGGACTTGATTCGGCAGGCGAAAGCCTTTGATCATGACAAGAGACTTCCGATGCATGCTGGAACGGCCGATCCGCACCCTGCGGCAACGGTCGGGCTGCGTGCGTCGGCGGCGGCAATCCAGCGAGAGGGACGACAACCGGGCATGATGGAAGGAAACCTGCTTCTGATCCTCGCCGGCCTGCCTTTTCTGGCGGCCGCCGTGGCGAGTACGGTTTCCTCGCGGGCGCATAGCGCGGCGGCCTGGTCCTCGGGGCTGATCCTGGCGGCAGGATTGGCGATCCTGGCCGTCCTGCGCGGCTCGCTCCAGAACGGCGAGATCCTGCGGACCACGCTGCGCTGGGTGCCGTCGCTGGGGTTGGACCTGGCCTTCCGCATGGACGCCTTCGTCTGGCTTTTCGTCACGCTGGTCTATGGCATCGCGATCCTGGTGCTGATCTACGCGCGCTACTACCTGTCGCCTTCCGACCCGGTGCCGCGCTTCCATGGCGTGCTGATGGTCTTTACCGGGGCGATGGTCGGCATGCTCGTCTCGGGCAACATCCTGATGCTGGTGGTGTTCTGGGAACTGACCTCGCTGGTCTCCTTCCTGCTGATCGGCTACTGGCACCAGGGCCAGGCCGCGCGGGACGGGGCGCGGATGGCGCTGATCGTGACCGGGATCGGCGGGATGGCCCTGCTGCTGGCCATGCTGATCCTGGGGCAGATCGCGGGCAGCTACGACCTCGACCGGGTGCTGGCCGCGGGCGAGGTGGTGCGGGCGCATCCGCTGTATCCGCTGGTCCTGGTTCTGTTCCTCCTGGGCTGCTTCACCAAGTCGGCGCAGATGCCCTTCCACTTCTGGCTGCCGGGTGCGATGGCCGCGCCCACGCCGGTCTCGGCCTTCCTGCATTCGGCGACGATGGTGAAGGCCGGGGTGTTCCTGCTGATCCGCTTCTCCCCGGTTCTGGGAGAGACGCAGCTGTGGTTCTTCCTGGTCACCGGGACCGGGATGGCGACGCTGGTGCTCGGCTCGCTCATCGCGCTGTTCCGGCATGATCTCAAGGGTCTCCTGGCCTATTCCACGATCGGCCACCTGGGCCTGATCACCGCGCTGGCCGGAATCGGCAGCAACGGCGCGATCCTGGCGGCGATCTTCCACATCGTGAACCATGCCGTGTTCAAGGCCAGCCTGTTCATGGCCGCCGGGATCATCGACCACGAGAGCGGCACACGCGACATGCGGCGGCTGAGCGGGCTGATGCGGCTGATGCCGATGACGGGAAGCCTGGCGATCGTCGCCTCGGCCGCGATGGCGGGGGTTCCGCTTCTGAACGGGTTCATCTCGAAGGAGATGTTCTTCGCCGAGGCCGCCGACTGGCACAACGGCACCTGGCTGGACAACTCGCTACCCTGGCTTGCGACGCTGGCGGGGATCTTCGCGGTCGCCTATTCGCTGCGCTTCATCACCAGCGTCTTCTTCGGCCCGCCCCCGGTCGACCTGCCGAAGACCCCGCACGAGCCCCCCGCCTGGATGCGGCGGCCGGTGGAATTCCTGGTGCTGGCCTGCCTAGTGATCGGGATGCTGCCCGGCCTGACGCTGGGTCCGGTCCTGAACCAGGCGGCGCGGGCGGTCCTGGGGCGGAACCTGCCCTACAAGGACATCGCGATCTGGCACGGGTTCAACCTGCCCATGGTGATGAGCCTGGTGGCATTGGCCGGAGGGGTGGTTCTGGTCGCGCTGTCCGGCGCGCGGATCGCCGAGGGGCCGGAGGGGCCGCCACTTTTGCACCGCCTGCGGGCGCAACGCTTGTTCGAGAAGGTGCTGTTGGTCACGACCTGGCGCGCGCCGCGGTTCCTGCACGACATCTTCGGGACCGAGCGCCTGCAGCCGCAGCTTCGCCTGGCCGTGCTGGCCGCCATCGCGGCGGCGGCGGTGGCGCTGTGGGGAAGCCTCGCTCCCTCGCCGCAGCCGCTGGGCAATCCGCTGGATCCGGCCTTTGCCGCGATGTGGCTGGCCGGCGGGGCCTGCGCCCTGGGGTCGGCCTGGATGGCCAAGTATCACCGTTTCGCCGCACTGATCCTGCTCGGCGGGGCCGGACTGGTCACCTGCCTCACCTTCGCCTGGCTCTCGGCGCCCGATCTTGCGGTGACGCAGCTTCTGGTCGAGGTGGTGACGACCGTCCTTCTGGTGCTGGGCCTGCGCTGGCTGCCGAAGCGGCGCGAGGAGATTCCGGGCGACCGTCTGGTCGCGGCCCATCTGCGCCGGTTCCGCGATCTGGTGATCGCGCTGGTCGGCGGTGCCGGGCTGGCGGCGGTCTCCTATGTCCTGCTGACCTGGCCGCTGGTTCCGAACGTCGGCGACTGGTTCCTGCGCAATGCCTACAAGGAAGGCGGCGGCACCAATGTGGTCAACGTGATCCTGGTGGATTTCCGCGCCTTCGACACGTTCGGCGAGATCACGGTTCTGGCCATCGTCGCGATCACCGTCTACGTCCTTCTGCGCCGCTTCCGCCCCGCGCAGGAAAGCCTCGACTCGTTCAAGACCGCCAGCCCCGAGGAAACCGCGCAGCTTGCCGATGCGCTGCTGGTGCCGTCGGTCATCATGCGCTGGATGTTCCCGGTGCTGATGCTGGTCGCGGCCTATCTCTTCGTGCGCGGGCATGACCTGCCGGGCGGTGGGTTCTCGGCCGGGGTCACGCTGTCCATCGCCTTCCTGCTGCAGTACCTGGCGCATGATGTCCGCTGGGTCGAGACCCGGCTGACCGTCCTGCCGATCCGCTGGATGGGGGTGGGCCTGCTGATCGCGGGGTTGACCGGGCTGGGGGCGCTGGTCTTCGGCTATCCCTTCCTGACCGCCCATTCGCGCTATGTCACCCTGCCGCTGATCGGAGAGGTCCCGGCCGCCACGGCGCTGATCTTCGACACCGGGGTCTTCGCGCTTGTGGTCGGCGCCACGGTCCTGATGCTGATCGCCATCGCGCACCAGTCGCTGCGCATCGCCCGCCTGCGTGAACGCGAGCAGGCCGCCGAACGGGAGGCCGCGTGATGGAGATCGTGCTGTCCCTCGCCATCGGCGTCCTCGCCGCGTCGGGCATCTGGCTGATCCTGCGGCCGCGGACCTTCCAGGTGATCGTCGGGCTTTGCCTGCTGTCCTATGCGGTGAACCTGTTCATCTTCTCGATGGGGCGGCTGACCATGGCCGCCGCGCCGGTGATGCCGCGTGGCGGTTTCGTCGATCCGACCGCCTATGCCGATCCGGTGCCGCAGGCGCTGGTGCTGACCGCCATCGTGATCAGCTTCGCCACCACGGCGCTGTTCCTTGTGGTCCTCATCGCCTCGCGCGGGGTGACGGGTACCGACCACGTCGACGGACAGGACCGCGAGCCATGAGCCTTTCGCCCGAACATCTGATCATCGCGCCGATCCTGATCCCGTTCTTCGCCGGGGCGCTGATGCTGGTCTATGACGAGCGGCAGCGGCGCACCAAGCTGATCATCGGGCTGATCGCGGTCACGGCGATGCTGCTCAGCGCGGCCGAGCTTCTGGTCCGCTCCAAGGGCAGCGAGTTGACCGGCGGCAACGACATCGGCTTCTACCTGCTCAGCGACTGGTCCGCCCCCTTCGGCATCGTGCTTGTGATCGACCGGCTGTCGGCGATGATGCTGGTGCTGACCGCGCTCCTCGCCCTGCCGGCGCTGATCTATTCGGCCGCCGGCTGGCACCGGCAGGGGCAGCATTTCCACAGCATGTTCCAGTTCCTGCTGATGGGCCTGAACGGAGCCTTCCTGACCGGCGACCTGTTCAATCTCTTCGTCTTCTTCGAGGTCCTGCTTGCGGCATCCTACGGCCTTCTGCTGCATGGCGGTGGCCAACTGCGGATCCGGGCCGGGCTGCATTACATCGCGGTGAACCTGACCGGCTCGCTCATGTTCCTGATCGGGGTCAGCCTGGTCTATGGCGCGACCGGCACGCTCAGCATGGCGCATCTGTCGACCCTGGTCTGGGGGCTGGAGGAGCAGCCGCGCGCACTTTTGCAGGCGGGGGCGGGGATCATGGCGGTCGCCTTCCTGATCAAGGCCGGAATCTGGCCCCTGTCCTTCTGGCTGTCCACCGCCTACATGGCCAGCGCCGCGCCGGTGGCCGCCATGTTCGCGATCATGACCAAGGTCGGCGTCTATGTGCTGATCCGCCTCTCCTTCCTGGTCTTCGGCGCGGCGGCGGGGGTGTCGACGGGCTATGGCGCGCTGGTGCTGATCACCGGGGGCCTGGCCACGGTGGCCTATGGCTTCCTCGGTGTCCTCGCCTCGCAAAGCCTGGGGCGGATGGCCGCGCATCTGGTGCTGGTGTCCTCGGGCACGGTGCTCGCCTCGGCCGGTTTCGTGCTGGAGGGGGCGGGGACCGGCATCCTGGCGGGGGCGCTGTTCTATCTGCTCAGTTCCACCCTGGCGACGGCGGCGCTGTTCCTGCTGATCGAACCGATGAGCCGCGAGGAGGGCGGGATCGCCGCCCTTCTGGCGCTGACCGCCGACGCCTATGGCCTGGACGAGCGCGAGGAACAGCCCGAGGTCGGCCTGGCCGTGCCCGGAACGCTGGCGGTTCTGGGCCTGTCGTTCGGCGTCTGCGTCCTGGCCCTGACCGGCCTGCCGCCGCTGTCGGGCTTCATCGGCAAGCTGGGGATGCTGCGCGGGATCCTCGCGGCCGAACTGCCGGTCCCTGCCCTGGGCTGGGCCTTCGTCGCGCTGGTGATCCTCTCCGGCCTGGCTACGCTGATCGGCCTCGTCCGCATCGGCATCCAGACCTTCTGGGCCACGGAATCCGAGCCGCCGCGGGTGCTGGCGCTGGAAATCGCGCCGGTCCTGGTGCTGGTGTCCCTGCTGTTCGTCCTGACCCTCAAGGCCGAGGTCACGATGCGCTACATGCAGCAGACTGCGCGGGCGATCATCTCGCCCACGATATATGCCGAGGGCGTCCTGGGCGCCCCGCGTGCGGCCGACGGGAGGGAGAGCAGCCCATGAGCCGCATCCTGCCGCATCCCCTGCTGACCCTGGCCCTGATCCTGATGTGGCTGGTCCTCACCCGGGCCTCGCTGGGCCATCTGGTCCTTGGCACCGCCGTCGGCGTCGGCGCGGGGCTGGTCTATGCGCGGCTGGAGACCGGGCCGACCCGCCTGCGCTCGGTCACGGCGCTGGTCCGGTTGGCAGGCGTGGTGGCGCTGGACATCGTCCGCTCCAACGCGGCCGTGGCGGTGCTGATCGTCTCCAGCCGCCGGCATCGCAAATCCGGCTTCGTCGAGATCCCGCTGCGGCTGCAGGACCCGACAGGGCTGGCGCTGCTGGCGATGATCATCACCGGAACCCCCGGCACCGCCTGGCTGGAGCATGACCGGGCCAGCGGCGTTCTTCTGCTGCATGTGTTCGACCTGAAGGACCCCGAGGACTGGCGGCACCTGATCCGCACCCGATATGAGGCCCTGCTGCTGGAGGCATTCGCATGACCACCGCCACCCTGCTTCTTGCCGCGCTGACCTTTGCCCAGTTGGCCCTGGCGCTGGCCGCCTGCCTCGCCGCCGTGCGCATCCTGATCGGCCCGCGCGCGCAGGACCGGGTTCTGGCGCTGGACGCGCTTTATGTCTCGGTCATGCTGCTGTTCGTGACCACAGGCCTGCGGCTTGGCTCGATCTTCCTGTTCGAGGCCGCGCTGGTGATCGCGGTGACCAGCTTCGTGTCCAATGTGGCGCTGGCCAAGTTCCTGATGCGCGGCGAGGTGATCGAATGACCGGGCTGGATCCGCTTCCGCTCTGGCTTGCGGTGCCGGTGGCGCTGTTCCTGGTCCTCGGCAGCACGCTGACGCTGCTGGGCACCGTCGGCCTCGTCCGGCTGCGCAGCTTCTACGACCGCATCCATGCCCCGACGCTGGGCACCAGCTGGGGCGCGGCGGCGATCCTGATCGCCTCGCTTCTCTCCTGGTCCTGGCTGCAGGACCGCGCCATGGTGCATGAGGTGGTGATCGGCGTCTTCCTCCTGATCACCACGCCCGTCACCATGATGCTGCTCGGCCGCACCGCCCTGGTCCGCGACCGGGCCAAGGGCAGCCCGGATGTGCCGCCCCCGGCCGGAAGCCGCAGCGACTAGCGCTCCTCGACCAGGATCTCGCGCTTGCCGACATGGTTGGCGCGGGTGACGACGCCTTCCTCCTCCATCTGCTCGACCAACCGGGCGGCCTTGTTGTAGCCGATCCCCAGCTTGCGCTGGATGTAGGAGGTCGAGCACTTGCGGTCCTTGGCCACGATGGCGACGGCCTGGTCGTAAAGCGTGTCGTCGCCTTCCGAGTTGAGACCCAGCACCATGTCGATCTCGTTGTCGCGCTCGTCATCCACGCTTTCGACCACGCCCGACATGTAGACCGGCGGGCCGAAGCTCTTCAGGTGGTTGACGATCTCCTCCACTTCCTCGTCCGACACGAAGGGCCCGTGGATACGGGTGATCTTCGCACCGTTGCCCATGTAGAGCATGTCGCCCGCGCCCAGCAATTGCTCGGCCCCCTGCTCTCCAAGGATCGTCCGCGAGTCGATCTTCGACGTGACCTGGAAGGAGATCCGCGTCGGGAAGTTGGCCTTGATCGTGCCGGTGATCACGTCCACCGAAGGCCGCTGGGTGGCCATGATCAGGTGGATGCCCGAGGCCCGCGCCATCTGGGCAAGGCGCTGGATGCAGGCCTCGATCTCTTTCCCTGCCACCATCATCAGGTCGGCCATCTCGTCGACGATGACGACGATATAGGGGAAGGGCTGCGGCGCGAATTCTTCGGTCTCGAAGACCGGATCGCCGGTCTCCTCGTCGAAGCCGGTCTGGATCGTGCGCTTGAACATCTCGTTCTTCGACAGCGCCTCGCGCACCCGGCCGTTGTAGCCCTCGATGTTCCGCACGCCCATCTTGGACATCTTGCGGTAACGCTCCTCCATCTCGCCCACGACCCATTTCAGGGCGACGACCGCCTTCTTCGGGTCGGTGACGACGGGCGACAGCAGGTGCGGGATGCCGTCGTAGACCGACAGTTCCAGCATCTTCGGGTCGATCATGATCAGCCGGCATTCCTCGGGCGTCAGCTTGTAGAGGAGGCTCAGGATCATCGTGTTGATCGCGACCGATTTCCCCGACCCCGTGGTCCCCGCGATCAGCAGGTGGGGCATCTTGGCCAGGTTCGCCACCACCGGCTCGCCGCCGATATCCTTGCCGAGCGCAAGCGGCAGCCGCAGGTGGCTGTCGCCGAAGTCGCGGGCGGCGAGGATCTCGCGCAGCACCACCTTCTCGCGGTGGGCGTTCGGCAGCTCGATCCCGATCACGGAACGCCCCGGCACGGTGGAAACCCGCGCCGACAGCGCCGACATGCTGCGGGCGATGTCGTCGGCCAGCCCGATCACCCGGCTGGCCTTCAGGCCCGGCGCCGGTTCCAGTTCGTACATGGTGACAACCGGGCCGGGGCGGACGGCGGTGATCTCGCCCTTGACGCCGTAATCGTCCAGCACCGATTCCAGCATCCGGGCGTTTTCCTCCAGTGCCTCGTCCGACAGCTGGTTGCGCGCGATGCCGACCGGCGACGCCAGCAGCGACAGCGGCGGAAGCTCGTAGGCCTGGGCCTTTTCGTCAAAGCGCAGCGCGGGCTGGCTTTCCGCCATCGCCTGCCGCGAGGGAGCGGGCTTCTTCACCGCATGCTGCACCACTGCCTTGCGGTCGGATGCGAAAGCCATCGGCCGGGCCGAGGGCGTGTCATCGAAGGCATCCAGATCGTCCAGATCGTCGTCCAGCGCCTCGGGCCCATCGTCCCAGCCTGCGTCTTCCTGCGAGAACATGTTGACGGAAAGGTCCTCGTCCTCCGCCTCGATCTCGGCCGGGAACGACGGCGCGGAGACCAGCGGGGCAATGCGCGGCAGCGGGCGGGTATCGGCGATCAGCGGCGCAGGCCCCTTGGGCCGCATCACCGGCGGCTCGACCCTTGCGGCGGGCGGCAGCGGCGGCGGGGTGGTCGGAAAATCCGGGCTGCGCTGGACACGGGTGCGGATCACGTCGGAAATCCGCGCCCTGATCCGATCCTCGCTCGGCATGGCCTGGTTCCACGAAGGGGTCTCGGGCTCGATCAGCTCCGGCTCGGGCTCGGGGACCGCATTGCGGCGCAGGCGGGCCAGCAGGCCCAGTTTCGGCTGCGGCGCGGGCGCAGGCTCGGGCTGGCGCGGATCGGCGCGCAGCGTTCCCGGCATCGCCCGCGCCTGACTGGCGCGCAGCGGTTCCGGTGCCATGACCGGCGGCGTGGACTGGCGCAGGCCAGCCTCGCGGGCCGAGAGCGGCACAGCCCGGTTGCGAGCGCGGTCCTGCAGCGCCACCGCTCCGCTCAACGCGCCGCGCGCGCCCGTGCCAAGGGCCGTTGCCGCCGCGTTATATCCCAGGATCGAGCCGAGGAGGAGGAAGCGCCCGATCGCCTGCAGCTCGGCCCGGTCAAAGCCGGTGACATACAGCATGAAGGCGACAAGACCGCCGAAGGTCAGCAGCGACAAGAGCTTCAGCCCGAAGCCCGCGCTGCCCGGCATGACCCCGATCAGCGAGCCGAGCACCGTATCGCCGAACAGGCCGCCCAGGCCGAAGGTATGGGTCCAGGTATCCCCCGGCACCAGCGTGGCGCAATGGACGGCGGCGAAGGCCACGGCGACCACGGCAAAGACCACCCGGCCGAGCGCGCGCTCGCCGCCCCGATGCAGCATGAACCGGCCGCCCCAGACCGCGAAGATCACGGGAATCGCCCAGGCGCCCTTGCCGATCAGGATGGTCAGGGTCGAGGCGACGGCCGCCCCGAACCGGCCCAGCAGGTTCTGCGCCGGCTCGTCGGTGGCGACCATCCAGCCCGGATCCTCGGCCGAGTAGCTGCCCAGGATCAGGGTAAAGCCCAGCGCGACCAGGATCAGCCCCAGCCCCATGAGCTCGCGCCCGCGGCGCTCCAGCATCGCCTGCGTGCCCTGGTCCAGAAGCGGATCGCGCTGCCGTGCCTGAAAGGATGCCATTGGTCCCTCACCCATAGATGCAGTCGCGAAGCAGGATCAGCCCGCGCTGCGTTTCTTCTGGCGTGGCGACCAGCGCCACGCGGATGTAGCCCGCGCCGGGGTTCTGGCCCCCGGCATCGCGCGAGAGATAGGCGCCGGGCAGGACCCGAACCCCCGTCTCGCGCCAGAGTTTCAGCGCCGCCGCCTCGCCATCGTCGACCGGCAGCCAGAGGAAGAAGCCGCCGTCCGAGGCCTTGTAGCCCTGCACGCCTGCGAAGATCCGGTCGGCATCGGCGAATTTGGCCTGATAAAGCGCCCGGCTGGCGGTGACATGGCCCTCGTCGGCCCAGGCCGCCTCGGCCACGCGCTGCAGCGGCAGGGGCAGCGGCGCCCCGGCAAAGGATCGCAGCTGGCGGATGCGCTTCATGCTCTCGGGTCCCGCGGCCACGAAGCCCGAGCGCAGGCCCGGCAGGTTCGACCGCTTGGACAGCGAATGGAACACCGCCACGCGCTCGGGATCGGCCCCCTGCGCCTTTGCCACCTGCAACAGGCCGGGCGGCGGAGACTTGCGCCAGATCTCGGAATAGCACTCGTCGGCCAGCACCGCGAAATCATGCTTCTCGGCCAGGGCCAGCAGATCGGCCAGATATTCGGCCGGGGCGACCGCGCCCTGCGGATTGGCGGGCGAGCAGATATAGGCCAAGGCCACCCGGTCCAGCACCTCCGGCGGCAGGCTGCCGTAATCGGGCAGAAAGCCGGTGGCCGCCGTGGCCGGGACATAGACGGGCTCCGCCCCCACGGCCAGCGCCGCCACGGCATAGACCTGGTAGAACGGGTTCGGCATCAATACGACGGGACGCTTGCCGCCCTTGGTCTCGGGGCAAAGGGCGATGCAGGCGTTGAACAGTCCTTCGCGCGTGCCGTTCAGCACCATGAGACGGTCGTCCGGAACGGTGACGCCATAGCGGCGGTCGATCCAGGCGGAAATGGCGGCCAGAAGCTCGGGCGTGCCGTCGTTCGGCGGGTAGACCCCGAAGCCGGAGAGATTCGCGGCCAGGATCGGCCCGACGAAACCCGGCATGGCATGGCGCGGCTCGCCGATGGTCATGGCGATGGGTTCGCCGCCGGGGGCGTGCGCGTCCAGAAGTTTCCGCAGACGCGGAAACGCATAATCCGGCAGGTTCGAAAACCGCTCAGGAAAAGCCATTGCTGCCTCAAGTCAGGGGTCTGTCCGCCCCATTTGCCTCAAGGATAGCGGGCCGCGCGGAGGAGGTCCAGAAAAACCAGCCCGGTTAGGGGCTTGGCGCGAAGGTTGTGGCTTTTCGGCAGGGATGGGCAAGGTGGGCGATTCGCCCACCTTACCGCAACGCCCGTTCGGCCGCCGATCCCAGCCGCAGAAGCCGCGCTTCCTGTCCCGGCCCGGCCATCAGGGTGATCCCGCAGGACGGCTGCGAGGTCGGCAGGGTCAGGGCGCAGGCCCCCATCAGATTGCCGATCCGGGTATTGCGCAGGGCCAGCAGGTTCTCGGTCACATAATAGGCGTCGTCGGTCATCAGCCGGTCCACCTCGGGCGGCAGGATCGGCGAGGTGGGCAGAAGCACCGCGTCAAACGCGGCCGTCCGCGCGGTCCAGGTCTCGCGGATCCGGGTCAGTCGCCGCCATCCGGCCACGAAGTCGGTGGCCGGGACCGTGGCGCCCGAGCGGAACCGCTCCAAGATGCGGGGGAACATCTTCTCCGGCGCGGCCTCGATCGTTTCGCGCCAGATGCCATAGGCTTCGGCGGTGAACAGGACCGCGGCAAGGGACAGGGCCTCGGCCGCTTCCGGCGCCTGGATGCGGGTGATGCTGGCACCTGCGCGCGCAAGGCGGGCAACCGCATCCTCGAAGCCCTTGCCCGGCCGGTCGCGCAGATCGTCCAGCGCCACCGTCTCCAGCACCGCCAGCCGTGCGCCGGAAAGGCTCGCGCCGCTCAGGTCGGCCGGGCGGGTGCCGTTCAGCACGGCAAGAAGTTGGGCGCAATCCTCGACCGAGCGGGCCATGGGGCCGATGGTGTCAAAGCTTTCGCACAGTGGCACCGTGCCCCCCATCGGCAGGCTGCCATGCGTCGTCTTCAACCCCACCAGGTCGTTCCAGGCCGCCGGAATCCGCACCGATCCCCCGGTGTCCGAGCCGATCGCCGCCGGAGCCAGCCCGAAGGCGACCGAGGCCGCCGCGCCCGAGGACGAGCCCCCCGGCACCGCGCGCTCGTCATTCAGGCAGGGCGGCGTCCCCGTCACCGGGTTCAGGCCCAGGCCCGAGAAAGCCAGCTCCGACATATGCGTCTTGCCAAGGCAGACGAGGCCTTGCAGCGTCGCGGTTTCCAGCACCACCGCATCGCGGGCGGGGGTGCGATGCTTCAGCAGGGCCGATCCGGCCTCGGTCGCCACTCCGGCGGTGTCAAAGAGGTCCTTCCAGCTGACCGGCACCCCATCGAGAAGCCCCCGGCGCATCCCCGTCTTAGCCCTTGTCGCGGCGGCCATCGCCTCCCCCCGCGCACGGGCGGGGGTGCTGCGGGCGTAGATGCGCGAGGACAGCGGGTGGCGCTCGATTGCCTCCAGCATGGCCTCGGTCAGTTCGACCGGATGGATCCGGCCCTCGTCGATCTCGCGTCCCAGGTCGGATGCGGTCATGTTCGCCCAGGTTCCGGTCATGGCTCTCCTCGTTTTGGGCGACGGTAGCGGCTTGCAGACGCATGGACAATCGGGCCGTGCGGGATATGTAGGGGGCATGAACCGGGACACCGACATCCTGATCGCGGGCGGGGGGCTGAACGGCCCTGCCCTTGCCTTGGCGCTGGCTCAGGGGGGCTACCGCGTCACGGTCGTCGACGCGCGCCCGGCGCCGGACCGGGCCGAGGCGGGGTTCGACGGGCGGGCCTATGCGCTGGCCATCGCCTCGGTGCGGCTGCTGAAGGCGATCGGGATCTGGGGCCGCGTGGCCGGGCAGGCGCAGCCGATCCTGCAGATCAAGGCGAGCGATGGCCGGGCAGGCGAAGGCGCGGCGCCGTTCTTCCTGGAGTTCGACGCGGCCGAGATCGAGGAAGGCCCGATGGGCTACATGCTCGAGGACCGCTTTCTCTATGCCGCCTTCCTGGAGGCGATGCGCGAGACGCCGGGGATCACGCTGCTTTCGGGCGAGACTGTGGTGGGGCAGGAGGTCTCGGCCTCGGGCGTGGCGGTGACGCTGGCCTCGGGGCGCAGGCTGGTGGCGGGGCTTCTGGTCGGCTGCGACGGGCGCGGCTCGGGCGTGGCGGCGCGGGCGGGGATCAGGCGGATCGGCTGGGGCTACGGCCAGACCGCGCTGGTCACGGCGATCCGGCATGAAAAGGACCACCAAGGGGTCGCGCAGCAGTTCTTCATGCCCTCGGGTCCGCTGGCGATCCTGCCGCTGAAGGGCGGGCACCACTCCAGCATCGTCTGGAGCGAGACCGACGAGGTCGCGCAGGCGATCCAGGCCCTGCCGGATGCGGAGTATCTGTCGGCCCTGCGGCCCCGGTTCGGGGATTTCCTGGGTGAGATCAGCCTGGCCGGGACACGGTTCACCTACCCGCTCTCGCTGTCGCTGGCCGAGCGGTTCGTGTCCGACCGGGTCGCGCTGGTGGGGGATGCGGCGCATGGAGTGCATCCGATCGCGGGGCAGGGGCTGAACCTGGGGCTGCGCGACGTGGCGGCGCTGGCCGAGGTGCTGATCCTGGCAAGGCGGCGGGGGGAGGATGTGGGCTCTCCGGTGGCGCTGGAGGAATACCAGCGATGGCGGCGGTTCGATGCGACGGCGCTGGCGCTGGGGATGGATGCGGTCAACCGGATCTTTTCCAGCGACAATCCGGTCCTGCGGCTGGGTCGCGACCTGGGGATGGGTCTCGTCTCGGCCCTGCCGGGGCTGCGCCGGGGGTTCATCCGGCAGGCGGCGGGGCTGACGGGGGAGTTGCCGAAACTTCTGGCGGGCAAGCCGATCTGAGCGGTTGTCCACGCGCGGGCAGCCGAAGGGATGCCGGGATTTCAAGGGCTTGGCTGTGAGCGTTAGGGAATCATTAGGGTTGTTGTGAGTGTCGGGGCAGGCCCCGACCTACGGGGGGCTTGGCTTATTCGATCTCGCGGGCTTCGCTGAGGAGCATCACGGGGATGCCGTCGCGGATCGGGAAGGCGAGGTGGGCGGCCTTGGAGATCAGCTCCTGCTTCTCGGCGTCATAGGTCAGGATCGCATGGGTCACCGGGCAGACCAGCGCCTCGAGCATCCGGCGGTCGGCGGGCTCGGTCATTGCAGGATCTCCTCATCCGAGCCGCCGCGCAGGGCGAATTCGATCAGGGTCACGATGGTCTCGCGCCTTGTATCGAGGGTCGGGGCTTCAAGCAGGGCCTGCTTGTCCTCGGGCGAGAAGGGGCAGAGCATGGAAAGCGAGTTGATCAGAAGCTCGATCTCGGCCTCCTTCAGGCTGTCCCAGTCGGTCGAAAGGTTCATCTTGACGAAATAGCGGCCGAGAAGCGCCATGAACTCGCCTCGGCGGAAGCCGGGGTCCTCCTCGGTGGGGCCGAGGTCGCGGGTGAAGGGGGTCCAGTCCACCAGGCAGCGGCGGTAGGGAGTGAAGCCCTGCACCTCCTCCTTCACGCGGAAGCGGGAGATGCCGGAGAGGGTGATCATGTAGCGCCCGTCCTCGGTTTCGGAAAAGCCGGTGATACGTCCGGCGCAGCCGATGGCCTGCAGACGCGTCTCGCCCTCACGCTTTTCCGAGGCCGGGGTCTCGCGCGGCTGGATCATGCCGATCAGCCGGTGCGGGGTCTTCAGGCAATCCTCGATCATCGCAAGATAGCGCGGCTCGAAGATGTGCAGTGGCAGGCGAGCCCTGGGCAGCATGAGGGCTCCGGGCAGGGGGAAGACCGGAATCACGTCCGGCAGGTCTGAGGCGCTGAACATGGGCAGCGACATAGCCCGCTGCCCGCCTCAGGCAAATATCATCGACGAGAGACGGCGGCGGCCGGCAAGGACGATCGGATCCTGCGGCTTGAGCGCCTCGAAGATGGTGAAGAGCTGGGTCTTTGCCGCGCCGTCGTTCCATTCGCGGTCGCGGCGGAACAGCTCCAGCAATTCGTCCACGGCTTCCTTCTGGTTCCCGGCCGCAAGCAGCGCGGCGGCAAGGTCGAAACGGGCCCGGTGGTCGTCCGGGTTCGCCTCGACGGCGGCGCGAAGCTCGGCCTCGGGGCCGGCATTGGCGGCCTGCCGGGCCAGTTCAAGCTGGGCACGGGCGGCGTCCAGCTCCTTGGACTTCGCCACCGGGGCCGGGGCGGCTGCGATCAGCGCCTCGGCCTGGTCGAGATCGCCAAGGGCGATATGGGCGCGGACAAGCCCGCCATAGGCGGCGGCGTTCTCGGCCTCTTCGCCCAGGATGGCGGCGAAGGTCTCGGCCGCGTCGGCGGCGGCGCCTTCGGTCAGCATGTCCTCGGCCGCCTGGATCGCCTCAGCCAGGCCGCCGTCCCCGGCAAGGGCCGAGACGCGCTCGATGAAGGCCTTGAGTTCGGAAGCCGGCACCGCGCCCTGGAAGCCGTCGACCGGCTGGCCCTGCCAGAAGGCGTAGACGGTGGGGATGGACTGGATGCGCAGCTGGGCGGCGATGCGCTGGTTCTGGTCGACATCGACCTTGACCATGCGCACCTTGCCCCTGGCGGCGGTCACGGCGGCTTCGAGCATCGGGCCGAGGGTCTTGCAGGGGCCGCACCAGGTGGCCCAGAAGTCGACGATGACCGGAACCTCGCGGCTGGCCTCGATCACGTCGGCCATGAAGCTGGCTTCGGTTGCGTCCTTGATCAGGTTCGCGTCGGCTTGCGGTTTGTCGCCCATGCCCAGCATGCTGGCCCCCTTGCGGTTTGTCTGCCGGATATATGAGCCCTTGGCGCGGAAAGTCCAAGGGGTCTAGCGGGAGGGGCAGCCGGCCAGATGGTCGTTCACCAGGCCCGCCGCCTGCATGAAGGCATAGGTGATCGTGGGGCCGACGAAGGAGAAGCCCCGGGCCTTCAGCGCCTTCGACATCGCCTCGGATTGCGGGGTGCTTGCGGGGACCTGCGCCATGCTGGCGGGATGGTTGACGAGGGGGGCGCCGCCGACGAAGGACCAGAGGAAGGGAGAGAAACCTTCGGCCGCCTCGATCTGCAGGAAGGCGCGGGCGGCGCGGAGCGTGGCCTCGATCTTGCCGCGATGGCGGATGATGCCGGGATCTTGCAACAGGCGGGTGACCTCGGCCTCGCCCCAGGTGGCGAGAATCTCGGGGCGGAAGCCGTGCAAGGCGGCGCGGAAGGCCTCGCGCTTGCGCAGGACGGTGATCCAGGAAAGCCCGGCCTGGAAGCTTTCGAGACAGAGGAGTTCGAACAGACGGTAGGGGTCTCGCTCGGGCCGGCCCCATTCACAGTCGTGGTAGGCGATGTAGAGCGGATCGGTGCCGCACCAGGGGCAACGCATCGAATTGTCGGTATTTTCCATCGGCTGACCCTGGGACGTTAGCGAGGGGTTTACCGAAGCGGAGGCAGGCTGTCGATCAGGATCGGACTGCACCCGGGGGCTGCGCATGAGTTTCATGATGGACGCGAAAGTGTCGAAGTTCGACCGCGACCCGACGCTTGCCAATCCGCTAGCCGCCGCGATCGCCGCGGCCGACCGCGAGACGCTGAAGACCGTGGCGGGGGCATTGCGGGACCGGCGGATGCGGCTGGCCTGGCAGCCGGTGGTCTATGCCTCGGACCCGTCGGTGATCGGCTTCTTCGAGGGATTCATCCGGCTTCTGAACCTGCGCGACCAGGTCATTCCGGCACGGGACTTCATGGGCGCGGTGGAGCAGACCGAACTGGGCCGCGAGATCGACTGCGCAGCGCTGCAGATGGGGCTGATGTGCCTGCAGCGCAATCCGCAGATCCGGGTCTCGATCAACATGTCGGCGCGTTCGGTCGGCTATCAGCGCTGGGGATCGATTCTGCGCAAGGCGCTGCGCGACAGCCCGAAGCTGGGCTACAACCTGATCCTCGAGATCAGCGCCCCCTCGGCGATGCAGGTGCCCGATGTGCTGCGCCCCTTCATGGCGGAGATGCGCAACCACGGAATCGTCTTTGCGCTGGACGATTTCGGCGCCAGCCTGATCTCGCTGCAGATCCTGCACGAGTTGCGCTTCGAGATCGCGAAGATCGAGGGCAATCTGGTGCGCCACATCGACCGGCTGGAACCAAGCCAGGCCATCGTGCGGGCCGCGCTGGCGCTTGCGCGGGAGATGGGGATGTATGTCGTGGCCGAGGCGGTCGAGACCGAGGCCGAGGCGACGTGGCTGCGCGAGGCGGGGGCGGGCTGCATGCAGGGCTATCTCTTCGGCGCGCCCTCGGTAACGCCGGACTTCCGCGCCTTCCGGAACGGGCGGCCGAACCTGGGGCCGCCGGGCGGATGACGGGTTTCGCGCTGGTTGCGCCAACATTCTTGCGCTTGCGGCCGGTTCCGCTTAGGCCATGGGTGACGCGGCGAAAGCCCTCTCGGGTCGCCGGGCGCTAGAGAGAGGATCTGGAATGACCAATGTCGTAATCGTCGCCGCCGGCCGCACCGCCGTAGGCAGTTTCAACGGCTCGTTCGCGAACACTGCGGCCCATGACCTGGGCGCGGCGGTGATCGAGGCGGTCGTCGCCCGCGCCGGGATCGACAAGGCCGAGGTCGAGGAGACGATCCTGGGCCAGGTGCTGACCGCCGGCCAGGGCCAGAACCCGGCGCGGCAGGCGCATATCAAGGCGGGCCTGCCGAAGGAGGCGAGCGCCTGGTCGCTGAACCAGGTCTGCGGCTCGGGCCTGCGGGCGGTCGCGCTGGGGGCGCAGCATGTGCAGCTGGGCGATGCGCGGATCGTGGTCGCGGGCGGGCAGGAATCGATGTCTCTCAGCCCCCATGTCGCGCATCTGCGCGCGGGGCAGAAGATGGGCGACCTGAACTTCATCGACTCGATGATCAAGGACGGGCTCTGGGACGCGTTCAACGGCTATCACATGGGCCAGACCGCCGAGAACGTCGCGAACCAGTGGCAGATTTCCCGCGACATGCAGGACGAATTCGCGCTGGCCAGCCAGAACAAGGCCGAGGCCGCGCAGAAGGCCGGCAAGTTCAAGGACGAGATCATCCCCTTCACCATCAAGACCCGCAAGGGCGACACGGTGGTGGATGCCGACGAATACATCCGCCACGGCGCGACGATGGAGGCGATGCAGAAGCTGCGTCCGGCCTTCGTGAAAGACGGCTCGGTCACGGCTGCGAACGCGTCGGGCATCAACGACGGAGCGGCGGCGGTGGTGCTGATGACGGCGGAAGAGGCGGTGAAGCGCGGGCTGACGCCGCTGGCGCGGATCGCCTCCTATGCGACTGCCGGGCTCGACCCCTCGATCATGGGCGTCGGGCCGATCCACGCCAGCCGCAAGGCGCTGGGGAAGGCGGGCTGGAAGGTCGGCGACCTCGATCTGGTCGAGGCGAACGAGGCCTTCGCCGCCCAGGCCTGCGCGGTGAACAAGGACATGGGCTGGGATCCGTCGATCGTGAACGTGAACGGCGGCGCCATCGCCATCGGCCACCCGATCGGCGCCTCGGGCGCGCGGATCCTGAACACGCTTCTGTTCGAGATGGGCCGGTCGGGCGCGAAGAAGGGCCTGGCCACGCTATGCATCGGCGGCGGCATGGGCGTTGCCATGTGCCTGGAACGCGCCTGAGCCACAACTGTTGCTGCGCCGCAGCGATACTCCGCGAAATGAAATCGGGCGCGCAATAATGTTGCGCGCCCGATTTCATTTCGGTAACAGGATTTCAATGGGATAGGCTGACTTACCTGCAGGAGGAGAATCACGATGTCACGGGTTGCATTGGTCACGGGCGGTTCGCGCGGCATTGGCGCGGCGATCTCGGTCGCGTTGAAGGCGGCGGGCTACAAGGTCGCGGCGAACTATGCCGGCAACGACGAGGCGGCCGCGGCCTTCACCAGGGAGACCGGCATCCCGACCTACAAATGGTCGGTCGCGGAGTATGAGGCCTGCAAGGAAGGCATCGCCAAGGTCGAGGCCGATCTAGGCCCGGTCGACATCCTCGTGAACAACGCCGGGATCACCCGCGACGCGATGTTCCACAAGATGACCCCCACCCAGTGGAAGGAAGTGATCGACACCAACCTCTCGGGCCTGTTCAACATGACGCATCCGCTGTGGTCCGGGATGCGCGACCGCAAGTTCGGGCGGGTGATCAGCATCAGCTCGATCAACGGGCAGAAGGGCCAGGCGGGGCAGGCGAACTATTCGGCGGCCAAGGCCGGGGACCTGGGCTTCACCAAGGCGCTGGCGCAGGAAGGGGCGCGGGCCGGGATCACGGTCAACGCGATCTGCCCGGGCTATATCGCGACCGAAATGGTCAAGGCGATCGACGAGAAGGTGCTGAACGAGCGGATCATCCCGCTGATCCCCGTGGGCCGGCTGGGCGAGCCCGAGGAGATCGCGCGGATCGTGGTCTTCCTGGCCAGCGAGGACGCCGGGTTCATCACCGGCTCGACCATCAGCGCGAACGGCGGGCAGTTCGTCGTCTGACCCCTCCTCGTTCGACTTCGTCTCCTCGTCGGCGAGGAGTGACGAAGTCATCGACGAGCATCGGGCCGTCCTGCGGGGCGGCCCTTTTCCTTGTGCGCCGGGGCGGCTATGCGGGGCGGACCGGAGCGGGAGGCTGGAATGGGCAAGGGACGGGCAACGGGGATCGGCTTCTCGGCGGTGCTGATGTGGTCGCTGCTGGCGCTGTTCACCATCGGCAGCGCGCCGGTGCCGCCCTTCCTGCTGAACGCGCTCTGCTTCGGCATCGGGGGAAGCATCGGCCTGATCTGGACGCTGCGGCAGGGGTTCGGGGTGCTGCGGGGCGTGGGGTGGAAGGTCTATGCCTTTGGCACGGTGGGGCTTTTCGGCTATCACTTCCTGTATTTCACCGCCTTCCGCCTGTCGCCCAGCGCCGAAACCGGGCTGATCGCCTATCTCTGGCCGCTGTTCATCGTGCTGTTCTCGGGCCTTCTGCCGGGCGAGCGGTTGCGGGCCGCGCATGTGATCGGCGCGCTGATCGCCTTTGCCGGCGCGGCGGTGATCGTGCTGGGGCGCGAAGGCGCGGCAAGCTCGACCGCCGGGCTGACGCTGGCGTTCCTTTGTGCGCTGGTCTGGGCGGGCTATTCCGTGCTGTCGCGACGGCTGGGCGACGTGCCGACGGAAAGCGTGACGGTCTTCTGCCTGGCAACGGCGGCGCTGTCGGTCGCGGCGCATCTGGCGCTGGAGGAGACGCTCTGGCCAGAGGACAGCCTGGGCTGGGCGGCAGTGCTGGCGCTGGGGCTGGGGCCCGTCGGCGCGGCTTTCTTCACCTGGGATATCGGGATGAAGAAAGGCGACATCCAGCTTCTGGGCGTCGCCTCTTATGCAGCACCGCTGCTGTCGACGCTGGCCCTGGTGGCGGCCGGGATTGCCCGGCCGACCTGGACCATCGCGCTTGCGGCCGTGCTGATTACGGCCGGTGCGGCGCTGGCGGCACGGGCCAGCGCCAGGGTCAGGTGCTGAGCCGCTCGATCTCCTCCTTCAGGCGCAGCTTCTGCTTCTTCAGTTCGGCGATCTTCAGGGCATCCGTACTGGGGCTGCGCTGGGCCTGCTCGACTTCGGCCGAGAGGGTTTCGTGCTTCTTGCGCAGTTCCACCAGATGCGATGCGATCGTCATGGTCGTCCTCCTGTAAAGCTACCCACGGGACAAGTGCACCACGAAACGCGAGTCGTGTCATCACCTGTTACAGGCCTGTGACAGCTTGATGCAGCGGGTTCAGCGAAAATACGCAGCAAGATCGGCGCCTTCCCGCAGGACGGCGTTGGCCTCGGCGGTATAGCTCTCGCGGTCGCCGTCATGGGCCGGTCCGGCGTGGACGACCAGCGGCGCGAGCAGGCGGAAGGCGGCCCGGCCGCCCTTGCGCGCGCGCAGAAGGATACGCAGCGCCGGACGCCCCTGCCGCGCGGCAAGCGGCAGGACCGAGGCCGAGCCGAGCTTGGGGGCCATCGCGGCCAGGACCTCGGGCAGGCCATCGGCGCCGCAGATCAGCGTCAGCCAGCCGCCGGGACGCAGGCGACGGGTGGCGGCGGCGACCCAGTCGGCCAGCGGCGTTTCCACCCGCATCGCCCGGGCGCGGTCCTGCCGGGGCGAGGGGCTGCCTCCGGGCGGGTAATAGGGCGGGTTGGCGATCACATGGTCGAAGTCGCGGCGCAGCGCAGCCGGCATCCGGGCCAGGTCGCCCTCATGGACCGCAAGCGCCAGGCCGTTGCGACCGGCATTGCGGCGGGCAAGTTCGGCGTAATCCGGCTGCAACTCCAGCCCCGCGAGGGCAAGGCCGGGCACCCGCCAGCCAAGGCAGAGCGCCGCCGCCCCGGCCCCGCAGCCAAGGTCAAGGACGCTCTCCCCCGGTTCCGCCGGGCAGGCCGCGGCCAGCAGCACGGGATCGGTCGCGGCGCGATAGCCTTTCAGCGGTTGCAACAGGCGCAACCGGCCGCAGAGGAACTTGTCATCGGAAAGCTGGTCCTCGGCAAACATCAACTGGTCGGGATGTCGTTGTCGCGCAGGATGGCCGCGGCGCGGAAATGGTCGCGCTCGGCCACCATGAGGCGCTGCGGCAGGATGCCCATGCTGCCGTCAAGGACGCTCATGTGGACGTCGAGCGGAAAGGTGGCTATACCCTCGCCACCAAGAAGATGCGTGGCGAAGGCGATCAGCGTGGGGTCCGTCGTCCGCAGAATTTCCTTCATGGCATGGAGTTAACCCCGCCTTCCGGCCGGGGGCAAGGCGGAAGGCGCGGGGATGGACGGGGTGGCTGAGACAAAGGTGAAGGCGCCGCATGACCGGCTGGCAGAGTGGCTGGCCGAGGATATGGCGGCGGTCAATGCGCTGATCCGCGCGCGGATGGCCAGCAAGCACGCCCCCCGCATCCCCGAGGTCACCGCCCATCTGGTCGAGGCCGGGGGCAAGCGGCTGCGGCCGATGCTGACCCTGGCTGCGGCACGGCTTCTGGGCTATCAGGGCAGCGACCACCAGAAGCTGGCCGCGACGGTGGAATTCATCCATACCGCGACGCTCTTGCACGACGACGTGGTGGACGAAAGCCAGCGCCGGCGCGGACGACCGACGGCCAACCTGCTGTGGGACAACAAATCCTCGGTCCTGGTGGGAGACTATCTTTTCGCCCGCAGCTTCCAGCTCATGGTCGAGACCGGCAGCCTGCGGGTGCTGGACATCCTGGCCAATGCCAGCGCGACGATTGCCGAAGGCGAGGTGCTGCAACTTACGGCGGCGCAGGATCTGGCGACGGATGAGGCGATCTACCTGCAGGTCGTGCGCGGCAAGACGGCGGCACTTTTCTCGGCCGCGACCGAATCGGGTGCGGTTATATCGGGTGCGATGGATTCTCAGGTCAAGGCGCTTTACGACTACGGCGATGCGCTGGGGATCGCCTTCCAGATCGTCGACGATATCCTGGATTACGGCGGGCAGGATGCGGTGATCGGCAAGAACATCGGCGATGACTTCCGCGAGCGCAAGCTGACCCTGCCGGTGATCAAGGCGGTGGCGAAGGCCGATGCCGAGGAGCGTGCCTTCTGGATCCGCACGATCGAGAAGGGCGACCAGCGCGAGGGCGACCTGGAGCAGGCCATGGCGATCCTGGCCCGGCACGGCGCGATCGCGGCCGCCCGGGACGAGGCCCTTGCCTGGGCTGAGCGGGCGCGGCAGGCCATGTCCTCGCTGCCCGATCACCCGCTGCGGCAGATGCTGGACGATCTGGCCGGCTATGTCGTGGCGCGTGTGCTCTGACCGGGCAAGATCGTGAAATGACCGAATTGGGATCATTTTTTGGTCAAAGTCTAAGGGAATTCTAAACCAAGACGTTGTGGTATTGACTGGTGATCGTCGAACGACCTGCCCGGAACGAGGATGCGCATAAGCATCCCGGGGCAGGGGCTGCAGAAACGGCACGGAAGTGGCCGGACCTGCGCCAGGCTGCAAACGACGAAGGTGAATGGTGCAGAAGCGGGTGGATCTCCGGCCGCGCCCGGAGAGGGAGTATTGAAGATGGACGTCCTCGACTGGCCGCGCCGCAGGCCAGGGGCGCGGCTGTGTTTGCCTTGCCCCGGCGGAACCGAATCGATCCGATCCTCCACCCGGCCCCGGCAGGCCGCGCCCCATGACGGCGCGACGCTGCTGCTGCGGCTGGACGGCCTGCGGTGCTGGAGGAGACGGGCATGATATGGCGATCGCGTGAGCCGCGCTATGACGTCGCCTCGGGGATAAGCCAGGGCGCGCGCGACTATCAGGAGGATGCGATCACCGCCGATTTCCCGGTGGGGGCCGAG
>NZ_JAEACP010000020.1 GCF_015999335.1 Tabrizicola soli | reverse complement strand
AAGCCCGAGAAGGCCGGTGCCGGCAGCGAAATGCCCGACATGGGCGGAATGATGTGAACGGCGGCGTCCCGCGGGCAGGAGCCCCCGGACACCAATCCACGGTGTTAATGAAAACAAACACCGAGCACTGCTTCAGAAAAAACTCAGAACCAGGAGGAACCGAAATGTCCAAAGGTGACAAGCAACGCGGGAACCGTGAGGCGAAGAAGCCCAAGAGGGTGAAGGAAAAGGTCGTTGCAACAGCCGACTTCACGAAGGGTAAAGCCTTGACCAATCTTGGCGAGCACAAGAAGAAATAGTTAGCGGTCCGAGTGATTGCATATCACTGAAGACGGAGCCAGATGGCAGAGGGATACACGGCGACTTGCTTCGTCGGAAAGCCTCTGGCTCGCCAGAAAACGACGATGAAGAGTTACCGGAGAGAATGCGCGACATGCGTATTTGATTGAGAAGCCGCAAGTTAGCGAAAGCAACCTCGCGCCCGGTCTCGCATCACAGCATAGTCGCTCAACATCTCCGCGATCGCAGAGCCCTCCGGCAGCAGGGCCTGTTCCTTTGCCGCCCGCGCCAGGAACTCCCGGCCGTACTCGACCACAGGCGGGCACGTCGCGAGCCTGCCGTCCTCAGAACGAACCGTCGCGCAGCCGCTGAGCAAGCTCGTTGCGATCACGAGGGCGACGCGCCGCAGCCTCAAACGCCGTCGGGTCGTGGTTCGTCATCGCAGTGTCGAAAGCGGCGCCCTCCATGTGATTCGAGCGGATCGCGCCGGCGACGGCGCGATTGTGCTTAGGGCTGCGATAGGCCGAACGAACGATAAGCGGCTTGACCAGCCGGTTGCGCAGCGCCTGCGCTTTGTCGAGCGCCGGTCCTTTCACCGCAAGCTTGCTGGCGCCTGTTTTGAAAGATTCGGGATCAGTAGTCCGTCTCCACATACACCCCCGAGCAATCGTAAGCGACCGCCGCCGCCGTCGCGCCGTTGTTCAGGAACAGCCGCGGCGACAGGAATTGCGTGGTGGCGGGCAGATCGGCGGTGGTCTCCTGCTCGAAGACTGCGCCGGACACTTCGTCGACCACCCGCACCCAGACGGATGACCCATTCGGCGGCGCGGCGATGAACAGGGTCAGCACCCCGCCCGTGGCGATGGCAAAGCTCGCCCCCATGTCGGTCAGGGTCGGTGAACCGGTGTCGTCGTTTGCGACCAACTGCCAACGGGTGTGCGTCCCGCGTTGGAAGCCGATGCCGATACACTTGATCGCTGCGGCCAGCGCCAGGGTGGTAGCAAGAGCGGCGTTGGAGCCGTAGAGGCCAAGAATCCCATGTCGGTCGCCTGCGGCGTTCATTTAGCTTTGATCAGCACCCCCCTGACATTCCCCACATTCCACTGCCCACCTCGCCTCGTCTGTATCCCGCGTGCTGTTAGTTCCGCCGCAATCGCCCGCAGCGACGTGTGCCCCGCAGCCCGGATATCCGCGAGCACTGGCGCCAGATCCACCGCAAAGGCAGCCGCATTCGCCGATACCGCCGCCCTGAGCGCGGCCCCGCCTTTCGCGGCCCGGCGAAGGCTCGCCGCCCCGTTCGGGTTCCCGAGCTTCACTCCACGGGCTTTGGTGACGGCGAGGGCTTCCTTCGTTCGCCGCGAGATCGCCTCGCGTTCGGCTTGGGCAACGAGAGCCATGATGCCAACCGTCAGGTCGTTAGCCTCTGGCATGTCCACGGCCACGAACCGCACCCCGCTGTCGCGCAGGGCGAGGAGGAACGCCGCGTTTCGACTAAGCCGGTCCAGTTTGGCGATCACCAGCGTTGCCCCCGTCACCTTCGCCAGGTGCAGCGCCTTGGCCAGTTCCGGCCGGTCCGCCTTCCGCCCGCTTTCCACCTCGGTGAACCGCGCCAGCACCTCCGCGCCGCGCGATGCCGCGAAGTCATCGATCACCTTGCGCTGTGCTTCAAGCCCAAGCCCGCTCGCCCCCTGCCGCGCAGTCGAGACCCGCTCATAGGCCACCAGCCGCTGCCCTGCCGCCATTCCCGCCCCCCTGTACACAACTGCGTAACGTTCGTTGCGCAGTTGTGTACGCCAGAAGCGCGCGGTCTCGTAGTCAAATTGTTGATTTCACTTGGGAAGTCAGAGATTACCGTTCAGGAGGTTGCGCCGCACCGGCTCCCGGTCGGGATCGTGGGGAACCTTGGGGCCGGAGCCATCCATGGGTTGCTCGTAGATGACACCGTCCTCGCCTTTCCAGACGACCACCATCTCGATCCGGTCCACGCGGTCCTCGGCCTTGGCGGCATCGGCATAGGCCACGATCCTCGACCGCGACGCCGGCGTCAGCCCGATCTCCGCCATGTAGCGGCCCATCAGTTCCATCTGCCGGTTCGCCACCGTCAGCCAGGGCGATTGCTGCACATAGCCCGAGGGTGTCTTGATCAGGAGCGGCGTCTCCTTCAGCTTCTGCTCGGCCTCGACCCAGCGGCCATAGGCCTGGCAGTAGGCGGCCAGGACGGCCCGGTCGACGATGGAGATCACACCCATGCCGACCAGCGTCTCCACCAGCCGGTGCCACTCCGTGCGGGCTTCCTCGCTCAGATGGTCGGGGCAATCCGGGATACCCTCGGGCGGCACAGGTTCGGCCCGGTTCCACGCCTTCTTGCCACGGTTGCCCTCCATGCGGCGCCAGGCGGTGGGTTTGCGGGGTGGGCCGCTCATGGCAACTGGTCCCTGAGCGCGTTGAAGGTGCGCCGGATGACATAGCCGCGCAGGAAGGAGATCAGGGTGAACACCGTCGCCACCATGAAGTTGTCGATCAGGGCCAGCTCATATCCCAGCGCGGGAAACAGGAACCGCTGCACCCAGACGGAGAGCAGGAAGCCCACGATTGTGCCCGTGAGGCTTTCGAAGGCCGAAGCGCTAGCTGATTGACCAGCGGTCATTTGCCCTGTCCTTCTCCAGTTCGATGGTTTCCGCCGTCTGGCCCCGCTCCAGGACGGCCAGCAGCTCCTGCAGCGTCTCGTCGCTCAACCGGGTCAGATCGATCATGCTTTCCGGCGCAGCCGGCGGGGTGGCGACTTCCAGCGTCTCGCGCCAGCCACCTTGCGTCTTCAGAAAGAAGATCATCGCCGTGACATTGCCGGCGCGCGCCTTGGTGACAAGGCTCTGGGCAACGGCACCGATGGCTCGAGCTTTCCCGCGTTTATAGCGTTCGGATAGGTCCTCGTCGCGGTTCAGGAGCGCGAAGAAGGTGGTGCGGCCGATACCCAGGAAGTCCGCGATCTGCTCGGCATTCAGCACCGCGGACAGCGTTTCCACCTCGGCCCGCTGCGCATCCGTCAGGGTCGTGAGCGGACGGCCCCCCAGTCGCGTCGGGCCAGTGTCTTCCACGGCGCTCATGTAAGGAACTCCAGCGCCGGATCGTCCTCCCATGGCGACGCGCCTTGCGGCGAAACGCTCAGCCTGGTGCGCGAAGACGGCGTGAGGCCGAGCTCGGCCATGTAGCGCAACATGAATTCCCGCTCCCGGTTGGCGATGGTGAGCCAAGGCGAGAGTTGCACATACCCGGCAGGCGTCCGGATCAAGGGCGCGGTTTCCTTCATCTTGCGTTCGGCCTCGACCCAGCGCCCCCAGGACTGGCAATAGCCTGCCAGTACCGCGCGATCGATCCGGGTGAGTATCCCGACCGCCTGCAGCTCCTGCACCAGCCGTTTCCACTCCGCCTTGGCGGACGGGTTGAGATGCGCGGGACAGGTTGGCAGGCCTGGGTTGGGGCGAGGCTCCCGCTGGTTGATCGGTCGGTGCCCCGGATTGCCCTCGAGAAGCTTCAGGTGGCTGGGCTTCGGCTTACGCCCCTTCATGGCCGCCTCCGACTGCGGAATTTGTCGACTGCGGCTTCCGGATCGGCATGTGCGGACGTGCAGGAATCTGGCCTAAGAGGGATGTCATCGTGCCAAGACCCCCCCTCGGCAAATTCGCGCGCGTGAGAATGTTCCTCCCCCCGCCGGTCCCGATCCGCAAGCGTCCAGAGTTTGACCCTCCCCCCGGGGGGACATCGTCACGCCGCTCATGCCGTCACCTCGGCAATCAGACGATCCGCCCGCAAAGCCGCGAAGCCGCGACCATCGCCGTCCAGCACGGCCTCCTTCCCGGTGAAGGCCTGCCAGCGTTCGACGGCGACATCGACATAGGCCGGGTCCAGTTCCACGGCGTGGCAGTGGCGCCCGCAGGTCTCGGCCGCGATGATCGAGGTCCCCGATCCAGAGAAGGGCTCGTAGACCGCCTGGCCGGGGCTGGAGTTGTTCAGCATCGGCCGGCGCATGCATTCGACCGGCTTCTGCGTCCCATGCACGGTGGCGGCATCCTGGTCGCGACTTGGGATCTGCCACAGCGTCGTCTGCTTGCGATCCCCCGACCAATGGCCCGTGGCCTTCTCCCGGACCGCGTACCAGCAGGGCTCGTGCTGCCAGTGGTAGTCCCCGCGGGACAGGACCAGGCGCTCCTTCGCCCAGATGATCTGGCTGCGGATGGCAAAGCCGCTCGCGATGAGGCTCTCGGCCACCGTGGTCGCGTGCAGGGCTCCGTGCCAGACATAGGCCACGTCGCCGGGGAACAGGGCCCAGGCTTCGCGCCAGTCCGCGCGGTGATCGTTCAGGACCTTGCCGGTGCGCTTCGTCTTCGCTGCGCCGACCTCGTTGCGCCAGGCAGGGTCATACGCCACGCCGTAAGGCGGATCAGTCACCATCAGGTGCGGCTGAACACCGGCGAGAACGCGGGCAACGGTTCCAGCATCCGTGGCATCACCACAGATCAGCCGGTGATTGCCCAGAAGCCAAAGCTCGCCGGGCTGCGACACGGGATGTGTCGGAACTGGCGGGATCTCGTCTTCCCGCTCGTCCGCCTCGCCCGACCGCAGCAGCGCATCCAGTTCGCCGGCCTCGAACCCGAGGCTCGTCAGGTCCACCGCCATGTCCCGCAGATCACCCAGTTCCAGCGCGAGGAGCGCCTTGTCCCAGCCCGCCTGCTCGGCCAGCCGGTTGTCGGCGAGGATGTAGGCCCGCTTCTGGGCCTCGGTCAAATGCGCCAGTTCGATGACCGGCACCCGCGCCAGCCCAAGCTTCCGCGCCGCCATCACCCGGCCGTGGCCCGCGATAATGCCGTTCTCCCCGTCGACCAGCACCGGGTTGGTGAATCCATACTCCCGGATCGAGCCGGCGATCAGCGCCACCTGCGCATCCGAATGCGTCCGGGCATTCCGGGCATAGGGGATCAGGCCCTCGATCGGGCGGTAGTCGATTGCGATCTCTGCCGTGCCGTCCATGCCGCCTCCCCCCCCGGTCCGCAACAAGCGGTGTCTCTGGGGGATATGCGGGAAGTATAACAGAGACTTATCTATTTGTAATTATGACATTAATTCCTATTTCGCGCAGAACCGCGACAATCAGCGACACGAGGACAAGTGGGACAGATTGGACAGTAGAAAGGACTAATTCCTTCACGCGCGCGGGTGAAGGAGAAATGGTTTTGTAGCGTCACATCTGTCCCAACTGTCCCATGCGCTCTCCTCCTGAAGTGTGTTCTGTGTTTGACAGATCGCCTGACGACGGGTGAACTGCGGCCAGAAGCGCAACGCCGAAGGGCGCAGGGGACATGGGCCATATCCACCTCGGCGTATTGCCGCAGACGAAGAAATGGCGCGAGGTGGTCAGCCTTCTGGAGGACCGCGCCGATGACGAGACCGTTTTCGCCGCCAGTGCCATCGCTGCGGAACGGGACCTAGCGGCGGCCGTCGATAATTCAGTCTTCGTCGAGGCGGTGCGGCTTTTACTGATGATACCCTTCGCAGCACGTTCCGAGGATTTCGGAGCCGCGCTGCGGGACCTCGATCTGCAGGTGGCGAGCCACCCAGAGCTTCTGGACATCATAGCCGCTGCTGGCGACCGGCTTGACGCGGTTGCCCGCACGTCCCGCACCCGCACTGACTTCGGAGAACTGGCCGGAAGGGCGCTCATCGCCACCTTGGGCGAGCAGATCGGGGGTGCGTTGCCCGGCCTCTTCGACACCACTGCGGAAGATGTGCGCACCGAGGCCCGGCGCCTGTCGCGACCGCAGGGCATCGGAGGTCTGACCCGGGCGTTCTTCGGACGGTTGCTCTCCGATACGCTTTCCTCCTGGCTGGATCGCACCTTGGCATCACAGACCGGTCCGGGCCGGCGCATGTCGGACGCCGGCGCACGCGGCGCCTTCGATCTCGCGCTCGGTCAATACACCCATGAAGCCACACGCATCATCCGGGAATTCGCTCCCGGCTGGTACGGCAAGCGCCTGCACGAGAGTGGACGGATCGACAGTCATCAGGCGGCGGCCTTCGGGGCGGTCGCCATGAAGAAGATCACCGAGGAGCTGCGGCGCAAGCGGAATGCCGATGAGTGAGGCCATCGTCACCCGCGGCCCGACGGAGAAGCCATTGCGGATCCGCTTGAATGGGTCGAACCCCACCTTCAAGCTGCAGTCGGAACGGATTGCGGCAACGCTCGTCAGCCCGATCGCGCCGCATCTAGAGGATCTGATCGAAATCGCCGGCACCGTTTTCGCCGCCGACAGCAGCGTGGTGCGGGGTGGAGCGACCCGTCCCGATATGGGCGAGTCCTGGCACCGGAACTTCGACTTCAGCATCCCGGTGCGCGATCCCGGCTTCTGGTCGCGGTCCGAAGTGACTAGCGCGCTCACTGACGCCGTAACCTTCCTGACCGACGACGTCGTCACCTTCAAATTCGTGCCCCGTCCTGAGCAAGGCCAGCAGCAAGGTTTCCTGCAGTTCGATCCGGCCTCGGGCGCTTTTGCTGCCGATGAGGTGATCCTGTTCTCCGGCGGACTCGACTCCTTTGCGGGCGCACTCGAATGGCTGTCGACCCGAACCGGCCGCGTGGCGCTGGTCAGCCATCGTTCCTCGCAGAAGGTCGCGACCCGGCAGCAGCAGCTGGGTCAGTATCTCGTCCGTCGTTTCCCCGGCCGCGTGCTCCACATCCAGGTGGCGGCCCATCGGGTCGGCAGCGAAGCGCGGGAGGCGACCCAGCGCTCTCGGTCCTTCCTCTTCGCGGCTCTGGGCCAGACGGTGGCGCGCATGCTCGGGGCAAGCCAGGTGAGCTTCTACGAGAATGGCATCGTCAGTCACAACCTGCTGATCAGCCCGCAGGTCGTCGGCACCATGGCCACCCGCACCACCCATCCGCTGACACTGCGCAAGCTCAACGAGTTGATGGCCCTGATCGGATCCGCACCGGTTCCAATCCACAATCCCTACCAGTGGATGACAAAAACGGAGGTCGTGCGCCGCATTGCCGATCATGGCGAAGCCCGCCAGATTCGCCACGCGGTCAGCTGCACCAGCGTACGTGAGCAGGACAGACTCCACACCCATTGCGGCACCTGCTCGCAATGCCTCGATCGGCGCTTCGCGATCCTGGCCGCGGGTCTCCAGACCGAGGAGCCGGATGAGATGTATGCGACCGATGTCCTTTTCGGGGCCCGCGAGAGTGATCGGTCAAGGACTATGGCGCTCGACTGGACACGTCATGCGGCGCGGCTGCCATCCCTCGACGCCGCGGGTTTCATGAAGGTCTTTGGCCAGGAGGTCTTGCGAATTGCCCGCGGATATCCTGACCTGCCGCAGCGAGAAATCGTCGAGCGAGTATTCGATCTTCAGCAGCGCCATGGACGGGCGGTGACAGGTGTTCTCGAGCGGGCCATTACCGACAAGGCCGGTCCGCTGGCGCGTCAAAGCCTGCCGGAGACCGCGCTCCTGCGACTGCATCTTGCGGGCGGAGACATGAGCGACCCAAAGCGCGTGGGAGATCCCCGTGCAGAAGCGCGCGCGCCCGCGCCTCGCACCCAGGTCGATTCCGATGCTCCGGATCTCGTCTTCAATCCCAATCATCCTCTGGAAGTCACCTTCACCCATGATGGCCGGATCCCCGTGATCGATATCCGCGGCCTCGGCACGCTCCAGGGCGCTCCGGCAAGGGTCGCGCATGAGCTGAAGCCGGATTTTGATGCGGATCGCGCCGCTGGGCTGTCGCGGGATGCCCATCGCTTCATTGCTCAGGGAGACCTTGCGAAGCGAGTTGGCGTTGCCAAAACAACCATCACACAGGGGGTAAAGCGCTGCCGCAAGGCGCTGGCAGAGCTCTATCACGATCTGGTCGGCGCGCCCCCCGCGTTGCCGTTGCTGATAGAATCCAAAAAGGCCCGCGGCTATCGGCTGGATCCCGACATCCGGCCGCTGGCGAAGTCCGAGGCGACGCCCCATGTGCCGCCTCAAGAATCACCTCAGGCAGCCCCGATGTCACGACAAAGTGGATGATGTCACGTCAACACTCTTGACCACATTGATTTTATTGTAGTTTCTTTCGATCTTTGTCACGTTGGCCTGCCGCGCGTGTCATGCCGCCGGAACCTACGGACGGCCGTCTTCTGCGATGCTTCTCCTCAAGCCGAGGAGGATCGCCATGACGCTGACACCGATACAGGCTCTGCAACCAACGCAGTCGGTTCTCATGACCGAGCGGGACCTGGCGGCACGATGGGCTAGGTCGGTGCGCACTCTGCAGCGCTGGCGCAAGGAGGGCTATGGTCCGGCCTGGCTGCAGATTGGCGGCGGAGTCCTCTATCACTTTGAGGATGTCGTGGCATTCGAGGCCCGCATGCGCCGTGTCGGCAAGGCGCAGCAATGACCTCCGCACCTCAATCCAGCAGCGACCCCACCGTCGATCCGGCGGCCATCGCGACCTATGCTGAAATGGTCTTCGGCTACCTTGGCGGCCTGGTCCCTATCCGGCTCTTCGCGGAAACCGGTACGCCCACGCAGCAACCGATGGTCCGCTTCTGCTCCCCGGAGCAACTGGCCGCCAAACTCCAAGCTCTCGCACCATGGGCTGCCAGCCACTCCCGCGGCCTCTACGTCGTTCCGGGCACGGTTGCCAACTCGCGGTCCGCACGAGCCGAAGACATTGTCGAAACCGGAGTGCTCCTCGTCGACATCGACCAAGGCGACATCGATGCCATCCGGGCGCATCTGGCGCGCTATCTGCCGCTCCCCTCGCTGGAGGTGGCCTCCGGTGGACGAACCAACGACGGACAAGACAAGTGCCATCTGTACTGGCGGCTCACCGAGGCTGCGACAGGCGACGATCTCGATCGCGTCCGGGCTCTGCGGGAACGGGTCGCCGCCCGGATCGGGGCAGACCCCTCCTTTGATAGCCTGCATCAGCCGATCCGCGTGCCGGGCAGCATCCATGGCAAGTTCGGCCGTCAGTCACCCGTGCGGATCCGCGCCCAAACCCACCACGAGTATGAACTCGATGACCTGATCGCGGCCGCTGAAGCCCTGCCGCCAATGATCGCCACCTCCGGCGGAGCCGTGCCGCAACTGAAGCGTCGAACCGGGCCGAATGCAGGGGATCTGATGCTGACCCAGACCCGAGCCGGCGGTGTCGATGCGGTGACGCGCTTCGATGCGCTCTCCAAAGTGATCGGCCACTGGCTTGCCATGGTCCGCCAGGGCCGCTGCACCCTGGAGGTGGCTTGGACTCATGTCGTGAACTACAATGTTGCATGCATAGTGCCGCCCTGGGGCGATGATCGTCTGAGGTACGAGTTCGACGGCCTGCTGCGGCGTGACATTGCCAATCACGGGACGATGCCGCTTCCGGACTCAGATACAGACATGGCGGAGGTCGAGGCACCTGAGTTCAGTGACGACGCCCTCGCGGGTCGCTTCGCCGCCGAAATGGCAGATGTCTGGCGCTATGTTGGCGCTTGGGGCTTCTGGCTCGCATGGACCGGCAGTCGGTGGCAGCGCGACGAGGTGGCGCGGGTCCGCGAGGACATGCGCCGGATCTGCCGCGTGGCAGCCGCATCAGCACGGACGCCCAGCGAGGCCCGCCGCATCGCCAGCGACAAAACCATCGCCGCGGCCCTGCGCATTGCGGCGGCCGATCCCCGCCTCGCTACGTCGATTCCTGACTGGGACAGTGCGCCGATGCTTCTCAACACGCCGTCCGGGATCATCGATCTCGAAACCGGCGAGACGCTGCCGCACGCGCCCGATCGCCTGATCACCCAGATTACTAGCACCGCGCCGGGCGGCACCTGCTCGCGCTGGTTAGCCTTCCTCGAGGAGATCACCGCCGGCGATGCGGATCTGCAGGCCTATCTGAAGCGTCTGGCGGGCTATTGCCTGACCGGCTCGACCCGTGAGCAGGTGTTCTTTTTCCTTTACGGCAGTGGCGCCAACGGCAAGTCGGTGTTCGTCCAGGCGCTAACGTCTGCCCTAGGCGAATACGCGGCCACGGCGACGCTATCTACCTTTATGGCCTCCAAGACCGACCGGCACCTGACCGAACTGGCCGGGCTGCGCGGCGCACGGCTGGTCAGCGTTCCGGAGACGGAAGCTGGCCAAGCCTGGGCCGAGGCGCGCATCAAGATGGTGACCGGTGGCGAGAAGATCCGCGCGAACTTCATGCACAAGGACCACTTTGAGTTCACGCCACAGTTCAAACTCTTGGTCATAGGCAATCATCGTCCCACCCTGACCTCGGCCGGTGAAGCCATGCGGCGCCGACTGCACCTGGTGCCCTTCACGGTGACGATCCCGGCAAGGGAGCGCGACCCGCATCTCATGGAAAAGCTGCTCACAGAGCGCAGCGGCATTCTTGCCTGGGCTCTTGAAGGTTGCGCCGAATGGCTGCGTCTCGGTCTACAGCCACCGGCGGCGCTCCTTGCCGCGGCAGAAGATTATTTCGAAGACGAAGATGCTGTGGGCCAGTGGATCGAGGACGCGTGTGTCACGGGCTCGGAGGCACAGGAAACCTCCCGAGCGCTCTACGCCAGCTGGTCCTCCTGGGCTGAAGGCTCCGGTCAGCCACGGGGATCGCAGAAGGCGCTCGGCGAAGCCTTGCGCGAACGCGGCTTCCGTCCAGCCAAGGTCGACCGTTCACGCGGATGGCTCGGGATCGCGCTTCGGCCTGTGTTAGCCCGGAGGGACGAAGCATGAACCCTTACCCGGCTGCCTTGATGACCCCCGCCGAACGCCGCGCTGAGTTGTGCCGCATCCTTGCTCGCGGCCTGGTTCGCCTACTGCAGCGGCAGTCAAGCGAACTATCCGACCGCACCGGAGAAAGTTCGCTACACTTCCCGCCCGACCGGAGTGGTCATGCAACCCGTGAACACCGGAGATCCGCATGACCAACCACGACCCCATCCCGGCACGCCTGGCCGCGCTGCAGACCACGCCGACACCCGACCTGAAGAAGCAGTGGCGCGACCTGTTCGACAGCGACCCGCCGCCGTTCAATCGGCGCTATCTCGAAAGCCGCATCGCCTATCGCATCCAGGAACTCGCCTATGGCGGGCTGAAACCCGAGACCGTCCGGCGGCTGGAACGGCTGGGCGAGGAACTTGACGGCGGCGACAAGAACAAGCGCAGCATGCGCCTCGATCGCGATCGCCCGATCACCGGCACCCGGCTCCTTCGCGAATGGCAGGGCGTGGAGCAGGTGGTGACTGTCACGAAAGACGGGTTCGAATGGCAGGGGCGGCCCTACAAGTCGCTCTCCGCGATTGCCCGCGCCATCACCGGCACTCGCTGGAACGGGTGGGTCTTCTTCGGTCTCAAGAATCGGAGGGCGCGGACATGACGAAGGCCCCTGCAAAATCAGGAATGGTCCGGAAACTCCGGTGCGCGATCTACACTCGGAAATCCTCCGAGGAAGGGCTGGAGCAGGAGTTCAACTCGCTCCACGCCCAGCGCGAGGCATGCGAAGCCTACATCGCCAGCCAGCGCTCAGAGGGCTGGGTGCTGGTCCGCGATCAGTATGACGACGGCGGCATCTCCGGCGGCACGTTGGAACGCCCCGGCCTGAAGCGCCTGATGGCTGACATCGAAGACGGGCTGATCGACGTGGTGGTGGTCTACAAGATCGACCGCCTCAGCCGCTCGCTGGCCGATTTCGCCAAACTGGTCGAGGTGTTCGACCGGAACGGGGTGACCTTCGTCTCGGTGACGCAGTCGTTCAACACGACCACCTCCATGGGGCGTTTGACGCTGAACATCCTGCTCAGCTTCGCCCAGTTCGAACGGGAGGTGACGGCCGAGCGCATCCGCGACAAGGTCGCCGCGAGCCGGAAGAAGGGCATGTGGATGGGTGGGGTGCCGCCCTTCGGCTACCGTGTCGAGAACCGTAAGCTGCTGGTCGATGAGGACGCCGCCGCGCATGTGCGCTGGATATTCGCCCGCTTCATCGAGATTGGCTCCTGCACGGTGCTGGCCCGCGAGGTCGGCCAGCGTGGCATCCGCACTTCCCGCGGCAACCGGATCGACAAGAAGTACCTCTACCGGATGCTCGGCAACCGCGCCTACATCGGCGAGGCGGTCCACAAGGGAGAGAGCTACCCCGGCGAGCACGACGCCATCATCGACCGCGAGACCTGGGACCGGGTCCATGCCATTCTGCAGGAAAGCCCGCGCACCCGCGCCGGACGCACCCGTGCCGAGACGCCCGCACTGTTGAAGGGGCTGCTCTTCGGTCCCGATGGTGCCGCGTTTTCGCCGACCCATACGCGCAAAGGCGACAGGCTCTACCGCTACTACGTCAGCCAGACAGTGCTGAAGTACGGTGCCGGGTCATGCCCCGTTGGCCGCGTGCCAGCAGGAGAGATCGAGGCCACGGTCATCGACCAACTCCGTGCCGTGTTTCGCCAGCCGGAGATCGTGGCGGGGACGTGGAAAGCTGCACGCGTCCACGCCGGCGGCATCACCGAATCCGACGCCCGCGCGGCCCTGCAGCAGCTCGATCCGCTGTGGGACGAACTGTTCCCCGCCGAGCAGACACGCATCGTGACAATGCTGGTTGAGCGCGTCGACATGCGCAAAGACGGGTTGAACGTCCGGCTGCGCGTCGATGGGCTGAGCGGCCTTGCGCGCGAGATGCTGTCCGGTGGGATCGGAGAAGCAGCATGACACGCGGCAGGCCGATCCCCGAGACTGTCACGCTCCACATACCGTTCCGCGTCGTTAAACGCGGCGGGCGTAAGGAGATGCAGCTGCCGAAGGGAGCCGTGCAGCCACGGCGGGCCGACAACACGTTGATCAAGGCGCTGGCCCGCGCGTTCCGCTGGAAGAGGATGCTGGAGTCGGGCGAGTTCGCGTCGATTTCCGAACTGGCTGAGAACGAAGGGATCGCCTTCACCTACATGGCCCGCGTATTACGCCTGACCCTGCTGGCGCCAGACATCGTTGAGGCGATCCTGGACGGAAGGCAGCGGCCGGAGGTGTCACTGGCGCGGGTGCTAGAGCCGTTCCCGGTGGAGTGGATGAGCCAAGGGGCGGCAATCGAGCTCGACCACGATCATTCGTAGCCGCCACAGCGTTCTGGCAACGTAAGCCACCGCCGCTCCATGGCAGTTGGCTCTGGAAGGCGGCCCCCTTGATCGCTACTCTGGCCCGTAAAACCACAATCAACCCGAAGAGCCCTCATGGCCTTCTTCGGCGACATGGGGCCGAAAAGACGAAATGGCAGTTAAGAAATCAGATCTTTATTCCTCGCTCTGGGCCTCATGTGACGAGCTGCGCGGAGGAATGGATGCGAGTCAATACAAAGACTACGTCCTGTTCATGCTGTTTATCAAATATGTTTCTGACAAGTACGGCGACAGCGATGACTTGGAGCCGCCAATCATTATTCCAAAGGGCGCGAGCTTCAATGACATGGCGGCCCTAACGGGAAACCCGAATATTGGCGATCTGATCAATACCCAGGTCATTCAGCCGCTTGTTGATGCCAATGAAATGCTGGCGCGAACGGATTTCCCCGATTTCAACGATCCGAACAAGCTTGGCGAAGGCAATGACCGCGTTGACCGGCTTGGTCGTCTGATTGCAATCTTCTCAAGCCCGGATCTGAACTTCGCGAAGAACCGCGCGGACCATGATGATATTCTTGGCGACGCCTATGAGTATCTGATGCGCCATTTCGCGACCGAAAGTGGAAAGAGCAAGGGGCAGTTCTACACCCCGTCGGAGGTCAGCCGAATCATCGCCAAGGTTATCGGCATCTCGCCGAAAAACACCGTTGCCGGAACCACCGCATACGACCCGACATGCGGCTCGGGCTCTCTTCTCCTTAAAGTCGCGGCCGAGGCCGGCAAGCGGATCACACTGGAAGGCCAGGAAAAGGACGTCACCACCGCTGGTCTCGCCCGCATGAACATGATCCTGCACAACTTCCCGACGGCGAAGATTGTCGCGGGCAACACCCTGACGACCCCCAAGTTCCTCGAGGGGGAGCGCCTGCGGACATACGACTACGTCGTCGCCAATCCGCCGTTCTCCGACAAGGCATGGAGCACCGGCTTCAGCTATGACGACAAGGGCGCCATTGCGGACAAGCATAAACGGTTCGAATGGGGCGCTCCGCCCAAGAAACAGGGCGATTACGCCTATCTGCTGCACATCATCCGTACCATGAAAAGCAGCGGTAAGGCCGCCTGCATTCTTCCCCATGGCGTACTGTTCCGTGGCAATGCCGAGGCCGACCTGCGCGAGGCGCTGATCAAGTCCGGCTACCTCAAGTCGATCATCGGTCTGCCGCCGAACCTGTTCTTTGGCACCGGCATCCCCGCCTGTATCGTCGTGCTCGACAAGGAAAACGCCACGGCCCGGCGCGGGATCTTCATGATCGACGCGTCCAAGGGGTTCCGCAAGGAAGGCGCCAAGAACCGACTGCGCGAGCAGGATATCCACCGCATCGTCGACACCTTCCGCAAGGGCGCCGATGTTCCGGGCTACGCGCGCATGGTGCCGTTCGACGAAATCGCCGACCCGCGCAACGCCTTCAATCTGAACCTGGCGCGCTACATCGACACCTCGGAACCCGAGGATATCCATGACATCGACGCGCATCTGCAGGGCGGCATCCCGAAACGGGACATCGATGCGCTGGACAGCTGGTGGAAGGTCATGCCGTCGCTGCGCGGGGAACTCTTCGAAGACCTCCGCCCCGGATACCTTTCGCTGACCCGCCCGATTGCCGAGGTGAAGCCGGGCATCGAGGAGCATGCGGAATTCCGCACCTTCACCGCTGCCGCCGCGGCAACCTTTACTGCTTGGCGGGGCCGGGCGGATGCGGCCTGCCGGGCTTTCGCGCCCGGTGACCAGCCGAAGGAGCTGATCGAAACCATTTCCGAGGACCTGCTCGAAGTCTTCCGCAAGGTGCCGCTGGTCGACCCTTATGACGTGTACCAGCACCTGATGGACTACTGGGCCGAAGCGCTGCAGGACGATTCCTATGTCATCGCGGCCACCGGATGGGTCGCTGGCGCCAAGCCGCGCGAGATCGTCAAGCGCAAGAACAAGGATGGCAAGCTCGCCTGGCCAGAGCCCGGCGATTACGTCCTCGAGCGGCGGCGGTTCACCTCGGACCTGATCCCGGCCCGCCTGATGGTGGCGCGGTTCTTCGCGGCCGAGCAGGCCGAGATCGATGCGTTCGACGTGCGGATCGCGGAACTGGAGCAAGACCTTGCCGAAAAGCTCGAAGAGGGCGCAGGCGAGGACGGGCTGCTGGCCGAGGTGATCGAGGGCGAAGGTGACAAGCAGAAGATCACCGCGAAGGCGCTGAAGGCCCGGCTGAAGGAAATCGGTCGCGATCCGGATCTGGCCGACGAGCGGCAGGCGCTTATGGCCTACCTGAAAGTGATGGACGCGCTCGACACCACGAAGAAGAAGCGCAAGGCGGCGGACGAGGCCCTTTGGAAGGAGGTGCACGCCCGCTATGGCACGCTGACCGAGGACGAGGCCAAGACTCTGGTTGTTTCAGACAAGTGGCTCGACACCGTCGAGGCGCGCGTAACCGATGAGGTGGCGCATGTGGCACAAGCCCTGTCCACCCGGGTCAAGGGGCTCGCCGAACGCTACGCTAAGCCTCTGCATGAGTTGGAAAGTGAGGCTAGGGCTCTCTCCGCCCGCGTGGCCGCGCATCTGGCTGCAATTGGCGCGACCACCGGCCACGCAAGGCAGCAAGCGGCCATCGGCCTACTCACCGGTCACGTGAGACTCCCTGGATTCTCCGAGCCGTGGCGAAAGGTGAAGCTCGGTGATCACGTTACATTCATTCGCAATGGCGTTCACTCTCGCGCTCAGCTGACGGTGAATGACCCTGTGCGCAATCTCCACTATGGGGACATTCACGTCGCTTCATCCATTCGGCTTGACCTGCGCAATGCGAACATGCCGCGCCTGCCGTCTGCGGAAGCATCGCGCCTCGTAAAGCTTCAAGATGGCGATCTGGTTTTTGTAGACGCCTCCGAAGACCTGGCAGGGGTAGGAAAGTCTCTTGAGATTTCTGGAGCTGCAGAAATAGAGGTAGTTGCCGGCCAGCACACAATTGCAGCGCGGTTCGACAAGAACGTTCTCGTCGATGGGTTTAAGGGCTACTTGCAGTACATACCTGATTTCTCATCACACCTCCGTAGATTGGCAGCGGGCACAAAAGTCTATGCTACCAATAGGAAGCACATTTCTAGCGCTGAGATCGAACTCCCTGATCCCGACGAGCAGATGGCGATTTCCAATGTGTTGTCCGATATGGACGCCGAGATAGCGGCCCTCGAAGCCCGGCTCGAGAAGAGCCGGATGCTAAAGCACGCAATGATGCAGGCGCTGCTCACTGGCGGGGCAAGCGGCCAAAGTATATCCGAAGACACTCACATTCAGTTGGTTGCCGCTCATGCCTGAACGTCCCCGCAGCGAGCGCGTCACGCAGGATCGCTTGGCGGCCCACATCACCACGCCCGAGGACAAGGGTGGCCTCGGCTACCGGAACCTCGGCGACTGGTCGGGCCGTCCGAACAACCGTTGCGTCGAGCCCGACCTGCTGCGCGCCAATCTCTCCGCCCGCGGCTATTCCGACGCGGAAATCAACGCGGCCCTGACGCGCCTGATGCAGGCGATCGAGGTGACCGGCACCACGCTCTATCAGGCCAACCTGCGCACATACACGTTGCTGCGCTACGGCGTTGACGTGCAGACCTCCGTCGCCGCCCCGCACAAGACGGTGCACCTGATCGACTGGGAGGACCCCGCCGCCAACGACTTCGCCCTCGCCGAGGAGGTCACCCTGAAGGGAGGCCACGAACGGCGCCCCGATCTGGTCGTATACCTCAACGGCCTCGCCGTCGCGGTGATCGAGCTGAAACGCTCGTCGGTCGAAATCGGCGACGGCATCCGGCAGCTGATTTCCAACCAGGACGAGATTTTCAACGCCCCGTTCTTCGCCACCGCGCAGCTTCTGCTGGCAGGCAGCGATGCGCAGGGCCTGCGCTATGGCACGGTCGGCACGCCCGAAACGCTGTTCGTCGAATGGCGCGACGAAGACCCGCCGACTGGCGATCTGGCGGCCGGTGCGCTTCTCGACCGCCCCGTTGAGCAAATGCTGCGCAAGGACCGGCTGCTCGACCTGATCCGGAACTTCGTGATCTTCGACGCGGGCATCAAGAAGGTCCCCCGGCAACACCAGTTCGTCGGCGTGAAGCTGGCACAGGAGCGGCTGGCCAAGCGCGAAGGCGGCGTCATCTGGCACACGCAGGGCTCCGGCAAGAGCATCCTGATGGTGCTGCTGGCCAAATGGATCCTCGAACGCGAACCCGATGCCCGCGTGCTGGTCATCACAGACCGCGACGAGCTCGACAAGCAGATCGAGGGCGTGATGCGGAACGCGGGCGTGGTCGCTGCCGATGCGCCATCGCCCCGGGTGACGCGCCGCGATGAGTTTGTTAGCTGGTTGGGCGCGCCGTCACCCCGGTTGATCTGCGCGCTGATCCACAAGTTCGACACGACAGAGTTGACAGGCCCTCCGCCGCGTGTGACCGGCCGCTTCTACGTGTTCGTCGACGAGTGCCACCGTACCCAGGGCGGCGACATGAACAAGCAGATGAAGCGCTGGCTCGAAGGCGCGATCTTCATCGGCTTCACCGGGACCCCGCTGCTGCGGAAGGACCGCGAGACCACGCGCGAGGTTTTCGGCACCTACATCCATACCTACAAGTTCCAGGAGGCGGTCCGAGACAAGGTCGTGCTTGACCTGAAATACGAAGCGCGCGACGTACCGCAGCGCATGACGAGCCCGACCGCTATTGATGCGTGGTTCGAAAAGAAGACCAAGAACCTCAACAACTTCCAGAAGGCTATGCTGCGGAAGCGCTGGGCCAACATGGAAGAGCTGCTCAGCGCGACCGAACGGAAACGCCGGATCGTCGCCGAGATCGTGCAGGACTTCGATCTGAAGCCGCGGCTGAGCGACGATAGAGGCACCGCGATCCTAGTAGCGGCCTCGATCCGCGACGCCTGCGAGTTCTACCGCGAGTTCCAGAGCACCCGGCTCGGGCCGCATGTGGGCATCGTCACGTCCTTCGAGCCGAACCACAATGCAATCTCGCGCGAGCCCGCCAACAGCGACGAGCGGTACAAGTACGACACCTACACGAAATTCGTCCTGAAGGGCGGCCAGAGCACGACAGCCTATGAGACCGAGGTCAAGCGGCGCTTCATCGAAGAGCCGGCGAACATGAAGCTGCTGATCGTGGTGTCCAAGCTTCTCACCGGCTTCGACGCGCCGAGCTGCAGTTACATCTACCTTGACGACAAGCTGCGGGATCACACGCTGTTTCAGGCGATCTGTCGGACCAACCGGCTCGACGGCGACGACAAGGATTATGGTCACATCGTCGACTTCAAGGAGCTATTCGGCGACGTCCAGCACGCGATCGCAGTCTATAGTTCGGATGAGCTGGATGTTGATGAAGGGGCCGGCGGAGAAAACAACGTCGAGATCAAGAACTGGCTCGAGGAAGGTAGGGCGCGCCTGGACGGGGCGCGGGAAGCGCTTCACTACCTGTGTGCGCCAGTGGCCCCTCCGAGGGAAATCGAGCAGTTCTTGCGATACTTCTGTGGCGATGCCGGAGACCCGAACGCCTTGAACGAGACTGAGGCGCTCAGGGTTTCATTCTACAAGACAGTCGCATCCTTTGTCCGCGCTTATGCAGCGATTGCTCAGAATCTCGATGACGCTGGCTATACCCCGCCTGAGGAGAAGGACATCCAGCGGGAGGTTGAATTCTACAGTGACCTCAGGGCCGCCATCAAGAAACATTCCGGCGAAGAACTCGACATTAAGCCTTACGAAGCCGACATGCGGCATCTCCTGAACACCTATATTCAGGCGGACCCAGCACAGACGCTTGGTGCATTGTCCAACGTTTCGCTCACGCAAGCCATCATCGAGACGGGCATTCACGACGCTATTGCAAAACAGCTCAACGAGAAGGGCAAGCTGTCAAAGAAGGCGGTCGCTGAGGGTATCATAAACAATATCCGAAAGACCATTATTCGTGATCAGCTTACGGACCCGCGCTTCTACGATGAGATGTCCAAACTCCTTGAGGATTTGATCAAACAGAGCCGCGATAGTGCGGAAGCCTACGAGGCGTTTCTGAAAAAAGCCGAAGAGCTGGTTCGAAAGCTGGCGGCGCGCGAAGCAGGTCCGGACTTGCCTGCCGGCCTCTACGGAAATCGTGAGGCTACGGTGGTGTTCAACAACCTCCAAGGTCTGCCTGCTCACAAGTTCACCTGCCCAGCCGATGAAGAACAAAGGGCGGAACTCGCCCTTGAAATCGACCGTGCAATCCGCGAACACGCCCCTGCCGGCTGGAAGGGTGACCCAGTTCGCGAGCGAGAGGTCAAGAACGTGCTCTTCCCGCTCTTCAACCGAGATCGAGAAGCAACCCTCGCGATGTTCGAGATCATCAAGAACCAACAGGGGTATTGATGGGAGAGTCGATCGAGATTGGCGACATCACAATCAGCGTGACCCGGAAGGACGTGAAGAACGTCCACCTGTCGGTCCACCCGCCGGACGGACGCGTCACGCTTGTGACCCCTACTTCGACCAGAATTGACGTTGCGCGCGCATACGCGATCACAAGAATTGGATGGATCCGGCAGCAGCAAGCGCAGCTCCGCTCGCAGGCGAGGGAAGCCCCACGTTCATTCGTCGGTCGCGAAACCCACTACCTTTGGGGACGGCGCCATCTTCTCCGTGTGACAGAGCTCGACGCCAAGCCTGAGGTAAGACTGGATCACCGCACGATCCATCTCCAGGTCCGCCCCGGAACATCTCGCGACGGACGCGCCAATGTGATTCACGCTTGGCATCTGAAGCTACTTCATGGCGCAGTCCCGCCCATCATCGACAAATGGGAAAGCCGCATGGGCGTTAAGGTCCACCGCTACTTTTTGCAGCGGATGACAACCAAGTGGGGAAGCTGCAACTCGAAGGCAGGCAGCATTCGGCTGAACACTGAACTCGTGAAGAAACCGCGCGACTTGCTGGAGTATGTAATCGTTCACGAGATGGTCCATATTTCCGAGCCGACGCACAGCGCCCGGTTCTTTGCTCTGCTTTCTGAGCATTATCCGAGTTGGCCTGAGGCCCGGCGGGAGCTGAACGAACTACCGGTTCCTCAGCTTACCGGGAGCTGAGGTGACGACGGTCCCCCGGGAGCTGGCACCGGTTCGATTTATGACCCTTCTCGCGAAAGGTCCCAAGATCGAAGTGCAGAATTGCGCCCGTAAAGTATCCCTTTCTATCCATGCACTTACAGGCTTTGCACCGAAATTGCGCGGTCGACAGGTCCGGAGAATATTGGCCCTGAGACACGGCTTCCGGGCCACCTAGCGTCGGCTCCGGTGGTCAGTCCCGCCCGCATAACCCTCGAAAACAACGGAAAAATCCGACAGCAGCCGGATCGGGAGAACGCTTTCGCTAGGGCAAGTGGCGGAGGGGATGGGTCTGAAAGACAACCTTCTCCACCTTGTAGTATATTGATTTTACATGATTTAATTATCAATCAACCCTTCCATCTTTCTTCGGCACCTCGGGTTATTCCGATAGCGCGATGTCGTCAGGGGAGAGCGGAATCCATCCATCTCCAAGGCGGACTGCAACCACCAGTAGGGTGATCTCGGGCTTCGTCTTGAAGTAGCGGAAGGGGCAGCGGAAGGGGCAGCGTCTGGTCATTGGGCGAGGTTATGACCCCAGCCCTGCCCCGCTCAAGCAGTTCCTCTGACACCACCATTTGCGGGGATCGCCGGCTGGTCAAAGGCCTTGAGGGCCTCATTGTAGAGCAGATCCAGCGCCTGTTCTTTGATCTGCCCATAGACCGACGATGTCAGCATCTGGAAATCCCGTGGGCGAGGCAGCGGCACATCTATCACCGTCTGCACCGTGGTCGGCTTGTAGCTGAGGATGACCAGCCGGTCGGCCAGGAAAATCGCCTCGTCTATTTCGGAGGTCACGAACAGGGTCGTCGTCTGGTGCTGATCGAAGAGCTTGAGATAGTATTCCTGCATCAACCCCCGCGACATGTGGTCAAGCCCACGGAACGGCTCGTCAAGCAGCATGAGTTTCGGACGTGCGATCAGCGCGCGCGCGACCTCGGCACGGCGCTGCATCCCGCCCGATATCTGCGACGGATAGCGATCTTCGAATGCCTTGAGCCCGACGTCGCGCAACAGGGCGCTCGCCTCGCTTTCGGCCTCGCGCCGGGGGATACCCATCTGGATGGGCCCGTATGCGACATTATCGAGCAGCGTCATCCATGGGAACAGCGCCGTTTCCTGAAACACGACGATCCGGTCAGTGCCGGGACCGGTGACGGACACACCGTCAAGCGTGACATTGCCCAGCGTCGGTGTGTCATAGCCCGCCACCAACTGCACAAGCGTGCTCTTGCCGCAGCCCGAAGGACCGAGCAGGACGGTGAGGCTGCCCGCGGGTACCTCGAAACTGCAGTTCTTCAGCACGATTTCCGGGCCGCTATCTGCGGAGCCGAAAACCTTGCCGACTGCATCGACCCTGCAATGCCCGGATATGGTTTTCCTCGCCTGATCCATCACGCCATCTCCCTTTCGCCAGCCTCGAACGCCTTCACGGCCTCTTCATGCACCGCGGCAATCGCCTCATCCTTGAGTTGCAGGAACTCCTCCTTGCCCAACAATTCGGTGGGGCGTGGTCGCGGCAGGTCGACGAAGATCGTCTGTTTGATACTGCCCGGCCGCGTGGTCATGACCAGCACGCGGTCCGCCAGATAGATCGCCTCTTCAAGATCATGGGTAATGAAGAGAACGGTCTTGCGGTTCATCTCGTACATGTCGAGCAGGGCATTGTGGACGACCGTCTTCGTGAGGGCGTCGAGACCCCGGAAAGGCTCGTCAAGAAGGATCACGCGCGGATCGTTCATCAGTGCCCGGACGATCTCGACCCGCCGGCACATTCCCGAGGACATTCCGGCTGGATAGCGGTCTTCGATCGTGCTCAGACCCACTTGCGCCAGCAGTTCGCGCGCCCGTTTGGTCGCCTGCGCCTTGGTCATCTTGCCCTGCACGATGGGGCCACGGATCATGTTCTCAAGGACGGTTGCCCAAGGGAACAATGCTCCGTGTTGAAAGACAACGATGCGGTCCGGTCCGGGTTTCGGCATGATCTTGGTCGAGTTGATGCATTCGCCGTCCAGAAGGATCTCGCCGTCGGTGATGGTGTCGAAACCGGCAACGGCATTCAGCAAAGTGGACTTGCCGCATCCCGAAGGCCCGACAATCGCACAGAATTCACCCGGCCGGATCTCGATAGAGCAGCCGTCGACGGCAACGGTCGCCTTGCCTAGCGGATCGTAGACCTTCTGCACATTGCGCAGTGACAGCCAGCCGTGACGGCCACCGATCTTGCGCTCGTGCCCCGCATAGCTGCGCACGAGATCCTGCAAGGCCCGCAGTCCCGGCTCACCATGGCTGCGGCAGAGGTCCTGGAACCACTTGCCGTCAAAGGCGAGCACCCTGGTGGGCACATCGCATCTGGCCGAGATGATGCGCTCGGGAAGGCCGTCGACGGCGGCCGCCCAGCCGAAAAGCTGACCCTGGGTGGTCGTCTCTCGGGCAATCGAGAATTGCTCCTCGGCGGCCTGGACCTCGGGATGCGAGACATGGCCCGAGACCAGGATGTAGCATTTCACCGAAGAGTCCTTGCGGTTGAAGATTACCGCTCCTTTCGCGAAATCAAGCACTTCGGCCTGTTCGGCAATGGCGTCGATCACGCCCGTCGGCATCCGGTTCAGATGGCGGTTGGAGCCCAGAATGGTGCGCCGTTGGTCTTTGGTAAGCATGTTCAGTCTCCTATCGACGGCGCCAGGGCATGGCTTTTTCACCGACCAGTCGCATGACCCAGCTGGACGCCATGCCCGCCAGACCGATGCTGAGCATTCCGAGGACAATCCCGACCATCGAATGGGTCATGTAGGAATCCCATGTCATGTAGCCGAGACCATTCGTCCCCGATGCCATTTCGGCTGCGATGACCACTTCCCATGTGATGCCGATGGCAATCGTCAGCCCGGTGAAAAGAGAGGGCAGGGCGCCCGGCATCATCACCCTGCGGAACATGGCGCCCCGGCTGGATCCCAACGAAAGGGCTGCCTGCTTGTAGCGGGGGTCGATCTTCTCGATCCCGACCAGGATGTTCAGCAGGATCGGGAAGAAGGCTCCGATGAAGGTGAGGAAGATCATGGTCAGTTCCGAACTGGGCCAGAACAGGATCGCAAGCGGCAGCCAGGCCAGCGGTGGGATCGGTCGCATGATCTCGAACAGCGGGAAGATCAGCGCCCGCAGCCTGTTGCTCATGCCCATGGCGACGCCGATCACGATCGCCAGAAGGGCGGCGATGCCGAAGCCGGTAAAGACTCGGCGGCCGCTGTCCACCCAGTTCTGCCAGTATCCGGCGCGCTCGATCTCCTCGGGAATACCGGCGGCGAGCTCGACCGGGGACGGGATGATGGTCATCCAGCCGATCCAGCGCGCGATCTGCCAGACCGCAAAGAAAGTGGCGATGCCAAGCAGCCCCTGCCAGAAGACGGGAGAGCGAAGTCTGCTCGACCAACGTACCCACAACAGCGAGGCTTTTTCTGATCCGGCGGTCATTGTCCGGCCCTCCCTTTCTCCTGCCAGGCCATCAACCAGGATCCCACGCGCCGGATCGCGGCACTCGAGAGATAGCCAAGAACGCCCAGCGTGATCATTCCGATGACGATATTTGGCAAGGCGACCTGCATGTAGGCGTCGAAGATCAGGAAGCCGAGCCCGGACCGGCCGGCGATCATTTCGCCGCCCACCAGCGAGAACCAGGCGACACCCATAGCGATCTGAAGCCCGGTGAAGACGAAGGGCATCGCGCCCGGAATGATGATCCGCGTCAGCACATCGATCCGTCGGTAGCCGAGACAATGCGCGGCCCGGAAGTAATCGTCGTTGATGGACCAGACCCCGAGCAGCGTGTTGAGGACGGTTGCGAAGAACGCGGCCAGCAGCGTGACAAGCACGACCGAAGCCTCGACACCCGGCAGGATAAGCACGGCGAAAGGCACCCAGGCCAGCGGCGGGATCGGCCGCAGCAGTTCGACGATCGGGAAGACGAAGTTGTAGAAGGTGCGGCTCCAGCCCAGAAGGATGCCAAGCGGCACCCCGGCCGCAACGGCGATGAAGAAGGCCAACATCACGCGCCGCACACTGACGAGGATGTGTTCGTAATAGATCGGCGTGAAGAGGGAGACGCCGTATTTCGGTTCCGTGCTTGTCCACTCGGTGAAAATGTCCAGCGGTGTCGGCAGGAAATTGAATCGCGGCAGGGTCAGGACATCGGTCGTGATGTGCCACAGCAGAAGAAAACCGACGACGCCGGTCAGGGCATACCAGAAACCCGCATTATAGGCGATCCGACTTGCCCTTCCGCGCTGTTTTTCGTTGAAAGCCTTCAGGAGGGCGACCTCCCGTTCGTCGGAGCCGGTCACGGCCATTGCTCTGGTCCCCCTGCCGCTGCCTGCCATTCCGACGGATGTCATTGAATGGGTCATGCTTGTTGTCCACTTTGGATGGAGTGGTCAGCCATGGTGATCTGATCCCGATGGCTGACCGGGCTGCTCAGTTGTCGATCAACTCATCACCCTTGAAGGGGTTGGGGCCGAAATCACTCTGCTTCAGAACGAAAAGCGGCTTTGTCGGATCAAGGCCCAACTCGGCGAACGCCTCGGTGACCAGATCGTCCTGGATTGCACCCGGTGCGAAATCCGGGTCCACGACGACCTTGCTCTCATGCAGGAACTTGTAGCCGCGCTGAAGCATTTCGCGCACATCGGCAGTCAGAGCCATCTGGCCGGTCAGGATCGTGTCGCTGGCACCCGTGCTTTCGGGCAGGTTGCCATAGATCGCGTGCCAGAGATTTTCCTTAGTATAGCCGGGGAGTTCCTTCTTGACGAGTTCGATCACTTCAACCGGATGGTCGTGAAGAAAGAACATCGCTTCGATGTTCGCCTTGAGCCAGGCCTTCGCAACCTCTCGATGCGCCTGGATGAAGTCCTCGCGCATCACGATCGCATCGGCGTCGATCTCGCCGTAAGGATTGGACGAGATCGCATATTTCGCATAGCCATCGAAAACGGCTTTCGAGGAATGCGGCTCATACACCGCTGCCGCGTCGATCTTGCCCGCCTGCAGGCTGGTGACGATGACTTCGGCCTGCATCTGCTGCCAGGTCACGTTGATGCCTTCTGCACCAAGGACCTCCTGGCCGATACGGTCGGCGCAACTGCCGCGCGGTACGCCGATGGTCTTGCCCTCAAGCCAGCTGAGCGCTTCCTTGTAGCTGGGGAAATCCGGGGCGTCGGCTCCGAAGATGAGGTGCCCGCACATCCGCCCAGGGGATGTGGTGTTGACCGCGACCAGGTTGATCGGGGCGATGTCGCGCTTGGTCGTCGAGACGATGGCCGGGTTGTCGCCGATATAGCCGATCTGCTGTTTGCCGGCGAGCAGGTCCGTGATCACCGGCGGCCCCTGCAGATTGCGCTTCCAGGATACCGAGCTTCCCGCCGGAAGCCAGTGTTCCCAATTGCGCGTTTCCTTCATCACGACCGTGTCCCAGGCGCCGGTCCAGGCCAGCCAGTAGTTCGTGTCGATCTGGATCGGGTCCCCGGTGATTTGCACACGCTTGGCGACGATCTCCTCATACGTCGCCTGCGAGTCACGCGCTGCGGCCGACGATGCGAATGCAAGGCTGGCGCAAAGCAAGGCTGGGGCGATATGGCCCTTCATTTAACTCTCCTCCCTGTTGTAGTGTCGCTTCTGTCAGTTCCTTGTCGGCTGTGCCTGCGCTTTGAAATGTGAGGTCAGCTTGTCGAACTCTCCCTCGTTCATCGCGAAGGAGTCCCCATCAAGTGGGTATTCTCCCTTCAGCACGGCATCCTTGTATTTCGAGATCCCCTCTTCGAGGAGCGGCTGCACATTGGTGAAGCTGCGACGGTTCTTTGGCATCGGAAAGGCACTGTATCCGACGACATCGCCCGAGATGTGATAGACGCCATCTGCCTTGGTGCCACCGCCAAGGGTGATCACGGGCACATCGTAGCGTCTGGTGATGAAATCGGCCAGTTCGGCCGGAACCTGCTCGAGAATGAAGGCAAAGACGCCAGCCTCGACGAAGGCATCGGCGCCGTCGATGATGTCCTTCGCATCCTCGAACCGGCGTCCCTTCACACCGAAGCCGCTCTGTTCGACCCGGCGCGAGGCCTGCATCCCGATATGTCCCATCACTGGGATGCCGGCGCGAACGATCTCGGCGACATATTCCGCAGTGTATCGGTTGCCCTCGCATTTGACGGCATGAGCGCCGCCTTCCGTGATCAGGCGGCCCGCATGGCGGATCGCGTCTTCCTTGGAGGCATGGTAGGTCTGGTAGGGCATATGGGCCACGATCAGTCCATATTTGGTGACCCGGCTGACTGCCTGGGTCATGAAGAGCTGCTCCTCGAACTTGACCGTCGTCGGATCGGAATGCCCGAAAAGTGACATCGGCCCCGCATTGCCGATGATCAGAAGATCGAAGCCGACGTTGTCGGCGATCGCGGCCAGGGGCGAGTCGTAGACGCCGATCGAAGTGATCCTTTCACCCCGCTTCTTCTTTTCGCGCAGGCTGTTGAGGGTGACCTTCTTCCTTTGAGGTTCCGCCATGTTGCAATGCCTTTTCTTCCGATGGTTCGTTCTGAAGGCAGAGCGTTGCATGGGTGGAAGTGTGATTCTGTCGGCGATCCGACAGTCGGGGGCCGAGGGGTGTGTGGTATTCGGACTCTGCGACCCTTGCCGATCTCCCCCCGTCCCAGCACTATCCCTGCCAGAACCACTGCTGTCAGCTTGAGGAGCAACATGGCCCGTTGCAGAGTTCGGTGAGAACGGAAGAGTGTTCCGGCTCCGAGCACTCGAAGATACCGTGGTACTGGCGGCCGATCGATCTGTTCGATCGCACGGAGGCCGAGGCCCAACGGAGGTTTCGCGCCGAATCTACGGTGGGCCGCTATGCAAGGGGCGACACGATCTTCTTCGCGGACGATGCCGCGGATCGTGTCTTCTACCTCGACAGGGGCATGGCGAAGATCGAGCATCTTTCTGCTACCGGGCAGACGTCGATCTTCTGGTTCTGCGTCCCAGGCGACCTTTTCGGGGCGGGTGGAATATCCGGCGCCCGGTGGCAGAGCGTTTATGCCAAGGCCTTGGAGCAGTCGGAAGTCCTCATCCTGCCCAGGCGGAGGTTTGAGAAGCTGATCCTGGATCACCCACAACTCGGTCTGAATGTCATCAGATTTCTGAGCGCGAGGCTCCGGCTGGCCTGTGACTCGATGGCGGAAGTGGGCCAGCGGGCCAGCCTCAGGGTCGGCCGCGTCATCCTGCGCATCGCCGAGAGTTGCGGCAGGTGGAATGCCGATGGCGAGGTCGAGCTCATGGCCCGCATATCCCATCAGGAAATCGCGGATATGGCCGGCTGCACAAGGCAGACCGTCAATGAGGTTCTGCAGATTCTTTCCCGGCGGGGCATTCTGCGTATCGAAAGGCGCGTGGTGCACATAAGAGATATTGAACACCTCAGGATGATCGTGGAGAACGCGGAAGGACAAGAAGGCGCATCGCTTATTCCTGACTGATCTCCATGTCGACGTCAGCTTCGGGAGAGATCGGTGATCCGTCGGAAAGCGTGTTCCCCGATCAGCTGCCGCCGGTGACGGCAAGCGGGCGTCCACCGGACATCAGCGGACCGATGTCCGGTCAGACGATCAGCGCGAAACCGGCCACCAGGAAGATGAAGATCAACGTGAAGCGTCGGAAAAACTTGTCGTTCAACAAGGGAAAGATGCGCAGCCCGGCGAATATGCCCGCAAAATACGGCGGGATCGCGATGGCGACATCCAACGCAAGGGATACCGGAATATAGCCGAGATACCAGGGCAGCAGCAGGGACAATCCCGAGGTGAAGCTGATATAGGCGACAAGATTGGCGCGGGTGACCCAGTGCGGTGCGGGGCCCGACAGCAGATACAGGATGACGGGGGGCCCCCCCATGCTTGTCGCGCCGAACAACAGCCCGCTCAATGCACCCACCGCCGTGGCAGTCGAGGCTCTGGGGCTTCCTGAGTAGCGAAGGCCGAATATGAGCAGAAGACTGAAAAGCATGACCGTAAGGGAAAGGGCGACCCGGATAGTTTCCGAGTCCAGGTTCACAAGAAGCAACCCGCCGATCGGGATGGACACTACGGCCGGGACTCCCAGCAACGCAAGTGTGCGGTATTCGAGGTGTCGCCGGATCGACGGGAACATCACAACGGCCGCCGCGGCCTCCAGCGCTAGGGCGTAAATGACGGCAACGACGGGAGAAAGGATCAGGCTCAGCGGCGGCGCCATGAACATGGCGCCGCCGAAACCCGTGATGCCACGCACGAATCCCGCCATGGCAACGATGATGAACACGTATATGCTCTGATCAAAAACGAGGTGAGAATATTCCATGCCTGACCTAGGGAAGAAGGGATTTTTCTGCTCAGCGCGAATAGATCATTGCGGCCGCATGATTTCCATGGACGTCAAACATGCCGTTCCGTGGTCGATCGCATTTTGGCAGGGCTCATGCCTTTTACGTTCCTGTATCGCCGATTGAACTGCGTCAGGCTGCTGAATCCGCATGCAAGGCTGATCTCGTGAAGAGGTAGCCGAGTGAACATCAAGAGGTCATGTGCGCGTTCGAGGCGACGTTTCAGATAGTATCGGCCCGGACTCATCCCATATTCCATATGAAAAAGTCGTTCGAGCTGGCGTTGACTGACGTTGATCCGAGAACTTATTTCGCCCAGCTTGAGCGGTGTCTCCAGATTGCGCTCAATCAATGCGACAACAGCGCGTACCGATCTGTTTCCAATCGTCGGATTGCCGACCAAAATCGACCGTTGCGCCCCTTCGCCCTCCCTGTAATGGCCCAGCAGAAGCGCATCCGCAACGCGCGAAGCCGTTGCCCGGCCATGGACGGCATGAATATCCGACAGGATCATGTCGAAGGCACCACCCCTTCCCGCACAGGTGATCATATGCCGGTCGACGGTGTAGAGCGTCTCCCGGATCTCGAGGTCAGGGTGCAGTTCCTCGACCAGTGTTCTGCGGGACCAGAAAACACTCGCAGCGTCGGGAGTGCCCAAGGCGGCGAAGGCGGTGATCATGCTGTCGCCCACGGCGATAATCCTAGTGCCGTGGCGCGACCACCGGCTCAGCGTCGACCGCAAGGCCAGATCATGCTCGTGCTCCTGCGGCTTCAGAGGAGCCTGCCCCCCGATCAGCACGGCATTCTGCGGGGGGGAAGCGTGCGTATCGAAGACTTCACCGGATAGCAGCATACCCCCGCCCATCTGCACACCGGAGTCGTCGGATACGAGGGATCGATACTTGTAAGCGGCCCGACCCAGCGCTTCATTCGCGGCCGCCATGGGCTCCACGATGCCGGCAACTGCCGTCAGCAACGCGCCGGGAAGCACGACGATGGAAACCGACGCCTCCGACACGCCCGCGGACCGGCGAAAAATGGAAGCGCCCCGCTTCTCGGCAGCCAACACCGTTCCCGGCTTGGAAGAGCTCCGTTCCGCCGGGGGCTGCGCAGCTGGACGAAAATACATCTCTGTGGCCCACCACAATTCTCTCATCGTTGCTTGAAGGTACAAGGACGTGGCCGCCTTCGATGTCGGCCTGCCGACAGTATCCGGCGGGAAGCCATGCTTAGGCTGGACCTGAAGGAAAGTGGCCGGACAGCCCCCGGCCACCGTGGCAACTTCTTTTCACCAACATCCATCTTTAGCCTGCAGAATGCCGATGAGGATTCCATTGTTTCTCACGCTCCTTCCGTTCATCCCCTGGATGCGCCGGACGAACCGATCGATGATAGCCGCCGACGTGTTCGCGGGGCTGACAGGAGCCGCAGTGCTTTTGCCTCAGGCAATCGCATTTTCCGAGATCGCCGGCTTGCCGCCACAATATGGAATCTACTCGGCCTTCGTCATTCCGATTGTCGCGGCGCTGTATGGCAGCTCTTGGCACCTCGTCTCGGGTCCGACGACCGCGATCTCGATCGTGATCTTCGCCACACTCAGCACTGCATACACTCCTGGCTCCTCGGATTATGTCGCGGCAGCGTTCACCATCACATTGCTTGTGGGTGTGTTCCAGCTGGCTCTGGGTTTTGCCCGCTTGGGGCAATTGATGAATTTCGTGTCGCATTCCGTTCTACTTGGATTCACGTCCGGCGCGGCGATATTGATCATCATCAGTCAGATAAAGGTTCTGATCGGCCCTTCCGCACCGGACGTCACGCTTGAATCCATATGGCTTGCGCACGACTTCCGGACCGTCGTTTCCCGGATCAATCCCTATATCGTCGGCATTGCCGGTCTCACGCTGGCCACTGCCGCCCTTGTCAAATATCTGGCTCCGAAATGGCCGAACTACCTGATCGGCATGATCATCGGAAGTGTTGCGGCCTGGCTTGTCGATGCGGGTGAGCACGGTGTGACATTTGTCGAGCCCATCGCCTCGGCTCTCCCGAATTTCCAGCTGCCGAACCTGAGCATGTCTGCCGTTCAGTCACTGTCTCAGGGAGCTTTCGCGATCTCTCTTATTGGTATCCTTGAGGCCGTTTCCATTTCCCGTGCGCTGGCTGCGCGGTCTGGTCAGCGCATTGACAGCAAACAAGAGATCATCGGCCAGGGGTTGTCCAACCTTGTCGGTTCGATGTTCTCCAGCTATGCGGGATCGGGATCGTTCACCAGGAGCGGATTGAACTACGAGGCCGGTGCCAAAACACCTCTTTCCGCCATCCTGTCGTCAATCTTCCTTTTGGTGATCGTATATTCCATGATATCCTTCGTTTCCTACTTACCGGTTGCAGCGATTGCCGGGTTGATAATCCTGATCGCATTTCGTCTTCTGGATTTCGGTCAGATTCGACATATTGTTGCCACCAGTATTGCCGAAGCGCTCATACTCGGATTCACCGTCGTGGCCGTTCTGGTGGTCAATCTCGAACTGGCCATTTTCGGTGGTATCATCCTGTCTCTCGGCATATTTCTGCGCCGCACGATGCAGGTCGATGTTCCGATATGGGCTCCGAACCAGAATAACCACCACCGTAGCTTCGTCAGCAGCGAGCGCCCCGGCGTGCAGGAATGTCCTCAAGCCGTTTTCGCTAGGATGCAGGGCCCCCTTTATTTCGGAGCCATGGAGGGCCTCAAGGATATATTCCGCCGGATCGAGGAAACACGGCCCGGACAGAAGCATCTTGTTCTTGGCATTGACGGAAGCATCGGCATGGATTTTTCCGGGGCAGAGTTTCTTGCGGAAGAGGCGCAACGGAGGCAAGTGCGTGGCGGAGGTCTCTATCTGATCGTCAAGTATCCGCGGCTTCGTGAGCAGGTCGTTCGATACGGTCTGTCGCGGGAGCTTGGGTCCGGTCACATCTTCAGGCGCAAGAGCGAGGCGATTCCTCGACTCATAAGTCAGTTGGACCCGAACATCTGCGCAGGTTGCAAGGCGAGAATTTTTCTCGAATGCCCGACATGCCCTCCCAGAAAAAGTTTGTAGACCCTCACCGCCGCCCCCGCTTCCAGTCGTCGAGGCGGGCATGGATGGTGACGGCGATGCCAATGAGGGCGATGGCAATCAGCAGCCAGCGCAGGGTGTCGAGGTACGGCACCAGCGGCAGGATGGCGGTCTGCGTCTCGGCCAGCACCTGCTGGGCCACCTCCACGCCGGCTGCGCCGACGGTGGCCAACCTTCTGCGCTTTCCCTCACCTGAGGACTTTCGCCCCCAGGGTCTGATCGTTCGCCAGTTGCGGCAGCGCTGGGGCTCGATGTCGCCGGCATCCCGGCTGTTGCTGAACCGGCGGCTGATCGAGGCGCCGCTGGACGCGGTCGACTACGTCATTACACACGAGCTTTGCCACATCGCCGTGCCCCACCACGGGCCGGAGTTCTTCGAAATGCTGGACCGCGTCCTGCCCGACTGGCAAAAGCGCAAGCACCGGCTGGAACAGAAAATGGCGTGAGCAGATTCCGTGCCTGGCAGCCGGATCTCAGCCGGTCTCGCGCCCGGCAGGAATTCGCGGTGGCGCGGCCGGAATTGCCACCGCAACTGTCTTTGAAAGACGGCGCATTGGAAAACCTCGGTGTGATGTACCGCGAGTTGTAATGGCGGCGGAACCCGGCCATTCTTGGCCCCGTCTTTCCAGGAAGGTTCCTCCATGCGCCGTATCACCATTGCCCTTCTCTTGCTCGGCTCCGCCCTGCCCGCCTCGGCGCGCGACATCAGCGGGCAGGTGAGCTATCTGCAGCGTATCGCGCTTGATCCCGCTGCACAGCTGGTGGTCGAGCTGACCGGCCCGTCGGGGCTGACGGGCGAGTTTCGCGAGGATGCCGAGGGCCGTCAGGTCCCGCTGCCTTTCACGGTCTCGACCGATGATACCGGGGCGCAGTTCCTGCGCGCCGCAATCCTGGTCGGCGGAGCGGCGCAATGGGTAACGCCTCCGATCCCCGTGCCCGCGGGTGACGAGCCGCTTGACCTTGGCATGATCACCATGGGGGCCTTCGTGCCGATGGGGTTCACCAGTCAGTTGCGCTGTGGCGATACGCTGATCGATGTGGGTTTCATCGGCGACGAGGCGCGGATGCGTCTGGGTGGCACGGTCTATTCCCTGCCGCTTGCCGTCTCGGCCTCGGGGGCGCGGTTCAGCGACGGCCAGACGCCCGAGACCATGATCTGGACCAAGGGGAACACGGCGCTTGTCACCATCGCAGGCTGGGACCTGCCCGAATGTCAGGCAACCGCAATGCCTTCGGCCCTGCCCTTCACCGCGCGTGGCAATGAGCCCGGCTGGGTGCTGAACGTCTCGGGCGAGGGCATGGTTCTTGCAATGCAGGACGGAACCGAGATCCGCACCTCCCTGCCAGCGGCCGAGGACGGGCCAGACGGCACGGTGTTCGCCACCGATCAGTTGATTGTCACCGTCGCGCCGGAAATCTGCCGCGACACGATGACCGGCATGCCCCATCCGCTCGGTGTCGCGGTGCAGGCGGGCGAGCAGGTCTTGCAAGGCTGCGGCGGCAACCCGGCCGATCTGCTGCAAGGGAACTGGGTGGTGCAGGGTATCGACGGTACACCCCTGCCCGCGGAAGCCGAAGTGACGATGGCGTTTTCGGGGGACAGGGTTTACGGCAAGTCGGCCTGCAATCGTTACAATGCCGGCGTGCATCTGACCGGCGAAGCGCTGGTAATCGAGCCCGGCCCGATGACGATGATGGCTTGCGACGAGGTGTTGATGAGCATCGAGCGCAGCTTCATCGGCGCGCTGCAAGGTGCCTCCGCATTCGACTTCGACACCGATAGCGGGGCGCTGATCCTGATGGCCGAGGGCCGCCCGGTCGTGACGGCGGTCCCCGCCCCCTGAAGCTTGCGCCGCGGAAGAACGAGCACGATATTTCGCGGGGCACCAGCGCCCTGCGCCACTGTCCGGCCCGTCGTTCACTTGCACGCGCGCGCCTGGTCCCGCAGGACGGCATAGTCGGCAAGCATCCGAACCAGCATCGCCCCTTCTGGCAGGGCCTCGACCTCCCCGGCCGCCCGTACCTGATCGGCGGCGCTATACGCGACCACCGGCGGGCAAGGCGCGCGGGGGTCAGAACCTGCCGTCGCGCAGCCGGTCAACCACAGCACCGCGATCATGAGGGCGGCGGCTGGCGGCATCGAGCATCTGGCGGTGGAGGACATCATTTCTCTCTTGAGTATCAAGACGTTCAGTCAAGCGCTCCAAGCGTTCGCCGGAGTGCGGCGATGAAGGGCAGAACCTGTGCCGGTACAGGCGTGACCGTGGTGTCGGCAACCAGTTCGTCTGACATCCTTTCTTGATCCTTCCCTTCCGCCTGCATCTAACCCAATTGCGTACTCGATCAGGGGCCAGGCTTTCCTCTGTTGCGAGATTGCGACTGGCGCTCAGCCGCCGGATTGTGGACGTAGCCCGTCACGGCTAAGGATCTTGCGACCATAGAGGGGGGTGTCATGGATCCGGGAGACGAACGGCTCGACCATCTTGCAGACCTGTTGCATGCGCTGGCCGTCGAGAACGAGCCGATGACGGTCAGTGAACTCGACGGCTTCGTGACGGGCATTCTCGCCTGCCCCGAGATGATCCCACCCTCGGATTGGCTCTCCCATGTCTGGGGCGTCAGCGGAAATGCTGGATTCGCCGATCTCGGAACGGCCGAAGAAACGATCGGGGCGGTGATGGCGCATTACAACGATGTTGCCGCCAGGATCACGGCATCGCTGTGGGTCGAGCCCATCTATGAGGTCGATATCAACAGCGACGAGACCCTCTGGGAGCCTTGGGTCGATGGGTTCACCCGGGCGATGGCATTGCGACCGGATGCCTGGAACGCGCTTCTCGATCGCGCAGATGACGAGACCCGCAGCGCTATGATCTTCATCATGGCTCTACAGGACATCTATACAGGCGACAGCAAGTTCACGGAGGAGGAGGTTGACCAGATTGATCTGGAAGCGCCCGATCTGATCCCGAACTGCGTGGCGACCATCCTGCACCAGTCGCGACCCGAACTGTCCCGCCCTGTGCCCGCCAATCTTCCGGACCAGCCTTTCAAGGCTGGCCCGAAGCCCGGCCGAAACGATGCCTGCCCCTGCGGATCGGGGCGCAAATACAAGCAATGCTGCGGCCGGAACTGACCGACCAGGCCGGGCCTCGAGACTGTCAGGTTCTGACAGCCAGCCGTAACCTCACGGCGCCATCTGTGCCGCCAACCAGCGGCCCGCTGCCATACGCCGTTGCACATATGCGCGGTAGGCTTCGGGCGTCTGCGGCTGTTTCCGTCGGTGACGCCTGCTGTTGCAGAACCGGCAGGCGGCAACGATGTTGTCGGCAGTATCCGCACCGCCCTCGGAACGAGGATGCAAATGCTCGGCCGCGCATTGCAGGAGCCTCAGAGATGCCGCCGATCTGCCTCGGGCCTGCACGGCGGGCTTCAGGGCATTCTCCCACATCGCCAGACCACAGTAATAGCAGCAGCCTCCTTGTTCGATCATCTTCTGCCTACGGATATTCTTCAGCGCGTCCATGGCACGGGTCCTTTCATTCGACTTCATGAGAAGCGAATGCGCGCCGTCCGACAGGACGTTCCCCGGCTGGAAGCTGACTGCTCGCGCAAGACCCGATGATTTCGTGGTTCGCGTGCCGGACCGCGACACCTGGAACAAGAAGTTCCAGATCAGAATGGCCTTATGGCTCATCCAAGACAGCCGAGGCTGTCTTCGCAGCATCCCGAAGATTAATAGCCTCCGCGCTACGCGTCAACGGCCGCCAGGCCCGACTACAATCGAGATGCAGCATCGTGGATTGTTTCTGCGCGGATCAAAACCTGCCGATAAAGACAACTGGCCGGGTGTCGGGGCAAGGCGTAGCTTGGGAAGCGCAAGGGGATGGCCCCGACGTTACATGTGTTTCCGGTTCAACCTGTCTGTGTCTTCCCGGTTGGACACCCCTTGCGCGAATATTCTCTGGCCCGGTTGGATGATGCGCATCATGTCTTTTCACACGTTCAATTCTTCCCTGCCGCGGTCATCCCGCGCCAGAGCCGAGATCAGGGAAGCGCTCGCCAGCCTTCCCGGAGCGGAGTTGGTTGTGGGCGGCGCGATCCTGTTTGGCCTGTTGATGGCCGGCTGAACGGCGGAGGCACGCCCCGTTCAGCGGGGTGACCATCGCCCTACAGCCCTTCCAGCCCTGCGATCCTTTCCAGCACGGCCTTGACGTTCGACACCTGCCAGTTCCCGCCGCGCCTTGTCCTGATGCCTCGCGCGGAGAGTTCGGCGGCGATGGCCCTGAGCGATGTTGCACCGCCGGCCCGGATGTCTGCGATGACGGGGGCAAGGTCGCGGGCAAAGCCCTTGGCATTGGCGGTGACGGCGGCGCGCAGGGCGGCCCCGCCCTTGCCAGCCCGCCGCAGGCTGGCGGCGCCGTTCGGATTGCCGAGCCGCACCCCGCGGGACCGGGCCGCGGCAAGGGCCTCCTTCGTCCGCCGCGAGATCGCCTCGCGCTCGGCTTCCGCCACCAGCGCCATGATGCCCACCGTCAGGTCATTGGCCTGCGGCATGTCGCAGGCCAGGAACTTCACCCCGCTGTCCCTGAGGGCGAGCAGGAAGGCCGCGTTGCGCGAGAGCCGGTCCAGCCTGGCGATCACCAGCGTGGCGCCCGTCACCTTCGCCAGATGCAGGGCGCGCGACAATTCCGGCCGGTCGGCCCTGCGCCCACTCTCTACTTCGGTGAACCGCGCCAACACCTCCGCACCTCGCGCCGCCGCGAATGCCCCGATCGCTTTGCGCTGCGCCTCGAGGCCGAGCCCCGACAGCCCCTGCCGCGCCGTCGACACCCGCTCATAGGCCACCAGCCGCCCTGCCGCCGCCATTCGTGCTCCCCCGTACAGACCTGCGTAACGTTCGTTGCGCAGGTTTGTACACGTCGCTCTGTCAGCGCCGGGCAGCAAGTCATTGTTCTTCAGAGATCGCCCTCGGCTCGTAACTGTTCACTGACCCCGCGGATCGCGGGGAATGCTCCAGCGCATCGATTGGCGTCGGGTCGTGCAACGGCCGCTCCTTCCGATTGCCATTCGCGTCCTCGTAGACGATCACGAACTCGATCTTGTCGACCGGCTCCGGTTCGTTCGTCGGGTTTGCCACAGCGATCGGCGAGCGAGAGGCAGGCGTCAGCCCGATCTCGGCCATGTAGCGGCCCATCAGCTCCATCTGCCGGTTCGCGATGTTGAGCCAGGGCGACTGCTGCACATAGCCCGAGGGCGTCTTGAACAGGACCGGGGTCTCCTTCAGCTTCTCCTCCGCCTCCACCCAGCGTCCGTACGCCTGGCAGTAGGCCGCCAGCACCGCGCGGTCGACGATGGAGATCACACCCATGCCGACCAGCGTGTCCACCAGCCGGTGCCACTCCGCGCGGGCCTCCTCGCTCAGATGATTGGGGCAATCCGGGATACCCTCGGGCGGGATCGGTTCAGCCCGGTTCCACGCCTTCTTGCCGCGATTGCCTTCCATCCGGCGCCAGGCGGTAGGCTTGCGGGGTGGGCCGCTCATGGCAACTGGTCCCTGAGCGCATTGAAGGTGCGCCGGACGACATAGCCGCGAAGGAAGGAGAGGATCGTGAACACCGTCGCCACCATGAAGTTGTCGATCAGGGCCAGCTCATGTCCCAGCGCGGGAAACAGGAGCCGCTGCACCCAGACCGAGAGCAGGAAACCCACGACCGTGCCGGTGAGGCTTTCGAAGGCCGAAGCGCTAGCTGATTGACCAGCGGTCATTTGCCCTGTCCTTCTCCAGTTCAATGGTTTCCACTGCCTGGCTTCGCCCCAGGACGGCCATCAACTCGTGCAGCGTCTCGTCGCTCAACTGGGTCAGATCGATCATGCTTTCCGGCGCAGCAGGCGGGGTGGCCACTTCCAGCGTCTCGCGCCAGCCACCTTGCGTCTTCAGAAAGAAGATCATCGCCGTGACATTGCCGGCGCGCGCCTTGGTGACAAGGCTCTGGGCTACGGCACCGATGGCTCGAGCTTTCCCGCGTTTATAGCGTTCGGATAGGTCCTCGTCGCGGTTCAGGAGCGCGAAGAAGGTCGTGCGCCCGATGCCGAGGAAGTCCGCGATCTGCTCGGCATTCAGCACTGCCGACAAGGTTTCCACCTCGGCTCGCTGGGCATCGGTGAGCGTGGTCAGGGGACGGCCTCCCAGCCGCTTGGGCCCAGCCTCTTCCAGGGCACTCATGTGATGAACTCCCGCGCCGGGTCGTCCGCCCAACGGAACTCCCAAGGCTTCTGATCCGGCGGTTGCACGCTCAGTCGGGTACGGGACGATGGCGTCAGACCGAGTTCAGTCATGTAGCGCAGCATGAATTCACGCTCTCGGTTCGCGATCGTGAGCCAAGGGGAGAGCTGAACGTAGCCCGCAGGGGTCCGCAGGAGCGGAGGGCTTTCAGCAAGTTTGCGCTCCGCCTCGACCCAGCGACCCCAGGCTTGGCAGTAGCCTGCCAGGACAGCACGATCGATCCGCGTCAGGATTCCAATCGCTTCAAGTTCCTGGACCAGCCGTTTCCACTCTGCCTTTGCCGAAGGGTTGAGATGCGCAGGACAGGTCGGCAGACCGGCGGTCGGCTTCGGTTCGGCCCCGTTGATCGGTCGATGCCCCGGATTGCCTTCCAGCAGCTTCAAATGCGTCGGCTTGGGTTTGCGGCCTCTCATATCAGCTTCCTCTCAAGGCTGGCCGACGCGCGACTGCGGAGTTTGTCGAGTGGTTCGGAAGTGCAGTCCACTTCAACTTCGCGCCAAGCGTTTGACTGCACGTGCAAAAATCCGAAATGGTCATCGCGATACCCCGTGCCGAATATCGCGGGTGTGAAAGAAGACCTCCCCCCGCCGGTCCCCGACCATTGGCCCCAGAGTCTGATCGCCCCCCGGGGTGTTTCCGCCGCGTTCATGCTGCTACCTCCGCCACGCGCTCTGTCTGCACTTCGCGGAAGCTGCGGCCGTCCCAGTCCAGCATCGCCTCGCGCCCCGTGAACGCCTGCCAGCGCAGCAGCGCTACATCGACATACGCCGGATCCAGTTCCACCGCATGGCAGTGACGCCCGCAGGTCTCGGCTGCGATGATCGAGGTCCCCGATCCCGAGAAGGGCTCATAGACCGCCTGGCCCGGGCTGGAGTTGTTCAGCATCGGCCGGCGCATGCATTCGACCGGCTTCTGCGTGCCATGGACCGTGGCGGCATCCTGGTCCCGGCTCGGGATCTGCCAGAGCGTCGTCTGCTTGCGGTCGCCCGACCAGTGGCCGGTGGCCTTCTCGCGTACCGCGTACCAGGCCGGTTCGTGCTGCCAGTGGTAGTCCCCGCGGGAGAGGACCAGTCGCTCCTTGGCCCAGATGATCTGGCTGCGGATCGCAAAGCTGCAGGCGATGAGGCTCTCGGCCACCGTCGTTGCATGCAGCGCACCATGCCAGACATAGGCCACGTCACCGGGGAACAGTGCCCAGGCCTCGCGCCAGTCGGCCCGGTGATCGTTCAGGACCTTGCCGGTGCGCCTGGTCCTGGCTGCCCCCGCCTCGTTGCGCCAGTTCGGGTCGTAAGCGACGCCATAGGGCGGATCGGTCACCATAAGATGCGGTTGCACGCCAGCGAGAACGCGCGCCACGGTTCCAGCATCCGTCGCATCGCCGCAGATCAGGCGATGGTTCCCAAGCACCCAGAGGTCGCCCGGCCGGGAGACAGGCACAGCCGGGGCTTCCGGAACATCCTCTTCGCGCGTATCAGCCTCACCGGCCCGCAGCAGCGCATCGAGTTCCCCTGCCTCGAAGCCGAGGCTCGCCAAATCCACCGCCATGTCCAGCAGATCGCCCAGCTCCAGCGCCAGGAGTTCCCGATCCCACCCTGCCTGCTCGGCAAGCTTGTTGTCCGCAAGGATGTAGGCCCGCTTCTGCGCCTCTGTCAGATGCGCCAGTTCGATCACCGGCACCTTCGCCAGGCCGAGCTTGCGCGCCGCCATCACCCTGCCGTGGCCCGCGATAATGCCATTCTCGCCGTCGACCAGAACCGGGTTGGTGAATCCATACTCCCGGATCGAGCCGGCGATCAGCGCCACCTGCGCCTCCGAATGCGTCCGGGCATTCCGGGCATAGGGGATCAGCGCCTCGATCGGGCGGTAGTCGATTGCCAGCGTTCCGTCCATCTGCGCCTCCACCCCCCGGTCCGCAACACGCGGTGTCTCCGGGGCTCACGCGAGCAGTATAGGCGAAGGGTAAGATACTGATAAGAATGACATTTTCCGAAATGCGCCGACACAGGGCGACAAAGCGAGCCTGTCGAGAAACGCTGGTGACTGATGGTCGCTCAGACGACGATCTTCCAGTAGGAATCCTTGCGGATCACTTTTCCGCCCTCAAAGGTGTAGAAATCACAGCCCCGGACGCTCACCTTCTCACCTTGAAGATTCGTCCCCGTCAGAAGCCATTTCGACATTCCAGTGCTGCCACTGACGAAGTTCTCGATCTCACCATAGTGGACATCAGGTGTTGTCTCAAACCGGGTCATCAGTCCACGCCGCACCTGATCACGACCGACATAGCGGGTTCCATGCGGCTCTGAGCCGCGGGGAAGATCAAGACTGCAATCCTCCGCGAAGAATTCCATGATTGCGTCAATGTCATGGGCGTTGAATCCTGCAGCCAGACCGTCGAGTGCCTGAAGGATCTTTTGTTCCTCCACCATCTCACCATCCCCAATTCAGCTCGTCGTTCTGTCGGCGCGCGTTCCCGCCACGACCGAGGCAGAGATCGCCGGCAATCGAGCAGACAATCACGCTGATAGTGTGAAACGCGTACGTCTCCACCAGCGCATACGCCTGTGTTCGTCTCGCCCGCTTGCCGGTACGTCAGAGCCCGAGCATCTTCTTGGCTTCGGCCAGCGCGTCAACCGACGCCTGATGGTTGCCAGCCGCATGTTCAGCCTCGCCGGTCGCGCGAAGCTCCTTGACCCTGGCGAGATCCTCTTCGCTCAGGGTCGCAGTCTCCAAAGCCGCATCGATGGCCGCCATGTCTGCCGGGCATTGAAAGGCAAGCACCGGAGACGAAAGCAATGTCAGAAGACCGGCGGTGATCAACATCTTCATGTCGCAAACCCCTATCTTGCATGCGCCAGACCACGCGCCCGATGAGTATACCACGCTCCGGCCGGGGCCTGAGGCTTCTTTACGGATGCTCGGCTGCAAATGGCCGGAGAACGGCTACGCCACCTCCCAGGCTTCCAGCGATCCAAGCGCTCCTTCGAGCCGTAACCTGGCTTCTTCTGCTGTCCCACTAATCCACCAGCAGCTCTGCCAGGATCGGCCCCTGCCGCCTCGCCGGTATCGCGCCGATTTAACCGCCATTTCCCTATAAGTATCTCCTATAGGGTTTTGGCGGTTAAATCCCGCCCGCCTGAACGCATGATCTGCCTCTGCGACCGTCTCGTACAGACCGGGATGCAGCACCGCCGCATCTGCAGGACTGTCGACCGCCACACCTGCCAATAGCATCCGCTGAACCTCGTCCGCCACGCAGCTGTCCCAGGCGACGACACGGTCATAGACGATCGGCAGCGCGACGTCTGCTAGAACCTGGACCTCAAGCGGATTGGCTTCCGTCCGGTTCACGCCCCGCCCCCGACCGATTGCCTGGATGGCCTCGTCATCGCAGACGGCCGCACGCAGCAGCTCCGCGTTCGGATCCTCGTGCTCCAGGGCGGCGATGGTGCGCCGTGATCCATCCCGCATGAGAAGGCCCCGGCGGACCCGGTGATAACCCCCGGTCGGGACATGTCCGAAGTACATGCTGGTCAGTTGACCGAGATCGTCATCGCCTGGGAGCGGCCTGCCTATGACGATCAGGAGGGCGACGCCCTTGTAGACATCCAGACCGGCAATCGCCTTGAAGTGGCCAGTCTCGACACCGAGAATTCCGGCGAATGCTGCCTCGATCTGCTTGTAGGTCACCACCAGCACACGCCCCGGCGCAACGCGGGCCGCCTGCCACCGAACGTGGTCGACGCATTCCTGCAGGCGGTTCCGTCGGCGCAGATTCTCCTCGGAACTGGCCTTCGGGTCCTCGACCAGGGTCGCCTTGCCGAAACTGCCGCAGACGGCAGTCACGGTCATGTGCGGCGCGGTTGCAGCGATGCTTGTCATCTCCAGAACCGGAAGCACAGTCTCAGCGAGCTCCGTTCGCAGCGTTGCATCGAGGTGCAGGATCGGCAGCCCGGAGAGGCTTGGGTCGATCTGGTGAACTCCCGTCACCCTGACGGTCACGCCACCCGTCACGGGATCGGGTGGCAGCACCTGAATCCGGCCATCCTGATCTTCCACCGTGCGGAGGAGGCTCTCGACCGCGCGGAACAACACCTCGCGCCGGAGGGATCGATTGGCTTCCCGGGAGAGGTCGGTGGCCCGCCTGCGTGCCGCCTGCGGCAAGCCGGGGCGCAATCCGGGATCGACGCGCAGGCGGACTTCCAAATCGGCGGCCCGCTCGCAGCACTCCGGTGTCAACCCGATCGCGTCCAGGTGCCGGCGTGCAACCGGACCGGGTCCACCCGCCGTTATTGCCCGGGCGACCTTGTTCCTGACAGTGAAGAGCTCCTCCCAGGCACGCTCCTCCTCCTGTTGGTCGGCAAAGCGCGGCTCTCCGGTTGCGTCCGGCTGAGTAATCTCGCCCAAACCAATGCGAACCTCTTTGGCGGCCCGCTCCCAGCAGCCCTCGTCGATCACTATGACCGCAAATTTCTCGGCATCGATTGAAAGCCCCGTGAAGAGACTGTCATAAGCGGCAACAACGATGTCGGCCGCCTCGATGTCACGCAGGTTCGCCTGCTTGTTACAGATCTCGAAGTTGTGGCAGCGCGCACCACCACGTCGCATGCAGGCATTCGGAAACACAGGCAGACCGGACCTGACCGCCAGGCGGACCATGTCCAGATCCCGGCACATCGGCGGCCCGAGATCAGGCATGGTGGCCTCGTAACCGCGATGGACGGCGACCCTAACGCCTTGGACAGCCCAGCCCACGGCTGCCTCATCGGCCAAGGCCAGAGATTGCACGAAGACGACGATGCGATGCGGCAGGCCGGCATCCCGGAGACGCGCCTGCAATGCAAGGAGATGATTGCGCGAAACGGCCGATTTGCCGAGACCGACGGTCGCACGGATGCCGATCCGGGGAGCGCGTTCGGCTCGGTCCGAGGCGAGCCAGGCTTCCGCCCCAGCGCAGAACGAGGCAATCGTGTCGGACAGCACCGCGCGCGCCTCTTCCAACGGGAGCCCCGGCTCGACCTCAACCGGGATCGCTTCGGGTGCCCCGCGGGACGGCAGACGACCGGCTCCGTGGAGGGACAGCTTGTCCCGGACCTTCCTCAGCGCATCGTGGAAACTGTAGTGGGTGGTTCCGTCCTTCTTCGGTCGGGAAAGATCCGTGGAACCGGAGAACCGCAGCCAGACCCGGCCGGCAAGCGCTTCGGCGTCCAAAGGCTGCCCAGCATCAATCGCGTCATGGACGACGTGGAAGGCCGTAGCAGAGAGCCAGCCGTCCCGACCGTCGAGGACCAGACCGTTCTTATTTCGGGTGGGCCCAGTGGATTCGCCGGATGGACCTCCGGTTCTACTCTTCCGCTGCTGGGCGCCAATCGGTGGAAGGAGGGCTGCGAGTTCGTTGAGCAGATCCGCGCATGTCGCTTCGTCCACCAGCGGCAGGTCGGACACTGGAACATCCAGCGGTGTCTCGCCGGTCCAGTAATAGGGTTTCCGGGCGTCGGGATGGATGCCGAACGCGACAAACTGCTGGCCCTTGCCGAGGATCTCCAGCTTCCGGATGGATTTCTTGGCGAAGGGTCTGTCGGTCCTGACCAGGTAAAGTCGCTTCGGCCAGAGCCCCACCCGCATCAACGTGGCGCCGGTATTCGCCTCGACGATCTGCCCCATCAGGTGGGCAATGTCCGGGTCCAGCACGTCGATATCGATGCCCACCACGTCGCCAGTCCGAATGCCCACGCCCGCACTGGGGAACTCAGCGTTCCATCTGCGAACCTGCGCTTCGTCAATGATCGCCGTTGACCAGCCTGTTGGCCGTGGTGACTTCCGTCCAGGATGGAGCGGCACCGGCTCGTAGCCGTTGTCGAGAAGCTTGAGGGACACCTCCGAATAGGTCGGATAGCCAATGCCGTTCGGGCCGCCGCTGGCAGCCTGGGTGTCGTCTTCGTGCTGTTGCGCGGGTCCATGTTCCTGGCCCCACGCCATGGTCAGCCGCCCTTGCGCCGGTGCCGATCCTCGTAGGCGAGGATGTCATCCAGGAGGTAGAGGACCTTGCCGCCGATGTGGTGCCAGGCAGGTCCATAGGGTTCCGCCCGCCAACGCTCCAGCGTGCGCGTCGTCATGCGCCAGCGGTCGGCCAGTTCCAGGGTGGTCAGCCAGGTTGGGCGGGCGGCCATCTCAGACCACCCCGGGCGCAGCGGCCACGTAAATGGCGAAGAGCGCACCCCCGTCGGACAGCACGCCGACGTCCTCGATGCGATAGCGCCGCCCGGCGAGGATAACCTGCGCCAGGTCCCAGGGCCGGTAGTAGCCCGGCAACTTCTCATATTCGTCCTGATCTCCGTCCATCCGGCTTCTCCTCGAAGGGCCTTCAGAAGATCAAAGGCCAACCGGCGAGCCGGAATGGGACAGGACGGGCGGAGCTTTCTGCTGCGACCGGAGTTTCGCGAGGGCGCGCTGGTATCGCTTGCGAGCAGCGGCCGGCTCAAGGCCAAGCGCACGCCCGGCCTCCTCCTGGGTTTCGCCAAGGAGGAACACCCGCCGCAACAGCGTCGCGTCCCGCTGTGCCAGGCAGGCAAGGTGATCGGTAAGGTCCTGAGGCTGGACCTCCACGGACTCGGCCGTCTCTACGACAAGCGCCTCAATCACAGGATCGGCAATAGACTTCAGGGTTTCGCCAACCACTCGCGTCGCAACCATGTCCCGCCGGATATCGCGCTCCACGTTGCGCAGCAGCGTCGCCGTGACCGCCGTCACTCGGTCGAGATCCAGGGTGAGTATGGCCTCGCCGATACGGGCGACAATCTCCGCCGGCAGATCATCGCGTCGATCCGGGAACCCTCGTGACAGGCGCCAGAACACGGCATCGAGGCCGGGCCAGAGCGCCACGATCACCATCAGATGCGCGGTCGATCGGTACCGCTGATCTGACTGCGCTGCCATCACAAGTGCGCGTATGACAGCGAAGCGTGCTGCCGGATCGCCGTCACGCGCGTGCTGATGCTCCAGAAGAGCAGGAATGGATCCGAAGGCGGCGAGTTCCGGATCGGCCTGCCGCATCGCTTGGAAATCAACCTGCGACGATCTGAGGTTCAGTTTGCGGATGAGGGATGTGTGGAGTGCGGACCAGGAGGCACGCATGACGTCCAGCCTTTCGGCCGGGCGTCTCGCGCCTCACGGGGGCTCGCAGAGGGTTGCAGGAATGGGAAAGAAGAACGGGCGCCGCAGGGGCGCCCGTTGTCAGATCAGGTCCGGTTCTTCGCGTCGCAGGCCGGGCAGATAGCCTCGGCGGGCAAGGTCACAACGTAGTTGTGCCGCTGCAGCCGGATGTGCAGACGCGCGCCATGGCGCACGCCCAGCAGCTTACCGCACTCAATGCAGCGCCACTCGGCAGGGTCCAGATTGGCAGTCCAGGCGAAGGTTGTCGGGCGATCTTGGCGGTGGTCGAACGGATAGGCCATCAGAGGCTCCTGTGAGTTACTGGAGCCCCCCAATGATCACAGGTTTCCATCGACGTCCTATGGGGGTGACCATCGATGAACAATCGACAGCGCTGCCGAGTCAGTATCCCTTCAGTTTCCACCGCCGCGGCGGGACCTGCTCGACATAACCTTCGACGACGGGCCAACGCGTTGAGCCTATCATCTGTTGGAAGCCCGCTGAGCTACTACTCGCAATTAGGTCGCCAGCTTTGACTGGCGGAGCGCCAAGCTTGGCTGCAGCAACCAGCAATCTGAAGGCCTGCACCGATGGTTCACCTATCAGATCGAGCGGAGGACGTCCTGGCACGTGGAGCCGGGCAGCTTCCCCACCTTCTTCTACGACCAATTCCAGGGTTCCTGCTCCGAGAGCAAGACTTCGGCCGGCTCGAAACGCGATAGCCAAAGCGTCGCGGTCAATGGAGATCTGTGGCTCGACGCTCGAAACCGCCGAAAGTGGAACAATGACGTTGGCGCCAACCAAACGAGGCGCGACCACGGTTCCAGTGAAGACGATGCCAGGACCAAGGACGCTCCGAGCACGCAAGAACTCGTCGATCCTAGAGAAAGTCTTCAGTTCGCCAAGACCGCGCGCCAAGTAGCAGGGAACTTCCTGCTCATCGATCTTGGTAAGGCCTAGTAAGATTGCCGAACCAAATGTGTCGTCGGGCGTAACGGTCTGAAGGATGCTTTTGACCGCGGTGATGAGCCGCTCCTGGATCCAGTCCAAGTCCACGGCGAATACAGTCCGATCCACATTGGACGGTCCTTCCACCTCAGGATCGTCGTCTTCAATAACAACGGGTTCGACTTCCTTTCGCTTGATCAGGCTCGCCCGTTCCAGAAGTTCTGTCTTGATGCCTCTCGACGTGAAAAAAGTGCCCTTCTGGACCTTTTCATCGAGCTCCCACAGCTCGGCCATGATGGGGATGAACGCGCCTACTTCCTCCTCGGTCAGGTCGCGAAACACCCGCATGATGGACCATGCCTCCAAGACACGGCGGCCAAACTCGCGCCTACCGGGATCTCTTTCGGAGTTCAGGCTGCAACTATTCCCATCCGAGATGGCGATCTCCAGAATCTGCTCTTTGGCGTCGTGTTGCCCCTGAAAGCAGATCTGCAGAAGAACTTTGCTGACGCCAAGGGCAAGGCGGAAGACCTTCCCTGGAGCCAGGTACCGTTCGACGACGTCTTCCATGTCTAGTTTCGCACTGACCTTAACCCCCAGCTTCGTGTTCCAGTCCGCAATCCGAAGTTCAAGTTCAGTGAGTTTCGCGGATAGGACAGTGCATCCGGGCACGTCTGGCAGTGATAGCTCTACTGTCTTGAGGAAGCGGGAGGTGTCGTAACTTTCCTCCACCAAGGGCCTTGATGAGAGATCGTGTCCAAGCGTCTCGACAGCAAAGCAGTCTGCTACGGCTCTGCGTACCGCGGCGCGCGTTGCAGCAACTTCTATCCGCTCCAAGGATGGCGTGTAGATCAGAACCGCTTCGTCTTGAGGCAGGTAATACATCAGGCGACGTTCGCCGTGCTCGCCGTGAGTTGCTACGCTGGTCTGCTGTCCGGCGAAGCGGACAATGACGAGGACAGAGGCTGGGTATTCTGGGACCTTCGGAAGATCGATCACACTGAAGGACAGCTTTCGACTCGACTTCAGTCGTTTGCCGATAGCTGTGCCCAGTTTGTCTGTGTCGATCTCGGACGCGGCAAAACGCAGTGCCTCGGGGTCTCGGTCGACGCTGAAGGCAGCGAAGAGACGTCCCGCGTTTCGCCAGGACCGGATGTTCTTGTAGCTGACTGCATCGTCAAAGATCTTCCGATGCCGTGCGTGCGCCCACAGTGCCTTTGCAAGGTCACCCGGTTGCGCTTCAAACTCTTCATGCTCTTCGTTGTCGAGGTTGCGTTCCGCAATCTCCTGCAGGGCCGATGGTCCTTTTGCCTCCGTAAGCCCCAACGCCCGTTGGCACTCGACCTCAACCGGCTGAAGTAGTTCTTTCGGAAGTTCATTGAGATCCTGGAGCAGCCGCGTCTTGATGCCTTCGTCATCTAGGTCAGCTTGCAGAGCCGCATCGGTGACTTTCGCAGCGGCTTCGAAGTTTTCATCGGACTGACAAAGGAAGTCCTTGAGATGACCGATTGGCGCGTCTTCGATCACTCTGAAGAGTGCGGCCCCGTTCCTGAACACATTCGGCGGCATGGCAAATCCCGCGCTAAACTACTGCAATCGGAAGCTGAATGCTGAGGGAGTTGACGACGAATTTCAAACAGAAAGCGCTCCAGGATTTTTCTTGCCGCGTGTCCCATTCCGGGCGCTGACTTGGCCTTTGACTGGCAGATCAACGCGAAAGGTCTGCCATGTCTGGACCCAATCCTCTTGCGTCTGCCTTGATGACCCCCGCCGAACGCCGCGCCGAACTGTGCCGCATCCTTGCTCGCGGCCTGGTTCGCCTACTGCAGCGGCAGTCAAGCGAACTATCCGACCGCACCGGAGAAAGTTCGCTACACTTCCCGCCCGACCAGAGCGGTCATGCAACCCGTAACAAACGGAGATCCGCATGACCAACCACGATCCCATCCCGGCACGCCTGGCCGCGCTGAAGACCACGCCGACACCCGACCTGAAGAAGCAGTGGCGCGACCTGTTCGACAGCGACCCGCCGCCGTTCAATCGGCGCTATCTCGAAAGCCGCATCGCCTATCGCATCCAGGAACTCGCCTATGGCGGGCTGAAACCGGAGACGATCCGGCGGCTGGAACGGCTGGGCGAGGAACTGGACGGCGGCGACAGGAAGAAGCGTGGCATGCGCGCCGACCGTGACCGCCCGATCACCGGCACGCGGCTGCTGCGCGAATGGCAGGGTGTCGAGCAGGTCGTCACCGTCACGACCGACGGCTTCGAGTGGCAAGGTCGGCCGTACAAGTCGCTGTCCGCCATCGCGCGCGCCATCACCGGCACGCGCTGGAACGGCTGGGTGTTCTTCGGGCTCAAGAACCACAGGGGGCGGACATGACGAAGCCGCCTGAAAAATCGAAGGTCGTCCGCAAGCTGCGGTGTGCCGTCTACACCCGGAAATCCTCCGAGGAAGGACTGGAGCAGGAGTTCAACTCGCTCCACGCCCAGCGGGAGGCCTGCGAGGCGTACATCGCCAGCCAGCGGTCCGAGGGCTGGGTGCTGGTCCGCGATCAGTATGACGACGGCGGCATTTCCGGCGGCACGCTTGAACGCCCCGGCCTGCAGCGGCTGCTGGAGGACATCGAGGACGGGCTGGTCGATGTTGTGGTGGTCTACAAGATCGACCGCCTCAGCCGCTCGCTCGCCGATTTCGCCAAGCTGGTCGAGGTCTTCGACCGGAACGGCGTGACCTTCGTCTCGGTCACGCAGTCGTTCAACACCACCACCTCCATGGGGCGACTGACGCTGAACATCCTGCTCAGCTTCGCCCAGTTCGAACGCGAGGTCACGGCTGAACGCATCCGCGACAAGGTCGCCGCCAGTCGGAAGAAGGGCATGTGGATGGGCGGGGTGCCGCCCTACGGCTATCGGGTCGAGAACCGGAAGCTGGTGATCGACGAAGACGCCACTGCGCATGTGCGCTGGATCTTCGCCCGCTTTCTCGAGATCGGGTCCTGCACGGAACTGGCGCGGGAGGTCGGCGCGCGCGGCCTCCGGACGCCGCGCGGCAACCGGATCGACAAGAAATACATCTACCGCATGCTCAGCAACCGCGCCTACATCGGCGAGGCGGTCCACAAAGGCGACAGCTATCCCGGCGAGCACGACGCCATCATCGATCCCGAGATTTGGGACCGCGTCCACGCCATCCTGCAGGAGAGCCCGCGCAAGCGCGCGGCCCGCACCCGCGCCGACACGCCCGCGCTGCTGAAGGGGCTGCTGTTCGGGCCCGATGGCGCCGCGTTCTCACCGACGCATACTCGGAAGGGGGATCGTCTCTACCGCTACTATGTCAGTCAGACCGTGCTGAAGCACGGTGCCGGGTCGTGCCCGGTCGGCCGCGTGCCTGCGGGCGAGATCGAGGGCGCCGTCATAGACCAGCTCCGCGCCGTGTTCCGCCAGCCGGAGATTGTTGCGGGGACCTGGAAGGCGGCGCGTGCCTACGCCGACGACATCTCCGAGGCCGACGCACGCGCGGCCTTGCAGCAGCTCGATCCGCTGTGGGACGAACTCTTCCCCGCCGAGCAGGCGCGCATTGTCACGCTGCTGGTTGAGCGCGTCGATATCGGCACGAACGGGCTCAACTTCCGGCTCCGGATGGACGGCCTCGGAGGGCTCGCGCGCGAGATGCTGTCTGGCAGCATCGGAGCAGCGGCATGACCCGCGCGATGGCGGTCCCCGAGACGGTCACAATCCACGTGCCATTCCGCATCGTGAAGCGCGGCGGGCGGAAAGAGATGCAGCGGCCATCAGGCACCCAAGCGCGCGGGAGGCCGGACGATACGCTCATCAAGGCGCTTGCGCGCGCGTTCCGCTGGAAGAGGATGCTCGACAACGGTGACTTTGCCACGGTAGCCGACCTCGCCGCACAGGAAGGCATCGCTGTCTCCTACCTCACGCGTGTGCTTCGGCTGACGCAGCTTGCGCCCGATCTCGTCGAGGCGATACTCGACGCACGGCATCCCCCGGGCCTGACGCTTCAGTCGCTGCGAGTGCAGATCCCCGATGAATGGTCGAGGCAGCGCGAGTCCTTGCTGCCAGGGACGGAATAAGGCTTGCGGCATCAGTCGGCCACGCTGTAGCTTCTCCGAGCCGTTGTCAGGCGAAAGAGCTGCCAAACCAAAGAATTGCGCGTTGATCTGAGCCGAGTTCTTTGACAAGCCGTTTGCTGCGCGATGGCATGTCGAAACCGGGCGAAGTAGATTGCGCATGAACGAAGCCGATACCTGCAGGAAGTTCGTCGTCCCGAAGCTGCAGGAAGCAGGCTGGGATGAACGCCCGCACGCGATAAACGAGCAGAGAACTTTTACTGACGGCCGAGTTGTATTTGTCGGCGGCAAAGCTCGACGTGGCAAGCAGAAGCGCTCAGACTATCTTCTCCGATATAATCCGGATTTCCCGATCGCCGTCGTTGAGGCCAAATCCCGCTACCGGCACGCCGCGGAGGGCCTCCAACAAGCCAAGGAATATGCTGAAATCCTTGGACTTCGGTTCGCGTATTCGACCAATGGGATCGAGATTGTCGAGTTCGACTACACGACCGGCATCGAGCGAACGATTTCGGATTTCCCGGCGCCTGGTGACCTTTGGGCTCGGCTCCGCCGCGCCGAGGGCATTGTCGACGACCAAGTGGCCGAACGGCTGCTGACGCCCACCTTTCCAGACCGAGCCAAACCCCTTCGCTACTATCAGGAAATCGCGGTGAACCGCGCGGTCCAAGCCGCCCTTCAGGGCAGGAAGCGGGCCCTGCTCACACTGTGCACCGGAGCGGGCAAGACTGCCGTCGCCTTCCAGATCTGCTGGAAGCTCTGGTCGGCACGCTGGAATTCCAAAGGGGTCAACCGGAACCCGAAGATCCTGTTTCTCGCTGATCGCAACGTCCTGGTCGACGATCCGATGGCAAAAGACTTCAGCCCATTTGGCGACGCCCGTCACAAGATCGCCGGCGGTTTGGCGGTCAAGAGCCGCGACATGTATTTCGCCATCTACCAGTCCATCGCGCGTGACGAGAACCGTCCCGGCCTTTATCGCGAGTATGCGCGCGATTTCTTTGATCTCATCATCATTGACGAATGTCATCGCGGCAGTGCTCGCGACGACAGCAACTGGCGGGAAATCCTCGAATGGTTCGAGCCCGCAACCCAAATTGGGATGACAGCGACGCCGCGTCGAGAGGACAATGTCGATACCTACAACTATTTTGGTGATCCGCTTTACGAGTACAGCCTCGCGCAGGGCATCGCTGACGGCTTCTTGGCCCCGTATCGGGTCCATCGCGTCATATCGGACTACGATGCTGCCGGCTGGCGACCAACGCGGGGTCAACTTGATCGCTATGGACGCGAGATCCCCGACGCCGAATACTCCACGCGGGACTTCGAGCGGGTCGTGGCGCTGCGGGCGCGAACGCAGGCCATTGCGAGACATCTCGCGGGCTTCATGGCCGAGACCGACCGCTTCGCAAAGACCATCGTCTTCTGCGTCGACCAGGAACACGCGCTAGAAATGCGGCAGGCGCTCGCCGCCCTGAACACCGATCTCGTGAAGGACCATCCCGACTACGTTTGCCGTGTGACGTCCGACGAAGGCGATGTGGGAAGCGCGCACAGGGCGAAGTTTCAGGATGTCGAGACCCAGACGCCGGTCATCCTCACCACGTCGCAGCTTCTCACGACCGGCGTGGACGCCCCGACCTGCAAGAACGTGGTGCTCGCGCGGGTCGTCGGCTCCATGCCGGAGTTCAAGCAGATTATCGGACGGGGCACCCGTCTCCGGCCCGACTACGGCAAGCTCGCCTTCAACATCATCGATTACACCGGAACCGCGACGCGCATGTTCGCCGATCCCGCCTTTGACGGCGATCCCGTCCGCGAGGACGAAGCGGTGATCAATGCGGACGGCGACATCGTGGAAGAGCGCGAGATCGAAGAAGTGGCGCCGGATCCGGACGATTTTCCTGAAGGGCCCGATATCCCGGATGGACCGGTCGAGCTGGGGGACGAGGGCGAGAACGGGCCCCGCAAGTTCTATGTCGACGGCGGCGAGGTCGCGATCGTCCGGCACCTCGTGTACGAACTCGATTCTGACGGCCGGCAACTCGCCTGCCGCCAGCTCACCGATTACACTGGCGACAAGGTCCGCACACTCTACCCCAATGCGTCGGAACTGCGCACGGACTGGCTCGATCCCGAGCGCCGGGCGGAAATCGTCGAGCGGCTCGAGGAAAAGGGCATCCATCTCGATTCCCTGGCTGATGCAGTCGGAAAGCCGGAGGCCGACCCGTTCGATCTCCTTTGCCATCTCGCCTATAACGCGCCGCTGCGCACCCGGCGCGAGCGCGCTGACCGTCTGGTGAGGGAGCAGGACGAGTTTCTGGACCGCTTCGGGCCGGATGCCCGCGAAGTTCTAGATGCCGTGCTTGAAAAGTATGCCGAACATGGCAGTGCCCAGTTCAAGCTGCCCGACATCCTGGAAGTGCCCCCGTTCAACGAGTGGGGCAACGTCATAGAAATCGCTGCCCGCTTCGGCGGGGGCAAGGAGCTGCGCAGCGCCGTCACCGAGCTGCAGCGTCTGCTCTACACCGCTTGAATTAAAGGAGCTCTATCTTGGCTACAACCGCCCGAAAGAAGGCTGCGCCGAAGCAACTGACCACTGCCCAGCGTCTCGACAGCATCATCAAGTCCGCCCGCAAGATCATGCGGAAGGACAAGGGGCTGAACGGCGACCTTGATCGGTTGCCGATGCTCACCTGGATAATGTTCCTGAAGTTCCTCGACGACATGGAGCGAATCGAGGAGGGACGCGCAGAACTTGCGGGCAAGGATTATCGCTCGATCATCGAGGCCCCTTATCGCTGGCGCGATTGGGCAGCGGATGCGGATGGCATCACCGGCCCCGACCTCCTGTCGTTCCTCGTTTCCGAGATGACGGAGCGTCCGGACGGGACCCGCGGCCCGGGGCTCTTCGCCTATCTCCGAGGCTTGCGCGGCGATAATGGGCGGCGCGAGCGGCGCGACGTGATCGCAACCGTCTTCCAGGGCTTCGCCAACCGGATGGAGAGCGGCTACCTGTTGCGCGACGTGGTCAACCTGATCGACGGCATCCATTTCGATTCTTCGGAAGAAGTTCACACACTCGGCCGCCTGTACGAGACGCTGCTGCGCGAGATGCGCGACGCTGCAGGGGACTCGGGCGAGTTCTACACGCCCCGGCCGGTCGTGCGGTTCATGGTCGAGGTGACCGATCCCAAGCTGGGCGAGACCATCCTCGACCCGGCATGCGGCACCGGGGGATTTCTGACCGAGGCATTCCTGCATCTTGAGCGCCAGGCCGATACGGTCGAGAAGCGACGCATCCTCCAGGAAGACAGCTTCTTCGGCGGCGAGGCCAAGTCGCTGCCGTTCCTTCTGTCCCAGCTCAACCTCCTGCTGCACGGCCTGCATGCCCCGCGCATCGACCCGGGCAATGCCCTTCGCTTCCGCCTCGCCGAGATCGGCGAGGATCAGCGGGTCAATGTCATCCTGACCAATCCGCCATTCGGCGGCGAGGAGGAGGCAGGGATCCTCAACAACTTCCCCGAGGACCGGCGCACGGCCGAAACGGCGCTGCTGTTCCTGCAACTGATCATGCGGAGGCTGAAGCGCGCCGGGCGCGGGCGGGCCGCCGTCGTCGTTCCGCACGGCACGCTGTTCGGCGATGGCATCTCGGCGCGGATCAAGGCGGACCTGCTCGAGAAGTTCAACCTGCACACCGTGGTCCGGCTGCGCGAAGGGGTGTTCGCGCCCTACACGGACATCCCGGCAAACCTGATCTTCTTCGACACGACCGGACCAACGAGGGACATCTGGTACTACGAGATGCCGCTGCCGGAGGGCCGCAAGAAGTACTCGAAGACCGCGCCCATGGCCTATGAGGAATTTGCGGACTGCCTTGCCTGGTGGAAGAAGCGCGAGCCGAACGAGCGCGCGTGGAAGGTCTCCGCTGGTGATCTGATCCAGCGCGACGAGCAGGATCGCGTTGTCGCCTGTAACCTGGACATCAAGAACCCGCATTCCGGCGAGGTCGCCGATCATCGCGCGCCGCTCGAGATCGTGGACGCGATCATCGCACAGGAACAGCGGATCATCGGGATCATGGACGAGATCAAGGCCGTGCTGGCGGAGCGGGTGTGATGTCGCAGACGATAACCATCGACAGGTTTCTGACCAAGGCAGAGGACTGGGTCCCGGTAAAGCCGGATGAAAATTACAAGCAGATCACCGCACGTCTGTGGGGAAAGGGTCTCACGCTGCGTGGCGAAGTTCCGGGAAGCGCGATTGCTGCCGCCCGACAGTACTGCGCCAAGGCAGGTCAGTTCCTGATCTCCAGGATCGACGCGCGTCATGGAGCGTTCGGGATCGTTCCAGAGGACCTGGACGGTGCACTGGTCAGCAATGATTTCCCCTGCTTCAACATCGACGCTTCGACGGTGCTGCCACATTTCTTCGAGTGGTATTCACGCACGCCCGAGTTCATCGATCTATGTCGCCGAGCGAGCGAGGGTTCGACAAACCGCGTTCGCATGAAGGAAGCGAAATTCCTGAAGATGACGGTGCCTCTGCCTTCTCTCGACGAACAGCGCCGTATCGTCGAAAAGCTCGACCGGGTCGCGGCGCTGGTGGACGAACGCCGCAACGCCATCGAGGCGGCCGAGCGCGAGACGCAGGCGTTGCTGCTGAAAGCCTTCCAGCGCGCCATCGACGGCGCCCCCCTGCGCCCCATGGCCGAGGTCGCGCCGCTGGTGCGAAGACCGGTCGAGATCGATCTCGACGCTGCCTATCCGGAACTCGGCGTCCGGTCATTCGGTCGGGGCACGTTCCACAAACCCGAACTGCCCGGCGTTGAGGTCGGCAACAAGAAGCTGTTCCGCATCTGCGCGGGCGACCTCGTGTTCAACATCGTCTTTGCCTGGGAAGGCGCTGTCGCCGTCGCTCAGCCAGAAGACGATGGCCGGGTCGGCTCACATCGTTTCCTGACCTGCGTTCCCGCGCCGGAAACCGCAACCGTCGAGTTCCTACGCTTCTATTTCTCGACGCCCGAGGGATTGCAGAAGCTGGGTGAAGCATCTCCTGGCGGAGCGGGACGGAACCGGACGCTGGGATTGAAGAAGCTCGAAAGCTTGCAAGTGCCGGTCCCACCAATCGGTCGACAGCACTGGTTCGACCGCCTTCAGACGAAGGCGCACGAAGCCCGCACCATCCGCGCCAACACCGCGCAGGATGTGGAGGCCCTGATTCCGGCCATGCTGCACGAGATCTTCGACGGTGGGGCGAAGGCCGCGTGACTGTGAGCCGGGACGATCAGCCCGATCTGCTATCGGACCTTTCGGATCTGGACTTCGTCCGTCATCTGCTGGCCGACCTTCATGACGACCTGCCAGGGAAGGTCGGCCGTTTCCGGATGCTGACAGATCTGGGCGGCCAGATGGGTCGATCCGGGACGATGATTTTCGGCGGCCATGCGGCCTATCACGCTTGGGTCGAAGCGCGTTCGTCGTTCGTGCACGGCAACTATGTGGCGACGATCCTGCTGTGTCAGGGGCTCGTGGAGCATCTGCTGGCGGCATATCTTCACGCCGGGCTTCTGGTTGATGACATTCCGGATCGCATCCAGTTCGCCGACACCCTCCGCCGCTGCCGAGAGCGCGAGGTAGTCTCTGATGAAGACGTCACCGACCTCCGCCGCATGATGGCGCTGCGAAACCCGTTGTCGCACTTCCGGCATGTCGATGACGGCAGCAATCTTGATCGTCGTAGCATCGATGAGAGCAGATCGGCGGACGACCTGCTGCGCCATGACGCGATCTTTTCGATCGGTCTCGCCGTTCGGATGCTTTCAAGGCCTGCGTTCCGGCTCGGCTAGCAATCGGGGCCACCAGCTGGTCATCGTCGAACGGACCGAGTTTTTGGTGGCGTGATCCGATCACCCTTCGCCAAGATGTAGTCGGCGATCTTGTGCCCGAGGGGATGGGGCCCCGCCCACAGCATGTAGTAGATTGGGACACCTCGCGTGTTCCTGACGACACTCGGTGTGGCGGCGTGGCCGAACAAGGTCTTCAGGCGGCCGACGTAGTGGTCAAGAAGCCGCTTGGCTGCATCGTCAACCTTGTGGCGGGTCGTATCCCCGAAGAGGTCGGTGCGCTCTGCGTAGACGAGGCTCTCCCAGTCCGCACCGCCGAAGCAGCCGTTCAGCCCCGCGCGCCAAGTTTCGGGAATGTCACCCGAGCGCGTGATCAATCTGTTGATGGCCATTCCAAGCGGGAAGTTTATGATCACCTCAAACTTCTTGGTTGATCCCAGAGCTGCGACGGTTCGCCAGTCCAAGTGGGGGCCATAAGGATCGAGGAAAGCAACACCCCTCATGTTCCGCCCCGCAATCCGCGGGACCAGCTTCTGGATCAATTCGTTCGCGTCGCCAACCTGAACGCTGATCTTTCGAGCCGGGTACTCGGCCCTCAAGCCCTCGAGAAGGGCCGCGCGCCCTGCATCTGCGTCAAAGAAATGATATTGGGTGAAAGGGTGTTCGAGAGCGAGGGCTCGGTGCGGGGAGCCTTCGATGAACTGCTCCTCGGACCGAACGAACTCGTCATCAAGAAGCTGAAGGTCTTCGTCATCAGCACCGGCCCAGGCGTCGCGGATTCTTGACCGTCCCGCGCCGGCGAATGCGTCGACGTAGACCAGTTCGAAGGGCTGTTTCTTCAGCGCAATGGTGTAAGCGTGAAGATATGCCTCGAGGCCATCGAGCTTTTGCCGAGCCCATGGGCCAACCGTATTTTCAATATGCGATTTCTTCAATGATGGCGGTACTCCGTGCGAAATGGTTCACGCTGAAATCTGATCGAGGATCGGCTTCGGGACGATTTGCCACGGAAAGCCGTTCCATTCCTCACCATCGAGCAGACGCCCCCCCGACTTCGGACGGGCGCCACCCCATTGTTTGAAGAAGAAAGCGACGTCGTCACGTTCGCAGATGTCCCGGATCTGGCGGGCCCAGCTTTCGTCCATGGGCCGAGCCCGGGGCCCGCTCTCCCCCCCGACGATGGCCCAAGCGACGCCCTGCAGATCGACATCCCCGACCGGTCCGAGCAGCGGCTCGAACGAGATGAAGCGCGCGTCGGAATTGATCTGCTTCAGGTGCTCGATCCGGCTCGCGTGCGCGGCGTCCTCGACAGAAACGCCGAGCCAGATGTGCCGAGGGACCGGCCCTCCATCATACCGCTTCCGAACGTAGTTGCGCATGAGCGAGCTGCGCTTGGTCAGCACCTGGTAGACGTGCCAGTCCGCCAGCTCCATGGCGTCGAACACCGCGTCGATGAATGTACGGTCGATGTCCTTGTGGAAGAGGTCGCTCATCGAGTTCACGAAGATCATCCGCGGCTTTTTCCAGAGCACGGGCTGCTTCAGCCTCGACGGCCAGAGTGTCAGGTCAAAGCCCTGCTCGTAGGGGTGTCCAGGGATTCCACGCCAGCGCTCTGCGAACCGCTCGGCGTAGCAGTTGTCACAACCGGGACCGACCTTGGTGCAGCCCGTCACCGGGTTCCACGTCGCGTCCGTCCATTCGATGTCTGACTTCTGGGCCAACTGCTCGCCTCACACTTTTTCATGACCGTAACACGCGGTTGACTCAGCACAAAGCACGAACAGCGGCTGGGGTGAGATTGGTCCCAGCCGCAGCCGAACCAGCGCGCAACGGGCGGCGTTCGATCTCTGTTCCATCCGCCATCCAGATGGATTTTCCAAATCGCGTGCATCACGGACTTCGAAAGATCACTTGAAAGCAATGACTTAAAGCTGTTCACCGAAAGCGCGGCGGTTAACAGGTCCGGAGAATATCGGCCCGGAGAGAACGCGTGTCCGCCCTTCGGGGCGTTGGCCGGTTAACAGCCCCTCCCGCATAACCCTCGAATACAACGGAAAAATCCGGCCGCTGACGGATCGGGAGAATGCTTTCGCGGGGGCAAGTGGCGGAGGAGGTGGGATTCGAACCCACGGCAGGGTTCCCCCTGCGTCGGTTTTCAAGACCGGTGCGATAGACCACTCCGCCACTCCTCCGACAGGGGCGACATACGCGGCGGGCGGTGATTCTGAAAGGGAAGCCCGGCAGAGATTTTCCGATCGTGAGCGGGCCGGGACCGCTCGGCCCTTTCCACGGCAGGGCAAAGCCGGTATGTTTGCGCCCAAGGCAGGCGTATTCCGGTCGGAAAAGGGCGGCGACAGCCCGGGCCAGGCGGCCACCCGGCGGGAAGTATACAGGTAATGCGGCTTCAGACCGCGCCATTTCGAGGCGGACCATGGCACGAGCATTTTTCCGGCACATCGCCCTTACCCTTTCGGCAGGCACCCTTCTGATGGGCTGCGTCGAGGGCGGGGGAAAAGGCGCGTCCAAGGGTGCCGGGGCGGGTCTTGCGGCCCCGGCCGCAGCGCGGGGCGCCGCGCGGGAGGTCGAGGCGCCCGAGGTGTTCCAGACCACCGACAGCGGCCTCTGGGACGGGCGGCCCTCGCTGGGCGGGATCTGGGTGGCCTCGCCGGATGCGAAGGATCCCGAGCGGGTGGTGATGTTCAACCCGGCCACCGGCAAGACGGTCACCGGCGCGCTCTTCCGGCGCGAGCGGGACAATCCGGGGCCGAAGCTGCAGGTGTCCTCGGACGCGGCCGAGGCGCTGGGGATGCTCGCGGGCCAGCCGACCGAGATCCGGGTGACCGCGCTGCGCAAGGTCGAGGTCGCCGAAGCGGCCCCGGCAGAGCCCGGCAGCGCCGATGCGGCCGCGACCGGGGGCAAGTCCGCCCCGGATGCGGCCGAGACCGCCGCCCTTGCGACCGCCGCCCTTGGCGCGGCCGATGCTCCCGCCGCCACGGCCCCCGCCGCCGTCGCAGGCGAGGCTGCGGTCGAGCCCGCCGCCCCCGAGGCTCCGAAGCGCAAGACCTGGAAGGAACGCCGGGCCGAGGCCAAGGCCCGCCGCGAGGCCGAGAAGGCTGCCAAGGCCGCTGCCGCTGTCGTGGCCCCCGCAGCCGGGGCCGCGGCTGCCACGGTCGTCGATCCCGCCGCCGGAGCGGTCGTCGCGATCGAGACCGCTCCGCTGGATGCCCGCAGCGCCGAGGTCGCCGCGCCAGAGCCCGAAAAGAAGAAGACCCGCCGCCAGATCAAGGCCGAGCAGGAAGCGGCCGCCGCTGCCGCAGCCGCCGCTGCCGAGACCCCGGCCGCCCCCGAGGCGCCGGCCGCGACGGCAGGCGCACGGCCGATCCTGATCGCCTCCTTCTCGAAGGAGGACAATGCCAAGCGCGCCGCCGAGGCCCTGGCCAAGATCGGCATCACCGCCGGGACCGAGAAATCCGACCGCGACGGCAAGGCCGTCTGGGGCGTGGTCGCCAGCGGCGACGCCACCCTTCTGGACAAGATCAAGGCCGCCGGTTTCGCCGACGCCTACTTCCTCAAGTAGAAAGCCCGCCCATGTTCCACCGCCTGCGCCCTGCCCTGGTCCTCGTCGCCCTTGCCCTGGCTGCCCTGCCCGCCCGCGCCTTCGAGACGGCGGCCACCGCCGCCTGGGTCTATGACATGACCACAGGCACGGTGCTGATGGACAAGAACGCCGACCAGCCGCTGCCCCCGGCCTCGATGTCCAAGCTGATGACGATCAACATGCTGTTCGAGGCGCTGAAGGACGGCCGCGTCACCATGGACACGACCTTTGCCGTCTCGGACCGCGCGGTCGAGATGACCCGCGCCGGCGGATCGACCATGATGCTGCAGCACGACGACCGCCCGACGGTCGACGAGCTGATCCACGGCATGATCGTGAACTCGGGCAATGACGCCTGCGTCGTCGTGGCCGAGGGGTTGGCGGGGACGGAGGAGGCCTTCTCGGCCCAGATGACCCAGCGCGGCCAGACCCTTGGCATGACCGCCTCGACCTTCGCCAATGCCAGCGGCTGGCCGGACCCGAGCCACCGCATGTCGATGCGCGACCTCGGCATCCTGGGCAAGCGGCTGATCGAGGAGTTCCCGGAATACTATCCGATCTTCGCCCAGACCGAATACAGCTACAAGGGCCGCTCGCCCGACAACCGCTTCAACCGCAACCCGCTCCTCGACCTGGGGATCGGGGCCGACGGGCTGAAGACCGGCCATACCTCCGAGGCGGGCTATGGCCTCGTCGGCTCGGCCAGGCAGGGCAACCGGCGGATCATCTTCGCGATCACCGGCCTGCCGACCGATCAGTCCCGCGCCGAGGAAGCCGAGCGCATCGTCGCCTGGGCCTTCCGGCAGTTCTCGGAAAAGACCGTGGCGCGGACCGGGGTACGGGTGGCCGAGGCCGAGGTGCATCTGGGTGACGCCGACAGCGTGGGCCTGGTCCCCTCCGAGGATGTGAGCCTGCTGGTCCCGGCGCTGGTGCAGGACAAGGTGACGGCCGAGGTCATCTACAACGGCCCGCTCCTCGCCCCGGTCGCGGCCGGAACGCCGGTGGCCGAGCTGATCATCCATGTCCCCGACCTGCCCGACCGCAGCGTCCCCCTGGTGGCCGAGGCCGATGTGGGCAAGGCCGGCTTCGGCAAGCGCCTGACCACGGCGGCCGAGGCGCTTTACGCGCGCTACGTCGGGTCGCCGGCCAGCTGAATGGCGGGCCTGTTCCTCAGCCTGGAAGGGATCGACGGCTCGGGCAAGTCCACGCAGGGCCGGCTGCTTGCCGACCGGCTGCGCGACCTGGGCCATGCCGTCACCCTCACGCGGGAACCCGGCGGCAGTCCGGGGGCGGAGGAGATCCGCCGCCTGGTGCTGGAGGGCGCGACCGACCGCTGGTCGCCGGAGACCGAGATCCTGCTCTTCACCGCCGCGCGCCGCGACCATCTGGAAAAGACCATCCGCCCGGCCCTCGGGCGGGGCGAGATCGTGATCACCGACCGCTTCGCCGATTCCACCCGCATCTTCCAGGGCATCACCCGGGGCGACCTGAGCGATACCGTCGATCGGCTGCATGCCCTCATGATCGGGGTCGAGCCCGACCTGACGCTGCTTTTCGACCTCGACCCCGCGACCGGGCTCTCCCGCGCCACCGCCCGCGCCGGGGCCGAGTTGCGGTTCGAGGACATGGGCCTCGGCTTCCAGACCCGCGCCCGCGCCGGGTTCCTGGAGCTTGCCGCCCGACACGGGCGCTTCCGGGTGATCGAGGCCGACGGCAGCCCGGAGACGGTTGCCGCCCGCGTCTGGACCGCCGTCGCGCCGTATCTGGCCTGAGCCGCGCGTCAGCCCTCCGGCAGCATCGCCGGGTTCCAGGCCACCTCCCACAGATGCCCGTCCGGGTCGCGGAAATAGCCGGCGAAGCCGCCATAGAACGTATCCTGCGGCCGCTTCACCACCTCGGCCCCGGCCCGTTCCGCCGCCGCCATCACCGCCTCCACCTCCGCGCGGCTCCGGACGTTATGCGCCAGGACGAAGCCCGTCGGGCTGACCGGCCCCGGCGTGAGCCCGGTATCGAAGGCAATGTCCGCCTGCGCCCAGAGCGCCAGCCGCAACCCGCCCGCCAGCGGGAAGAAGGCGACCGCGCCATGCTCGAACTCCTGGCCGATGATGCCCTCGGTCGGCAGGCCCAGCCCGTCGCGGTAGAAGCGGACGGCGCGTTCCAGATCGGCCACGCCCAGCGTGACCAGCGAGATCCTCGGCTCCATGGCGCTCTCCTGTTCTCGGCCCAGTGTCACCCCGCGTGGACAATGGGTCAACGCCCGCAGGGTGGCAATCTGCCCATCCCCCTTTCCCCCGCCCCGCCACCTGTGCAATCTGCCGCCATGGCCGAGAAAGACCCCCTGCCCGAGCCCGACCGCCTGGAAGGTGCCCCCCACCCGCGCGAGACCCGCGTGCTTTACGGCCATGCCGCGCAGGAATCCGCCTTCCTGCAGGCCCATGCCTCGGGCCGGTTGCACCATGCCTGGATGCTGACCGGGCCGAAGGGCGTCGGCAAGGCCACCCTCGCCTGGCGCGCGGCGCGCTTCCTCCTGGCCACGCCCGCCGGCGACGGCGGCATGTTCGCCCCACCGTCGCCCGAAAGCCTGGACATCCCGGACAGCCACCCCGTCGCCCGGCGGCTTTTGCAACTGGCCGAGCCGCGCCACTTCCTGCTCCGCCGCGGCCCGAACGAGAAGGAGACCGCGCTGTCGCAGGTGATCTCGGTCGAGGAGGTGCGGAAGATGAAATCCTTCTTCGCCCTCACCGCCGCCGACGGCGGCCACCGCACCGCGATCATCGACGCGGTGGACGAGATGAACGCCGCCGCCGCGAACGCGCTGCTGAAGCTGCTCGAGGAACCGCCGCCGCAGGTGACGCTGTTCCTGATCGCGCACCAGCCCGCGCGCCTGCTGCCCACGATCCGCTCGCGCTGCCGCGAATTGCGGCTGGCCCCCCTTGGCCCGCAGGACCTTGCCGACGCGCTGACCCAGGCCGGCGGCGAGATCGCCCCCGAGGACCGCGCCGCGCTGGCCGAGCTTTCCGGCGGCTCGGTCGGCGAGGCGTTCCGGCTGACCAACCTCGACGGGCTGAAGCTCTACACCGCCTTGACCCGGCTTTTCGCCAGCCTGCCCCGCCTCGACCGGCCGCAGGCCCTGGCCCTGGCCGAGCTTGCCGGCGCACGCGGCGCGGCCGAGACCTTCGACCTTGTCGTCACGCTGATCGACCTCCTCCTCGCCCGGCTCGCCCGCCATGGCGCGACCGGAACCCTGCCGCCCGAGGCCGCGCCGGGCGAGGCCGCGCTCCTCCGGCGCCTCGCCCCCGGCCCCGGGGCCGCCCGCGCCTGGGCCGGGCTGGCGCAGAGCCTTTCGGCCCGCGCCCGTCGCGGCAAGGCCGTCAACCTTGACCCTGCCGCGCTTCTGATGGATATGCTCCTGAAGGTCGACGATACGGCGGGTTCCCTCGCCCTGAGGTAAGCCCGCATGTCCCCCGCCGAAACCGCCCTGCCCGATCTTGTGGACAGCCACTGCCATCTGGATTTCCCCGACCTCGTCGGCGAACTGCCCGAGGTCATCGCCCGCGCCCGGGCCGCCGGGGTGGGCCGGATGGTCACGATCTGCACCCGGCTGAAGAACGAACCCGCCGTTCGCGCCATCGCCGAGGCGCATGCGCCCGTCTTCTACGCCGCCGGCACCCATCCGATGAGCGCGGCCGAGGAGCCGCTCGCCACGGTCGGGGAACTGGTCGCCCTCGCCCGGCATCCGAAATTCGTCGGCATCGGCGAGACCGGGCTCGACTACCATTACACCGCCGAGTCCAGGGCGATCCAGCAGGTCTCGCTGCGCCTGCATATCGAGGCGGCGCAGGAAACCGGCCTGCCCTTGATCATCCATTCCCGCGACGCGGACCAGGACATGGAGGCGATCCTGGCCGAGGGCATGGCGCGGAAGCCCTATGCCTGCGTCATGCACTGCTTCTCCTCCGGACCGCGCCTGGCCGAGGCGGCGCTGGAGATGGGCTTCACCCTGTCGATCTCGGGCATCGCCGCCTTTCCGAAAAGCCAGGAGCTGCGCGACATCTTCCTGCGCACGCCGCTCGACCGGCTGGTGCTGGAGACCGACAGCCCCTATCTGGCGCCCCCGCCCCACCGCGGCAAGCGCAACGAGCCGGCCTATGTCGCCCATACCGCCCGCGCCCTCGCCCCCCTTTTCGGCCTGTCGCTGCCCGAATTCGCCGCCCGCACCACCGCCAATTTCGACCGGCTCTTTCCCCGCGCCGCCGGTGCGCAACAGGCCGCCTGATGGCCCGGCTGAGCTTCACCATCCTCGGCTGCGGCTCCTCGGGCGGGGTGCCGCGACTGGGCGGCGACTGGGGCGCCTGCGACCCGGCGAACCCGAGGAACCGCCGCCGCCGCTGCTCGCTTCTGGTGACGCGCGAAAGCGGGGCCGGGGTGACAAGGGTGCTGATCGACACCTCTCCCGACATGCGCGACCAGCTTCTGGACGCGGGCGTGGGCATGCTGGACGGGGTGGTCTATACCCACAGCCATGCCGACCACATGCACGGCATCGACGACCTGCGCCAGGTGGTCTTCAACCTGCGCCGCCGCCTGCCGGTCTGGGCCGACGGCCCGACGCAGGAGGCGCTGCTCTCGCGCTTCGGCTATGCTTTCGTCCAGCCCTCGGACAGCCCCTATCCGCCGATCCTGGACCTGCATACGATCGACGGCCCGGTGACGGTCACCGGCGCGGGCGGGCCGGTGACGCTGACGCCCTTCCGGGCGGAGCATGGCAGCATGGACGCGCTCGGCTTCCGCATCGGCCCGCTGGCCTATCTGCCCGATGCCGTCGAGATCCCCGAGGACAGCTGGACGGCCCTCCAGGGCCTCGACTGCTGGATCGTGGACGCGCTGCGCCGCAAGCCGCATCCGACCCATGCCCATCTGGCCCTGGCGCTGGAATGGATCGGCCGCGCGAAACCCGCCCGCGCCGTGCTGACCAACATGCATATCGACCTCGACTACGAGACGCTCAGGGCCGAGCTTCCGGCCCATATCACCCCCGCCTTCGACGGGATGACGCTGAACTATGACAACCAGCCCTAGCTCCTTCCTTTTGGCGAAAATACTCCACGGGGGTCCGGGGGTGTGAAACCCCCGGTCCGACGCCAGGCATGACCGCGCTCCTTGACGTCATCCTCCCGGTCTTCCTGGTGATCGGCTTCGGCTATGTCGCCGCGCGCTGGCTGGGGTTCCGGGACAGCGCCGTCGACGGGGTGATGCATTTCGCGCAAGGCTTCGCGCTGCCGCTCCTCCTCTTCGCCTCGATCGCGCGGCTGGACCTCGGCCGGGCCTATGATCCGGGGCTGATGCTCAGCTTCTATATCGGCGCGCTCTCGGGCTTCGCCGCCGGGTTCCTTGCGGGGCGGCTGGTCTTCGCGCGTCCCGTGACCGACAGCATCGCCTTCGGCTTCGTCGGGCTCTTCTCGAACTCGCTCCTCCTCGGCGTGCCGATCACCGAGCGCGCCTATGGCGCGGCGGCGCTGGAGGGGAACTTCGCCATCATCTCGCTGCACTCGCCGCTGTTCTACACGCTCGGCATCACCGCGATGGAGCTGGCGCGGTCGCATGGCCTCGGCCTCTCGGCCGCGACGCTGGTCCGGCAGGTGCTGCGCGCGATCTTCAGTCAGCCGCTCGTCATCGGCATCCTCTGCGGCTTCGCGGTCAACCTTCTGGGGCGGGGCCTGCCCGGGATCGTCTGGTCGGCGGTGGACATGGTGACCGCTTCCGCCCTGCCCGCCGCGCTGTTCGGTCTGGGCGGCGTTCTTCACCGCTACCGGCCCGAGGGCGACCTGCGCGCCATCCTGGTCCTGTCGCTGATCTCGCTGGTCCTGCATCCGGGGATCACCTGGATGCTCGGCACCCGGGTCTTTTACCTCGATGACAGCGCGCTGCGCTCGGCGGTGATGACGGCGGCCATGGCGCCGGGGGTGAACGCCTATGTCTTCGCCAACATCTACGGGGTCGCGAAAAGAGTGGCGGCCTCGACCGTCCTGGTCGCGACCGCCACATCCATCCTCAGCGTCTGGTTCTGGCTGCAGGTCCTGCCCTAGCGCCCCGTCACCCCGCGCAGCCGGTCGGACCGGCGGCGCAGCAGCTCGACCGTGGCCAGCAGGAGGACCGAGATCACCACGAGGATCGTCGCCACCGCCAGGATCGCCGGGCTGATCGCCTCGCGGATGCCGTTGAACATCTGGCGCGGGATGGTCTGCTGGTCGGGGCCGGCGATGAACAGCACCGCCACCACCTCGTCGAAGGAGGTGACGAAGGCGAAGAGCGCGCCCGAGATGATGCCGGGCAGGATCAGCGGCATGATCACCTTGAAGAAGGTCGTGCGCGGGTTCGCCCCCAGCGAATGGGCCGCCCGGATCAGCGACTGGTCGAAGCCGGACAGGGTCGCGGTCACGGTGATGATCACGAAGGGGATGCCCAGCACGGCATGGGCCACGATCACGCCCAGATGCGAGTTCGCAAGGCAGCCCTTCTCGGACAGGAAGAATCCGAAGATCAGCCCCATCGCACTGTCGGGCGCGACGCAGGCCTTGGCGAAGAAGAAGCTCATCCCCACCGCGATGATGATGATCGGCACGATCATAGGGCTGATCAGCAATGCCATGATCAGGCGGCGATAGGGCATTTCCGGCCGGGACAGCCCCAGCGCCGCGATGGTGCCCAGCGTCGTCGCCAGGATCGTCGCCCAGAGGCCGACCCAGAACGAGTTCTTCGCCGCCTGCACCCAGGTCGCCCGCTCCCAGACCGCGGACCACCAGCTGGCGTCGCGCGGCGCATCCGGGGTCGGATGGCCCAGCGTCAGCAGCGTGTCGTACCAGCGCAAGGAGTAGCCTTCGGGATCGAAGTCCAGCATCTTCGGAGTGAAGGTGAAATAGGGCTCGGCGTTGAACGAGAGCGGGATGACCACCAGGATCGGCGCGATCAGGAACAGGAAGACCAGACCGCAGATCACGAGGTAGGTGTAGTACCAGGCACGCTCCAGCGGCGAGGCATAGGTGGGAAGGGCCATGGGTTCCTCCTTAGCCGAGCTTCAGCCGGTCGATGCCCACCAGCCGGTCGTAAAGCCAGTACAGCACCAGGATCGCGGCCAGCAGCATGCCCGCGATGGCGGCCGCCAGCGACCAGTTGGACTTCGACATGTGGAAGCTGATGAGGTTGGAGATCAGCTGACCATCCGCACCGCCGACCAGCGCGGGGGTGATATAGTAGCCCACGGCCAGGATGAAGACGAGAAGCGAGCCGGCGGCGATCCCCGGCAGGGTCTGCGGCAGGTAGACCCGGCGGAAGGTGGTCCAGCTGGTCGCGCCAAGGCTGCGGGCCGCGCGGGCATAGCTGGGCGGGATCACCCGCATCACCGAATAGAGCGGCAGGATCATAAAGGGCAGAAGCACATGCGTCATCGCAACGATCGTGCCGGTCATGTTGTACATCATCGTCAACCGGCCCTGATCGTCGATCAGCCCCAGCCCGACAAGCATGTCGTTGACGATCCCCTGCTCCTGCAGAAGGGCGATCCACGAGGTCGTCCGCACCAGAAGCGAGGTCCAGAACGGCAGGAGCACCAGGATCATCAAGAGCGAGGACTTCGCCATCGGCAGCGTCGCCAGCAGATGCGAGACCGGGAAGGCGAGGAGCAGGCAGATCACGGTGATGATGCCCGAGACCAGGAAGGTCTTGAAGAAGAGGTAGAGATAGATCCGCTCCTTGTCGCCGCCGCGCGTCCAGCCGTCGTCGGACAGCTTCATGTCGGCCGCGACCTTGTAGAACTCGGAGGTATAGGCATTCGAGGCCGAGGCCATGCCGCGCCACAGCGCCGGCTTGGCCCAGGCGGGATCCACCGCCAGCAGCGCGTCCTTGAAGGGCGGGACCAGGTCCTTGGCCTCGCGCGCGCCTTTCTTGAACATGCTGATCGTGCCGGGCACGGAATAGTTGATGCGGGTCCCCGCGATGCCGGTGGTCTTCTCGCCCTGCATCCGGGCCAGGTCCTGCACTAGGGCGGCATAGGCCTCCTCAGGCGGATCGGCCGGGTCGAAACCGGGGTTGGCCCCGAACCAGGCGACCAGCGCCGGGGCCGAGGCGGCAAAGCCGTCATGCTCCACCGACCGTTTCAGCATGTAGCCGATCGGGACCAGGAAGGTCAGCAGCACGAAGAACAGAAGCGGCAGGACCAGAAGGAAGGCCCGGCGCCGCGCGCGGGTCTGCGCGGCGGCCAGCGCGGCCTTCAGCGGGCGGCCATCGGCGGTTTTCAACAGTTCGGAAGTGGCCTCGGCCATGCCTGCCTCATGCTATGGGCCGGGCGCGGGATCGGCCCCGCGCCCGGGATCACCGGATTACTGCGACAGCCAGGCCTGGAAACGCTCGTTCAGCTCGGAGTCGTGGTCGACCCAGAACTCCGCCGAGGTTTCCAGCGCGTTGGTCATGTTCTCGGGCGAGGTCGGCAGATGCGGCGCCATGACCGTCTTGCCGTCCTTGAAGATCAGCTCTTCCTTCATCGCCGACTTGCGGGCCGGGCCATAGGAGATCTGCTGGGCCGAGGCGCGCAGGCCTTCGGTCGAGGTGGAGAAGCGGATGAACTCCAGCGCCTGCTCCATGTTCGGGGTTCCTTTCGGGATCACGAACATCTCGTTCTCGTAGATCTGGCCGTCCCAGACGATCTGGAAGGGCTTGCCCTCGTTCTGGGCGGCGGCGAAGATCCGGCCGTTGTAGGCGGTGGTCATCGCCACCTCGCCATCGGCCAGAAGCTGCGGCGCTTGGCTGCCGGCTTCCCACCAGACCACGTCCTTCTTGATCGTGTCCAGCTTGGCGAAGGCGCGCTCGACGCCCTCGGGGGTGCTGAGCACGGCATAGACTTCCGAGGCGGGGACGCCGTCGCCCATCAGCGCGAATTCAAGCACCGCCTTCGCGCCCTTCTTCAGGCCGCGCTTGCCGGGGAACTTCTCGAGGTCGAAGAAATCGGCAACGGTCTTCGGACCCTCGGGGAACTTGGAGGCGTCATAGGCGAAGACGTTCGACCAGACGTCGGTCGAGACGCCGCATTCGGTCACCGCGCCGGGGATGAAGTCTTCCGCGGCCGGGGTGCCGTCCGAACCGGCCGGCAGGGTGCTGGCGTCGATCGGCTCCAGGATGCCCTCGTCGCACAGGCGGATCGCGTCGGCATATTCGATGTTGGCGACGTCGACGGTGACGTTGCCCGATTCCACCATCGCCTTGACCGGGGTCGCCGGGTTGTCGCTGTCCACCATGATGGTGGTGATGCCGGTCTGGGCCATGAACGGCTTCACGAAGGCTTCGGTCTGCGCCTCGCCATAGGCGCCACCCCAGGACATGACCGTCACGTCGGCATTGGCAGCAAAGCCAAGGCTGACCAGCGCGGTCGTCAGGATGAGGGTCTTCTTCATGTGGTTCTCCCTGTTTTCACATGTCGTCGGTCCCGAGCTTTCGTCGTGGACCGTCAGTAGTCAAGCGGGCCGGCCCGGCGATTCCCGCCGTGGCTGCGGGCCGGACGCGGGAAGCTCTCGCTCCCCGCGTCCGGGTCATCGGATCACTGCGTCAGCCAGGCCTGGAAGCGTTCGTTGAGTTCCGCGTCATGGTCGACCCAGAATTCGGCCGAGGTCTGCAGCGCGTTCGCCATGTTCGCCTCTGCCGTCGGCAGGTGCGGGCCCATCTCGGTCTTGCCGTCCTTGTAGATGATCGGATCGGCGTTGGCCGACTTGCGCGGCGGGCCGTAGGAGATCAGCGCCGCCTGGCCGCGCAGCCCCTCGGTCGAGGTGGCGAAGCGGATGTAGTCCATCGCCTGTTCCAGGTTCGGCGCGCCCTTCGGCACAACATACATCTCGTTCTCGTAGGTCTGGCCGTCCCAGACGATCTGGAAGGGTTTGCTCTCTTCGATCGCGGCGGCGAAGATGCGGCCGTTGTAGGCGGTGGACATCACGACCTCGCCGTCGGCCAGAAGCTGCGGCGGCTGCGCGCCGGCTTCCCACCAGACGACTTCCGACTTGATGGTGTCGAGCTTGGCGAAGGCGCGGTCCACGCCCTCGGGGGTGGCGAGCGTCGCGTAGACATCGGCCGGGGCGACGCCATCGGCGATCAGGGCGAACTCCAGGTTCGCCTTGGCCGCCTTGATCAGGCCGCGCTTGCCGGGGAACTTCTCGAGATCGAAGAAATCGGCAGCGGTCTTCGGGCCTTCGGGGAACTTGGTGGTGTCATAGGCGTAGATGTTCGCCCAGATGTCGGTCGAGACGCCGCATTCCGTGACCGCGCCGGGGAAGAAGTCCTCGGCGGCGGGGGTGCCGTCGGCGCCCGCGGGCAGCGAGGCGGCGTCGATCGGCTCGAGCAGGCCCTCGTCGCACAGGCGCGCGGCGTCGGCATAGGTCACCGAGGCGACGTCGACCGTGACGTTGCCGGCTTCGACCATCGCCTTGACGGCCGGGGCCGGATCGGGCGCGTCGACCATGGTCACCTTGTTCCCGGTCTTGGCGGACCAGGGCTGCAGGTGGCCTTCGTTCTGGGCTGCCCCGTAGGAGCCGCCCCAGGACAGGACCGTGATATCCGCCTGGGCGGCAAAGGCCACCCCGACGAGCGCGGTCGAGAGAACCAGGATCTTCTTCATCCGTTAACTCCGTGTTACGGCTCTGCATTGTCCGCCGGAAGCGGCGGCAATATCGCGGCGATCAGGGGTCCAGGGCGCGGGCGTCCTGGGGATGCCAGCCCACCTTGATCTTCTGGCCGGGGTCAAGCTTGGTCTGCCCCAGCGTGTTGCGCATCTTCATCACGAAGTCGTCCGACCCCGCGACCCGCAGGACCACCCGCAGGATGTCGCCCATGTAGATGATCTCCAGCACCTCGGCGTCGATCATGTGGGCGCCGGCGGGCATCATCTCGGGCTTGAATTCCACCCGCTCGGGCCGGATCGAGACCAGCGTCTTCTGGCCCTTCTCCTTGACGTTGACGGCGGTGGCGTCGATCAGCTCTCCGGTCGTCAGCCGCACCAGCGCCTTGTCGCCGGTCAGCTCCTCGATCATGCCGGGCAGCTTGTTGTTCTCGCCGATGAACTGGGCGACGAAACTGTTGTCGGGGCGTTCGTAGAGGTCGGCCGGGGGGGCGAGCTGCTGGATACGGCCGTCGTTGAACACCGCGACGCGATCGGACATGGTCAGCGCCTCGCCCTGGTCGTGGGTCACGTAGACCACGGTGATGCCAAGGTTCTCATGCAGGTGCTTGATCTCGAACTGCATGTGCTCGCGCAGCTGCTTGTCCAGGGCACCGAGCGGTTCGTCCATCAGCACGAGCTTCGGATCGAACACCAGCGCCCGCGCCAGGGCGATCCGCTGCTGCTGGCCGCCGGACAGCTGGGCCGGGCGGCGGTTGGCGAAGGCGCCCATCTGCACCATGTCCAGCGCGCGCCTGATCTTGGCATCGCGCTCGGACTTCGACATGCCGCGCACTTCCAGCGGGAAGGCGAGGTTCTCGCCCACGGTCATGTGCGGGAAGAGCGCGTAGTTCTGGAACACCATGCCGATGCCGCGCTTGTGCGGCGGAACCTGGTTGATCGGGCGGCCGTCGAGGCGGATCTCGCCATTGGTCGCGGTCTCGAACCCGGCCAGCATCATCAGGCAGGTGGTCTTGCCCGAGCCCGAGGGGCCCAGCATCGTCAGGAACTCACCCTTGCCGATGGCGAGGTTCAGGTCCTTCACGACCAGACTCACCCCGTCATAGCTTTTCTGAACGTGTTCGAATGCGACGAAAGCGTCGTTGCGGGGCTCAACCGTCACCCGTGTCTCCCTGATGGCTCGGGCGCTGCTGCGCCTTCTGTCTTGATTCGACTAAATCGAAACGTGTTCTCCTTTGCAACGCACTTTTTGGACCCGACCGGCATGGATGCGACAGGATTCGACCATCTTGCGTCACGGATGTCGCCATTCGTGTCGGATTTGCCTGCGAAATGCCGGGTTTGGTCGCGACAAGGGGCAAGGCGGACCGCAGGGCCGGAATGGCGAAGGGCGCGGGGATCTCGCCCCGCGCCCTTCGCTATCGTTCCCCGGCAAACCCTGGTGCGGATGAAAAGACTCGAACTTTCACTCCGGTTAAGGAACAGCGACCTCAACGCTGCGCGTCTACCAATTCCGCCACATCCGCACTGGGTTGCCGGGAACGGGTGCTAGATAGCGGCAGTCGGCGGGGATGAAAAGGGGGATTCTCACCACCATCGCCCCACGCTTGCATTCGGCGCCAAGTTGCGCACATGACAGGCCGGAAGCTGCATCGGAGTACACCCCATGGTCGCATGGCGGCACCTGCCGGGCCTCTCGCCCTATCCCGAAACCCTGGCCGCGATGGAGGCGCATGTCGCCGCCATGACCGAGGGCCGCGCGGGCGAGGAGATCTGGCTGCTGGAGCATCCCCCGCTCTACACCGCCGGCACCTCGGCGCGCCCCGAGGATCTGGTCCAGCCCGACCGTTTCCCGGTCTATCCGGCGGGGCGGGGCGGGCAGTATACCTATCACGGGCCGGGCCAGCGGGTGATCTACTGCATGCTCGACGTCAAGGCGCGCGGCCAGGACGTGCGCTGCTTCGTGCGCGAGATGGAACGCTGGGTCATCGACACGCTGGCCGAGTTCAACGTGACCGGCGAGATTCGCGACGGCCGCGTCGGCGTCTGGGTGCAGCGCCCCGACCGCCCCGGCCCCGACGGCAAGCCGGCCGAGGACAAGATCGCCGCCATCGGGATCAAGCTGCGCCGCTGGGTCAGCTTCCACGGCATCTCGATCAACGTCGAGCCGGACCTCACGCATTTCGAGGGGATCGTTCCCTGCGGCATCCGCGAGCATGGCGTGACCAGCCTGGTCGACCTGGGCCTGCCGGTCACGATGGCCGACCTCGACGCGGCCCTGATGGCCACCTTCCCGCGCCGCTTCCAGGGCGCGAAATGCGCGGTCTGACGGCGGATAGCGTGCGGCTGCTATTGCATAACAGCGGCCTTGCCTCCCATCTTCTGCCCGAGGCAAGGCCCGTCCTGCCCGCTGACATGTGAGGACATCCAGACCATGAAGAGCTTCCAGCTTCTCGCCGCCGCCGCCGCCCTGATCGCGGCCGCCCCCGCCTTCGCGGCCGATCCCGCGGCGGGCGAGAACGGGTTCAAGAAATGCAAGGCCTGCCATTCGATCGTGGCCCCCGACGGGACCGAGATCCAGAAGGGCGGCCGGACCGGGCCGAACCTCTATGGCGTGATCGGCCGGCCCGTGGCCTCGGAGGCCGGTTTCGCCTATGGCGATTCGATCGCCGCCCTCGGCGCGACCGGCGCGGTCTGGGACGCAGCCGGGCTTGCGGCCTATATCGCCAATCCGGCCGACTACCTGAAGGCCGCGCTCGGCGACGATGCGGCCAAGTCGAAGATGTCGTTCAAGCTGGCCTCGGGCGGCGAGGACGTGGCGGCCTACCTGGAATCGGTCGCGCACTAGGCCGCGGCATCCCCTTCGCGCAAAGAGCGCGCCCCGGAACCGGGGCGCGCTCTTCTGTCATCTTGCGGGGCATTTTCTGCCCTTGCGCCAAAGTCATGCATTGCGACGCGGCAGTTGCGGGGCTAAGACAACGGGACAAGAGAGCCGGGCAGTCCGTCATGCGGGCTGCCCTTAGGCATAAATTACGACCAAAGCGGGAGCAGCCCATGGCGGACGCAGCCATTCACGGCCACGAGCATGACAGACCCGGGTTCTTCACCCGCTGGTTCATGTCGACCAACCACAAGGACATCGGCATCCTCTACCTGTTCGCAGGCGGAATCGTCGGTCTGATCTCGGTCATCTTCACCGTCTACATGCGGCTGGAGCTCATGCATCCGGGCGTCCAGTACATGTGCCAGGAGGGCCTGCGCCTTGTCGCCGATGCGACCGCGACCTGCACCCCGAACGGGCACATCTGGAACGTGACCGTCACCTACCACGGCATCCTGATGATGTTCTTCGTGGTCATCCCGGCGCTGTTCGGCGGCTTCGGCAACTACCTGATGCCGCTGCAGATCGGCGCGCCGGACATGGCCTTCCCGCGGATGAACAACCTGTCGTTCTGGCTCTACATCGCCGGCACCTCGCTGGGCGTGGCCTCGATGCTGGCGCCGGGCGGCGGGGGCGACCTCGGCTCGGGCGCGGGGGTGGGCTGGGTGCTCTACCCCCCGCTGACCACCACGGCCGAAGGGGGCTATGCGATGGACCTCGCGATCTTCGCCGTGCACCTGTCGGGCGCCTCGTCGATCCTGGGCGCGATCAACATGATCACCACCTTCCTGAACATGCGCGCCCCCGGCATGACGCTGCACAAGGTGCCGCTCTTCGCCTGGTCGATCTTCGTCACCGCCTGGATGATCCTTCTGGCCCTGCCCGTGCTGGCCGGCGCGATCACCATGCTCCTGACCGACCGCAACTTCGGCACCACCTTCTTCACCCCCTCGGGCGGCGGTGACCCGATCCTCTACCAGCACATCCTGTGGTTCTTCGGCCACCCGGAAGTCTACATCATCATCATCCCGGCCTTCGGGATCGTCAGCCACGTCATCTCGACCTTCGCCAAGAAGCCGATCTTCGGCTATCTGCCGATGGTCTATGCGATGGTGGCGATCGGTGTGCTCGGCTTCCTGGTCTGGGCGCACCACATGTTCACCGTCGGCATGTCGCTGACCCAGCAGTCCTACTTCATGCTGGCGACCATGGTCATCGCGGTGCCGACCGGCATCAAGATCTTCTCCTGGATCGCGACGATGTGGGGCGGCTCGGTCGAGTTCAAGACCCCGATGCTCTGGGCCTTCGGCTTCCTGTTCCTGTTCACCGTCGGCGGCGTGACCGGGATCGTCGTCAGCCAGGCCCCGGTCGACCGCGCCTACCACGACACCTATTATGTGGTCGCGCATTTCCACTATGTGATGTCGCTCGGCGCTCTGTTCGGGATCTTCGCCGGGATCTACTTCTGGTTCGGCAAGATGTCGGGCCGGCAGTATCCGGAATGGGCGGGCAAGCTGCACTTCTGGATCATGTTCATCGGCGCGAACATCACCTTCTTCCCGCAGCACTTCCTGGGCCGTCAGGGCATGCCGCGCCGCTACATCGACTATCCCGAGGCCTTCGCCTACTGGAACTGGTTCTCCTCGGTCGGTGCCTTCATCTCCTTCGCCGGCTTCCTGTTCTTCATCGGCATCATGATCTACAGCCTGCTCTGGGGCCGCCGGATCACCGAGAACAACTACTGGAACGAATACGCCGATACGCTGGAATGGACCCTGCCCTGCCCGCCGCCCGAACACACGTTCGAGCAGCTTCCCAAGCGCGAGGACTGGGACCGCAGCCACGCCCACTGAGGCAGCCGAAAGCGACAGAAGGCCCCGGGAAACCCCGGGGCCTTTTCTTTTGCATGATTCCCTGCGCCAGCCGCAGCGATCCCCCTTTTCCCGGCCGGGGCTGGAGCTAGAATGATTCCATGCCCTACGAATGGCTCCCCCCCGAGGGCGGCGAGGACCGCCTGCAGCTCTGGCCGCACCGCTCGCTGGACCAGCGCGGCTTCGTCTGGTTCATCGGCATGACCGCGGCGCTGATCGCGCTGCCGCTCCTTGCCACCCTTGGCAATCCGGTGCTCTGGGTGCTTCTGCCCTTCCTGATCGGCGCGGTCTGGTCGATCTGGTTCGCACTGCGCAAGAACGGCCGCGACCGCGACATCCTCGAGGACCTGCACCTGTCGCGCGACCGGATCCAGCTGGTGCGCCACGGCCCGAAGGGGCGGCGGCAGGACTGGGAGGCCAACCCCTACTGGCTGCGCGTGACGCTGCATCCGACAGGCGGCCCGGTGCCGCATTACCTGACCCTGAAGGGCGAGGGACGCGAGGTCGAGCTGGGCGCCTTCCTGTCGGAAGAGGAACGCCTTTCACTGGAGGGCGAGCTGCAGACGCGCGTGAACGCGCTGCGCTGACTTGACCGGGATCAAGGCGCGGACGGCCTCCGGAACGCATCCTGTCACGCATCCCTGGACAGGAGCCGGACATGAGCCCTTCCGCCCGATGGACCCGCCCCGTCGCCATTGCCGCCGGGATCTTCGGCCTGATGACCATCGTCAGCGGCGGGCTCGTGCTTTTCGGCCCGCCCCAGGCGCAGGCGGCCGCCGGACATGTCGTCCGCTTCGTGGTCGTCTTCAACTTCGCCGCCGGTTTCGCCTATCTGGCCGGGGCCTGGGCGCTTTTCGTCCGCCAGCCCGCCGCGCGCGGGATCGCCCTGGCCATCGGGCTGGCGACTCTGGCGGTTTTCGCCGCCTTCATCGTGACCGCGCTTTCCGGCACTCCGGTCGAGCCGCGCACCGCGCTGGCCCTGCCCTTCCGCGCCGCGATCTGGCTGGCTATCGCCTGGCTGGCCGGGCGCGCCACCTGACCCGTTGCGCACAGCGCCCGGAGCCGCGGCGCCGCGGCTCCGGGACGGGATCACTGGACCGGGATCATCAGATGCGCATAGGGCGTGCCGGGCCACATGACATAGGGCATCGAGGTGTCCGGATCAGCCTTATCGGGATAGCCCGCCATCATGCCGGTCGCGTTCAGCACCATCACATGCGGGCCGGTCGTGACCCAATGGTTGCCCTCCTCGGGGCCGGCGGCAAAGGGATCGGTGTTGCTGCTGTCGCTGCCCCCGGACAGCATATACATGAACCCGACCTTGCCCGCCGGTGGGTCGGTCTTGCCCATCCAGGCCTGCGCCCATTCCAGCGCATTCGCATCGCCGCACATCGGATCTGGCCCGGGCGAGGCGGGATTGTCCGCCATGCACCACCAGCCGTTCGTGCCCTCGCGGACGGTCATCATCATCCCGCTTTCGTCGAAGCCATAGATGGTGGCACCCGCCGCCAGCGCGGCCGGAGCGGCCGATTCCGCGCTCTTGATCACCTCCGCATCCTGCCCGAGGGCCGGGCCGGACAGACCTCCCACCACACACAGCGACACTAGCATCACGCGTATTGTCATTGCCAACCTCCCTGAAGTGGAGAGATTTCCCGCGCTGTCGGACTTGGGTCTGGGTCGGCGGTGGCAAGACGGTCGGGCTGTCCTGAAGAACGGGCAAGTCCGGCCCCCGCACATCGGGCGGCCGATACCGGCACAGCACTGGAAACCCCGGTATGCCCCCGGTCAAAGGAAGGCCGGAGAACATATGTACAATATCACGAATGTGAGCGTTTCGCCAGCCGGCGGGCCTCCGTCGGCCTACCCCAGCCGCGCCTTGACCAGCGCGCCGACCGCGCCGAAATCCATCTGGCCGGTGTAGCGCGCCTTCAGCGCCGCCATCACCTTGCCGACGTCGCGGATGCTGGTCGCCCCGGTCTCGGCCACCGCCGCATCCACCGCCGCCGCGACCTCGGCCGCGTCCAGCTGGCGCGGCAGGAACTCCTGGATCACGCCGATTTCCGCCAGTTCCTTCTCGGCCAGCTCCAGCCGCCCGCCTTCCTCGTAGGCGCGGGCGGATTCCAGGCGCTGCTTCACCATCTTGCCCATGATCTGCAGGATCTCGGCCTCGCCGACCTCGCCCGCCTCGCCCTCGCCCCGCAAGGCGATCTCGCGGTCCTTGATCGCGGCGTTGATCAGGCGCAGCGTGGACAGCCGGTCGGCCTCCTTGGCCTTCATGGCCTCCTTGAGGGCCGTCTGCAGACGGTCGCGTAAAAGCATGGTCGGACTTTCCGATAGTTTCCCCAAGCTTGCGACAATACTCTGATCGGCCCTGGACCGCAACCACGGCAGATTTTGACAAGCCATTGATTTAGCTACAAAATCCTTTTCGCATCCGCCCTTGACCCTGCGCCCCCGGCCCCTTAGGTTCCGCGCAATTTGCCCATAGGAGAGTCGCCCATGCCTGCGCAGCAGAAGCCAACCGCCTGCCTTGCTCTCGCCGATGGCACGGTCTTCTACGGCCAGGGCTTCGGCGCCAGGGGCGAGACGGTCGCCGAACTGGTGTTCAACACCGCGATGACCGGCTATCAGGAAATCATGACCGACCCCTCCTACGCGGGCCAGGTCGTGACCTTCACCTTCCCCCATATCGGCAACACCGGCGTCACGCCCGAGGATGACGAGACCGGCACCCCCGCCGCCGCCGGGATGGTGGTGAAATGGGACCCGACCGAACCCTCGAACTGGCGCGCGACCGGAGAGCTTACCCAGTGGCTGACCAGGATCGGCCGCATCGGGATCGGCGGCATCGACACCCGCCGCCTGACCCGCGCCATCCGCCAGCAGGGCGCGCCGCATGTGACGCTGGCGCATGACCCGGAGGGCAAGTTCGACATCGAGAAGCTGGTCGCCAAGGCCCGCGCCTGGAAGGGCCTCGTCGGCCTCGACCTCGCCAGGGACGTGACCTGCGCGCAAAGCTATCGCTGGGACGAGAAGCGTTGGGCCTGGCCCGAAGGCTATACCCGGCGTGAGGGTCCGGGCTTCCGGGTCGTCGCCGTGGACTACGGCGCCAAGCGCAACATCCTGCGCTGCCTCGCCTCGGTCGGCTGCGAGGTCACCGTGCTGCCCGCCACCGCCACGGCCGAGGATGTGCTGGCCCATGATCCCGAGGGCGTGTTCCTCTCGAACGGCCCCGGCGACCCGGCGGCGACCGGCGCATATGCCGTGCCGATGATCCAGGGCGTGCTGGCGAAGGACCTGCCCTTGTTCGGCATCTGCCTCGGCCATCAGATGCTGGCGCTGGCGCTTGGGGCCAGGACCCGCAAGATGAACCACGGCCACCACGGCGCGAACCACCCGGTCAAGGACCTGACCACCGGCAAGGTCGAGATCACCTCGATGAACCACGGCTTCACGGTGGACGCCGACACCCTGCCGAAGGGCGTCAGCGAGACGCATGTGAGCCTCTTCGACGGCACCAACTGCGGCCTCGCGGTGGATGGCAGGCCGGTCTACTCGGTGCAGTACCACCCCGAGGCCTCGCCCGGACCGCAGGACAGCTTCTATCTGTTCGAGAATTTCGCCAAGGCGATGCAGGCCCGCCGCGGCTGAAGCGGCTTAACCGGCTGTTAACCCGGCGAGCGCAAGATGCGGGGCATGACGCTTGCCCTGCGCCCCTCTCCGCATGTCGACCGGCCCGCCCCGCAGCGGCGGCTGGCGATGGGGGCCTCGCTGCTGCACGCGGGCGTCGTCGGGCCCGAGGATATGGTGATGGCCCTCGCCCACCGGGGACGTGAGGCCGGGTGCCTGCCCGATGTCCTGCGCGCCCGCGGCCTGGTGGTCGAGGGCGACCTCCTCGCGGCCGAGGCGCGGAATCGGGGCATGGGCCTTGTCGATCCTCTGGCCGATCCGCCCGATGCCCGCCTGATTGCGGCGCTGGGGCCGGCCGATTGCCTGCGGCTTGGCCTTGTTCCCTGGCGGCGGGCGGGGGATGTGACGGTCGTCGCCACCTCGCGCCCGGCCGAATTTCCGCGCCTGCGCAACTGGCTGACCGCGCGACTGGGCCCGGTCTGTCCCGCACTGGCCTCTCCGCGCGCGGTGGAGGGGGCGGTCCATGCCCTCGCCGGCGCCGCGCTCGCCCTGGCCGCCGAGAGCCGGGTCGCCGAAGCGGAAAGCTGCCGCGCCTGGCCACGCCTGCACCGCTCGCCCCGCAGCATGGCCGTGCTGGCGCTGCTCGCCACCCTGGCCCTTGCGCAGCCCACGGCCTTCGCTCTGGGACTGCTCGCCTTCTTCGCCGTCACCCTCGTCCTGCTCGTCGGCCTGAAACTCGCGGCCCTGCTCGCCGCCCTGGCCCTCAGGCCGGCTCCGGTGATCCCGCCCGGCGGCGGCATCGATCCGATGATCACGATCATCGTGGCGCTCTACCGCGAAAGCGACATCGCCCCCCGCCTTGTCGCCCGGCTCGCCCGGCTCGACTACCCCACGGAATTGCTCGACGTCCTCCTCGTGGTCGAGGAGGATGACCGCATGACCCGCGACGCGCTGGCCGCTTCCGAACTGCCGGAATGGATGCGCGTGATCACCGTCCCGCGCGGCAGCGTGAAGACCAAGCCCCGCGCGCTGAACCATGCGCTGGTCTACGCAAGGGGCGCGATCGTGGGCGTCTATGATGCCGAGGACGCGCCGGACCCCGACCAGCTGACCCGGGTGGTGGCGCAGTTCCAGCGCTCCGGCCCCGAGGTGGCCTGCCTGCAGGGGATGCTCGACTATTACAACCCCCGCACCAACTGGCTGAGCCGCTGTTTCACCATCGAATATGCCGGCTGGTTCCGCCTGATCCTGCCCGGAATCGCCCGGCTTGGACTGGTGGTCCCGCTCGGCGGCACCACGCTCTTCTTCCGCCGCAACGTGCTGGAGGAGCTGGGCGCCTGGGATGCGCATAACGTGACCGAGGATGCGGATCTCGGCCTGCGCCTGGCGCGGCACGGCTATCGCACCGAAATCGTCGAGACCGTCACCGGCGAAGAGGCGAACTGCCGCGCCCTGCCCTGGATCAAGCAGCGTTCGCGCTGGCAGAAGGGCTACATGATGACCTGGGCCGTCCACATGCGCGCGCCCCTGCTGCTTTTGCGCCAGCTTGGCCCCTGGCGCTTCCTCGGCGTCCAGGTCCTGATCCTGGGCTCGATCGTGCAATCGCTCCTCTCGCCCCTGGCCTGGACCTTCTGGCTGGTGCCGCTGGGCTTTGCGCATCCGCTGTTCGCAGCCCTGCCCGCGGCGGCGGTCTGGGCGATGACCGCGACCTTCATCCTGTCGGATGCGGTCAACCTGGCCATCGGCCTGATCGGACTGCACCGCAGCGGCCATGGGATCAGCCTGCTCTGGGTGGTCACGACCAAGCTTTACTATCCGCTGGCCTCGCTCTCGGCCTACAAGGCCCTTATCGAACTCGCGACACGCCCCTTCTACTGGGACAAGACCACGCATGGCCTGTTCGACCAGTCCGGCGGCCGGTGATCAGCGCAGCCGAAGCTCTCCCGAATCGACCCGCAGCCGGGTCTCGAAGGCCTTGCTGATATGCGACTTCAGCGCCTGATAGGCCGCCTCTCCGTCGCCCGCCTCGATGGCGCGGACGATCTGGTCATGCTCGTCCAGCGCCACCTCGTCCCGCCCCTCGGCCGCGAAGGAGGTATTGGCCATCAGCGCCATGGACCGATGCACCAGGTCCAGCTGCTGCACCAGGAATCGGTTGTGGCTGGCGAGGTGGATCTGCTTGTGGAACCGCTTGTTCGCGCGGGACAAGGCGCGCGGATCGCCGCCCAGCAGCCCCCGGTCCTCGGTCACCATGCTGCGCAGGACCCGCACCTCCTCGGGCGTCGCATGGCGCGCCGCCAGCCGGGCCGCCAGACCCTCGAGCTCGGTCCGGACCGCGTAAAGCTCGGCCAGCTGGTTGTGATCGAGGCTCGCCACGATCAGGCTCCGCCCGTCGCGCGTCAGCATCGCCTGGGTCTCCAGCCGCTGCAGGGCCTCGCGCACCGGGGTGCGGCTGACGCCCAGCCGCTCGGCCAGCTCGCTTTCGACCAGCCGGTCGCCCGGTTTGTAGACCCCGGCCTCGATCGCCTCCATGATCAGCGTATAGGCGTCTTTCTGCACCGCTCCGGCCCCTTTTCCCGTCCGCCGGACCCTATCCTGCCCGCCGCACCGCGATCAACCCTTCCAAAGGCCGCGCCCGGGGACTAGATGATGCGCATGATGCATCCCTTCTCCGGCGTCGCCACCTGGGTCTTCGACCTGGACAACACGCTTTATCCGCCGCACATGCGCCTTTTCGACCAGATCGAGGTCCGGATGACCGACTGGGTGATGCAGGCGCTGAAAGTCGACCGCGCCCGCGCCGACCATCTGCGCGCCTATTACTGGCAGACCTATGGCACCACCCTCGCCGGGCTGATGACCGAGCACGGCATCGACCCCGGCCCCTACCTGACCGATGTGCATGACATCGACTTCTCGGTCCTCGCCCCCGATCCCGCGCTTGCCGGTGCGATCGCCGACCTGCCCGGCCGCAAGATCGTCTATACCAACGGCTGCGCGCCCTATGCCGAAAAAGTTCTTTTGGCGCGGGGCCTTGGCGGCCTTTTCGATGCAGTCTACGGGGTCGAGCACGCCGATTTCCACCCCAAGCCCGAGGCCCGCGCCTTCGCGAAGGTCTTTTCCCGCGACGGCCTGAACCCGGCCGCCGCCGCCATGTTCGAGGATGACCTGCGCAACCTCGCCGTGCCGCACGAGCTTGGCATGCGCACCGTCCATGTCGCCCCCACCGCCCAGCCCGCCCCGCATGTCCAGCACCACACCGACGATCTTGCCGGCTTCCTGCGGCGGCTGAAGGGGTGACGAAGCGTCACACTCCCTGACCTTTCCACATGCGCTATCCTGCCGGCTTCCCGCACCTGCCAGGAGAGCCCGATGTCCAGCGAAGAAACCAGCCAAGGCGCAGCCACCACCCTTATCCTGATCGCGATTGCGCTGGTTGCCGCCGCCGTCGCCGTTTTCGCGATGGGCTTTCCCGCCCTGGTGCTGATCGCGCTGGCGCTGGTGCCGGTGATCTTCGTCCTGTTCTTCTGGACCACGCTGCCCTGACCCACTGGCCCTCGCCCACACCCCGGCCTATGCTTGCCGCCGGAGGCCCGAGATGCGCGAGACGACCGATATCCTGATTTCCGGCGGCGGCGTGGCGGGCCTGACCGCCGCCTGTGCGCTTGGCACGGCCGGGTTCCGGGTGATCTGCGTCGACCCGGCCCCCCCGGTGACCAGCGCCGAGGATGCGGGCGCCGACCTGCGCACCACCGCCTTCCTGCAACCCTCGCGCAGCGTGCTGGAGGGCGCGGGCCTCTGGTCCCATCTCGCCCCCCATGCCGCGCCCCTGCAGGTCATGCGGATCATCGACGCCGGCGGCCCGACGCCCGAGGCGCGCCTCGTCACCGATTTCGACGCCGCCGACATTTCCGACGCGCCTTTCGGATGGAACCTGCCGAACTGGCTTCTCCGGCGCGAGATGCTGGCGCGGATCGCGGAGTTGCCGCAGGTCAGCCTGCGCACCGGCCTGGGCTTCGCCCGCCTTCTCACCCGCGAGACCGAGGCGATCGTCACCCTCAGCGACGGCTCCCAGGTCGCCGCCCGCCTGGTGATCGGCGCCGACGGCCGCGAGTCGCCGTTGCGCGAGGCGCTGGGAATCGGCGCCCGCAGTTTCCGCTACGGCCAGAAGGCGCTGGCCTTCGCCGTCACCCATCCCCATCCGCATCGCAACGTCTCGACCGAGGTGCACCGCTCCGGCGGCCCCTTCACCCTGGTCCCGCTGCCCGACCGCGACGGCAGCCCGGCCTCGGCCGTGGTCTGGATGGAAAGCGGCGCCGAGGTCGCGCGCCTCGCCGCGCTTCCGGTCCCGGAGTTCGAGGCCGAGATGACCGCCCGCTCCTCAGGCATCCTCGGGCCGCTGAAACTCGCCAGCCGCCGCTCGGTCTGGCCGATCATCAGCCGGATCGCCGACCGCATGTCGGGCCAGCGCAGCGTCCTGATGGCCGAGGCCGCGCATGTCGTGCCCCCGATCGGCGCGCAGGGGCTGAACATGAGTCTCGCCGACCTCGCCTGCCTGCTGGAGCTTGTCGGAAACCATCGTCAGGATCCCGGCCTTCCCGCCGTGACCGAGGCCTACCACCGCCGCCGCCATCGGGAGGTGCAGGCCCGCGTCACCGGGATCGACCTCTTGAACCGCGCCTCGATGGCCGGGGCGCAGCCGCTGCGCGACCTGCGGGCCCGCGCACTCGACCTGCTCTACGGCGCGCGGCCGGTGCGCCAGGCCCTGATGCGCGCGGGCCTCGGCGTCGGGCCAAAAGCTGGATCAGCGGCCGGGGGCTGACTCCCAGCCGCCTCGCTTACAGGACGACGTCGACCGCCCGCTTCAGCCGGGCAACGGTCCCTTCCACATCCTTCAGCTTGTCCAGCCCGAAAAGGCCCAGCCGGAAGGTCTTGAACTCCGGCCCTTCGCCGACCTGCAACGGCACCCCGGCCGCAATCTGCAGACCCTCGGCCCGGAACTTCGCGCCCGACTGCACGTCAGGGTCGGTCGTATAGCTGACAACCACCCCCGGCGCGCCGAATCCCTCGGCCGCGACCGAGACCACGCCCTTCTCGGCCAGCATCGCCCTGACCGCCCGCCCCAGCGCCCATTGCGCGGCCTTCGCCGCCTCGAAGCCCATCGCCTGCGTCTCCAGCATCGCGTCACGGAAGCCCAGGATCGCATCGGTCGGCATGGTGGCGTGATAGGCATGGCCGCCCTTCTCGTAGGCCTCCATGATCGCGCGCCATTTCTTCAGGTCCAGCGCAAAGCTGTTCGAGACGGTCTCGGCCAGCCGCGCCTCGCCCGCCGGCGACAGCACCACCACCCCGGCCGAAGGCGAGGAAGACCAGCCCTTCTGCGGCGCCGAGATCAGCACGTCGACCCCGGTCGCGGCCATGTCGACCCAGACGCAGCCGCTTGCGATGCAGTCCAGCACCATCAGCGCACCGACCTCATGCGCCGCCGCCGCCATCCGGGTGATATAGTCGTCGGGCAGGATGATCCCGGAACTGGTCTCCACATGCGGGGCGAAAACCGCATCCGGGCGATGCTCGCGGATCTTCGCCACCACCTCCTCGATCGGCGGCGGGGCATAGGGCGCACGCGCGTCGTTCCCCGTCTGCCGCGCCATGACCACACTCGTCTCCGAGGCGAAGCCCCCCGCCTCGAAGATCTGCGTCCAGCGATAGCTGAACCAGCCGTTGCGCACGATCAGGACGCGCCCCTTGCCGAACTGCCGGGCGACCGCCTCCATCGCATAGGACCCGCCCCCCGGCACCAGCGCCACGGCCGAGCCCCTGTAGACCTCTTTCAACAGGCCCGAGACATCGCGCATCACCTGCTGGAACCGGGCCGACATGTGATTGAGCGAGCGGTCGGTGAAGACGACCGAGAATTCCTCCAGACCCTCGGGGTCGATATGGGCGTGCAGTCCAGGCATGGGTAACTCCTTGCAAATCGAACCCCACCCTAACGCATTTGCTCTTTTCACAAATACTCAAATCCGACAGCCCCGCCCCCGCACCGCTTTGGGAATGTCGCAAGCGTAAGGTGGGCAATATTGCCCACCCTCCCCGCTAGCCCAGCGGCCCCGGCCGGCGCTCCTCGGTCAAAAGCACATTGGCCTCGACGTTCCCCACCCCCGGCAGCGTCATGATCCGCCGCCGCAGCACGCGCTCGAAGTCGCTCAGGTCGCGCGCCACCACCCGCAAGCGATAGTCGAAGAGGCCCAGCACATGCTGCACCACCTGCACCTCGGGGATCGCCTGCACCGCGCGCTCGAAATCTTCCAAGGAAACCCGCCCCTTGGTCGCCAGCTTCACGCCAAGGAACACCGTCACCCCGAAACCCAGCTTCTCGCGGTCCACCTCCACCGCCAGGCCCTTCAACACCCCCGCCTCCGTGAGCCGCCGCACCCGCCGCCAGGCCGCCGGCTGCGACAGCCCCAGCCGCCGCCCCAGTTCCCCGGCCGAGAGCGTGCCATCCCCCGCCAGCGCCCGCAGGATCGCCCGGTCGGTGTCGTCCAGATCAATCACGCTCAAGGTCATAGCGGCAGCCCCCCCGTCTCCTTGATGGTCGAGACCAGCATCAGCGCCTCCACCTCGGCGATATGCGGCAGGGTCAGGATCCGGTCGCGGTAGATCCCGGTCCAGTGCCCCATGTCGCGCGCGATCACCGTCAGGCGCATGTCCACCCGGCCGAGGAAGGTCTCGATCGAGGTCACCTCCGGCACCTCGCGCGCCGCCGCGATGAATTCGTCGAAGGCGCGCGGGTTGGTCTTGTCCAGCGCAAAGCGCAACGAGACCTCCACCGCATAGCCAAGCGCCCGCCAGTCGATCGCGGCGCCCTCGGACCGGATCACCCCGCCCACCCGCAGCCGGTCCAGCCTGCGCCAGAGCGTCGCCGGAGTGACCCCCGCGCGCTCGGCCAGCAGCGACCGTTCCAGCCCAGGCTCGGACAGCCAGTGCCGCAGGATGCGGCGGTCGGTGTCGTCGATCTGCATGGATTTTCCACATGGCTCCACATATGGGAATGATCCTTTGCAGAATACGGTCTGAACGTCAAAGATTGCACGTTCCGCAGCCGGAAAACCCCTATTGTCCCGTCCATCAACAACAAGGAGACGCCCGATGCGCGTTTACTATGACCGCGACTGCGATGTGAACCTGATCAAGGACAAGAAGGTCGCCATCCTCGGCTACGGCTCGCAGGGCCACGCCCATGCGCTGAACCTGCGCGATTCGGGGGCGAAGAACCTGGTCGTGGCGCTGCGCGAGGGCTCGCCCTCGGCCAAGAAGGCCGAGGCCGAGGGGCTGAAGGTCATGGGCATCGCCGAGGCCGCCGCCTGGGCCGACCTGATCATGTTCACCATGCCGGATGAGTTGCAGGCCGAGACCTACAAGAAATACGTCCACGACAACCTGCGCGAAGGCGCGGCCATCGCCTTCGCCCACGGCCTGAACGTCCACTTCGGCCTGATCGAGCCGAAGAAGGGCGTCGACGTCATCATGATGGCGCCGAAAGGCCCCGGCCACACCGTGCGCGGCGAATACACCAAGGGCGGCGGCGTCCCGTGCCTCGTCGCCGTGCATCAGGACGCGACCGGCAAGGCGATGGAAATCGGCCTGTCCTACTGCTCGGCCATCGGCGGCGGCCGGTCCGGCATCATCGAGACCAACTTCCGCCAGGAATGCGAAACCGACCTCTTCGGCGAACAGGCGGTCCTCTGCGGCGGTCTGGTGGAACTGATCCGCATGGGCTTCGAAACCCTGGTCGAGGCCGGCTACGAGCCCGAGATGGCCTATTTCGAATGCCTGCACGAAGTGAAGCTGATCGTGGACCTGATCTACGAGGGCGGCATCGCCAACATGAACTACTCGATCTCGAACACCGCCGAATATGGCGAATACGTCTCCGGCCCGCGCATCCTGCCCTATGACGAGACCAAGGCCCGGATGAAGGCGGTGCTGCGCGACATCCAGACCGGCAAGTTCGTCCGCGACTTCATGCAGGAGAACGCCGTCGGCCAGCCCTTCTTCAAGGCGACCCGCCGGATCAACGACGAACACCAGATCGAACAGGTCGGCGAGAAGCTGCGCGCGATGATGCCTTGGATCTCCAAGGGCAAGATGGTCGACCGCGCGCGGAACTGACCACAGAAGCGTGTATCGCTGCACTTGGGCGCGCTCTTGGCGGCGCGCCTTCGCGCAAGCGAATGCAAAGCTGGAGGGGTAACGGCGCTGCAGGATCGCAGTGCATCCCAAACCGGGACATGCTATATTTTCCGTCTATGCCGACGCAGCCAACTGAGCATTTCCATGACACTCGTGCCCCGGTTTCTGCCGCTTGCCGCGCCTGTGCTGCGCCGCGTGTTCGGTTCCGCGACCCCAGATGTCGAGGAGGTTCATCCCGCTGAGACGGTCGCTGTTCGTCCGCCGCTCGCACTGCCGGGAATGTTGGACCGCGCGACCGGAACCGTCGAGGGCAACGATCTGTCTTATTACCTTGATGTCGCGATCGCCACGACTTGCACGCACGTCCCGGTGAGGCGCCATGTCTACCGCAATGCTCTGGTCCACCCGCGAGGCTTCGCTTGCCTGTGCAAGAGCGAACGCTACGGGAATGGCATTGGGCTTGCGGAACTGGCCGCACCGATCTCCGAGGAGCCCACGCTACGCTACTGCCGCAACTACGTGATCCAACGCTATTTTGGCCACTGGCTGACCGACGCCTTACCATCCGCACTGATCGATCCCGACCGCGGCGCACTATGGTTGCCCCCCTTCTCGCACTCGCAGCATGCGGACGACTATCTCGAGGCCGTTAACCTGCACGGGGTATCACATCGTCTGGTTCACGCGAGGGAGTTGATCACGTATCAGGACTATGGCCAGGGAAGCCACAAGCGAGGCCGATATGAACAGCTGCGGCAACGCCTGCTTGCCCGGTTCGGCACAGATGGAAGGGCGAAACATGTCTATATCCGGCGGGGCCGTACCGGCGTACCGCGCTGGATTGCCGACGAAGATACGCTGATCGAGGCCCTACTCGCGCGCAACTGGACAGTCCTCGATGTGGCGACGGCCAGTGTTGCCGACATGCAGCGCGTGCTGCTGTCGGCCGAAGCTGTTGTCAGCATCGAAGGCAGCCAGCTGGATCACGCGATCATGTCACTGCCGGCGGGATCGTCCATGATCGTTTTGCAGCCCTGCGACAGATTCCTGCTGCGCTATGTCGGCATGTGCCAGGCGCGCGACATCGCGACCGGCTTCGTCGTGCTCGAAGGATCGCAGGCCGAGGGCTATCGTGTCGACCTCGACGAATTACTTCGCACGGTCGATCTTGTCACCACAGCCTAGTAGCGACCGCCGCGTCAAGATCAGACCGCCGCCTGCACCGCGCCCACGATCTCGTCCACCACCTGGATCAGCAGGCCCTCGTCCTCGCATTCGGCCATCACCCGGATCAGGGGCTCGGTCCCCGACTTGCGGATCAGGATGCGGCCGCGCCCGGCGATCCGGGCCTCGCTCTCCTGGATCGCCCGCTGCACCGCCGCCACTTCCAGCGGGCGCACGCCATCCGGAAAGCGGACGTTCTTCAGAAGCTGCGGCACGGTCTCGAAGGTCCGGGTCAGCTCCGAGGCCGGCGTCCCGGTGCGGACCATCTCGGCCAGGAACTGCAGCGCCGCGATCAGCCCGTCGCCGGTGGTGGCATAGTCGGTCATCACGATGTGGCCCGACTGCTCTCCGCCCAGGTTGAACCCGCCCTCGCGCATCCGTTCGACGACGTAACGGTCGCCCACCGCCGTCCGCTCCAGCCGCAGGCCGCGGCCCTGCAGGAAGCGTTCCAGCCCGAGGTTCGACATCACCGTCGCGACCAGCGCACCGCCGGAAAGCCGCCCCTCCTCGGCCCAGCGGGCGGCGAGGAGCGCCATGATCTGGTCCCCGTCGGCGACCCGTCCGGTCTCGTCCAGGATCATCACCCGGTCGGCGTCGCCGTCGAGGCTGATCCCGACATGCGCGCCATGGGCGACCACCGCCTCGGCGGCCGTCTCGGGGTGGGTGGAGCCGCAGCGGTCGTTGATATTGGTCCCGTTCGGAGCGACCCCCACCGGGATCACCTCGGCCCCAAGTTCCCACAACACCTCGGGCGCGGCGCGGTAGGCGGCCCCGTTGGCGCAGTCGATCACCACCTTCAGCCCGTCCAGCCGCAGCCCGTGCGGAAAGCTGGTCTTGACGAACTCCTGGTATCGCCCGCGCCCGTCCTCGATCCGCTTGGCGCGGCCGATGTTTTCCGGCCGCGCCGGCAGGATCTCGCCCGCGACCATCGCCTCGATCTCGGTTTCGGCGGCGTCCGAGAGCTTGAATCCGTCCGGCCCGAAGAATTTGATCCCGTTGTCCTGGTGCGGGTTGTGGCTGGCCGAGATCATCACGCCCACATCCGCCCGCATCGACCGGGTGAGATAGCCCACCGCCGGGGTCGGCACCGGGCCGAGCAGCAGCACGTTCATCCCGGTCGAGGTCAGCCCGGCGGTCAGCGCATTCTCCAGCATGTAGCCGGAGAGGCGCGTATCCTTGCCGATCACCACCCGGTGCGCCGAGGACTCGTCGCGGCGGAAGTAGCGCCCCGCGGCCGCGCCCAGTTTCAGCGCAAGCTCGGCCGTCATCGGCCAGGAGTTCGCCCTTCCCCGGACCCCGTCGGTCCCGAACAGCTTGCGGCTCATCCCTGGTCCTCCGCCTGATCCATGTGCAGCGCCTGCCAGAGCAGCAACGCCTGTCGCGTCTCGGCCACGTCATGTACCCTTGTGATCTGCACGCCTTGCGCGACTCCCGCAAGCGCCACCGTGACCGAGCCGGGCATCCGGTCCGCCGGCGCCTCGGCCCGGCCGATCGTGCCGATGAACCGCTTGCGCGAGGTGCCGACCAGCAGCGGGCAGCCGAGTCCGTGGAACAGCGACAGTGCCCGCAGGAGCGCGATGTTGTGCGCCATGGTCTTGCCGAAGCCGATGCCGGGGTCGATGGCGATGCGCCGAGGGTCGATGCCCAGGGCCACGGCGCGGGCCAGCCGTTCGGCCAGCGCGTCGTAGACATCCAGCAGGACATCGCCGTATTGCGGATCGTTCTGCATCGTCTCGGGCAGGCCCTGGGCGTGCATCAGCACCAGGGCCGCGCCGGTCCGGGCCACGAGGCCGCCCATCGCCGGGTCGAAATCCAGCCCCGAGACATCGTTGACCACCATGGCCCCCGCCGCCAGCGCGGCCGAGGCGACCAGCGCCTTGCGGGTGTCGATCGAGATCGGCGCCTGCACGCCGCCATCCCGCAGCGCCTCGATCACCGGGGCGGTGCGGGCGATCTCCTCGGCGACCGGCACCTCGAGCGAGCCGGGCCGGGTGCTTTCGCCGCCGATGTCCACCATCTCGGCATGACGGGCGATGAAACGGGCGTGGTCGACGGCATTGGTCTGCGCCAGATAGCGGCCGCCATCCGAAAAGCTGTCGGGCGTGGTGTTCACGATCCCCATGAGGCGGGGCCGGTCCATCGTCAGCCCGGCGAAATCGGCGCGCGGCGCGGTCAGGCGGTGCAACGCCTCTTCCGGCAGGCTGCTGGCGGGGATCAGGCGTGCGGGCGCGGCGCGGGACAGGACCTCGACCCGGTCGAACCAGCACCAGCCCCCGGCAAGGGCGAAGGACCCCGCCGGGCGGACGGGATCGGTCATGACGATCGGTCTGAAATATTCCATGCGGATGCCAGTGGCCGAAGCCGTTTTACTTGGCAAGGGGGGAGTCTTGCGACTTTTCAACCGGCACGCGGCTTCCTGCCGGGACTGAAACCTCGCCGTGAACCACGAGCGCGGTGGCCGACATCATCTCGGCCAGCCAGAGCGCCAGCGTGACGGGCGAGGTGCCCTGCGGCCCGTCCACCGCGTCCAGCACCAGCTTGGACGGCGCCCAGACCACCGATTGCCCGCGCCGGATCGCCCAGTCGATCTCGGTCCGGGTCGCCACCACCACGCAGCGCGGATCGCGGGCGGCCAGCGCCCAGGCGTTCTGCTCGATGGCCAGAAGGTCGATCCGGCGCTGGGTCGGCTTGTGGCCGGTCACGGCGCGGGGAAAGTCGGGCAGGCCCACGGTCAGGATCAGCGGCAAGCCACGCGATTGCAGCGCATCCAGACGCCGCGACAGGTCGGGCGCGGCGATGGTGGCATTGTCCAGGAAGACCACCAGCGGATGCACCGCCTCGTCCCCCTCGGCGCCGGCGCGCTGGACCGGGACCTCGGCGCGCGAACGGACGATCTCCACTCCCAGCGCATAAGGGCCGACGTCCAGCTTCTCGATCCGGATGAAGACGCGCATGGCGGCGGGCTCGGCCAGGATACGCTCGGCCACCCGTTCGGCCAGGGTTTCCAGCAGGTTCAGCCGTTCGGCGGCGAGTTCGGCCGCGATCGCCTCGGTGATCCGGTCGTAGGAAAGGATGCGGTCGACGTCATCCTCCAGGGGCTCGGTCACCGGGCGGACCTCGACCACGACGTTGAAGCGCAGGCGCTGCTTGTGGCCCCGTTCCTTCTGGAACGCGCCGATATCGGCCTCGACCACATGGTCGCGCAGCGAAATCCGGTCGCGCGGGGCGGCACCGGCCGAAGCCTCGGCCCGGTCCTCGGGATGGGCGAAGGCAAGCGAGATGTCGTTCGTGGTCATGGGAGCCTCTGCGGTTCGGCCCCCTCATAACATGCGGGGCGGCAGGTCCAAGCGGGAAGACGCCGCCCAAGGCCCGCTTTGCGACCAGCCGCGCGGCGCGTTCGGACCATTCGGACCAGCTGCGCGGCTGCTTTCCAGCTAGCTGCGCGGCAGGGGCTGGCGATAGAAGAGATGCGCCCCGATCGAGGCGGTATGGGCGAACCGCTTGGACCAGCCGGGCCGGACCTGGCGGGTGTGGAAATGGGTGGCGCCATCGGTCAAGAGGCGCGGCGCCCCGTCCAGCATGGCGCGGGCGATGCGGCCGGAGAGATCGGCGGCCGCCTTTTCGCGCATCCGCTTCTTGCCGTCGCAGACATAGGAGAACTGGCAGCCCCCGCCGCCCCGCTGCTTGACCACGCCGCAGACGCTGCGCGGATAGAGCGCGCTGTCGACGCGGTTCAGGATCACCTCGGCCACGGCGACCTGCCCCGCGAGGCTTTCGCCGCGGGATTCGAAGTAGAGGGCTTCGGTCAGGCATTGCCAATCCGCATCGCCGGTGGGCGCGGGCTGGGCCAGGAGCCAGTCCATCGTCAGCCCCTCGGTCTGCGCACGGGCCGACAGGGCGGCAGAGAGATCGGGGGCGGGCAGTCGGACGAGTTCGGTTCCGATCGGCGCGGATCGGCCATCCGCAAGGGCCGGGAGGGCAAGCAGCCCTGCCACCAGCAGCGGCGCGATCCTTCGCGCCAGGACACAGAGTTTCATTCTGCTTTTCCGTCGTTGTTACAGAAAACGGCGGAAGTGACCCCCGCCTTTGCAAGCCGGCAGGGGAGTAGGGGCAAAGCGGGAGGGGGGTCTACCGCTGTGGTATTTTTAGCACGCTTTTTGCGCGAACTTCGGCGAAATCTCGCCGAAAATTCCCGGGCCTCTCTTAAGAATTACCCGCAAGTTGCGAATTGTAAAGGGTTTTCGCGCGATCCTGCAGCGCCAGGTGCGCCGCCGCCAATCGCGCCATCGGTACCCGGTAGGGAGAGCAACTGACATAGTCGAATCCCGCACGGCGGCAGAAGTCGATCGACTCGGGGTTGCCGCCGTGTTCACCACAGATGGACAATGTCAGGTCGCCCCGGGTCTTTCTCCCGCGCTCGGCGCCAATGTGCAGAAGCTCGCCCACCCCGTCGACGTCCAGGATGTGGAACGGATCCTCGGGAAAGACACCCTGGCGGACGTAGGTATTCATGAAGCGGCCCGCGTCGTCGCGCGACAGGCCGTAGGTCATCTGCGTCAGGTCGTTGGTTCCGAAGGACAGGAATGCCGCGTGCTGGGCGATCTCGCCGGCCCGGAGTGCGGCGCGCGGGGTTTCGACCATCACGCCCAGCTTGTAGTCGAAATCGGCCCCCGCCTTGGTGCGGACCATGGCGGCAACGGCGTCGATCCGGGTCTTGATCAACTCCACCTCGCGCCGGGCCGACACGAGCGGCATCATGATCTCGGGCACCACGGGCGCGCCGCGGCGGGCGCTCTCCAGCGTCGCCTCGAAGATCGCCTGGGCCTGCATGTCGTAGATTTCCGGCAGGACCACGCCCAGCCGCACCCCCCGCATCCCCAGCATCGGGTTGACCTCAGTCAGCGCCTCGGCCCGCCGCGTGACTTCCGAGAGCGGCCGGTCCAGCGCCTCGGCCAGGTCGCGCAGCCCCTCGCGGTCCGAGGGCAGGAATTCGTGCAGCGGCGGGTCGAAGAGGCGGATGCAGACCGGCAGGCCCTGCATGATCTCGAAGAGCTGCACGAAATCGGCCCGCTGCATCGGCAGAAGCCGGGCCAACGCCGCCGCGCGGTCGCCGGGGCTGTCGGCGAAGATCATCTCGCGCATGACGACAAGGCGGTCCTCGTCGAAGAACATGTGCTCGGTGCGGCAGAGGCCGATCCCCTCGGCCTCGAACCGGCGGGCGGTCTCGGCATCGGAGGGGGTGTCGGCATTGGCGCGGATGCCGATGTCGCGCACCTCGTCGGCCCAGGAGAGCAGCCTGCGGAAGCTGTCGTCCAGCGCCGGGGGCAGCATCTCGGCCGCGCCGGCCAGCGCCTCGCCCTTGGAGCCGTCCAGCGTCACCACGTCGCCCTCGCGGAACACCCGGCCATCGGCGGCGGTGAGCTTCTTGTCGCGCGCGTCGAGCCGCATGTCGCTGGCCCCCACCACGCAGGGCAGCCCCAGCCCGCGCGCGATCACCGCCGCGTGGCTGGTCATGCCGCCGCGTTCGGTCAGCACGGCGACGGCGGAATGCATGCCGCGGATATCCTCGGGCGCGGTCTCGCGGCGGACGAGGATGCAGGGCTCTCCCCGTGCCGCGCTGGCCTGGGCGGCCGAGGAGGAGAAGACCAGCCGCCCGGTCGCCGCGCCGGGCGAGGCCGCGATACCCCGGGCGATGACGTCGCGCGGGCCGCGCGGATCGACCTGGTGGTGCAGAAGTTCCGACAGTGCGCGGGGTTCGACCCGCAGGACCGCCTCTTCCTTCGGGATCACCCCGTCCTCGGCCAGCGCCACCGCGATGCGCAGGCCGGCGCGGGCGGAGCGCGGGACCTTCACCGCGTCCAGGACCGCCAGCCGGCCGTCCTCGACGGTGAACTCGACCTGCATCTCCTCGCGCAGGCGGATGCGGCAGGTCGCGCCGTATTCCACGAGCGTCTGGAAGATCTCGGGCGCGACGTCCTCCAGCGAGGGGCCGCGCGGATCGCGGGTCAGGTACAGCGCCTCGGTCGTCTTCAATGCGTCGCGGCCCTGGCTCTGGCCGAGATAGCGCCCGGTGATCTGCCGCTGCCCGGTCACCGGATCGACGAACTGGATCACGCCCGAGCCGCTGATCCCCTGCCCGATGCCCTGCGCCATCTCCTGCACCACCAGCCCCAGCGCCGCCTCCTCGGGCGCGCCCTTGGCCTGGCGCAGGAGCCGGGCCGAGGTGCCCTCCCAGGCGCGGGCCATCGAGCGCAGGACTTCGGAAAGCTGGCGCGCGGGGTCCTCGGGGAAGGGTTCGTCGGTCTCGACCTCGTATTGCCGCAGCGCCTCGCGCAGGGCGCCGGGGCCGGGCTTCAGATCGTCGAAGATGTCGGGGTCCAGCCGGGCGACATGGATCGCATAGGCCTGCACGAAGCGCAGATACAGCGCATCGGCCGCCGTCTCGCCATGTGTCTCGGCCAGCCGGGCGTGGCGCTTGGCATTGAGCCCGATGTTCAGGATGGTGGCGGGACCGCCCCAGTCGGGGTTTTCCGGCGAGGGGCGCACGGAAATCAGTGGGCCGTCGCCGAAATGGTCCAGGATCGCGGCCGTGTCCACCCCGTGCCCCGCCGCGATGGCGCGGACGGTGGTGGCGGACAGCGCGACGGATTTCGGCACCGGCAGGTCCAGCCGCACCAGCCGCTGCAGGCATTTCGCCCGCCAGCCATGACTTGCCGTCGCGATCTGCGCCGAGGGCGTGATCTGCGCGAAGTCCGGAATGGGATCGTGTTTCTGCACCGCAGCATCCTGTGTTCGCGTGCAGAATACGCCGAAACCCCTGTCACGCAAGCGCGACATGGGCTGTCGGTGACGAATCTTCGGGCGCTATCAGCCCTCGATGCGGGTCAGGTCGGCGACGCCGGAACAGACGGCGCGGATGCGGTGGAGGAGGTTCAGGCGGTTGCGCCGGATCACCGGGTTGTCGCTGTTGACCTGAACGGCGGTGAAGAAGGCGTCGATCGGCGTGCGGAGGGCGGCCATCGCGGCCATGGCCTCGGGGAAATCCTCGGCCTGTATCGCCGGGGTGATCGTCGCCTCGGCCGTGTCCAGAGCCGTGAACAGCGCGCGTTCCTCGTCGGTCTCGGCGAACTTCGGGTCGGCACCGAAGGAGTATTCGACGCCGTCCTTCTGCTCCGCCTGGGTGAGGATGTTGTTCGCCCGCTTGAAGCCCTGCAGGAGGTTCGCCCCGTCCTCGGTCTTCATCACCCCCGCCAGCGCCTCGGCCCGCTTGACGAGGAGCGTGAGGTCGTCGTTGCCAGGCATGGCGAGGCAAGCGTCGATGATGTCGTGCCGGATGCCCTCATCCTTGAGGAAGACCTTGAGACGGTCGTGGAAGAAGGAGAGGAGCGAGCCGCTCGCAGAACCCAAGGCCCTAAAAGAGAAGCGATCATTCTCCACGAAGGCTGGAACATCGGCCTCCAAGACTTCGGGGAGTCTTTCCGCGACGACTTCGTATGCCTTCATTGTCTCTTGGGCGCGCTCCGAAGGCATCACAGAAAGGGCCTCGAAGATGCCTCTGGAAATTGGTGGAACCAGCCGAAGGCGCACCCCGTTGCCCAACACCAACCGGATAACTCCCAACGCGGCACGACGCAGAGCAAACGGATCCTTCGAGCCCGTCGGCTTCTCATCGATCGCCCAGAAGCCGGTCAGCGTGTCGATCTTGTCGGCCAGCGCCAAGGCGACGGAGACCGGCTCGGTGGGAACGGTGTCGCTCTCGCCCTTCGGCCGCCAGTGGTCGCGGGCGGCGTCGGCGACCTCAGGTTTCTCCCCGGCCTCCAGCGCATAGTAGCGGCCCATCACGCCCTGAAGCTCGGGGAACTCGCCGACCATCGCCGAGCGCAGGTCCAGCTTGGCGATCCGCGCGGCCTTCTCGGCGTCGTCGGCATCGGCCCCGACCAGCGGCGCGATCTCCCGCGCCAAGGCCGCGATGCGGTCGATGCGGTCGGCCTGCGAGCCAAGCTTCGCCTGGAAGGTCACCGACTTCAGCCCCTCGGCCCAGTCGCCCATGCCCGCCTTCGCCACCCGCAGGTCGTTCTCCCAGAAGAACTTCGCATCCGAGAGCCGCGCGGCCAGCACCTTCTGGTTGCCCTTCAGGATCACCTCGCCGCCGTCCGGGGCCTCGATGTTGGCGACGGTGACGAAGCCCTCGATCCGGCCCGTCTTCGGGTTCCGAACCGAGAAGAACTTCTGGTGTTCCTTCATGCTGGTCTGCAGCACCTCGGGCGGCAGGCCCAGGAAGGCCTCGCCGATCCGGCCCATCAGGGGGACCGGCCATTCCACCAGTCCCGCCACCTCGGACAGCAATCCGGCGTCGGGCACAACCTCCATCCCGGCGGCAAAGGCCAGGTTCTGCGCGCCCTGCCAGATCGCGGCCTCGCGCTCGGCGGTGTCCAGCACCACCTTCGCCCGCTTCAGCTTGACCGCATAATCGTCGAAGCCGGTCACGGTGAAGCGGCCGAGCCCCATGAAGCGGTGGCCCTCGGTGGTGTTGCCGGCAGTGATCCCGTCCACGGTCAGCGGCACGACATGCGCGCCGGTCTCGTCGGAGAGAAGGCACAGGATCCCCTGCAGCGGCCGCACCCAGCGCAGGCTGCCGCTGCCCCAGCGCATCGACTTCGGCCAGGGGAAGTTGCGGATCGTCGCTTCCAGCACCTCGGCCACGATCCCGGCAGCCTGGCGGCCGGGCTTTTCCACCACGGCATAGAAGGTCTCGCCCTTCTTGTCCGCCCGGCGCTCCAGCTGGTCGAGCGTCAGGCCGGTGGAGCGCAGGAACCCCTCCACCGCCTGCGCGGGGGCAGAGGTGGACGGACCCTTGCGCTCCTCGCGCACCGCCCGGCTTTCGGCCGTCAGCCCCTCGATCGACAGGACCAGCCGGCGCGGGGTCGAGAAGGCCCCGGCCGAGGCATAGGTCAGCCCGGCCTCGACCAGACCGTCGGTCACCAGTTTCCTCAGGTCCTCGCGGGCGCGGGACTGCATCCGGGCGGGGATTTCTTCCGAGAAGAGCTCGATCAGCAGGTCGGGCATGATCAGTCCTTGAATTGGGCGTTCAGCTGATGCCAGGCATAGGCACGGCCGTCGGGAAAGACGGCGACGACCCGGTCGACGCCGGGGTGGATGTTCGGCTCGGACAGGAAGGCGAGCGCCTCGCCGCTCTCCAGCGCGCGGCCGATGGCCTTGGCGTCGAAGCAGTCGAAATCGGAAGGCGCGATCAGCGGTTCGGCGTCCGGATAGTTGCGGTAGGTCTCGGTCAGCATGGCCAGCGACAGCGGCGTGGTGAAGCAGGCGCGGAACTTGATCGGCGAGCTTGCGGCATCGGTCCCGGTCACATCCGCGACCAGGATCGCCTCGGGCTGGTCGCCGGCAAGCGGCACCAGCCGGATCTCGGCCCCGGGGGTGAAGGCGACGGGTTCGTAGTAGGCCCGCTCGGCGGTATACCACAGGAAGGCGCCCCCGACGGCGGCGGCAAGCAGGATCACGGCCACGGCGATGCGCCCCACATTCACAGGTCCGCCCCCGCCTCGGTCAGGCGGAAGGCGTCGGCACATTGCTTCGCCAGCGCCCGCACCCGGCCAATATAGGCCTGGCGCTCGGTGACCGAGATCACGCCCCGCGCGTCGAGGAGGTTGAAGATATGGCTGGCCTTGATCGCCTGGTCATAGGCGGGATGCGCCATGACGATGCGCTTGCCCGACTTCGGATCGTCGGGCGCAAAGGCCAGCAGGCGTCCGCATTCCTTCTCGGCATCCTCGAAATGCCGCAGCAGCATCTCGGTCGTCGCCCCGTCGAAATTGTGGCGCGAGTATTCCTCTTCCGTCTGGCGGAAGATGTCGCCGTAGGTCAGCGGGATCGGGCTCTCGGGATCGTTGAAGGGCATGTCCATGACGTGATCCACGCCCATGACATACATCGCCAGCCGCTCCAGCCCATAGGTCAGCTCGCCCGAGACCGGCTTGCAGTCATGCCCGCCGACCTGCTGGAAATAGGTGAACTGGCTGACTTCCATCCCGTCGCACCAGACCTCCCAGCCCAGGCCCCAGGCGCCGAGGGTGGGGCTTTCCCAGTCGTCTTCCACGAAGCGGATGTCGTGCAGGCCAAGGTCGATGCCGATGGCGGCCAGCGACCCCAGGTAAAGGTCCTGCAGGTTCGCGGGCGAGGGTTTGATGATCACCTGGTACTGGTAATAGTGCTGCAGCCGGTTCGGGTTCTCGCCATAGCGCCCGTCGGTCGGGCGGCGCGAGGGCTGCACATAGGCCGCCGCCCAGGGCCTGGACCCCAGCGAGCGCAGCGTAGTGGCGGGGTGGAAGGTGCCGGCGCCGACCTCCATGTCATAGGGCTGCAGCACGGCGCAGCCCTGGGACGCCCAGTAGGTCTGCAGGCGCAGGATGATCTCCTGGAAGCTGCGGGGCGTGGTGGTGTCATGCGGCATGGCGCACCTTCGCGAAACAGGGCGGACGGGTCGCGCCTTCCCTATCCATTGGCCGGTGAAGGGTCAATTCCCCGACCTGCGGGAATGTGACCGGGCACGCCCGGATATGGCTTGCCGCTGCGGCGGGGTCCACTAATGTCGGGCGCGATCCGAGACCCGATTTCAGGACCCCCGATGTTCAGACCCTTTGCCCTTGCGCTTTTCCTGGCCATGCTTGCCGCCCTTGCCCCGCGTCCCGGCCTTGCGCAGGAGGAGACCGTCTGGATCCAGATCGAGGCGCAGCCCAGCCAGGCCGAGGGCGAGGAACGGGCCCGCGCCTATGCCGCGCTGTTCCCCGAGACGGCGGGCTTCCGCCTGCGCTCCGGCTGGTTCGGCATCCTTCTCGGCCCCTACCCCGCCGCCGAGGCCGAGGCGAAGCGCAGGAGCCTGACGCGCGAGCGGCTGATCCCCTCCGACAGTTTCATCGCCTATCCGCGCAACCTTGGCGAGGCCTTCTGGCCGCCGGAAGGAAGCGCCCCGGTTCCCCCCGCGCCGGAAACCGCCGCCGCGCCGGAACCCGAAGTGCCTGCCATTGCGCTGGACGAGACCCCGCAGGAGGCCCGTGCCAGCGAGGCGCTGCTGACCGGGGACCAGCGCAAGGACCTGCAGGTCGCACTGCAATGGTTCGGCTTCTACCAGGGCGGCATCGACGGGGCCTTCGGGCCGGGCACGCGCAACTCGATGGCCGCCTGGCAAGAGGCGCAGGGGCATGAGCCGACGGGCGTCCTGACCTCGGGCGACCGCGCCGCGCTGCTGGAGGCCTGGCGCGGCGAGACCGCAGCCTTCGGTTTCGCCGAAGTGGTCGAGGAGGAGGCGGGCATCGCCGTGACCCTGCCGCTGGGGCTGGTCGAGTTCGACCATTACGAACCGCCCTTCGTCCATTTCCGCGCCCGGGCCGAAGGCGGGCCGCGCGTGATCCTGATCTCGCAACCCGGCGACCAGGCGGCGTTCTACGGGCTTTACGACATCCTGCAGACGCTGGAATCGGTGCCGATGGACGGCCCGCGCGAGCGGGGCGAGCGCGCGTTCGGCATCCGGGGCACCTCGGCCGGCGTGGACACCACCATCCGGGCCGAGTTCACCGGCGGGATGATCAAGGGCTGGATCTTCATCTCCTCGCCCGGCAACGAGGCGCGCGATGCCCGGATCCTGCGCCAGATCGAGGCCAGTTTCACTCCCCGGAACGACAAGGCGCTGGATCCCGGCATGGTCGCCATGTCGGCCGAGACCAAGGCCGGGCTTCTGTCGGGGCTCGAGGTGCGGAAACCGCGTCTCAGCCGCTCGGGTCTTTTCGTCGATGCGGCAGGCAGCGTGCTGACTACCATCGAGGCGGTCGAAAGCTGCGGGCGGGTGACGATCGACGGCAAGACCGAGGCGAGCGTGGCGCTGTCCGACGCGGCCAGCGGCCTTGCGCTCCTGAAGCCGCTTGCCCCCCTTTCGCCCCGCGTGGTGGCCGAGTTCCAGCTTGCGCCCGAACGTCCCGGGACCGAGATCATGGTCGCAGGCTATCCCTACGAGGATCGCCTGCCCGCCCCGGTGATGACCTTCGGCACGCTGGAGGAGGTGACCGGCCTGAACGGAGAGCCGGGACTGAAGCGGCTGGCGCTGCCCGCGCTGCCGGGCGACGCCGGCGGGCCGGTGCTGGACGCAACCGGCGCGGTGATCGGGATGCTTCTGCCGAAGGCCACGGCCGAGGGCCGCACCCTGCCCGAAGGCGTGCATTTCGCGGCCTCCGGTGCCGAGATCGCGCGCGTGCTGGGCGCGAGCGGTGTCGCGCCGGTGCAGGCCGACCGCAAGGCGGCGCTTGCGCCCGCGGATCTGACGGCGGCGGGGCTGGGGATGACGGCGCTGGTCTCCTGCTGGGACTAGCTGTGAATTCTCAGGAGGTTGTTCACCCGAGGCGGGGTTAGGCTGCAATCGCCAAACTCCAGCCGAGGACCCCGCAGGATGAACAACCCGCACCAAGGTGCCCGCCTTACCGTCTACAGTCGA
>NZ_JAEACP010000002.1 GCF_015999335.1 Tabrizicola soli | reverse complement strand
GGCCGGCTGAAGGACTGGAGACGCGTTGCCACCCGATACGACAGATGCCCGGAAACCTTCTTCTCCGCTATCGCCCTCGCAGCAACCGTCATGTTCTGGCTCTGAAACTCAATGAGTCTGGAGCCTAGCACCAGGAGCGGGCCGGTCAGATCGGGAATGAGACCCGGCCGGAACAGGCTGATCTTCTTGAGCCGTCCCTGTTTCGGGGCCGAGCGCATGGCCCGGTCCATCCGCTCCGCGAAAGGCTCATTCGGGAGATCCAGCAGCTCGACCCGCGGGTCGATTCCCGCCGGGTCATCGGTCATGCAGAAAAGGCGAAGGTCCTTTGTGGTGTTGCGGAGCAGCGCCGCATGAAGGCGGTTGACGTATTCAGGGCCGTAGGCCGTCCCGTATTTGAGACAGATGCAGTTGAGTTCAGTCATCTCACCGCTGTCCCGGACCAAGTAGATTTACCGAACCTATCATTTCCGGCTACCAACCGCTGCGTCTGCCCAAGGCCGTCACGAAGGTCGGTCCAGTTTCGGCTTGACCCGTGGGCAAGCCCCGACGACCTTCCCGGTGAACTGCCGAAACAATTTTACGAAAGCAAGAGCGAAATGCGAATCTGCATGTTCTCGCGTCTGACCCCGCAGCACCGGGCCTATGCCCCGCCGGTGCATGGGCTGCTGGGCAAGGTCTTCCGGGAGCTTGGGCATGACGTGACCATGCTGTCGACGGCGCTGCCGGGCGGAGGCGGGCAAGTGCAGGAGACGGACCACGCCACCATTCACTTCCTTTCAGGCACGACGCCGGGCAGCCTGGACGACAGGTTCTGGCGTGCCAGCGCCCGGACCTTCGATGACCTGCACCGACAGGGCCCCTTTGACCTCGTCTTTGGACGAGGCGCGGCGACCTGGGGCTTCCACCACCTCAGCAGCGCCGCCGGTCGGTTGCCCGTCATCGCGCATGAGGGAACCTATCCGCTCTGGCTGCACCAGCTGGAGCGCAGGCTGCCCGGCCAGGCCGCGGCGCTTGCCAGGCCCCTGGCCCTCCTGCGCCTGCCGCTTGACCGCCGGTACCGGGACTGTCTCCAACGGGCGAGCGTCGTCGTCTGCAATTCGCCGGCGCTGGCCCGGGCCTTGCGCCGGGTCTACTGGTGGAACCCGCCGAACACCGATTACATTCCCTACGGATTTGACCTGGAACCCTGGCCCGCCACGTCCGGCGACGCGCCACCGGAGGATCCGCCCCGGATCGTGTTCGTCGGGCGACTGACAACTGACAAGGGCGCGCTTGACTTCATCGACATCCTGGCCCGCCTGCGCCACCCGACCGCCGTGATCGAGGCGATCGGTCCCGTGTCGGACAAACTTGCCGGTCGCCTGATGGCCCTTGCCAAGGAAAAGGGCATGTCTGACCGCTTCCTCATGCCCGGCCCCGAGCGGAATGAGAACCTGCCCATGCGGCTGCGCGGGGCACGCGCCTTCCTGTTTCCGTCGACCCATCCCGAGGGCCTGAGCAAATCGGTGATGGAGGCAATGGCCGGCTCCCTTCCGGTGATCGCCTACCGCATCCCCGGCATGGACGTCCTGGTCAAGAACGACGTGACCGGATGGCTGGTAGCGCCAGGTGACACGGCAGCCATGGCCGAGCGGCTTGACCGCCTGCTGTCGGACCCCTCCCTCGCGAAGCGCACCGGACAGACCGCGCGCCAGCGGCTGGATCAGGACTTCTCACCGGCCGCAGCCTCTGCCCGCTGGGTAAACCTCCTCACCGATGTAGTCGGAAAAACCTGAACCTTCGGTAAGATGATTGAGATGTGCGAAACTTCAGGTGTGTCAGAGCCAAGGGCCGGGCTATACATCCGAAACGCTTGACATTCGAGCAGGCCCTCGCGGAACTGAACGCTCAGGATGCGACGACCCTCAGGATCGGCCAAACCCTGCGCTTGGATGAAGCAGAGGAGTTCGTTCGGCAATGCCACGGAAGGCCAAAGGCGCCAGGCTATTCTGGCGGGACCGATCTGCAGAGGGCCGCGACTCCTTCTGGGAAATCCGGGACGGAGCAACCCGCTTCTCCTGCGGCACAGTTGATCGCCAGCAGGCCGAAGAAAAACTTGCCCGATACATTGGCGAAAAATATCGGTCCACCGGGCCGGTCTCGGCACAGGATATGTATATCGATGACTGCTTCGTCATCTACGCCGAAGAGCATGCCATGCATGTCGCGGCTCCGGCCACCATTGGCTACGCCATGGGTGCGCTGCTCCAGTTCTGGAGCGGCCGCCGAGTCTCCGAAGTATCCGGCAGCACCTGCCGGGCCTATGCCAAGTCCCGGACGACCAAATTCGGCCACCCGGCCTCTCCCGGCACCGTCCGTCGCGAGTTGAACGTGTTGCAAGCCGCGATCAACTATTGCTTCAAGGAAGGCAAGCTCACCTCTGCGGCGCGGGTGGTTCTGCCGGCCCAGCCGCCTGCGAAGGAGCGTTGGCTCACAAGACAGGAGGCTGCCTGGCTCCTCAAGGCGGCCCGGTCCCTGAACGTCACCGGCAAGCACCTGACCGACTTCATCCTGCACGGGCTGTATACCGGTTCCCGGAAGTCGACGATCCTCGCGATGCGGATCAACGCCCCCTCTCTCTCCGGGGGGCATGTCGACACGGTGCAGGGCCTTCTCTACCGCAAGCCCGCGGGCAAGGTCATGACCAAGAAGCGGCAGGGCACGGCCAGGCTTCCGGCCAAATACCTCGCCCATCTCCGCAGGCAGGCGAGAAACGGTCGGAAGTACGTCGTGGAAGATTATCAGGGGAGAAGGGTAGGGGACATCAGGAAGGGGTTTGAGAACGCCACCAGGCTGGCGCAAGAACTCGCGCGAACCAAGGGAATCAGCATCGATCTCTCGGATGTCACCCCCCACACTCTGAAGCATACCGCCATTTCCTGGGCCCTGCAGAAGGGCGGCGATCTCTGGGCCGTGGCTGGCTATTTCTCGACCTCAACCCAGACGATCGAGAGCGTCTATGGCCATCACAGTCCCAACCACCAGCGCAGCGCGGTCGAGGCCTTGAACCGGCGCGCCTGAGAAATACCTGGAAGAAGCGAGTTTCGAGAGCAGCGGCTCGCGGAATGCTGGCGGCAGTTGGAACCAGACCCGGCAGAACCAACCCCTGATCCGTGCCAACATCACCGCGATGGATTTGCGACGTGCGCGTGACGGATTTCCGCCGCTGATAGGAATCGCAATCTTATCCGCACCCAATCGGAACCCCAGCGCGATCCCGCCGGTGCATCTTTTCAGCTAAGTCATTGGATTTATGGTGCTGCAAGAGAGGATTGAACTCTCGACCTCTCCCTTACCAAGGGAGTGCTCTACCACTGAGCTACTGCAGCGCCGTTGCTGGCGGGGGAGATAGACGCAATCGGAACGGGGCGCAAGGGGGTTTCGGCGGGAATCCCGTCCCTCTCTGGACCCATCCGCGCCCTTGCGGTAGAAGCCTTGACCATGCGCAGCCCCTCGGACCCGCCTGACAGCGAAAAGGCCCGGAAACCTGAACGCCCCCCCAGCCGGGAAGACCGGCTGAAAGCGGCGCTCAAGGCCAATATGGCGCGGCGGAAGGCACAGGCAAAGGCTCGGACCGCCGAAGACGCGGCCGGCGACAGCGAAAGGGACTAGGGCAGATGGATTCGATTCTGGTGCGCGGCAACGGGGCCTTGTCGGGGGCGATCCCGATCGCCGGGGCGAAGAACGCCTGCCTGACGCTGATGCCAGCGACGCTTCTGTCGGACGAGCCGCTGACGCTGACCAACGCGCCGCGCCTCTCGGACATCCGCACCATGACCCAGCTTCTGCAGTCGCTTGGCGCGGAAGTGGCCAGCCTGCAGGACGGGCTGGTGCTGGCGCTCTCCTCGCATTCGATCACCAATCACACGGCGGACTATGACATCGTCCGCAAGATGCGCGCCTCGATCCTGGTCCTGGGCCCGATGCTTGCCCGCTACGGCCATGCGGTCGTCTCGCTGCCGGGCGGCTGCGCCATCGGCGCGCGTCCCGTCGACCTGCACCTGAAGGCGCTGGAGGCGATGGGCGCCGACCTCGACCTGCGCGACGGCTATGTCCATGCGCGCGCGCCCGGCGGGCGGCTGAAGGGCGCGGTGGTGGAGTTTCCCTTCGTCTCGGTCGGGGCCACGGAAAATGCGCTGATGGCCGCGACCCTGGCCAGGGGCACCACCGTCCTGAAGAACGCCGCGCGCGAACCCGAGATCGTCGACCTCGCCCGCTGCCTGAAGAAGATGGGCGCGAAGATCGAGGGCGAGGGGACCTCCACCATCACCATCGAGGGCACCGACCGGCTGGGCGGCGCCACGCACCAGGTGGTCACCGACCGGATCGAGCTGGGCACCTACATGCTGGTCCCCGCGATCTGCGGCGGCGAGGTGGAATGCATCGGCGGCACACTGGACCTGGTGGAAAGCTTCGCCGAGAAGCTGGACGCGGCCGGGGTCTCCGTCACCCAGACCAACCGCGGCCTGAAGGTCTCGCGCAGGAACGGCCGGGTCCGGGCGGTGGATGTCACGACCGAGCCCTTCCCCGGCTTTCCCACCGACCTTCAGGCCCAGATGATGGCGCTTCTCTGCACCGCCGAGGGCACCTCGGTCCTTGAGGAGAAGATCTTCGAGAACCGCTTCATGCACGCGCCCGAGCTGCTGCGCATGGGTGCGAAGATCGAGGTCCATGGCGGCACCGCGACCGTAAGCGGGGTGGAAAAGCTGAAAGGGGCGCCGGTGATGGCGACCGACCTGCGGGCCAGCGTCTCGCTGATCCTGGCCGGGCTGGCGGCGGAAGGCGAGACCATCGTCTCGCGCGTCTACCACCTCGATCGCGGCTATGAGCGGGTCGAGGAGAAGCTCCGCGCCTGCGGGGCGCATATCGAGCGGATCCAGGCATGAGCGACGCCCGGTTCCAGGACGGCGGCGAGGCACCCCTGCGGCTGGTGGCCCGGGACGGCGAGGATCTGAAGGTGATCTCGGCCCTGGTGCAGGACGCCGTCCTCCCGGTGACCGGGCTGAAGTTCGACGCAAGGCATCGCCGATTTGCGCTGATGCTGAACCGCTTCCGCTGGGAGGACCGGGACGAGGCCGAACGGCTGGGCCGCGCCTATGAGCGTGTCCGCTCGGTCATGGTGGTGGAAGATGTGCGAAAAGTGCAAAGCATGGGCTTCGACCGGGCTGAAAGTGACCTCGTATTGTCGCTTCTGTCCATGGAGTTCGCGCCCGGCGAAGACGGCACCGGCCGCCTGGTGCTGACCCTTGCCGGCGATGGGGCCGTCGCCCTTGACGTCGAGGCGCTGGAGGTGCGGCTGGACGACGTGACCCGGCCCTACCGCGCACCCTCGGGCAAGGCGCCGCACCACGACTGACCACGCGACCGGAATTCGAGAAATTCCGGACCGGAGCCTTAAAAGGCTCCGAGGCGATTTCTTCGAAGAAATCGCGCCCGGCCTCCGCCGTCCCGCCATCGGCCTTGAGCCCGCGGTCCCGCCGCGTTATCTGACGCCCGACCAGCCCGGAGGCTCCGATGCCCGTATTCCTGAACACTGCCGACGCAGGCTTCGAGGCCGCCTTCCAGACCCTTCTCGGCCAGAAGCGCGAGGAGGCCGAGGATGTCGACCAGGCCGTCGCCGCGATCATCGCCGATGTCCGGGCCCGCGGCGACCAGGCGGTGATCGAGCTCACCCAACGCTTCGACCGCCTGGCGCTGACATCGGAGACCCTCGCCTTCTCCCCGGCCGAGATCGACGCCGAGATCGCCAAGGTCCGGCCCGAGGACCGCGACGCCCTCGAACTCGCGGCCGAGCGGATCCGCGCCTACCACGCGCGGCAAAAGCCGCAGGACGAAAGCTGGACCGACAGCGCCGGCGCCATGCTCGGCTGGCGCTGGACCCCGGTTTCCGCCGCCGGGCTTTATGTCCCCGGCGGGCTGGCCTCCTATCCCTCCAGCGTGCTGATGAACGCGATCCCGGCCAAGGTCGCGGGCGTCGAACGCCTCGTCATCGCCTGCCCGACGCCGGATGGCAAGGTGAACCCCCTCGTCCTTCTCGCCGCCCGCATCGCCGGGGTCGACACCGTCTACCGCATCGGCGGCGCGCAGGCGATCGCGGCCCTGGCCTACGGGACCGGGACCATCGCCCCGGTCGACAAGATCACCGGCCCTGGCAACGCCTTCGTCGCCGCCGCCAAGCGCCGGGTCTTCGGCCGCGTCGGCATCGACATGATCGCCGGTCCCTCGGAAATCCTGGTCATCGCCGACGCCGACAACGATCCCGACTGGATCGCGCTCGACCTCCTCTCCCAAGCCGAACACGACGAAAGCGCGCAGTCGATCCTGGTCACCGACAGCGCCGCTTTCGGCGAGGCGGTGGCGAAAGCCGTCGCCAGACGGCTGGAGGCGCTGGAGCGCCGCGCCATCGCCGGGGCCTCCTGGGCGACGAACGGGGCGGTGATCGTTGCCCGCGACCTTTCCGAGGCAGCCCGCCTCTCCAACCGCGTCGCCCCGGAACACCTGGAGCTCTGCGTGCCCGACCCCGAGGGCCTTGCCCGCGAGATCACCCATGCCGGCGCGATCTTCCTTGGCCAGTACACGCCCGAGGCCATCGGCGACTATGTCGGCGGCCCGAACCATGTGCTGCCCACCGCCCGTTCGGCCCGCTTCTCCTCGGGGCTCTCCGCGCTCGACTTCCTGAAGCGCACCACGCTGGCGAAGATGACGCCCGAGGCGCTGAAAGCGATCGGCCCCGCCGCCGAACGACTGGCGACCAGCGAAAGCCTGCAGGCACATGGGCTTTCGGTCCGGGCGCGGCTTGACCGGCTGAACGGATAAGGTGCGCTGTAGCGCACCCTACGCCCGATCCCGGCCATCGCGCTTGACCCATGGCCCAAAGGTCGGGCATCAGGGGCGGAACTCTGGGGATGCCTTGCCATGAACCGCCTTTGCCAGATCGAGATCGACGAAAACGGCCTGGCCCGGCCCACGCCGGAAATCGAGCAGGAACGCCGCGTCGCGATCTACGACCTGCTCGAGGAGAACTCCTTCGCCCTGCCGCCCCGGACCGAGCGCGAGCTGCCGCGCGGCCCCTACCGGCTGCATCTGGCGATCCGCGAGGGGCGGCTGGTCTTCGACATCGCCACCGAGGACGGGGCGAAGGCGGCGGAGTTCCATCTGTCGCTCGGTCCCTTCCGCCAGGTGGTGAAGGATTATTTCCAGATCTGCGAAAGCTATTTCGACGCGGTGAAGCGCCTGCCGCCCAGCCAGATCGAGGCCATCGACATGGCGCGGCGCGGCATCCACAACGAAGGCGCGTCGATCCTGCGCGAAAGGCTCTCGGGCAAGGCCGAGATCGACACCGACACCGCGCGGCGTCTCTTCACCCTGATCTGTGTCCTGCACTGGGGCTGAAGCTTGGGCGACTTTCCGCAATCGGTGCTGTTCTGTTGCGATCACAATGCCGTCCGCTCGCCCATGGCGGAGGGCCTGATGAAAAAGCTCTACGGCCAGCGCGCCTATGTGCAGTCGGCCGGGGTGAAGAACGACATGGAGATCGACGGCTTCACCGTCGCGGTCTGCAAGGAACTGGGGATCGAGCTTGCCCGCCACCGCTCGCGCAGCTTCGAGGAAATGCGCGACTGGGGCGACGACCTGTCGCAATACGACCTGATCGTCGCCCTCTCGCCCGCCTCGCAGCGCATGGCGCTGGAGTTGACGCGCTTTCATCACCTCGACATCGAATATTGGCCGATCCTCGATCCCACCGGCCTTGGCGAGACGCGCGAGGCCAAGCTTGCCGCCTACCGCCAGGCCCGCGACCAGATCCGCGACCGGATGCTGGCCCGCTTCGGCCCCCCCGCCGAGACCGGCGACGGTGCCGGTTCCGATGCCGATCCCGCGTAAGCTGGGCAATATTGCCCACCCTACGCCCCCGCCGGGACCGGGCCGGGTTCATCGGGCCCCTCCCTCCGGCTCCTTTCCAGTTCCTTGACGCGACACCGCAACTCCTTGATCTTGCAGCATCCGCCCGCCCGCCCGCGCGCGGGCACTCCCGCAGGTCGCTTTCGGGCCGCAATCCGTCCCCTCCGGCTTGGAAACCCCCGGCCACCCGGCTACTCTCCCCCCGCGAAAGGAAACCGCCATGACCCGCACCGACGCCCTTGCCCTGATCCGCCGCTATTACGACGCCTTCAATGCCGGCGACGCGCGGGGGATGCTCGCCTGCCTGACCGACGACATCGAGCACCGGGTGAACGAGGCCGGCCACCGGATCGGCAAGGAGAAGTTCGCCGAATTCTGCGGCCACATGGGCGTCAGCTACCGCGAGCAACTCAAGGACATGGTGATCTTCGCCAATGACGAGGGCACCCGCGGCGCGGCCGAGTTCATGGTCCATGGCGAATATCTCAAGACCGACCCCGGCCTGCCCGAGGCGAAGGGCCAGAGCTACCTCCTGCCCGCCGGCGGCTTCTTCGAGATCCGCGACGGCCTGATCTCCCGCATCACCACCTTCTACAACCTCAACGACTGGATCCAGCAGGTAAGCCGGTGAACATCGACGAGATCGACGTCCGCGCCCTTCGCGGGGCCGAGCTGGAGGCCGCGCTGGACGAGGTGGCCCGGCTGCGCATCACCGTCTTCCGCGACTGGCCCTATCTCTACGACGGCACGCTGGAGTACGAGCGGCAGTATCTCGACAGCTACCGCGACAATCCCGGCGCGCTTCTGGTCGGGGCCTTCCACGACGGCCGCCTGATCGGCGCCTCGACCTCGACGCCGATGGAGGATCACGCGCCCGAGTTTTCCGCGCCCTTCCGCGCCCTCGGCATCGCGCCGGAACGGATCCTCTACGGCGCGGAATCGGTGCTCCTGCGGCCTTACCGGGGCCTCGGCCTCGGTCACCGTTTCATCGACCTGCGCGAGGCCCATGCCCGCGCCCTTGGCCGCAGCCATGTCGCCTTCTGCTCGGTGATCCGCCCCGAGGACCATCCCGCCCGCCCCGCCGCCGCGCGGACGAACGACGCCTTCTGGCGGGGCAGGGGATACGAGCCGCTGCCGGGCGTGGTGGCCCGGTTCAGCTGGAAGGACCTCGGCGACAGCGAGGAAAGCGAGAAGCCGCTGCAGTTCTGGATGCGGGCCCTGTAACGCCCGGCGGCCAGAATCCCCTTGAAATCGAACCCCATCGGGGGCATATCGCCAGCAGAAGCCTGCGGTCCCCCGCGGGCCCTGCCATATTGGAGAGACCATGGCCAAGGAAGACATTCTCGAATTCCCCGGTGTCGTGAAGGAACTCCTGCCCAACGCGACATTCAAGGTCGAGCTCGAGAACGGCCATGAACTGATCGCGACCATGGCAGGCAAGATGCGCAAGAACCGCATCCGGGTCCTGGCCGGCGACAAGGTTCAGGTCGAGATGACCCCCTACGACCTGTCGAAGGGCCGCATCAACTATCGCTTCAAGTAAATTGCGCCTGATCCTGGGATCGGGCAGCCCGCGCCGCAAGGAATTGCTGGCGCAACTGGGGATCGTGCCCGACCTGATCCTCCCCCCCGACATCGACGAAGACCCCCGCAAGGGAGAGCTTCCCCGCCCCTATGCCATGCGACTGGCGCGGGAAAAGGCACTGGCCGTCCCGGCCGGGCCCGAGGATGTGGTTCTTTGTGCCGACACGACCGTGGCCATGGGCCGCCGCATCCTGGGCAAGCCCGGGGACGCGGGCCAGGCGGCCGAGTTCCTGACCCTGCTCGGCGGCCGGCGGCACCAGGTGATCACCGCCATCGCCGTCCGCCGGGGCGAGCGGGTGCTGACCCGCGAAAGCCTGAGCGCGGTCAAGATGAAGCGGCTTTCCGACGCCGAGCTGAACGCCTATCTCGCCAGCGGCGACTGGCAGGGCAAGGCCGGGGGCTACGGGATCCAGGGTCTCGCCGGGGCCTTCATCCCGTGGATCTCGGGCAGTTTCACCGCAATCATGGGGCTGCCGGTGGCCGAGACGGCGGCGCTTCTGGCCGCCGTGGGCTATCCGGTCTGGAGGCAGGAATGAAGGGTCGCGTGCTGGTCCTGGACGAGATCGACGGTCAGGAAGCCGCCGCGCTGATGGTCGACGGCCGGCTTGAGGAACTGGTGGTCGATCCGGTGGGCGATGTGGTCCTTCCCGGGGCGATCTTCCGCGCGGTCGCCGACCGGCCGGTGAAGGGGCAGGGCGGCATCTTCGTCAAGCTGCCGCAAGGCTCGGGCTTCCTGCGCCAGATCTCGGGCGTAGCGCCGGGCCAGCGGCTGCTGGTGCAGGTCACCGGCCCGGCGGAACCGGGCAAGGCGCTGCCGGTGACCACGCGGCTTCTGTTCAAGTCGCGCTTCGCCATCGTGACGCCGGACGCCCCCGGCCTGAACATCTCGCGCCGGATCCGCGACGAGGAACTGCGCGCCGACCTTTCCGCGCTGGCCGAGGCCGGGATGGCCGGGGCCTCCGACCGGCTGGGCCTGATCCTGCGCTCGGGCTGCGAGACGGCCGGAGAGGAGGCCATCGCCGAGGACATCGCCGCGATGCGCGGCCTGGCCGAGGCGGTGCTGGCCGACCTGACCGGCGGGCCCGAGCTTCTGGTGGACGGGCCGGGCGCGCATGACCTCGCCTTCCGCGACTGGCTGGACCCCGCCGTGGACGAGGCCGACACCGCGCCCGGCAGCTTCGACCGCCATGGCGTGACCGAGGCGCTGGAGGCGCTGCGCAGCCCCCGCGTCGCGCTGGAGGGAGGGGCCTCCATGCTAATCGAGCCGACCCGCGCGCTGGTTGCAGTGGATGTGAACACCGGCCCCGACACCTCGCCCGCCGCGAGCCTAAAGGCCAATATAGCCGCCGCCCGCGACCTGCCGCGCCAGTTGCGCCTGCGCGGCCTTGGCGGTCAGGTGGTGGTGGATTTCGCCCCGATGCCGAAACGCGATCGCAGCATCCTGGACCAGGTGCTGAAGGCCGCCTTCAAGGGCGACAGCGAGGTGAACCTTGCCGGCTGGACCACGCTCGGCCTGCACGAGCTGACCCGCAAGCGCGACCGCCTGCCGCTGGCCGAGGTGCTGCCCCGGTCCCGGTCATGAGCTGCCCGATCTGCGGCAAGCCCGCCAGCCCCGCCTACCGCCCTTTCTGCTCGCGCCGCTGCGCCGACGTGGACCTCGGCCGCTGGCTGGCCGAAGGCTACCGCATCCCCGCCGCCTCCGAGGACGAGCCCGAGGATCCCGGTGACACCCCCGCCCCACCAAAGGCGCATTAGCGGCGTTTTCCCTCTGGACAGCCCCCCGCACCTTGGGTATCACCCGCCCACCAAAGCGTGCCCAGATAGCTCAGTTGGTAGAGCAGCGGATTGAAAATCCGCGTGTCGCTGGTTCGATTCCGGCTCTGGGCACCACTTAAATCCCTGAAATATCTCGAAGAAATTTTGCGCCGCTGGGGTGAATGTCGATCTGTCGCCGTGAGGGTTGCCAATCTGGAAGGAGACCAAGCAGTAGAGGCCGTCGAGCCTGCACTCTGATCGCTTCGAAGGTTCTGCAAGGATCGGGTTGCGAAGATTCACATGCAAGGCTCGGAGGCGGATGCTGCAGGTGCATGGCAAGACGATCGTTCCCCTACCTGCCGAAAGAGACCTGGCAGATGCTATTTTCCGATGCACCGAAGCGAAGGGCGGCGGGACGCAGCCGGATAGAGGGAAGAGGGGGCGCAGGAGAGGCGCCCCCGTCGATCAGGCCAGCTGCCCGGCCAAACCGAATTGCGGAATTTCCGTATCCTGGCCGCGCGGGATGCGCTTGTCGGTATCATACATCGGCATCGGCACGATGGTCGCCTGCTGGAAGGACAGGTCGCGGCACTGGACCGAAACCTCGCGCGCCTCGACATCCCCGGCACGGTCGAGACGGATGATGGCGACGCCCGCGTCGTAAAGCGGGCTCCAGGCCGCGGCCGAGACCATGCCGATGCGGCGCCCGCCCGCGCGCAGCTCGCCGCCGATCAGCGGCTCGCCGGTGGTGCAGCGCAGCCCGTGGACCCGCACGCCGCGCGGCGCGCTCACCAGCGCCGATTTTCCGATGAAGTCCGGGCCGTCCAGTTTGATGAACGCGCCAAGCCCGGCCTCGAAGGGATTCATCGTCTCGTCCATGTCCGAGACATTGTTCAGGATCCCGGCCTCGATGCGGCGGATGTCCATGCTGTCGAGCGCGCAGACCTTCATGCCGAAGGGCTCGCCGGCCTTGAGGATGTGGTGCCAGAGCGCCTCGCCGTCATAGCCCGGCGCGTCGGGCAGGGTGTAGAATTCCCAGCCCACCTCGGCGGTCCAGCCGGTGCGCGAGAGGATGACCTTCTGCCCGCCCATCGTGGCGGTGGTCACGCCGAAATAGCCGAAGGGTTCGGTCAGCGGGGCATCGCAGGCGGCGGCCAGCACGTCGAGCGCGCGCGGCCCTTGGACCTGGGCCACCCAGGAGCGCGGATCGCCGATCCTGACGTTCAGCCCCTGGGCATGGGCGACCAGCCAGGAATAGACCGGCCCGTCCGCCTGGACATACCAGAACCGATCCTCGGCCAGCCGCATCAGCACGCCATCGCAGAGAATCCCGCCATCGGGGTAGAGCAGCAGCCCATAGGTTGCGCGGCCCGGCTTCACCTTCGAGATGTCGCGCGCAAAGACCTTGTTGCACAGCGCCAGCGCATCCGGCCCCTCGATCGCGATCGGGCGCTCGCCGGTGTCGAACAGGCCCGCGGCCTGGCGCAGGACGCGATAGCCGTCCAGCCGGTCGATCCTCTGCGAGACCGGCATCAGCCTGCCGTTGTAGACGCAGAACTTCGCGCCGTTCGCCCGGTGGAACGCGTGGTAGGGCGAGCGCATGATGCCGTAGTCCCAGCCCGGTTCCTCGAAATCCGCCACGACGGTTCTTGTCGGTCCAGCCATTCTGTTTCCTTCCCTGTTTTTGTGGTTGCCGCCCACCCGGGGGCTGAGGGGAAGTCTAGGCGGGCCGCGCGACTCATGTCCATTGATTCCTTTATGACTATATGATTATTTCTCTTTACAGGAATCTTCTCCCGCCTGACGCTTTGCCTGTGGGAACGCGTCGCGGCAAGAGGACGGCCGCAGGACAGGAGGAGAGAGGGATTGCCATGGCCTATCAGCACGACATGGCGCGCGAAGCGGCACCGGCGCAGACCGGAGCGCCGAGGAGGACATCATCGAGGCGCTGGCCCATGCCGAGACCAGCCCGCTGAACCACATGATGGGATTCGAACTGCTGATCGTCTCGACCCTCAGCTGGTGGGCCTGTATGGGGGCGATGTTCCGCATGGTCGACGGGGTCAGCACGTCGATCGTCCCCTCGATGGGCTCTCTGGGCTTCGGCCAGCTCTCGCCGCGGACGCGGCGGCTGGGATGGAATCCGCCGCTGCCGGGCGCGCTGACGGTGCTGCTGCTGTTCCCGGGGCCGTTCCACGACAATGTCGGGATCTTCCCGGCCATCATCGGGGGGACGCTGGCGCCGATGATCGCTATACAGATCACCGATTTCTTCCTCTTGCGGCGGATCGACAGCCTGCATCCGCCCTCGCTCTGCCGCTACGACGCGCGCTCGCGCTACTGGTATGCCAAGGGCTGCAGCCCGGCGGGGATCACCGCCTTGCTGGCCGGATCGCTGACCTGTATAGCGGTGCTCGATCCGCTGACCTTTCTACCGAACGCCGCATTGTTCCAGTATACTGGCGCAACGATACCGGCGGCCCTGGTCGGCGCGGTGGCCTGTCTGATCGGGACGCGGCTCAGCGTGGGGCGCTGGCAGGGCGCAGAAGGGCCGGGCGACACAGACGAGGGACGATGGCCGAGACCGACGACAAGAGACTGACCGAATTCGGACAGGCGGTGCGCGAAAGACGGAAGGCGCACCGCCTGCCCCTGCGCGAGCTGGCCGGCCGGGTCGGGATCTCGCCGAGCTATCTTTCCTCGATCGAGGTCGCCCGGAACCCGGCCACCGGGCGGCCGCCGCAGATCTCGGCCACCGTGGCCGAGCGGCTGTGCGAAGTGCTGGGACTGGACTGGATTCCCGCCGCGCGGGCCGAGGCAACTGCGGGGCATCACTGCTGCGATCACGTCCTGCTCTACCGGCTCGACCGACGGCGCGACGAACTCGGCGCGCTGGCGCCGCGGATCTTCGGGGAACGGGTGGCGGATTGGCTTTGCATCGAGGATCCGGCGGTGAAGGCTGCCGCCGCCGAGGGATTCCATGCCTGGAACTGGCCGTTCAGCGCCGAGCCCTACCCGGACATGACCCTGGATGGCGCGCGCATCGTCGCCGCTCTGGAGCGCGAGGCGATGCAGCGCCGGGACGCGATCGGCGAGGCGCCCTATGGCCTGATCATTGCGGACTGCTCGGCAGTGATGCGGTGGGTCGTCAATCCCGATGCCGAGATCGACTATGAAGAGGAATGGTGCGCCGCCTCCAACCCCGCGCTGCGCCGGGTGTTCGGGCGGGGCCCGGCGGTGAATGTCTGCGTCTACCACCAGATGGATATGGAGGTGCTGGCGGGCCGGATCGACGTGCTCGATGCCCTGCTGCGGTTGCTGCGCCACCACGACAGCGTGATCGCGGTGCGCCCCGACGGCAGCATCCGCGAAGGCACGGCGGCGATCATGGCGATTCTGGAGGAGAACCGGCCCGCCGGCATCTCGACCTCGGTCTGGCGCACCTTCGCCGCCGCGCTGGCGGCGAGCCGGGACATGCCGCACCGAACCGCCGCTTCCCGCTTCGGGCCATGCGCCGGCCATTCCGCCACCCCTGAAATCTGATGGGCGGTTCCACCTCGGCATCGGCTTTGTCCGCCGCAAGGTGAGCAGCTGTATCTGTCAGGTCGTTGGGGGCGCCCGTTTCTGACGGTTTTGCACAACGCGTTTGCGGCGGTGACCACTTCCTGGCGACAGTGGTGATGATGCCCTTGTGTGGTTACCTGCCTTGCGACCGCGTTCTGCGAAGCCTTTCAGGATTGGGTGGTGATATGCCGCGACCAGTGCCTCCTGGAAAATCGCGTGCCGCAGGGCATGTAGACCAGGCAGCGGAACGGATCGGAACTGCTTGTGGAAATGCGCCAGGTCGCTGGCGTAGCAATGGGTGTTACCGTCCTTCCCGGCAAGCGCGGGGTGCGGTCTGCGCTATTTCAGGGCGATGTAGCTTTCGGGATCAAGCGCGCTGGACCGGACCGCGACATGGGTTCCGGTGGCCGCCTCGACCATCGCCCGCAGCTTGCCGCAAACCGCCAGGATCAGCTCGCGGGTCCGCTCGGGGCGGGGCAGGATCGCCATCTCGACATTGACGCGCGGCAGGTCGGGCATCGCCGCAACCGGCATCACCGCGAACTGGAAGGCGGGAAGCTCGACCGCCAGCTCTGCCGCCAGCATGTCGCGGATCGGCCCCAGCGCCTTGAGCAGCGGCGCGCGCAGCACCGGATACAGGCCGTCGTCGACGTAGATCTTCACGTTCGGCATCTTGCGCCCCTACACCGCGGTCAGGATGAAATCGAAGGGCGAGCGCCAGGCGGTGTCCTTGCCCTCCAGCCTCTCGAAGGGGGCGACCAGGCTATCCTTCACGTCGAAGACCGCGTCGCTGTCCAGGTAGCTGTCGCCGCCGACGAAGGTATGCGTCACCAGCCGCTGGAAGCCCGGAGCGGTCACGAGGAAATGCATGTGCGCCGGGCGGTAGGGGTGGCGGCGGAGATGCGCCAGCATCTTGCCCACCGGCCCGTCGTCCGGGATCGGATAGGAGGTCGGCTTGATCCCCCGGAAGGCATAGGCCCCGTCCGCTCCAGTGTAGAAGCGACCCCGGTTGTTCCATTTCGGCTGGATGCCCGGCTGCTGCACGTCATAGAAGCCCTCGGCATTGTCGGACCAGACATCGACGCAGGCCCCCTCGATCGGCTTGCCGTCAAGGTCCAGCACCCGGCCCTCGAACAGGTAGGGCTCGCCCTTGCCGTCAAGGCAGATGGTGTCGCCCATTGCGCGGACCGGGGCGTCCTCGACATGGAAGGGGCCGAAGACGGTGTTCTCGGTCGCGCCCTCGGGCCGGCGGTTGTTGATCGCATCGACCAGCATGGAAAAGCCCAGCACGTCCGACAGCAGGATGAACTCCTGCCGCTCGGCCGAGCAGATCTGGCCGGTCCCGGTCAGGAAGTCGATGCCCCTGTCCCATTCCGCCTGGGTCAGTTGGATCTCCTTGGCGAAGGCGTGCAGGTGCTTGACCAGGCAGGCCATGACCTCGGCCAGGCGCGGGTCGACACCCGCTCCCATCCGGGCGTTGACCGTCTCGACCGAGCGTTCTTCGGAAAAGTATTGCGACATGGTTCAGGTCCTCGATGGCCGCGTCAGGCGGTGCGGCGGGAAGCTTGCGGCTGCGGGGCCGCGGATTTCGGTGGGCGGTGGGTCAGCGGCAGCAGGTCGATGCCGGTGCGGCCGGTGAACACGCCCCAAAGGCCGCGGCGGGCGAACAGCATCACCGCGATGCCGAGGCAGCCCAGCACGATGAGGTAGATCGTGCCATAATCGGCCAGCAGGCGCTGCAGGGCATAGAAGATGACGGCCCCGACGATGGGACCCGGTAGGGTGCCGATGCCGCCGATCACGGTGATGAAGATCACGAAGGCGGTCCAGTCGATGACCGAGAAGGCGGCATCCGGCGTGACCCGGGTGATCTGGATGAAGGCCAGCGCGCCGCAGAGCCCGGTGCCGAAGGCGGTCAGCAGGAAGACCAGCGCCTTCAGCCTGACCGGATCGACGCCGACCGACCGTGCCGCAGTCTCGTTGTCGCGGATCGCCTGCAGCCCCAGCCCCATGCGGCTGCGCAGGAAGACATGACCCGCCACCAGCATCGCCACGGCCAGCGTCAGCATCAGCCAGTAGGTCAGCGCATCGGCGGCCGCCGCGCTCGACACATCCAGCGCCGCCTTGATCCGGTCGACGAAGGCCATGTCCTTGGCCGTCCCCTTCGGCAGCGAGGTGCCGGTGCCGCCCCCCAGCGCCTTCCACTGGCTGATCCCCAGCCGGGCGATGTCGGCCACGACCCAGGTGCCGATGGCGAAATAGGCGCCGTTCAGGCGGAAGGCGAAAAAGGCCATCGGCAGGGCAAAGGCGGCGGCGGCAAGGCCTCCGATCAGCACGCCGACCAGCGGGTTAAGGTCCATCAGGATGATGGCGGCGAACATGGCATAGGCGCCGATCCCGACAAAGGCCTGCTGGCCGACCGAGACGAGGCCCGCGAAACCGGCCAGCGTGTTCCAGTTCAACGCCAGGACCAGCAGCGTCAGGACGCCGAACAGGTCCTGCACCAGCGCGCGGGGGGCGATGGCCGGCAGGGCGTAAAGCACGGCCAGCGCGGCAAAGGCGGCGATCAGACCAAGGGGACGGGAAGGGGTCATGGCTGCACCTCAGTCGCTTGCGCGGGGGAAAAGGCCGCGCGGGCGCAGCAGAAGGACGACGACAAAGGCGACATGCCCCGACAGGATCTGCCGTTCCGGGTTGACCGAGGCCCCCAGCGCCTGCGCCATCCCGATCACGATCCCGCCCCCCAGCGTGCCCCAGAGGCTGCCCAGCCCGCCGATGATCACCGCCTCGAAGGCGTAAAGCAGCCGCGCCGGCCCGATCGAGGGGTCGAAGTTCGCCCGCGTCCCCAGATACAGCGCCGCGATGGTCGCCACCGCCAGCGCGATCCCGGTCGCCCCGGCGAAGATGCGCTGCGGCCCGATCCCCATCAGCTCCGCCGTCACCGCGTCGTCCGAGGTGGCGCGGAACGCCCGCCCCAGCGCGGTGCGGTAGAACAGCCGGTTCAGCGCGAAGATCACCGCCACCGCCGAGGCAAAGGTCAGCAGCGGCATCACCCCCAGCGTGACCACTGCAAGATCCACCGACTGCGCCTCTATGGCGCCTGCGGCCAGCTTCCGGCTGTCGGCGGTGAAGCCGGACAGAAGCCCGTTCTGGATCACCACCGACAGGCCGAAGGTGACCAGCAGGGGCGGCAGGATGTCGGCCCCGAGCACCCGGTTCAGAAGATGCGTCTGCAACAGCCACCCCAGCCCGAACATCAGCGACGCGGCCAGAAGCACGGCCACGAAAGGATGCAGGCCGGTGATGGTGGTGACGGTCAGGATCAGATAGGCCCCTAGGATGATCAGGTCGCCATGCGCCAGGTTCACCAGCCGTATGATCCCGAAGACCAGCGAAAGCCCCGCCGCGAACAGCGCGTAGAGCCCGCCCAGAAGCAGGCCCTGCGCCAATGTGTCGATCAGCATCATGCGTGGCTCACTCCGAAATAGGCGTCGTGGATCGCGCTGCGCGACAGTTCGGCCGGGCGGCCCGAGAGCGTGATCCGCCCCTCCATCATGCAGTGGACATGGTCGGCCACCCGCAGCGCCTGGCCGATGTCCTGCTCGACCACGATGATCGAGGTGCCGCTGGCCTTGATCCGGGGGAAGGCGGCATAGATCTCCTTGATGACCACCGGGACGAGGCCCAGCGAAAGCTCATCGCACAGCAGGACGCGCGGATTGCTCATCAGTGCCCGGCCGATCGCCACCATCTGCTGCTGCCCGCCGGACAGAGCGGTGCCCGGATTGTGCCGCCGCTCCTTCAGGATCGGGAATAGCGCCTGCACCTTCTCCAGCGTCCAGTGCCCGTTGCCCTTGCGCGCATGCGCCCCGATCAGCAGGTTCTCCTCGACCGTCAGCGAGGGAAAGAGCCGCCGCCCCTCGGGCACCATGGCGATGCCCCGGGTCAGGATCTCGGGCGCGGGCAGGCGGGTGATGTCCTCTCCGGCCAGCGTGACAGTGCCGGCGGTGACCTTCGCGATCCCGGTGATGGCGCGCATCAGCGTGGTCTTGCCCGCCCCGTTCGCGCCGATGACGGCAAGGGTCTCGCCGTCCTGAAGCGTCAGGTCCACGCCGAACAGCGCCTGGAAGTCGCCGTAATGCGCGGTCAGCCCGGCAATTTGCAGAAGCGCGCTCATGCCTCGATTCCCAGATAGATTTCCCTGACCTCGGGCGAGGCCATGACCTGATCCGGCGCGCCGATCATCAGCATCCGGCCGAAGTTCAGCACCATCAGTCGCCCGACGACCGAGGTCAGCGCATGCAGCACATGCTCGATCCAGATGATCGCGGTGCCCTCGGCATGGATCGCCTTGATCGTGGCGATCAGTTCCCCGCATTCCGCATCCGTAAGCCCGCCCGCGATCTCGTCCAGCAGGATCACGCGCGGTTTTGTCGCCATGGCGCGGGCCAGTTCCAGCCGCTTGCGCTGCAACAGCGGCAACCCGCCCGAGGGCTTTTCCGCCACCGCCGCCAGACCCGTCTGCGCCAGGATATCCATGCAGAAACCGGGGGCCTCGGCCGCCCCGACCTCGCCGCCGAAACGGGCGGCGACGAGAAGGTTCTCATAGACCGACAGATGCACGAAGGGCTGCGGGATCTGGAACGACCGCCCGATCCCGGCCCGCACCCGTTCCATCGGCGGCAGGCGGGTCACGTCGCGGCCGTCGAGCAGCACCTTGCCCTGGTCCGGCGCGATATTGCCGGTGATCAGGTTGAACAACGTCGATTTCCCCGCGCCGTTGGGCCCGATGATGCCAAGCGCCTCGCCCGGCTGGACCTCGAAGCTGACCGAGTCGCTGACCTTGAGCGCCCCGAAGGATTTCGAGACGGATTGAAGGGAGAGAATCGCCATGATCTCGCCTTGTCGAAAGGATGGCCCCGGCACCGGCCGCGCCGGGGCAGGGGGTCAGGCCAGCGTTTCCAGCGTGCCGCCCAGCGGAACCTCGGGGGCCAGCGCGTTTTCGACGATCACCAGATCGAAGCTGCCGTCCTCCGTCTTGCGCCACTGCCCGCCGACCAGCGGAGTCTTCGAGATGTTCTTGCGGGCGAATTCCGGCACGTTGTCGCGGTCCCACTGGACCTTGCCCACGACCGTATCCAGGTTGGTCGCCCCGATCGCCTCGGCCAGCGCGTCGCCGTCGGTCGGGTCCCCGGTCCGCGCGATCGCATCCGCCGCGACCTCGAACAGCGCATGGACAAAGCCCACCGGCATGGTCCACTGCCGCCCCGCCGCCGCCTCGAAGGCCGCCGCCATCTCGGCCGCAGTTTCGCCCGTCAGGCTCGACTTGAACGGATGCGCGGGCGACCACCAGACCTCGGCCGTCAGGTTGTGGCCCAGGTCCCCCAGCGCGGCCACGCTTTCGGGGAAGAGAAGCGCCTTGGCGACCGAGACCAGCTTGGGGTTGAAGCCCTGCTGCTTGGCCTGGGTCCAGAAGGTCGTGAAGTCCGGCGGGATCGGGATGCCGGTCATGATCTCGCAGCCGGCCTGCTTGAAGGCATTGATCTGCGCGCTGAAATCGTCGGTCAGGTTCTGGTAGCGGCCGGGATCGGTCAGCTCATAGCCCTGCGCGGCCAGCACCGGCGGCATCCCCACATCCGAGGCCCAGGCATTGCCGTCCCCGTCGTTGGGCCACAGCGCGCCGACCTTCCTGTTGCTCTCGACCGAGTTCCACATGTTGGTGAAGACCGCGACGTTGTCCTCCAGCCCCCAGAAGAAGTGGTAGACATAGTCGAACGCCTGCCAGCTGGCCGGATCGGCCGGGTCGCCCTGCTGGCCGATGAACCAGGGCTGCCACGGCGCCACGGTCGAGATCACCGGGATCTCCTCCTGCTCGGCGATCGAGCAGACCGGGTTCGTCGTCTCGGGCGTCGAGGCGACGAGGATCAGGTTCACCTCGTCGCGGCTGATCAGCTCCTTCGCCACTTCGGCGGCGCGGTTCGGGTTCGACTGGCTGTCCTTGACGATGACCTCGACCTCCAGCCCCCGACCGGGCGCGGCGGCGAGGAACTTCTCGACCATGAAGCCGTCGGCGGCCGAGAAGGCCGACAAGGGCCCGGTCTGCAGGCTGACATAGCCGATCTTCAGTTTCTTTCCTTGCGCATAGGCCGGCATCGCCAGGCCCGAGGCGCTTGCGGCGGCAAAGCCCGCGCCGGTCTTCAGCAATCTGCGTCGCGTGATCATGTCCATTCCTCCCTGGTTCCGATGCGGGTTCCGCCCCTCCCTCCCGAGGGGCGGATCCGTTGTGCTGCCCGGATGCTACACCGGCGATTCTCCGGCTTTGATCAGATCCCCCGGCCGCACTATGTCTTTTCGTTATGGCGGGCTCACTCGGCCGCCATGGCGGCGGGCCGCGACAGGTGCAGCGCGCCGGTCACCCTGGCGAAGCGGGCCTGCAATTGCTCGGCGCTGTCGGCAGTGAGGGCGACGTAGAAATCCGGCCGGATCAGCACGTATTTCGCGCCGATCCGGTCCAGCCAGCGGCCGATCGTGCCCTCGGCATCCACCACATCCCCCTCGCCGCCCGGCGCGGCAAGGCGCACCGCGATCCCCTCCAGCGCGGCGAAGTCGCGGCGCTGCGCCTCGGTCAGCGCGGCAAGGGGGTCGGAGCCGTGGCCCAGCAGCACCCAGCCCTGGCCCACGACCTGATCGAAACGGTCGCGCTTGCCGCCCGCCTCGACCAGACCCTGTACCGAAAGCTGTCCGGCATGGGCGCTGTCGCCGCACCAGGCGCCCCGGCCCAGCTGGCAGATGTCGGTCGGCACCGGGGTCATGCCCCGCGCGGCAAGGTCCGCCATCATCCGTGCGTCGCGCCCGGCCGCCACCTCGTCATCCGCGATGCAGATGATCTGGCCCAGCTCCTGGCTGAAGCCGATGTAATGCTTGGCATGTTCGATGCGCTCCGAGGTGTAGCTGTCCAGCACCTCCAGCCCGAACCTGCCCTCCAGGATCCCGTTCAGCCGCCAGGCCATCGCCACCGCGTCGCGGATGCCGGCGCACATGCCCTCGCCGGCGAAGGGTGGCATCAGATGTGCCGCGTCGCCGCCGATCAGGCAGCGGCCCTTGTTCCACTGCCGGGCCCAGCGGGCCTGGAAACGGTAGACGGCGCTGCGCTCCAGCTCGGCATTGTCCGGGGTCAGGCCCCAGGGGGCCAGCAGCTCCCAGGCGCGCTCGGCTTTCTGCATCTCATGCGCCGATTCGCCCGGCAGGACCATGAACTCCCACCGCCGCCGCGCCGGGCCGCCCGCCACCGGGCCGGGGCCGCGACGCAGGACGTCCGCTGGGCGCAGATGCTGCATCGCTCTGAGGTGATCGCGGATGCCCTGTTCCGCATGATGGGCCCCTTTGCCATCCGCCACCTGCGGCTTGCCTCGCAGGCGGGGCGGTTCGAGATCTCGAATGCCGAGCTGGTCTGGCGGCTGACCAGCCATGCCCTGATCGGGGCAAGCCTTGCGATCACCACCGGGCAACTGCCCACCAGCGCCTTGGACCATGTCATCGTCCGGCTGCTCTGCATGACCGGCATCGGGGCCAATGCGGCGGTCGAGCTGGCGGGCCGTCCCCGTCCGGAACTGAAGCCGGAAAATCGGGCCTGAGCAAAGGCTTGACCCTTCAGTCCGTCCCCGCCAGCAGCACCGAGATTTCCAGCCCTCCCGCGTCGCCTGCGCGTTCCACCCGCACGCGGGTCCGCAGGGCCCGGGCGATTTCGGCGACGATGCTCAGGCCCAGCCCATGCGGCCCGCTGCGCGGCCCCGCCGCGCCGGTCGCGGGGTCGAGCCGCGCCGAAAGGGCCGCGAACTCGGTCCCGGAGAGGGGCGGCCCGTTGTCCGTCACGCAAAGCCGCAGGCCCTTGCCGGAAGACTGGCAATGGACCGTGACCAGCGTCCCCGGCGGACAGTGCCGTAACGCATTGTCAACGAGATTGCGCAAAAGCTCTCCCAGCAGGATCTCCTCCGAGGCGGCGGGGGCGTGGTCGGGGCCGTCGTAGCCAAGATCCTTGCCCAGCCGCAGGGCCTGCGGCATCAGCTCGGCCGTCACCTCGCGCGCAAGCGCGGCGACGTCCACTTTCGCCAAGGCGGGACGGGCCCCGGTCGCCTCGACCCGGGCCAGGAGGAGGACCTGTTCCAGCACGCGCTCGATGCGGACCAGCGCGGCGTCGGCCTTGTCCAGCGCCTCGTGCCGGCCTGTGGTCTTCATCGACACGGCAAGCTGGGTGCGGGCCACGGTCAGCGGCGTGCGGATCTGGTGGTTGGCGTTGCCGGCGAAATTCTGCAATGCTGCCATGGCCTTGTGCAGCCGTGCCAGAAAGCCGTTCAGCGCGTCCAGCACCGGGCGCAGCTCGGCCGGGGCATCGGTCGCGATCGGCGTCAGGTCGTGCGGCGCCCGCGAGGCGATCGCGCGCGACAGCCGGTCCAGCGGGCGCAGCGCATAGGTCGCCGCCGCCCAGGCCACCAGCGCCGCCCCGGCGATCAACCCGGCGATGCGCAGCGCCGAACGGGTGAGGATGGACCGCGCGAGGGCGTCGCGGGCCCGGGTGGTCTCGGCCACGGTGACGGTGAAGGGCAGACTTCCCTCGCCGCTGGTCAGCTCGCGCAGGATCGTCGCGGTGCGCACGGCGATGCCCCCATGGGTGCCGTCGGCGAGGCCGGTTTCCTGCCCGGCTGCAACGGAGGCTGGCGCAAGGTCCTGATAACCCGTGAGAATTCCCAAGGGCCCGTCCACCCGGTAGAAGACCTGATCCTGCGCGGTCGAGGAGAGCATGTCGAGCGCGGAGAAGGGGATTGCGACGGCCAGCCCGCCCTCGGCATCGACGGTGACGCCCTCGGCGATGGCCATGGCCGAGCCGACGAGGACGCGGTCCGAGACCTCGCGGGCGGTGCGCAGGGCTTCGATCCGGGTGTCGATAAGGGCGAGGATGCCGATGGCCGCGGTGGCGAGGAGGAGCCAGGCCAGGATCGAGCGGCGGAGCGAGGCGGGGTGGTCAGCCATGCTCGGCCGGGCGTTCCAGCATGTAGCCAAGCCCCCTTGCGGTGCGCAGGGTCAGGCCGTGCGGCTGCAGGCGGCGGCGGAGGCGGCTGACGTATTGCTCGATCGCATTGTCGGAAAGGCTGTCGTCGAGCGAGGTAAGTGACTGAACTATCGCCTCTTTTCCGACCACCCGCCCGGCGCGGAGGAAGAAGAGCTCCAGCAGCGCCAACTCGCGCGCGGGCAGGTCGAGTTCCTCCTCCCCGACGCTGAAGCGGCGGGCGGTCATGTCGAAGCGGACCGCGCCGATCTGCAGCTCGGCCGCGTGCAGGCCCGCCTGGCGGCGCAGGATCGAGCGGACGCGGGCCTCGAATTCGCGGACGTCGAAGGGCTTGACCATGTAGTCGTCGGCTCCGAGGTCGAGGCCCGCCACCCGTTCGGCGGGCTCGCCCCGCGCCGTAAGTATCAGGATCGGAACGGGATTCTTCCTTGCCCGAAGCGAGCGCAGGACGGAGAGCCCGTCCTTTTCCGGCAGGTTCAGGTCCAGGATCACCAGATCGAACCGCTCGGCCCCGGCCAGCGCCTCGGCGGAGAGGCCGTCGTGGGTCACGTCCACGGCATAGCCCGCGCCGAGAAGCAGCGTGGTCAGCGCCTCGGCCAGGGGAAGGTCGTCCTCGACAAGCAGGATTCGCATCGGGGGAGGGTAAGGCGGACGGGAGGGTTGCGGAAGGGTTAACGGGGCCACGGCCGGGACGGGCGGGCCGGGGGTGCAAGCATCTGGAGTCGCAGCATTAATCCTGGGGTTTGCGAGGGCGGAACCTGTCTGGCATCCGTCTGGCCCCCGTCTGGCAACTGTCCAGACGCGGGCCGGGTCCGGTGGAGGTTAACCATGACGGGCGAATCAGGGGGCTCGGCCGGGACAGGGGGTGCCCATCCCCCCTTGCGGGCGGGCGTGCTCGTCGGTGACGTCGTCCCTCCTCGCGGGTGGGGAGCGCGCTTGTCTCTCTTGCCGCTCCTCTCCGACGAGGAGACGAAGTCGAACGAGGAGGGTGTCGGGACGCAGGCGATGCGGTAGGCTGCCGCGATGCGCCTGCCTTTCGCCCTGCTCCTCTGCCTCGCCCTGCCCGCCAGGGGGGATGTCGTGGTCTTTCCCGCGCCGGAGGGCGGCGGGCGGGAGCTGGTGGTCTATTCCTCGCTGGATTCCCCCCTTGCCCGGCCGCTGATCGAGGCTTTCCAGCGCCGGGTCCCGGATGTGGCGGTGCGCTATGAGGACCTGCTGACCGGGGAGATCGCGGAGCGGGTCACGGCGGAGACCGATGCGGGGCGGGCGACGGCGGACCTGGTGTTCTCCTCGGCCATGGACGTCACGGTGAAGCTGGCCAATGACGGCTATGCGCGCCCCGTGCAGGTCCCGGGCGCGCAGGACTGGCCCGGTTGGGCGGGCTGGCGCGACATGGTCTTCGCCCTGACCTTCGAGCCGGCGGTGATCGTCTACCACAAGCCCTCGTTCCCGGACGGACCGCCGGACACGCGGGCGGCGCTGATCGACTGGCTGGCGACGGCGCCGAAGGGGGCGGTGGGGACCTATGACATCGCGCGCTCGGCGGTGGGCTATCTGTTCCTGATGCGGGACCAGGAGCATTTCGCCGACCTCTGGCCCCTGGTGCAGGCGATGGGGCGGGCGGGGGTGCAGGTCTTTCCGACCTCGCGCGAGGTGATCGAGGGGGTGAACGCCGGCCGGCTGCAGCTGGGCTACAACGTGCTGGGGTCCTATGCGGCGGACCAGACGCTGCGGCTGCCGGACCTGGGGCTGGTGCTGCCGCGCGATTATGTGGTGGTGGTCAGCCGGGTGGCGCTGGTGCCGCGGGCGGCGGAGGCGCCCGATCTGGGCGAGGCCTTCCTCGAGTTCCTGATGTCGCGCGAGGGCCAGACGGTGCTGGCCGAGCGGCTGCGGCTGCCCGCCGTCAGCCTGGAGGTCGCGGGCAAGGACAGCGCGGCGGCGATGCAGGAGGCGCTGGGCGCGCGGCTGCGGCCGGTCCCGGTCTCGCCGGGGCTTCTGGCTTATCTCGACGCGGCCAGCCGGGCGCGGGTGCTGGCGGAATGGCGCAAGGCGCTGGAGAGCCATGAGTAGGTGCGGAACATGTCAGGTTGGTGACAGGTTGCCGTGGTTCTGTAAGGGCGTTCCGGGGCGGGGGAGCCCCGGGGAGGTCTGGCGGCCCCGTGCCGCCCCATGGGAGGAAGACAGATGAAACACGCGTTCCTTGGCGCGGCCCTTGCGGCTGCGCTGGCGGTTCCGGCCTTTGCGCAGGACTACACGATCATTGCCCCGGCCAACCCCGGCGGCGGCTGGGACGGCACGGCGCGGGCCATGCAGGAGGTCCTGCAGGCGGAGGGGATCGCCCCCTCGGTCGAGGTGGTGAACGTTCCCGGCGCGGGCGGCACGGTGGGGCTGGCGCAGTTCGTGGCCGACAGCGCGGGCGATCCGACCAAGCTGATCGTCGGCGGCTATGTGATGGTGGGCGCGATCCTGACCAATGCCGCGCCGGTGACGCTGAAGGACGTGACGCCGATCGCGCGGCTGACCGGGGACACCGAGGCGATCGTGGTCCCGGCCGCCTCCGAGATCCAGACGCTGGGCGAACTGGTCGAGAAGATGAAGGCCGATCCCGGCTCGGTCAGCTGGGCCGGCGGCTCGGCGGGCGGGACGGACCATATCCTGGTCGGTCTCCTGGCCAAGGTGGCGGGGGTCGACCCGACGAAGATCAACTATGTCGCCTTCTCGGGCGGCGGCGAGGCGATGGCGGCGATCCTGGGCAACCAGGTGACGGCGGGGGTCTCCTCGGTCGGCGAGTTCCAGGAGCAGGTCAAGGCCGGGACGATGCGGCTTCTGGCGGTGTCCTCGGCCGAGCGGCTGGAGGGGATCGACGCGCCGACGATCAAGGAATCGGGCTTCGACGTGGTGGTCGAGAACTGGCGGATGGTCGCGGCGGCGCCGGGGCTGAGCGACGAGCAGGTGGCGAAGATCTCGGGCGACATCGAGAAGCTGAACGCGAGCGCGGGCTGGACCAAGATGCTGGCCGACAAGGGCTGGACCAATACCTATCTGGCGGGCGACGCCTTTGCGGCGCAGCTGGATGCCGACATCGCGGCGACCGAGGCCGTGCTGCGCGACATCGGTCTGGTGAAATGAGCCAGGGGTTCCCCCCGGAACGCCGCCCCAGGTGGGCGGCGTTCGTCATTGCGGCGGGGCTGGCGGGGCTGGCGGCGATGCTCTTGCTGGATGCGGCGGGGCTGAAGCAGGACGGGGGCTATGCGGGCGTGGGTCCGGCGGATGTGCCGCGGATCGTGGCCTATGGGTTGCTGGGGCTGGCGGTGATGACGGGGATCGCGGGCCTGCGCGGCGATCTGCCGAGGCCGCCGCGGCAGGCCCCGGCGCCGGTGATGTGGATCCTGGGCGGGCTGGGCCTGCAACTGGCGCTGCTGCATGTGGTGGGCTTCGTGATCTCGGGCGCGCTTCTCTTCGGGATGACGGCGCGGGGTTTCGGGCAGCGGCCGTTGTGGAAGGCGGTGGCCGTGGGCTTCGTGCTGGCGCTGGTGATCTACGGGGTCTTCGACCGGGTTCTGAAGCTGAACCTGCCGGGCGGGCCGTTGGAACTGCTGATCTTCCGGGGATAGGGCGATGGAAAGCTTTTCGCTGCTGCTGCAGGGCCTGTCGACGGCGCTGGAGCCGATGATCCTGCTCTATGCGCTGGTGGGCGTGACGCTGGGCACCGCCGTGGGCGTGCTGCCAGGGATCGGGCCGGCGCTGACGGTGGCGCTGCTGCTGCCGGTGACCTATGGGCTGGACCCGGCCGGGTCGCTGATCATGTTCGCGGGGATCTATTACGGGGGCATGTACGGGGGGTCGACGACTTCGATCCTGTTGAACACGCCGGGCGAGAGCGCGTCGATCGTCACCGCGATCGAGGGCAACCGGATGGCGCGGGCCGGGCGCGGGGGACCGGCGCTGGCGACGGCGGCGATCGGGAGTTTCGTGGCGGGGCTGATCGCGACGCTGCTTCTGGCCTTCCTCGCGCCGCAGGTGGTGAAGCTGGCGCTGATGCTGGGGCCGCGCGAGTATTTCGCGCTGATGGTGCTGGCCTTCGTCACCGTCTCGGCGACCTTCGGGGACAGCACGCTCCGGGGGTTGACCTCGCTGTTCATCGGGCTGGCGCTGGCCTGCGTGGGGATCGACGGGCTGACCGGGGCGGCGCGGCTGACCTATGGCGTGCCGCAACTGATGGACGGGATCGAGACCACGACGCTGGCGGTCGCGCTTTTCGCCATCGGCGAGGCGCTGGCTGTGGCGGCGACGCTGCAGCCGCCGGACGGGATGCACAAGGTCAAGGGCTCGGTCCGGATGACGGGCGAGGATTGGCGGCGGTCGTGGAAGGCCTGGCTGCGCGGGACCTTCATCGGCTTTCCCATCGGCTCGATGCCCGCGGGCGGCGCGGATGTGGCGTCCTTCCTGTCCTACGCGGCCGAGCGGAAGCTGACGAAGCACCCCGAGGAGTTCGGCAATGGCGCGATCGAGGGCGTGGCGGGGCCGGAGGCGGCGAACAACGCCGCGGCCGCCGGGACGCTGGTGCCCTTGCTGACGCTGGGCCTGCCGACGACGGCGACGGCGGCGATCATGCTGGCGGGGTTCCAGCAGTTCGGATTGCAGCCGGGGCCGCTCTTGTTCGTGATGAACGCGGAACTGGTCTGGGGGCTGATCGCCAGCCTGCTGATCGCCAACGTCATGCTGGTGGTCTTGAACCTGCCGCTGATCGGCCTTTGGATCAAGCTGCTGTCGATCCCCCGGCCCTGGCTTTACGGCGGCATCCTGCTGTTCGCCACGCTGGGAACCATCGGGGTCAACCCCTCGCCGGTGGAACTGGGGATGCTGATCCTGTTCGGCGTCATGGGCTATGGGATGCGGCTTTACGGCTATCCCGTCGCGCCGGTGGTGGTGGGGCTGATCCTGGGGCCGATGGCGGAGCAGCAATTGCGCCGGGCGCTGGCGATCGCGCAGGGCGACTGGGGCACGCTGATCTCGACCCCGGTCTCGGCGGTGCTGCTGGGGATCTCGGCGGTGTTCCTGCTGGTGCCGATGCTGATGCGGCTGCGCGGGCGCGGCTCGGTCCTCAGCCAGGTGGCGGGGGACGCGGACTGAACGCCGCGCCTTGCCGGTCAGGCGGCGGCGTAGCTGCTGAAGACCTCGGTCGTGCCGTCCTTGCGGATCAGATGGACGTCATAGGCCTCGCGCTCGGTCTCGGGACCCATGCCGGGCGAGCCGTAGGGCATCCCCGGCACGGCAAGGCCCACGGCCTCGGGCCGTTCGGCGAGAAGGCGGCGGATGTCGGCCGCCGGGACATGGCCTTCCAGCGCATAGCCCTCGACATGGGCGGTGTGGCAGGAGACCATTCCGGCGGGGATGCCGCTTGCGGCCTTGTGGGCCTGGAGCGCATCGAATTCCATCAGCTCGACCTCGGCGGTGAAACCTTCGGACTGCAGAACCTCGACCCAGGCCTCGCAGCAGCCGCAGTTCGGGTCCTTGACGACGCGCAGCATCGGCGCGGCCTGCGCCAGCGCGGGGCGGAAGGCGAGGCCGGAGGCGGCAAGGGCCAGAAGGGCGGTGCGGCGGCTGAGGTGGGTCATGGTCATGCCTTCGGATGCAGGTCGTCGGGCGGAGTCTTGCGCCTGCGGGCGGCGGGGGCAATGCGCAACCATGCCGCAGTCACGGCTTTGTGTCCCGCCTTCAGTCCGGAGGGGCGCCGCCGATGGCTTCGGTGAGCCGGGCGGCGGCCTCGATCACCGGGCGCGAGAGGCTGTCGAGCTGGCGCAGGCTGATCCGGCTGGTCGGGCCGGAGACGGAAAGCCCGGCCACCGCCTCGCGGTTGACGTCGAAGACAGGCGCGGCGATGCAGCGCATGCCGTCGTTGCGTTCCTCGTCATCCAGCGAGAAGCCCCGGGCGCGCACCTGATGCAGGCTGTCGCGCAGGGCGGCGGGGTCGGTGATCGTGCGTTCGGTGAAGGCCTGGAGGGGGCGGGCGGAGAGCCAGCGCTCCAGCCGCTCGGCCTCCATCTGCGCGAGGAGGGCCTTGCCGATGCCCGAGGCATGCATGGGCGAGAGCGTGCCGGGCGGGAAGAAGGCGCGGATCGAGGCATGGGTCTCTACCTGGGAGAGGAAGAGGACCGCGCCTTCCCGCTCGATCCCGAGGTTGGCGGTCTCGCCGGTGTCCTCCATCAGGCGGCGCATGACGGGGCGGGCACGCTCGACAAGGCTGGTGCGGCGCAGGAAGCGCGCGCCGATGACGAAGGCGCGGGGACCGATGTGCCAGAGCTGTTCCTGGGCGTCGAATTCGACCAGGCCCTTGGTCTGAAGCGTGGTGAGGATGCGGTAGATCGTGGCGGGGGACTGGTCCAGCTCCTCGGCCAGGGCAGAGAGCGTCTTGCCCTGGGCCTGGCTGAGATAGTCGAACACATCCATCGCGCGGTCGAGCGACTTGATGGTGTTCTGGTTGGGGTCGTCGTTCCAGTCGCGTGGGCGGCCACGGGCCTTGCGGGGGGAGTGCATGGAATTTTTCCCGGATGGTGAAAATTCGGTTCAGGATATGAAAAACGGAAGATACTGACAAGTATGGGTATTTTTGATTTATTGGATTTATGAAATGATTTTTCAAAAAAATGGCGTCCCGTGGCGGGGGCGGCTAGGCTGGGTGCAGCGAACAGAGGAGATCCGCCATGAGCTTCCAGAACCCCGTCTTCATCCCCGGCCCGACCAACATGCCCGAGGACGTCCGCAAGGCCTGCGACATGCCGACGATCGACCACCGCTCGCCCCTGTTCGGCACGATCCTGCAGCCCTGCCTGGAGAATGTGCGCAAGGTGATGAAATCGGACAGCGCGCGGATCTTCATCTTCCCCTCGACCGGGACCGGCGGCTGGGAGACGGCGCTGAGCAACACGCTGTCGCCCGGCGACACGGTGCTGGCGGCGCGCAACGGGATGTTCAGCCACCGCTGGATCGACATGTGCCAGCGCCACGGGCTTGGGATGCATGTGGTCGAGACCCCCTGGGGCGAGGGCATCCCGGCCGCGCGCTACGAGGAGATCCTGACCGCCGACAAGGAGCACAAGATCAAGGCGGTGCTGGCCACCCACAACGAGACCGCGACCGGCGTGCGCTCGGACATCGGGGCGATCCGGCGGGCGATGGATGCGGCGGGGCATCCGGCGATGCTGTTCGTCGATGGCGTGTCGTCGATCGGGTCGATGGACTTCCGCTTTGACGACTGGGGCGTCGATGTCGCGGTGACGGGGAGCCAGAAGGGCTTCATGCTGCCGGCAGGGCTGGCGATCGTCGGTTTCTCGGAGCGGGCGGTGGCGGCTTCGCGCACGGCCAGGCTGCCGCGGACCTTCTTCGACATCGCGGACATGGGCCGGGGCTATGCCGCCAATGCCTATCCCTATACGCCGGCAGTCGGGCTGATGAACGGGCTGAAATATTCCAGCGGCCTTCTGCTGGAGGAAGGGCTGGAGGCGGTCTTTGCCCGCCACCACCGCATCGCCGAGGGCGTGCGCCGGGCGGTGCAGGCCTGGGGGCTGCAGCTGTGTGCGGCGGATCCGTCGCTTTATTCCGACACGGTCAGCGCGATCCGCACGCCCGAGGGCTTTGACGCGACCTCCATCGTCGCCCATGCGGCGGAACGCTATGGCGTGGCCTTCGGCACCGGGCTGGGCGAGGTGGCGGGCAAGGTGTTCCGCATCGGCCACCTGGGCAGCCTGACCGACGTGATGATGCTCTCGGGCCTGGCGACGGCCGAGATGTGCATGGCGGACCTGGGGCTGGAGATCCGGCTGGGCTCGGGCGTGGCGGCGGCGCAGGAGTACTACCGCTCGGCGCGCGCGGGTGCGCTGAAGGCGGCGGCCTAGGGGCGGCCGGCGAAGATCCCGGCCGGGACCGGCGGGCCGTTCGCGCCGTCGATCCTGGCCTTCGCGGCCGATCCGGAGAGAAGGGGCCGCGATCCGGCCGGAGTGGGGTGCGGCGCAAGGCCGCGCCTTGGAAAATCCCGCGTCAGGGCAACAAGTTCCCGTTTTCCAAAGCCGCGCTCGCGGCTAGAGTCGCGGCGTGGCCTTTGTCGGGGCCAGAGTCGCATTCGTCACCGGGAGTATCCATGCGCGAGGTTTCCCGCACCGAAGTCGGGCCCGGACCTTGGCTTTCCGGTCTGTCCCGGGCTTTCGGCCTCGCGGTCGCGCTCCTCGCCGCTCCGGCGGGGGCCGAGGTCGGGATCGTCACCTTCACGGTGGACAACGTCACGTCGCAGTTCTTCCGGAACCAGATGCCCGAGTTCTTCGAGCGCGGGATCCCCGGCACGCTGTTCGGCCAGAGCCAGCCGATCACCGGCGCGCCGGGGGACATGACCTGGGAGGATGCGCGCGGCCTGGCGGGCCATGGCTGGGAGTTCGGCGCGCATGGCTATACCCATGCCTACATGCTGAGCCAGGCCAGCGACGACGTGCTGGAGATGGAGCTGGGCGTCCCGGCGGCGCAGATCTATCTGGGGACGGGCATCTTCCCGGTGACCTTCGCCTCGCCCAACGGGGATTACGACGAACGGGTGCTGCAAAGGGTGCGTGTCTATTACAAGGCGCATTTCCGCGGCTGGGGCAACGAGGGGATCAACCTGTTCGACCGGACCGACCATTACCACATCAACCGCGAGCATGTGTCGAACCAGAAGTCGGTTGACGAGATCTGCGCCGAGATGGAACGGGCGGGCCGCGAGGGGTACTGGCTGGTCTATATCTGGCACCGGGTGGTGGATGTGCCGACCTATGAATACGAGAATTCGGTTGCGCAGTTCGAGGGCGTGCTGGACTGCGCCGCCCGGCTGCGCGACGAGGGCGTCGTCCGGCTGATGACCGCCCGCGATGCGCTGGAGGTGGTCCCCCACACGCCGAAATGAGTGCAGGCCGCTATCGTTCCGTTGCCTTCGGGGGCGCCCATGTGGATTAGCCTGGGCCTTGCCGCCGCGGCGGTGGCGGTCTGGTGGCGGGCGCTGGCCTCTCGCGCAGGGGTGGCGCTGGCGGTGGCGGGGGTGCTGGCTTGCCTCTTGCTGTCGGTGGCCTGGCTGGTCGCGGACCGGCTGACCGGCTCGGGGATCGACGCCTCGGTGGTCTATCATCTGCGGACGGGGCTGGAGGCGGCGGGGTTCGGGGCCTTCCACGGGCTGATCGCCGCGGCGGTGGCGGCGGTGGCGGGATGCCTGCTGGCGGCGGGGCTGGTCTGGCGGCTGGTCCGCGCCCCGGCCGCGCCGCGGTTCGGGCGCGCGCGCGGGCTGGCCGGGACGGCGCTGCTGGCGCTGGCCTTCTGGCTGCATCCGGCGGTGGGCGACCTGGTGCGGCTGGAGGAAAGCGCGCGGCACGGCGCCATGGCCAGCGCCGGGCCGCCGCCCGAGGGCTTTGTCCCGGTCGGGCGGCTGGCCTTTCCGGGGGCGAGGCGCAACCTGGTGTTCCTGTATCTGGAATCGGTCGAGCGCAGCTATTTCGACGAGGCCCGCTTTCCCGGCCTGATGCCGGAGCTGAAGGCGTTGGAGCGTGAGGCGGTCAGCTTCACCGACCTGGGCGAGGTCGAGGAGGCGGGCTGGACCATCGCGGGCATGGTGGCCAGCCAGTGCGGGATGCCGCTGATCGGCTCGGGCGCGGGGTTCGACGAGTTCCTGCCGGGCGCGACCTGCCTGGGCGACCTGCTGCAGGCGCAGGGGTATGGGCTGTCCTATCTTGGCGGGGCGGACCTGGGCTTTGCCGGCAAGGGAACCTTCTACGACAGCCACGGCTTCGGCCTGGTCGAGGGCAAGACCCAGTTGCAGCCGCTGCTGCCCGATCCGGCCTATGTCAACGAATGGGGCCTGTTCGACGACAGCCTTTATGCCCTGGCGACCGACCGCTTCGATGCGCTGGCGGCGGGGGAGGGGCCGTTCGGCCTGGTGATTCTGACGCTGGACACGCATCATCCCTTCGGTTTCGCCTCGGCCTCTTGCGCGGACAGGCCCTATGGCGACGGCAGGAACGAGTTCCTGAACGCCGTCCATTGCGCCGACCGGCTGGCGGCGGGGTTCATCCGGCATGTGCGGGCGAGCCCGGCCTTCAAGGACACGCTCTTGGTCGTCGCCTCGGACCATATGGCGATGCCGAACCTGGCGCGCGAGGCGCTGGAGGCGGGCGAGCGGCGCAATCTGCTGATGCTGTTCGCGCCCGGCCTGGCGCCCCGGCTGGTGGACAAGCCGGGCACCACGCTGGATACCGGGCCGACCGTGCTGGGCCTCATGGGCGCGCCGACCCCGGCGCTGGGCTTCGGGCGCGACCTGCTGGCCGACGGGCCGGGGCCGGGCGACCGGGTGGACGGGCTGATCGAGGCGGGGCGGGGCTATCTCGCCGCGATGTGGGCCTTTCCGCAGATCGCCGAGGGGCTGGTGCTGGATGCCGCCGCGGGCGAGGCGGTGCTGGGCGGCCGGCGGCTGAAGGTGCCGGTCCTCTTCCAGCTGAACGAGGCGCTGGCGGTGACGGCGGTGGATTTCGACCTGAGCGCCGACATCACCCTGCCGGAGCTGGTGGCGGGGTTCCCGGGGGACCAGCGGTTCGCCTGGCTGGACCGCTGCGCCCGCACCTCGGTCCTGGCGGCGACCCCGGCGCCCGCGGGGGCGGAGACCTGCCTGCTGGCGGGCAGCCTGGACAGCCCCGGATTGCGCCAGATCGCGGTGGAGGACGGGGTGCCGGTCGCGCCCGAGGTGGTGGTGGAGGCTTTCGCGCCGGATGCGGCGCCCTTTCGCGACGAGCTGAAGCAGGACCTTGCCGCGCGGCGGCAGTTCGCCGCCGAGAAGGTGATCGACTATACGCCGCCCAACGGGCTGGGCGGCGAGGTCGCGATCCGCTCGGCCGGGTATCTGACCGGGAATTCCTGGGTGATGAACCCCGAGACCGGCGCGAAGGTGGCGCTGATCCGGGGCCTCACGCTGCTGGGCCTGAACCGGGACAGCGATCCGGTGAAGCTGGGCCATGTCGATACCTGCGGCTATGGCGGGCGGCAGGTGGACGAGGTACCGCTGGAGGGCGGGTTCCAGGCCGCGATCGAGGCGCATGGCAGGGACTATGCCGGTTTCGTCATCGTCGCGCATGACAGCGTGATCTGCTACGAGGTCGAGCCGGGGCTGGAGCCGCTGTTCGCGGGCACCGGGCTGAGCAAGTGGCGCGACCTGTGGTACGAGGAGCCCTATGTCGCGCTGATCGCGGGCGACGGGCGGGTCGAGGAATTCACCGGCGCGCGGCAGACGGCGCTGGGCCTGCATCTGCGCGACATCCTGCGCGCCCCCCGGAGCGACCGCCAGCGCGTGCTGGAGGCCCTGCCGCGCATCGCCCATGCGGGGGGGCGCTGGAACGGGATGGACTACACCAACTCGCAGGAGGCGCTGGAGGCGAATGGCGGGGATTTCGGGCTGATCGAGATCGACCTGGCCTGGACCTCGGACGAACGGCTGGTCTGCCTGCACGACTGGGACGCGGGCTTTCTGGCGCAGGATGGCGCGCTGCCCGGGGGACCGTTGCCGCTTGTCGAGTTCGAGGCGCGGGCGAAGGCCGCCCCCTATCATCCCTGCACCCTGGCGAGCCTGGCCGACTGGTTGCGCGGCCATGAGGGGGTGCGGGTCGTGCTGGACCTGAAGGCGGGCGCGCTGGACGCCTATGACGCGATCGCCGGGACCTATCCGGACCTCCTGGACCGCCTCATCCCGCAGGTCTATCAGCCCGAGGACTGGGCCAGGGTGCGCGATATGGGATATGACGACGTGATCTGGACGCTGTATCGGTATGATGGCGACACAGACGCGGTGCTGGGCTGGCTGGCGAGGATGGACCTGCCGGGCCTGGTGATGCCGCCCGAGCGGCTGGAGGCGGGCCTTGCCCTGCGGGCGCGCGCGGCGACGGGGGTGCTGACCTGGGTGCATACGGTCAACAGCCGGGCCGAGCTGGAGGCGGTGCTGGAGGCCGGGGCGGCCGAGGTCTTTACCGATGTGCTGAAACCGGCGCCGATGCTGCGGTATGAGGTGGAGTCCTCGGGCTATGTCTCGGGGGCGTCGGGCCTGCGGTCGGCCGGGGGCAAGCTGGACCTCGCGCGTGGGGTGAACCTGGTCGAGCTGGGCGAGGCCCCGAGGCTTCTGGCCCGGTTCGACGGCTGCGCGCAGCTGGACGGCGGCGGCCTGCCCGATCCGGCGCCGTTCCACCGGGCTCTGGCCGAGGGACTGGCGCGCAGGGCGGCGCTTGCGGTGGTGGTGCATGACAGCGCCTTTTGCGAGGGGGTGGCGATCGCGCCGCTGTTCGCGGGATCGCCCTTGGTCGAGGCCCCGGCGATCGGGTTCCGCGAGCCCTATGTCGGGGTGATCCGCGCCGACGGGCGGGTGAGCGAGACCTCGGGCCCGGCCGAGAGCCGCCTGAGCCGGAGCGTGGTCATGGAGGTTGCGCCATGAGGATTGCCGTCCTTGCCGCCCTGCTGCTGGGCCTTTGCCTTCCGGCCGGGGCCGGGACGCGGCCGGGGCTGGTCACGATCACCTTCGACGATGCCTCGCGGGCGCAATACGAGCACGGGCTGCGCCTGGCGCGGGACCATGGGCTGGTGGGAACGCTGTTCGTGCCGACCGGGCTGATCGGCGACACCAGGGCGCCCGAGGACTGGACGATGACCTGGGACGAGGTGCGCGAGTTCCAGGCGGCGGGATGGGAGATCGGCTCGCACGCGCGAAGCCATACCCGGCTGACGGAGATGGAGCCTGCGGCCATGGCGGCCGAGGTCGAGGGCTCGGCCGCCGATATCACCGAGCGGACCGGGGTGGCGCCGGTCTCCTTCTCCTCGCCCTTCGGTTCCTTCTCGGATGCGACGCTGGACGTGGTCATGGCGCATTTCCGGGCGCATCTGTCCTGGCAGGGCCATGGCGGGCGCAACCCGCGCGACGCCATCGACCCGCGCTACATCGGGCGGCTGGAGGTGGTGAACACGATGACCGCGGCCGAGGTCTGCGGCGAGATGGTGGCCAGCGCGCGGGACGGAACCTGGCTGGTGCTGCTGTTCCATGGGATCACGCCGGGAGAGCCGGGCGAATACGAGGTGTCGGCGGAGATGGTGGACGGGATCTTTTCCTGCGCCGCCTTCCTGGACGCGCGCGGGCTGATCGAGGTGCGGACCGTCCGCGCCGCCCTGTCCGAGCTGGAGGCGGGGCAATGATCCGCCTGACCCGCCGCCGGCTGCTGCAGGGCGGCGCGGCCCTTCTGCCGCTGCTCGGCGGTGCGGCGCGGGCGCAGGGCGGGGTCGCGCGGGTCTCGCTCTTGCTGGACGGGATCGGGCCGGGGATGGATCCGGGCCTGGTGGAGCGGATCGCGACGACCTTCCTTGCGGCGGGCCTGCCGCTGACCTGCGTGGCGGACCTGGCCGGGCTCACCGCGCCGGGGGTCGGCCACGCGCCGCTGTGCGACCTTCTCGCGCGGCTGGCGCGGCAGGAGCCGGGGCTGTTCGACCTGGCGCTGCCGATCGGGATGACCGGGCGGAACGAACGCTACTACCAGCTGCGCCGCGCGGGCGCGTTGCGCGATGCGGTGGTGCGCGCCTTCGCCGAGGGGCCGGCCGCGGACCACAGCTTTCCGGTGGTGACGCTGGTCGACCGGGGCGATGTCGCGGATATCGACCACACCGCCTTTCGCGGGGCGGGATTCCGGGTGCATCTGCGCGCGGGCGACGGGCCCTTCACCCCCGGCGTCGCCGGACGGGGCGAGCTGGTGGCGACCGGCGGGATCTGGACCCGGCTGGATGCGCCGGGGCTGGAGGCGCGGATCGGGGCCGCGCTGGCCGGGGGCGGCGATGTCCTTCTGGCGCTGTCGCTGGCGGGGGGCGCGGCGAAGGCCTTGGCCGAAAGCGCGGCGGGGATCGCGGCGCTTTTGTCCGAGGGCCTGCGCGAGGGCCGGATCGACATGGCCAGCCCGGCCCGGCGCCGGCTTTACGCGGGCACCGGCCTGACGCTGGACGTGGCGCTTCTGGTCGAGACCGGCTTTATCCAGGAGGAGCGCGAGGCGGCGCTGGCCTTCGTGCGCGAGCTGGCGGGCGCGGGCGTGCCGCTGACGCTGGCGGGCCGGGCGGAGGAGTTCGGCGAGCTGCCCGGCACGGTGCATTTCTGCGCCACCTCTGCCACCGACACCAGCCCGCCGCTGCCGCAATGCATCGAGGATGGCGCGCGGCCGGACGAGGGCGCGATCACGCTGCACCTTTCGGCCGAGCCCGCGGTCTGGCCGCGCCAGGGGATCGGCGCGGACGGCCGCCTGCGCCTGACGCTGCGCGAGCTGGGTCCCGCCGGGCCCGATGCCGTGCTGCGGCTCTCGGCGCTGGAGGACCATGTCATCGTGATCCGGCCCGAGCATGTGCTGCAACCCGTGCTGCGCGCCGGGATGGTGCAGCGGTTCCTGCAGGCGGCCCAATCGCGGCAGGCCTTCTTCCACACGCTGCCCGGCCTGGCCAGCCATCTGGTCGCCGCCGAGCCGGTGCTGGAGCGGCTCTGGTCGCTGCGGCGGCGGCGGCTGACGGATCCGGTACTGGCGCGCAGCCCCGACGCCGGGGAGCGCGCCCGGCTGATGGCGGATGCGCGGCTGGCCTGGCGCTTCATCGAGCGGTTCACCGATCCGGAGACCGGGCTTTGCGCCGGGACGGTGCAGCAGGGGCGGACCCGCATCGTCAACCGCGAGGCGACGATGTGGGACCTGGCAAGCCAGCTGCACGGGATCCGCGTCGCGCGCCAGCTGGCGCTGATCGACGCGGACGAGGCCCGCGCCCGCGTCGCGCTTCTGGTCGACAACCTGCCCCTGGCGCAGGTCGACGGCCACCCCCTGCCGCCCGCGATGTTCCGCACCGACGACAGGGCGGTGGTCACGCCCGGTTTCGACATCTGCGATGCGGGCCGCTTTGCGGTGGCGCTGGACGCGACGGTGACGGCCGGGCTTCTGGAGCGGGAGCGGGCGGTCTCGGTGCTGGCGGGCTGGGATCTGGCGGCGGCGCTGCCGGGGGGGCGGCCCCACAGCCATGTGCTGGGCCGCTGGATCGACACCACCGCCTCGCATTGCACGGCCTATATCCAGCGCGGGCTGGCGCCCTGGGGCTTCGGGATGGTCTCGCCGCTGGCCGGTCCGGGGACGGGAAGTGCCGCCGACCGGCAGATCGGGGTGCTTTACGATGTGGCGGCGATCGCCCCGGTCGGCGTGGAGCCGGTGCTTCTGGACCTGATCGAACAGGGCCCCGAGCCGAAGGCCGAGCTGATCGCCGAAGTCCTGTTCGACGCGCAGCTGGACTGGTTCGAGACGACCGGCCGGATGAAATGCGCCTCGGAAGCGCCGCTGAACTTTGCGCCCTGGTTTTCCTACCAGGGGCTGCGGGTCGGGCAGCTGGGGCCGGCCGCCTGGGTGGTGCGCGCGCTGGGCGAGGCGCCGGAGCACGACACCGAGGAGTTCCGCGACCGGGCCGAGCTTCTGAGCGCGAAATCGGCCTACCTCTGGGCGGCGCTGCGCAGCCATCCCTATTGCGACGCCCTTCTGGCCATCATGCGCGACAAGGCGAGAATCGAGGGGCTGGGATTCTCGGTCGGGGTCTTCACCGGCACCATGCAGGCGATGCCAGATTACACCGATCTGAACACCAATGGCGTGATCCTTGCGGCGATTGGGCACGCCTTGCGCTGAGCCTGCGCCATTTGGCGGCATGGTTTGCGCCAGATGGGTAATGCAGCTATCCTTTGGTCTGGGTCGATTTGCCCCGATTAGAGAGTGCGCTGCTTGGACAAGGCTTCTGAAAAAGAGCCGGATCATGTCTTTGAAGACCGGAGCGGGGTTCGCGGCAGGGTCGTTGTCTTTCTTCTGATCGTTCTTGCAATCCTGGGTTGCATATGGCTTTGGAACCTGGGCCAGAGGTTGCTGGTCGATCCGCCCTTGCCCCGGTCCCCCGACTTCGAGGCGAGCGAACATGCGGCCCGGCCTCTGGATGCGCTGGTCACCCTGCAGGGCAATTCGGCCTCGCCCTGCGACCGGCGGGCCGAGGGGCGCAAGCGGGAGGTGCTGGGTTATCTGCCCGCGGCCGACAGCACGGCTCTTACCGGCATGCGCGCCCGCTGCGGCCAGCTGGACCGGGTCATGGCCGACGCCTTCCTTCTGGGCGCGCCCAACGGAACCGTGGTGCCGCTGTGGGAAAACGGCAACCTGGCGCTGGACGAGCTGGCCGAGGAGCTGGACCTGCCGGGGGAGGGAATCCTGCCGGTGGCGCGGATCACGGCGAGCACCCGCACCGATGAACTGGCCGCGCTGATCTCGCCCGGCCCGGCGCTGGAACGGCTGGCGTCCGAGCTGGCCGAGCTTCTGTCCCGCGAGGCGCGGCCGGAGCTTTGCATCAACCTGGAGGAGCACCCGCAGCTGGACCCGGTCCTGCTGCGCCGGGCGCTGTCGCGGCTGAAATACGTCATGGCCACGCAGGCGGGACGGCCGCTTGGCCTGTGCCTGATCGCGGCGCCCGAGGCGAGGTTCTGGCGCGATCCCGAGCTGGTCAAGCTTCTGGAGCGGGCCGTTGTGCTGGGCTTTCGCAGCGACAGCTCGCCCCTGGCCTCTCCCGCGCCGCAGGACTGGTTCGAGACCGCCGTGACCGAGGTGCGCGCGCTGATCCCGGCGGAAAAGCTGGTGGTCGCGCTGGGCACCTTTGCCCGGTCCTGGCAAGGGCAGGGCTGGCCCGAGCGGCTGGGCTATGCCGAGGCCCTGTCGCATGCCGACCGTTCCGGGGCGATGCCGGTGATGGATGCCGGGGCCGGGGCCTCGCGCCTGCGCTTTCTGGATGCCGAGCGGCAGGTCAACGACCTGTGGCTCATGGATGCGGCCTCGATGCACAACCAGCTGGCGGTGCTGGACCCCGGGCAGGCGGTCGCGGTCTGGCCGCTTGGCTATGAGGACCCGGCGATCTGGCGGATCCTGCAGGCCGATGCCCAAGGCCGGCTGGCGCAGATCCTGCTGGAGGAGAAGGTGGACCTCTCGCGGCAGGTGCTGACCGAGGCCGGGGGGCCGGCGATCGCGGCCATCACTCCGGCGCGGACCGGGCGGCGCTTTGTCCTTCTGGACGGGGCGGGCGAGAAGATCGTCGGGCAACGCTACGATCCCCTGCCGCTGCCCTGGCAGGTCGAGCGGCGCGGGCTGGAGGTGCAGGGCGGGCTGATGCTGGCCTTCGACGGCCTGCCCGAGGAGGAGGACGCCGATACCGTGATCGCGACGCTGCTGCGCCACGGGGTCAAGGCCGCCTTCTTCGCCGATCTGGCCAGCGTGCTGCAACATGACGGGTCGGCCCGCAAGCTGGCCGCCGCGGGGCATGTGCTGGGCCTGCGGATGCTGCCGCCGCTGCCGGGACGGGCCGAGTCCGAGGTCACGACCCGGATGATGCTGAACTTCGAGCAGCTGTATCTGAACGCGCTGCTGCAAAAGCCCGCGCGGCTGGTCCTGCTGCGGCCGGGGGCGGGGCCGCCGTCGTTCAGCGAGGATGCCTTCCTGGCCGAATCCGGGCTGCTGGAGCGCGGTCTCATTCCGGTGCGGTCAAGCTTCGACAGCCCGTTCGGCCCGATCGACCCCGACGAATTCGCCGACCGCATCCTGCGCGAGGGCGAGCCGGATCTGACCCAGGTGATCACGCTGGACCTTCGGGTGCCGGGCAAGGGCGCGATCACGGTGCTGCCCGACCTGCTGACGCGCCTGGCGAAGGACGGTTTCCGCTTCCTGTCGCCGGGGCTGGCCACCATGACCCAGGAGCCGGCGCCTGCGGCCGAGGCCCCCCCGACCAGCCTTGGCGACTGGCTTGCCTTCCGGGTGGCCGACTTCTTCCTGAACAGCGTGACGGTCTTGTTCTTCGTGATGCTGGTGGTCTCGGCCGTGTTCTCGCTGGCCTATATCGCCCTGTCGCTGCTGCGGCATCCGCATGGGAAGATCGACCCCGGCTTCGCCCCGCCCGTCACCGTGGTGATCCCCGCCTTCAACGAGGAAAAGGTCATCGCGGCCTGCCTCGAATCCGTCCTGCGCTCGGACTATCCCGACCTTCGGGTCATCGTGGTGGACGACGGCTCGACCGACCGCACCGCCGAGGTGGTACGCGGCCTGGTGGAGAAGCATCCGCAGGTCCGGCTCTTGCAGGAGGAGAACGCGGGCAAGTGGCATGCGGCGAATTTCGCGCTGTCCGAGATCGAGACGCCGATCCTGGTGGTGGCGGACGCCGATTCCATCTTCCTGCCCGACACGGTCCGCTGGCTGGTGCAACCCTTCAGGGACGAAACGGTGGGGGCGGTGGCCGGGCTGGTCGAGGTCGGGAACCGGCAGAACATCCTGAGCGACTTCCAGCACCAGGAATACATGGTCACCCAGAACGTCCTGCGCCGCGCGCAGGAGTTCTTCGACGGCATCCTGGTGGTGCCCGGCGCGGCGGGGGCCTGGCGGCTAAAGGCGGTGCGCGAGGGGGGCAGCTTCTCGGGCGAGACGATCACCGAGGATGCCGACCTGACGGTGGCGGTGCACCGCGCGGGCTATCGCGTGCGGTTCGAGGAGCGCGCGCGCTCGATCACCGAGGCTCCGGTCAGGGTGCGGGCCTTCATGCGGCAGCGGCTGCGCTGGCAGCTGGGGATGCTGCAGGTCAGCTGGAAGCACCGGGGCGTGCTGACCTCGGGGATGCCGGTGGGCTTCGCTCTGGTCGATTCGATCTGGTTCGGGCCGGTCTCGCTGATGTTCGCGATGCTGGACGACATCCTGCTGATCACGGCGCTGACCTCGGCCTATTACATGTTCTTCCTGCGCGAGGCCTTTCCCGGCTCGACCCTGCCGACGCTGCTGTTCGCCAGCTATTTCGTGATGACGGGAATCGAGGTGCTGCGCACGCTGACCGCCTTCTGGTTCGAGCGGCGGTTCGAGTTGAAGACCCTGATGCTGATCCCGATCCTGCGCTTCGGCTATCGCCAGCTGCTGTATCTGACGGCGATCCGCGGGCTGTTCCGGGCCGCGACCGGCCACCCGACCGGCTGGTACAAGATCGAGCGCATGGGCACCCGGCTGATGGCGGCGAACGGCGGCGGCCGGCTGGAACCCGCAAAGAGCGAGGTCAGGCCGGGCGGCCGCTGAGAGGTCAGGAGTCGTTGCGCCCCGAGGTCGACAGCGTCTTGCGCGGTTCCTTCGGGCCGAAGGGCACGTCGACGTCGGCCATCCGGGCGATGTAGTTCGAGATCGGCATCCCGTAGGGGTCGCGCAGATCGGCACGGCCGTCGGTGCGGATGTATTCTTCCAGCGCGTAGGTGCCCAGAAGATGACTGGCCGCCAGCATCCCGCTGGGCGCGAGTTCCCTGCCGCCGACCTCGGTCCAGGCGTGGCGGTCAAGGTTCTCGGCCTCGATATAGTGCCACATCAGCTTGACCCAGGCCTCGGCCGCGCGGTCCTGCACGGTGCGGCTGGCGAGGAATTCCTTGGCCGAATCGACGCCGTGCTTGCCGGTCCAGCCGCCGGCATAGTTGTTGTCGTAGGGATCGCCATCGCGCCGGACATAGCCGAGGTCGATCAGCGCCGCCTCGCCGAACTGATAGGCGCCAAGGAAGTTCAGGGTGTTGACCGCCTGATAGTCGCCGCCACTTTCCATCATCCGCAGGGCGACGAGAAAGGCATTCAGGGACTGCAAGGCCATAGCTATCCTGACCCGGGCCCGAGGCCCGAATTGAATGTTGACACATCACTGGGCAAGGCCGGATCACTGCCCGATCTTCTGCCAAGCCTGCGAGCCCGCCCTAACCTGGACGGGAATTATGGCCTTTCCGTGCACAATCTTGGGCCGAGTGGCGTTTCTTCCGGAGGATCATGCCTGACGGACCCGCAACCTTGCCGCGAAAAGGGGTACGAAAACTGATAACCCGAGCTTGAGCCGACGACAAAGCCGGAAAAAGCGGGTGACGGATTTCCGCCGATTCGGTGTTTCCCGGCGCCACGGCGGCGGAAATGGCAACAATCCGAAGGATCAGCGGAGGGGGCGGGGCGCGGCCCTGGCCGGGGCGGCGCTGCTGCTCGGGCGCATTCCCTGGGCAAGCCGGGTGGGCGCGGTGCCGAAGCGGGCGCGGAAGCTTTTCGAGAAATGCGACACCGTGGCGAAGCCGCAGGCGAGCGAGACCTCGAGCAGGGTCATCTCGGTCGTGCTGAGCAGGTTGCGCCCCAGGTCCAGCCGCAGGCCGCGGTAGAAATCGGCCGGGGACTTGCCGACCGCATCGCGGAACAGCCGTTCGAGATGGCGGCGGGAATAGCCGGCGGCGGCGGCCAGTTCCTCCATCGAGAGCGGCTGGTCGAGATGGCGGTTCATCAGCGTGATCGTCGCCACCAGCACCGGATTGCGCGAGGACATCAGCGCCGCGGTCGAGCTGCGCTGCTCGGCGTTCACCCCCGGCATCACGGTGCGCAGGCACATCTCGGAGACCATGGCGGCGAAGGCGCTGCCGTGATCCTCGGCGATGATCGACAGCATCATGTCGGTCGCGGCCGCGCCGCCGCCGCAGGTCAGGAGCGGGCCGTCGACCTCGAACCGGGCGGGGCTGGGGGCGAGGCGGGGGAAGGTCTCGACGAAGCCGGGCTGGTTCTCCCAGTGCAGGGTGAAGCGCCGCCCGTCCAGCAGCCCGGCCCTGGCCAGCGCGATCGCGCCGGTGCAGACCCCGCCGACGATGCCGCCGAAACGGTGGTGCCGCTGCACCGCCGCCACGATCGCCGGGCTGGCGGCGGCCATCTGTGGATTGCCGGCGCAGACGATCAGCCGGGTCGTCTTGTCCAGCGGCTCGATCCGGCCGTCGACGCCGACCGGGATCCCCGAGGAGCTGGCGACCATCTCGCCGGTCTCGGACAGAAGGCGCCAGCGGTAGAGCGGCTTTTGCGACAGCTGGTTGGCGATGCGCAGCGGCTCCACCGCCGAGACGAAGGCGAGAAGGGTGAAGCCCGGCACGAGGAGGAAGGCATAGTTCCGCGTCGGCCCGGGGTCGGGGGCCGGGAAATAGGCGGCGCCTTTGGGGATCAGGGGCTCGTTCGGCAACATCACTGATTCGCGGTGGATGGTCCCATTGCAGGGCCGTCCGGGGGCCGGGTCAAGCCGGAGTCACGGAGCTATCAGCGCGCCGGCCAGCCGGATCACGCCCGGCGCCAGCACAAGAGCCAGCGCGGCCAGGTAGGCGGCGGCAAAAAGCCCAAGCGCGGCATAGGATCTGGCCCCGCCCCCGGGACGGCGGAAGAGGCGGATCATGCGCGTCCTCCGCAGGCGGTCTGCCCGGCAGGGGTCTTGCGGTCGTCCGGCCCGGACATGCGGTCGTCTCCTTCCCTGGGCGTCCGGGATAGAATGCAGGGATACCGACAAATGTCTATAGCATTGATCGTGTAAGAGGGCGGAATCGGAACCCGGAACAAAGCCCGCCGCCGCCGGTTCCCCACGGCATGGCAGAGGGCATGGGGGCAGGGGGCATGGCGGGACGCAGGGCATTGGGTTGGCTGATCCTGGGCGGCGGGATCGCGGCGGTTGCGGTGCTGGCCTGGCAGAGCGCACAGCCGCCACGGGGCAACCGCGACAGCGCCCCCGGACGGACCGCCCGGCGGACGCGCTGGGGGGAGTACGCGGTCACCGGCCATAGCGTCACCATCGCCCGCCCGCGGGCCGAGCTTTACGCCTTCTGGCGCCGCTTCGCCAACCTGCCGCAGTTCATGGCGAACCTGGACAGCGTGGCGGAGGAGGAAGGGCTGACCCGCTGGACGATCCGCGCGCCCATGGGCCGGACGGTCGAGGTCAGGACCCGGATCGTCACCGACCAGCCCGGCGAGGTGATCGCATGGCGCTCGGTCGAGGGGTCGGAGATCGACACCTCGGGCAAGGTCATGTTCGCCGACGCGCCCGCCGGGCGCGGCACCGTCGTCACCGCGATCATCGCCTGGGACCCGCCCTTCGGCGCGCTGGGCCAGATGGTCGCCAGGGCGTCGGGCCGCGCGCCGGGGGTGCAGTCGCGCCATGAGCTGAAGCGGTTCAAGATGCTGATGGAAACCGGCGAGATCGCGACGGCGCGCCGCCGCCCCGAGGAATAGGAGGCCGCGATGCGCGCTTTGACCTGGCAAGGCACGAAGGACGTGCGGGTGGAGACCGTTCCGGATCCGCAGATCCTCAATCCCCGCGACGCGATCATCGAGGTGACCTCGACGGCGATCTGCGGCTCGGACCTGCATATCTATGACGGGGTGATCCCGGGCATGCGGGCGGGCGACATCCTGGGCCACGAATTCATGGGCCGCGTGGTCGATGCCGGGCGAGGCAGCAGCCTGAGGAAGGGGCAGCGCGTGGTGGTGCCCTTCACCATCTCCTGCGGCACCTGCTTCTTCTGCGCCTCGGGATTTCATTCGGCCTGCGACAATTCCAACCCGGTGGAAACGCAGGACGCGACCGAGACGATGTTCGGCCATGCGATGAGCGGGATCTTCGGCTACAGCCATCTGACCGGGGGCTATGCGGGCGGGCAGGCGGAATATGTCCGGGTGCCCTTTTCCGACGTGGGGCCGATCCCGGTGCCGGATGACCTGCCGGACGACCAGGTGCTGTTCCTGTCGGACATCCTGCCGACCGGCTGGATGGCGGCCGAGAACTGCGACATCCGGCCCGGCGACACGATTGCGGTCTGGGGCTGCGGTCCGGTCGGCCTTTTCGCCGTGCAGTCGGCGCTGCTCATGGGGGCGGGGCAGGTCATCGCCATCGACCATCACCCGAATCGGCTGGAACTGGCGGCAAGCCTGGGCGCGAAGCCGGTCAACTACCGCGAGAGCCATGTCGCCGAGGCGCTGATGGAGATGACCGGCGGCATCGGCCCCGACGCGGTGATCGACGCGGTGGGGATGGAGAGCCACGGCCTTGCCCCCGACCGGCTGATGGACCGGGCGAAGCAGGCGGTGGGGATCGGGGTGGATGGCATCCATGCCCTGCGCGCGGCGATCCACGCCTGCCGCAAGGGGGGACGGGTCTCGGTCCCCGGCGTCCACGGCGGCTTTGCCGACACCTTCCCGACCGGCGCGGTGATGCAGAAGGGGCTGACGCTGCGCTCGGGCCAGACGCATGTGCAACGCTACATGCCGAGCCTTCTGCACCGCATCGCCGAGGGCGAGATCGACACCACCTTCCTGATCAGCCACCGCCTGCCGCTGGAGGAGGCCGCAAGGGGATACGAAGGCTTCCGCGACGAGCAGGACCGCTGGACCAAGGTGGTGCTGAAGACCCCGGCCGCGGACTGGAGCGGCTGATGCAAACGGCCCGGGAGTCTCCTCCCGGGCCATCCGTCACTGGTAACAGGGGTACTGGTAACAGCGATCAGGTGCGGAGGTCGAAGCGGTCGGCCTCCATGACCTTGGTCCAGGCCGCAACGAAGTCCTTCACGAACTTCTCGCGGTTGTCGTCCTGGGCATAGACTTCGGCATAGGCGCGCAGGATCGAGTTCGAGCCGAACACCAGGTCCGCGCGGGTGGCGGTCCATTTCACCGCGCCGGTCTTGCGGTCGGCGATGTCATAGAGGTTCGACCCCTTCGGGACCCATTTGTAGCCCATGTCGGTCAGCACGGTGAAGAAGTCTGTGGTCAGCGCGCCGACGCGATCGGTGAAGACCCCGTGCCGGGTGCCGCCATGGTTGGCGCCGATCACCCGCATGCCGCCCAGAAGGCAGGTCATCTCGGGCGCGGTCAGGCCCATGAGCTGCGCGCGGTCGAGCATCAGCTCCTCGGCCGTGACGGCATAGTCCTGCTTCATCCAGTTGCGGAACCCGTCCGCCAGCGGTTCGAGCACCGAGAAGCTCTCGGCGTCGGTCTGGGCGTCGGTGGCATCGCCGCGTCCGGCATGGAAGGGCACGGTCACCTCGAACCCGGCCGCCTTCGCCGCCTGTTCCACGCCCAGGTTCCCCGCCAGCACGATCACGTCGGCGACCGAAGCCCCGGCCTCACGGGCGATGGGTTCCAGCACGGACAGGACGCGGGCCAGGCGGGCGGGCTCGTTGCCCTCCCAGTCCTTCTGCGGGGCGAGACGGATGCGGGCGCCGTTCGCGCCGCCCCGGTGGTCCGAGCCGCGATAGGTGCGGGCCGAATCCCAGGCGGTGCTGACCATATCGCTGACCGACAGGCCCGAGGCGGCGATCTTCGCCTTGACGGCGGCCACGTCCCAGTCGGTGGAGCCGGCCGGAACCGGATCCTGCCACATCAGGTTTTCGGCCGGGACCCAGGGGCCCAGGTAACGCGCCTTCGGACCCATGTCGCGGTGGGTCAGCTTGAACCAGGCGCGGGCGAAGACCTCGCTGAAATAGGCGTGGTCGTCGCGGAACCGCTCGGCGATCTTGCGGAAGCCGGGGTCGAAGCGCAGCGCCATGTCGGCGTCGGTCATCATCGGCATGCGGCGAATCGAGGGATCCTCGACGTCGACCGGCATGTCCTCCTCGGCGATGCCGATCGGCTCCCACTGCCAGGCGCCGGCGGGGGATTTCTTCAGCCACCAGTCATATTTGAACAGCAGCTTGAAATAGCCGTCGTCCCATTGCGTCGGATGGGTGGTCCAGGCGCCCTCCAGGCCCGAAGTCACGGTATCGCGGCCGACCGAACGGGTGGAGTTGATCATCCAGCCCAGGCCCTGCTCCTCGAGCCCCGCGCCTTCCGGCTCGGCCCCGATCAGCGAGGCGTCGCCGTTGCCATGGGTCTTGCCGACGGTATGGCCGCCCGCGGTCAGCGCCACGGTCTCCTCGTCGTTCATCGCCATGCGGGCGAAGGTCTCGCGCACGTCATGGGCGGTGCGGGTCGGGTCGGGCTGGCCGTCGACGCCCTGCGGGTTGACGTAGATCAGGCCCATGACCACCGCTGCCAGCGGGTTGTCCAGCGACTTGCGGTCTTCCCTGGTCGGATAGCGCTGGTCGGTCAGCCATTCCTTTTCCGAGCCCCAGTAGATGTCCTTCTCGGGGGCCCAGATGTCCTCGCGGCCGAAGCCGAAGCCATAGGTCTTGAGGCCCATGGATTCGTAGGCGACGGTCCCGGCCAGGACCAGAAGGTCGGCCCAGGACAGACGGTTGCCGTATTTCTTCTTGATCGGCCAGAGCAGGCGGCGGGCCTTGTCCAGGTTGGCGTTGTCCGGCCAAGAGTTCAGCGGCGCGAACCGCTGGTTGCCGGTGCCCGCGCCGCCGCGGCCGTCGGCCATGCGATAGGTGCCGGCGACGTGCCAGCTCATCCGGATGAAGAGACCGCCGTAATGGCCCCAGTCGGCCGGCCACCAGTCCTGGCTGTCGGTCATCAGGGCGATGAGGTCGCGCTTCACCGCCTCGAAGTCCAGCTTCTTCACTTCCTCGCGGTAGTTGAAGCCGGTCAGCGGGTTCACCTTGGAGTCATGCTGGTGCAGGATGTCCAGGTTCAGCGTCTTCGGCCACCATTCCGTGACCGAGGTCGTGGTGGTGGTCATCGCGCCATGCATCACCGGGCACTTGCCCGCCGCTGCGCTGTCGTTGCCGTCCATCTTGCTCTCCTTCTTGCTCTGCCGCGAAGGGACGAGCGACTCGTCCTTTCCGTCCGGCCCTGCTGCTAGCACCGCTGCGCGATAAAGGGAATTTTCATTTTCCAATTATGGCGATAAGCTGAACTTATGACACAGCTGACCATGAAGCACCTGCGCTATTTCGATGCCCTGGCCCGGCAGCGCCATTTCGGCCGCGCGGCCGAGGCTTCGTCGATCTCGCAGCCCGCGCTTTCGCTGCAGATCAAGGAGCTGGAGGAGATCCTGGGCGCGCCGCTGGTAGAGCGCGGGCCGCGTCAGGTCCGGCTGACCGCCCTGGGCGAGGATTTCGCCCTGCGCGGGGCCGAGATCCTGCGCGCGGTGGACGAGCTGGCCGCGCTGGGCCGCACCGGGGCCGGGCCGCTGGCCGGCCGGCTGCGGCTGGGGATCATCCCCACCGTCGCGCCCTATTTCCTGCCGCAGCTGATCCGCCGGCTGGCGGAGCGTTTCCCCGACCTCGACTTGCGCCCGCGCGAGGCGGTGACGCCGCGCCTGATGCGCGACCTGGCCGAGGGGCGGCTGGACCTCGCGCTTGTCGCCCTGCCGGTGTCCGAGCCTTCGCTGGCCGAGCATCCGCTTTTCGACGAGGATTTCCTGCTGGTCCGTCCCGCCGCCATGGCCGGGGAGCCGGTGCCCGCGCTGGAGAACCTGCGCGAGATGCCGCTGCTCTTGCTGGAGGAGGGGCATTGCTTTCGCGACCAGGCGATCAGCTATTGCAAGCTGCCCCCGGCGCTGGCGGGCGAGATCATGCAGGGCTCCTCGCTTTCGACGCTGGTGCAGATGGTGGGGGCGGGGATCGGGGTGACGCTGATCCCCGAGATGGCGGCGGCGGTCGAGACGCGCTCGGCCGAGGTGGTGCTGCACCGGCTGCCCGATCCGCGCCCCAGCCGCACGATCGGGCTGGTGTGGCGGCGGACCAACCCGCTGGCGCCGCAGCTGGCCGAACTGGCCGCGGCGCTGCTCCCGCCCGCCGCGATGCCGCAGGACGGCATCGCCGGTTGACCGCCTGCGCGGTTTGGCCCATGACAGGGCCATGCTGCTGCGGTTCTTCCTTCTGGTGCAACGGCTGGCGCTGCTGGCCGTCCTCGCGGTCTCGCTGACCGCGAGCGCCTATGGCCACCGCGCGCCCGACAGCGGCGATGCCGCGCTGGCCTTCGTCACGGCGAACGGCGGCGAGCTTTGTGGCGACGGGCCCGAAGGCCACCCGCCGGGCGTGCAATGCCTGGCCTGCCAGATCGTCACGGCGCTGGACCTGCCGCCCCCGGTCGCGCTGCCGCAACGGCTGGTGCCCGTGGCGCTGGTCCTGCCGGGACCGAGGCAGGATCCCCGCGCGATGGCGCGCGTCCGCGACCCCGGACACAGCCCGCAGGGCCCGCCCGCGGCCTGACCGCGTTTCCCTTACTTCCCCAACCAACCCAGCAACGGATGGAGTCCGTCATGTCCCGTATCCTGGCCCTTCTGGCCACCCTTTTCCTTGCCGCCCCGGCGATGGCCCATGATGTCACCGCGGGCGATCTGCAGATCGTCCACCCCCATATCCCGCAGCCCGCAGCCAGCGCCAAGGCCGCCGGCGGCTTCATGAGCATCGTCAACAGCGGCACCGAGGCCGACCGCCTGATCGGCGTCGAAAGCGAGATCGCCGCCAAGTCCGAAGTCCATGAAAGCCGCGTCGGTGCCGATGGCGTCGGCACCATGGTCCATGTCGAGGCGATCGACCTGCCCGCCGGCGGGACCGTGAACCTGGAGCACGGCGGCTATCACATCATGTTCATGGGCCTGAACGGCGCCCTGACCGAAGGCGAGATGCACAAGGCCACGCTGATCTTCGAAAAGGCCGGCCGGGTGGAGATCGAGTTCCAGATCGATCCGCCGATGGGGCAGGGCGGCATGGAAGGCATGGACCATTCCCAGATGAGCAACTGACCCTCCTGCGGCAGCCGGTCCCGGCCGGTTGCCGCCACCCGCACAGCGGGCTAAACCCCGGCCACCGGGCAGGGAGAACATGATGCAGGGTTTTCAGGCGGAACCGCGGCACGACCGCTATGACGTCGTCATCATCGGCGGCGCGATCATGGGCTCGTCCACGGCCTGGTGGCTGACGCAGCTGGGCTTTCAGGGCCGCATCCTGGTGATCGAGCGCGACCCGACCTATGCGCAGGCGGCCACGACGCTGAGCTTCTCCTGCATCCGCCAGCAGTATTCGACCGAGCTCAATGTCCGCATCTCGCAGTTCGGCGCGGATTTCGTGCAGAACCTGCGGCAGCGCATGGGGGGCGACCCGCGGGTACCCGAGCTGAAGATCCAGAACTTCGGCTATCTCTACCTGGCCGACAACGAGGATTTCGCCCAGGTCCTGCGCCGGAACCATGCCGTGCAGGCCGCGGCGGGGGCGGGGACGCGGCTTCTGGCGCCCGAGGAGATCCTGGAGGAATATCCGTTCTACCGGGTGGACGACATCGTCCTCGGCAGCCTCAACCTGCGGGACGAGGGCTATTTCGACGGCTCCACCGTCTTCGACTGGTTCCACCGCAAGGCGCGCGAGGCGGGGGTGGAATATCTGGCGGACGAGGTGGCGGGGCTGGATCTGGCCCAGGGCCGGGTCACCGGCGTCCGGCTGAAATCGGGCCGGACCCTCGGCTGCGGCATGGTGGTCAACGCGGCCGGAACGCGGGGCGGGCGCATCGCCGCAATGGCCGGGATCGCCCTGCCGATCCAGCCGCGCAAACGCTTCAACTGGGTGATCCAGGCGGAAACCCCGCTCTCGCGGCCCCTGCCGCTGACCATCGACCCCTCGGGCGCCTATGTGCGCGAGGTCGGCGGCGGCACCTATATGGCCGGGGGCCATGCCGAACCGGACGGCGAGGCCGCGTTCGAGGATTTCGCCATGGAGCAGGAGGTCTGGATGGAGCATATCTGGCCCGCCATCGCCAGCCGCATCCCCGCCTTCGAGGCGGTGAAGGTGATCAGCGAATGGGCCGGGCACTACGACTTCAACCTGCTGGACCAGAACGCCGTGACCGGCCCGCATCCGGAGATCGCGAACTTCCTGTTCCTGAACGGCTTCTCCGGCCACGGGCTGCAGCAATCGCCCGCCATGGGGCGCGGGACCGCCGAGTGGATCGTCCACGGCGGCTATCGCTCGCTTGACCTGTCAGCCTTCCACTACGACCGGATCGCCGAAGAGCGCGCCCTGGTCGAGGGCGCGATCATCTGAACGTGCCGTCACTCCTCATCCATGAAGATGGCCCCCGAATGGACCGCGATGGTCTCACGCGGGGCCAGAACCACACCCAACACCCCCAGATAGACGACGATGAACAGCGCGATGGCGGCATATGTGCCATAGGCGCGCGTGCGCCGGGGCAGAGCTTGCGACATATCGGTTTCTCCTGACGTGGCAGCGGTTCGGGTTTCCGACGCCGTCAGAGATAGCACCGTTCACGATCTCTTGCCTCCTCAAGTTGCGCGGAGAGGCGGAATTATTTCCCGATCGGCGGCGTTCCGCGCAAAAAACCGCCGCTGACGGACGGTTTCTGCGGCTGCAAACAGATTCTTTTCCGCCGGGTCAGCTGCGGATGCCCGAGAAGCGGGCCTGCCAGTCGGCGCGCTCCTCGTCGGTGATCTTGCGGAACAGGTTCTCGGGCACGCTGAATTCGTGGCCCGCGGGCAGCGCGCGCATCGCGGCCGGGACGTCATGCGGCCAGCTGCGGTCGGCCGTTCCCATCGCCTTCAGCATCGCTTCCGAGGCGTCGGGGATGAAGGGGGCCGAGAGCACGGCATAGACCCGGATCAGGTTCAGCGCGAGGCGGATGATGGCCTGCGCCTGCGCGGGGTCGGTCTTCACCACCGACCAGGGCGCGGCGGATTGCAGGTATTCGTTGCCGATCACCCAGATCGCCCGCAGCTCGGCGGCGGCCTTGCGGACCTCCATCGCCTGCATGTGGGCAGTGTAGTCGGCGATCCGCGCGCCGAGGTCGGCGATCAGCGCGGTCTCGAGCGGGCCGAACTCGCCGCCCGCCGGGACCTGGTTGCCGAACTTGGACACCGCGAACTTGGTCACGCGGGAGACGAGGTTGCCGAGGACGTCGGCGAGATCCTTGTTCACCGAGGCCTGGAAGTTTTCCCAGGTGAACTCGCTGTCCGCGCTTTCCGGCGCGTGGGACAGGAGCCACCAGCGCCAGTAATCGGCGGGCAGGATCGAGAGCGCCTGGTCCATGAAGACGCCCCTCCCTTGCGAGGTGGAGAACTGGCCGCCGTCATAGTTGAGGTAGTTGAAGGACTTGAGGTAATCGACGAGCTTCCACGGCTCGCCGGACCCCAGGATCGTGGCGGGGAAGGAGAGGGTGTGGAAGGGGACGTTGTCCTTGCCCATGAACTGGTAATAGGTCACGTCCGCGGCGCCCTTGTCGGTGCGCCACCAGCGTTCCCAGTCGGCGTCCGTCTTGCCGTTGGCGTCGGCCCATTCGGCCGTGCAGGCGATGTATTCGATGGGGGCGTCGAACCAGACGTAGAAGACCTTGCCTTCCATCCCCGGCCAGGGCTGGTCGCCCTTCCTGACCGGGATGCCCCAGTAGAGGTCGCGGGTGATGCCGCGGTCCTGCAAGCCGTCGCCGTCGTTCAGCCATTTCTTCGCGATCGAGGTGGTCAGGATCGGCCAGTCGGTTTTGCTGTCGATCCAGGCCTCCAGCTTGTCGCGGAGCGCGCGCTGCTTGAGGTAAAGGTGCTTGGTCTCGCGGACCTCCAGGTTGGTGGAGCCGGAGATCGAGGAGCGCGGGTCGATCAGGTCGGTCGGGTCGAGCTGCTTGGTGCAGTTCTCGCACTGGTCGCCGCGCGCAGCCTCATAGCCGCAGTTCGGGCAGGTGCCGGTGATGTAGCGGTCGGGCAGGAAGCGGTTGTCGTCGATGGAGAAGACCTGTTTCTCCGAAACTTCCGCGATCAGGCCGTTCTCGGCCAGTTTCCCGGCGAAATGCTGGGTGAGCTTGTGGTTGCGCTGGCTGGAGGAGCGGCCGAAATGGTCGAAGGACAGGCGGAAGCCCTTCGCCAGTTCCGACTGCACCTGGTGCATCTCGGCGCAATAGTCCTCGACCGGCTTGCCGGCCTTGGCGGCGGCAAGCTCGGCGGGAGTGCCGTGTTCATCCGTTGCGCAGATGAACATCACCTCATGCCCCATCGCTCGGTTGAAGCGGGCGAAGAGGTCGGCGGGAAGCTGGGAGCCGACGAGGTTGCCCAGATGCTTGATCCCGTTGATGTAGGGAATGGCCGAGGTGATGAGGATGCGTGCCATGTCTGCGCCTTGCATGAGTCCGGCGATTGCTTAGCCGAAGCGGCGCGAAAGGGCTAGCGCAGGGAAGGGTCTAAAAATTTTCGCGAAAATTTTTAGACCCGGCCTTTGAGCATCCGGGTCAGGGTGCCGTCGCCTTCGGCCTGGCGCTTGAGCGCGCCGAGGATGTGGACCGCGATCAGCGCCATCAGGAGCTTGGTCAGGATGTCGTGCAGCCCGAACCAGAAGGTCTCGGCCTGTTCGGAGGCCTCGACCAGCGGCGGGACGATCCAGCGGTCGGCGATCATCACGTCGATGCCGGTGGCGGAACTGCCGGCCCAGCCGGTCAGCGGGAGGGCGACGAGCAGAAGGTAGATCGCCCGGTGCACGGCGCGGGCGGTCCAGAACAGCGCGTTGCGCGGACCAAGCGGCAGGGGCGGGGGGCTGGCGATGTGCCAGGCGATCCGCAGGAGAATCAGGGCAAGGGCAAGGAAACCCAGGGTCTTGTGCAAGCCGTAAAGCCAGAGGTTGGCCAGTCCCGGCTCGAGGTTCGCGAGGCGCAGGCCGAGCGCCAGCTGGCCGAGGATCAGGAGCATCATCGTCCAGTGGAGGAGGCGGGTGACAAGGCCGAACTCCTCGGGGCCGTTCTTCAGCCCCATGTCAGCCGGCCGCGTCGATGCGGGCGGTGATCAGGATCCGCACCTCGTCCCCGACCATGTCGGACCAGCCGGTCGCGCCGAAGTCCGAGCGCCTGACGCGGCCCGAGAGCTTGACGGTGAGATGCTCGAGGTCGTCGGCCGTGCTGCCGTTCGGGCGGAAGATCCGGGCGCGCAGGGTGACGGTCCTGGTCACGCCCCGGATGGTGAGCTTGCCGGTGACATCCGCCGCCGTGCCGGCGCGCCTGACCGAGGTGCTTTCGAAGGTCATCCGGGGATGGTCCCGCGCGGCCAGCACCTTCGGCCCTTTCAGCGCCTGGGCGGCGAAGGGAAAGCTCGCCTGCGCCCCGGTCACGTTCAGCGCCACCTGGACGGTGCAGTTCGCCAGGTTGTCGAAGTCGAGCCGGAGGTCCGCCTTCTCCAGCGGGATCGAGCCGGTGATGAGGTCGGGCCCGAAGTCGGTCTCGAAGGCCACGGTCGAGGCGCTGGCGTCCATCCGGTAGGCGACGGTCGCGGCCTGGGCGCAGGGCGCAAGACCGATGGCGATCAGGGCGGCAACGGCTAGGCAGCGCATGGCTTTCCCCCCGGAGGTCTGGGTCACTCTAGCATCCGGAGGGGAGTCGGGCAAAATCAAGCCGTCGTGCTACTGCGCGCAATAGGCGCCGTCGACCAGGTGGCAGGAGCCGGTGATGAAGCTGGCGCGGTCCGAAAGCAGGTATTGCGTCAGGTCCGCCACCTCATCCGCGCGGCCGAGGCGGCCGATGGGATGGGCGGCGACCAGCGCCTCCTTCGCGCCGGGGGGCAGGGCCGAGAGGAGCGGCGTGTCGATGAAGGCCGGGCCGATGGCGTTCACCCGGATGCCTTTCGCCGAATATTCCAGCGCCGCCGATTTCGTGAGCCCGACCACCGCATGTTTCGCCGCCACATAGGCCGCCGAATTGGCGAACCCGACCGAGCCCAGGATCGAGGCGATGTTGACGATGGCCCCGCCGCCGGCCTTCAGCATCTCGGGGATGGCGAAGCGCATGCCGTAGAAGACCGCGTTCAGGTTCACGTCGATCACGCGCCGCCAGCCGTCCAGCGGGTATTCCCCGGTCGGCGCCTGCGCCCCGCCGATGCCGGCGTTGTTCACCAGAAGCTGCAGGCCGCCCTGCCAGCCGGCGGCCTCGGCCACCAGGCGCTCGACCGTCGCGGGGTCGGAGACGTCGCCCGCCGCCGGAATCGCGGTTCCGCCCGCCTTGGCGATCGCGGCCGTCACGCGTTCGGCGGCCTCGGATTTCAGGTCCTGCACCACGACATTCGCGCCGCTGGCGGCAAGGCCCAGGGCAATCGCCTCGCCGATCCCCGAGCCCGCGCCGGTCACGAGGGCGGTCTTGCCGGTAAAGGTGATGTCCATGCCGGTTCTCCTTCTGTCATGCCATGGGACAGCAAGACAGGCTTTGGGCGAAAGTTCCATGACCTGCGGCAATTCGCGCGGGGATCAGCCGGGACCTTCTCCGGGCGGCAGACGGCAGACTCATGCGACCGATCCCATGATGTTCGCGCGCAGGTCCTCGATCCGGCCCTTTGCCCCGGCGCGGTTCCGGCCTAACTTGCCCCGAAGCGAACGGAGGCAGCATGCAGACCCTGACCCTTGGCACATCCGGCCTGACGGTATCGCGGCTTTGCCTTGGCACGATGACCTGGGGCAGCCAGAATACGGAATCCGAGGCCCATGCCCAGGCCGACATGGCCGTCGATCATGGCGTGACCTTCTGGGACACGGCCGAGATGTATCCGACCAACCCCGTCCGGCCCGAGACGCTGGGCCGGAGCGAGGAGATCATCGGCGCCTGGCTGGCCGCGCGCGGCGGGCGCGACCGGCTGGTGCTGGCGACCAAGATCACCGGCAAGGGCCAGACCGTCCGCCCCGGCCAGCCGATCAGCGGCGCCAGTTTCCGTGCCGCGGTCGAGGGCTCGCTGAAGCGGCTGGGGACGGATTACATCGACCTTTACCAGCTGCACTGGCCGAACCGGGGCAGCTACCACTTCCGCCAGATGTGGGATTATGCCCCCACCGCGACCGACAAGGCGGCCGAGACCGCGCATATGACCGAGGTCCTGACCACCGCACGGGCCCTGATGGACGAGGGCAAGATCCGCGCCATCGGGCTGTCGAACGAAAGCGTCTGGGGCGCGGGGCGCTGGCTGCATCTGGCCGAGGTGCTGGGCCTGCCGCGCATGGCCAGCGTGCAGAACGAATACAGCCTGCTCTGCCGCCAGTTCGACACCGACTGGGCCGAGTTCAGCCTGGCCGAGGACATGCCGCTGCTCGCCTTCTCGCCGCTGGCGGCCGGGCTTCTGTCGGGCAAATACGCCGGGGACGTGATCCCGGAAGGCTCGCGCCGCAGCTTCACGCCCGAGCTTGGCGGCCGCGTCACGCCGCAGGTCTTTCCGGCGGTCGCGGCCTATCTCGGCGTGGCCGCGCGCCATGGCCTCGACCCCTGCCAGATGGCGATCGCCTTCTGCCTGTCGCGGCCCTTCCGCACCATCCCGATCCTGGGTGCGACCAGCCTGCCGCAACTGGCCGCGAACCTGGGCGCCGCCGACCTTGCGCTTGCGCCCGAGGTGCTGGAGGAGATCGCGGAAACCCACCGGGCCTTCCCCGCGCCCTACTGAGGGCCTTGCGGCGCGGGGCGGTTCAGGGCACTCCTGAACTCCTGTCGGAGGGATCCATGCCGCACCTGCCCCGCCTCTGCCTTGCGCTTGGCCTTACGGTCCTGCTCGCCGCCTGCCAGCTGTCGCCCAAGGCGGAGACGCCGCCGCAGGACGTGACGCCGAACGCCGTCACCGGCGACGCGATCGAGGTCACGGCGCTGGACGCCCCGCCCGCCGCGGCTGACACGGTGGGCGAACCGGCCGCCAAGGTCCAGACCGCGCCCCCGGTCGCGCCCGCCCCGGTCGCCACGCCCGCGCCCCAGCCCGATCTTGCGGCCGAGGTGGCGCTGCCCGCGAAATCCGCGATGCAGCTGGCCTGCGAGAAGAAGAAGGGCCGCTGGACGCGGGCCGGCAAGGGCGATCTTCACAGCTGCGTCTACGACACGCGCGATGGCGGCAAGCAGTGCACCCGCGAGAGCCAGTGCGAGGGGGTCTGCCTGGCCCGCTCGGGCACCTGCGCGCCGGTCAGGCCGCTTTTGGGGTGCAACGAGATCCTGCAGGACAATGGCGCGAGGGTGACGCTGTGCATCGACTGATCCTCGCCGCGCTGGTGGCGCTGGCCGCCTGCGCCCCGGCGCCGCAGAAGGTCGCCGGGTTCCGCGATCCCGCGACGCCGGTCTGGTCCGCCGCCGCCTTCGCGCCGGAACGCGCGGCGGGGGAGTGGCGGCAGGTCGCGTCCCATGCCCGGCGGCCGGGCGGCTGCGCCTCGGGGGCGGTGCGGATGACCCCGGCCCAGGGGGGGCTTGCCATCGACGGCACGCTCTGCATCGACGGCGAGGCCCGGCCGGTCCATGCGCTGGCCCGCCCCGCCGGTCCCGGCCGGCTGGCGCTGGCGGGGCAGGAGGACTGGTGGATCCTCTGGGTCGACGAGGGCTACCGCACCCTTGCCATCGGCACGCCCTCGGGCCGGTTCGGCCTTGTCCTCGACCGCGGGGCGATCCCGCCCGACCGGCTGGCCGCCGCGCGCGCGGTCTTCGACTTCAACGGCTACAACCCCGCCGCCTTCCGCCCCTTCTAGCGCACCCTGTCGCACAGCGCGGCCAGATGCGCCGCCATGTCGCGCGCGCCGACCTCGGCCTCGCGCACCAGAAGGTCGAAATGGCCGGTGATCGTCTCGACCCGCGCGCTGTCGCGGAAGGCCAGGTAGTGCCGGCCGAGGTAGATCACCGCCAGAAGCGGGCCGAACACCGTCACCGGGGCGGAAAAGAGCTTCCGCGCATCGAACAGGCACAGCCGCAGCGAGGGGTACAGCTGCTCGCAGAGCCGCATCAGGTGCTGAAGCTGTTCGCGCCGGACCTCTGCCGCCAGCCCTTCGTAATAGCCGCTGCCGGTGGCGAAGGCGGTCAGCTCGTGCATCGGCAAGGCGATCTCGTAATCCGATCCGGCCCCGCGCATCCATTTCAGCCGGTCCTCGAAGGCCCCGATCGCCTGTTCCGCCGTCCGGCCCAGTTGCGGCTCGTATTCCCATTCCACCACCGCCCGCGTCTTCAGCATGTCGGGCAGCGTCGCCGGGACGTGGCGGATCTTGTAGCCCGCCGCCTCCTGGTGCCAGCCGAAGATCCGCTCGTCGATCAGGGCGCGCGGCGCTTCGGTCAGCGACAGCGAGGCCGCGAGCAGGTCGGCGATCGGTTCCGGCCGGCCCGAGAGGCCCAGAAGCCAGTCCGCGCTGATTCCCAGCGCCCGGGCGCAATCCGCCGCGAGCTGCGCATTGGGCAGGCGCGTGCCCGCCTGCAACAGCGCCGAAATGGTGGAACGGTCCACCCCCGTGCGCCGCGCGAGTTCCGCCTGGGTGAGCTTCCGGCTGGCCATCGCCTCGGCCAGGCGGGCGCGGAAGAGGGGGGCGCGGTCGCGTTTGTCGATTTTTTCCATCATCTGTCCTTTTTACAGAACAACTGCGGGGTTCAGTTTACAATATCCCGAATGTCCACCAGAGGGTCCAACCATTATCCTGATGCGACAGTTCCCCGTTCAGGTCCCGCAAGTGCAAACCCCGTCCCGCGCCATCGAATGGCCCACGCTGCTCGTCTTCGCCGCAACCTATGCCCTCTGGGCGCTTGCGACCACCGCGCTCTGGGACGCCTCGCCGGTGCTTGCCATCGCCGCCGCCGCGCTGGCGATCGGGCAGTTCTCCTCGCTGACACATGAGGTCCTGCACGGCCATCCGTTCCGCAACCAGACCCTGAACGAGGCGCTGGTCTTTCCCGGACTCTGCATCTTCGTCCCCTACCTGCGGTTCAAGGACACCCACCTCCAGCACCATTTCGACCCGGCGCTGACCGACCCCTATGACGATCCGGAGTCGAATTATTCCGACCCGGCGGTCTGGGACCGGCTTCCCGGCGCGGTCAAGGCGCTGCTGCGGTTCAACAACACGCTGTTCGGCCGGATGCTGGTGGGACCGGCGATCGGGATCTGGACCATGGTCGCGGGCGACCTGCGCCTGATGCGGCGGGGCGACCGGCGCGTCCGGCTGGCCTGGGCGCTGCATCTGCCGGGCGTGGCGCTGGTGCTGGGCTGGCTTGCCGTCGCCGCGATGCCGGTCTGGGCCTATCTCCTCTCGGCCTACCTGGGCTGGAGCCTCCTGAAGATCCGCACCTATCTGGAACACCGCGCGCATGAGGCGGCGCGGGCGCGCACGGTCGTCATCGAAAGCCGGGGGCCGCTGGCCCTGCTGTTCCTGAACAACAACTTCCACGTCGTGCATCACATGCACCCCGGCGTCGCCTGGTACAGGCTGCCGGCGCTCTACTTCGGCAACCGCGAGCATTACCTGCGGCGCAACGACGGCTATGTCTACCGCAACTATCTGGAGATCTTCCGCCGGCACCTGTTCCACGCCAAGGACCCGGTGCCGCATCCGGTCTGGCCGGTCAGGAAGGCGTCAGACCAGGCGGCGGAACTGGGGGGTGGGGCCGGAATTGTCGAAGAACGGCACGCCGGGCTGGTCGCCGCCCGCCATTAGGGCCGCGACCTCGGCCAGCACGACCTCGGTGACGAAGGGCAGGTCCAGCGCGCGGGCCTCGGGCAGCGGGAGCCAGCGCAGGAAGGCGAGCTCGCCCGAGGCATTGGCGAAATCCTCGGCATCGCCCGCAAGGCAGCCGGCATCGGCGAGGAAGAAGCGCGCGTCGAAGCGGCGCGGGCGGCCGGGCGGGGTGATCGCGCGAAAGACGAAGCGCAGCGCACCCGCGAGGGGCGCGGCCATGGTCAGGCCGGTCTCCTCGACCAGTTCGCGCCGGGCGGCGGCGACCAAGGCATCGGGCGCGGTCGCCCCGGCCATCAGCGACAGCCGCCGGGTGCAATCGGGGGCAAGGAAGCCGGGGCAGGGGGCGGCGTGATCCTCGGGATCGACCCTGCCGCCGGGAAAGACGAATTTCGACGGCATGAACACCGCGCCTGCGCCGCGCTGGCCCATCAGCACCTGCGCGCCGCCGGGCGCGTTGCGGACCAGGACCACCGTCGCCGCGGGCCGGATCGGCTCAGACATCGGGCGAGGATCCGAAGCCGTGCATCCGCTTGGCCCATTGCAGCGCCACCAGCGCGCCCTTCAGCCGGGGCAGAAGATAGAGCGACAGCGCCACCGTCCCCAGGGTGAAGCCCACCGCCATGGTCACCGGGTCCGGCCGCCATTTCGTGTAGACGATCAGCAGGAGCGGCGCGAGCAGGTGGCCCACGATCAGGATCGTCATATAGGCCGGCCCGTCATCCGCCCGCTGGTGATGCAGCGCCTCGCTGCAGACCGGGCAGGCGTCGCGCACCTTGAGATAGCCGCGCATCATCGGCCCGGCGCCGCAGTTCGGGCAGCGCCGCCGCCAGCCGCGCCACAGGGCGGGCTTCACCGGGCGGTCTTCTTCCTCGTCGGCAAGGGCGACGGTCTGGGCAGGGGTCATCGCAGCGGGTCTCCGGTCGGGCCAGACGCGCAACATAGTGACTCGGCGCCGGTTGTGAAGGGGCAAGGCCGGGTCCTGTGTCGGCATGTCGCAAATTCCGCCGAGCCGCGACGGAAACCGCCACCCCCGGCGTGAGACAGTCATCGGACCCGACGAACGGGTCCAGAAATGGAGACCGTGATGAAGAAGACCACCAGGACCACGCTTGCCGTTCTCGCCGCCGCCGGCGCTGTCGCCGCCACCGCCGCCTTCGCCGAGATGGGCCCGGGCGGGATGAGGGGCGGCATGGGCGGCCATGGCGGGATGGGCGGCGGGGCCATGCTCCTGCAGGAGTTCGACACGCTGGACGCCGACAAGGACGGCAAGGTCACCCCGGCCGAGATCGCGGCCCAGCGGCAGGCCCGCTTCACCGCGGCCGATGCCAATGGCGACGGCAAGCTGGACGCGACCGAACTGACCGCCTTCCAGACCGCAAGGATGGCCGAGCGGCTGGCCGCCCGCACCGAGCGGATGCTGAAATGGCTGGACGCCAACGGCGACGGCGCGCTTTCCGCCGACGAGATGCCCGACGGTCCCTCGGCCGACCGGCTGGCGCGGCTGGACAGCGACGGCGACGGCGCGATCTCGCGCGAGGAGGCCGACGCCGCGCTGAAGTGGATGTCCGAGCGGATGCGGCACGGCAAGGGCATGAAGGGCGGCCAAGGCATGATGGGCGACGACGACTGACCCTTGCGGCCCGGCCCGGAACGGGCGACCCTTGCGGGGATGGTGATGGCCTTCGACGCGGACATGGCTTCGGACGAGGCGCTCATGGTGCTCTATGCGAATGGGGACCCCGGCGCCGCGCGGACGCTTGCCCACCGCGTCACTCCCCGCATCCACGCCTACGCCGTCCGGATGCTGGGCGGCGACCGGGCCGAGGCCGAGGATGTCGCCCAGGAGACCATGCTGCGGCTCTGGCGCATCGCGCCCGAGTGGCGGCAGGGCGAGACCAGGGTGACGACCTGGGCCTACCGGGTCGCCACCAACCTCTGCCTCGACCGGCAGCGCGCGCGCCGGCGCAAGGCCCAGACCGCGCTGGAGGATGCGCCCGACCTCGCCGCGGACGGCCCCAGCGCCGAGGGCCGCCTGGTGCAGGCCGACCGCATGGCCGCGCTGCAGGCGGCACTTGGCGAACTGCCCGAGCGCCAGCGTCAGGCCGTGGTGCTGCGCCATATCGAGGGGCTGGCCAATCCCGAGATCGCCGCCGTCATGGAGATCGGCGTCGAGGCGGTGGAAAGCCTGACCGCCCGCGGCAAGCGCGCCCTTGCCGCGATCCTTGCCGGGCGGCGTGACGAGCTTGGATACAAGGACGACCCCGATGCCGAATGACGATCTCGACGACCTCTTCGCCAGTGCCGCGCGCCAGCGCATCGACCCGTCCGAGGCGCTCCTTGACCGGGTCGTCGCCGATGCCCTGGCGCTGCAACCCCGGCCCCTTGCCCTTTCCCCGGCCCCCGCGCCGCGCCCCGGCCTTCTGGCCCGGCTGGCGCTGGCCCTTGGCGGTGGCCCGGTGCTGGCGGGCGTCTGCACCGCCGCCGTGGCGGGGCTGATGCTGGGCTATTTCAGCCCCACGACCTATGACTACCTCACCTCGGGCCTGACCGGGGCCGAGGCGATCGACCTGTTCCCGACCACCGACTTCCTGTCCTCCGAGGGCTGACGCCATGACCGACCCCACCGCACCCCCCGCCGCGCCGCCGCGCCCCGGCCGTGGCCTGAAGATCGCGCTGGCGCTTTCGGTGGCGCTGAACCTGGCGGTGGCGGGGCTGGTCGTAGGGGCCTGGGCTTCGGGCCACGGACCGCGCCACGGCGGCCCGCGCGACCTCTCCTTCGGCCCGTTCAGCGCGGCGCTGAGCCCGCAGGACCGCCGCGCCCTGCGCCAGGCCTTCCTGGACCGGACCCCCGACCTGCGCGCCAGCCGCGAGGCGGCGCGGGCCGAGTTCCAGACCCTCCTCTCCGCCCTGCGCGCCCGGCCCTTCGATCCCGCCGCCCTCTCCACCGCCCTGGCCGCCATCGAGGCGCGCAACGCCAGCCGGCTGGAACTGGGCCGAAGCCTGCTGGAGACCCGCCTCGCCGGGATGGACGAGGCCGAGCGCCTGGCCTTCGCCGACCGGCTGGAGGCAGGCCTGCGCCGCCGCGACTAGGCCGCGCTTTTGCGGTAGGTGACCTGGTTCCGCCCCGCGCCCTTCGATTCAAGCAGGGCGAGGTCGGCCTGTTCCACCAGCGCATCCACCGACAGCGGCACCCCTTCGGCCAGCGCCGAAACCGCCACCCCGATCGAGACCGTGACCGTCAGCCCCAGCCCCGAGGGCAGGCGGATCGGACGTGCATCCAGCGCCGCGCACAGCCGCTCGGCGACCCGCCGCGCCTCGGGCGTCGCGCTGTCGGGCAGGACGGCCAGGAATTCCTCGCCGCCGATCCGGGCGAGAAGGTCGCCCTCGCGCAGGTTGGCCCGCAGCCGCCGCGCGACCTCGGCCAGGACGGCATCGCCGGCGGCATGACCATGCTGGTCGTTCACCACCTTGAAGCGGTCGAGATCCACCACCATCACCGCGAGATCCCGGCCCCGCTCCACCGCCTGGGCGGCGATCGTGGTCAGCGCCTGCGCCGCATAGCGCCGGTTGTGCAGCCCGGTCAGCGGGTCGATCATCGCCAGCCGCAGGTTGTCCTCAATCCGCGCGCGGGTGCGGTCGCCCTGCCGCTTGCGGCGCAGAAGGCTGCGGGTGCGCAGCGCCAGTTCCGTCGCGGTGACATGCGGCGCCACCACGTCGTCCGCGCCCAGGTCGAAGGCGATCGCGGCCTCGTCGCCCTCGGCCGCCCGGCCCACCACGCAGACCGCGGAATGGCGGGTGGCGAGGTTGCTCTTCAACTCGGACACCAGCCGCAGCGAGGAGCCGGCATCGCCGTCCTCGTCGTGGATGATGAAGACATCCGGCACCTCGGCCCCCTGCGCCGCCGCCGCCTCGGCCAGCGCCTGGGCGCGCGACAGGACCACCAGCCGGTCGCGCAACTGCCCGGCAAGGTCCGCCTGCAGCTGCCGCGCCACCTCGGCCTGTCCGGTCACCACCGCCACCGTGGCGCTGGGCTCAAAGGCCGCCGCGGTCTCGGCCAGGCCGGCGGGCTGCAGTTCGGCATCCGAAAAGACGATCTCGGCCCGCGTGCGCAACAGGTTGCGCACCCGCGCCAGCAGCACCTGGTCGCTGGCCGGCTTCACGATCACATCGTCCGCCCCGGCCGAGAACGCCCTGAGCCGCGTCTCGCTGTCGCGTGCGGCGGTCAGGGCGATCACCGGAATGTCGCGCAGCCGCGGATCGCCCCTGAGCCGGCGCAGCACCTCGTAGCCGGAGATGTCCGGCAGGCCGATGTCGAGGAGAATCAGGTCGGGCCGTTCCGCCAGCGCCAGCGCCAGACCGCTTTCGCCGTCGCAGGCCAGCACGGGCTCGTAGAAGGCCGCCGCCAGGCGCGCCCGGTAGACGATGCGGTTTGTCGCCACGTCGTCGACAATAAGGATCCGTCCACTCATCTTTTTGCAGCCATGCCCGGATGACCAAGGTGCTGAACAGTCTGTTACCGAGAGAGTTAAGAAATCCTTTCAGAATTGCGGCGAAGGCATTATTTCGACGCCGAGGCAGATGGAAATCAGCATGAAACAGGCCCAGAACCCGCGGGAATCCGCGCAGATGCTCGCGCTGCGGGCGCTTGCCTGGCTTGCCGCCGACGCCGGGCGGATCGGCGGTTTCATGGCCGCAACCGGCGCGGGTCCGGCGGAACTTGCCGCTCGCGCGCAGGATGCGGACTTCCAGCTGGCGATTCTCGATTTCCTGCTCATGGACGATCGCCAGGTCATCGCCTTCTGCGATGACGAAGGCCTGCCCTATACCGCACCGCTTTCCGCCCGCGCCGCCCTGCCCGGCGGGGCCGAGCCCGACTGGACCTGAAGATGATCGACGGACTGCTTTTCGACAAGGACGGAACCCTGTTCGACTTCCGCCTCTCCTGGGGCGGCTGGGCCGCTGGCTTCCTGACCTCCGTCGCCCGGGACGAGGCCCATGCCACCCGCATGGCGCAGGCCATCGGCTATGACCTTGCCGCCCGCGACTTCGCCCCGGACAGCCCGGTGATCGCCGGAACCGCGGCCCAGATCGCGGTCTCCCTTCTGCCCGAGCTTCCGGGCTACACGCTGGACGACCTCACCGACCTGATCAACGACACCGCCGGCACCGCCCCCATGGCCGAGGCCGTGCCGCTGCGCCCCTTGCTGACCGGCCTGCGCGAGCGGGGGATGCGGCTGGGGGTGGCGACCAACGATTCCGAGGCCCCGGCCCGGCGGCATCTTCAGGCGCATGGCATCACCGGGCTTTTCGACTATATCGTCGGCTACGATTCCGGCCATGGCGCCAAGCCCGGCCCCGGCATGTGCCTGGGCTTCCTGCATGCCTTCGGCCTGCCGCCCGGCCGCACCGCCATGGTGGGCGACAGCCTGCACGACCTCCACGCCGGCCGCGCCGCCGGGATGCGCACCATCGCCGTGCTGACCGGCGTGGCCGCCGCCGCCACGCTTGCGCCCCATGCCGATGTCGTCCTGCCCGACATCGGCGCCATTCCCGGCTGGCTGGCGCAACTTCCCGGCTGATCGCCTGAAAACGACGCATTTGCGTCGCTCCTGCGGTTCCCATCGCCCGCGCGCTTCCGTCATCCTGCCGCCAAGACAGCGGAGGATGCGATGACCGATGAGCCAACCCGTAAGAAACGCGCCGGTGGACGCGCGGGCATGAAGGTGCGCGCGGGCTCGGCCGCCATCGACCAGATGCCCTGGCGCATCCCGGTCAACCCCGACGCCCCGACCGAGCCCCTGGACGCCGACGGGGTGCAGCGCATCCACAAGACTGCGATGCGGATCCTGTCCGACATCGGGATCGAGTTCCTGAACCCCGCGGCGGTGGAGCACCTGCGCCGCGCCGGTTGCATCGTCACCGGCACCAACGTCCGCATGGACGAAGCCTTCGTGATGGAGATGCTCGCCCGCGCGCCGGAAAGCTTTACCATCACGCCGCGCAACCCGGACCACGAGGTGGTCATGGGCGGCAAGCACATGCTGTTCGTGAACGTCTCCTCGCCGCCGAACGCCTGGGACATGGAGCGCGGCAAGCGCTCGGGCGATTTCGAATCCTTCAAGGAATTCATGAAGCTGACGCAGTATTTCAACTGCATCCACATCGCGGGCGGCTATCCGGTGGAACCCGTGGACATCCACGCCAGCGTCCGCCACCTCGACTGCCTTCACGAAAAGCTGACCCTCACCGACAAGGTCGTCCACGCCTATTCGCTGGGGGCCGAGCGGGTCGAGGACGTGATGGAGATGGTCCGCATCGCGGGGGGGCTGACCCATTCGGAATTCGACGCGAAGCCGAGGCTCTATACCAACATCAACTCGGTCTCGCCCCTGAAGCACGACTACCCGATGCTCGACGGCGCGATGCGGATGGCGAAACGCGGCCAGCCGGTGGTGGTGACGCCCTTCACCCTGGCCGGGGCGATGGCCCCCGTCACCCTGGCCGGCGCGGTGGCGCTGTCGATCGCCGAGGCGCTGGCGGCCATCGCGCTTTTGCAATACATCGCGCCGGGCTGCCCGGTCGCCATCGGCACCTTCACCTCGAACGTGGACATGAAGTCCGGCGCCCCGGCCTTCGGCACCCCGGAATACATGCGCGCGACGCAGATGACCGGCCAGCTTGTCCGGCACTACAGGCTGCCGCTGCGCTCCTCCGGCGTCTGCGCCGCCAACGTCCCCGACGGCCAGGCGATGTGGGAGACGTCGAATTCGCTCTGGGCCTCGGTCCAGTCGCGCACCAACATGGTCTACCACGCCGCCGGCTGGCTGGAGGGCGGGCTGATCGCGAGCCCCGAGAAATTCATCATGGACTGCGAGGTCCTGCAGATGATCCAGCGCTATTTCGAGGGGGCGACCTGGGCCACCACCGAGGACGACCTCGCCTTCGACGCGATCCGCGAGGTCGGCGCAGGGGGGCATTATTTCGGCGTCCAGCACACCCAGGAGCGCTACCAGCACGCCTTCTATGCGCCCTTCGTCAGCGACTGGCGGAACTACGAGGCGTGGCAGGCGGACGGATCGGTCTGGACGGTCGAGCGCGCGCACCGGATCTACAAGCAGATCCTGGCCGAATTCGAGGCGCCGGAGATGGACCATGCGGCGCAGGAGGAACTGACCCGCTTCGTCGCCCGAAGGAAGCAGGAAGGCGGCGCGCCGACCGATTTCTAGGCGCATCCCCGGCGGCACGGGCCACCGGAAATCGAACGATTTCCGGCACGATTTCCGTTCGGAAATCGCCGTCGCGCCGGGTGAGGCCGTCCTGCCATTGACGAAAGCGGCCCTTGCGGCAAACCATTCGGGATCGCCAGCACGAGAAGCCGCCATGACCCCTGTCGAAGCCTCTCTCGCCGACCTCGCCGCCGCTTTGGCCGAGGGCCGCACCACCTCGGTCGCGCTGCTGGCCGCCTGCCTGCAGCGCATCGCCGCCTATGACCGCTGCGGCCCCCGGCTGAACGCCATTCCGGTCCTGAATCCGCAGGCCTTTGCCGACGCCCGCGCCTCCGACCTCCGGCGCGCGGCGGGAAAGGCGCTCGGCCCGCTCGACGGCATCCCCTATACCGCCAAGGACAGCTTCAAGGCCAGGGGCCTGACCGTCGCCGCAGGCTCGCCCGCCTTTGCCGGGCTCATTGCCAGCGACGATGCTTTCGCCATCGCCCGGCTGCGCGCCGCCGGGGCGGTGCTGGTCGGGCTGACCAACATGCCCCCGATGGCGAACGGCGGCATGCAGCGCGGGCTCTACGGCCGGGCGGAAAGCCCCTACAGCGCCGACTGGCTGACCGCCGCCTTCGCCTCCGGCTCCTCCAACGGCTCGGGCACGGCCACCGCCGCCAGCTTCGCGGCCTTCGGCCTGGGGGAGGAGACCTGGTCCTCCGGCCGCGCCCCCGCCGCGCTGAACGGGCTTTGCGCCTATACGCCGTCGCGCGGGGTGATCTCGGTCCGGGGCAACTGGCCGCTCGTCCCCACGATGGACGTGGTCGTCCCCCATACCCGCAGCATGGCCGACCTCCTGCTCCTTCTCGACACGCTGGTCGCAGACGATCCCGAGACGCGCGGCGACTTCTGGCGCGCCCAGCCCTGGGTTCGCTTGCCGAAACCCTCGCGACACCGCCCCACGAGTTACCCCGCCCTTGCGGCAAGCGCGACGCTGAAGGGCAAGCGCATCGCCATCCCCGCCATGTACATCAACGCCGACGCCCAGGCCGGAGGGCAGGGGATCGGCGGTCCCACCGGCCAGCGGATAATGACCCGGCCCTCGGTGATCGCGCTTTGGGAGCAAGCCCGCAAGGCGATGGAGGCGGCCGGGGCCACCATCCTTGTCACCGATTTCCCCGTGGTCACCAATTACGAAGCCGACCGCCCCGGCGCGCCCTCGATCGCCACGCGCGGCCTCGTCCCGCCGGGCTACCTCAAGCACGAGATCGTCGACCTTTCCGCCTGGTCCTGGGACGATTTCCTGCGCGCGAACGGCGGCACGCCGGGCAGCCTGGCCGAGGTGGACGGCGCGACGATCTTTCCGCACCCACCCGGCGCGCTGCCCGACCGCTATGCCGGGTTCGACGATGACATCGCGCATTACCCCGAGCAGGCCCGCGCCCATCCCTGCGACGACTTCCGCCGGATCCCCACGCTGGAGGAGGGCCTCCGGGGCCTGGAAGCCACCCGCAAGCAGGATCTCGAGGACTGGATGGACGACCTTCGGCTTGACGCCGTGGTCTTCCCGGCACTGGCCGATGTGGCGCCTGCGGACGCCGACGTGAACCCCGCCTCCGCCGATCTCGCCTGGCGCAACGGCACCTGGGTCGCGAACGGCAACCTGGCGATCCGGCACCTCGGCATCCCGACCGTCACCCTGCCGATGGGCACCATGGAAGACACCGGGATGCCCATGGGCCTGACCTTCGCGGGCCGCGCCCAGGACGATGCGGCGCTCCTGCAACTGGCCCTGGCGTTCGAGGCCACCGGCCCCCACCGCACCGCGCCGCCGCGCACCCCCGACCTGCCCGCGCCGCCGGTCCTGTCGCCCCGCGACGCAGCGGCGCCAAGGCTCACGGTCACCATCTCGCGCCAGCAGGGGCGGCTCGGCCTGACCCTGGCCGCCAGCGCGCCGATGCTCTGGGCCTGGGTGGACGGCCAGCCCGTCCCGGGCCTGCCGGCCACCTCCGCCAGCCTGACCCTGGCCGGGAACAGGCACCGGCACAGCCCCTGGCTTCCGCCCTACGGCCCGCTGGCGATCGCGCTTTTCGCGGACGGGCAGGGCGCGATGCTCGACCTCTCCGCGTCGGACAGCTGATCCTGCGCCACGCCCCCGAGGTGTGGAGGGGCGAGATGCCTCCGGCGGGGATATTCGGGCCAGTATGAAAGGCGGGACGTATCGCGAGAAGGGGGCGCGGGCCGACGCAGTTGCCTCCAGTTCACCCGACGTCGAGCGGCAGGCAGCGGTTCGGGGTCGCGCAGGAGCAGGATGGCGGGTGGTGCGAAACGTGCGAGGTCGCGCCTCCCCTCGTGGGAGTGGTAGAGGTCTGGTGCTGCGGGCCGGCGGGCAGGACGCGACGGGGCGGAGGCAGGATTGCGTGGTCATGCCTGTGCCGGCGACGGCAGCGGCCTCGTCGCCTGCCGGTGCCCGTCGCCCGTCCCATCCCTTTCCAGATCGGGGAAGGAGCGCGGGTGGCGAGGGGAACGCCTCCCCTCACCAAGGTAGGGGGCGCTCCGGTCTCAGACCCGCGCCAGCCGCCAGAACCGCCACATCAGGCTGCCGGCCGCGCAGAACAGGCCCACCACCAGCCCCAGCCACAGCCCCACCCCGCCCAGCCCCGCCTGGAAGGCCAGGAGGTAACTGCAGGGAATCCCGATCAGCCAGTAGCTCACCGCCGCCAGGATCATCGGCACCCGCGTATCCTGCACGCCGCGCAGGAGGCCCAGCGCCATGACCTGCATCCCGTCCGCCAGCTGGAACAGCCCCGCCACCATCAGGAGCACCGTGCCATAGGCCAGGATCGCCGCGCTTTCCGGCTTGGCCATGTCCAGGAACAGGCCCACGATCGGCCGGGGCATGGTCAGGAACACCGTGACCGAGCCGACCGCCACCACCAGCGACAAGGCCACCGCCACCCCGGCGGCCCGGCGCAGCGCGGGCCATTCCTGGCGCCCCTCGAACCGCGCGACCCGGATCGTCGCTGCGCTGGACAGCCCGACATGCAGCATGAAGGTCAGCGCCGCGACTTCCAGCGCGATGCCATGCGCGGCCAGTTCCACCGTGCCGATCCAGCCCATCATCAGCGCCGAGGCGTGGAACAGCCCGCCCTCGGCCAGCCCGGTCAGCCCGATCGGCAGGCCCAGCCGCCAGACCAGCCGCAGCGAGGACCAGTCCGCCCGCCAGAACCGCTGGAACAGGTGGAACTTCCGCAACTCGGGCAGAAGTCCGGCGTATAGCCCCAGCAACAGCAGCGACATGACCTGCACGCTCAGCGTCGCCACGGCCGATCCGCGCGCGCCCATCTCGGGAAAACCCCAGTTGCCGAAGATCAGCAGCCAGTTGACCGCGATGTTCAGCCCGACCGCCGCCAGAGTGACCCAGAGCACCACCTGCGTCCGCCCGAAGGCGGAGAGGTAGCTTTGCAGCACCGTCACGCAAAGCGCCGGCACCAGACCCGCCCCGGCGATCCGCAGATAGCCCTGCGCCAGGGCCGCGACCTCGGGCTTCTGGCCCAGCGCCAGCAGGATCGGCCCCGACCACCAGAAGACCGGCGCCACCGCCAGGCCAAAGCCGATCGAGAGCCACAGCCCCATCCGCGTGTCGCGCCGGACCTGCGTCTCGTCGCCCCGCGCCAGGGCGGCGGCGACCATCGGCAGCACGGCCCGCGCAAAGCCCGCGCCCAGCACATAGACGATGAAGAACGAGGACGCCCCCAGCACCACCGCCGCCAGCGGCACCACGCCATACCAGCCGACCATGACCACATCGGTCACATGCAGCGCCATCTGCGCCAGCGAGGACCCCGCAAGGGGAAGTCCCAGCGCGAGCGTCTCCCTCGCGTGGGTGGAGTTGGACATGTCCTGCGTCATGCGGTCAGGCTTAGCCAAGGGGCGCGGCCTTCACAAGCCACCGGATCCGCCGCGCCGCGGCGACAGGCCCGGCAAGGGCCCGCGGGGATAGGCCTGCCGCAATCCTGGTCAGGCCGCGCGATCGGCCAGTGCGCGCGGGCTTCGCGGACTGCCCATCCGTCGCAGCGCGACAGAGGCAGCGCCCGTCATCCCTCGCGCCCGGCGATCAGGCGGTCGGGTCGATACGGCCGCAGCCGCTCCGCAAGCCTCCCGGCGCGGCGTCAGGCCCCGCGCCACAGAAGCATCAGCGCCGCCAGCGCGATCGCCGTGCCCAAGGTCAGCTCCAGCAGCGGAAGCACCCGCGCGACCCGGCCGCCGCCAAGCCCGGCCAGCGCGCCCTCGCGCGCCCAGACCGCCATCAGCGCCACCGCCACCGTGACCAGCGCCGTGCCCAGACCCATGACGAAGGCCCCGATCACCCCCGCCGGCGCGATCCCCAATTGCCAGGTCAGCACCAGCACGAAGAGCGCGCCCGAACAGGGCCGGATCGCGATTCCCGCCACCAGCAGCGCCGCATCGCGCCAGCCGGTCACCCGCTCCACCTCGGCGACCGAGGGCCCATGCGCATGGCCGCAGCCCGGTCCGTGCTCGTGCTCATGGCCGTGGTCGTGCCCGTGATCATGCTTCAGGCCACGGACCCCGCGCAGGACCAGCCAGAGCCCCAGCCCGGCGATCATCGCATGGCCCATGGGCGTCAGCCAGTCCTCGGCCGTGCCCTCCACCGCGCCGCGCGCCAGGCCCAGCGCCGCGACCAGCGCATAGACCAGCGCCACCGCCACCGCCGCCTGCGCCAGGCTGGACAGAAGCGCGAGCCCCGCCAGCCGCCCGACCGGCACCCGCCGCGCCACGCCATAGCCGCCGATCACCAGCTTGCCATGCCCCGGCCCCGCCGCATGCAGCACGCCATAGGCGAGGCAGACGCCCCAGAACGCGGCCAGCGCCCCCGGCTCGCCGCCGCGCAGCGCCCGGATCGCGCCCGCCAGCCGCTCCTGCGTCGCGCGCTGCGCCGCCTCCAGCCACAGGGCCGGCCCGTCCAGCGCGCCAGCCAGCCACAGAAGCAGCAGGACCAGCAGCAGGGCCAGCCCGGCCAGCCCTAGCCCGCGGCGCATGTCACCCGCACCACATCGGCGAAATTCGCCCCCACCTCGGGAAACTCGGCCTCCGGATCCTCATCCGGCGCATAGCCCGCCAGCGCCGCCAGCAGCGCCTTTTGCGCCGCATCGGGATCCGGCCTGACCACCCCGGCCGAGCAGCCCTCGCCCCCGGTCAGCACCGCGCTGCCGGGGATCGCATAGGCGACGTAATAGCCCGGATCATAGGCCCGGATCACCAGCTCGCCCCCCGCCAGCGGCACCGGCGCGTCGAAGACCCGCAGATGGGTCGAGGTGATCTTCCCCCCGGCATATGAGGCCGAAAACTCCATCGGCCGCGACAGCTCCAGCCCGGCCCCGGCCAGCGCCGCATGGGTGTCGCCGGCAAAGCCCTGGTCCCAGTTCATGTCGAAACCCGACAACCGCGTCGCTTCCTCGGGCGTGAGCTTGCCGTCCCAATCCGGGTCCAGCCCCAGGTCGCCGATGATGTACAGCGAGTAAAGCTCGTCATAGGTCCAGCCGATGCGGATCCCGGTCGCCTCGTTCCGCTCGTTCAGGATCACCTCGACCGTGGCGTCGATGAACACATGCGGATGCGCCAGCGCCGGGCCCGCCGCCAGAACTCCACAGATCACGCCGATCATCCGCATGGCGCGCAACCTACCCAACCCGACTTTCAGGGCCAAGACCCGCAGCTTCCTCTTGGCAGAAATACTCTCGGGCTATGCCGACTGTTGCGCCATCGGTTCGAGAAACAGTCGGCATGGGGGGGGGCGAAGCGCCCCCAGCGACCGAGGAGGAGGGCGCAAGCCCCGACGACGAGAGGAAAAGGCTTCGCGCGCCAGCGCCCGATTCAACAGCCGCCCCTTACCCGCGCTGCATCGCCGGATGGGTCGCCGAGTCGTAGATCTCCGGCCCCATCCCCAGCACCTGCACCGCGCGGCCCACGATCAGGGGATCGGGCGTGCCGACCACGGCATGATCCTTGTTCGGATAATCCAGCGTCGACAGGAAATGCCGCATGCAGTTCAGCCGCGCCCGCTTCTTGTCGTCCGACTTGACGATCACCCAGGGCGCGTCGGCGGTATCGGTGTAGAAGAACATCGCCTCCTTCGCCTCGGTATAATCGTCCCACTTGTCCAGGGACGCCTTGTCGATCGGCGACAGCTTCCACATCTTCAGGGGATCGGTCTCCCGCGCCAGGAACCGCGCGCGCTGTTCCTTCTGCGTCACGCTGAACCAGTATTTGTAAAGCCGGATCCCCGAGCGCACCAGCATCCGCTCCAGCTCCGGCGCCTGGCGCATGAATTCCAGGTATTCGCTGGGCGTGCAGAAGCCCATCACCCGCTCCACCCCGGCGCGGTTGTACCAGCTGCGGTCGTAGAACACCATTTCCCCCGCCGTCGGCAGATGCGCGATGTAGCGCTGGAAGAACCACTGGCCCTTCTCCACGTCCGAGGGCTTGGTCAGGGCGCAGACCCTTGCGTAGCGCGGGTTCAGATGCTCCATGAAACGCTTGATCGTGCCGCCCTTGCCGGCGGCGTCGCGGCCCTCCATCAGGATCACGAACTTCTGCCCGGTCTCCTGCGCCCAGATCTGCACCTTCAGAAGCTCGGCCTGCAACCGGGCCTTTTCCGCCTCGTAGGTGGCGCGGCCCATCAGGCGGGCATAGGGGTAGCGGCCGGATTCGAAGGCCTGGTGCAGGGGGCTGTCCGCCACCGGAAAGCTTTTCGGACCCGGCGCGGCAGGGGCGCCGGCGGTCACGGCGGCGGCGGTATCGATCGTCTTGCTGTCGTCCATGGGCATCTGCGCTCCTGCACCGGGTACACCGGCGGCACCCATGCACAAAACCCTGCACGCCGCCTTGACCCGGATCAACCCCGGCGCGAAATGCGAGGGAAAAGGGGCGGCACGGATCCGGATCCTGCCGCCCCATGGATCAAGGACAGCTCGGAAAGAGATGCCGCCAATGCCTCGCGGCCCGATCAGACTAGCCGCTGGCGGAATGACCCGCATACCCCATCAAGGGTAAGCGGCCGCAGGCTGCCCCGTCGCGGCCCGCGCCTGCATCCGCTCCACCGCCTCCAGCACCTGCGGCCAGGCCGCGAAGAACAGAAGCTGCCCGGTCCCGGCCAGGAATTCCACCTCCAGATGCGGATAGTCCGCCGCCAGTTCGCGGATCGTCTGCACCGGGGACTGCGGGTCCTGATCGCCCTGCAAGAGCCGGACCGGCACCCGCACCGCGCGGACGACCGCCGACCAGTCCCTCTCGGACCCGATGCATTCGGCGGTAAAGGCCGCATGGGCCGACCATTTCGCCGCCAGGCAGACCTCGGACCCTTCCAGCACCGCCGCCTTCACCTCGGGTTGCGCGAAGGTCGCCATGTCGGCCGGACTGCCGCCGTTCACCTGGCGGAAGAAAGCCTCCTTGCCCAGGCGGCGGGCCAGGCTGAAGCCCGCCTGCACCAGGAAGGGCAAGACCCTTGGCGCATGGCGCGCATTGGCCAGGATGAAGCGCTGCCACTTGTCCATCCGCTCGTATTGCGCGGGCGTGCGCACCGGCAGCTGGCAGGCGGCGCCGACGATGCCGCATACCAGGTCGGGCCGCCGGTTCGCCAGGTTCGTCGCAAAGCGCAGGTCCGCGCCCAGGGGCAGCACCACCGCGCCCTTCAGGCCCAGATGGTCCAGCACGGCGGCATAGTCCTGCGTCACCCCCTCCAGATGGTCCGCGCCTTTCGGCAGGGGTTCCGTCCGGCCATAGCCGGCGCGGACCGGCACGACCACCCGCAACCCCCGCGCCGCCGCCGCCCGCTCGGCCGCGGCGGGCCAGCGGATCAGCCCGTAGTCGAGGTGCATGTAGAGGACCGGCCGCCCCGCCGGATCGCCGAAACCGATCCAGCTCAGCCGCCGCCCGTCCGGCCCGCGCATCTCCTGCACCGGCCGGGCCTCCAGCGCCCCGCGCGGCAGCGGCCCGGCCTGCCCGCCCAGGGGCAGCAACGCCACATCCATCAGCCCCAGCACCACGCGCACCAGTTCCGACTGGCTGTGCGTCTCGGTCTTGGCCAGGACCGAGCGCACCTGCGTCCGCACCGTCTCCAGCGACCGGCCCCGCGCCTCGGCGATGTCGCGGAGGGGCAGGCCCAGCGTCACCCCGCGCACGATCTCGACCTCGGCCGCCGTCAGGCCAAAGGCCTCCTGCACCGTGTCGGCAAAGCCCTCGGGCCAGACCAGTTCGGTCGAGACCACCAGCGCCAGCGGCCTGGGTCCCCCGCCCTCGACCGGGCTGACCCGCAGGATCACCGGGCTGCCGGTGACGGTCGAGCGGATGCGCAGCGTCACCACCTTCTCGGCCCGCCGCGCAGCCACCTTGCGGATCACGCCCTGCAAGAGTTCGCGGTCCTCGGCCTCGAAGGGCAGGGCGGCGAAGGGCCCGCCCTCGGCGATCCCGAAGGCAACTGCCGCCGCCCGGTTGCAGCAGGCGACCTGCGCCCCCCCGTCCGCCAGGAAGGCGGCCGAGCGCGGGATCTCCTCCAGCACCGAACGCGGCCCCGCCTCGCGCACGGCGGCCTCATAGCGGTCGAGGAACACCGAGGCCCGCGCCAGATGCGCCTCGATCTCGGGGTCGTCCAGCGCGATGGAACTGTCGCGCAGCGGGGCGATGCGGCCTTCCCAGGCCTCCAGCAGTTTCTCCAGCCGGATCGGATCCACCGCCACGTCGTAAAGCCGCTCGACGATCTCGGCGCGGTGGTCGCGATCGGCGAAGGACGCGGCGACGGTTTTCGGCCCGGATTCGGTCATCTCGCCACACTGGTCACGTTCAGGGCCCGCACTCCTGCGCCGGCAAACGACGCAAGGGCCCCCTTTTTCTTGTCTTCTACACCCACTAGGCTTTGCCCGTCACCACAGGAGTTTTCCGATGCCCACCCTTTACGGCGTCTTCCGCAGCCGCGCCTCGCGCCCGGTCTGGCTGATGTATGAGCTGGACATGGCCTTCGACCATGTCCCGGTGATCCAGGCCTACCGGCTGCCGCAGGCCAGCGCCCCCGACGCGCAGCTGAACACCACCTCGGCCGCCTTCCTGCAGGTCAACCCGCAGGGCCAGATCCCGGCCTATGTCGAGGGCGACCTGACGCTTACCGAATCGCTGGCGATCACCAACCACATCGCCCGCACCCGCGGCGGCGACCTCGGGCCCCGCACCCCGGCCGAACAGGCGCTGATCGACCAGTGGACGCTTCTCGCCGTGACGGCCGTCGAGGGCCCGGCGCTGGAGATCCAGAACATCGTCGGGGCCGGCGGCGACCAGACGCCCGAGGGCCAGGGCGCCATCGCGATCTGCGCCGAAAAGCTGCGCCGCCCGCTGAAGCGGCTGGAGACGCATCTGGCGGCGCACAGCCACCTGGTCGGGGACCGCTTCACCGTGGCCGACCTCAACCTCGCCGAATGCCTGCGCTATGCCCAGGGCCACCGGACGCTGATCGCCGAGTTCCCGGCGGTGCAGGCCTGGCTCGCCGCCTGCCACGCCCGCCCGGCGTTCCAGCGGATGTGGACCGCCCGGCTGGCGGAACCCGCGTAAGACCGGCGAAACGTCTCGCCGACGATCTCCAGGCAAGCCGGTTTCATACCGGCGCAAATATCCCACGGGGGGCCCGGCTGTGCCTCCCGGTCCGGCGTCACGGCCAGCGCGCCCCCCACATCTTGCGCCTCTCCCCCGCAAGGTGATCTAATACGGCCAAGCCCAGACAGGATGCCCCATGCCGAACGACCTTCTCTCCCAGGCCGCGACCACCTATGACGCCTCCTCGATCGAGGTGCTCGAGGGGCTGGAGCCGGTCCGCAAGCGCCCCGGCATGTATATCGGCGGCACCGACGAGCGCGCGCTGCACCACATGGTCGCCGAGATCCTGGACAACGCGATGGACGAGGCCGTCGCCGGCCATGCCAACCGCATCGAGGTGGAGCTTCACGCCGACGGCTCGGTCACCGTGCGCGACAACGGCCGCGGCATCCCCGTCGACCCGCATCCCAAGTTCCCCGGCAAGAGCGCGCTGGAGGTCATCCTCTGCACCCTCCACGCCGGGGGCAAGTTCTCGAACAAGGCCTATTCCACCTCGGGCGGCCTCAACGGCGTCGGCTCCTCGGTCGTCAACGCGCTCTCCGACCGGATGGTGGTCCAGGTCGCCCGCAACCGCGAGCTTTACGAACAAAGCTTCTCGCGCGGCATCCCGCAAGGCGGCATCCGGAAACTCGGCCCCACCCCGAACCGCCGCGGCACCTGGGTCACCTTCCACCCCGACCCCGAGATCTTCGGCCATCAAAGCCTGAAGCCCGCGCGCCTGTTCAAGATGACGCGGTCCAAGGCCTATCTCTTCTCGGGCGTCGAGATCCGCTGGAAATCGGCCATCCCCGACGGCGACACGCCGATGGAGGCGACCTTCCACTTCCCCGGCGGCCTGTCCGATTTCCTTAACGAAAGCCTCGCCAAGGTCTCGACCTACTCCGAACGCCCCTTCGCCGGGCGCGTCAGCTTCGAGGAGAAATACCAGGTCCCCGGCTCGGTCGAATGGGCGATCAACTGGACGCCCGCGCAGGACGGCTATCTGCACAGCTACTGCAATACCGTCCCCACCCCCGAGGGCGGCACGCATGAGGCCGGGTTCTGGGCCGCGATCCTGAAGGGCATCCGCGCCTATGGCGAACGGGTGAAGAACCGCAAGGCCGAGGCGATCACCCGCGACGACCTCCTTACGGGGGGCTGCGCGCTCCTCTCGATCTTCATCCGCGAGCCGAGCTTCGTCGGCCAGACCAAGGACCGTCTCTCCACCGAGGAAGCCGCCCGCTGGGTCGAAAACGCCGTTCGCGACCATTTCGACACCTGGCTCGCCGCCGACCCGAAGTCCGCCGGGGCGATCCTCGACTTCCTGGTCCTGCGCGCCGAGGAACGCCTGCGCCGCCGCGAGGAAAAGGAAACCGCCCGCAAGACCGCCACCAAGAAGCTGCGGCTGCCCGGCAAGCTGACCGACTGCTCCGCCAAGAACCGGGAAGGGACGGAACTCTTCATCGTCGAGGGCGACTCGGCCGGCGGCTCGGCGAAAGGCGCGCGCGACCGCAACTTCCAGGCGCTCCTGCCGCTCCGCGGCAAGGTGCTGAACGTCCTCGGCGCGGCCTCCTCGAAACTCGGCGAGAACGCCGAGATCCGCGACATCTGCGAGGCCCTGGGCACCGGCATGGGCACCAGGTTCAAGGTCGACGACCTGCGCTATGACAAGATCATCATCATGACCGACGCCGATGTCGACGGCGCCCATATCGCGAGCCTGTTGATGACCTTCTTCTTCACCCAGATGCGCCCGCTGATCGACAAGGGCCACCTCTACCTCGCCTGCCCGCCGCTCTACCGCCTGACCCAGGGCGCGCGGCGGATGTATGTCGCCGACGACGCCGAGAAGGAGACCTGGCTGGCCAAGGGCCTGGGCGGCAAGGGCAAGATCGACGTCCAGCGCTTCAAGGGCCTCGGCGAGATGGACGCCAAGGACCTGAAGGACACCACGATGAACCCTTCGACCCGCAAGCTGATCCGGGTCAGCATCGACGACGAGGACGGCGGCGAGACCGGCGACCTGGTCGAGCGCCTGATGGGCAAGAAGCCGGAATTGCGCTTCCAGTACATCCAGGAGAATGCCAGGTTCGTCGAGGAACTGGACGTGTGACCTCGCACCATCGGTCGACATCATCGTAAGGTGCGCTACAGCGCACCTTGCGCCTTTGGCCGGAAAGTGGGTTCATAACCCACCCTACATCCCGCGCAGTCGGGCCCCCATCCGGCCCCTACCACCATCCCCGGCCCGCCAGCACCCCCTGCGCCTTGGCCAGCCCCCGGTTCACCCTTCCCCTCCGCAGCCCCCGACCCGATTCCAGCCGCTCCAGCACCACCTCCACCGGACAGGCCCGCCCGCTGACCGGGTCGCGGTAGCGCGGGTACTCGACCAGCGCGGCGTGGACCAGCCGCTTCAGGCTGACCGGCCCCCGCCAGTCCGGGACCGGAGCAAGATCCCGCGTCAGGCCCCGGCCGGCGTAGAAGGGCGTGCCGAGGCAGGTGACCGGCACCCCCCGGACCAGCGCCTCGAAGCCCAGGAGCGAGGTCATCGTCCAGACCTCGTCCACCTCCGCCAGCACGGCCGCCGGATCGGCCCGCTCCAGCACCAGGTCGGCCGGCCCCGTCAGCGCCCCGGCCCGCAGGCCCGCCACCACGTCGGGATGCGGCTTGTAGATCACCACCGCCCCCGGATTCTCCGTCCTGACCGCCTGCAGCAGGGCGAGGTTCGTCCGCACCGCCCCGGCCCCCCGCAGGATCGAGGCGTCGTCCTCGACCTGGCCCGGCACCAGGATGCGGCGGCCCTTCGGCAAAGCGGGCAGGGGCGGGGCGGCGAGGTTGTATTTCGACAGGCCCCGCTGACGCAGCGCCGAAATCAGCGCCCCGGCCCGCGCCTCGCCGCCCGGCGGCATCGGAGCGGCCAGCAGCGCATCCAGCCGCGAGGGGCGCGCGGGATCGTAGTGGATGCCCCGGTCGTCGGTCACCAGCGAGAGCGGCGGCACCAGATCCGCCCCCAGCCCGCGCGAGCGCAGGAACCCGTCCTCGACCCGCAGGCAGGGCACGCGCGGGCGGAACCCCTCCGGCTCCTTCCCGGCCCAGAGCATCAGCCCGCGCCCGGTCGCCGCCGCCAGCCGATCCGCCGCCTCGGGGTCGTCGCGGAACCGCAGCGGGCCGAAGAAACCCCGCAGGTGCGGCCGCTTCCAAAGCCGCATCCCCGCCGCGACATGGCCACGCCGGTCCTCGCGGAAGGCGCGGACCTCGGCCTCGAGCTGGTCGATCACCGTCTCGACCTCGCAGAGCCGGTCGCGGCAGGGGTCGTACCAGAGCGGCGCGCGGATCATCGCGCCCGCGAACAGCTCCTCGACGGTCAGGCGGCGCGTGCGGCGGGGCAGGGGGCGCTCGTCCCGGGTCAGGCCCCAGCCGGCATAGAAGGGCTGGCCGAAGACGCGCGGGTGGTGGCCCTGCAGGATCGCCTCGAAGCCCAGCTGCGAGGACACCGTATAGACCGCCGCCGCCGCCGCCAGCAGCCGCTGCGGCGCGACCGGCGCGACCAGCAGCGAGACCCGCCCCTCGGCCCGGCCGAAATGGCCGGGACGCAGGCCGGCGGCGCTCTCGGGATGGGTGCGGATCACGATCCGGCGTTCGGGATGCTCGCGCAGCGCGGCGGCCAGCATTGCGGGAAAATCGCCGGCGCCGGCCCCGGAATGGCGGATCGCGGCATCGCCCCTGATCTGGTCCACGACCAGGACATAGCCGGGATCGGGTGCAGGCAAATCCTGGTCGAAATTGTTGTATTTTGAAAGATTAAGATGCTGAATTCTGGCAATTGCCAACCTTGCCCGGTCAAGAATGTTCGAATCCTGCAAGCCGGCCACCAGCATCCCCTCCAGCGCCGAGGGGGTGGCGCTGTCGAAATGCACGCCGAGAGGGTCCACCAGAAGCCCCAGCGGCGCCTCCCCGCCTGCCCGGCCGGGGTGGATCGAGCGCAGGAAGGCATCCTCGACCCGGACCAGCGGCAGGCCCCTTGCCGCCGCCAGCCGTTCCCCGCGCCAGGCGGTCGGGCTGCGGCCCCAGACCAGCACGCCGTCGCCGGGCCGGGGCAGGCCCAGGCGCAGCTCGTGCCCGGCAAGCTCCAGCATCCGGTGCAGGCGGCGGTCGCGCGCCAGCGACAGGTTCTGATGCCAGAGCCGTCGCGGAACCCCGGCCAGGCCCTTGCCCGCCACGGCCGGGTCAGTTGCCGGAAGTGGCGGTATTGGCCAGGTTCGACGCCGCCCCGGTCGTGCCGGTGACTGCGCCCAGCGTCTTTTGCCACTGCACGAAGGGGGCCTCGGTCACGTAAAGCGTGTCGCCGTCGCGGATCTGGAAATCCCGCGCCTCGAAAAGGCCGGTGGGTTCGGTCAGGTCCAGCACATAGATCATGCGCTGCTCGCCCACCAGATCGGCCTGTCCCAGCACTTCCCGCGCCACCGCCTCGCCCTCCTCGCGCAGGACGAAGATGCCGGTCGGGTCGGCCGAGGCGGTCGAAAGCCCGCCGACCGTGGCGATCGCCTCCAGCGCCGACATGGTCTCGGATTCGAAGGGCACCAGGCTTTGCCCGCCGGTCGCGCCGAGCGCGATGAAACTGCGGCTGTCCTCCTCGATCACGATCTTGTCGCCGGGGCGCAGCGCGATGTCCAGCGCGGGGTTCGCGTAGAGGTCCTTCAGCCAGATCTTGCCGGTCTGGCTGCCGCGCGTCACCCGCACGATGGCGACGCCGGGATCGATCGCCACGCCGCCGGATTTTGCCAGCATCGTGGCCAGCGTCCGTGTCGGGGCCTCGATCGGGTAGACGCCGTTCGCCCCCGCCTGGCCCGAGATCGAGACCGTCGCCCCGTCCCCCGCCACGCGGGTGACGCTGACCTGCGGGTCCGGGGTCTGGTCCTCGAGCTGGCGGGTGATCGCCTGGCGCAGCCCCTCGGGCGTCTGGCCGGCGGCCTTGAGGCGCCCGGCATAGGGGATGTAGATGAAACCCTGCCCGTCGACCTGGATTTGCTGCAGGCTGGTGACCCGCTGGCCGGTATTGCCCAGAAGCGGGTCGTCCTTCACGTTCTCGAAGACGCTGACGCCCAGCACATCGCCGGCGCTGATCACGTCCGAACCCATCAGCCCCGCCTTGCGGAAGGCGTCGCTGAAGCCGAAGCTCGGCTGCATCGCGGTGGCCCGGCTGACGGCGGGGGTCACGGGAACGACATGGGCATCGCCCGCGCGTTCGACCGCGCCGGCGAGGACCTCGCGCTTGGTCGGACCCGAGCGGGGCAGCCCGCAGGAGGAAACCATGGAAACCAGGGTCAGAAGGGCAACTGCCCTGACCAGATACCGCTTACGCACTGCCGGATTCCTTACGCTCCGCCCGATGCGGGGAAACTAGCGAAACTGCCGGGGCTGCGCCAGCCGGTCCTGCCGGAATCAGCGCACCAGGCGCAAATTCTGCCGTGGCGCCGCACTGCCGGACAGAAGCGCCTGATAGGGGTCGTCGGACGCAAGCATCAGGTCCACCACCTGTCGCAGCAGGTACCGCCGGCCGTTTGCGGAATAGAAGCCCCCGACCAGCTGCGAGGTTTCCAGCAGGAACTGCCGGTAGTCGCGATAGGCGCGGGTATCCGGGCGATTCGGGGCGGCGAAGAACTCGGCCAGCGGCTGCGAGGAGATGAACTCCGGCTTGGCATAGACCGCCGCGCCGAAGCTGCGCAGCGGCACCCCGCGCCACAGGGCCTGTTGTCCGGCGGTGGAATTGACCGTCACGGCGGTGCGCGCCTCGGCCAGAAGCCCGGCCAGCTTGCCGCCCCGGACGAAATGCACGCGCGCGTCGATCCCGTGCAGCCGCGCCAGACGCCGGATCTCGGGCAGCAGCGGCACGCGGCCGTCTTCCAGCGGATGGGCCTTGAACACCAGATGGTGATGCGGCGGCGCGCCACGGGCGAAGCTTTCCACGACCAGCGCCAGAAAGTCGGTCATGCTGGCGAAGGGCGAATGGTCGCGGAAACTGGCGTCATGCTCCAGCTGCAGGATCGCCAGATGATAGGGAAACCCCCCGTGCCGGATGCGAAGCGTGGCAAGCCGGCGCTCGACCCGGTAGAGCGGCATCAGGAAGAAGCGCCGCAGATGCAGCCGGAACTCCTGCCCCACGGTGAGGGCGCGATGCGGGCGGAAGTTGCGATAGGCCCGGCGGCCAAGCGCCACGAAGGCGTGATAGATCGCGCCCCAGAACATGTGCTGGCGCATGTCGCCCCAGGTGCCGGGCGAATCGGGCAGGTCGCGGTCCACCCGGTCCAGCGCGGCCTGCATCTCGGGCAGGGTCAGCTGCATCAGCCGCGAATGGCCGTTCGACCCGCCGCGTTCATAGCTGACCCAATAGGGGCGCAGGTAGCCTTCCTCGAAGACATGCACGGTGATCCCGCGCGCCCGGGCCAGGCGGACGGCCTCGGCATGGATCGGCCGCGTGTCGCCGTAAAGCACCAGGTCGGTGATCCGCAGCCTGTCCAGCAGCGCGGCGCAGGTCGCGGGCCAGAGGTCGTGGCTTTCCCGGAACGGGATATAGCCTTTCCCGCGCCAGAACATCCGGTCGCCGAGATTGAACCCCACCCGCCAGACCTGCGCCCCGGCCGCACGCAGCATCCGCCCCAGGCGGTGGAACCAGGGCCCATGCGGCCCTTGCAGGAACAGGAAACGACGGTCGCTCAACCAAGGTCACTCGTGTACATCACGCCCTTTTCCTGTCCGATCGCGGCAGGCGTGGCAAGAAGTCAGACGCGGATCATGGCACTTTGGCCCTTGGGCTTGCAAGCCGGTCGGGGCGGCTTTACCTCAGGGGAAAAGCGGGAGAAGCGGATGTTCACCGGAATTGTCACCGATGTCGGCCGGATCGTCGAGACGAAGCTCACCGGCGACCTGCGCGCCCGGATCGCGACGCGCTATGACGTGGCGGGCATCGACATCGGCGCCTCGATCGCCTGCGACGGGGTCTGCCTGACGGTGGTGGCGCTGGGGCCGGAAGGCTGGTTCGACGTCGAGATCTCGGCCGAGACCCTGTCCAAGACCAATCTCGGCGGCTGGATGCCCGGCAAAAGGGTGAACCTGGAGCGCGCGCTGAAGGTCGGGGACGAGCTGGGGGGGCATATCGTCTCGGGCCATGTCGACGGGCTGGCCGAGGTGGTGGGGGTGCGGCATGAGGGCGGCTCGGTCCGCGTGACCTTCCGCGCGCCCGAGGCCCTGGCGCGGTTCATCGCGCCGAAGGGGTCGGTGGCGCTGAACGGCACCTCGCTGACGGTGAACGAGGTCGCGGGGGCCGAGTTCGGCGTGAACCTGATCCCGCATACCCAGGAGGTGACCACCTGGGGCGAGGTGAAGGCCGGGGACCGCGTGAACCTGGAGGTCGACACCATGGCCCGCTACGTGGCGCGGCTGCGCGAGTTCGACTGAGCGCGCGCCTCTGGCCGGCCGCCGGGGGTTTCACACCCCCCGCGTCCAGTGGTGCTTGAACCAATGGCGCAACAACTGGACGCACCCGTGGAGTATTTCTCCAAGAGAAAGCACAATTTGAATCGAATTGTGCCGAAAGGGCAGGGCCATGAAAAACGGCGGCCCCGAAGGACCGCCGTTCAGTCAGTGTCGGGCAGATCAGGCCGCGCGGCCGACCAGGACCGAATCGACCTGCTTGGCCGCGCCGGCCTCGTCCACGCCGGAGACGGCGGCGACTTCGCGGGTCAGACGCTCCAGCGCCGCCTCGTAGAGCTGACGCTCGGAATAGGACTGCTCGCGCTGGTCGTCGGCGCGGTGCAGGTCGCGCACCACCTCGGCGATCGACAGGAGGTCGCCCGAGTTGATCTTCTGCTCGTATTCCTGCGCCCGGCGCGACCACATCGCGCGCTTGACCTTGGCCTTGCCCTTCAGCGTGTCCAGCGCCTTGGTCACCACATCCGGGGCCGACAGCGCGCGCATGCCGATGTCCAGCGCCTTGTGGGTGGGGACGCGCAGGGTCATCTTGTCCTTCTCGAAGGAGATGACGAAAAGCTCCAGCTGAATCCCGGCGATCTGCTGCTCCTCGATCGAGATGATCTTGCCCACGCCATGCGCGGGGTAGACCACGAAATCGTTCGGGCGGAATTCAGGCTTCTTCGGTTTGGTCATACGGCACATTCCCCAGATCGGAACCCTGTTCCGCAACAAACTCCGCCCACCGAGGCACCCCAGCCCTGGTGTGTGGAGTTGGCTAGTCGCAGAAACACACGGCCGGGCGGAATGCGCCAAGCCGTCAGACAGGCTTCCATGCTTGTTTGTAAACAAACCATAACACAAAATGCGCCTGATTCCAACTGCCGCGGAACAGGGTTCCTGGCAGGGAAAGCATTGTATTGTCGCGGTTTATCCGGGCGAAGCCCGGCCTGCGTCTTTCCGGGGCCCGAATCGGTCGGCGATCAGCCGCCGGTTCCGGGCGCTTCGGAGAAATACTTCTCGCGCTTGTTCGGTTCCCCGTCGCGCTCCTCATACCCGGGCAGCGGGTCCTTTTTCGTCACGATGACCGGCCATTGCACCGCATATTTGCGGTTGAAGGCCACCCATTCCTCGAGGTTGGGCTCGGTGTCGGGGCGGATCGCGTCGGCGGGGCATTCCGGCTCGCAGACGCCGCAGTCGATGCATTCATCCGGATGGATGACAAGCATGTTCTCGCCTTCGTAGAAGCAGTCGACCGGGCAGACCTCGACGCAGTCGGTGTATTTGCAGGCGATGCAGTTGTCGATGACGACATAGGTCATGGCGTGACTCGGATGCGATGTGTTCAGGGTTAGCTAGAGCAGGCGGGCGGATCATTCAAGCGGCTCCGGCGTCGCAGGCGGCTCGAGATCGAGGTAAAGCGCCTGTGCCTCGCCTGCGGGGCCGCGCCGCTGGCCCAGGGCCAGGATGCGGACCACCCGGATGCGGTTGCCTTGCGCAAAGGTCAGGACATCGCCCGCGCCGACGTCGCGGCCGGGGCGGGTGACGCGGGTGCCGTTCACCCGGACCGAGCCGGATTCGATCATTTCGGCGGCCAGGCCACGGCTCTTGAAGAACCGGGCCTGCCACAGCCATTTGTCCAGACGCAGGCCGGGGGCTGCCGAAGGGTTCGGCTTTCCCGACGGCCCGGCCAATCAGACCTTGCCCTTGAGCGCGAGGAGCGCGGCGAAGGGGTTGTCGGGGTCGATCGGCTTTTCGGCGCGCGGCGGGCGGGCCTCGAAGCTTTTCTGCCGGTCATCGCGCTGCGGCTTGCCGCCCTTGCGGTCGGGACGGTCGCCCTTGGGCCGGTCGTGCTTCGGCCGGTCGCCCTGCGGACGCTCGCCCTGGCCTTCGCGCCGGGGACGGTCGCCGCGCGGGCGGTCGCCCTCTTTCCGCTCGGGCCGGGGGCCGCGCTCGCCGCCACGTTCGGGGCGCGGACGCGGCTTCGGCGCCCAGGTGAAGGTGTAGAAGGACTCCATCTCCGGCGCGGCCTCGGGTTCCGGCGCGGGCTCGGGGGCGAGGATCGAGACCTCTTCCGGGATCGGCACGCCTGCCGCGATGGCGGCGGCGGCCTCCTCGGAGATTTCGGGGGCCTTCGGCGCCTCGGCCGCCTTGACCTTGACCCGCTCGGCCTTCTCGCCCTTGTAGCCCAGGCCCGCCATCAGGTCGGCGAACTGGTCCAGCGTCATGCCGGTGATCGAGAGCATGTCGGGCGTCGCCTCGAAACCGGCGCGGCTGTCCTTTTGCCGCAGGATGTCGGCCAGGCGTTCCAGCATGTCGATGCGGATCGCCCGCGCGCCGGCCGGGTGGTAGCCCGCGAGCGTGTAATGCTGCTTCGGCACTTCCTGGACGTTCGGAATGGTGACCAGGCCCGGAGGCGGCGATTCCGGGAACTCCTGCAACCCGTTCCACAGCGACCACAACACCAGCCGCAGCCGGGTGGGCGCGGGCTTCAAGAGCGCGGGCAGGAAGATGGTGAACTGGCCGAAGCGGACGCCATGCTTGCGCAGCGCCCCGCGCGCCTCCTGGTCCAGATCCTTGACCTCGGCGGCCACGGTATCGCGGGGCAGGACGCCCATCGCCTCGGTCAGGCGGAAGGCGAAACCGCGGGCGAGGCCGGTCAGCGTCTCGTCCCGGCCCATTGCCAGAAGCGGGTCGAACTGCGCCGCGACCTTGCGGTCGATGAAGTGCTGCAGGCGGCGGCGCACCTTTTCCGCGACCTCGGGACCGGCTTCCTCGTCCACGAAGGCCTCGACCGCCGGTTTCGCGGGCTCGGCGCCCTTGACCAGCTTGCCGACGGCATTGCTGCCCCACATCAGGCCGCCCTGTTCGGTGAAGTCCAGCTCGGTGTCCGGCGCGTTGTAGAAGCGGTCGGCGCGCAGGTGGAACTCGGGCTTCAGCGCCTGGAGCGCGGCCTGCGCCAGCGTGCGCGCGGCATCGCCCGTCGCGCTGGCATCCTGGCGGAAGCGGAATCCCTCCAGCCGGCCGGCGAATTCGCCCTCGACCGTCACTTCGCCCTTGTCGTTCACTTCGGCCACCAGAGCCTCCTTCTGCTTCAACCGGCGAAGCAGGACAGACGTCCGCCGGTCGACAAATCGTTGCGTCAATGCCGCATGCAGGGCATCCGACAGGCGGTCTTCTACAGCGCGGGTTTCCTCGCGCCAATGGCTTTCGTCCTGGACCCAGTTTTTCCGCTGACTGACATAGGTCCAGGTGCGGATATAGGCCAGCCGGCGCGAGAGCGCGTCGATGTCGCCCTCGGTCCGGTCGATGCGCTTGATCGCCTGCGCGAGCCAGTCCGAGGGGATGCGGCCGCCGCCAAGGCCCCTGCCGACCAGGAATTCGTAGATCCGCGCCAGCAGGGTGGCATGTTCCGTGCCGGAGGAGGAACGGAAGTCCGGAATGCGGCAGACGTCCCAGAGAAGCTGCACGCGCTTCGGTTCGGTCAGCCGGTCCCGCACCTCGGGCATGGCGGCCAGCGCCTTCAGGGCCAGAAGGTCGTCCGCCTCGCGCGCGCGGGTCAGCCAGTCGTTTGACGTGGGCTCCTCCAGGCTGCGGATCAGCCGCTCGGCGCTGCCGAATTCCAGCGATTCGTTGCGCCAGTGCAGTTTCTTCACCGGGGCGAAGCGGTGGGTCTCGATGGCCTCGACCAGGTCCTCGTCGAAGGGCCGCGCCTCGCCGGTGACGCCGAAGGTCCCGTCCTCGGTATGGCGGCCCGCCCGGCCCGCGATCTGCGCCAGCTCGTGCGGATAAAGCGCCCGCATCCGTCGCCCGTCGAACTTGGCCGTGGCCGAGAAGGCGACATGCTTGATGTCGAGGTTCAGCCCCATGCCGATGGCATCGGTCGCGACCAGGTAATCCACGTCGCCGTTCTGATAGAGCGCGACCTGAGCGTTCCGTGTCCGGGGGGAAAGCGCCCCCATCACCACCGCGCAGCCGCCCTTCTGCCGCCGGATCAATTCGGCGATGGCATAGACGTTTTCAACGGAGAAGCCGACGATGGCCGACCGGGGCGGCATCCGGCTGATCTTCTTCGACCCGGTGTAGGTCAGCGTCGAGAGCCGGTCGCGGCGCAGGAAGGTGACATGCGGCACCAGCGCCGCAATCGCCCCGCGCATGGTGTCCGACCCCAGGAACAGCGTCTCGTGCAGCCCGCGCGCCCGCAGGAGCCGGTCGGTGAAGACATGCCCCCGGTCGGCGTCGGCGCAAAGCTGGATCTCGTCCACCGCGACGAAATCCGCGCCGATCTCCAAGGGCATCGCCTCGGTGGTGCAGACCCAGTACTGCGTCCGCTCGGGCACGATCCGTTCCTCGCCGGTGACCAGGGCCACGACCGAGGGGCCGACGCGGGCCACGATCCGGTCATAGACCTCCCGCGCCAGCAGCCGCAACGGCAGGCCGATCACCCCGGTGCGGTGCGCCAGCATCCGCTCGATCGCATGGTGGGTCTTGCCGGTGTTGGTCGGCCCGAGGACCGCCGTCACCCGCCGCTGGGCGTCCATCGGTTAAAGCTCCTGCCCCTCGGCCTCGGTCTCCAGCCGCTCCACCGCCTCGGGGATGCCCTCCAGATGCGGATGGATCGCCAGCGCCGCCCGATAGGCCGCCAGCGCCTTGTCCGGCCGGTCGCTGTCCTCGAAGATCGCGCCCAGGCCCGCCAGCGCCCCGAAATGGCGCGGGTTCAGCGTCAGCACATGCGCGATGTCGGCAAGCGAGGGTCCGAACTCCCCCGCCTGGAAATAGGCCGTGGCCCGCCCGTTCCAGCCCTCGGCGAAATCGGGGTCATGGTCGATGACGGCTGTGAAATGCGCGATGGCCTGCCCGGTATCGCCCAGCTCCAGCGCATCGCGCCCGCGCTGCAGAAGAAGGTCGATCGCGGGCGAGCCGGATTTCGACCATTCGATCCAGATCTCGCTCTCGATCCGGGCGGCCTCTGCAGGCTCGGCGGTCTGCAGCCGGGTGAACAGATCGTCCAGCCGGGCACTGTCCCCGGCCGCAGCCAGGCCGCAAGTCAGGAAAAGCGGAACAAGTGCCGCAACGATACGATTGAGAATGGCGGCACGGACACCCATAACGTGAAGGTAACCGATCCGCGCGGGATTGCCAGTGTCGCCCGGGTCACGAAGGAGAGATGCGATGAGCGAACTGATCGATGCGGCGGTGAAGGCACTGTCGGCGAAACTGTCGGGCGGCTATGATGGGGTGGCCAAGTTCGTCATCCCGGGCGAGGGGACGATCATGCTGGACCACGCCGGCGTCCGCGCCGGGGATGAGGAGGCCGACGTGACCCTGACCGCTGAGGCCGATGTGTTCCGCGCGATCCTCGACGGCGCGATGAACCCGACCATGGCCTTCATGTCCGGCAAGCTGAAGGTGGACGGCAGCATGGGCCAGGCGATGAAGCTTGGCGCGGTGCTGGGGTGATCCAGGGACTGACGCCTGCGCCCTTTCACGAAGGGATCGCCGACTCCCCGCCGGGCGCGGTCGCGGTCTGGGCGCGGGCGGGTGCTGTGCGGATCCGGCTGGCCTGGTGGCAGGGCGGGGCGAAGGGGACGGTGTTCCTGCTGCCCGGCCGGACCGAATGCGTCGAGAAATACGGCCGCGCGGCGGGCGACCTCATCGCGCGGGGCTGGTCGGTCATCACGATAGACTGGCGCGGCCAGGGCCTGGCCGACCGGGCGCTGCCCGATCCGATGGCGGGCCATGTCGGCGATTTCTCCGAATACCAGCAGGATTTCGACGTGATGCTGGCCGCCGCGCGGCAGGCCGGCCTGCCCGAGCCCTGGCATATCCTGGCCCATTCCATGGGCGGCTGCATCGGCCTGCGCGGCCTGATGCGCGGCCTGCCTTTCCGCTCGGCGGTGTTCTCGGCGCCGATGTGGGGGATCTCGATGGCCGCCTGGCTGCGCCCGGTGGCGCATGTGGTCTCGGCGCTGGCCGGCCCCTTGCGCTATGCCCACCGCTATGCCCCGACGACGGGGGGCGAGTCCTACATCCTGACCGCGCCCTTCGAGGGCAATGTGCTGACCACGGACCGCGGGATGTGGGACTACATGGCCGCGCAGCTGCATGCGGTGCCGGGGCTGGCGCTGGGCGGGCCGTCGATCGCCTGGCTGCGCGCGGCGCTGCGCGAATGCGCGGCACTCGCGGCGCGGCCTGCGCCGGACCTGCCGGTGATCTGCGCCATGGGGTCGCGCGAGAAGGTGGTGGACCTGGCCCCGGTGCATCTGCGGATGGCCCACTGGCCGGGGGGAGAGCTGGACATCTATCCGGGGGCCGAGCACGAGATCATGATGGAAGGCCCCGAGGTCCGCCGCCGGTTCTTCGACCGCGCCGCCGCGCTTTTCGAGGCCTCCCGCCCGTAGGGTGGGCGAATCGCCCACCTTAACCCGCGCCCGGATTTCGCAGGGCAGGGTGGGTGAATCACCCACCTTACGACAGGGTCCGCACCCTGCCGTGGCCCGCGCAGGGTGGGCGATCCGCCCACCTTGCGGCCCAGGGTCACTCGGCCCCGACGCTTCCGAATTCCAGGCTCCGCCCTTCCGGCCCCGTCAGCACCAGTCTCCCGTCCTCCGACACCTCGGCCCGGGTCATCGCCTCCAGCGCCGCGAAGAAGGCCGCTTCCTCCCCCAGGCGGTCGCAGGCCATCCGGGTCGCCCGGATGCCCTGCACATCCAGTTCCGGCAGGGCTGCCCCGTTCAGGCTGGACCAGCTGTTGCACGGCGCCTGCCCGGACAGGCCGCCATCCGCCGCGATCCGCAAGGTGGCGGGATAGTCGACCGCCACCCCGTCGACCGAGACGAGCCGCCAGTCCACCCCGACAGGGTCCTGGGCGCAGGCTGCGGTGGTTGTCACGGCCAGAAGGGCGGCAAGGGAAAGCAGGCGCATGTCACGGGCTCCATCATCGGGTTTCGCCACCCCCTCGACGCGTCAGAAGGCCCCGGGCTTGGCCTCGCGCGCCATGTGGTCGAGCACGGCGTTGACGAACTTCGGCTCCTTGCCCTCGGGGAAGAAGGCCTTCGCCACGTCGACATATTCGGTGATAGTCACCTTGGGCGGCGTCGCCATGTCGACGAGTTCCGCCCCCGCCGCGCGAAAGAGCGCGCGCAGCACCGGGTCGATCCGGTCGATCGGCCAGGCCGCGACCAGCGCGCGGTCGGTCATCTGGTCGATCTTCGCCTGCCAGTTCACCGCCGCGCCCACGACGGCGCGGAAATGGTCGACGTCGCCCTCGGCGAACTCGCCCTCGTCATAGGTCGCGCCGAGGCGATGCGTCTCGAACTCGCGCGTCACCGCCTCGACCGTCTGGCCCGACACTTCCATCTGGAAAAGCGCCTGCACGGCGTAAAGCCGCGCGGCCGATTTCATCTGGCGCTTCTGCTGCCCCTTGTCCGTCATGCCCGGAAGCCGATCCCCTTGGATTTCCCGGCCCATTTGCGCGAAAGCGCGATCAGGTGCAAGGCCGCCGCGGCCGCCCCGCCGCCCTTGTCCTGGCCCGCGGGATCCGCCCGCACCTCGGCCTGGGCCCGGTTCTCGACCGTCAGGATGCCGTTGCCGATGCAGGCCCCCTGCAGGCCCAGAAGGCTGAGCGCGCGGGAGGAATCGTTGCAGACCGTGTCGTAATGCGTCGTCTCGCCCCGGATCACGCAGCCGAGCGCGACATAGCCGTCATATTCCGCCAGCCTTTGCGCCATGGCGATGGCCGAGGGCACCTCCAGCGCGCCGGGGACCTCGACCAGGTCGACCTCGGCCCCGCAGGCCGCGCCCACCGCACGCGCGCCCGCGATAAGGTTGTCGGCGATGTCCCTGTAATAGGGCGCCACCACGATCAGAAGCTTCACCGGCTTGTCGAACCCGGGCAGCGGCAGCGTGTAATGCGTCTCGGTCCCGGCCATGGGATTACTCCTTGATCGGGCGGGTGCCCGCGATCGTCAGCCCGTAGGCCTCCAGCCCCACGAACTTCGGCGCGGCGGAATTCGTCACCAGCGTGATCGACGACAGCCCCAGCGCGGAGAGGATCTGCGCCCCCACGCCATATTGCCGCAGCGTCTGCGGCGAATGTTCGCCCGGCGTGACCATCTTCATCGTCGTGTCGCGCAGCAGCACCACCACCCCGCGCCCCTCGGCCGCGATGATCCGCATCGCCGCCGGCAACTCGCCGCCGCCGCCCACGCCCAGCACATCCTCCAGCGGGTTCAGCGCATGGACCCGCACCAGCACCGGGCCGGGGGCGGCAAGATCGCCCTTCGACAGCACGATATGCTCGTCGCCATGGGTCTCGTCGGCAAAGACCCGCATCAGCCAGTCGCCGCCATGCGCCGAGGCGACCGACTTCACCGCCTTTTCCGTGATCAGGTTGTCATGCCGGCGGCGATAGGCGATCAGGTCGCTGATCGTGCCGATCTTCAGCCCGTGCTTCTGGGCGAAGGTGATCAGGTCCGGCAGCCGCGCCATGGTGCCGTCGTCGTTCATGATCTCGCAGATCACGCCCGAGGGGTTCAGCCCGGCCAGGCGGCTGACGTCGACCGCCGCCTCGGTATGGCCCGCGCGGATCAGGACGCCGCCCTCGCGGGCGCGCAGCGGGAAGATGTGGCCCGGCGTCGCGATGTCGGCCGCGCCCTTGGTCGGGTCGATCGCGACCGAGACCGTCCGCGCCCGGTCGGCGGCCGAGATCCCGGTCGTCACCCCCTCGCGCGCCTCGATCGAGAGCGTGAAGGCCGTCTCGTGCCGGCTGGAGTTCTTCGGGCTCATCAGCGGCAGGCCCAGGGCGTCGATCCGTTCCTTCGGCATCGCCAGGCAGATCAGGCCCCGGCCATGCGTCGCCATGAAGTTGATCGCATGGGGCGTGCACATCTGCGCCGGGATCACCAGGTCGCCCTCGTTCTCGCGGTCCTCGTGATCGACGAGGATGAACATCCGCCCGTTGCGGGCATCCTCGATGATGTCCTCGATCGAGGAAATGGCGTCGGAGTAATCTGACATGGGCGGCATCCTGCGTCTGGTTCCGCCGATGTATCGCGGCGCAGGCGCAAATGCCAGAGCTTCGGATGCGCGCGGAACGCAGACTTACCCCGCGCTGGCGGCAAGGACGGCCAGGCAGGCCACCTCGGCCAGTTGCTCCGCCGCGCCCAGGATATCGCCGGTCTGCCCGCCGATCCGCCGCAGCGCCAGCCGCGCCAGCCACAGCGAGGCCAGCACCACCAGCGCCGCCATGGGCAGCGCGGTGCCCCCGGTGAAGATCAGCGCGATCAGCACCGCGATCCCGATCCCGGCCAGCACCCGGTCCCGCGGCGGGCGGCCGGTCGCATGACTCAGCCCGGTGCCGCGCGCATTCGGCAGGCCCGCCATCAGCGCCGCCATCGGCGACCGCGCCAGCGCGCCCACCGCGACCAGCGCCCAGATCTCTCCGGCGGTGAGGATCGTCACCAGCGCCGACCAGCGCGCCAGGGTGACCAGCAGCAGCGCCAGCACGCCGTAGCTTCCGACCCGGCTGTCCTTCATGATTTCCAGCCGCCGCTCGCGCGTCCAGCCGCCGAACAACCCGTCGGCCGTATCCGACAGGCCGTCCTCATGCAGGCCCCCGGTCAGGATCGCCCCCAGCGCCAGCACCATGGCCGCCGTGACCCCCGGCGTGAAGCCCAGCCACAGCGCGATCCCCGCCAGCGCGGCGGCCAGCGCCCCCAGCGTCGCGCCGACCAGCGGCCAGGCCCAGGCCGAGGCCGCGCCCGTCCCCCGGTGCTCCGGCATCGGCAGCCGCGTCAGCAGCGCAAAGCCCGAGGCAAGATCATCCCACATTCCACTTCCCCCAGTTCACCCTGCGGCAATCCGACGCCATGTCGCGAAGCAGGCCCAAAGCGGCACATCCCGGCTGGCCCTGCCTTGGGCCATGGGGTAGCCCCAAGCCGTCTCAGGATCAATCGGGAGTAGATGATGCCGTTCCAGACCCTCGCCGAATTTCGCAGCCTCCTCGACCGCCTTCCCACGCCCGACGCGGCGGCGCTGGCCGGGGCCGGGGCGCGGAACGGCCAGTTGACCAAGCCGCCCGGCGCGCTTGGGCGACTCGAGCAGGTGGCGCTCTGGCTGGCGGGCTGGCAGGGCACCGACAAGCCGCATGCCGGCCGGCCGCAGATCGTGATCTTCGCGGGAAATCATGGCGTCACCGCGCAGGGGGTCTCGGCCTTCCCGCCCGAGGTCACGGTGCAGATGGTGGCGAACTTCGCCCATGGCGGGGCGGCGATCAACCAGCTGGCGAAGGCGTTTGGCGCGAAGCTGGATGTCGTCCCGCTGGAACTGGAGCGTCCGACCGCCGATTTCACCCAAGGCCCCGCGATGACCGAGGCCGAGGTCGTCGCGGCGCTGCGCGCGGGCTACGGCGCCGTCGATCCCGAGGCTGACCTGTTCGTTGCGGGCGAGATGGGGATCGGCAATACCACCGTCGCCGCCGCGCTGGCCGCGGCGCTTTACGGCGGCACGGGCTGGGCCGGGCGCGGCACCGGGGTGGACGATGCGGGACTTGGCCGGAAAGAGGCCGCCGTCGCCGCCGGTTTGGCGCGCCACGCCGCGGTTCTGGGCGATCCGCTCGAGGTCCTGCGCTGCCTCGGCGGGCGCGAACTGGCGGCGATGACCGGCGCGATCCTCGCCGCGCGGATGCACCGGGTGCCGGTGATTCTCGACGGTTTCGTCGTCTGCGCCGCGGCTGCGGTGCTGGAACGGTCGGTGCCCGGCGCGCTTGACCATTGCATCGCCGGGCATCAATCGGCCGAGGGCGCGCATCCCCGCCTGCTGGAGCGGCTGGGGAAAGAGCCGCTCCTGTCGCTTGGCCTGCGTCTGGGCGAAGGGTCCGGTGCGGCGCTGGCGATCGGGGTGGTGCAGGGCGCGGTCGCCTGCCATTCCGGCATGGCGACCTTCGCCGAGGCCGGGGTCGCGGCCGGTTCCTGACCGGACGCTCCTCGTTCGACTTCGTCTCCTCGTCGCCGGGCGGCGAGGAGCGACGAAGTCATCGACGAGCGGGTCCGGAGGCGGGGCCATTCCCTGACGAAAGGTAAATGTGCATCGTCAACCCGTTGATTTGAAACGAGACGGCTTGCCTGCCCGCGTGGCGCTCACGCCCGGGGCAGCTTCAGGCTGAGCAGCCGACCGCCCTTCTGGTAGCGGACCTCGGTCTCGGTGATCGCCTTGATCGTCCCTCCGTCGATCTTGTCGCCCACCGTGACCTTCTTGTAGCGCCCGTTCGACTGCCGGATCAGCGCATACCGGCGCGAGTCGGTGCCGTAGGTCCCGATCAGGTTCAGCTTCGACAGGTTGATCGCATCGGCAAAGGTCGCCTGCTTGGCCACGCTGGCCTTGGTCGGGATCGAGGGAGCCGCGCTGGCGGTCTCGGGCTCGTCCGCCTCGTCCAGTTCCTCGGGCTTGGCCTCCGGGGCCGGAGCGGCGGCGGCGACTTCCTGCGGTTCGGGCGCGCGCACGGCGGCGGCGACGGCGGCCTCGACCGCGCCGGCGAAGTCCTTCGGCCGGGCTGCAGGGCGCATCGAGATGGCGACGATGGAAGGATTCCGCGTCTCCAGCGCCTCGGCTGCGGCCAGGTTCGCCTCGGCCTGGGCGGCAAGCGAGGCGCCTTGTGCGCCAAGGTCGGCCGGCTTGGCGGCGGCGGCCGCAGCAAGAACGGTCTCGGGGCGGGGCAGGGGGCGGCGACCGGCGAATTCCGCCGCCGCGGCCGGATCGGGCGTGAGCGCGGCTCCATTGCCGTTGGCGGGGGGAACCAGCGTCTCGGGCCGGGGGCGGGGGCGGAATTCGGCGAGCGCCGGGTCGGCATAGGCGGGGGCAGTCGCAGGCTCGGCCGTTTCGGTGGCGGTCACCAGCGAGGCATCGGCGGCGGTGGCGGGAGCGGCCGGCGCGGGTTGCGCGGCGGCGGCCTGGGCGGCGGCGGCTTCGCTGCGCGAGGGCGGCAGGCGCGGCGGCTTGCCCGCGATCAGGAACACGCCTTCGGGGCTGACGATCCCCTCCTTCGTGGGCTTCAGAAGGCCGTTCGCATCGAACTGGTAGACGGTGCCGAAGGCCGGGGGCGGCATCGTGGGCGCGGGGGCAGCGTCGGCCCGGTCGACCGGGGCGGGCAGGGCCAGGGCATCCAGCGCCGGCGGCGGCGCGTCCATGGCGGAGAGGAAGATCTCGTCCTGATCCTCGGCCGGGGCGTCGGCCGCCGCCACCTCGGTCGCGACGGCGGTCTCGGGTGCGGGTTCGGCAACAACCGTCGCGGCCGCCTCGGGGGCAGCTTCCGGCACGGCTTCTTCCAGGGCCAGGTTCACCGCAGCGGGGTCGGCCTCCGGGGCGGCATCGGCCGCTTCCGCCAGCGGAGCCGTCTGACCCTCGGGGTCCTGCATGTCGGCCAGCATCTCGTCGTCGATACCGGCTTCGACGCCATCGCCCTCCACCACTGTGATCGCCTCGGACTGGGTGCTGTCGCTGCCCACGCGATAGAGCGAGGTCAAAGCCGCGATCACCGCGAGAAACAAGAGGAGCAGGGCCACCAGAACGGCAAGCATGGTCCCAGTCCGGCCGCGTGCGGGGGCTGCCGCGCCGAAGGTTCCGCCGGGGCGCGTGGGCGATTTCACCGTCACCGGGCCGGGCATCGCCGGACGCGGGATCTCGGTGCCGGGCTTCAGCTTCGGCTTGCTGCGGGTGCCGGGAATCGTGGGGGCGGTGACCAGGCCCTGAAAGCCCTTGGTGGCGGGCGCGGGCCGGCTGGCCGCCGGCGGCACGGCCCCGGGGCGCAGCGTGGCCTCGGCCCCACGGGGCGGGGCGGCGACCGGCGGGGCGGAGGAGGGCGCCGCGCCCTGGGTCCCGGAGCGGCGGCTGGCAAAGGCCATCAGCGCCGCCGAGGGCGGGGCGGGGGGGATTTCATCCTCCAGCTCCGGCGCGGTCACGCTGGGCTTCGGCACCACCGGGGGCGGCGCGGGGGGCGTGTCCTCGTCGGCCACCTCGGCGAAGGGGGCTTCCTCGACCTCGTCAACGCGCGGCGTTGCAGCTTCCGGGGCGGCGGGCGGCGCGGGCATTGCCGCGACGGGTTCTGCGGCCGGCGCGGGCTTGGACACGGGCTCGGGCTGGCGGACGGGTTCCGGCCGGGCGAGGTCTTCGACGACCGGCTCTGCCTCGGGTACGGGAGTCTCGGGCGCGGGGGTCTCGGGCAGGTCCGGTGCGGGCGGCTGGTCGGTGGTCCGCGCCTCGTCCAGATCGGACGGGCTGTCGTCCGCGGCAATCGCGGCTTCGGCCGGCGGGGCGGCAGGCTCCTCCACCACGGGCGGAGCCTCGGCCACGGGAGGCGCTTCGGCGGCGGCAGGCGCGTGCGCCGGGGGAGGGGCGGCGGGCAGGTCGCGTTGCAGGATCGAGACCGGCTCGCGGTCCTTCTCGACCGTCTCGCCTTCGGCAAGGATGTCGGCGGCGGCGGCGGTCTGGCCGAAGAAAGGCTCGCCCACGAAGGTGCCATCCTCGGGGATCGCGACGAAGCCGACCGGGTTCAGCCGGTGTCGGGTCGCGAAGCCCTCGGCCTCCTCCAGGGTCTCGCGCGCCACGACGGCGACCTTCACGGTCGCGCCCTTGCCGGACCAGTCGAACAGCAAGTCGTCCACGCCATAGGGCGTCCGCCCCTCGAGCGCGGCGGCGATCTGGCGGCGCTTCTCGTCGCGGCTGGGGCCGGGGGCGTTGACCTCGGTGTAGAGGATCTGGCTGTTGGGCAGGACGATCTTGGTGGCCATTCCCATCGGAGATAGACCGAGCGCAGTCTTGCGCAGATAGGCCAGCGCCTCGTCCAGGTCGGGGGCGTCGAAGGCCACCTCGCCGAGCGGGAGCCAGCCTTTCGGCGTCCGGTGCAGAAGGCCCACGACGTCGCGGGTGAGATCAAGTGCGAAAGTCGGTTTCATGCGGCGGGTCTAGCACGGAAAATGAAAGCGCGGGAACTTGCCGCGCGGGCGTGGCGCAGAACTACAGCAGCTTTTCGCCGAAAGAAAGGAAAAGGGCCAAGGATCGGCTTGCCTGCGACGTCACAAAACCGAAAACCTGCGTCGAACCAAGGAGAAACCCGATGCGCCAACTCTCTGCCCTCGCCCTTGCAGCCGCCCTTGCCCTGCCGCTCGCGGCCACCGCCATGGCCGAGGAGGCGCGGGTGCCGATGATCAACGTCACCGGCACCGGCACGGTCGAGGCGGCCCCCGACGTCGCCACCCTCTCGATCGGAGTGACCACGCAGGGCGAGACGGCGGTGGCCGCGCTGGCCGCCAATTCCGCCGCGATGGAGGCGGTGATGGCCCGGCTGGCCGCGGCCGGCGTCGAGGCGCGGGACATGCAGACCTCGAACCTGTCGGTCAATCCGAACTGGACCGGCTATGACAGCGGCACGCCGACGATCTCGGGCTATGTCGCGGCGAACCTGCTGACGGTGACGATCCGGGATCTGGCGGGGCTGGGCCCGGTGCTGGACGCGGCGGTGCAGGACGGGGCCAACACGCTGAACGGACTGAGCTTCGGCTTTGCCGATCCCGAGCCGCTTCTGGACGAGGCGCGCAAGGAGGCGGTGGCCGATGCCCGCGCACGGGCCGAGCTTCTGGCCGCGGCGGCGGGGGTGAAGCTGGGCCGCATCCTCTCGATAAGCGAGGGCGCGCCGGAGGGCGGGCCGGTGCCGATGTACAAGGCCGAGCTTGCGGCGGCCCCGGTGCCGGTGGCGGCGGGCGCGATGGACGTGGCGGCCTCGGTCACGATCTTCTACGAGATCGCCGAGTGACAGGATCGGGCCGAAACCGCAACTGCACCGCCGTTTCGGCCTGATTTTGCCCAAGTTTTCCGCAAGACAGCGCCGGAAGGTGGCAGGAGCGGGGTTAATGGTGCGTCGGATCAGCTTGGCCATCCTGGGCGCTGCCGCGCTTGCGGCGGTGGCTCTGGTGCTGGGCGGGCCCGGCCCGCTGGAGCGGATCCTGCCTCCGAGGGCGCTGGACTATCTGGAAAGCGCGGGCGTCTTCGGGGCCCATGGCCGCACGGGCCAGCTGCCGCAGGATTTCCTGGAGGAGGACGCCGGCGGCCTGCGCGCCATGGGGCCGATCGCGGCGGGGGCCGGCAACCGGCCGGTCTTCATCGGGGATGTGGTGGCCGGTTATACCACGCAGGCCGGAGCCGACATCCCGGCCGAGGTCACCACGATCCGTCCGATCATGGGTTGCCGCCCGACTCCGCCGCAGGAGGGGACGCATTTCGGACATGTCACAGCCGGGGCCAGCGGGATCGGGTTGGCGCTGTCCACCTACAACGACAGCGACCTTGCCGCCGGGGTGCAGCGTCTGGCCGATCACTACCGCCAGACCGGAAATGCCGCGATGCTGGACCTCTCCGGTCCCGCCTATGAGGCCTATGACGTCGCGGTGACCGAAACCTCGGCCCCGGTCTATCTGGTCCTCGAGACGGGCGCGGGCAACCGGATGTGGAACCTGCACCTCGCCCCCGGCGCCCGGATCGAGCGGGTGATCCTGCTGGGCGGCACCCAGGCCGGTATCGCCAACCTGGACCCGGTGGTGCCGGTCGAGGTCATCCTGGACTCGGGCCTGGCAAGCTGCGGCATCCATCCGGCCTATGGGCCCGAGGGCACATCGGACGGGGCCTATGACCGCTGGTTCCTGGATGTCTTCGGGGTGACGGCCTCCTCCAGCCGGATCGGCTTCGACCGGGGCACGATCTCGCTGGTCGGTCCGGTTCCGGGGGCCGAGGACCCGAAGGCCGGCTATGCCCCGGTCAACGGTGCGAAGATCCGCACGACCCAGGACCAGTTCTTCGAGATCCGCGGCCAGGCCGGCAAGGGCGAGAATTTCGCGGCGCGGGTGAAGGCCATTGCCCTGACCTTCGCCTTTGGCGATCTGGACTACCTTCGGCAGGGGGCAAGCTTCTGATGCCGCGCCTGTTGATCGCATCCGGCCTGCTGCTGATGGCCGTGGGCTTCGGCACGGCCGGCTGGAAGCATTTCCGCTCTCCCCCGCCGCGCGCCGAGGCCGAGCTGCCGCCGCCGCCGCCGGGGATGCCTCGGCAGGGCTGGCTGATCTCGCCCTCGGGCGGGCTGGTGCCACAGGACGAGGCGCTGGCCTTCCTGCGGCAGGATCGCTTCATGCCGGCCCGGACGGTCACCATCCTGCGCGATGCGCGCCTGGCCGAGCTGCTGGTCCAGGGCGAGAAACTGCCCGATGCGCCCTATCTGCAGGTTCTGGCCGACATCCGCGCCCCGATGCTGGCCGAGATGCTGTGCAAGGAAATGACCTCCACCCTGGCCGCCGATTGCGCGGTGAACCGGGCGCGGGTCGAGGCGGGCAGCGTCGATCCGCTGCAGGGCACGGCGCGGTTCCGTATCGAACTGGTGTTCCGCCTGAAGCCCGAGGCCGAGGAACTGCCGGACCTCGGCACCCATGTCCTGACCGGAGCCCGCCGGACCCTGGACCTCGACCCCGGCGCCGAGGGCACGGAATCCCCCGAGGCCGCGCTTGCCGCCGCCCTTGTCCAGGCGCAGGCCGCCTGCCCCGAGGAGGGACTGTTCTGCCGGATCCAGCGCCTTGCGGTGGACTGGTCCGAGGCGGCGCCGGTCAGGCTGACGGCCGAGGTCGCCTGGCTTGCGCCGCTGCCGAAGGGCGTCATCGCCCTGCCGCCGCTGGAGGCCGCCCCGGGGGGCTGACCTCCGTGCTGCGGGGTTCAGGCCTTGGACAGCGCCTGATCGAGATCGGCGATGATGTCCTCGACATTCTCGATCCCGATCGAGAGCCGCACCGAATCCGGCGCGGCGCCGGCCTTGATCTGCGCCTCTTCGGACAGTTGCCGGTGGGTGGTCGAGGCCGGATGGATGATCAGGCTGCGGGTGTCGCCCAGGTTCGCGACGTGGCTGAACAGCTTCACGTTGTCGATCAGCTTGACGCAGGCCTCATACCCGCCCTTCACCGTGAAGGTGAACAGCGCGCCCGGCCCCTTGGGCGTGATCTTCTGCGCCAGATGGTAGTAGGGCGAGGATTTCAGCCCCGGCCAGGTGACCGAGCCGACGCGCGGATCCTGCTCCAGCCACTCGGCCACGATCTTCGCGTTCTCGACATGGCGCTGCATCCGGAGCGCCAGCGTCTCGATCCCCATCAGCGTGTAATGCGCGCCCTGCGGGTTCATCGTCATGCCGAGGTCGCGCAGGCCGATGGCGATGGAGTGGAAGGTATAGGCCATGCCGCCCAGCGTCGGATGGAAGACAAGGCCGTGATAGGCCGGCTCGGGCTGCGAAAGCGAGGGGAACTTGTCCGAGGCCGACCAGTCGAACTTGCCCGAATCGACGATGATCCCGCCGGTGACGGTGCCGTTGCCGGTCAGGTATTTGGTGGCCGAGTGCACGACGATGGTCGCGCCCAGCTCGATCGGGCGGCAGAGGTAGGGGCTGGCGGTGGTGTTGTCGACGATCAGCGGGATGCCGGCCTGGTTCGCCACGCGGGCGATGGCGGGAATGTCCGAGATCGCGCCGCCGGGGTTGCAGATCGTCTCGCAGAACAGCGCGCGGGTGTCGCCGTCGATCGCGGCCTCGATCGCCTTGGGATCGTCGAAGTCGACGAATTTCGCCGACCAGCCGAACTTGCGGATCGTGTTCGAGAACTGCTGGATCGTGCCGCCGTAAAGCCGGGTCGAGGCGACGACGTTGCGCCCCGGCTGCATCAGCGGGAACAGCGCCATGATCTGCGCCGCATGGCCCGAGGAGCAGGCGATGGCGCCGGCCCCGCCTTCCAGCGCGCAGACCCGGTTCGCCAGCGCCGAGACGGTGGGATTGGTCAGGCGGGAATAGATGTTGCCGACTTCCTGCAGGTTGAACAGCCTGGCCGCGTGTTCGGCGTCGCGGAAGACATAGGCCGTGGTCTGGTAGATCGGAATCTGCCGGGCCCCGGTGGCGGGGTCGGGCTCGGCGCCAGCGTGGATGGCGAGGGTTTCGAAGCCAAGGGGTCTGTCGGTCATGGGGTCCTCCCGTATCTGGCGGCAGGGTATGCAAGGATGCGGGCAGGCGCAACGGGGGCGGGTCGTGAAGGATGATGATAGGGAAATCAATGGCTTGCTGCGGGGGATCGGAGGGAAATCCTTCCGGCTGCCGTCCGAGGTGCGCTGTAGCGCACCCTACGCTGCCGGGCGGTTGATTTGCGTCAAGGCGGCGGTGTGCCGGGCGGGGCAGTCTGGGCGGGCAATTCGGATGGGTCGGAGGGTGGCGATGAAAGGGATTGTGACGATCGGACTTCTTGCGGCGCTCCTTGGCCTGACGGCCTGCGCGGAGACCGGGCAGTATCCGGTCGGGGGCGACCAGTGCGGCCCGAGCGATCCGGTGCAGAAGCTGGATGCGGCCGATTGCGTGGTTCCGGGCAGCTGAGCCTAGCGCAGCCAGAAGCCCTCGCGTTTCAGCGTGTTGCGGATCGCCTGCTCGCGGTGCGGCAGGCGGTCGCGGTCGAAGAGCGCGCGCACCTTGCGGCCCCGGTTCTGGTAGACCATCACCCGCAGCGCCTCCCAGTCGCGCAAGGCGGGGCGCAGCGCCTTGTCGCGGGCGACCTCCTCCAGCACCGCGACAGCGCGGTCGCTTTCCCGCGCATAGAGGAGCGGCAGGGTGCGATAATGACAGGTGGCGGCGCCATCCAGCGCGGCCAGCTCCGGCCCCGGACGGCCGCCGCCGAAGGAATGGATCACCAACGGCAGGGTGATCTGGTCCAACCAGGGGAATAGCTCCTGGCAGACCAGTTCCGCAGGCGGGTTGTCGCGGATCTCTCTCGCCCAAGCGAGGAAACGGCCGCCGAAGCGGGATGGGCTTTCGTGGAAGAACCAGCCCGCGTTGAAGTAGAGGAAACGCTGCCAGTAGTCCTCGGGCTGGCTCGGGTCGAGCGAGCTGTCGAAGTCCAGGCCGAAGCGGTCGTAAAGCGATTTCCAGGTCTGGCTCGGGGTGGGGCCGTAAAGCTCCACCCCCGGCCAGGTGTTCTCGCGCCGCATCGAGGCCGAGGGGCGGGAGACGTCGAAGGCGATGCCCGAGACCGGCCCGGTGATCAGCGTATCGGTGTCCAGGAAGAGGAACGGCGCCTCGGGCAGGGCCGGCAGCGCCTCGATCTTGTTGCCCTGGGGATAGTCGGCGCCGAAGGCCCGCGCCTCAAAGGGCAGGATCTCGGCGCCAAGCCCGGTCAGGATCGCCCGGGCGCGGTCCGACAGGCGCGGGTCACCCGGCCATTTGCCGCCCGGCTGCGGCTCGGCGATGAAAAGCCTGCCCGAAAAACCGGGATCGGAATGGCGCAGCGAGGCCGCGAGCACGATCGCCTCGAACTCCAGCCGCCCGGCCTGCCCGACGGCGAGGATGTTGAAGCTCATTTCCGCGGGGTGAACCGCAGCGACAGGCAGGACATCCCGCCGTCCAGCTTGGCGCATTCCGAATTGCCGATCTCGCGCACGGTATAGCCCGCCGCCGCGATGGCGTCGCGGGTGCGGGGGAAGCCTGCCGGCATCAGCACCAGGTCGTTGAAGCGGATCGTGTTGGCCGCCGCCTCCTCGCCTTCGGCGACGTCGATCACCCGGTAGCCATCGAAGCAGCCCGAGGCCGAGAGGCGCGTGGTGGACAGGATCGTGTCCACGTCAAGGAGCGAGCAGTCGGTCTTGAAATGCAGCACACCGGGGGGCGTGTGGACCTCGCGCAGCTCGTGGCCCCAGGGGGCGACCAGCCGCGCCAGCTCGGCGATGCCCGCGGCATTGGTGCGCGCCGAGCGGCCGACGAGGATCTCGCGTTCGGTGACCAGGATGTCGCCGCCCTCGATGAAGCTCTCCGCGCCGGTGATCCCGACCACCTCGCCGTAAAGCGCGTGCAGATGCGGGGCCATTTCCGCCGCCTCGCCCAGCCGCGAGGGCGCGCCGGGGCGCATGACGACAGCGCCCTGCGGCAGGCAAAGCGCGGTATCCTCGACGAAGACGCTGTCGGGATAGGCGTCCAGGGGCGGCAGTTCGATCACCGTGGCCCCGGTCTCGCGCAGGGTGGCGATATAGCTGTCGTGGTGCGCCTGCATCAGCGCGAGGTCGGGGTTGCCGGTATCCACCGCGCGCAGGCCGCGCGTGATCGAGGCCGCCGGGCGGCGGGTGATGGCATGGGTGAATTGGATGGAGAAAGACATGGCGGACCCCGTAGTGTGACCGAGGGTGTCGCATTCCGGAGGCCGCGCCGCAAGAGGAAGCGCAGCGGGCTTGCGGCCCCGGCCGCAAGGGCTAGGGTACCGGACGGCGGGACGGACCCGTCGCTGGGGGCAGGAGTCATGGCCGGCAAGGTGCAGATGCGAAGCCCGCGCGACCGCCTGCGCCACGCGATCCTGTTCGAACTGATCGCGCTGGTCCTGGTCGCGCCCCTGGGCGGATCGGTCTTCGACGTGGATGTCGGACATTTCGGTGTGGTGGCCCTGGTCAGCACCGCGCTGGCGATGCTGTGGACCTATGGCTACAACTTGGTCTTCGACCTTGCACTGCTCCGCCTCGGCCTCGGCCTAAAGAAATCGCTGCGCCTTCGGGCCGCCCATGCGGTGCTGTTCGAGGCCGGACTACTGATTCTCCTGGTCCCGTTCATCGCCTGGTATCTGGCGGTGCCGCTGTGGGAAGCTTTCCTGATGGACGTCTCGCTGGCCGGTTTCTACCTGGTCTATGCCTTTGTCTTCAATTGGCTTTACGACCTGGCGGTACCGCTGCCGAGCCCGGACGGCTAAAGCACTTGCGCCCACGCAAGGCCCGTGGAGCGGGGCCGGAACTGTAGTACACCATTCGGATGGAATGGTGGGCGACCCTGGAATCGAACCAGGCGTGGGTCGCCCCGGGGGAGTTACAGTCCCCTGCCGCACCTTGCAGCTCGTCGCCCGCCGGGGGTGGGTCTACCCAAGGGGGAGGGGGGCGTCAAGGGTGGTCAGGCAAGTTTTCGGCTTGCATCGGGGGGCGGGCCCGCGCAAAGGTCCCGGCTGGTTTTCATGGGGTCGGGACATGGCGGCGGGTGGAAAGAAACCGGCCTGGGTGGTCGAGAAGGAACGCGGCGAGCGGCGCGAGGCGCGGGAGACCGTCTGGCTTTTCGGCCTCCATGCGGTGCGCGACGCGCTGATGAATCCGAAGCGCGAGAAGCTGCGCCTGGTGCTGACTAAGAACGCGCTCGATAAGCTGGAGGCGGCGGTTGCGGCCTCGGGGATGACCCCGGAAGTGGTCGAGCCGCGCCGCTTCGACGTGCCGATCGACGAAGGCTCGGTCCACCAGGGTGCGGCGGTCGAGGTGAAGCCCTTGAACTGGGGCAGGTTCGCCGATGTCTGTGCGGCGGGCGAGGGGCTGCCGCTGGTGGTCCTTCTCGACCGGGTGACGGACCCGCATAACGTCGGTGCGATCCTGCGCTCGGCCGAGGTGTTCGGCGCGCGCGCCGTGATCGCGCCGAAGCATCATTCGGCGCCCGAGACCGGGGCGCTGGCCAAGACCGCAAGCGGCGCGCTGGAGCGGCAGCCCTATCTGAAGGTGACGAACCTGGCCGAGGCGATGGAGGCGCTGCGCGACATGGGCTTCACCCTGATCGGGCTGGACGGCGAGGCTCCGGTGACGCTGGATCAGGCGGTGGCGGGCGCGAACGGCAGGCCGATCGCCCTTGTCCTCGGCGCGGAAGGGCCCGGGCTGCGGGAAAGGACGCGCGAGACCTGCGACGTGCTGGCCCGCATCCCCTTTGCCGGGGCCTTCGGCAGCCTCAACGTCTCGAACGCCGCCGCCGTATCGCTATACGCCGCGACGCGGGGATGATCACGACTCTGCGACGGGCCTTTAACCGGGCGTTCAGATTCCTAAATGACAGTAAGGAGGCACGGGACCGGAACCCCGTCCTTGACTTCACTGTCCCTCGTTCCGCGACTGGGTGCCTGGGGTGATCCCTTGGCACCCTTTTTCTTTCAGGGGGTATCATGCCGACCGATTCCGAGATCCGCGAGATCCTGACCTCGACCAAGACCATCGCGCTGGTGGGCTGGTCGCCGAAACCCGACCGGCCAAGCCACCGGGTCGCGGCCTTCCTGAAGGCGCGTGGGTACCGGGTGATTCCGGTCAACCCCGGCCAGGCAGGCCAGACGGCACTGGGCGAGACGGTGGTGGCCAGCCTGTCCGAGGCGGGGCCGGTCGACATGGTGGACATCTTCCGCCGCAGCGAGGAAGCGGGCGGCGTGGTGGATCAGGCGATCGCAGCCGGAGCCAAAGTGGTCTGGATGCAACTGGGCGTGGTGGACGAGGCGGCGGCCGCGCGGGCCAGGGCGGCGGGGCTCAGGGCGGTGATGGACCGCTGCCCGGCGATCGAGATCCCGCGGCTGGGGCTGTAGCGCCGGAATTTTCAAAAATTCCGGGTCGGAGCCTTGAAGGCTCCGGTCCGATTTCTTCGAAGAAATCGGTCAGCGTCCGGCTTTTTCGGCAATCCCCGAGGTGCCTTCGCGGCGGTCGAGTTCCGCCAGCACGTCGCCAAGGGTCACGTCGCGCGCGGCGAGCATGACGAGGAGGTGGTAAAGCACATCCGCGGCCTCGGCCGTCAGACGGGCGCGGTCGCCCTTGACGGCCTCGATGATCGCCTCGACCGCCTCTTCCCCGAACTTCTCGGCGCATTTCTCCGGCCCCTTGGCAAGAAGCTTGGCGGTCCAGGAGGTTTCCGGGTCGGCCCCCTTGCGGGCGGCGATGGTGGCGGCGAGGGCTTCCAGGCTCACGTCAGCCTCACGGGGATGCCGGCGGCGGCCATGTGGGCCTTGGCCTGGCCGATGGTGAAGGTGCCGAAGTGGAAGATCGAGGCGGCGAGGACGGCCGAGGCGTGGCCCTCGGTGATCCCCTCGACCAGGTGGTCCAGCGTGCCGACGCCTCCGCTGGCGATGACGGGAATGTCGACAGCGTCCGCGATGGCGCGGGTGAGGGGGATGTTGAAACCCTGTTTCGTGCCGTCGCGGTCCATCGAGGTCAGCAGGATCTCTCCCGCCCCCTTCGCGGCGACGGTGCGGGCGAAGTCGACCGCGTCGATTCCGGTGGCGCGGCGGCCGCCGTGGGTGAAGATCTCCCATTTGCCGGGCGAGACGGTCTTGGCGTCGATGGCCACCACGATGCACTGGCTGCCGAAACGGTCGGCGGCGCGGGCCACCACCTCGGGGTCGGCCACGGCGGCGGAGTTGAAGCTGACCTTGTCGGCCCCCGCAAGAAGAAGCTTGCGCACATCCTCGGGCGTCCGCACCCCGCCGCCGACGGTAAGGGGCATGAAGCACTGCTCGGCAGTGCGGGTCACGAGGTCGAGCATCGTGGCCCGGTTGTCCTCGGTCGCCATGATGTCGAGGAAGCACAGCTCGTCCGCACCGGCGGCGTCGTAGGCCTTCGCAGCCTCGACCGGGTCGCCGGCGTCGATCAGGTCGACGAAATTCACGCCTTTCACCACGCGACCGTCGGCCACGTCGAGGCAGGGGATGATGCGGGTCTTCAGCATGGGGCAGGAATGCCGCGTGGGGGCGGGAAAGGCAAGCGGGATTGGGGGGGGCAGCGCCACGCGTGGCGCAATTTCGACGGACAGAAAATCAAGGGGTTGGATGTGGGCGTTAAGCTTCTGGAAAGGAGTCGCGGGTGGGAGCGGTTTGCAGAACGAGCGCGTTCCGCGCAAGCCCTTGTCTCGTCGTCGGGCTTCGCCTCCTCCTCGGGCCGTCGGGGGTTTCACACCCCCGAACCCCCGTGGGATATTTATGAACAGGTGAATGTGCGGGTTGCGCGTCGCGAGCCAGAGCGGCCCGGGGGGTCAGGTCGCGAGAGCCTGCAGCGCCTCGGCCAGGTCGATCGCCCCGTCGTAGAGCGCGCGGCCGGAGATGGCGCCGGCGATGACCCGGGTGTCGCGCAGCGCGAGGAGGTCCGCCATGCGGGAGACGCCGCCGGAGGCGATCACCGGGATCGACACGGCGCGGGCGAGCGCCTCGGTCGCCTCGATGTTCGGGCCCTGCATCGCGCCGTCGCGGTCGATGTCGGTGTAGATGATCGCGGCGACGCCCGCGTCCTCGAACGAGCGGGCGAGGTCGGTGGCCATCACATCGGTCTCCTCGGCCCAGCCCTTCGTGGCGACGCGGCCCTTGCGGGCGTCGATGCCCACGGCGACCTTGCCGGGGAAGGCGCGGGCGGCCTCGCGCACCAGGGCGGGGTCTTCCACCGCCACGGTGCCGAGGATCACGCGGGAAAGCCCCTTTTCCAGCCACATGGAGATCGTCGCCATGTCGCGGATGCCGCCGCCGAGCTGGGCGGGCACGCGAACGGCCTTCAGGATGGACTCCACGGCGGCGGCGTTCACCGGCTGGCCGGCGAAGGCGCCGTTCAGGTCGACGAGGTGGAGCCACGCGCAGCCCGCGGCCTGGAACTTCAGCGCCTGGGCGGCGGGGTCGTCGCCGAAGACGGTGGCGGCCGACATCTCGCCGCGCAGGAGCCGGACGCACTGGCCGTCCTTCAGGTCGATGGCCGGGTAAAGGATCATGACAGCCTCTCCGCTTTCGGTCGGGCGGTCTTTGGCATGGGGCGCGGGGAATGAAAAGCCGCCAGACGCGACCCGACGTCACGCTTGATCGGTTTTGCAGGTGGCGCAAGGTCGCGGGCAGGGAGATTGCGAGGAGGATGCAACATGAAGGCTTTCGCTTTTGCCGCAGGTCTGGCGCTGCTGGCCGGGACGGCGGCCGCCGATCCGGTCGAGGGGGTCTGGCAGACCCGGAAGGACGACAACGGCAATTTCGGCCATGTCGAGATCAGGCCCTGCGGCCCGGCCTATTGCGGCACGCTCGTCTGTGCCTTCGACGGCGCGGGCGAGGAGATCGAGAGCCCGAATGTCGGCAAGCGCATCGTCTGGGATATGGTGGCCTATCCGGACGGGCTTTATGACGACGGCAAGATCTGGTCGCCGGACCGGGACAAGACCTATGGCGGCGACATGATGCTGGCGGGGGACAGCCTGAAGGTCAGGGGCTGCATGCTGGGGATCTGCCGCGACGGCGGGACCTGGGTGCGGGTGAAATAGCCGCAAGCTCCGGGTCGCGGCGGCGCGCGGCTTCTGGCATCAAGGCGCCATGCGCGCGATCGACTGGATACTTCTGTGGAGCTTGTCCCTGCTTTGGGGCGGGTCCTTCTTGTTCAACGAACTGGCCCTGGCCGGCTTGCCGCCGGTCAGCATCGTCTGGGGCCGGGTGGCGCTGGCGGCGGTGCTTCTGGTGCTGGCGGCAAGGCTTTCGGGCCAGGGGATGCCACCCCGGCGGGTCTGGGGCGCGCTGGCGGTGATGGGAGTGCTGAACAACCTGGTGCCGTTCAGCCTTTTCGTGCTGGCGCAGGGGCAGATCACCGGGGCGCTGGCCTCGGTTCTCAATGCGACGACGCCCTTGTTCACCGTGCTGGTGGCGCATCTGGCGACGCAGGATGAACGCTTGTCGCCGATGAAGGCGGCGGGCGTGGGGCTCGGGTTCGCCGGGGTGCTGGCGATGATGGCGGGCGAGGATCTGGGCGGGGCGCTGCCGGCGATGCTGGCCTGCCTGGTGGCGGCGCTGTTCTATGCCCTGGCCGGGGTCTGGGGGCGGCGGTTCCGGAGGGCAGGGGTGACGCCCCTGCAAACCGCGGCGGGGCTGGTGACGGCGAGCACGGTGATGCTGACCCCGATCTGGCTGGCGCTGGACCGGCCCTGGGCGCTGCCCTGGCCGGGTGCCGTGCCGGTCGCGGCGGTGCTGGGGCTGGCGTGGTTGTCCACGGCGCTGGCCTATCTCATCTACTTCCGCATCCTTGCGCGGGCCGGGGCGACGGCGATCTCGCTGGTCACCTTCCTGATCCCGTTCTCGGCGGCGGGCCTGGGCTGGCTGGTGCTGGACGAGCGGCTGGAGGCGCGGCATCTGGCGGGGCTGGCGCTGATCCTGGGCGGGCTGGCGCTGATCGAGCGGACGCGGGGCCGTTGACCTTCGGGGGCCGGGGGCGCAGGCTGGGGGGATGCAGCCGCAAGCCATCCTGGAGACCGCGATCTATGCCGCCGACCTTGGCGCGGCGGAGGCGTTCTATGGCGGGCTCCTGGGCCTGCCGGTGATCGTGAAGGTCCCGGGGCGGCATGTGTTCTTCCGGGTGGGGCAGGGAGTGCTGCTGGTCTTCGACCCGGACGCGACCGAGCATCCGTCCGGCAATCCCGCGCTGCCGGTGCCGGTGCATGGCGCGCGGGGGCCGGGGCATGTGTGCTTTTCCGCCAGCCGGGAGGAAATCGCGGCCTGGCGCGAGCGGTTCGGCGCTGCGGGCCTGACGGTGGAGGCCGAGTTCGACTGGCCGAACGGGGCACGCTCGCTTTACCTGCGCGATCCGGCCGGGAATTCGGTGGAATTCGCCGAGCCCCGGCTGTGGGAGGCCTAGCCGAAGATCGACCAGCCGGTGCGCCGCGCCAGCATCTCCAGCGCCTCGGTGCCCAGCCTGGAATTGCCCTGTGCGTTCAGCCCCGGCGACCAGACCGCGACCGAGGCGCGGCCGGGGGCGATGGCCAGGATGCCGCCGCCGACGCCGGACTTGCCGGGCAGGCCGACGCGGAAGGCGAACTCGCCCGAACCGTCGTAATGGCCGCAGGTCAGCATCAGCGCGTTGATCCGGCGCACGCGCTCGGGCGCGATCAGGTGCTGGATCCCGGCCAGGAAGCGGCCAGCGCGGGCCAGCTGCTCCACCGTCATGGCGATGGCGCATTGGTGGAAATAGGCGCCGAGGACGTGGTCGGGCGGGTTCGTCAGGTTGCCCTGCGCCTTCAGGAAATGCGCCATAGCGAAATTGCGGTGGCCGGTCTCGGTTTCCGAGCGGGCGACCTTGCGGTCGATGTGGATGTCGTCGGCCCCGGCGGCGGCGCGGACGAAGCCGAGAAGCTCGGCCAGGTATTCGCGCGGCGGGCGCTTGCCCAGGGCGGCGTCGGTGGTCACGATGGCGCCGGCGTTGACGAAGGGGTTGCGCGGGATGCCGCCCTCGTTCTCGAGCTGGAGGATCGAGTTGAAGGCGAGGCCCGAAGGCTCGCGCCGGACGCGGGTCCAGAGCTGGTCGCCAAGGCGGCCAAGCGCGATGGCCAGGCCGAAGACCTTGGAGATCGACTGGATCGAGAAAGCCGTGGCGCTGTCCCCGGCCGAGAGTTGGGTTCCGTCGGCCAGGCAGACCGAGATGCCGAACTGGTCCGGGTCGACGGCGGCAAGCTCGGGGATGTAGTCGGCCACGCGGCCCCGTTCGCTGCGCGCTGCCATCTCGGCCGCAATCTCGGCCAGATGCTGCGCCAGCGTCCCGGTCACGGCGTCCAGCGCAGGAAGTTGCCGATCAGGCGCAGGCCTGCGGCCTGGCTCTTTTCGGGGTGGAACTGGGTGCCGACGATGTTGTCGCGGCCGACGATGGCGGTGATCGGCCCGCCATAGTCGCAATGGGCTAGGAGATGCCCGGGGTCGGTGGCGCGGAAATGGTAGGAATGGACGAAATAGGCGTGGTCGCCGGTTTCGATACCTTCCAGAACCGGGTGCGGCCGGTCCAGGATCAGGTCGTTCCAGCCCATATGCGGGACCTTGAGCGCGCGGTCGGCGGGTTCGATCCTGACCACGTCGCCGGGGACCCAGCCGAAGCCCTCGGTCAGGCGGTATTCGTGGCCGCGGCTTGCCAGCATCTGCATGCCGACGCAGATGCCGAGAAAGGGGCGGGCCTTGCGGACGACGGCTTCCTCGATCGCCTCGAACAGCCCGCCATGGGCGCCGAGCGCCGCGCGGCAGGCGGGGAAGGCGCCGTCGCCCGGCAGGACGATGCGGTCGGCGCGGGCCACGTCCTCGGGCCGGGAGGTCACGAGGATCTCGCCGCCGCCCACCTCGGCCGCCATGCGCTGGAAGGCCTTTTCGGCGGAGTGCAGGTTGCCGGAATCATAGTCGACGAGGGCGGTCAGGGGCATCGGTCTGGTCTCTGGGTGCTGCAAGAATTTTCGAAAATTCTTGCAAATCTTTTCGAAAAGATTTGCGCGGCCGTCACAGGGCGCCCTTGGTCGAGGGAAGCGCGTCGCCAAGGCGGGGATCGGTCTCGACCGCCTCGCGCAGGGCGCGGGCGACGGATTTGAACGCGGCCTCGGCGATGTGGTGGCTGTTGAAGCCATGCAGCCGGTCCACATGCAGCGTGATGCCGCCATGGGTGGAGAGGGCCTGGAAGAACTCGCGCACCAGTTCGGTGTCGAAGGTGCCGATCTTCGGGGTCGGGAAATCGACGGTCCAGATCAGGAAGGGCCGGGCCGAGAGGTCGAGCGCGCAGGCGATCTGGGCGTCGTCCATCGCGAGGCGGAAATGGCCATAGCGGCGGATGCCGCGCTTGTCGCCAAGCGCCTTGGCCAGAGCCTGGCCGAGGGCGATGCCCACATCCTCGACCGTGTGGTGGTCGTCGATGTGCAGGTCGCCCTTCGCGCGCACCGTCAGGTCGATCAGGCTGTGCCGGGCAAGCTGGTCCAGCATGTGATCGAAGAAGCCCACGCCCGTCTGGCAGTCATGCCGGCCGGTGCCGTCGAGGTCGACCCTGACCGTGATCGCGGTCTCGGTGGTGGTGCGGGTGATCTCGGCCTGGCGCATCGGCAATCTCCGGCGGTTGCCAGATGGCTGGTAAACCCTTGGGCGGGCTGCGGCAAGACCTGCGGGAAAGCAAAAGGGCGCCCGGTTGGGCGCCCTCTGGCTGGTCCGACTGGAGCGGGCGATGAGATTCGAACTCACGACCCTAACCTTGGCAAGGTTATGCTCTACCCCTGAGCTACGCCCGCGCCGGTCTGGACGAGGGGGGATGTATAAAGACCTGCAGATGGCCGCAAGGGGAAAAGTGCGTCGGCTGCGAAAATTTCTGCGACTCAGGCGTCGGAGGGGCGGTTTGTGAAAGGGCAATCTGCCCACCAGCATCAGTGCGCGCGCAGCGTCAATGGGAGAAATGCGGCGGTAAAACCGGCGTGAAGATATTGCAACAGTCTGGTATCTGGCAATGATCCTAATAACTTGCGCCGCGAAGGCATCGGGCCTTCTTGCGCGGCCGCACTTCGCTGCGTTGCCGCATTCTGGAGAAAGTAAATGAAGAAGTTCGCTCTCGTTCTGGCCGCTTCGGCCCTGACCGCCGTCGCCGCTTTCGCTGAAGACGCCGCTCCGGCTGCGGAAGTTGTCGACACTGACGCTAACGGCACCTTCTCGCTGGCCGAAGTCCAGGCTGTCTACGCCGCCGTGACCGAAGAGACCTTCAAGGCCGCCGACACCGACGCTTCGGGCGAACTGTCGGCCGAAGAGCTGAAAGCCGCTGTGGACGCCGGCGCCTTCGCCGCCTGAGCCACATCCGGTTGATCGGACGAGGGGCCGTCCCGAGAGGGGCGGCCCCTTTCCTTTGGCCGGATGCCGCCGAGCGGGGGCAAGGGCCGGAACCGGGGGTGGGGCGCGCGCGTCAGTCTGGCATGGTGCCGCAAGGTCGCGGCGCGCAGCAAAGGAGACGCGAGATGAACAACGACCAGATCGCAGGCAAGTGGAAGCAGATCAAGGGCGAGGCCAAGGTCATGTGGGGCAAGCTGACCGATGACGAGCTCGACATCGCCGAGGGGCACAAGGACAAGCTGTCGGGCCTGATCCAGGAGCGGTACGGCCGCACCCGGGATGAGGCCGAGCGGGAAGTCCGCAACTTCTTCGACCGTTTCTGAGCCGGAACCCGGCAGGTGGGGTGGGTGAAACACCCACCCTACGCATTCACTCCAGTTCGACCAGCAGGTCCTTCGCCTCGATCTGCGCGCCGGGATGGACATGGATCGCCTTCACCAGCGCCTCGCGGTCGGCGTGAAGGCCGGTTTCCATCTTCATCGCCTCGATCGTCAGCAAGAGGTCGCCCGCGCGCACCTTCTGCCCCACCGACACCGCGACCGAGGCGATGGAGCCCGGCATCGGCGCGCCGACATGGGCCGGGTTGCCCTCGGCCGCCTTGGGCCGCGCCGCCGTCTTTGCCTTCACCGCACGGTTCGGCACCCGGATCACCCGGGGCTGGCCGTTCAGCTCGAAGAAGACGCGGACCTCGCCTTCGTCCGTGGTCTCGCTGACCGCCTGCAGGCGGATTTCCAGCGTCTTGCCTGGGTCGATCTCGGCGCTGATCTCGTCGCCGGGTTGCATCCCGTAGAAGAAGGTCCGTGTCGGCAGGACCCGCACCGGGCCATAGATCCGGTGCCGGGCGCGATAGTCCATGAAGACCTTGGGATACATCAGATAGCCGTTCAGGTCCTCTTCATCGACCTGGGCATCCTCGGCCTCTTCCGCGCCGGCCTTCATCTCGGCCGCGAGCTTCTGCCGCGCGGCGTCGAGGTTCACCGGGGCGAGCGAGGCGCCGGGACGCTCGCTGATCGGCTTGTCGCCCTTCAGCACCTTCTTCAGGATCCCGTCCGGCCAGCCGCCCGGCGGTTGGCCGAGGTTGCCCTTCAGCATGTCCACCACCGAATCGGGGAAGGCCACGTCCACGGCCGGATCCTCGACCTGGGCACGGGTCAGGCCCTGCGCGACCATCATCAGCGCCATGTCGCCCACGACCTTGGACGAGGGCGTGACCTTCACGATGTCGCCGAACATCCGGTTCGCATCGGCATAGGCCTGCGCCACCTCGTGCCAGCGTTCCTCGAGGCCGAGGCTGCGGGCCTGGGCCTTGAGGTTGGTGAACTGGCCGCCCGGCATCTCGTGCAGGTAGACCTCGGAGGCCGGGGCGGGCAGGCCCGATTCGAAGGCGGCGTATTGCTTGCGCACGCCTTCCCAGTAGTTCGAGACCTCGCGGATCGCGGCGATATCAAGGCCGGTGTCGCGTTCGGTATGGCGCAGCGCCTCGACGATCGATCCCAGGCAGGGCTGCGAGGTCCCGCCCGAGAAGGCGTCCATCGCCGCGTCCACCGCATCCACGCCCGCGTCGCAGGCGGCCAGGATCGTCGCCGCCCCCGCGCCCGAGGTGTCATGGGTGTGGAAGTGGATTGGCAGGCCCACCTCCTGCTTCAGCGCCTTGACCAGCACGCGGGCGGCGGCGGGTTTCAGAAGGCCCGCCATGTCCTTCAGCCCCAGCACATGCGCGCCGGCGGCCTTCAGTTCCTTGCCCATGGCAACGTAGTATTTCAGGTCGTACTTCGGCCGCGACGGATCGAGCAGGTCGCCGGTATAGCAGATCGTGCCCTCGCAGACCTTGCCGGCCTCGACCACGGCGTCCATCGCGACGCGCATGTTCTCGACCCAGTTCAGGCTGTCGAAGACGCGGAACACGTCCACGCCCGAGGCTGCGGCCTGTTTCACGAAGGCCTGCACCACGTTGTCGGGGTAGTTCGTGTAGCCCACCCCGTTCGAGGCGCGCAGCAGCATCTGCGTCATCAGGTTCGGCATGGCGGCGCGCAGGTCGCGCAGCCGCTGCCAGGGGCATTCCTGCAGGAAGCGGTAGGCCACGTCGAAGGTGGCCCCGCCCCAGCACTCGACCGAGAAGAGCTGCGGCAGGTTCGCGGCATAGGCGGGCGCCACGCGGATCATGTCGAAGGACCGCATCCGGGTGGCCAGCAGGGACTGGTGCCCGTCGCGCATCGTGGTGTCGGTGAGAAGGACCTTGGTCTGCGCCTTCATCCAGTCGGCGACGGCCTGCGGGCCCTTCTGTTCCAGGAGGTTGCGCGTGCCATAGGCGGGTTCGGCCTTCAGCGCCGGGGGCTTCGGCGCGCGGGCCTCGGCCGGGGGCAGGGCGCGGCCCGCCGTCTCGGGGTGACCGTTCACCGTGATGTCGGCGATATAGGTCAGGATCTTGGTCGCCCGGTCCTTGCGGCGCTTGAAGTTGAAGAGCTCGGGCGTCGTGTCGATGAACTTGGTCGTGTAGGTGTCGTCCAGGAAGGTCGGGTGCTTCAGGAGGTTGATCACGAACTCGATGTTCGTGGCCACGCCGCGGATGCGGAATTCGCGCAGCGCGCGGTCCATCCGGCTGATCGCCTTCTCGGGCGTCTGGGCATGGGCGGTGACCTTCACCAGCAGCGAGTCATAGTAGCGCGTGATGACCGAGCCGGCATAGGCGGTGCCGCCGTCCAGCCGGATGCCGTTGCCGGTGGCCGAGCGATAGGCGGTCAGGCGGCCATAATCCGGGATGAAGTTGTTCAGCGGGTCCTCGGTGGTGACGCGGCACTGCAGCGCATGGCCGTTCAGCTTCACCTCCGCCTGGGAGGCGACGCCCGTCGCCTCGGGCAGGGTCTTGCCTTCCTCGATCAGGATCTGGGCCTGGACGATGTCGATGCCGGTCACCTCCTCGGTGACGGTGTGTTCGACCTGGACGCGGGGGTTCACCTCGATGAAGTAGAACTTGCCCTCGTCCATATCCATCAGGAATTCGACGGTGCCGGCGCATTCGTAGTTCACATGGGAACAGATGCGCTTGGCCATCTCGCAGACTTCCTCGCGCTGTTCCTGCGTGAGGTAGGGCGCGGGGGCGCGTTCGACCACCTTCTGGTTGCGGCGCTGCACGGTGCAGTCCCGCTCCCACAGGTGCCAGACGTTGCCGGCCTTGTCGCCGAGGATCTGCACCTCGACATGGCGGGCGCGCAGGATCATCTTTTCCAGGTAGCCCTCGCCATTGCCGAAGGCGGCCTCGGCCTCGCGCCGGCCCTCGCGCACCTTGGCCTCGAGCTCGTCCTCGGAGAGGATCGGACGCATCCCGCGCCCGCCGCCGCCCCAGCTGGCCTTGAGCATCAAGGGATAGCCGATCTCTTTGGCCTGTTTCTTGATCTTCGCCATGTCGTCGCCCAGCACCTCGGTCGCCGGGATGACGGGCACGCCCGCCGCCACCGCGACGCGCCGGGCGCTGGCCTTGTCGCCGAGGGCGCGCATCGTCTCGGCCTGCGGACCGATGAAGGTGATTCCGGCCTGGTCGCAGGCCTCGACGAAATCCGGGTTCTCGGAGAGAAGGCCATAGCCCGGGTGCACCGCATCCGCGCCCGCCATCTTGGCGACCCGGATGATCTCGGGGATCGAGAGATAGGCGCCCACCGGCGACAGGCCCTCGCCGATGCGATAGGCCTCGTCGGCCTTGAAGCGGTGCAGGCCCAGCTTGTCCTCTTCGGCATAGACCGCGACGGTGCGTTTCCCAAGCTCGTTCGCGGCACGCATCACGCGGATGGCGATCTCGCCGCGGTTGGCGATCAGGATCTTCTTGAACTCAGGCATTGGCGGCCTCCCCGGGGCAGAACGGGGGCAGATTAGGGGCGCTGCGGTGCAGCACAAGGGGGTTTGCCGCCGTTTTCCGACAGAAATGCGACAGTCCGCCGCTGCGTGGTTTCGGCGCGGCCCTGCGACGGGATGCGGGGCCTGAACAATCGGTGAACGCGGGCCTTTCCCCGGCCGGGGATGCGTATATACTGGCGGGATGAACGGATGGGATGAAGACGAGGCATTCGCGGCTGCCGCCGCCCCGGTGCCGCTGTCGCAGCGGGCGATGGCGGGGCGCGCGCAGGCTGCGCAAAACTTTGACTATTTGAATGATCTTAATTCAGCCCAGCGTGCGGCTGTAGAAGCTTTGGACGGCCCGGTGCTAATGCTGGCAGGCGCGGGCACCGGCAAGACGAAAGCACTTATGGCGCGAGTAGCGCACCTGCTCACCTTGGGTAAGTGCACTTCACGCGAGATCCTTGCGGTGACATTCACAAATAAGGCGGCGCGGGAGATGAAGGACCGACTTCATCGCACGCCTTTTGTGCTGCAACACCTCTTGCGCGACCACGGCCTCCAGTGGATGGGCACTTTCCACGCCATATCGGTCAAGATCCTGCGGCGGCATGCCGAGCTGGTGGGTCTGAAGCCGAACTTCACCATTCTCGACACCGACGACCAGCTTCGGCTGTTAAAGCAGCTGGTGCTGGCGGCGAACATCGACGAGAAGCGCTGGCCCGCCCGGATGCTGGCTGGGCTGATCGACGGCTGGAAAAACCGCGCCTGGACGCCGGAGAAGGTGCCGTCGTCCGAAGCTTCCGCCTACAACAACCGGGGGACCGAGCTTTACGCCGCCTATCAGGACCGGCTGAAGACACTGAACGCCACCGATTTCGGCGACCTCCTGCTGCACTGCGTGATGATTTTCCAGAACTACCCGGACGTACTGCAACAGTATCAGCGCTGGTTCCGCTACATCCTCGTCGACGAATACCAGGACACCAACGTCGCCCAGTATCTCTGGCTGCGGCTCCTGGCACAGGCGCACAAGAACATCTGTTGTGTCGGCGACGACGACCAGTCGATCTACGGCTGGCGCGGCGCAGAGGTCGGCAACATCCTGCGGTTCGAGAAGGATTTCCCCAGCGCGCAGGTGATCCGGCTGGAGCAGAACTACCGCTCGACCGGCCATATCCTTGCGGCGGCTTCGGGGCTCATCGCAAAGAACGCGGGACGGCTGGGCAAGACGCTGTGGACGGCCGGGGCCCTGGGCGAGAAAGTCCGCCTCATCGGCCATTGGGACGGCGAGGAGGAAGCGCGCTGGATCGGCGAGGAGATCGAGGCGATCCAGCGCGGCACAAGGGGCATGGAGCCGGTGGACCTGAACCGGCAGGCGATCCTCGTTCGCGCCAGCCACCAGATGCGCGCCTTCGAGGACCGTTTCCTGACCATCGGCCTGCCCTACCGCGTGATCGGTGGGCCGCGCTTCTACGAACGCCAGGAAATCCGCGACGCGATGGCCTATTTCCGGCTTGCGGTCTCGCCCGACGACGACCTCGCCTTCGAACGGGTGGTGAACCTGCCGAAGCGAGGGCTGGGTGACACGGCGCAATCGAAGATCAACGTGCTGGCGCGGGCGGCGGGTGTGCCGCTTCTGGACGGCGCGCGGGAAGCCTTGGCCAAGGGCGTGATCCCCGGCAAGGGGGCGGCGCAGCTTCGCGCCTTCGTCGAAGGCGTGGACCGCTGGCACGCCGCGACCTTCCACCCCGAATACGACCATATCCGGCTGGCCGAGACGATCCTGGACGAATCGGGCTACACCGAGATGTGGCAGAACGACAAGACGCCCGAGGCTCCGGGGCGGCTCGACAACCTGAAGGAACTCGTGAAGGCGCTGGAGCAGTTCGACAACCTGCAGGGCTTCCTTGAACACGTCAGCCTCATCATGGACAACGACACCGAAGGGGCGGAGGAAAAGGTCACGATCATGACCCTCCACGCCGCCAAGGGGCTGGAGTTTCCGGTGGTCTTCCTGCCGGGCTGGGAGGATGGGCTTTTCCCCAGCCAGCGCAGCATGGACGAATCGGGCGTGAAGGGGCTGGAGGAGGAGCGGCGTCTGGCCTATGTCGGCATCACCCGGGCCGAGGAGTTGTGCACGATCAGCTTCGCCTCGAACCGGCGGGTCTATGGCCAGTGGCAAAGCCAGCTTCCCTCGCGCTTCATCGACGAGCTGCCGCCCGACCATGTCGAAGTGCTGACCGCGCCGGGCCTTTACGGCGGCGGCTATGGTGCGGCGGCACAGGTGGGCTTTGGCTCCAGCCTCGAGGACCGGGTGTCCAAGGCCGATGTCTACAATTCGCCCGGCTGGCGGCGGATGCAGGAGAATCAGTCGCATCGGCCGATCCGGCAGCCGGTGGAAGCGCGGCACGTGGTGATCGACGCCGAGGCGCTGTCGCCCTATGTGCTGGGCGACCGGGTGTTCCACCAGAAATTCGGCTATGGCGAGATCGTCGGGATCGAAGGCGACAAGCTGGACGTGGAATTCGACCGCGCCGGGCTGAAGAAGGTCGTCGCGCGCTGGGTGATTCCGGCCGATCAGGTGGACGACGTTCCCTTCTAGGCGCAACCGAATTCCGAACGGAATTCGGCACGATTTCCGTTCGGAAATCGTTCAGCGCCCGGATTTCAGCCGGTCCAGCCCCTGCGCGCCGATTCCGGCCACCAGCCCCCAGAACGCCGCGCCGATGCCGAAGGCCGCGACGCCCGAAGCGGTGACCGCCAGGGTCAGCACCGCCGCGAATCGCTGTTCGGGCAGGGCGAACCCCGCCGTCAGCGCGCCCATCAGCGGCGAGAGCAGCGCCAGCGCCACCAGCGCCAGCACCATCGGGCCGGGCAGCGCGGCCAGCAGTTGCAGCACCGCAGGGCTCAGCAGCCCCAGAATCACCCAGGCTCCGGCATAGGCCAGGCCCACGATCCAGCGGCGTTCCTTCTCGGGGTGGACGTCCGGCCCCAGGCAGATCGCCGCCGTGATCGCCGCCATGCTGACCGTATGCGCCCCGAACGGGGCCGTCACCGCCGACAGAAGCCCCGTCACCGTCAGCGCCGGCGTGACCGGCGGCTCGTATCCCGCCGCGCGCAGGGTGGCGAAGCCGGGCAGGTTCTGCGAGGCCATGGTGACAAGATAGAGCGGCAACCCGAGGCCGAGCAGGACCGAGAGCCGGAACTCGGGGGCGACCGGCTCCAGCACCGGCGCGGCAAGGGCGAGGGTCGAGACATCCGCCCCCGTGGCGAGCGCCAGCAGGATGCCGGTGGCAAAGGCCGCCAGCACCGCCAGAGCGGGGTTGAGCAGCCGCACCAGAAGAAAGACCGCGATCATCGGCAGGACCACGGCGGGAAGAGCCTCGGCCGCGCCAGCGCCCTTCAGGCAGAACGGCAGAAGCACGCCCGCCAGCATCCCGGCCGCGATTCCGTCGGGGATGCGCGCGACCAGCGCGCCCAGCGGCCGGATCAGGCCGGTGGCGGCGATCAGAAGGCCGGCGACGATGAAGGCGCCCACGCCCTCGGCCAGGGTGATGCCCTCGGTCGCGGCGATCAGCGCAGCGCCGGGAGTGGACCAGGCCAGCACCACCGGCACCCGGTAGCGGAAGGAGAGGAAGGCCGAGCCCGCCGCCTTGGCCAGCGACACCGCCAGCAGCCAGCTTGCCGCCTGCGCCTCCGTCGCCCCCAGCGCGTTGGCCGCGGCCAGCACGATGGCCACGCTGGCCGCGTAACCCACAAGGGCCGCGACCGTCGCCGCCGAAATCACCGAAACCCGCATGTCACCCCCGAACGCGTTCGGGGGACTATCCGGTGGCGGGGACAGGGCTGCAAGGGGGAGAGAGGCGGCGACCCCGAGGGAGGAGGAGAGGGGCCGCCGCTGGTCCAGATGCCCAAGGGAGGAGGAGAGGGCATCCGAAGCCGGTGGGGCACATGGCCCCGGATGGGGGCGGCAGCGCCCGGGAGGAGGAGGGGCGCTGCCGCGGTATCGAACGCCCCAGGGAGGAGGAGGGGGCATCCAATCTCTGGGCCACGACGGCCCGGATGGTTTGTGCGGCGACCCCGAGGGAGGAGGAGAGGGGCCGCCGCCGCCAGATGACCCAAGGGAGGAGGAGAGGGTCACCCGGATCTCTGGGGGCTGGTGCCCCCGAAGGGAAGGGACGGCGATGCCAGGGAGGAGGAGGGCATCGCCGCCGATCGTACAGGCCCCAGGGAGGAGGAGGGGGCCTTCACGAAACCTTACTTGCCGAAGGCGGCCTCGCGCGCCACTTCGACGATGCCGAGCCGGCTGATGCCGAGATCCGCGAGGTCGCGGTCGCTCAGGGCGTTCAGTTCAGCCACGGTCTGGGCATAGAGCCTGCGGGCCTGGATCGCGGCCAGGACGCGGTCCTTGAGGTCTGCCAGCCGGTCGAGAAGACCTTTCTGGGCGACGCGGGTGCTGTTGACGTATGCCATCTCGTATGAGCCTCTGTAGTGCTTCAGCGGCGTTCTGTTGCGCTGTTGAGGGCAAGATGGACCTTATGCTGCAACTGCACAATAGCCCCCGGCTGCAATGCTGCCATGCGGCATCCGCATGGCTCTCGTCGCGAAATATTCATGCTTTTTTAATGCCTTCGCCGAAATTTTGAGCAACTGGTCAACAGGTCTTGCCTCTCTGCGCGATAATCACGACGATAAGGGTCAGGAGTTCGATGGCGGGGGATGCAATGGCACTCGATCGGGAAGCGGTGACGCGGGTTCTGGCGGGGGTTCCGCTGCCCGGCGGGGGGGACCTGGTCGGACGCGACCTGATTCGCGCCCTGTCGGTCGAGGGCGGCGCGGTCCGCTTCGTGATCGAGGCGGCGACGCCGGACGAGGCCCGCACGCTGGGCCCCGTCCAGGCCGAGGCCGAGGCGCGGCTGAAGGCGCTGCCCGGCGTGACCTCGGTCCAGGTGGTGATGACGGCGCATGGTCCGGCGCCAAAGGCTGCCCCGCCCAGCCTGAAGATCGGCCAGCACCCGACGCCGCAGCAGGGCGGGCCGCAGCGGATCTCGGGGATCGACCGGATCATCGCCATCGCCAGCGGCAAGGGCGGCGTGGGGAAATCCACCGTCGCCTCGAACCTGGCCGTGGCGCTGGCGCGGGAGGGGCGGCGGGTCGGGCTGCTGGATGCCGACATCCACGGGCCGAGCCAGCCGAAGATGATGGGGGTGAACCAGCGTCCCGCCTCTCCCGATGGCAAGACCATCGAGCCTCTGGTCGCGCATGGCGTCACCATGATGTCGATCGGGCTGATGCTGAAGGAGAACGAGGCCGTGATCTGGCGCGGCCCGATGCTGATGGGGGCGCTGCAGCAGCTTCTGGGGCAGGTGGCCTGGGGCAAGCTGGATATCCTGATCATCGACCTGCCGCCGGGGACGGGGGATGTGCAGCTGACGCTGGCGCAGCGCACGCAGCTGACCGGGGCGCTGGTCGTCTCCACCCCGCAGGACGTGGCGCTGCTGGATGCGCGCAAGGCGTTGGACATGTTCTCCAAGCTGAAGACCCCGGTCCTGGGCCTGATCGAGAACATGTCCACCTTCTGCTGCCCGAACTGCGGCCATGTCACCCCGATCTTCGGCCATGGCGGCGTTGCGGCCGAGGCGAGGAAGCTGGACCTGCCCTTCCTGGGCGAGTTGCCGCTGGCGCTGGACGTGCGCGTGGCCGGCGACAGCGGCACCCCCATCGCCGCGACCGACAGCCCGCTGGCCGAGCCCTATCGCGCCCTTGCCCGCCGCCTGATCGCCGGCGGCATGGCCTGACCTGCCCCGGCCCCGGCAGCTTTCCGCTGCCGGGGTTTCTTTTGGTTTGTATGCATACCGACTGGTTGGTATCATTGTGGTTAGAGGAGGACCAGATGATGACCCAACCGATCCGTACCGTCCTGTGGTTCAACGGCCGTGGCCGCGAGGCCGCCGAGTTCTACTGTTCCCTGATCCCCGACAGCCGCGTCACCGGCTTCTATGCCAGCGACAACGGGGGCCCCGATGGCAACATGCATTTCGAGGTGGTGGATTTCATCCTGCGCGGCGTGCCCTACCAGATCCTCGACGCGGGCCCGACGTTCCCGCTCTCCGAATGCGTCTCGATCATGGTCGAGACCCCCGATCAGGCCGAGACCGACCGCCTATGGGAGGCGCTGGCCGCGGATGGGGGCAGCCACGGCCCCTGCGGCTGGCTGAAGGACCGCTATGGTCTGTCCTGGCAGGTGGTCCCGGCCGAGGTCTCGCGCCTGATGCTGCAGCCCGACCGCGCCCGGGCCGAGCGGGCGCTGGCGGCGGTGATGCAGATGGGCAAGATCGACCTGGCCGCCGTCCAGGCCGCAGCGGCATAGGGGGCCAGGATGAGCGACATTCCGCAAGAGCAACGCTATCGGCCCGGCGACCGTATCATGCAGGGCGTGATCCCGTATCTCGGCCTTGCCGGCCAATGCGGCGCGGCGGCCGCCTTCTACGAGAAGGCCTTCGCCGCCCGCGACATCGGCCGGATGCCGATGGAGGGAGAACCCGGCAAGTTCATGCACCTGCAGCTCGAGATCAACGGCGGCGCGCTGATGCTGACCGATTACAGCGACATGTCGGGCACCCGGGCCTCGGACAGCCCGATGCCGCGCGGGCATCTGCAACTGGTCGTGCCGGATGGGCAGATGTGGTGGGACCGGGCGGTCGCGGCAGGCTGCACGGTGCTCGCGCCCTATGAGCGGCAGTTCTGGGGCGATACCTGGGGCCTGCTGGCCGATCCCTTCGGGCTGAAATGGGCCGTGTTGACACCCGATCCCGCACTCTGGGACAAGGGGCCATGACGACAGGCGCGGCAGTGCCGTAACGGGCCGGGGTACCCGGGGGCGTGGGGGGCGGGGGGGGGTGCGTGGCCGCGCGCGCGCTGGTTCGCCACAAGGGCTTTGCGGCCACCAGCGTCGACGACCTCTGCGCCGCCGCCGGGGTGACCAAGGGCGCCTTCTTCCACCATTTCCCGTCGAAAGAGGCCCTGGGCGTCGCCCTGATCGAGGACTGGACCGAAACCACCGGCGCGATGTTCGCGGCCCATGCCTACAACAGTCTGCCCGATCCGCTGGACCGGGTGCTGGCCTATCTCGACCTGCGGCGCCAGCTTCTGGAGATGCCGATCCCCGAGTTTTCCTGCGTCGCCGGGACAACGGTGCAGGAGGCGTATGAAAGCTCGCCCCCGATCCGGGCGGCGGCGGCGGCCAGCATCCGCTCGGGCGTCGACCATGTCCGCGCCCACCTCGCCGCCGCGCTTGCCGCGCATCCGGTGGCGGGGGTGACGGCCGAAAGCCTGGGCCGGATGGTCCAGGTCGCGGTGCAGGGCGGCATCGTGCTGGCCAAGGCGCTGGACGATCCCGCCCCCGCGCGTGAGGCGTTCGACCATCTGGAGCGCTACCTGCGGCTTCTGTTCGGCCGTCCGGCCTGACGGGGGCCACTGGGGATTTCGAATCACAGCCTCCGGGATTTCATGGGAAAGGCCGGGCAAAGTACTAGTCGGGACGGGTGATTCCGGGCAGAAACGGCGGATGACCATGGTTTTTGCCCGAGGCTTCCATCCCCTCGGCCCGAATTCCGGGAAATCACGGGACCGTCATCCGCTGTGAGCGATCCACAATATCTAGCGGAGTTCTTGGGAGGTTCTTCCCACAGCTTGGATCTTTGCAGCGAAATCCAATACAAAATGCTGGACCCGGCCCCCCGCCAGCACAAGATGCAGGGCTGGTCGCCCAAATTTTCCCTTGCGTTCCCATGTAATCCCATGCACTTTGAGCTCACGACGATGCGATGGGCAGTGAATGGCAGGGGCGGCTAAAAGACCCCGAACCAAGGCGTAAGGCACCTTCATACAGGCAGCCCCTTTCATCGGCGACACAGATCCGGCGCGCGAGCGAGCAGACATCTCCCCCAGGTGGCGCGCGTAGCTGGACGCCCAGCGATGGGACAGCGGCGGATCGGGTAGTGGCAGCAACCCGATCCGCCTTTTTCATTCCATCGCCCCGGGCTCGACGGACATTTTGGAAGGCCGAAAGGCATGGCAGAGGCGTTCAGAGGCGAGTTCTACCAGAAGGTAGATGCCAAGGCCCGGGTTTCGATCCCGGCCGCCTTCCGCGCCATCCTGAATTCCGACGATCCCCAGAAGGGCGAGAAGGGCGGCGCGCGCCTCTACCTGGTCTACGGCGGCAAGGCGCGGACCTTCGTCGAATGCTATTCCAAGCACGGCGCCGACCGGCTGGCCGAGGATATCGAGGCGATGGAGATGGGCTCGCCCGAGCGCACCCGCGCCGAGCGCGACCTGATCAGCCGCTCCGTGATGGTCGAGATCGACGCCGACGGCCGCATCGTCCTGCCCCCGCGCGTGCGCGAGAAGATGGGCTTTGCGGGCGACCTGCCTTCGGACGCCGAGGCCGCCTTCGCCGGCTTCACCAACCGTTTCCGCCTCTATCGCCGCGAGGTCTATGACGCCGAGCTGGCCGAGGATGACGAGGATGACGACATCGACCCGCTGACCCTTGTCGGGCGGCACAAGCGGACGGGGTAGGCCATGCCGGGTCCGCTGCCAGGCCGCCCCTCCGACGATCCCCATATCCCGGTATTGATCGACGCGATCCTGCGGGAATGTTCTCCCGTGTCCGGCGTCTGGCTGGACGGGACGCTGGGGGCAGGAGGCTACACCCGCGCGCTTCTGGCCGCCGGGGCGGATCGGGTGATCGGCATCGACCGCGATCCGCTGGCGCTGGAGATGGCGGCCGGCTGGGCCACGGATCATGGCGACCGGCTGCGGCTGGTGGCGGGCACCTTCTCGGACCTCGACACGCTGGCGGGCGAGGCGCTGGATGGCGTCGTCCTCGACCTTGGCGTCAGCTCCATGCAACTGGATCAGGCCGAGCGGGGATTCTCGTTCCAGAAGGACGGGCCCCTGGACATGCGGATGAGCCAGTCCGGCCCCTCCGCCGCCGATCTGGTGAACACCACCGATGAGAGCGTGCTGGCCGACATCCTCTATCACTACGGCGAGGAGCGCGCCTCGCGCCGGATCGCCCATGCCATCGTCGCGGCCCGCAGCGTCGAGCCGATCACCACCACGGCGCGGCTGGCCGAGATCGTCGCCCGCTGTCTGCCTCGCCCGAAGCCGGGGCAAAGCCATCCCGCGACCCGCAGCTTCCAGGCGATCCGCATTGCGGTGAACACCGAGTTTTCCGAACTGGCCGAAGGGCTTGCCGCCGCCGAACGCGCGCTGAAACCCGGTGGGCTGCTTGCCGTCGTCACCTTCCACTCCCTCGAGGACCGGATCGTGAAACGGTTCTTCCAGCTGGCCAGCGGCCATGAGGCGAACGCCAACCGCTATGCCCCGGCGAAGGCCGACACCAGGGCCCGCTTCGACCTCGTGACCCGCAAGCCCGTGGCCCCGGACGAGGACGAGATCGCCCGCAACCCCCGCGCCCGGTCGGCGAAGCTGCGCGTCGCGCGGCGTACGGCCGCGCCCGCGCAAGCCATCGACCCGGCCGACCTCGGCGTGCCGCAGATCCGACCGAAAGGACGCCGCTGATGCGCCCCGTGCTTTATGTCCTCTCCTTCCTCGCCCTGATCGCGCTGGGCTTCTGGGCCTACCGCGAGAACTATGCGACCCAGGCCGCGCTGAAGGAGATGGCGGGCCTGCAACGCCAGATCGTCGGCCTGCGCGAGGCCCTGTCGGTCCAGCGCGCGGAATGGGCCTACCTCAACCGTCCCGATCGGTTGCGCGAACTGGCGACGGTGAACTTCGACCGCCTCGGCCTTTTGCCGATGGAGCCGGGCCAGTTCGGTACCGCGGCCCAGGTCGCCTATCCGCGGCAGACCCTGCCCGAGATCGACATGCCGGTGGACATTCAGGCACCCGAACCGATCGAGGAGGGCCTTTGATGCGCACGCCCCTGCGGCCGCTCGCCCGGATCCTGCAAGCCCGCGAGGACGGGCTGAACCCCGACCAGATCGAGAAGGAGAACCTGCGCCTGCGGCACGAGGCGATGCGCGAGAAATCCCGCTCGCGCGCCGAGTTCCGGCTGCTGCTCCTGTCTCTGGGCTTTGTCGTCGCCTTCGGCGCGATCGGCGCCCGCATGGGCCTGATGGCCGCGACCGAGCCGGTGGAGCCGCGCGCCTCCGCCCCCGGCGCCGAGATCATCGCGCAACGCGCCGACATCACCGACCGCAACGGCCGGATCCTGGCCACCAACATGACCACCCACGCGCTTTACGCGCATCCCAAGGTCATGGTGGACCCCAAGGGCGTGGCCGTGAAGCTGGCCGAAATCTTCCCCGACCTCGACGCCAAGGCGCTGGAGCGGCGGTTCACCGACGGGCGCAGCTTCGTCTGGATCAAGAAGGTCCTCAGCCCCGAACAGATGCAGCTCGTGCACGAGATCGGCGACCCCGGCCTTCTCTTCGGCCCGCGCGAGATGCGGCTTTATCCGAATGGCACGCTGGCCGCGCATGTCCTTGGCGGCACTTCCTTCGGGGCCGAGGGCGTGCATTCGGCCGAGGTGATCGGCACGGCGGGCGTCGAGAAGGCGCTGGACGCGCGGCTGCGCGACCCGGCCCAGGCGGGCAGGGCGCTGACGCTTTCGCTGGACCTCTCGCTGCAGGCCACGATCGAGGAGGTCCTCTTCGCCGGGATGCAGATGCTGAACGCCAAGGGTGCGGCGGCGATCCTGATGGACGTGCGCACCGGCGAGATCCTTGCCCTGGCCTCCTTGCCGAATTTCGATCCGAACGACCGGCCCAATCCCCTGGTCGACAAGAACGCCGAACCCGGCGACAGTCCGCTGTTCAACCGCGCGGTGCAGGGGGTCTACGAGTTGGGGTCCACCTTCAAGATCTTTGCCGTGGCCCAGGCGATGGAACTGGGCCTGGTCACGCCCGCCACCATGGTCGACGCCAATGCGCCGATGGTCTGGGGCAAGCACAAGATCAAGGAGTTCGAGGGCAAGAACTATGGCCCGCTCCTGTCGGTGACGGATGTCATCGCCAAGTCGTCGAACGTCGGCACGGCGCATATCGCGCTGATGATCGGTCCCTTGCGCCAGCAGGCCTTCCTGAAATCTTTGGGTTTCTTCGAGCCGACGCCGCTGGAACTGGTCGAGGCGCCGGGCGCGCGGCCGCTGATCCCGAAGAAATGGCCCGAGATCGTCACCATTACCACCTCTTACGGGCACGGCATGTCGGCCAGCCCGATGCACCTGGCCGCCGCCTATGCGGCGATCGCCAACGGCGGGGTGATGATCAAGCCCACGCTCCTGAAACGCGAGGGGCCGACCACCGGCGTCCGGGTGATGAGCGAGAAGACCGCCCATGATGCCGTCACCATGCTGCGCCGTGTGGTGACCGAAGGCACCGCCAGCCTTGGCGAGGTGCCGGGCTACGAGGTCGCGGGCAAGACCGGGACGGCGGACAAGCCGAAGAAGACCGGCGGCTACTACAAGGACAAGGTGGTCAACACCTTCGCCTCGGTGTTTCCGGCCTCGAACCCGCAATATGTGCTGATCGTGACCCTGGACGAGCCGATGGACACCACGCTGTCGCAGGCCCGCCGCACCGCCGGCTGGACCGCCGTTCCCGTCGCCTCCGAGATCATCCGTCGCGTCGCGCCGCTCATGGGGCTGCGTCCCAAGCTTGAACCCCCTGCTCCGGATGCGGTAACAGCCGCCAGCAACTGACAGGGGGCGGCGGATGACTTCGCGCGCGATACGGTTATCGGACCTGGGCCTGACCGCCCGGGCCGGACGCGACCCGGCGCTTTCCGGCGTGACCGCGGACAGCCGCGCGGTCCGGGCGGGAATGCTTTTCGCAGCACTGCCCGGCAGCGCGACCCATGGCGCCCGCTTCATCCCCGCTGCGCTGGAACAGGGCGCGGCCGCGATCCTGACCGATGCCGAGGGGGCGCGGCTTGCGGCCGCAGAACTGGCCGACAGCGACGCGGCCCTGGTCCTGGCCGAGGACCCCCGCGCCGCGCTGGCCTGTGCGGCCGCGCTCTGGTTCGGGCCGCAGCCGGAGTGCATGGTCGCGGTGACCGGCACCAACGGCAAGACCAGCGTCGCGACCTTCACCCGGCAGATCTGGGCCGCGCTGGGGCACGAGGCGATCAACATCGGCACCACCGGGATCGAGGGGGCATGGTCCGCGCCCTCCAGCCACACCACGCCGGATGCGATCGCATTGCAGAAGCTTCTGGCGGCGGCGGCTTCGGCCGGGGTGACCCATGCCGCGATGGAGGCCTCCTCGCACGGGATCGACCAGCGCCGGCTGGACGGGGTCCGGCTCTGCGCGGCGGGCTTCACCAACCTGACGCAGGATCACCTCGACTATCACGGCACGATGGCGGCCTATTTCCAGGCCAAGGCCCAGCTTTTCACCCGCCTCCTGCCCGAGGACGGGGTGGCCGTGGTCAACCTCGACGGCGCGCGCGGCGACGACATGGCGGAACTTGCGCTGGCACGCGGGTTGCGTGTGCTGACGGTGGGCAAGGGGCCGGGGGCCGACCTGCAGATCGCCGCGACGCGGCCTGATGCGACCGGGCAGGAGGTGCGCTACCTCTGGCAGGGCAGGGCGTTCCAGACCCGGCTGAACCTGATCGGCGCCTTCCAGGCCGAGAACGTCGCCGTGGCGGCAGGGCTGGCGATTGCCGCCGGCGATGCGCCCGACGCGGTGCTTGCCGTGCTGCCGCGCCTGACGGGGGTGCGGGGCCGGATGCAACTGGCCGCCACCCGCAGGAACGGGGCGGCGGTCTATGTCGATTACGCCCATACGCCGGATGCGCTGGAGACCGCGCTGCGCGCCTTGCGCCCGCATGTGATGGGCCGGATCGTCGTGGTCTTCGGCGCGGGCGGCGACCGGGATCGGACCAAGCGCCCGCTGATGGGGGCGGCGGCGAAGGCCAATGCCGATGTGCTCTACGTCACCGACGACAACCCCCGTACCGAGGACCCCGCCTCGATCCGCGCAGCGATCCTGGCGGCCTGCCCCGAGGCGCATGAGGTCGGCGACCGGGCCGAGGCGATCCTGCGGGCGGTGGATGCCCTGCTGCCGGGCGATGCCCTGCTGATCGCCGGCAAGGGCCATGAAAGCGGGCAGGTGGTCGGGACCGATGTCTATCCCTTTGATGACGTGGAACAGGCCAGCGTCGCCGTCGCCGCGCTGCCCGGGGAGAGGCCATGAGGAACGATCCGAGCGATGCGCCTCCCCTCCCCCTCGTGGGGTGGGGATGGGGGTGGGGGGCTCCCCGCCTGGCGTTCCGCGCCTGCAATGCGGCGCTCCCCCCCTCCCTCTCCCTCCCCCACGAGGGGGGAGGGAAGCGCCCACTGCAATCGCCGGTCGCCTGCGCCGAGGTCGCTCGATGACCCTCTGGACCTCAGCAGAGGCGGCCAAGGCCACCGGGGGCCGCCCGACCGCCGGCTGGCAGGCGTCCGGCGTCTCGATCGACACCCGCACGCTGCAGCCCGGCGACCTTTTCGTCGCGCTGAAGGACCTCCGCGACGGGCATGAATTCGTGGCGCAGGCGCTGGAGAAGGGGGCGGCGGCCGCCCTCGTCTCCCGCATCCCCGAGGGCCTGGCCCCGGACGCGCCGCTGCTGGTCGTCCCCGATGTGCTGCGGGCGCTGGAGGCGATGGGGGCCTTTGCCCGCGCGCGGACGAAGGCGAAGGTCGTCGGCATCACCGGCTCGGTCGGCAAGACCTCGACCAAGGAGATGCTGCGCGCGATCCTGTCCGGGCAGGGCCGGACCCATGCCGCGGAAGCCAGCTACAACAACCATTGGGGCGTGCCGCTGACCCTGGCCCGGATGCCCGCCGACGCCGATTTCGCCGTGATCGAGATCGGCATGAACCACCCCGGCGAGATCGCGCCGCTGGCGCGGCTGGCGCGGCAGGACGTGGCGCTGGTCACCACCGTCGCGCCGGCGCATCTGGAGGCCTTCGCCAGCGTCGAGGAGATCGCCCGCGAAAAGGCCGCGATCTTCCAGGGGCTCAAGCCCGGCGGCACCGCGATCGTCAACGCCGACCTGCCCACCACGCCGATCCTTCTGGCCGGGGCGCAGGGCGCCAAGCCTGTCACCTTCGGCGCCGCCGAGGCCGCCGACTACCGCCTGATCGAGGCGCGGATCGTGGATGAGACCACCGTCTGCCGCGCCACCCGCCGGGGCGAGCCGCTCCTCTACAAGGTCGCCTCGCCCGGTCGCCATTTCGCGCTGAATGCGCTGGGCGCCCTTGCCGCCGCCGAGGCGCTGGGGGCCGATCCGATGATCTCGGCGCATGACCTCGGCCGCTGGGCCCCGCCCGCCGGCCGGGGCCAGCGCGAAAGGATCGTGCTGGATCTGGTGGAAGAGACCTTCTTCGACCTGATCGACGACGCCTTCAACGCCAACCCGGCCTCGATGGCGGCGGCGCTGGACGTGCTCATCGCCGCGAAACCCACCGACGGGATCGGCCGGGTCGGCGGCGGGCGGCGCATCGCCATCCTCGGCGACATGCTGGAGCTGGGCCCGACCGAGGCCGAGCTGCACGCCGCCATCGCCCGTCATCCCGGCCTTTCGGCGGTCCATCTGATCCATTGCGTCGGCCCCCGGATGCGGGCGCTGCACGCGGCCTTGCCCCGCCAGATGCGCGGCGAATGGACCGAAGGCGCGGCCGAACTGGCGGCCCGCGCCCGCAGCCTGATCGACGCGGGGGATATCCTGCTCGTGAAGGGCTCCAAGGGATCGAAGGTCAGCCTTGTCGTTGACGCGCTGCGGAAAATGGGGCAGGCCGCAGCCCCGAAAGAAGGAACCCCGTAAATGTTCTACTGGCTGGCCGAATTCGCTGACGGCGGCGGCATCTTCAACCTGTTCCGCTACATCACCGTCCGGGCCGGCGGCGCCTTCGTGACCGCGCTGGTCTTCGGCTTCCTCTTCGGCCGCCCGCTGATCGACCTCTTGCGCCGCAAGCAGGGCAAGGGCCAGCCGATCCGCGACGACGGGCCGCAAAGCCACCTGTCCAAGGCGGGCACGCCGACGATGGGCGGGCTTCTGATCCTGTCGGCGCTGATGGTCTCGACGCTGCTCTGGGCGCGGCTCGACAATCCCTTCGTCTGGATCGTGATCCTGGTGACGCTGGCCTTCGGCCTGATCGGCTTCGCCGACGACTATGCCAAGGTGACGAAGCAGAACACCAAGGGCGTCTCGGGCAAGCTGCGCATGGGGCTGGGCCTCCTGATCGCGGCGCTGGCCAGCTATGCGGCCTCGATGTTCCATCCGGCCGCGCTGACCGACCAGCTGGCCTTCCCCTTCTTCAAGGACGCGCTTCTCGACCTTGGCATCTTCTTCGTGCCCTTCGGCATGGTGGTGATCGTCGGCGCGGCCAATGCGGTGAACCTGACCGACGGGCTGGACGGGCTGGCGATCATGCCGGTGATGATCGCGGGCGGCACGCTGGGGATCATCGCCTATGTGGTCGGCAACTCGAACTTCACCGAATACCTAGGCGTGCATTTCGTACCCGGCACCGGCGACCTTCTGGTCTTCACCGCCGCCCTTTTTGGTGCCGGGCTCGGCTTCCTGTGGTACAACGCGCCCCCGGCGGCGGTGTTCATGGGCGATACCGGCAGCCTGGCCCTGGGCGGCGCGCTGGGCGCGATCGCGGTCTGCACCAAGCACGAGATCGTGCTGGCCATCGTCGGCGGCCTCTTCGTGGTCGAGGCGCTGAGCGTGATCATCCAGGTGCTCTACTACAAGCGCACGAAGAAACGCATCTTCCTGATGGCGCCGATCCACCACCATTTCGAGAAGAAGGGCTGGGCCGAGCCGCAGATCGTGATCCGGTTCTGGATCATCAGCGTGATCCTGGCGCTGATCGGGCTGGCCACGCTGAAGGTCAGGTGAAGGCATTGGGTGGGTGAATCACCCACCCCACCCGGGCGCGCAACCCCGGCGTGATCAAAGTTCCCCCAGCGGAAACACTGACCGCAGTTTCCTTGGTTCTGCCACAAACTTGCAGCAGTAATGGCCCAATCCTGAAGGCTCCTACCTGCAAGAAACCGATCCCGGGGGTTCACCATGCCGACTGCCATCCGCAAGTTCCTGCGCCCCGCCCTGATCGCGCTCGGCGCGCTCGCCCCCTTCTCCGCCGCCGCGCAGGAGGCATGCACCACCTATACCGTCCAGGAGGGGGACACCCTGGGCGAGATCGCCTATGCCGCCTATGGCTCCTACAACTACCAGATGATCTTCAACGCCAACCGCGACGCGCTGGGGCAGAATTTCAACAACCTCCCCGCCGGGCTGCAACTGATCCTGCCCTGCGAGGACGGCCGCCTCACTGCCGACAGCGAGCTTTCCGCCGTCATCGCCGCCGAGACCGAGAAGCAGGAAACCACCCGCTCGGCCGACCGGCCCTATGCGCCCAAGCTGAAATTCGTCACCGCGAACGACTGGAAGCCCTTCACCGACCAAAGCCTGCCGGGCGGCGGGATCTATGTGCAGATGGCCGCCACCGCCATGCAGCGCGGCGGCAACGACCGCGACTATACCATCAACTATGTCGACGACTGGGGCTCGCATATCGAGACGCTCCTGCCGACCAACGCCTTCGACATGTCGATCGCCTGGTCGCGGCCCGATTGCTCGCGCATCGACCTTCTGGGCGAATTCGCGGTCAAGATGTGCACCGAGTTCGACTTCTCGCTGCCGATCTACGAGGTCGCCTATTCCTACCACACGCTGATCGACAGCAAATATGCCGAGGCCCGCAGTTTCGGCGATTATGCCGGGGCCCGGATCTGCCGTCCCGAAGGCTGGCCGACCTCGGATCTCGAGGTCGAGGGCCTGGCCGAGCCGACGGTGACCTTCCTTCATCCCAAGACGCCGATGGAATGTGCCAAGATGCTGCTGGCGGGTGAGGTCGACCTCTATTCGATCGAGATCGAGACCTCGACCGCGAATTTCGAGGCGCTGGGGGCGACCGACAAGGTGGCGCTGAACCCGGCGCTGGCCACGTTCAACACGCATCACATCGTGATCTCGAAGAAGAACCCGCGCGCGGCGGAATACATGGAAATGATCAACCGCGGCATCGCCGAGATGCGCGAGAGCGGCGAATGGTACGACCTCGTCGCCACGGGGCTTGCGGAATGGAACAAGTCGCAGGAGTAGCCTTCCCCTTTGCCGCGTCCTGACCTATCCCATGCGCAGGGCATTCAGGGGGCAGGCATGATCCCGGTCAAGGGTTACAGGGGCGCGAAGGTGGCGGTGCTGGGGCTGGGCCGGTCGGGCCTTGCCACCGCCGCCGCGTTGCGCGCCGGGGGGGCCGAACCGCTCCTCTGGGACGACAGCCCCGAGGCCCGCGCCGGGGCCGAGGCCGAGGGGTTCACCCTGACCGACCTGACCCGGAACACCGCGTTCGAGGGGCTGGCCTGCCTCGTCACCTCGCCCGGCATCCCGCATCTCTATCCCGCGCCGCATCCCGTCATCGCCCGCGCGCTGCAGGCCGGGGTCCCGGTCGACAACGACATCGGCCTCTTCTTCCAGAGCGCCGCCGACAGCAGCTGGGCCGAGATGGAGACCCCGCCCAAGGTCATCGCGGTCACCGGCTCGAACGGCAAGTCCACGACGACGGCGCTGATCCACCACATCCTCCAGGTCGCCGGCCGGCCCACGCAGATGGCGGGCAACATCGGTACCGGCGTCCTCTCCATCGCCCCACCGCAGGATGGCGAGGTCATCGTGCTGGAACTGTCCTCGTACCAGACCGAGCTTGCCCGCGCGCTGACCCCCGATGTCGCGGTCTTCACCAATCTCTCGCCCGACCACCTGGACCGCCACGGCGGCATGGGCGGCTATTTCGCCGCCAAGGCCCGGCTTTTCACCCTCGGCGGCCCCGACCGCGCGGTGATCGGCGTGGACGAGGCCGAGGGCCGTTTCCTGGCCGGGCAGCTGGGGCAGGGGCCGCAGGACGACCGGGTGATCCGCATCTCCTCGGGCACGAAGCTGGAGGATTTCGGCTGGTCGGTCTTCGCCCGCAAGGGCTTTCTCGCCGAATGGCGCAAGGGCCGCCAGGTCGCCTCGATCGACCTGCGCGAGGTCAAGGGTCTGCCCGGCGCGCACAACCACCAGAACGCCTGCGCCGCCTATGCCGCCTGCCGCGCGCTTGGCCTGGCGCCGAAGCTGATCGAGGGCGCGCTGCACAGCTTCGCGGGCCTGCCGCACCGCAGCCAGCTGGTGGGCGAAAGGGGCGGGGTGCGCTTCGTCAACGACTCGAAGGCCACCAATGTCGACAGCGCGGCCAAGGCGCTGCAGGCCTTCCCCCGCATCCGCTGGATCGCCGGGGGCCTGGGGAAAGAGGGCGGGATCGCCGCGCTCCGGCCGCTCCTCGGCCCGGTGGTCAAGGCCTATCTCATCGGCCATTCCGCCCGCGACTTCGCGCTGCAGCTGGGCGAGACCCCGCACGAGCTTTGCGAGACGATGGACCGCGCCGTCGCCCGCGCCGCGGCCGAGGCCGAGCCGGGCGAGGTCGTCCTGCTTGCCCCCGCGGCCGCCAGCTTCGACCAATATCCGAACTTCGAGAAGCGGGGCGAGGATTTCACCGCGCGGGTGCAGGCGCTTATCGGGCCGGGGGCCTGACATCGGAGAGAGTGACAGATGTTACCGCTTGCGGATTTCAAGACGATCACGGTCGAGCCGACACCCACCGAAGCGCCGGTGTCGCATCTGGGCACCGAACTGGCGGTCGCCGGGGGGGTGCTGCTGGTCCTCCTCCTCGTCTTCCTGCGCCCCCGCCCCAAGGCGAAGGCGGCGCCACAGAACTGGATCCTGATCGACGGTTCCAACGTGATGCACTGGCAGGACAACACTCCCCGGCTGGACCCGGTCCGCGCGGTGATCGCCGAGGTGCGGAAGAAGGGCTATCTGCCCGGCGTGGTGTTCGACGCCAATGCCGGGTGGAAGCTGGAAGGCCGTTACATGCACGACGGCGATTTCGCGCAGCTTCTGGATATCGAGCCTGCCCAGGTGCTTGTGGTGGAGGCGGGCAGCCCGGCCGACCCGTTCCTGTTGCAGACCGCGCGCGAGTTCGGGGCCCGGATCGTGACCAACGACCGTTTCCGCGACTGGGCGGCGGACCATCCCGAAGTCGAGGAGCCGGGCTTCCTGATCCCCGGCGCGATGCAGGGCGGCAAGCTCCGGCTGGAGGGGTTGCCGGTCCCCGCCCGCAAGGGCTGACTCACAGCGGCAGAAGGCAGCCCCCCTCGCGCGCCGAAGCCTCGGCCCGGTCCAGAAGCCGCTGCAGGCCCGCGCCACGGGCAAAGTCGGGCTCGCAGGGGCCCTCGCCCCGGATCGCCGCGATGAACCGCTGGTAGATCGTGGGCACCGGCGGGCAGTCGATTTCGGTCCAGGTCGCGGTCTGCGCATCCGGGCCAAGACAGGCGCGCAACCGGCTTTCCGCCTTCTCGAAGCTCACCTCCAGCCCTCCCGCCAGCCCGAAGATCCGCAGCCGCAGGTCGTTCAGATGGCCGGTCGCAAAGCGCGTCGCCGCCACCGTCCCCAGCGCGCCATTGGCTAGCCGCAGTTGCAGCGTGGCGCTGTCGTTGGCGTCCAGCACATATTCCCCGATCCGCCCCTCCGGCACCTTGTCGAAGGTTTGCAGCAGGCAGGACACCTCCCGCGCGTCCAGCCCGGCGATGAAGGTGGCGAAATCCAGGATATGGATACCCACATCCCCCAGCACCCCCTTGGAGCCATGCGCCGTCGACAGCCGCCAGAGCCATTGCGGCTCGCGGTCCCACTGGCCCCAGGCGGGCTGCGTCAGCCAGCTTTGCAGATATGAGGCCTCGAAATGCCGGACCTCGCCGATGGCCCCCTCGCGCACCATCGCCGCCGCCTTCTGCAGCGCCGCCACGTTGCGGTACGACAGGTTGACCATGTTCACCACAGCTGCCAGCCGTGCCGCCTCGGCCATCTCCTCGGCATGGGCGGCATTGGTGGCCAGGGGCTTTTCGCACAGCACATGCTTGCCCGCCGCCAGCAGCGGCAGGGTGGTGGCATGATGCGCCGCATCCGGCGTGACATTTGTCACCGCGTCGAACCCGCCCCAGGCCAGCGCCTCGCCCAGCGAGGCGAAGCCATGCGCGATGCCATGCGCCGCCTGGAAGGCCGCCAGCGGCTCGGGCCGCGTGTCGACGCCCGCGACCAGCGTCACGCCGGGGATCGCCGCGAAATGCGCGGCATGGTTCTTGGCCATGCCCCCCGTGCCCAGGATCAAAAGCCGTACCGGCTGCATCAGCGATAGCCCGCCTCGCCGTCCTGATGCAGGCGCGGCCCGCGTTCGACGATCGGTTCCAGCGCCTTGGCAACGGGTGTGTTCGGGGCCGCCGTCACGTTCGGAACCCGCGCCTCGGGGTTGTGCGCCCAGCGGACGGCATTGCAGATCACCTTCTGTACCAAGGGCTGGTGATAGGTCGGATAGGTCTCGTGCCCCGGCCGGAAGTAGAACACATTCCCCGCCCCCCGCCGCCATGTCAGGCCCGAGCGGAACACCTCGCCACCCTGGAACCAGCTGATGAACACCGTCTCCAGCGGTTCCGGCACGCCGAAGGGCTCCCCATACATCTCCTCGTATTCCAGCTCGAAATGGTCGGGGATGCCGTGCGCGATCGGATGCTGGCGCGCGGCGACCCAGATCCGCTCGCGCTCGCCCGCCTCGCGCCAGGTCAGGTTGCAGGGCGTGCCCATCAGCCGCTTGAAGGGTTTCGAGAAATGCGCCGAATGCAGGAAGATGATCCCCATGCCCGACCAGACCGCCTCGACCACACGCTCGGTCACCTTGTCCGAGACCTCGCCATGCGCGGCATGGCCCCACCAGACCAGCACATCCGTCTCGGCCAGCCGCGCCGCCGTCAACCCGTGCTCGGGGTCCTGCAGCGTGGCGGTGCCGGCCTGGATCCCGTGCTCGCGGTTCAAGGCCTCGGCGATCGTGCCATGCATGGTCTTCGGATAAACCCCTGCCACGATGCGGTTCTTCTGTTCATGGACGTTCTCGCCCCAGACGGTGACGCGGAGCTGCATGGCGGTCTCCCTTCCCTGATGCCGGAAGCCTGGGTTGCAAAAGGCCCCGAGTCAACGCGGCCCCCGCCCGCTTGTTCCCTTGCGCCTGCGGGCGGGGCAGGGGATGCTGGCGGGATGACGGAACAGGCGACATTGAAGCTGCGGCTTCTCATCGGCGACAGGCTGGTCTTCGGCCCCGGCAAGGCGGCACTTCTGGTCCGGATCGCCGAGACCGGCTCGATCGCCGCCGCGGGTCGCGCCATGGGGATGAGCTATCGCCGCGCCTGGGCCCTGGTCGAGGAGATGAACGCCGCCTTCCGCACCCCCCTCGTCACCAGCGTGCGGGGCGGGGCAGGGGGCGGCGGCGCCAGCCTGACCGACACCGGAGCCGAGGTCCTGTCGGCCTACCAGTCGATGCTGGCCCGCGCCGAGACCGCCGCCGCCCCCGAGATCGCGCGGATCGCGGCGCTGCTTTGCGATATGTCTGGAGGGAAATAACGCTTGCCTCGCGCGACCCTTCGGGCCATATGTTCCGCCAAACATATCGGAGCCCCCAATGCGTCTTGCCCTCTTCGCCCTGCTGCTCTCCGCCCACGCCGCCGCCGCCGAGGTCACCGTCTTCGCCGCCGCCAGCCTCAAGACCGCGCTGGACGAGATCGCGGCCGATTACACCGCCGAGACGGGCACCCCGGTGACCCTTTCCTATGGCGGCAGCTCGACGCTGGCCCGGCAGATCGCCGAGGGCGCGCCGGCCGACGTCTTCCTCTCCGCCTCGACCGCCTGGATGGACGATCTCGCCGACAAGGCGCTGATCCAGCCCGACAGCCGCCGCGACCTCCTGGGCAACCGGCTGATCCTCGTCGGCCCGCCCGATGCCGCCCCGGTCACCATCGACAAGACCCTCGACCTGGCGGCACTTCTGGCCGGGGGCAAGCTCGCGATGGCCATGGTCGATTCCGTCCCCGCCGGGCAATACGGCAAGGAGGCGCTGGAAAGCCTCGGCCTCTGGGCCGCGGTCGAACCCGGCGTCGTGCAGTCCGAGAACGTCCGCGCCGCGCTGCAACTGGTGGCGCTGGGCGAAGCACCCTACGGCATCGTCTACGCCTCTGATGCCGTGGCCGAGCCCGGCGTCAGTCTGGTCGGCACCTTCCCCGAGGACAGCCACCAGCCCATCACCTACCCCGGCGCGCTGACCCTGACCGCCTCGCCCGAGGCGGCGGACTTCCTCGACCATCTCGCCTCGCCCGAGGCGGCCGGTGTCTTTTCCGCCAACGGCTTCTTGCCCCTGACCGCCGCGCCGTGACACGATCGGCGCATGTTTGACGGACTGTCGCCCGCCGAGACCCAGGCGCTCCTGCTTTCGCTGCGGGTCTCGTTCTGGGCCACGCTCACCAGCCTGCCTCTCGGGCTTCTGGCGGCCCATGCCCTTGCGCGCTGGCGCTTTCCCGGCCATGGCCTGCTGAACCTGATCGTCCACCTGCCGCTGATCCTGCCGCCGGTGGTCACCGGCTACCTGCTTCTGCTCAGCTTCGGGCGGCAGGGCTGGGCCGGCGCGGCGCTCTGGGACTGGTTCGGCTTCACCTTCGCCTTCCGCTGGACTGGCGCCGCCCTCGCCGCCGCCGTCATGGCCTTCCCGCTCCTCGTCCGCGCCATCCGCCTCGCGCTCGAGGCGGTGGATCCCCGCCTTGAAGAGGCCGCCGCCACCCTCGGCGCCTCGCGCGGCATGGTTTACCTGACCGTGACCCTGCCGCTGATCCTGCCCGGCCTCCTCGCGGGCGCGGTCCTCGCCTTCGCCAAGGCGATGGGCGAGTTCGGCGCCACCATCACCTTCGTCGCCAACATCCCCGGCGAGACCCAGACCCTGCCCACCGCGATCTACAGCTTCCTCCAGGTTCCCGGCGGCGATGCGGGCGCCCTGCGCCTGGTGCTGGTCTCGGTCGCCATCGCCACGCTGGCGCTCGCCCTGTCCGAATGGCTCTCGCGCCGCATCGCCGCAAGGATCGCCGGGCGATGACGCTGGAAATCCGCCTCTCCCATTCTCTTCCCGGCTTCCGGCTCGAGGTGGACCTGACCGCGCCGCCCGGCCTGACCTGTCTCTTCGGCCGCTCCGGTTCGGGCAAGACCACGGTGATCAATGCCGTCGCGGGGCTCCTCCGGCCGGACCGGGCCGAGATCCTCCTGGACAACGAGCCCCTCCATCACCTGCCGCCGCACAGGCGCCGCATCGGCTATGTCTTCCAGGACGCCCGCCTGTTCCCGCACCTGACCGTGCGCGGCAACCTCGGCTATGCCGCCCGCATCCGCCGCAGGCGGCCGCCCGGCTTCGACCGGATCGTGGCGCTTCTCGGCCTCGCAGCACTCCTCGACCGCCGTCCCGGCGCGCTTTCGGGGGGCGAGCGTCAGCGCGTCGCCATCGGCCGGGCTCTCCTCTCCGAGCCCCGGCTGATCCTGATGGACGAACCCCTCGCCGCCCTGGACGAGGCGCGCAAGGCCGAGATCCTGCCCTATATCGAGACGCTGCGCGACGAGCTTGCCCTGCCGATCCTCTATGTCAGCCATTCCCTGCCCGAGGTCGCGCGCCTTGCCACCACCATCGCCGTGATCGAGGCCGGGCATCTGGTCGCCCAGGGGCCGGCGGCCGACCTGCTGTCCGATCCGCAGATCGCGCCGGTTCTGGGGCTGGGCGATGCGGGCGCCATCCTGACCGCCCGCATCGCCGCGCATGAGGGCGACGGCCTGTCCCGGCTGGAGCTTGCCGCCGGCCCGCTCAGGCTGCCCCTCTGGCTCCCGCGCGTCCTGGGCGCGCCGGGCCAGACGCTGCGTCTGCGCATCGCGGCGCAGGACGTGATCCTGTCGCTGTCCCGGCCCGAAGGCCTGTCGGCCCTGAACATCCTGCCCGCCCGCGTCTCGGCCCTGCATCTGGGCAGCGGGCCGGGCGCGCTGGTGCGGCTCGACCTCGGCGGCCAGCACCTTCTCGCCCGCGTCACCCGCCGCTCGGCCGAGGCGCTGGCTCTCGCCCCCGGCCAGCCGGTCTTCGCCATCGTCAAATCCGTCGCCGTCGCCCGCGACAGCGTCGGCCATGCCGTCACGCCGTGACGCGAAACCCGCTGCTTCCTCTTGGGACAAATACTCTCGGGGGGTCCGGGGGCAGAATGCCCCCGGCTTCGGCCTCAACCCAGCGCGTAGCCCGCGCCCCGCACCGTCCGCACCGGATCCGAGCCGCCGAACTGCATCAGGCTTTTCCGCAGCCGCCCGACATGGACGTCCACCGTCCTGGTGTCGACATAGATGTCCCGCCCCCAGACCAGATCCAGCAGCTGCTCGCGGCTGAAGACCCGCCCCGGCCGCTCCATCAGCGTGACGAGAAGCTTGAACTCGGTCGGTCCCAGCTTCAGCACCTTGTCGGCGCGGTAGACCCGGTGGCTTTCGGGATCCAGCCGGATATCCTCGTGCTCCAGCACCACCCCGGCGGTCGAGGGCCGGACGCGCCGCAGCTGCGCCCGGGCGCGCGCCATCAGTTCCAGCACCGAATAGGGCTTCACCACGTAATCGTCCGCCCCGGTCTCCAGCCCGCGGATCCGGTCCACCTCCTCGGCCCGCGCGCTCAGCATGATGATCGGGATCCCCCGGGTCTCGGGCCGCATCTTCAGCCGCCGGCAGACCTCGATGCCGCTGACCCTCGGCATCATCCAGTCCAGGATGATGATGTCGGGATCCTCCTCGTCGACCAGCACCAGCGCGTCCTCGCCGTTGTCGGCCTGGGTCACGGCAAAGCCCTCGGCTTCCAGGTTGTAGGCCAGGACCGTCCGCTGCGCGGGCTCGTCCTCGACCAACAGCACCCGCGGCTGCCCGCTGCGCGCCATCGCCTCAGCCCCCCGTGGCGGTGGCGTCGAACTTCGGCCGCTCGTCGCCCGGCATCTCGCCGGTGACGAGGTAGATCACCTGCTCGGCCACGGCGGTGGCATGGTCGCCCACCCGTTCGATGTTCTTGGCGATGAAGTGCAGATGCATGCAGGGGCCGATGTTGCGCGGGTCCTCCATCATGTGGGTCAGGAACTCGCGGAAGATCGAGTTGTACATCTGGTCGATCTCGCGGTCGCGCTGGCGCACGTCGCCGGCCAGCTTCACGTCGCGCCGGATATAGGCGTCCAGCGCGTCGGCCATCATCTGCACCACCGCCTTCGCCAGCCGCCGGATCGCGCCCGAGGCGCCGGGGACCTGGGTCATCTGCCCCAGCACCGCGGTCCGCTTGGCCAGGTTCTTCGCGTAATCCCCCGACCGCTCCAGCGCGCCGGCGATGCGCATGACGGTCAGCACCGTGCGCAGATCGCCCGCCGTCGGCCCGCGCAGCGCCAGAAGCCGGGCGCATTGGCTGTGGATCTCCTCCTCCAGCGCGTCGATGGCGGCATCGCCCGTCCGCACCTTCTGCGCCAGTTCCTCGTCGCGGGTGTCCAGCGCCTCGGCCGCGTCCAGAAGCGCGGTCTCGACCAGCCCGCCCATGCGCATGACCAGGGCCTGCGCCGCTTCCAGGTCGCGGTCGAAGGCGGAAACGATATGTGCGGTGCTCATCGCGCTCTCCTCAGCCGATCCGGCCGGTGATGTAGGATTCGGTCCGGGGGTCCTTCGGGTTGGTGAAGATCCGGGTCGTGCTGTCGTATTCCACCAGATTGCCCAGGTGGAAGAAGGCGGTCTTCTGGCTCACGCGCGCGGCCTGCTGCATCGAATGGGTCACGATCACCACCGAGAACTGGTCGCGCAGCTCGTCGATCAGCTCCTCGACCTGGGCGGTGGCGATCGGGTCCAGCGCCGAGCAGGGCTCGTCCATCAGAAGGACCTCGGGCGCGGTGGCGATGGCGCGCGCGATGCACAGCCGTTGCTGCTGCCCGCCCGACAGCCCGGTGCCGGGCGCATCCAGCCGGTCCTTGACCTCGTTCCACAGCGCGGCCTTGCGCAGGGCGGTCTCGACGACCTGGTCAAGCTCGGCCCGGGTTCGCGTCATGCCGTGGATGCGCGGGCCATAGGCCACGTTGTCGTAGATCGATTTCGGGAAGGGGTTGGGCTTCTGGAACACCATCCCGACCCTTGCGCGCAGCTGCACCGGATCGACGCGGGCGTCATAGATGTCCTCGCCGTCCAGCAGGATCCGCCCCTCGATCCGCGCCGTGGCCACGGTGTCGTTCATCCGGTTCAGGCAGCGCAGGAAGGTCGACTTGCCGCAGCCCGATGGCCCGATGAACGCAGTGACCGCGCGTTCGGGAATGTCGATGTCCACGTCGCGCAGCGCATGGTTCTGGCCATACCAGACCTGCACGCCCCTGGCCGAGATCTTCGCTGCCCGCGTCGCGATGTCCTGCTCTGCCGTCTGCATCCCGTCCATCTTTCCGCTCCTTGCCGCTGCGAGACCGCAGCCCGCGCCCGGCCCCTATAGGCCGGCCCGGTGAAGTCTATGCGACAGAAGTGTAACAGCCGGGTGACAGCCCGTCACCCGCGCGCCAGAAGGGCCTCGATCTCGGCCCGCGCGGGCATCGAGCGCGCGGCTCCCGGCCGGGTGACGCTGATCCCGGCGGTGGCGCAGCCGAAGCGTACCGCCTCGACCACGTCGCGTCCTTCCGCCAGGGCCACGGCGAAGCCGCCGTTGAAGGCATCGCCCGCGCCCGTCGTCTCGACCACCGGGCCCGCGCTGACGGCCGGCACATGCACGCTGCGGCTGCGGTCGCGATACAGCGCGCCCTTCGCCCCCAGCGTGATCACCACCGCCCCGACGCCCCGGTCCAGCAGCGCATCCGCCGCCGCCTCGGCCTCGGCGAGGCTGGTCACCTTCAGGCCGGTCAGCCCCTCGGCCTCCGACTCGTTCGGGGTCAGATAGTCGCAAAGCGCCAGCATCGCATCGTCCAGCGCCGCCGCCGGCGCCGGGTTCAGGATCGTCGGCACTCCGGCCGCGCGGGCGATCTCCAGCCCGCGCTTCGCGGCCGGGATCGGCTGCTCCAACTGGGTGACGAAGACCGAGGCCCCCCGGATCAACTCCGCCCGCGTTTCCAGATCCTCCTCCGTGATCCGCGCCGCCGCCCCCGGCGAGACGATGATCGCATTGTCCCCCGTGGCCGCCTCCAGGAAGATGAAGGCCGCGCCGGTATAGCTTTCGCCATCCTCCGTCACCTCGGGCCGCACTCCCGCCTTCTCCCAGGTCGCCCACGCGATCCGCGCAAAGTCGTCCCGTCCCAGCCGGGTGATGAAATGCGTCTCGCCCCCCGCCATGGCGGCGGCGACCGACTGGTTCGACCCCTTGCCGCCGGGCCCGAGCGCGAAGCCTTGCCCCAGGACGGTCTCGCCCATGCGCGGCATCCGCTCGGCGCGAAAGCTGGTGTCGGCGACGAAGATGCCAAGGATGACGATGGGTTTCATGGGTCTCATACCTCAGGCGGGATCACGCCCTTGCGGAACATGAAGCAGCCGTAGAACCGCCGCTCTCCGGTCTGGATCACGGCAAAGGACTGGCGGGCAAGGTCGTAGAAGGCGAAGCGTTCGATGCCGGCCATCGGTCGCGCCCGCCCCTCGGCGCGGTCGATCTCGGCCTGGACTTCCTTCTGCACCGGCGGAATCTCGTCCGGCGCGCCCACCACCTCCATCCGCCCGGCAAAATCCGCGACGAAGGTGTCCAGCGGCAGGACCGAGAGGATCGCCGCTGCCGCCTCGGCCGCGCGCAGATTCTCCATCCGCAGGGATCTTCCCGTCACCGTCGCCCGCGCCAGCGCCTCGGCGGGGAAATTGGCATCCGCCAGGATCAGCATGTCGCCATGCCCCATGGCGCGCAGGCAGGCCAGCACCTCGGCGTTCAGCCGGTGGTCGATTCCCTTCAGCATCCGGCCCTCCCCGGCCTTGTCGGATCGCGCATCGGCGGAAGGATTGCACCTTTTCCTCCCCGGTTGCAAAGGCCCCGTGCGATGCCGTCTGGACATCCCCGGTCGCACCCTCCCTGATGGGCCGACACCAGGGAGGGGGGTCCGCATGATCACCGCAAGCCACATTTCCGTTCCGCCCGGCGGGATCGGGCAAAAGCCGTGACCCGACCGCCCTATGCCTGGCCCGATCCCGACCGCGAGCACATGAACGGGGCCTTCATCCCCGGTGCCGAGGATTATCCCGCCCGCTGGGCCTGGCGCGCCGCTGCCTTCCGCGCTGCCTGCCGCCGGGCCGAGCTCGACCTGCCCTATGGTCCCGCCCCGCGCGAAAGGCTCGACCTCTTTCTGCCCGAAGGCGCGCCGCGCGGCGTGGTGGCCTTTGTCCATGGTGGCTACTGGCTGGCGCTGGGCAAGGCGGACTGGTCGCATCTCGCCGCCGGGCCGCTGGCGCAGGGCTATGCCGTGGCGCTGCCGGGCTACACCCTGGCGCCCGAGGCGCGGCTGGCCGGAATCACCGCCGAGATCGCCCGCGCCTGCCGTTTCCTCGCTGCGCGTTTCACCGGCCCACTGGTGGTGACCGGCCATTCCGCTGGTGGCCACCTCGCCGCCCGGATGGGCTGCGCCGACCTCGACCTGCCGGTGGCGCGGGTGGTGCCGGTCTCGCCCCTGGCCGAGCTCGGGCCGCTGATGGCCACCACGATGAACGCGACATTGAAGATCGACGCGGCCGAGGCCGCAAGCGAAAGCCCCGCCCGGCTGCCGCTTCGTCCCGGCGTCACCGCCCATGTCTGGGTCGGCGCCGAGGAACGCCCCGCCTTCCTCTGGCAGGCGCGGACCCTGTCCGAGGAATGGTCCTGCGCCTGGACCCCGGAACCCCTCCGCCACCATTTCGATGTGGTCGAAGGGCTGGAGAGACCCGATTCCCCCCTCTGCCGGACCCTGCTCGCCGGGCTTTAGCCGTCGCGCGCCAGCACCTTGTCCAGCGTGGTCAGGAACTGGTCGAGGTTCGCCATCGAGAACGGCAGCGGCGGGCGGATCTTCAGGCTGTCGCCTGCCGGCCCGGTCGAACTGATCAGGATCCGCTCCTCGCGCAGCGCATTGACCAACCGCGCGGTGCGGGCGGGGTCGGGCCTGCCGTCGCTCAGGATCGTCTGGCCCAGGAACAGCCCCGCCGCCCGGGTCTCGCCCAGGGCCTCGTGGCGCGAGGCCAGCGCCCGCAGCCCCTCGGCAAAGGCCCGGCCGACGCGGTCGGCATTCTCCTGCAGCCCCTCGTCGCGGATCACGTCCAGCACCGCCAGGCCCACGGCGGCGGCCACGGCATTGCCGCCGAACGTGTTGAAATACCGCGCCTTCGCGCCGAACTCGGCAATCGTCCCCGGCTGCAGCACCAACCCCGCCAGCGGATAGCCATTGCCCATCGGCTTGCCCAGGCTCACCATGTCCGGGACCAGCCCATGCCGCTGGAAGCCCCAGAACCGGCTGCCGGTGCGGCCAAAGCCGGGCTGCACCTCGTCGGCCAGGAACAGCCCGCCCCGCGCCCGGATCGCGGCGGCGGCGGGGGCGAGGAAGCCCTCGGGGTCGGGATGGACCCCGTCCGAGGAAAAGATCGTGTCGGCGATCAGCAGCGCCGGCCGGATTCCCTGCGCCGCCATCCGGTCGCAGGCATCGTTCACCGCCCGCGCAAAGCCCGCCGCGACGCCTTCCGGGTAGTTCGCGGCCGAAGGCGCGGGGACCGGAAAGACCGCAGGCCCCGGGGCGACGGCCGGGCCGATCGACATCGACATCTCGGCCGTGGCCAGCGTGACGCCGTGATAGGCGTTGTCGGTCACGATCACCCCGGTCCCGCCGGTGCAGGCCCGTGCGATCCGCAGCGCGAGGTCGTTCGCCTCCGACCCGGTGCAGGTGAACATCACATGCGCAAGCCCGGCCGGAAACAGCGCCAGCAGCCGCTCGGCATAGGCCAGGATCCCCTCGTGCAGATAGCGGGTATGGGTGGCCAGCGTCGCGGCCTGCCGCGCCATCGCCTCGACCACGCGGGGATGGCAATGGCCGACCGAGGCCACGTTGTTGTAGGTGTCGAGATAGGCCTTGCCCTCCCGGTCATAGAGATGGACGCCCTCGCCCCGGACCAGATGCACCGGCGTTTCGTAGAAGAGCCGGTAGGCGGGCCCAAGCGCCCGGCTGCGCCGCTCGGCCAGCGCCCGGTCCTCGGGCGACAGATGCCCCGCTCCGGGGGTATAGGCGTTCAGCATCGTGGTCTGGCGGGTCATGGCAGGGGCTTTCGCAAGGCGGGAGCGGCAGGATAGCCGCTTGCCCGCCGGGGGCCAGCGGAATGTGCGGTTGACATACCTGAGTATTTCACTAAGGATGTGATCGAGCCCAGCCAGCCCCGACCGGGGCCAGCCCCGGTGTCCTTCGAACAGATGGAGTTCACCATGCCCGACCGCCAGGCCCTGCGGGGCGATCTTCTGGAATTCCTGTTCAGCATGTCCGGGGCCTTCCCCGGCGCGATGATCGAGACGCTGCTCGCGCGGATGGAGACCGGGCGATGAACGCTTTCGTGGAAACCTGGCTTACCGCCGATGCGACCCCGGCGCATGACGCCCGCGTCCTGACCGAGGGCGGCAGCCTCGCGCGGATCGTGCTGGACGGGCAGGTCTATTCCCTGCGGATCACCCGGGCGGGCAAGCTGATCCTGACCAAGTGACGGCGGCGACCGGCCGAGAATCCTTCGACGGATCTTGCAGAGCCTTTCGAAAGGATTTGGCGCCCGTCACCCGCCGGTATGGCTCATGTGCCGGGTGATCTGGCCCTGCACCTTCTGCCGCGAGTAATCGAAGTCATGGCCCTTCGGCTTGCGCGCGATCGCGGCGCGGATCGCCTGGTCCAGCGCCGCATCCGCGGGGCTGGCGCGCAGCGGCGCGCGCAGGTCGGCCACGTCCTCCTGCCCGAGGCACATGTAAAGCTGCCCGGTGCAGGTAAGACGCACCCGGTTGCAGCTTTCGCAGAAATTATGCGTCAGCGGCGTGATGAAGCCGACCTTCTGCCCCGTCTCCTCGATGCGGACATAGCGCGCGGGGCCGCCTGTGCGCTCGGCCAGGTCGGTCAGCGTCAGGCGTCCGGCCAGCCGGGCGCGCAGGTCCTTGAGCGGCCAGTACTGGTCCAGCCGGCCGGCCGTCATGTCCTCGCCCATCGGCATGACCTCGATGAAGGTCAGGTCGTGGCCCTCGGTCGCACACCAGTCCAGCAGCGGGAACAGCTCGTCCTCGTTGAAGCCCTTCAGCGCCACCGCGTTGATCTTGACCCGCAGCCCCGCGGCCTTCGCGGCCCCGATCCCCTCCAGCACCTGCGGCAGGCGGCCCCAGCGGGTGATCTCGGCGAACTTGGCCGGATCCAGCGTGTCCAGCGAGACATTGACCCGCCTCACCCCTAGGTCGGCCAGGGGCCGGGCGAATTTCGCCAGCTGGCTGCCGTTCGTGGTCAGCGTCAGCTCCTTCAGCGCGCCCGAGGCCAGATGGCGCGACATTGCCTCGAAGAAGGTCAGGATTCCCTTGCGCACCAGGGGCTCGCCCCCGGTGATGCGCAGCTTTTCCACGCCAAGCCGCACGAAGGCCGAACACAGCCGGTCCAACTCCTCAAGGCTGAGAAGCTCGGCCTTGGGCAGGAAGGTCATGTGCTCTGACATGCAATAGGTGCAGCGGAAATCGCAGCGGTCCGTGACCGAGACGCGCAGATAGCTGATCCGGCGGGCGAAGGGATCGACAAGCTGTTCCATGCCGGAAAGGTAGGATCGGGCGGGTCCCCGCACAAGCGGGAAAGCGGCGATTGCGGCGCTGTTGGCGTCAGGCTAGGCTTCGGCCATGCGCCATTTCCTGCTTGTCCCGCTTCTCGCCCTGGCCGGCTGCGGCCTGTTCCCTGCCTTCGACGAGCGCCCCGGCCCCGTTACTGGCTCCGTGACCGGCCCCTCGGCCCCGCAGCCCGCGACCGGGATCGCTCCTGCGGTCTCGACCACGGCGCTGGGCGCGCGGGCAGTCAGCGCGGCCGCACTCGACAGCACCACGGCCGAGCAGAAGGCCGCCGCCCTTTCCGCCCCCGCCGCCAGCGGCGAACGGGCGCTGGGCAAGGCCGTCGTCGCGCTCGGCCCCCCGGCCGAGCAGGGGATCTGGCTTTCGACCGCGCTGGTGGACAAGCCGGTTCAGGGCCGGATCGAGACGGCGGCGGGCAAAAGCCTGACGCTCGAGCTGCGCCCCGGCAGCGGCGGCGCGCTTCTGTCGCTGGCCGCCTTCCAGGCGCTGGGCCTGTCGCTGACCGAGCTGCCCGAGGTCACGGTCTACACCCGCTGACCGGCGGACCTTACCCCTGCAGATGCCGCGCGGACTCCTTGCGGGCAAAGGGTTTCAGCGCCGCCCCGTGCTCGGCCAGGAAGGCGCGGGCGCGCGGGGCGTCGTGTTTCGACAGGTCGCGGACCCACCAGGCGACCGCCTTCTGGATGAACCAGTCCGGGTCCGTGGCCAGGGTCGCGCACCAGCCAAGCACCCGGTCGCGGATCGCAATCTCCTCGGGCTTGGGAAAGTTCTGCTTGGTCCAGGGCAGGGTCATCACCAGCGCCGCGCGGCGGGTCCACATCCTCGGGCTGGCGATCCAGTCCGCGACCGTCTCCAGCCGCGCCGGATCGGCCACCAGCCGCTTTTGCCCGGCGATGGCGGCATGGTCGGCGATGGCCCAGGCGTCGAACTCCGGCACCCATCCGGCGATCAGCTCCCAGGCCGCCTGATCGGGCCGGATGCGGGCCTGGGTGAGCAGCTTGGCGGCGGCGATCCGGGCCTCGTGGATATTCGTCTGCCAGAGGTCGGCGGCCAGCTGGAGGCGCTCCTCCAGCGTCCGCTCGGCGCGCCAGCGATCGGCCAACTCGTCGATCTGCGGGACGGAAAGGCCGAGATAGGGCCGCTCGACCTTGTGATAGGCCTGCATCCCGGCGGCCTTCGCGGGATCGGCCAGCGACTGGAGTTCCTGAAGCGGTGTCACGGGCCTGGCCTCGATCCCCATGGGCAGGCCGCCGATGCGGCTTGCCGGTTGCACAGGGGGCAAAGACTGCCAGCCGGGGCCGGGAAGGGCAAGCCGCACCGGGATAAGGATTAATCAGATCTGAACGTCCGCGTCCAAGGCATTGATTTCCTTTGTGGCGGGATCCTGTCCACGCGTGGACACCCGCTGGCGTGACTTGACCTTTTCCGGCCGCTCGCAGAAGGTCGCGCGACGGACAGGCGGGGCAGATGGCAACGAAAACGGCACCTTTCTCGGGCTTTGAATTCATGATCGCCTGGCGCTACCTGCGCGCCCGGCGGGCTGAGGGCGGGGTCAGCGTGATGACCTGGATCAGCCTGATCGGCATCACGCTCGCGGTCTTCGCCCTGATCCTGACGCTCGCGGTCCGCGCCGGCTTCCGGGCCGAGTTCGTGGACACGATCCTGGGCGCGAATGCCCATGTCACCGTCTATTCCTCCGGCGAGGTCGGACCCGAAGGCCAGCTGATCCGCGGCTTCTCGCAGCCCGAGGCCATGGCAGCCGCCATCGCCAAGGTGCCGGGCGTGACCCGCGCCGCGCCGTTGATCCGGGGCAAGCTGATGGTCTCGGACGGCGAGGACACCACCGGGGCCGAGGTCTACGGCCTCCTGCCCGAGGACTTCGCCTCGATCCCCCGGATCGGCCGCGGCTCGGACGCGATCGGCGAACTGGACCGCTTCCCCGAGGGGATTGCCCTGGGCTCCGGCGTCGCGCGCGAGCTGGGCGTGACCGTGGGCGACCGCGTCCGCCTGATCGCGCCGGGGGGCGTCAAGACCGCGATGGGCACCAGCCCGCGCGTGAACGCCTATGAGGTCGTCTACATCTTCACCGCCGGCCGCTACGACATCGACTCGACCCGGATCTACATGCCCTTCATCGAGGCGCAGAGCTTCTTCAACAAGGAGGGCCTCGCCGACGAGGTCGAGGTCATGGTGGAGGATCCCGACGCCATCGACGACTACAGCCTGCCGATCCTGAACGCGGCCGGGCCGACCGCGCTGCTCTGGACCTGGAAGGACTCGTCCGGCGCCTTCCTGCGCGCGCTGGATATCGAGGATAACGTCATGTTCGTGATCCTCTCGGTCCTGGTGCTGATCGCGGCGATGAACATCGTTTCCGGCCTGATCATGCTGGTCAAGAACAAGGGCCGCGACATCGGCATCCTGCGCACCATGGGCCTGACCGAAGGCTCGGTCCTGCGGGTGTTCTTCATCTGCGGCGCCTTCACCGGGGTGATCGGCACCATCGCCGGGGTGGCGCTGGGCTGTCTCTCGGCGCTGAACATCGACCAGATCATGTCCTTCATCAACTGGATCAACGGCTCCGAGGTCTGGGACCCCTCGATCCGCGGCATCTACTCGCTGCCCGCGAAGCTGCAACTCGGCGACGTGCTCTCGGCGGTGGCACTGTCGCTGGGCCTGTCCTTCGTCGTCACCTTCTTCCCGGCCCGCCGCGCCGCGCGGATGAACCCGGTCGAGGCCCTGCGCTATGAGTGAGACGATGCTGGAGCTCGAGGGCGTCAAGAAGGGCTACAACCGGGGCAAGCCCTCCGAGGTGCTGGTCCTGCGCGGGGCGACGCTGAGCGTCGCCAAGGGCGAGGTCGTGGCGCTGGTCGCGCCGAGCGGGGCGGGGAAGTCGACGCTTCTGCATATCGCGGGGCTGCTGGACGTGCCGGATGCGGGCACGGTCCGGCTGGGCGGGCGCGCGATGGGCGGGCTGTCCGACCGCGCGCGGACCGAGGCGCGGCGCGAGGAGGTGGGGTTCATCTACCAGTTCCACCATCTCCTGCCCGAGTTCACGGCGCTGGAAAACGTGATGATCCCGCAGCTTGCCAATGGCGCCCCCCGGGCAAAGGCCGAGGCGCGGGCGCGCGAGCTTCTGGAGAAGGTCGGCGTCGGCGCGCGGGCGGGGCATCGCCCGGCGGCGCTTTCGGGGGGCGAGCAGCAGCGGGTCGCCTTTTGCCGGGCGCTGGCCAATGCGCCGAAACTCCTGCTGGCGGACGAGCCGACGGGGAACCTCGACCCCGCGACCTCGGACCAGGTGTTCGGCGTGCTGATGGAGCTGGTGCGGGCCACGGGCCTTTCGGCGCTGATCGCGACGCATAACCTGGAACTGGCGGCGCGGATGGACCGTATCGTCCGGCTTTCGGCCGGGGCGGTGAGTTGATGCAAGACAGCAAAGGACATCCCATGCGACTCCTGATCCTGGCCCTGCCCCTGGTGCTTGCCGCCTGCATCGAACCCGATGTGCCCACCGGCAGGGCCGATTTCGGCGATTTCTGCGCCAGTTGCCACGGGCTGTCCGGCAAGGGCGACGGCGAGGCCGCGGCGCATCTGGAACGCAAGCCGGCCGACCTGACCCGGATCTCGGCCCGCAATGGCGGGACCTTTCCGGGAACTCAGGTGATGGCGAAGATCTGGGGCTATACCGGCGGGCGCGACGGGGCCTCGCCGATGCCGGAATTCGGGCCGCTCCTGCAGGGCGAGCTGGTGCCCTATGACGGCGGCGACGGGATCCAGACGCCGACGCCGGTGCGGCTGGTGCAACTGGCGGAATACCTGAAGTCGATCCAGGAATAGGCGCGGGCGTAGGGTGGGTAAATCACCCACCCTACCTGGCGTTGCGCGGGGTATCGGGCGGCGCGCGGTGCGGTCAGGCGGTGTTGAGGCTGCTCTCCTAGGGTCGCGGGCCACGGCGATCCTGCGGAGGTATCCATGCCCGACGAAACGACGATCCTGTCGCTGCCCCTGATCCTTCCGGCGCAGGCGCAGAAGCATGTCACCCATAACGAGGCCCTGGCGCAGCTGGATCTGATCGTGCAACTGGCGGTGATCGACCGGGTGCGGAGCACCGCCCCGGCCCTGTCCTCGGTCGGCGACCGGCATATCGTCGCGCCGGGCGCCACCGGCCCCTGGGCCGGCCAGTCCGGGCGCATCGCGCTGTATTCGGCGACCGGCTGGGAGTTCACCCAGCCGCTGCCCGGCTGGCGGGCGCATGTGCTGGCCGAGGGGCAGACGGCGGTCTTCGACGGGCTGGGCTGGTGCGCGCCGACCGACGGGCCGCTGAGCGTGGGCGGGCTTGGCGTCTCGGCCACGGCCGATGCGACGAACCGGCTGGCGATCTCCTCTCCGGCGACGCTTCTGAACCATGCGGGAGCGGGGCATCAGCTGAAGCTGAACAAGGCCGCGCCGGGCGATACAGCGAGCCTGCTGTTCCAGACCGGCTTTTCCGGGCGGGCCGAGATGGGGACGGCGGGGGCGGACGACTTCGGCGTCAAGGTGAGCGCGGATGGCGCGGCCTGGTCCACAGCGCTGCAGGCGGCAGCTGCCACCGGCGAGGTCACGTTGCCGCAGCCCTTGCATCTGGGCGGGCAGGCGGCGGATCCGCCAGCCCCGGCGGACGGGACCCTGTGGCTGGACGCGGCCACGGGCGAGGTCCGTGTCCGCTCGGGCGGGGCGACGCTGGCGCTGGGCGGCGGCGGCGGGGTGACGGATGGCGACAAGGGGGACGTGACCGTCTCGGGCGGCGGCGCGACATGGACCATCGGGGCGGGCGCGGTGGGGCTGGCGAAGATGGCGGACCTTGCGGCCGGCTCGATCCTCGGCAACGATACGGGTGCGGCGGCGGCCCCGCTCGCGCTGAGCCCGGCGCAGGTCAAGGCGCTGTTGGCGATTGCCGCGGGCGACGTCGCGGGGCTGGCCGCGGTGGCGACCAGCGGCTCGGCCGGCGACCTTGCAGCGGGCACCCTTCCGGCGGCGCGGCTGAGCCTGACGAAGGCGGAGCTGAGCGCCGCCGTCACGGACGGCGATCCGCTTTATGTCGGCGACGTGGCCGGCAACGCGACCCATACCGGGGATGTGACCGGGGCGACGGCCCTGACCATCGCGGCCGGAGCCGTGACCAATGCCAAGCTGGCAAGCGTCGGGGCGGGCACGGTCAAGGGGCGCGTGACGGCCGGGGCCGGCGCGCCGGAGGATCTGACCGGGGCGCAGGTGACGGCGCTGCTCGATCCGTTCGGCGCCGCGACGAAGGGGGTGGTTCCGGCCTCGGGCGGGGGGACAGCGAATTTCCTGCGGGCGGACGGAACATGGGCGGCCCCGGCGGGCGGCGGCGGTTCCCCCGGCGGGAGCTCCGGCGAAATCCAGTACAACAATGCCGGGGTCTTCGCCGGCGCGGCGGATGTGGAGATCGAGGGCGGCCAGCTGCGCCTTCCCGCCATCGCCATTCCCTCGGTCCCGGCCGCCGGGGGGCTGAAGCTGTTCGGACGGGACGTGGGGGGGCGGATCCTGCCTGCGTCGATGGGGCCGTCCGGGCTGGATTCGCCGCTGCAGCCGCATGTCGGGCTGAACCGCGCGGCCTGGTGGGTGCCGCACGGCAACGGCACGGCGATCTCTGCGATGGGGATGACGGCGAGCACGGCCGGCACCGCGACGGCAACCAATGTGGCAGCCGGCTCCATTGTGGGCATGATGCGCCGCCTAGGCTATCACGTCACCACCGCCTCCGCCTCTGCCGTTGTCGGCTGGCGCTGCAACGCCAACCAGTTCTCGGTCGGTGGCTCGGTGGCCGGCCTTGGCGGGTTCCATTTCATCACCCGCTTCAACGGCAGCCTGGGGATGGCAAACGCCAGCCACCGCGCCTTCGCCGGCCTGCGGCCGCAGAACACGCCGACCGATGTGAACCCGTCCACCCTGCAGAACATGGTTGGCGCGGGTTATGACGCAGGTGATTCCACCTGGCAGATCATGGCCAATGACGGGGCCGGCGCGGCCACGAAGATCAGCCTCGGCGCCTCCTTTCCGAAGCCCAACGTCGACAATGCGGATGCCTATGAGCTGGCGCTGTTCTCGCCGCCGGGCACGGTCCAGTCGGTGTCGTGGCGGTTCCGCAACCTGACCACCGGAGCCGAGGATGCGGGCTTGATCACGGCCGACCTGCCCGGCACGACCTCGCTGCTTGCGCCGACGTTGCAGATGAGCGTGGGCGGGGTCAGCGCGACCATCGGCCTTGCGATCACCAGCATCTACATCGAGACGGATTACTGACGATCTCTACCCGGACCGCATGAGGATGCGGTCCGGATTGCCTTTTGGCCATTTGACAGCCGCCATCGGCCTCCATAGACAGGCCCTCGGCTGCATTTGGGGATGCTTCATGCGCATTGCGATGATCGGGACGGGCTATGTGGGGCTGGTCTCGGGGGCCTGTTTTTCGGATTTCGGGCATGAGGTGGTCTGCGTCGACAGGGACGTGGGCAAGATCGAGCGGCTGCGGGCCGGCGAGGTGCCGATCTTCGAGCCGGGGCTGGAGGCGCTGCTGGAAAAGAACATCGCGGCCGGTCGGCTGTCGTTCACCACCGATCTGGCGCAGGCGGTGGACGGGGCCGAGGCGGTGTTCATCGCCGTGGGCACGCCCACCCGCCGGGGCGACGGCCACGCCGACCTGACCTATGTGATGGGCGCGGCCCAGGAGATCGGGCGGGCGCTGACCGGCCCGGCGGTGGTGGTCACCAAGTCCACCGTCCCGGTCGGCACCAACCGCAAGGTGGCCGATGCGATCCGCGCCGCCAATCCCCAGGCCGAGTTCGATGTCGCATCGAACCCCGAGTTCCTGCGCGAAGGCGCGGCGATCGACGATTTCATGCATCCCGACCGGGTGGTCGTCGGCGTGGAATCGGAGCGCGCGAGGAAGGTCATGGCCGAGCTTTACCGGCCGCTCTCGCTGCGCGAGTTTCCGGTTGTCTATACCGGGCTGGAAAGCGCGGAGATGATCAAATACGCGGCCAATGCCTTCCTTGCGACCAAGATCACCTTCATCAACGAGATCGCTGCCCTATGCGAGAGGGTGGGGGCGGATGTGAAGGCCGTGGCCCGCGGCATCGGCATGGACGGGCGCATCGGCGACAAGTTCCTGCATGCGGGACCCGGCTATGGCGGCAGCTGTTTTCCCAAGGACACCAGGGCGCTGGCCCGGATCGGGCAGGAGCATGCCGCGCCGGTGCAGATCGTCGAGACCGTGATCAAGGTCAACGACGAGGTGAAGCGGCGGATGATCGACAAGATCCTCGACCTTTGCGAAGGCAGCCTGCGCGACCGGACGATCGCGGTGCTGGGCGTGACCTTCAAGCCCAACACCGACGACATGCGCGACGCGCCGGCGCTGACCATCGTGCCGGCGCTGGTGGGGGCCGGGGCGAAGGTGCGGATCAGCGACCCCCAGGGCCGGCACGAGGGCGAGGCGCTGCTGCCGGGGGTGAAGTGGATCGAGAACCCCTACCAGGCCGCGACAGGGGCCGATCTGGTGGTGCTCCTGACCGAGTGGAACGAGTTCCGGGGCCTCGACCTGGCCAGGATGGCGCGGAAGATGGCGATGCCGCGCATGGCGGACCTGCGCAACATCTACGACCGCGACGAGGTGCTGGAGGCGGGTTTCACCGCCTATGTCGGCGTCGGCCGCTAGGCGGGATTTTCCGAAAATCCGGTGGAAAGGTCCCAATTCGGCCCGGATGGCTTCAGCGGAAAGTAAGGACGTTCGGGCAACCCTGATCCTTGGGTAAATAGGGTCTGTGTGGGGCCTCGGGTGTTCAAAGTCCATGTTGTGGAGACGTTCACGGCTGCGCCGCTGAACCTGGTCTCCGGTATTTGTGACATGCAGCTGGCGGTGCGGGGCGGGAACCTCGTGCTGTATACGGCGACGCGCGCGGGCGGGGGGGTGCTGGCGCTGGATGTCGACGGCGCGATGGCGCTGATCGACCAGGAGGGGTTGGCCCCCGGAACCACGCTGCCCGCCCCGGCGGGACTGGAGCTGCTGCAGGTCAATGGTGCGCCGCATCTTGTCGTCTCGGGCGCGAACCAGGCCGGGGTGCGGACGCTGGCGGTTCAGGGCGACGGGACGCTGGGCGCGGGCTTGCAGCTGCCGGGAAGCCTGGCAGGGACGATCTGCGCCCAGGCGGTGGTGGAGGTCGGCGCCGCGACCTTCTTCTATGCCGCCCGACCGGGTGAGGCGACGGTCCACGCCCATGCCGTCGCGGCGAACGGCGCGATGACGCGGCTGGCGCCGATGGTTGTCTCGGGCGCCCAGGCGGGGATCGACATCTCGGCCCTGGCCCCGGTGCGGGTCGGGGCCGAGACCTTTTTGGTCAGCCTCTCGCTTGCCGCCGATGTGGTCCGCGCCTTCAAGGTCCTGCCCGACGGGACGCTGGCCAGCCCGACGATGATCGGCGTGCCGCAGGGGCTGGGGCTGGGCGATCCCTCGGCGGTCGAGGCGGTGGAGGTCTGGGGCCATTCCTACCTGCTGGTCGCCTCTCGCGGCTCGTCCTCGGTCAGCGTGATCGAGATCGCGGCGGGCGGGCTGATGCGGGCGACGGATCACGTGATCGACACGCTGGACACCCGCTTCCAGGGTGTGCTGGCGCTGGAGGTGGTGACCGTCGGCGACCGGGCGCTGGTGATCGCGGGCGGCGCGGATGGCGGAATCACGGTGATGCTGCTTGCGCCGGACGGGCAGCTGCTGCCGGTGGGCCAGCAACTGCAGCTGCCGGGGCTGGCGCTGGACAACATCACCGCGATGACCGCGCGGGTGGTGGACGGTCAGGTCGACCTTTTCGTCGCGGGCGAGGGCACGGGGATCACCCGGCTGCGGATCGACCCCGGCCCGCTGGCCCCCATGATCACGGGCGGCGAGGGGCCGGCCAGCCTGGACGGCGGGGCATCCGGCGACATGATCCTGGGCGGCGAGGGCGACGAGACCATTCGGGGCGAGGGCGGCGACGACATCCTGGGCGACGGCGGCGGAGCGGATGTGCTGCATGGTGGCGCGGGGGCCGATCTCTTCGTCCTGGGGCGCGACGGGGCGGTCGACGTGATCGCCGATTTCCAGCCGGGGATCGACCGGATCGACCTGTCGGCCTGGGGGCGGGTACATTCGCTGGCCAGCCTGACGATCGCCGCCACCGCGACGGGGGCCCGCATCGCCCATGGCGACGAGGTGCTGGAGATCCACTCGGCCAACGGCCTGCCGATCCTGCCGCAGAGCTTCCGCCTGACGGATTTCGTCGGTCTCTGGCACAGCCTGCCCGATCCGGCCCATTCCGGCGGGCAGATCCGCGGCACCGCACAGGACGACCGGCTTGACGGCACCGGAGAGGACGACCTTTTCATCGCCACCCCCGGCGCCGACACGATCACGGGCGGGGCGGGGCTGGACCGGATCGCCTTTTCCGAGTCGCCCACGGGCCTGCGGGTCAACCTGCAATCGCCGGGCCTGAACACCGGGCTCGCCCAGGGGCAAGGCTATTCGGGGATCGAGGGGATCATCGGTTCGGGCTTCGCCGACAGCCTTACCGGCGACAGTGGCCGGAACTGGATCGACGGGGGCGAGGGGAACGACCGGCTCTGGGGGCTTCTGGACAACGACAGCCTGTATGGCGGCGCGGGGAACGACACGCTTTCGGGCGGGGCGGGTGCGGATATGCTGGATGGTGGCGCGGGCCGCGACCGGGCCAGCTATCGCGAGGCGACGGAGGGGATCCTTCTCGACCTCGCCGAACCCCAGCGCAATACCGGCGAGGCGGCGGGCGATCTTTTCATCGGGATCGAGGAGATCGAGGCCAGCACCCATGCCGATACGCTGCATGGCGATCATCTGGCCAATATCCTGCATGGCGTCGGCGGCAATGACCTGATCTTCGGTCGCGGCGGTAATGATTCGCTTTATGGCAACGACGGGTCCGACACGCTGGTCGGCGGGGCCGGGGCCGACCGGCTGGAGGGCAATGCCGGCGTGGATTTCGCGAGTTATGCCGACAGTCCCTCCGCCCTGACGCTGGACCTGCGCACGCCCGGCCTCTCGACCGGCGATGCGCTGGGCGACACATTCGTCACCCTCGAAGGCTTCCTGCTGACCGCGTTCGGCGATCGTTTCTTCGGCGCCTCGGGCAATGACCTCGCCGAGAGCGGCGCGGGCAATGATCTTCTGGACGGAGGCGCCGGCAACGACCTTCTGTCGGGCGGCGCGGGCAACGACAGCCTTCTGGGCGGCGAGGGGGATGACACGCTGATCGGCGGTGCGGGCGCGGATCGGCTGGAGGGCGGGTCGGGGTGCGACCGGGTGAGCCATGCCGATGCCTTTGCTGCGGTGAAGGTGGACCTGGCATCGCCGAGGGGCAACCTCGGCGATGCCAAGGGCGACAGCTATTTCGGGATCGAGGAACTGGAAGGCTCGGCCCATGCCGACACGCTGTTGGGCGATGCGGCGGCGAACCTGATCCTCGGGCTGGACGGCGCCGACAGTCTTGCGGGCCGGGCGGGCAACGACACGCTGGACGGCGGCGCGGGCGACGACACGCTGGCCGGCGGCGCGGGGGCGGACCTGCTGATCGGCGGTGCGGGGCTGGACATGGCCGCCTACGAGGTCGCCACCGCCCTGCGGCTGGACCTTGCCGCGCCGCCGCTGAACACGGGCGAGGCGGCGGGGGATGTCTACGCCGGGATCGAGGGGCTGATCGGCGGCGCGGGTGCCGACACGATCGGCGGCGACGGGGGCGCGAACCGGCTGATCGGCGGCGCGGGCAATGACCAGATCCACGGCCGCGAGGGCGAGGACAGTCTGGACGGCGGGCTTGGCAACGATTCCCTCTGGGGCGGCGCGGGGGAGGACAGCCTTGCGGGCGGGGCGGGCAATGACCTCTTGCACGGCGAGGAGGGCGGCGACCGCCTCTCGGGCGGCGACGGCAACGACAGTCTCTGGGGCGGCGAGGGGGCCGACTGGCTGGAGGGCGGGGCGGGTCTGGATACCGTCTTCTACAGCGATGCGGGGGCGGGGCTGGTGCTCGATCTGTCCGATCCGGGCCGCAACGCCGGGGCCGCGGCGGGCGACATGCTGCTGGGGGTGGAGGCGGTGGTGGCAAGTGCCTTCGCCGACAGCCTGGCGGGCGACGGGCTGGCCAACCTTCTGCGCGGCGAGGGCGGCAACGACTGGCTCTCGGGGGGCGCGGGCAACGACAGCCTTCTGGGCGGCGAGGGGGATGACACGCTGATCGGCGGTGCGGGCGCGGATCGGTTGGAGGGCGGGTCGGGGTGCGACCGGGTGAGCCATGCCGATGCCTTTGCCGCGGTGAGGGTGGACCTGGCATCGCCGAGGGGCAACCTCGGCGATGCCAAGGGCGACAGCTATTTCGGGATCGAGGAACTGGAAGGCTCGGCCTATGCCGACACGCTGCTGGGCGACGCGGCGGCGAACCTGATCCTCGGGCTGGACGGCGCCGACAGTCTTGCGGGCCGGGCCGGCAACGACACGCTGGACGGCGGCGCGGGCGACGACACGCTGGCCGGCGGCGCGGGGGCGGACCTGCTGATCGGCGGCGCGGGACTGGACATGGCGAGCTTTGCCGACATGACCGCCGCGATCCTGGTCGACCTGGCCGATCCCGCCCGCAACCTGGGCGAGGCGGCGCTGGACCGGCTGGTGGAGATCGAACAGATCACCGGCACCGCGGCCGCGGACTCGCTTTACGGGGACCACCTGGCAAACCTGCTGATCGGCGGTGGCGGCAACGACCTCTTGCACGGGCGCGGGGGCGACGACCGGCTGGAGGGCGACGCAGGCAATGACGTTCTCGACGGAGATGCGGGGATCGACACCCTGAGCGGCGGGGCGGGCAACGACATGCTTTACGGCGGCGCGGGGGATGACCTGCTGATCGGCGGCGCGGGCAGTGACCTTCTGGACGGGGGCGACGGGTACGACCTTGCCAGCTACCGGACTTCGACCGCTGCGCTGCGGATCGACCTGGCGCTGCCCTCGGCCAACAGCGGCGACGCGCTGGGCGACCTCTACCTGGGGATCGAGGCCCATGAACTGGGCCAGGGCGCGGACCGCTTCCTAGGCAGTGCGAACGGCGACCGGGTCTGGGGCCTGACCGGCAACGACTGGCTGGAGGGCCGCGCGGGGGACGACTGGCTGGCGGGCGGGGCGGGAAATGATTCGCTCTTGGGCGGGGAGGGGGATGACCTGCTGATCGGCGGGGCGGGGGCCGACCGGCTGGACGGGGGGGCGGGGCAGGATCTCGCCTCATACGCCGATGCGGCGGCCGGGGTGGTGGTGGATCTCGCGCTGCCCGCGCAGAACCAGGGCGATGCGAAGGGCGACAGCCATATCTCGATCGAGGATCTGGAGGGCTCGCGCTTTGCGGATCGGCTGGCGGGGGATGCTCTTGCCAACCGGCTTGCAGGCGGGGCGGGCGATGACAGCCTTTCGGGACGCGAGGGAGGCGACTGGCTGGATGGCGGTGGGGGGAACGACTGGCTTTCCGGCGGTTCGGGCGCGGATACGTTCGTCTTCACCGGCGGATGCGATGTGCTGGCCGATTTCACCGGGGGCGAGGACCGGATCCTGCTGTCGGCGGCGCTCTGGCCGGGCGACCCGCCGCCGCTTGCCGCGCTGCTGGCGGGGGCGACGGTCACCGATTCGGGGCTGATGCTGGACTTCGGTGCGGCGGGATCGCTGGACATCCGGGGGATTTTCGACGCAACATTTCTGGTGGACGAGATCCAGTTCCTGTGACGCGGGTTAGGTCGGAAGATGGCGGGCAAGGTGCTGGTGACGGGCGGGGCGGGCTATGTCGGAGCGCATGCCTGCAAGGCGCTGGCGCGGGCGGGCTTTACGCCGGTGGTGTTCGACAACCTCTCGACCGGCTGGGCCGAGGCGGTGAAATGGGGCCCGCTGGTCCGGGGCGATCTGATGGACCGCGCCGCGATCGACGCCGCGCTGGCCGAACACCGCCCGGTTGCGGTGATGCATTTCGCGGCGCTGTCGCTGGTGGGCGAGTCGATGCGGGATCCCGGCCGCTACTGGCGCGTGAACATCGGCGGCGCGCTGAACCTGCTGGAGGGATGTGCGGCGGCGGGGGTGCGGAACTTCGTCTTCTCCTCGACCTGCGCGACCTATGGCGACCAGGACGGCGTGCTGCTGACCGAGGAGACGCCGCAACGCCCGATCAACGCCTATGGCGGCTCGAAACTGGCGATCGAGGGGATGCTGCGCGATTTCGGCGCGGCCTTCGGGATTGCGCATGTGATCTTCCGCTATTTCAACGTGGCCGGGGCCGACCCCGAGGGCGAGATCGGCGAGCAGCACCGGCCCGAGACCCATCTCATTCCGCTGATGCTGGATGCCGTGGCGGGCAGGCGTCCGGCACTGAGCGTCTTCGGTACGGATTACCCGACGCCGGACGGCACCTGCGTGCGGGATTACGTCCATGTGGCCGACCTTGCGGAGGCGCATGTCCTGGGCCTGCGGCATCTCATGCAGGGCCGGGGCAACGGCGTCTTCTGCCTGGGGACGGGGCGGGGCTTTTCGGTGCGCGAGGTGATCGAGGCCAGCCGCGCCGTCACCAACCGGGAGGTGCCGGTGCTGATCGCCGGGCGGCGGCCGGGGGACGCGGCGGCGCTGGTCTCCTCCTCAAGCCGGGCGGTGCAGGAACTGGGCTGGGAGCCACGCCATTCGACGCTGCGGCAGATGATCGGCGACGCCTGGGCCTGGGCGCAGAAACCGGGGTTCGGCGCGTGACCTGTGGACATGCGGGGATGAGTGGCCATCGTGGCGGGAAACTCAGCGTGTGCAATTTCAACAGGTTAAGAGAAGACGTTCAGGACTTCTTAACATCTGCTGAGATCGGCCGACAGGTCAAAGGTCCCAGTCCAGCCTGGGGGGCTTCCCGCCCTGGCCTGCTGCGGCCAAGCCCAGCCAACCGCCCCGGATCGGCAGCTTGCGTTCCGCCCCCCAGTCGCCGGTGACGGTCAGCACGTCGCCCTCCAGCATCACCCCGGCCACCGACTGGCCCGAGGGCCAGTGGATCGCGCCCAGGATGTGGCGGACCTCGGCCGTTCCCTGCGGGTCGAGCCGGAGGAGCGCGGGCTGGCCGGCGGCGGTCAGGGGATCGGGTTCCTCGCGCGAGGAAAGTCCGAGCACCGGCAGGACCGCGCCCTCCTCGACCCCAAGGCAGGCCCTGTGCCTGCCGTTCCAGGGCGCGTAATCCCTGCCGCCGTTCGAATGCCAGAGCATGGTCATCGGCAGTTGCGCCGGGTTGCGCAGCGACAGGAAAAGGTCGCCCTCCTTTGGCCGGACCACGGCGGTCCAGCCCAGGGACGAGGCCGGGTCCTCGATGCCGGAGACGAAATCCTCGTGCCGCTCGCCCCAGGGATAGCGGTGCAGGTTCACCGTGCCGCCGTCGGCGCCGGGAAACTCGGCCGCGTCCTCGGCCCGGCGGGGATAGGCGAGGCAGGAGCGGCCGTTCACCGTCTCCAGCGGCCCCGCCAGGGTTTCCCACCAGCGTTTGCGCGAGAAGGAGAGTTTCGCGCCGTTCGGGACATGGACCATCGCGTGATTCGAGACCGGCAGCGCGCCGGTGCCGCCGATGAAGAGGTGGCGCTGGTAGACAAAGGGCTGGCCGTCGGCGACGGCAAGCTCCTTGACCAGGGTCGCGCCATGGACCGCACCGTCCAGGACCGCGCGCACCGTGCCGGGGTCCGTGGGCTGCACCCGCCAGTCGCCGTTCGCCGCCAGCCCGTGCAGCCCCTCCGGGCCCGGCCCCATCGGTGCGGCGAGGAAATCCCCGGCGAGCCAGGCCTGGTGCGGCGGGGCATCGGCAGGAACCTCTTCGGCCGCCCAGGGGGCGTGGTGCAGGGGGGCGATCTCGCCCCCCTCGTCCGTCACGGCGAACTGCCGCAGCACACCGCCCCTTGCGGCGAAGCTGGCGGTGATGCCTTGGGCGCTGATCTTGTGGAGCATCGGGGGGCCTCGCTTTCCGGGGCAGGCTAGCCCCACGGGACCAGCAAGGGAACTGGCATGTCGGTTTCCTCCCGGCTAGGCTGGCCGGGCAGCAGGGGAGGCGCGGATGGGACGGCTGGACGGTAAGACGGTTCTGGTGACGGCGGCGGGGGCGGGGATCGGACGGGCCTCGGCGCTGGCCATGGCGCGGGAAGGCGCGCGGGTGATCGCGACGGATGTGAACGCCGAGGCGCTGCAGGGCCTGCAAGGCTGCGAGACCAGGGTGCTTGACGTGCGCGACCCGGCCGCGATCGCGGCCACATTCGCGGCGGTCGGCACCCCGGATGTGCTGTTCAACTGCGCGGGATTCGTGGCGAACGGCACGATCCTGGACTGCGACGAGGAGACCTGGGCCTTCAGCCTGGACCTGAACCTGACGGCGATGTTCCGCATGTGCCGGGCGGCGCTGCCCGGAATGCTGGCGCGCGGGCACGGCAACATCATCAACATGGCCTCGGTCGCGGGGTCGATCATCGCGGCGCCGAACCGGGCGGTCTATGGGGTGACCAAGGCCGGTGTGATCGGCCTGACCAAGGCGATCGCGGCGGATTTCGTGGCTAAGGGCATCCGCTGCAACGCGGTCTGTCCGGGCACGGTGGACACGCCCTCGCTGCGCCAACGGATGCGGGACAGCGGCGATTACGAGACCGCGCGCGCCAGTTTCCTGGCCCGCCAGCCCACGGGGCGCCTGGCCGCGGCCGAGGAGATCGCGGCGCTGGTGGTCTATCTTGCCTCGGACGAATCCTCGTTCACCACCGGGGTGGCGCATGTGATCGACGGCGGCTGGTCGAACACCTGATCCCGCTCAGCCCCGCGTGGCGCGCTTCTGCACCGGCGAGGTGCCGAAATGCGCGCGGAACACGCGCGAGAAATGCGAGGTGGTCTGGAACCCGCAGGCCATCGCGATCTCGGTGATCGACTGTTCGGTCTGCAGCAGCAGGTTCTGCGCCCGGTGCAGCCGCATCTCCATGAAGTAGTGCTTCGGCGTGGAGTTCAGGTAGCGCCCGAACAGCCGCTCCAGCTGCCGGGTGGAAATCCCGAGGTCCTCGGCGATCAGGCTGGGCGAGATCGGGGTCTCGATCGTCTCCTCCATCATCGCGATCGCCCGCATCAGATGCTGGTTGCGCATCCCATGCCGCGACTGGATCGAGACGCGCTGCGCCGCCGTCCCCTCGCGCACGGCGTTGTAGACCATCTGGTCGGCGACCTCGGTCGCGAGGTCCTTGCCGTGGTCGCGGCCGATCAGGTGCAGCATCAGGTCCGCGGCCGCCGTGCCGCCCGAGGCGGTGATGATCTTCTCGCGCGCGGCGAAGACATTGCGCACGAGGCGGACGTCGGGAAACTCTTCGGTGAAAAGGTCGTGCCAGGCCCAGTGGACCGCCGTCTCCACATCGTCCAGGAACCCCGCCTTCGCCAGCACATAGGCGCCCGAGCAGATCGCGCCGAGCGGCGTACCCGCCGCCCGCTCGCGCCGCAGCCAGGACAGCACCGGCGCAGAGGTCAGGTTCTGCACGTTGGTGCCCGAGATGACGAACAGCCGGTCGGCATGGCGCGTCGGCTCCAGCCCCTGATCGGTCAGCGTGACCGAGCCGTTCGAGCAGGTGGCGCTGTGGCCGTCCTCGCTGGCCAGCGTCCAGCGGTAGAGCGGCCGGCCCGAGACGTAGTTGGCGATGCGAAGCGGTTCCACGGCGCAGGAAAAGGCGAGGTGGGTGAATTCGCGCAGGAGGAAGAAGGTGTAGTGCGTGGTCCCGGTCATCTGCCTTCGCTCCATGCAAAAGGGGGCCGCCCGCGACGGGCGGCCCCCAGGCTCAGTCGGACGGCGTCACTGCGCCACGGCGCGGGCTTCGGTCAGCCAGCCGTCGAAGGTGGCGCGGTTGTCCACGATCCACTTGTCGGCCAGGGCCCAGATCGCCTCGTCGGTATTGGCGCCCTTCGACACTTCCAGCGCCTGGGCCGAGACGTCGTTGACCGGGATCTTCGCCACTTCGAACAGTTTCGCGGCGGCCGGGTTGGCTTCGAGGAAGTCGTTGCGGGCCAGGACGCCGACGCTTTCGACCCCGAAGCCCACGTTCTTGCCGTCGACGATGGTGTTCAGGCCCTCGCTGCCTTCGGGCAGCGCGGTATAGGGCACGCTCAGCCATTCCACATCCTTGCCCGGGACCAGCACGCCCGAGACCCAGTAGGGCGTCCAGGTATAGTAGAGGATCGGCTCGCCGTTGGCATGCCGCGCGATGGCGTCGCCGATGATCGCCTGATAGGCGCCCTGGTTGTGGGTCACGGTGTCGCGCAGGCCGTATTCGGTCAGCTGGAACTCGATCGCCCGCTCGCAGCCCCAGCCGGGGGTGCAGCCGACCAGATCGGCCTTGCCGTCGCCGTCGGCGTCGAAGCGCTTGGCGACCTCGGGGTCCTTCAGCATGGTGAAATCGGTGACGCCCGCGTCATAGCTGGCCTTGTCGACCAGATAGCCCTGCAGGGCGCCCTCGATCAGGACGCCGACCTTGGACATCACCGCGGCGCCGCCGGATTCCTCGAAGAAGGCGGCATGCAGCGCGTGCCAGTGGTTGGCCGTGAAATCCGCATCCCCGCCGCCGATGGCGATGTGCATGGTCTGGTATTCGGCTTCCATCGGCTCGGCGGTCTCGTAGCCCAGTTCCTGCAGCGCGCGCAGCAGCACGTAGTGGTGGAAGTGCTCCTCGATCTGCGCCGGCATCACGACGCGGACCGGATCCTTGCCCTCGCCGGGCTTGTTCGGATCTTGCGCCAGGGACGGCCCCGCCAGCAAGAGCGCCAGCGCGGTGGTGAGGGTAAACATCTTCATCAGTGGTGTCTCCTTGTTGATTTTACAGTCAGATTCTTGTTGCTCGCAGGTTCTTCAGCCGCGTTTTGCGAAAAGCCCGGTCAGCAGGCCGACGGGCCCGGTCTGCCACCAGTGGCGGTGTCCCTTGTCGCGGCCGGAACGGCCCAGACCCTGGGTGATGCGGTCCAGCACGATGGCCAGCATCACGATCCCGAGGCCGCCGACGATGGCCTTGCCGGCATCCAGCCGCCCCATCGCCCGCAGCACCTCGTTGCCCAGGCCCTTGACCGCGATCATCGAGGCGATCACCACCATCGAGAGCGACAGCATGATCGTCTGGTTCAGCCCCGCGAGGATCGTCGGCGTGGCCAGCGGCAGCTCGACCTTGCGCAGGATCTGGCCCGGCGAGGCCCCGAAGGCCCGCGCGGCCTCGACCACCGAGGGGTTCACGCCGCGGATGCCCAGCGAGGTCAGGCGGACCAGCGGCGGCAGGGCGAAGATGATGGTGACGATGACGCCGGAGACGTTGCCGATCCCGATCATCATCACGACCGGAACCAGATAGACGAAGGCGGGGATCGTCTGCATCGTGTCCAGAATCGGGCGGATGAAGGCCTCGAACCGATCGCTCTTTCCGGCCAGCACGCCCAGGGGCAGGCCGATCAGCACGCAAAGGATGACCGAGGCGATCACGATGGCCAGCGTGGTCATCGCCAGGCCCCAGGCCTCGGGCGCCAGGATCCCGAGGATCAGCAGGCAGGCTCCGACCAGGATCGCGGTGCGCCGCCCCGCGGTCTGCCAGGCCACAAGCACCAGCACCGCCAGCATCACCAGGGGCGGCACCGAGTGCAGCGCGCTCTCGATGCCGGTGATCACCGTCTCGAAGAACCGTTTGGTCGGCTGGATCAGGTCCCGGTTGGAAATCGCCCACTGCTTGATCCCGTCCGCCCAGTTGGCGATGCCGAGATCGATCGAGCCGAAGGGGTTCAGCCAGTCGAAGGTCTTGTCGGCCATCAGGCAGCCCTCTCTTCTTCGCGTCCCTGGATGCCGCGCAGAAGCGCGCGCTTGGTCACCACGCCGACGGGCTTGCCCTCGGAGGCGATCAGGATCGGATGGTCGGTGCCGACCGCCAGGTCGACGAGTTCGTTCAGGTTCATCTCCGGCCGCCCGACCGGCCAGCTCGCGGTATCCTGCGGCCCCTGCGCCTGCACATGGGCCGCGAAGGGCTGCATGATCCGCGCCGCCGTCACCAGGTCCAGCTTGGAAATCCCGGCCACGAATTCGGCGACATAGTCATCCGCCGGCTCGGTCACGATCTCTTCCGGAGTACCGATCTGCACCAGCACCCCGTCCTTCATGATTGCGATGCGGTCGCCGATGCGGATCGCCTCGTCGAGGTCATGGGTGATGAAGACCGTGGTCTTGTGGAGTTCGGCCGAGAGCTCCATGAAGGTGCCCTGCAACTGCCGCCGGATCAGCGGGTCGAGCGCGCTGAAGGGTTCGTCCATCAAGAGGATCGTCGGATCTGCCGCCAGCGCCCGGGCCAGGCCCACGCGCTGCTGCATGCCCCCCGACAGTTCGTCGGGATATTTCGCGTCCCAGCCGGTGAGGTCCACCATCTCGATCGCCCTGGCCGCGACCCTCGCGCGCTCGGCCTCCGATTTGCCGCGCACCTCCAGGCTGAAGGCGACATTATCGCGCACGGTGCGGTGCGGCATCAGCGCCATCGACTGGAACACCATGCCGATCTTCTCGGCCCGCAGCTTGCGCAGCGCCTCGGCGTTCATCGCATTGACGTTCTGGCCCTCGATATAGACCGCGCCCGAGGTCGGCTCGATCAGCCGGTTGATGTGGCGGATCAGCGTCGACTTGCCCGATCCCGACAGGCCCATGATGCAGAAGATCTCGCCCCGGCCGACGGTGAAGCTGGCGTTCTGGACGCCCACCACGCAGTCGAATTTCTCGCGAATGTCCTTCTTCGACAGGCCCTGGGACCGCACGGCCTCCATCGCCTGGCGCGACTTGTCGCCGAATATCTTCCAGATGCCTTCGCAGCGGATCACGTCCTCTCGGGCCTCGGCCATGCAGAATCTCCCCCCGGTTTGGTCGACTAAAAACACAAAACTTTGCTGTAGACAATATGTATTTTATCCGACTACACAGAGGTCGGGCTACCTGATTCACCAATGGCGTCAATCCAGGGTCAGGCAGGAGATCATCCAGTGAACGCAGAACCGCGCAGCAAGAAGACCCAGTGCATCGAGGACCTGCGCCGCAAGGTCCTGACCCAGATTCTGGAGCCCGGCGCCTATCTCGACGAGACCGAGCTGGCCGAGACCTATGGTATCTCGCGCCCTCCGCTGCGCGAGGTCCTGCGCCAGTTGCAGGGTGAGGGTTATGTTGTGCTGCATGAGAACCGGGGCGCGCAAGTGGCCCCGATGTCGCACAAGACGCTGCGCAATTTTTTCGTCGCCGCCCCGATGATCTATGCCGCCGTGACGCGGCTGGCGGCCGAACATGCCACCCCGGCCCAGATCGCCTGGCTGAAGGACACGCAGGTTTCCTTCCGCAAGGCCATTGCCTCGGGCAATGCCTCGGACCGGGCGTTGTGGAACCAGCGGTTCCATTCCGTGATCGGCGAGATGGCCGACAACGAGTTCCTGATGCCCAGCCTCCGCCGGCTCTTGATCGACCATACCCGCATCGGGATGACCTTCTACAATCCGCGCAAGGAGGCGATGGCCTGTGTCTCGGCCACCGCCGCCGACCAGCACGACACCTTCATCGCCCTGATCGAGGCCGGCGATGCCGACGCCGCCGCCGACCTGGCGGTGGCCCATTGGGAGCTGTCGCGCGCCCAGATCGAAAGCTTTGTCACCCCCCCCAGCATCCAGAGCCCGCTTGGCCGGGCGCCCGAGGCTGGCGATCAACGAGGAGCCGCATGAACTTCGAAGGCATCTACACCCCCGCCATCACGCCGCATCGCGAGGACGGCTCGATCGACCGCGACGCATTCGTCGCCCAGCTGGAATACCTGATCGCCCAGGGCGTTCATGGCATCATCAACGGCGGTTCGACCGGCGAATATTACGCCCAGTCGATGGAAGAGCGGCTGGAAATGGCCTCGCTCGCCCGCGAGGTCACCAAGGGCCGCACGCATCTGATGGTCGGCACCGTGGCGATCCGGCTGGAAGACAGCCTCACCATGGCCGAACATGCCGCGAAGATCGGGGCCGACAGCATCCTCGTCGGCTCGCCGCCCTATTCGGTCCCGACCGAACGCGAGAACGCCTTGAACGCGCTCGCCATCGACCGCGCCGCCGACCTGCCGATCATGCTCTACAACTACCCCGGCCGGATGGGCATCAACATGGGCGAGGAATTCCTCGACCGCGTCGGCCGCAGCCGCAATTTCTGCGCCATCAAGGAAAGCTCGGGCGACATCAACCGCGTCCACCTCCTCGCCCGCGACTACCCGCATGTCCAGATGTCCTGCGGCATGGACGACCAGGCGCTGGAATTCTTCGCCTGGGGCGCCCGCAGCTGGGTCTGCGGCGGGTCCAACTTCCTGCCCGCCGAACACCTGGCGCTCTGGCAGGCCTGCGCGGTCGAGGGCAATTTCGACAAGGGCCGCCGGATCATGTCCGCCCTGATGCCGCTGATGCGGGTCCTGGAACAGGGCGGCAAGTTCATCCAGTGCATCAAGCACGGCTGCGAGATGATGGGCCAATATGCCGGCCCGCCGCGCCCGCCGCTGAAACCGCTCAACAAGGACGACAAGCGCCAGCTGGAACAGACCGTGCGCGTCCTCAAGACCACCATCGCCCAGATCGTTGCGGAGTAAGCCCATGTCCCTTCTCACCACCGAAGAATACAAGGCCATCGCCGCCGGTCTGTCCTTCCCCACGACCGCCTTCATCGACGGCCACTTCCGCCCCGCGATCTCTGGCAAGACCTTCGACACGATCAACCCGGCCACGGGCGACGTGCTGGCCAAGGTCGCCGCCTGCGGGCCCGAGGATGTGGACCTCGCCGTCCAGAAGGCCCGCGACGCCTTCGAGGACGGCCGCTGGTCGCGCCTGCACCCGAAGGAACGGAAAGAGGTGCTGATCAAGCTGGCGAAGCTGGTCAAGCGCAACGCCCGCGAACTGGCGGTGCTGGAAAGCCTCGATTCCGGCAAGACGATCTATGATTGCGAACAGGTCGACGTGCCGGAAACTGTCAACTGCCTGGCCTGGCACGCCGAACTGATCGACAAGATCTACGACCAGGTCGCCCCGGCGTCGGACAACCACATCGCCATGATCGTCCGCGAACCCGTGGGCGTCGTGGGTCTGGTGCTGCCCTGGAACTTCCCGCTCCTGATGCTCGCCTGGAAGATCGGCCCCGCCCTCGCTGCCGGCTGCTCGGTGATCGTCAAACCGGCCGAGGAGACCCCGCTCACCACCCTCCGCATGGCCGAACTCGCGATGGAGGCCGGCATCCCCGCCGGCGTCTTCAACGTCGTCCCCGGCAGCGGCCCGGACGTGGGCGAACCCATCGGCCGCCACATGGACATCGACGCCGTCTCCTTCACCGGCAGCACCGAGACCGGCCGCCGCTTCCTGCGCTATGCGGCGGAATCGAACCTCAAGGAAGTCACGCTGGAAATGGGCGGCAAGAACCCCGCCGTGGTCCTCGACGATGCCGAGAACCTCGACCGCGTCGCCGCGCATGTCGTCAACGGCGCCTTCTGGAACATGGGCGAGAACTGTTCGGCCTCCTCGCGCCTGATCGTGCAGAAGGGCGTGAAGGACGAGCTTCTGAAGCGCATCGTCGCCCATGCCCGCGAATGGCCGATGGGCGATCCGCTCGACCCGGTGAACCGGGTGGGTGCGCTGGTCTCGAAGGGCCATTACGACAAGGTGTGCAGCTACCTCGAGAAGGGGCCGAAGGTCGTCCTCGGCGGCAAGGCCGACAAGGGCTTCGTCGAACCCACGATCCTGGAAGTCTCGCGCGAGGCGAAGCAGGCCCGGGAGGAAATCTTCGGCCCCGTCCTCTCGGTCCTGACCGTCGACAGCTTCGACGAGGCCATCGCGCTGGCCAACGACACCGAATACGGCCTTGCCGCAAGCATCTTCACCGCCAACGTCAAGCGCGCCCTGCGCGGCGCCCGCGCCCTGCGGGCCGGGACCGTCACGGTGAATTCCTTCGGCGAGGGCGATATCTCCACCCCCTTCGGCGGGTTCAAGCAGTCGGGCTTCGGCGGCCGGGACAACGGCATCCAGGCGCATGACCAGTATACCCAAGTCAAGACGATCTGGGTCGACCTGGCCGACGACGCGGACGAGGCTGTCGGCTGATGCGCATCGGCTTTCTCGGCACCGGCGAGATCACCGCCGCCATGGTGCGGGGGCTGAAGGGCCAGGGTCACCGGATCCTGGTCTCGCCCCGCAACGCCGGCATGGCGGCGCAGCTTGCCGCCGAGGTGGCCGAAGTCACCATCGCGCCGAACGATGAGGTGGTGGCGGGCTCGGAGGTGGTGTTCCTCTGCCTTCTGGCCCGTGTGGCCGGGGAGGTGCTGCCCGGCCTGCCGTTCCGCCAGGGCCAGAGCATCATCTCCGTCATGGTCGATGCGCCCATCGCGACGCTGCAACGGCTCTGCGCGCCCGCGACCGACATCGCCATCACCATACCGCTGCCGCCCATCGCGGTGGGCGGCTGCCCGCTGCCGGTCTACCCGGCCTCGCCGGCGCTGGAGACCCTGTTCGGCGCCCGCAACCTGATCCTGCCGCAGCCGTCCGAGGCCGCGCTGAACGCCCATCTCGGCGTTTCCGCCCTCTGCTCGCCGATCCTGGACCAGATCCTGACGGCGGTGGACTGGCTGGCGGGCTTTACTGGTAATCCGGGGGCGGCCGAGGCCTATGTCGCCGCGATGATCCGCGGCTACCTGCCCGAACGGGCGAATGGCGGCGATCTGGCTGGGGCGCTGCAGAAGCTTTCCACCGAGGGCGGTCTGAACGCCACGCTGCGCGCCGCCATGGCCCCGGCGAAGGACGACCTGCGCCGGGGGCTGGACGGTTTCCGTTCCCGCCTCGGCCTTGACGAACGGAAGACAGAGACATGACCCGCATCCAGGCCAGACGCACCCCGGTCCACCGCGGCCCCGCCGCCTGGTCCGCGATCCTGCCCGGCCAGCCCGCGCCGGTGCCGCTGCCGGGCGACCAGACTGTCGACGTGGCGATCGTCGGCGGCGGTTTCGCCGGTCTCGCCGCCGCGCGCCGCCTGCGCGAAATGGAACCGGCGCTGAAGGTCGCGGTCCTCGAAGCCTCGCGCCTCGCCGAGGGCGCCTCGGGTCGCAACTCGGGCTTCATGATCGACCTGCCGCATGAGCTGACCTCGGACGACTACGCCGGCCACGGCGACGACCGCGAGATGATCGCGCTGAACCGCCAAGCCATCGCCTTCGCGCGCGGCGCGGTCCAGGACTATGGCATCAGGGCCGACTACTTCGACCCGATGGGCAAGGTGAACGGCGCCGCCTCCGAAACCGCCGACAAGCTGAACCGCTCCTATGCCGAGCATCTGACCAGCCTGGGCGAGCCCAACGAGCGGCTCGACGCGAAGGGGATGAAGGAGCTGACCGGCAGCCGCCACTATCTCTCCGGCCTCTACACCCCCGGCACGGTGATGCTGCAACCCGCAGGCTTCGTGCGCGGTTTCGGCGAGGGGCTGCGGGCATCCGGCGTGGGCATCTGGGAGAACACCCCCGTCACCGCGATCGAGCGGACGGGCCAGGGCTGGACCGTGACCACCGCGCGGGGCCGGCTGACGGCGGGCAAGGTGATCCTGGCGAACAACGGCCATCTGGAAAGCTTCGGCTTTGCCGAGAACCGGCTGATGCATGTCTTCCTTTACGCCTCGATGACGGTGGACCTTGGCGCGGAGGCGCTGAAAGCCCTTGGCGGCAGCCCGCGCTGGGGCGTCACGCCCTCGGACCCGATGGGCACCACCATGCGCCGGATCGACACCGCCCTTGGCGGCAACCGCATCGTCACCCGCACCTGCGCCAGCTTCCTGCCGGGGATGGAGGCCTCCGAGGCCGCCCTGCGCCGCACCGCCGCCGTCCATCGCCAGAAATTCGCCGACCGCTTCCCAGCACTGAAGGACGTGAAACAGGAATACACCTGGGCCGGGCACCTGTGCCTGACCCGCAACGCGGTCTCCATCGCGCGCGAGCTTGAGCCGGGGCTTTACGCCGCCACCGTCTGCAATGGCCTCGGCACGGCGCGCAGCACGCTGACCGGGATCGCGGCGGCGGAACTGGTCCTGGGGCAGGACACCGCCACCACCCGCCATTTCGCGCGCGAGGCCCAGCCGGCCAAGCTGCCGCCGAAACCCTTCTCGACCATCGGCGCCAATGTCTTCCTGCGCTTCAAGGAATGGCGCGCGGGCCGCGAGTAGGGTGGGCAATCTGCCCACGTCCCGATCTCCAAGGATGAACCGATGACCTTCAAGCGCATGATTACCGCCGTCGACACCCATTCCGGCATCCCGATGCGGGTCATCACCGGCGGCGTCGGCCATATCCCCGGCGCAACCGTCTACGACAAGATGAAATGGCTGGAGGCGAACGACGACCAGCTGCGCCAGCTGGTCCTGCGCGAACCGCGCGGCTACCCGGCGCATTGCTGCAACCTCCTCGTCCCGCCCAGCCACCCCGAGGCTCAGGCCGGCTACATCATCATGGAGCAGGTCGAATATCCGATGATGTCGGGCGGCAACACGATCTCGGTCGCCACGGTGCTGTTGGAGACCGGCATCCTGCCCATGCAGGAACCCGTGACCGAGCTGACCCTCGAAGCCCCCGCCGGGCTGATCCGAATCCGCGCCGAGTGCGAAGGCGGCAAGGTCAAGTCCGTCACCTTCCGCAACGTCCCCGCCTTCGCCGCGCATCTCGATGCCGAGATCGACGTGCCGCACCTTGGGAAGGTCCGCGTCGATGTCGGCTGGGGCGGCATGTTCTACGTCATCGCCGACGTGCGCCAGTTCAAGGGCCTTGAGCTGATCCCCGAACATGGCGGCGAGATCGCCCGCGTCTCCGCCATGATCCGCCAGGCCGCCATCGAGCAGCTCCCCGTCGCGCACCCGGACTATCCCGGCGTCGGCATCACCATCTCGCAGCTCTCCGGCCCCAGCGACGATCCGAAGGCCGACTGGAAGAACGCCGTCACCATGGCCACCGGCCCGCTCAGCTGGGACGACCCCGCCACCTGGACCGGGGCCATCGACCGCTGCCCTTGCGGCACGGGCACCTGCGCCAAGATGGCCGTCCTCCATGCCAAGGGCGAGTTGCCGCTGGACCGGGATTTCCGCCACCAGGGCATCCTCGGCACCGTCTTCACCGGCCGTCTGGTGGAGAAGGCACAGGTCGGCGACAAGGCGGCCGTGGTGCCGACGATCTCGGGCAGAAGCTGGATCTACGGGTTCAACACCATGGTCCTCGACCCCGAGGACCCGCTGCCGAACGGCTATACGCTGGGCGACATCTGGGCCTGATCACTCACGCGCGGTCAGCACGAGAAGCCCGCCCGAGGTGATCAGCACCGTCCCGACCAGGGTCCAGATGTCCGGCACCTCGCCGAAGAAGATGAAGCCCCAGAAGACGGCGAAGATCATGTAGGCGTAGTCGAAGCTCGCCACGACCTCGGGGCGCGGGGACTGGTAGGCCTTGGCCACGCCGATGGCGATCCCCAGCATCAGCAGGGCAAGGGTCGCCATGACCGCCCAGACCTCGGCCGTGACGGGAACCCAGGCGCCGGTGAGGAACGGGTAGTCCCAGGGCAGGTCCGGTCCCAGCGACAACAGGGTCAGGGCCGCAAGGCCAAAGCCCAGGAAGGCCAGGTTCAGCCAGAACCCCAGCACCACCGGCGCGACGGTGGCGCATTTCGCGCGGGTCAGGATCGCCGAGACGGCATAGAACGCCGCCGCGGCCACGGGCATCAGCACCAGCGGAGTGAACGCGGCACCGAAGGGGCGGACGATGGCCAGAAGTCCGGCGAAGCCGGTGAGGATCGCCAGCCAGTGCCGCGCCGTCACCCGGTTCCCCAGGATCAGCGCCGACAGCGCGACGATGAAGAGTGGCGCGGTGTAGAAGGCCGCCCCGGCCAGCGCCATGTCGATCAGCGGCAGCGCGGGATACATCGACAGATACATCCCGACCAGCGCCAGAGAGCGCAAGGCAACCCAGGCGGCCGAGGCCAGGCCGACGCGCCCCCGCGCCATCAGGTACAGCACCGGCAGGACAAGCGCCGACCGCAGGACCCAGATCTGCCACAGGGTCATGCCCCCGGCCGAGGCCTTGATGATCGCATCGGCCAGCGCCATGGCAAAGACCGATCCGAGAATGGCCAGCACCCCTGCCGGCAGGGCCTTGAGGCGGGTCATGGCTTGCTCGTGCGGTCCCAAAGGGTCAGTCCGCGCAGGCCATGCCATATCGTCGGTCCGGCTGGAAGCCCGCTCACGGCAGCGACAGCTTCGCCATCCGCCCGCCATCCACCGTCCAGACCTGCCCGGTCACGAACCCCGCCTCCTCGCTCGCCAGCCAGGCCACCAGCGCCGCCACCTCCTCCGGCCGCCCGGTCCGCCCGACGGGATGGATCCGGCCGATGTTGGCGCGGAAGGCGGCCGGGTCCGGCATCCCCTCGATGAAGGCCTCGTTCAGCTCGGTGTCGATCCAGCCCGGCGCGACCGCATTGCAGCGCACCTCGCGCGAGTGATCCACCGCCACCGCCCGCGTCAACCCGTGCAGCCCCGCCTTCGAGGCGCAATAGGCCGCATGGCTCGGGTTCGACCCCAGCCCCTCGATGCTGCCGATGTTGACGATGCTGCCCTGCGCCGCCCGCAGATGCGGCAGTGCTGCCTGGATGAACAGGAATGGCGCGGTGAGGTTCACCCGCAGGTTCCGCTCCCAGTCGGCGAGGCTCATCTCCTCGACCCGGGCCTCCTGCATCATGCCGGCGTTGTTCACCAGCACGTCCAGCCGCCCGGCCCGCGCGAGGATCGTGGAGACGACCCGCGCCGGGGCGGCGGTGTCGGTGAAATCGGCCTCGATCCCCTCGAACTCCGCATCCGCCCCGCGCTGCGCGGTGAAGACCCTCGCGCCTTCGCTGGCAAGACGGCGCGCGATGGCCTGCCCGATACCCGACCGCCCCCCGGTCACCAGGGCAACCTTGCCAGAAAACCTCATTTCACCGGCTTCCCGCCATTCACCTCGACCACCGCGCCGACCATGTAGCGCGAAGCGTCCGAGGCGAGGAACAGGATCACGTCGGCAATGTCCTCGGGCTCGGCAATCCGGCCCAGCGGCACCGTCTTGCCCAGTTCGGCAACGGCGGTATCCGGATCGAACCCGCGCTTGGCGAAGCCGGTCCGCAGCATCGGCGTGTTGACCTCGTTCGGCGCGACCGCGTTGATGCGGATGCCCTTCTCCGCATGGTCCATCCCCATGCACTGCGTCAGCGAGGCGATCGCCGCCTTGGTCATGCAATAGACCGCGTGCCCCGGCCCCGGCCGCAGCCCCCAGCAGGAGGCGACGTTGACGATGGCGCTGCCCGGCGGAAGCAGCGGGATCGCCGCCCGGCAGATGCGGAACGGCGCTTCCACGTTCACGCCGAGCGACAGGTCCCAGTCGGCGTCCGTGGTCTCGTCCACCTTGCCCCGCGTGATGACGCCCGCGTTGTTGACGACGATGTCGAGGCCGCCCAGAGCCGCCTTCGCCGCGGCCGGAAGCCCGTCGGCATAGGCGGGCTCCAGCAGGTTCCCCGGCAGATGCGCCTCGGCCTCCACCCCCGACACGTCGCGGTCCGCCACCGCCACCAGCGCGCCTTGCGCCCGCAGCGCCCGCACCACCGCTGCCCCGATGCCGCCCGCGGCCCCCGTGACCAGCGCCTTCTTTCCCTTGAGATCGCTCATCTTCTTCCTCAGCCGAACGAAAGAACCGGATTGCCGAACATGCCTTCCTCGGGCACCACGCCCAGACCCGGCCCTTCCGGCAGCCTGATGTGGCCGCCGACGATGTTGACGCCGGTCCTGTCGTAGTTGCCTTCGATATAAGGCGCAGCCAGCCAGACGCCTTCGTTCAGCCGAGGCTGCACCGTCGCGCCGATATGGGTGCAGGCCGCCGCGATGATGTCGCCGCCCCAGGCGTCGTCACAGGTATGCGGCAGGCTCCGCGCCTCGCAGATGTCGCGGAAAGCGGCCATCTGTTGCAGGCCCCCGATCCGTGTGACCTTCATGCCGAAGCCGTCGACCAGCCCCGTGCCCGCCGCGCGGATCACCGTCGCCAGATCCTCGCCATTCTCGTCCATGTAGATGCCGTGATGCACCTGTCCCCGGATCGCCGCCAGTTCCTCGACCGTGTTGCAGGGCTGTTCCATGATGAAGGGAATTTCCTGGCACTCGCGGCTCAGGCGCAGCGCATCGCGGGTCGGCAGGCCGCGGTTGCCATCGGCCGCCAGCCGCACGCCCTTGCCGCCGATCACCTCCCAGACCTTGCGCAGGACCGCGATGTCCACCTCGACCGGGCGTCCGCCGATCTTGATCTGGAGCCGGGGATAGCCCTCGGCGACCTTCTCGGCGGCGATGCGGGCAATCTCATCCGGCTCGCCCACCCCGGTGGCGAAATAGGAGGGCACGTTCTCCTGCGCCACGCCGCCCAGAAGCTCGGCCACGCGCAGGCCCGTCGCCTTGCCGATGATGTCATAGGCCGCGATGTCGAGGGCGGCCTTGGCGTAGCGGTGGCCGTTCAGCAGGCTGTCCATCTTCCGCCGCAGGCTCACGGGATGCAGCGACGCGCCGATCAGGCCCCGCCCCATCTCCTCCAGCGCGGCGCGGGCGCCCCTGGCGTGGCTGGCGCAATAGGTGGGGCCGACCGGGCAGGTCTCGCCCCAGCCGACATGGCCGGTGTCCGAGACGATCTTGACCAGCGTCGTGTCCAGCGCCCAGACTTGGGCATTGGCCATCGTGTAGGGCCCGTTCCTGACCGGCAGGTCATGGGCGTAGACGTGGATTTCCTTGATTTTCATGGGAAGGGGTCCGGGGTCAGGTGTTGTCGGAAGGGGGGATCAGGACAAGCTTGCCGACATGGCCCTTGGCCAGAAAATCCTTCTGGGCCTGGACGATCTCGGACAGCGGATAGGTGCGGGCGACGACGGGGCGGATGCGGCCCGCCTCGATGTAGCGGATGAGGTTCTCGAACACCTCGTCCTCCTGGAAGGTCGCGCCGTAGAGGGTGAGGTCCTTCAGATAGAGCGTACGCAGGTCGATCTGCGCCAGCGGCCCGGCGATGGCGCCGGAGATGACGTAGCGGCCGCCCTTCTTCAGCACGTCGAGAAGCTGCGGCCAGCCCGGTCCCCCGACGAGGTCCAGCACCACATCCACGCTGCCCTTGCCCAGCTCCTTCACCAGATCCGCATCGCGGTCGATCACCCGGTCGGCCCCGATGGCCAGCACCTCCTCGGTCTTCGACTTGCCCGCCAGTGCGATTACAGTCGCACCCCGCAGCTTTGCCAGCTGTACGGCGGAAGAGCCCACGCCACCCGAGGCCCCGGTGATCAGCACGGTCTCCGCCCCGACCTTGCCGCGATGGAGCATGTTCTCCGCCGTGGACCAGGCGCAGGGGATGGCGGCAAGCTCGGCGTCCGACCAGTCGCAGTTCACCGCGAAGGTTTCGCGCGCGGGCGCGACGGTGAACTGCGCGAAGCCGCCGTCGCATTCGGAGCCGAAGGTCCAGCATTCCCAGGGTTTCCAGCCGACATAGGTCCGCAACAGGTTCCGCACGATCACCCGCTCGCCGATCCGGCCCGCGTCCACGCCCTCGCCCACCGCCACGATCCGCCCGCAGGCGTCCGCGCCCTGGATGCGGGGGAACTTCAGCGCCTCGCCGGTCCAGCTCGCATCGGCGTCGTCGGCCCCGGCAAAGCCCGCTGCCCCGCCGGCGTTCGAGCCTTCGCCGACCGCCTTGGAATACCAGCCGATGCGAGTGTTGATGTCGGTGTTGTTGACCGCCGAGGCGGCGACGCGGATCAGCACCTCGCCCGGTTTCGGCTGCGGCACCGGCACGTCGGTGCGGTATTCCAGCTTCTCGTAGCCGCCGTGCCCGGTCAGCAGAACGGCACACATCATGGAGGGCATTCCCTTCCCCTTTCAGTCGATTTCCGCCGCCGCAAGGGCAGCGCGCGCCGCGTGCATCGCGGCTTCATAGGCGATCTCGCGGCCTTGCAGCCGGGCGGCCTGGGTCATGCCCTCGTGCAGCAGGAACAGCGTCTCGGCCAGGTGGCCGGTGTCCCGTCCGGGGGCCACGCGGGCCAGCCGCCGGCGGAATTCCTCGGCAAGCCGAGCCTTGTGGTCCTTGACCACCGCCTCGATGGCGGCGCTGTCGGGGTATTGCGCCCAGGCGTTCAGGAACAGGCAGCCGGTGTTCGCCACCTCGCCCAGCCAGTCGCCCAGCCGGACGAGGGGGTGCAGCACATGCGCGGCACCCTCCTGCGGCCCGCCCTCCAGCCAGCGGAAATAGGTCGCGTCGCGATGCTCCAGCGCGCCGACGATCATCGCCTCGCGGCTGGGGAAGTGCTTGTAGAGCGTGCGGAGCGACACGTCCGCCTCGGCACGCAGAGCCTCGACCCCCTGCTCGGCAAAGCCGGCCTCGGCGAAGCTGCGCTCCAGGTCGCTGGCGATTCTGTCCTTGGTGCCCATGGCGAGAGGGTAGAATGATCGCTCTACTTATGCAAAGGAAAAGTAAAGCGATCACTCTACCTTAAGAAAAGGCCGCCCGAAGGCGGCCAGTCGCAGGGAACTCAGTGTTCGGTGTTCAACTCGTCCACCGCCGGGATCTCGCGTTCGCGGCGGGCGATGTAGTCGAGAAGGGCCTCGTTGACGCCTTCGTCCAGCTTCGGCTCCTCGTAGTCGGCCAGCAACTGCCGCGCCCGGTCCAGCGCCCGCTGGGTGATCTCGACGCTGCCTTCGGCCTGCCATTGCTCGATCGAGTTGTTGTCGAAGAGCTTCGGCATGAAGAACGCCCGCTCGAAGTTTTCCAGCGTATGCGGGTGGCCCAGGTAATGCCCTCCCGGCCCCACATCGCGCACTGCTGCCATCGCCTCGTCGAAATCGTCCCAGCGCGGGCCCTCGGCCATGCGGTAGCCCATCTGGCACATCTCGGCATCGACCACGAACTTGGCGACCGAACAATGCATCCCGGCCTCGTTCCAGCCGGCGGAGTGCCAGATGTAGTTGGCCCCGGCATGGAGCACCGCGTTCATCGTCATCGCGCTTTCATACCCGGCCTGCGCGTCGAAGGTCTTCGCGCCCCCCAGCAGGTTCGAGGTCCGCCACGGCACGTTGTAGTAGCGCGCCATCTGGCCGATCATGAAGTTCATCAGGCTGATCTCCGGCGTCCCCGCCATCGGTGCCCCGGATTTCATCGAAACCGTCGACAGGTAGTGCCCGTAGATCGCCGGGGCGCCCTTGCGGATGACCTGGGTATAGGCCAGCGCCGACAGCGCTTCGGCGTTCAGCTGCGCCACGGCGGGGGCGACCGAGGCGGGGGTATTGGCGCCGCCCAGCACAAAGGGCGAGCACAACACGGGCTGGCGACGCTTCACGAAGGCGCGCATCGCCGACAGCATCGTCTCGTCCCAGACCAGGGGCGAGTTGCCGTTGCAGTTGCCGGTGGTTACCGGCGTTTCTTCCATCACATCCTTGCCGAACAGGATCTCGCACATCGCCATCACGTCCTCGGCGTTCTTGCCCGAGGTCGTCATGCCCATGAAGGTCTTGTCGGAATGCTTCATCGAGGAATAGGTGATGTGCAGGTGCCGGTGGGAAACCTTCATGTCCATCGGCTCGACGATGTGGTGCGCGGTGGAATGCAGCGCGGGCGACATGTGGGAAAGCTTGTGGAACATGTTCAGGTCGGCGATCGTCGGCCAGCGCCGCACATCGTCGAGGTCGCGCAGGAAGGGCGCGCCGGTCATCGGCACGAAGATCGAATGCTTGCCGCCGAAGGGCAGGCTCTTCTCCGGGTTCCGCGCCCGGTAGGTCCAGTCCGAGGGGATGGTCGAGATCAGTTCGCGCACGAGACCCCGGTCGAGGTAGACCCGCTCGCCCTCGACCTTCGCGCCTGCGCGCTTCCAGTCGGCCAAGGCGATCTCGTCGCGGAAGATGACGCCGACCTCTTCCAGGATCGACATGGACGCATTGTCGATCTGCTCGACCCGGGACTGGTCCATGACCTCGCATTCCGGGATGCCGCGCTTGAGGGCGGGGAGCATCTCGAAATCCGGGGCCGAGCGCATCGCGCGGCGGGCGCCACGGCCCCCGGCGCGGGCGGTTCTGGTGACTTCGTTCATGGTTTGCCTCCAAGCGATGCGGATGCGTCATCTGCCGCCCTCCGGGTCCTTGCCACAGTCACGGCGACGAAGCGGGCTGGCGATTTTGCGACATGGTACGGCTCTCTGCCGACGGGGCGGCCATAACATTCTGCATATGGCGGCAGGGCGCAGGCCGTGGTCTATTCCAGGGGCGGCCGGTCCGAGGGCCGCCAGCGAGGGAGGTCAGACATGCATCCGGCACTTGCGAAGGGAGGCGTGGCCGTCATCACCGGCGCGGCTTCGGGCATCGGGCTCGCCGCCGCCCGGCATCTGGCGCGGTCGGGGCTGCGGGTCTGTCTCGCCGACCTGGACGATGGCCGTCTGGAGGCCGCGCGGGCGCTGCTTCTGGACGATGGCGCATTGGCGGACGAGGTGATGGCGGTGCCGATCGACGTGGCCGAGGCCGAAGAGCTTCGGGCGCTGGCCGACCAGGTGGCGGCGGACTGGGGCGCGGTCAACGTGCTGATGAACAACGCCGGGATGCAGCCGGGCAGTTCGATCTTCGACATCGAGGGCAACTGGGACCGGATCCTCTCGGTCAACATGATGGGCGTGATCCGGGGCGCGCAGACCTTCGCGCCGCGGATGCTGGAGAGCGGGGAGCCGGGGCTGATCATCAACACCGGCTCGAAACAGGGGATCACCACGCCGCCGGGGGATCCGGCCTACAATGTCTCGAAAGCCGGGGTGAAGGTCTTCACCGAGGCGCTGCAGCACGCCCTGCGCAACATGCCGGACGGCAAGGTCGAGGCGCGGCTCTTCATCCCCGGCTTCGTCTGGACGCCGCTGACCGCGGGCGGGCGCGCGGAAAAGCCCGCCGGGGCCTGGACGCCCGAGGAGGTGGTGGAGTTCCTCTTCGCCTCGGTCGAGCGGGGGGATTTCTACATCCTCTGCCCCGACAACGAGGTAGACCGACGCACGGATGAAAAGCGCATCCTCTGGGCGGCCGGCGACATCGCCGAGAACCGGCCGCCCTTGTCGCGCTGGCACCCGGAATATGGCGAGCTGTTCAAGGAATGGCTGAAGGTCTGAACCGGGGGAACCCATGCCCGACACGATTGACAGCATCGAAACCCCGGCCTTCGTCGTCAGCGAGACCATAGCCCGGCGCAACATCCGCGCGCTGCAGGACCATTGCGACCGGGTCGGCCTGCGGCTGCGGCCGCATATCAAGACCCACAAGCTGATCCGCTTCGCCAAGGCCCAGGTCGCGGCGGGGGCGAAGGGGATCACCTGCCAGAAGATCGGCGAGGCCGAGGTGATGGCGGAGGGCGGACTCGACGACATCCTGATCACCTACAACATCCTCGGCTCGGCCAAGCTGGCGCGGCTGCGCGCCCTGTCGGACCGGCTGACCCGTCTGGCCGTCACCGCCGACGGCCAAGCGGTAGTAACCGGGCTGTCCGCAGCCTTCGCCGACGCGCCGCGCCCGCTGGACGTGCTGGTCGAATGCGACACCGGCGGGCGGCGCTGCGGGGTGCAGACCCCCGAGGAGGCGCTGGCCCTGGCCCGGGGCATCGCGGCATCGCCCGGCCTGCGTTTCGGCGGGCTGATGACCTATCCCGCCGCCGGCGGCGCGCGCGAGGCCGCCGGCTTTCTGCGGGCGGCGCGGGGTCTGCTGCGCGAGAACGGGCTGGACTGCCCGACCGTCACCTCGGGCGGTACCCCGGACATGTGGGCCTCGGAAGCCGCCGATATCCTGACCGAATATCGCGCAGGAACCTACATCTACAACGACCGCTCGCTGGTGAAGCGCGGCACCTGCGGCTGGGAGGATTGCGCGGGGCAGGTCCTCGCGACAGTGGTCAGCATGCCCACGCCAGACCGGGCGGTGATCGACGCGGGCTCCAAGGTGCTGAGTTCCGATCTGCTGGGCCTGACCGGCCATGGCCATGTAATGGGCCACCCGGAAATCCAGATCACCGGGCTGAGCGAGGAGCACGGCGTTCTGGCCGTTGATCCCGCGCGCCCCTTGCAGATCGGCCAGCGTCTCAGGATCGTGCCGAACCATGTCTGCGTGGTTTCGAACCTGTTCGACCGGATCTGGATCGAGGGCGCGGACGGGAGCCTGGAGCAAGTGCCAGTCGATGCGCGCGGGCGCGTGACCTGAACGGGGGAGAAAGCGCATGACACTGACGCGTTACGGATCGGGTTCCTCTGGCGCCGGCAAGCAGCCCTTGCCCTTCGCCCGGGCGGTCGAGGCGGACGGCTGGCTGCATGTCTCGGGCCAGGTCGCAATGGAAGGCGGCGAAATCGTGCAGGGCGGCGTCATCGCCCAGTCCCGTCGCGCGATCGAGAACATGATCGCGATCCTGCACGAGGCGGGCTATGGCGTCGAGGATGTGGTTCGCGTCGGGGTCTGGCTGGACGATCCCCGCGACTTCTGGAGTTTCAACGGCGTGTTCACCGAGTATTTCGGGGCGAACCCGCCCGCGCGCTCGACCGTGCAGTCGCGGATGATGGTGGACTGCAAGATCGAGATCGACTGTGTCGCATTCCGTGCCGACCGCAAGCCGCGGTAGACTTGCGGCCAGGTGCTTGATCTAGTGCGCGCCGCGACAGCATGGAGTTGACGGAATGGAAAGCCGCTGGCTTGAAGACTTCCTGAGCCTCGTCGATACCCGGAACTTCTCGCGATCCGCCCAGGCGCGCTATACCACGCAGCCCGCCTTCAGCCGCCGTATAAAGAGCTTGGAGGAATGGGTCGGTGCGCAGCTGTTCAACCGCACGACGCAGCCGATCACCCTGACCCTCTCGGGCGAACGCTTCCGCCCGGTGGCCGAGGACGTGCTGCGGCGCCTCTATCAGGGGCGCGAGGAGGCGCGGCGGATCGGCGACGTCAGCTCGCAGACCATCCGCTTTGCCGCGACGCACAGCCTGTCGCTGAACTTCTTCCCCGGCTGGCTGCGCGCGCTGGAGCTGCGCAGCCACACGTTCAACACGAGGCTCGACACCAGCCAGTTCAACGAATGCATCCACATGCTGCAACGGGGCGAGTGCCAGTTCCTGATCAGCTACACCCATCCCGTGATCCCGATGCAGCTGCCGCCCGAGCACTTCACCTCGAAGATCGTGATGCGCGACCGGCTGGTGCCGGTGACGCTGCCCGATACCGAGGGCCATCCGGTCGACCAGCTGCCCGGCACCGAGGAGGAGCCGGTGCATTACCTTGCCTATGCCGAGACCTCGGCCATCGGCAAGGTGGTCGAGCACATGATCGCCATCTGGGAGGAACCCCTGCACCTGAACCGGGTCTTTGTCTCGCACATGGCAGCGGTGCTGAAGGCGATGAGTTCGGAAGGGCGCGGCACGGCCTGGCTGCCGGAAAGCCACCTCACGCGCGAGTTCGCCGAAGGAACCCTGGTGCGGGCCGGGGACAAGCGCTGGGACATTCCGGTCGAGGTGCGGATGATCCGCTCGCGCGATCCCTTGCCCGACATGGCCGAGGAGCTCTGGGCCCTTCTGCCGGGCGAAGAGGATTGCGGCTGGGGCTGATGCGCCAAAGGCATGACGGGTGCCGCAGCTTGCATTGGCCAGCGTCGCTGCGCCGGGGTTAACTGACCGGGACCGCCCGCCGTCTGCCGGGCCAGACCTTGCCCGGAGCCTGCCATGACCACCCTTGCCAGCCTGGAAACCCCCTGCCTGATCCTTGACGGTGGCCGGCTGGAGCGGAACGCCGCCCGGATGACGGGCCGCTACGCCGGGACCGGGGTCAAGCTGCGCCCGCATATGAAGACGGCGAAATCCATCGACGTGGCCCGGATCGCGCTGGCCGGGAACTTCGGCGGCATCACCGTCTCGACCCTGAAGGAGGCGGAGTATTTCGCCGACCACGGCATCGACGACATCATCTATGCCGTGGGCCTGGTGCCCGAGAAGCTGTCCCGCATCGCGCGCCTGATCCGGCGCGGAGCACAACTGACTGGGATCACCGACAGCTCCGCCATGGCCGAGGCGATCAGCCGCGCCGCGGTGGCGGAAGGGGTGATGGTCGACCTGCTGATCGAACTCGACTCGGGCGAACGGCGCGGGGGTCTGATCGCGGGCAGCGCCGGGGTGGTGGACCTCGGCCGCGCGCTGCACGACCTGCCGGGAACCCGGCTGGCCGGGGTGCTGACCCATGCCGGGAACTCCTATCACTGCCGGAGCCTGGAGGATCTGTACCGGGTGGCCGAGGAGGAGCGCCTGGTCGCCGTGACCGCCGCGGACCAGCTGCGCGCGGCGGGGCTGCCCTGTGCGGTCGTCAGCGTCGGCTCGACCCCGACGGCGGTGCATGGGCAGAATTTCGACGGCCTGACCGAGATGCGCTGCGGCGTCTACATGTTCGGCGACGTCTTCCAGCACGAGATCGCATCGCACGGGTTGGAGGATATCGCCGTATCGGTCCTCGCCACGGTGATCGGGCATCGGCCCGACCTGAACGCGGCGCTGATCGACGCAGGCGGGCTCGCGCTGTCCAAGGACCGCAGCACCGGCGCGCCGGGCCTGGCCGAGGATGTGGGCTTCGGCATGATCATGGACGAGACCTGCGCGCGCCGGATCGGGCGGGTACGGGTGGGCCATGTCTATCAGGAACACGGCATGCTGGTCAGCGACGGCCTGTTCCCCTTCGACGATCTGCCGGTGGGCGCGCGGGTGCGGGTGCTGCCGAACCATGTCTGCATGACGGCGGCGATGTATGACGGCTACCGCGTGCTGGACATGGACGATCCGCGGCGCGTCGCGGACTTCTGGCCCCGCGTCAACGGCTGGTGACACCACTTCAATCCAAAGGGAGCGCAAGGATGGGCGTCTTCGACCGCCTCCGTCTTGACGGAAAGACCGTGTTCATCACCGGCGGCAGCCGGGGCCTCGGGCGCGAGATCGCGCTGGCGCTGGCCGAGGCCGGGGCCGACATCACCCTGGCCGCCCGCAGCGCCGAAAGCCTGCAGCGGACGGCCGGCGACATCCGCGCCCTGGGCCGGAAGGCGACGGTGATCGTGGCCGACATGGCCGATCCCGCCACCTGCGAGGCCGCCTGCGCCCGCGCGGTAGAGGAAGCGGGCTGCTTCGACATCCTCGTCAACAACATCGGCGGGCGGCGGGTGAATCTCGGACTGGAGGAGATGCCGCTCGACCAGTGGCATCGGCTTCTCGACCTGAACCTGACCTCGACCTTCCTCTGCTGCAAGCACATGGGCGGCGCGATGATACGGCGGGGGCAGGGCGGGCGGATCATCAATCTCGCCTCGATCAACGCGATGGTGGCCGGGCGCAACATCCAGGGCCGCCATTACGAGGCCGCGAAGGCGGGCGTCCTGATGCTGACCCGCTCGCTGGCGGTGGATTGGGCCAGGCACGGCATCACCGTCAACGCGATCTGCCCCGGCATCTTCGCGACCGAGCCGAACCGGATCTGGGCCGAGAAGAACCCCGCGATCATCGAGGCCTATGTCCAGACCATCCCGATGGGCAAGCTGGGCGAGCCCGAGGATCTGGGCCCGCTCGCGGTCTATCTCGCCAGCGATGCCGCACGCTACATGACCGGCGCGGGACTGGTGATCGACGGCGGCTATACCTGCCTGTGACGGACGGCGGGGGGGGCCTCAGCCCTCGCCGCCTTCGGCCCACCATTGGCCGCGCAGCACCATGCCGCGGCTGACGAGGCCGGTCTCGGCCACGATCACCTCGCCCGAGACATCGACATGCTCGAACCGGCCCCCGGCCAGTTCAAGGACCGTCGCATCCCCCGGCGTGCCGGGTGTCAGCGATCCAAGCTCGGGTCGGCGCAGGGCGTGGGCGGGGTTCTGGGTGGTGGCGCGGATCACCTCGGTCAAGGACATGCCAAGCGCCATGAACTTCGACATGACCGCCAGCACGTTATAGGCGGGCCCGTCGCAGCACAGGACATGGACGTCGGACGAGATCACGTCGGGCAGGATCCCCTCGGCCAGCATCGGGCGGGCGGATTTGAAGGCAAAACCGCCGAAGCCGTGGCCGATGTCGAAGATGATCCCCCGGGCATGGGCGTCAAGGATGTCCTGTCTTATGCGGCTGCCCTTGGTGACGGGGGCGTTGGGGAAGGGGCGGAAGCAATGGGTCAGCACGTCGCCGGGGCGCAGCGCATCCAGCACCTCTTTCCGGCCGGGCGGCGGGAAGTCGATATGCGCCATGACCGGCAGGTCCAGCTCCTCGGCCACCTCGATCGCCAGGTGCAGCGGCGCGAGGCCCGAGCTGCCCCCCGCCCGCGCGCCGACGCGGGCCTTGATCCCGACGATCAGGTCCAGGTTCTTCTCGGCCAGCGCCAGGCACTCACGGCTGTCCAGAAGCCGCAGGTCCTCGCATTCGCCCATCATCACGTTCTTCGAGAAGGCGAAGATGCCGGGGAAGGAGATGTTGAGATAGGCGAGGATGCGCGGCGCGGCGGGTTCGACGATGAACTTGCGCAGGCCCGCGAAATTGCCCGCCCCGGCGCTGCCCGCGTCGACGAAGGTGGTGGTGCCGCTGCGTTTCGCGATGGTCTCGGCATCGACGCCCAGCGAGGTGCCGCCCCAGTAGACATGGGAATGCATGTCGATCAGCCCCGGGGTGACGATGCGGCCCGCGACATTGCGCACCTCGCGCGCGTCCTGCCCCAGATCGGGGCCAAGCGCCGCAACCTTGCCATCCGCGAAGGCCACGTCCAGCACGGCATCGAGGCCCTGTTCCGGGTCGATCACCCGGCCGCCCTTCAGGATCAGGTCATGCAATTCTGGTCTCCCGTTCAGAAGCGGATGCCGACGTTCTTGGTCTGGACATAGCCGAGCAGCGCCTCTTGCCCCTTCTCGCGCCCGTAACCCGAGCGTTTCATGCCGCCGAACGGCGTTTCCACCCCGCCGGCCCACCATTCGTTGACATAGACCTGCCCGGCGACCAGCCGTTCGGCCGTCCAGTGCGCCAGGCGCAGGTCGCGGGTATAGACCCCGGCGGCCAGACCGTAATCGGTGCCGTTGGCGATGGAAAGCGCCTCCTCCGGCGTGTCGAAGGGCAGGACGACCAGGACCGGGCCGAAGAATTCTTTTTGCGCGATGCGCATGTCGGGGCGGACGCCGGTGAAGATCGTGGGGGCCATGAAATGCCCCCTGCGCTGCGCCACGCGCGCGCCGCCCATCACCAGGGTCGCACCCTCCTCGATGCCGGCGCGGCACAGCGCCTCGACCCGGTCCAGCTGGCGGGCGTTGATCAGCGGGCCCATGTCGCAGCCTTCGACTCCCGGCCCGACGCTGCGCTGTTCGGCCAGCGCCTTGATGCGCCCGACCAACTCGTCATGCACCGAGCGATGCACGATCAGCCGCGACCCGGCCGAGCAGATCTGCCCGGAGTGGTGGAAGATGCCCCGCGTGGCCGAGGCGGCGGTCCGTTCAAGGTCGGCATCGGGATAGACGATGGCGCCGGACTTGCCGCCAAGCTCCATCACGCAGGGGATGACCCGTTCGGCCGCGGCGCGCAGCACGCTTTTCCCGGTCTCGACCGAGCCGGTGAAGACGATGTGGTCGATGTCCGGGTGGGAAACCAGCGCCGCCCCGGCCTCATAGCCATAGCCGCAGACGATGTTCACCGCACCCGCCGGGACGCCCGCGCGGTGGCAGGCTTCGGCCAGCAGGAACAGGCTGAGCGGCGAATCCTCGGGCGATTTCAGCACGACGGTATTGCCGGTGACGATGGCGCAGGCGACCGAGCGCGCGCCCACCGGCAAGGGACCGTTCCAGGGCACGATCTGGGCGGAAACGCCGTAGGGTTCGTGCAGCGTATAGTCCAGGTAATCCGCGCCAAGCGGGATCTGGCGGCCCTCCAGCTTGTCGGCAAGTCCCGCGTAATACTGCAGGTAGCGCCGGGTCAGCGCCACCTCGGCCCGGCCAGCCGCCAGCGTCTTGCCGTTGTCGCGGCATTCGACCAGCGCGATCTCGTCGGCCAGGTCGCCCAGGTGGCGCGAGACCTCGAGCATCAGGTCGCCCCGGCGATGCGGGCGCAGGTCGCGCAACGCGCGGCTGTCGAAGCAGCGCCTTGCGGCGGCCACGGCGCGGTCGATGTCGGCGGCGGTCCCGCGCGCGACCTCGGCGATGGGCTCGTCCAGCGCGGGGTCGGTCACGGTGATCCGCGTCCCATCGCCGCCATCGGCCCAGGCGCCGTCGATGTAGTTCTGCCAGTAGGGCCGCACCGTCTCTGTCATCTGCTCCACCTTCGCCGTCTGGCGCAAGGTATTCACGGGTGCAAGGCGTGGCGAATGCCGAATGCCGATACCGCCATGCGGGAAACGCATGTCCCCGGCGACCATGCCGCAGGCGCATCGGGCTAGACCGACCTTGCATTGGCGGCCCGACGCTGGCGCGGCCTATCGTCGGGTCAGACACCTGGACCGGGAATACAGGAATGCCCACGAACGCCCCCCGCCGCGTTGCGATCCTTGGCCTGATGCTCGAGAGCAACCGCTTCGCTCCCGTCGTCACCGAAGAGGACTATCTCAAGCGGGTCTATCTTGCCGGGGACGAGATCCTCGAGGACCTCTACGGCCCGGATCCCAAGCTGCCGACCGAGATCCGGGGCTTCCGCGCCGAGATGGACAGCCGCGACGACTGGATCCCGGTGCCGATCCTCGTCGGCCTGGTCGAGGCGGGCGGGCCGCTGGACCACGCCTTCTTCGAAACCGCGATGCGGGAGATCCGCGACCGGCTGACGGCCGCACTGCCGCTGGATGCGGTCTACATCTCGAACCACGGGGCGATGATCACCACGGCCAGCACCGATCCCGACGGCGAGATCTTCGCGGCGGTGCGGGCGATCGTCGGGCCGGAGGTGCCGGTGGTGGCGACGCTGGACCTGCACGGCAACGTCTCGGAACGGATGGTCTCCAGTGCGGATGCCATCGTTGCCTATCAGACCAACCCGCATGTCGACATGCTGGAGCGCGGGCGCGATGCGGCCTCGATCCTGCATGAGCTTTTCGCCGGCATGAAGCCCGAGGTCGCCTTCCTGCGCCTGCCGGTGGTGCCACCGACCGTCACCCTGCTGACCGAGGCCGGCCCCTATGCCGACATCATGAATTTCGGCCAGTCGCAACTGGACGACAAGGTGATCAACGTCTCGATCCTGGGCGGGTTCGCCTATAGCGACACGCCGAAGAACGGGCTGGCGATCATCGTGACCTCGCGGATGCGCGACGGCAGCGCGCGGCGGGCCGCGAACCGGATCGCCCGCTTCGCCTGGAACCAGCACAAGCGCTTCGTCCCGAAGCTGACCGGGCTGGAAGACACGGTGAAGCGGGTGCTGGAGGTGGGGGCCGATCCGTCCCTTCCGCCGGTGATCCTGGCCGATGTGTCGGATAATCCAGGCGGCGGCGGCAACGGCAACACGATGTGGATCCTGGAGGCGCTGCACAAGGCGCGCACGACCGGGGTGATCGTCGGGGTGATCAACGATCCGGCGCTGGCGCAAGAGGCCGCGACACTGGGGCAGGGTGCGCGGTTCCGGGCGGTGTTCAACCGGGTGCCCCCCGACGATTTCTCGGGCCGGTTCGAGGCGGATGCCCGCGTCATGGCGATCCGCGACGGCGATTGCGTCGGCCGCCGGGGCTTCTACGCCGGGCGGCGGATGAATCTGGGGCTGTCGGTTCTTCTCGATCTGGGCGGCATCCAGGTGGTCGTGATCTCTATTCGCACCCAATGCGCTGATCCGATCTTCCTGGAGATGATGGGTCTCGACATCGGCAAGGCGCGGGCCGTGGTCGTCAAGTCGCGCGGGCATTTCCGGGCCGGCTTCGACGAGTTCTTCTCGCCCTCGCAGGTGATCGAGGTCGATGTGCCCGGCCTGACCTCGCCGGTGCTGACGCGGTTCGACTTCCGCTCGATGCCGCGTCCGGTATTCCCGATCGACGAAGAGGTGTACTGGACCCCGCCGCAGGATTGACGGACTGGAGGAAGCCCCGCCTCCGTAAGGAGACGGGGCCTTTCCGTCCCAACGTCCGGGAGAACGCGCCGGGACTGGAAGGATCAGTACTCGACCTCGACGCCCAGCCCGCTGTCGCGCGCGCGACGCACGGCCAGATCGGCCACCACCAGATCCTGAAGCGCGACGCCTGTGCCGTCGAAAAGCGTGATCTCCGTCTCCGACTGCCGTCCCTTGGCCATGCCCGCCAGCACCGCGCCCAGCGGGGTCAGTTGCGCTTGCGCGATCAGGCCGGCTGAGAAAGCGTGCTGGCAGTCGCCGATACTGACGGCCTGCGCCGCCTCGTCCACGAAGACGCGGGCGGCGGCGACCAGGGCGGGGTCCAGCTCCTGCTTGCCCTTGGTGTCGGCGCCCATGGCGCTGATATGGGTGCCGGGGCGGATCCAGTCGCGCATCAGGATCGGCTGCTGCGAGGGGGTGACGGTCACGATGATCCCGGCCGCGCGGGCCACCGCCTCGGCCGTGGGTTCCGCCGCGCAATCGATGCCCATCTCGCTCAGAGTCCGGGCAAAGCGGGCGCTCATCTCGGGATTCATGTCCCAGGCATGGACCTTCGTGATCCGCCGTACCGCCATCGTTGCGCGCAACTGGTGCAGCGACTGCCCGCCGGTGCCGATGATGCCCAGGACCGAGGCATCCTCGCGCGACAGCGCCCGCGTCGCCAGCGCCGAGGCTGCGCCGGTGCGGATTCCGGTCAGGTAGTTCGCGCTGACCAGCGCCGAGGCGCGGCCGGTGTCGGGGTCGAACAACAGCGTCGAGGACTGATGGTTGCTCAGCCCCCGGCCCAGGTTGTGCGGCCAGTAGCCCCCGGCCTTCAGCCCCAGGAAGGGGGCCGAGACATCGCCGCCCGCCTTCACGCCATAGACCGCATCGGCATGGCCCACGACCTCGCGCACCACGGGGTAGTTGCGCGCCTCGCCCCGCGCCATGGCGGCGAAGGTGCTGGCGACCGCCTCGATCGCATCCTCGACACTGACCAGCTTCTGCGCGAGGGGTTCGGAAATGATCAGCATGACGGCCGCTCCTTACTGCGATTCCAGGATGAATTCGCCGATCATCACGTTCATCCCGGCCAAGAGCCCGCCATCCACGGGCAGCGCGACGCCGGTGATGTAGCCGGCATCCTCCGAGCCGAGGAACGAGACCGCCTTGGCGATGTCCTCGGGCTCGGCCACCCGGCCCATCGGATACCAGCGGGCAAGCTTTTGGAACACCTGCGGATCCTTCTCCTGCCGGATCCTCCAGGTGATGTTGTCGGTGCGGACCGAGCCGGGCAGGACCGCGTTGCAGCGGATGCCGTGGCGGCCGTATTCCGAGGCGACCGATTGCGTCAGGTTGATCAGCCCGGCCTTCGCCGCGCTGTAGGCCGGGTTGCCGAAGTAGCGCACCCCGTTGACGGAGGTGATGTTGACCACCGCCCCGCCGCCGCGCGCCTGCATCCGGGGCAGGAGGGCGCGCAGGCAGTGGTAGGTTCCGTTCAGGTTGACGTCGACTTCCTTGTGCCAGGCTTCAAGCCCGATCCCGGCCAGGTCGCCCGCATCGGTGAAGCCGGCGTTGTTGACCAGAAGCGTCAGCGGCCCGATTGCCGCCTCGCAGGTGTCCACGGCGGCGGTCACGGCCGCCATGTCGGTGATATCCGCACCCGTCGAAAAGGCGATGCCACCCTCGGACTGGATCAGGCGCGCGGTCTCGGCCGCGCCCTCGGCGTCGAGGTCGATCACGGCCACGGCCGCGCCTTCGCGCGCAAGATGCCGGGCGATGGCACGGCCGATGCCATGGGCGGCGCCGGTCACGAGGGCGGTGGTGGTGTCATGTCTGGGCAAGGCGTCCTCCGGTCGGGTCTGTCACAGGGCGCGCGCGATCCAGTCCAGGGACTGAAGCCGCATGTGCCCGTAGTTGTAGAAGGAGATCCGGTCCGCCCCTGCGGCCCGGGTGGCGGCGACACAGGCGGCAAGCTCCTCGGCGCCGGTCACATGCGGCCAGGTCGGGCGCAGGATGAAGCCAAGGCTGGCCTCTGGTCCCGCTGTGGCGCGCACCTCGGCGATGTCGGCGGCGATGGCCTCCGGCCCGCGCTGGTAGGCGGTCACCTCCAGCCGGTCGGCCACGCGGGCCAGAGCGGCCAGGTCGCTGCCTTCGCGCCAGCACAGGCTGTTCGGGGTCTGGACCGAGGGGATGATCGACAGCCCGGTCTCGCGCGGCAGGGCCTCGCGGATTTCGCGGACGAGGCTGGTCACGGTCTCCGCCCGCAGATCTTGCAAGGCGGCCCAGCCGGGATCGTTTTGCGGATCGGGCAGGGGGGCGCTGCCATCGGCGAAGAAGGCGTCGAGCGCGCGATGCGCCTCCGCCGCCAGGGCCTCGCCGTCCAGCCCGGCCTCGCGGGCGCGGGTCAGGCAGGCGGGGCAGAAGCAGGTGCCCAGCAGCGTCTCGGCCGCCGGGGGCAGGCCCACCAGCTCGAACTCATGGTGGTGGCCGTGGCGATAGGTCTGGAAGCCCGGCGTCTCGATCGCCACCTCGCGCACGCCCGGCTGGGCGGCGGTGTCGAGGCAGAGCGCGGTCAGATAGCGCCGGACCTCGGGCTGCGAGGGGCAAAGCGCGTTGACCAGCACGTCGCCGAACGGGGTCTGGCAGGCCAGGTCGGGATGCATCGCGCCAAGGCGCGAGTTGTGCAGGCCCACGGTCCAGGCCGTGACCTGCAACCCTGGCGCATGGCGCGCGAGTTCGGCCAGCGCGTCGTGGTCGCGGACCATCCGTGCCGCCTGCGGCTGCAGCCGGCCATAGCGCGAGGGATCGGGGCGGAAATAGACGGTGCCGTCCTCGGGGAAATACACCCGCCCGCGCGGCGCGTGCGGGCGCAGGAACTTGCCGGCGTGATAGGCGGTGGCCAGCGAGACCCGGTCCAGCCCGGCCCCGGTCAGCCGGGCGGCGACCTCGGCGGTGCCCTCGTCCTGCAGGTCCCAGGGATAGACGAACATGCCGCGCAGCAACGCTTGCCTCCATCGCGCGCCGTTGCGCGTCAGCCGACCGCAGGGGCAGGGCGCCCCGTTTCCTGCCCTGACGCTATCGCCGGGGCAACGGGACGGCCAATGCCATGCCGGCATGGCGGCATTCGGGAAACGCATTCGCTTGCGGGCGGAGGACGGTCTAAGGAAGTCTGGCGCATCGTTCGCCGCTGGAGCCGGACGGCTGGGGAACGCCCGGCAGGGGCTGGCTTGAGCGATGTGCAATTCATTGAAGGGAGAGCCGCAGATGAAGAACATTGTCGTCACCGGGGGCAGCGGCAAGGCGGGCCGGGCGGTCTGCCGCCATCTGGTCGAGCGCGGCTATACCGTGCTGAACGTGGACATGGCGCCCTCGTCCGATCCGGTCTGCCCGATGCTGCGCGTCGACCTGACCGACTTCGGCCAGGTGATGGACGCGATGCAGTGGACCGGCGGCAAGGACCATCCGTTCCGCCAGTTCCGCACGCCGGACGCCGTGGTGCATCTCGCGGCGATCCCGGTGCCGGACACCAATCCCGAGGAACTGACCTTCCGCACCAACATCGTCTCGACCTACAACGTCTTCGACGCGGCCCTGCGGGCGGGCGTGCGGCGCATCGTCTGGGCCTCGTCCGAGACCACGCTGGGCCTGCCCCTCAGCGCGGCAAATCCCCCCGCCTACGCGCCGATCGACGAGGACCACCCGATGCGGCCGGAAAGCGCCTATTCGCTGTCCAAGGATCTGTCCGAGGAGATGGCCCGCCAGATGGCGCGCTGGAACCCCGGCACCACCTTCATCGGCCTGCGCCTGTCGAACGTGATGGAGCCGCAGGACTATGCCCGCTTCGCCGGCTGGCAGGACACGCCGCGCTTCCGGGAATGGAACCTCTGGGGCTATATCGACGCCCGCGACGCTGCCCAGGCGGTGCGCCGGTCGCTGCATGTCGACATGGAAGGCGCGGATCATTTCATAATCGCCAACTCCAACACGGTGATGACTCGCGACAGCGCCGGGCTGATGGCCGAGATCTTTCCAGGGGTCGAGCTGCGCGGCACGGTGAAGGGGCGCGAGACGCTTCTATCGATCGCCAAGGCGCGCCGCGTGCTGGGCTATGCGCCCGAGCATGACTGGTCCGGCCCGAACGGCTGACCCGCCGCCGTCGCGCGATGCCGGATTCGGGGCGCCCCGCCGCAAGGCCGGGCGCCCCATTCTGCTCCAGGGAACCATGATTTCCTCTGCTTTTCAATCCTATGCAGGGCCAACATACCCCCATGCGTTAAATCAATTTCTATTGCCGGGCTTCGGACTTCACAGTGGGCCCATCAAGAACGGCCAGCAGAAGCCGCTTCGGAAAAAGCATCGCGAATCCCGTAACACCAACAGGAGACAACTCCACATGACCCATCCCTTCCGGACGTCGACGGCGGTCCTGGCCCTCAGCCTTGGCATGGCTGGGCTCGCCTCGGCCGAGACCGTGGTCGACTTCACCGTCGCCGAATACAGCTCGAAGACCGGCCCGTACTTCCAGGAAGTCGCCGACGCCTTCCAGGCCGAGAATCCCGACATCAAGATCAACATCGAGGTCGTGCCGTGGGACACGCTCCTGCAGCGCCTGACCACCGACGTGGCCGGCGGCAGCGCGCCCGACATCTCGATCATCGGCACCCGCTGGCTGCTGGATTTCGCATCGCAGGGCGTGGCCGAACCGATCGACGGTTACCTCACGCCCGAGTTCAAGGGCACCTTCATCGACACCTTCATGGCGCCGGGCGTGATCGAGGGTCAGACCATGGGCCTGCCGGTCGCGGCCTCGGCCCGGGCGATGATGGTCAACATGGACCTCTACGAGAAGGCCGGGGCAACCCCGCCCAAGACGTGGGACGAGCTTTACGAGGCCTCCAAGAAGATCGCGGCCCTGCCGGAAACCTTCGCGTTCGGCCTGCAAGGCAAGGAGATCGAGACCGACGCCTATTACTACTACTCGCTCTGGACCCATGGTGGCGACATCCTGAAGGCGGACGGCACCAGCGGCCTCGACACGCCCGAGGCGCTTGAGGCGGCGAACCTCTACAAGAAGATGATCGACGAGGGCCTGACCCAGCCCTCGCCCACGAACTACACCCGCGAGGATGTGTTCAACCTGTTCAAGCAGGGCAAGGTCGGCACCATCTTCACCTTCCCGATGCTGATCCCGCAGATCAAGGCCGAGGCGCCGGACCTGAAGTACCAGATCCTGCCCTTCCCGGAAGGCAAGGCCAAGGCGACCTATGGCGTGACCGACACGCTGATGGTGTTTGCCGACTCGGACGCGAAGGAAGCGGCGTGGAAGTTCATCGAATTCGCCTACAAGGACGAATGGCGCGAGAAGTTCGACATGGGGGAGGGCTTCCTGCCGGTGACGAAGAACGTGGCGGCGCTGCCCTACTTCACCGAGGACCCGGACGTGGCCGGCTTCGCGGCGGGCCTGCCCTATGCCAAGTTCGCGCCGACCATCGCGAACTGGGAGGAGATCGCCGATGTGACCGTGCGCACCATGCAGCAGATCTACCTTGGCGAAGTCACCCCGGAAGACGGGCTGAAGGCCGCCGCGTCCGAGATCAACAAGATCCGCGGTCTCTGATCCTGACCAGGGAGAGAGCGGCCCCGCGCCGCTCTCTCCCGCCCGAACGACGAGGCGCCCCGCAAGATGCGGGGCCGGGGGAACCATGGCGAACCGCTTCCAGAAATCCGTGCCGCTGATGATGATCCTGCCGGGCCTGGCGCTCGCGCTTGCGATCATCGGCTATCCGATCTTCGACCTGGCCTGGACCTCGATGCAGGACGTCAGCCGCTTCGGCAAGCTGACGGGTTTCAACGGCGGCGAGAACTACCACGAGGTCTTTGCCGACCCCCTGTTCTGGGAATCGCTCTGGCGCACTGGGATCTGGACCTTTGCGGTCGTGGGCGGGACGCTGGCGATCTCGATGCCGGTGGCGATGATCCTGAACGACGATTTCCATGGCCGGGGCCTGGCGCGGGTGATCATCATGCTGCCCTGGGCGATCTCGCTGACGATGACGGCGGTGGTCTGGCGCTGGGCGCTGAACGGGCGTGCGGGCCTTCTGAACGCCACGTTGATGAACGCGGGCATCATCGACCAGCCGGTCGAATGGCTCGCCACCGCCTCGACCGCCTTCGTGGTCGAGATCCTGGTCGGCATCCTGGTCTCGATCCCCTTCACGACGACGATCCTCCTGGGCGGCCTCTCCTCGATGCCGCAGGACGCCTACGAGGCCGCGGTGGTGGACGGCGCCTCGGGCTGGGACCAGTTCCGGCACATCACGCTGCCGCTGATGAAGCCCTTCATCAACATCGCCATCGTGCTGAACGTGATCTACGTCTTCAACTCCTTGCCGATCATCTGGGTGATGACCGAGGGCGGGCCGGCCAACGGGACCGATATCCTGGTCACCTACCTCTACAAGCTGGCCTTCCGCTTCGGGCAGCTCGGCAAGGCGGCGGCGATCTCGCTGGTGATGTTCTTCGTCCTCCTGGCCTTCACCATGCTTTACGTCGCCCTGGTCAGCCGCAACGACCGCGACGACGCCGCCCCGGAAGAGGAGATCAAGGCGTGACCGGCAAGCTGAAACGCAGCCTGATCTACTGGGCGATCCTGTCGCCGCTGATGGTGGTGATCCTGTTCCCCTTCGGCGTGATGTTCGTCACCGCCGTCCGCCCCCGGGCCGAGCTCTTCACCTATCCGCCCACCTGGGGGTTCAGCGAATTCCGCTGGGAGAACTTCTCGGAGATGTGGGTCAAGACCAACTTCGGCGGGGCGCTCCTGAACAGCCTCTACGTCAGCGTCGCGGCCACCGCCGTGGCGCTCCTGCTGTCGATCCCCGCGGCCTATGCGATGTCGCGCTACCGTTTCGCGGGGAAGGGGGCCTACCGCACCTTCCTTCTAATGACGCAGATGATGTCGCCCATCGTGCTGGTGCTGGGCCTTTTCCGGCTGATGATGAGCCTCGGCCTCGTCAACGACCTGAACTCGCTGGTGCTGACCTATGCCGCCTTCAACATGGCCTTCACCATCTGGATGCTGCAAAGCTACTTCAACTCGATCCCGCGCGACCTGGAAGAGGCCGCCTGGATGGACGGGGCCAGCCACCTGACCAGCCTGGTCCGCATCTTCCTGCCGCTGGCCGTGCCCGCCATGGTGGTGACGGCGATCTTCACCTTCATCAACAGCTGGAACGAATTCGTCCTGGCGCTGACGATGATGCGGTCCTCCGAAGACTTCACCCTGCCGGTGCAGATCTATGCCCAGGTCGCCGGGCGCTATCAGGTCGAATGGCATCACGTCATGGCCGCGACCGTGCTGGCCACCGTTCCGGTCGCCATCGTCTTCTCCTGGCTTCAGCGTTACCTCATCCGGGGCATGGCGCTGGGCGCCGTCAAATGACCAGACTGCTTCACAAGGCCCTGCTGCCTAATAAGGATTGAACGATGTCCTCTGTCACCATCCGCGGGGTCAAGAAGAAATACGGCGCAATGGACGTGCTGCACGGGATCGACCTCCAGATCCGCGACCGGGAATTCGTCGTGCTGGTCGGCCCCTCCGGCTGCGGGAAGTCGACGCTCCTCCGCATGATCGCGGGGCTGGAGACGATCTCGGGCGGCGACATCCTGATCGGCAACCGGGTGGTCAACGACGTGCCCGCCAAGGCGCGCGACATCGCCATGGTGTTCCAGAACTACGCGCTTTACCCGCATATGTCGGTCTACGAGAACATGAGCTTCAGCCTGCGCCTGAAGCGGATGGCCAAGGACATGATCGACCGCAAGGTGCGCGAGGCGGCCGAGATCCTGAACCTGTCCAAGTTCCTCGAACGCTCGCCCCGGCAGTTGTCGGGCGGCCAGCGGCAGCGGGTGGCGATGGGCCGGGCGCTGGTGCGCGACGCGCAGGTGTTCCTGTTCGACGAGCCCTTGTCGAACCTCGACGCCAAGCTGCGCGTGGTGATGCGGACCGAGATCAAGGCCCTGCACCAGCGGCTCCAGACCACCTCGGTCTATGTCACGCATGACCAGATCGAGGCGATGACCATGGCCGACCGGATCGTGGTGATGAACGCCGGGAAGATCGAGCAGATCGGCACCCCGCTGGAGTTGTACGACACCCCTGCAAATCTCTTCGTGGCCGACTTCATCGGGTCGCCCTCGATGAACTTCCTGCGCGGCAAGCTGGAGCAGGGCGCGGTGGTCCTGCCCGACGGCAGCCGTCTGGCGGCATCCGGGCAGGGCGCGGCGGGGCAGGCGGTGGTCTTCGGCATCCGGCCCGAGCATCTGGCACTGGCGACCGACGGCACCGGCCTTGCCGCCGAGGTCGAGGTGGTCGAGCCGACCGGCGCCAACATCCAGGTCTATGCCCGGGTCGCCGGGATGCCGCTCTGCGCCGTCTTCACCGAGCGCCACGATTTCCGCCCCGGCCAGACGATCCACCTGATCTGGCCCGAGGGGAAGGCACATCTTTTCGACGACGCAACGGGGCACCGGCTCCAGGGCGGAGCCAACTGACCCGCCCGTTTGCAACCGCAGGAGGGGGCTTTGGGCAGGGTGAATCTCCGGTGAACCGGACTGACCTGCCGTCCTTGCCACCCTCCGCCGCATCAGAACCCCGCATCGCGGTGGTCGACCTTCCCCGCCTCATGCAGGGGATCCGGGGCAGTCCGCTCCCCCCAGCGCCTCGGCAAGCTCGCGCAGCCTTGGCCGCCGCGCCGGAAGGCGAGGACGGCCAGCAGGAATGCCGCGACCGAGATCGGGATCGCCTGAAACTCCTGCTCGTGCAGCCGCTGCTCCAGCGGCTCCGGCGTCCAGCGCGTGGCGACCGCGCCGACGTCAGCGCGCTGCGCGCACGCTCCGTCATCCGGGGGCACCGTGAGTGCCAGGGCGGCAATGTCCCTGGAATGCGCGAGGAGATCGGCAAGGGCCTCGTTCACCTTGTCGGGGCGGCCAAACCGCAGGCTGCCGGCCAGTTCGGGCGTTTCGGTCGGCACCCGGTCACGCACGATCTGCCCCAGTCGTGCCCGGTTTGAGGGCCGTCAACGTGCCCGCCGCAACTGCAGCGCATCGTTCCGCCGCGGCCACGAGGATTCTCCGGTTCCGGTCTGTCCAGCGGACCGGGTTGGTGGCATCATGGGGGCGAATGCCGCCCGGGCGGCGGCCGAAATCTGCGGGACCAAGCCTATGGAGACTGAGTTCACGCCCTGGACCGCGCTTGCGGGCGGCGCACTGATCGGATCAGCCGCGGTGCTGCTGCTGGCGGTGCATGGCCGTATCCTTGGAGCCACGGGGATTCTGGGCGGGCTGTTCCGCCTTGGGGACGCGGCAGACTGGACCCTGCGCGCGGCGGTGATCGCGGGGATGGCGACAGGGCCGCTCGTCCATCTTCTGGCCACCGGCGAGCGGCCGGTGCTGGACCAGCCGGTGCCGACCTGGGCGGTGGCCCTGGGCGGGCTGATCGTGGGCGTCGGCGTGAGCTATGGCGGCGGCTGCACCTCGGGTCACGGGGTCTGCGGCCTCGCGCGCCTGTCGCGCCGGTCGATGGTGGCCACCGCCAGCTTCATGGCCTCGGCGGTGCTGACCGTCTTCCTCATCCGGCACGGGGTCTAAGATGCGCCTTCTCTCCGCCTTCGCCATCGGCCTCGTCTTCGGGCTGGGCATCACGGTCTCGGGGATGATCAACCCCGCCAAGGTGCTGAACTTCTTCGACATCGCCGGGACCTGGGACCCGAGCCTCGCCTTCGTGATGGCCGGCGCCCTGGCGGTGGCGATTCCCGGCTACCGGATGGTGCTGCGCAGCCCCGCGCCCCGGATGGAGGACCGTTTCCAGTTGCCGGACATGCGGGTGATCGACCGCAGGCTTGTCCTCGGCTCGGCGACCTTCGGGCTGGGCTGGGGGATCGCGGGCTTCTGTCCCGGCGGCGCGCTGCCCGCGCTGGGAACCGGGGCCTTCGACGTCCATGTCTTCGTCGCCGCGCTGGTCGCGGGCATGTTCATCGCGCGCTGGCTGCGCTCGCGCACCCTGGTCGCGACCCGGCCGCTCTGATCGCAGGAGGACCCGATGCAGGTCGATCTATCCGTCAAACCCGAGGTCACCAGCTTCTTCGACCCGGCCACCAACACGATCAGCCATGTGGTGAAGGACCCCGACTCGGATGCCTGCGCGGTGGTCGACAGCGTGATGGACATCGACTATGCCGCCGGGCGGATCACCTATGACCATGCCGACGAGATCATCGCCCATATCCGGGCGCGGGGGCTGATGCTGGACTGGCTGATCGAGACCCATGTCCACGCCGACCACCTTTCGGCCGCACCCTATATCCAGCGCGCCCTGGGCGGCAGGATCGGGATCGGCCGCAACATCACCCTGGTCCAGGACACCTTCGGCAAGATCTTCAACGAGGGGACCGAGTTCCAGCGCGATGGCTCGCAGTTCGACCGGCTGTTCGAGGACGGCGACAGCTACCGGGTCGGGCGGTTGGCCTGCCGTGCGATCCACACGCCGGGGCATACGCCGGCCTGCATGACCCATGTGATGGGCGACGCGGCCTTCGTGGGCGACACGCTGTTCATGCCGGACGGCGGCTCGGCGCGGGCGGATTTTCCGGGCGGGGACGCGGGACAGCTTTGGGACAGCATCCAGAAGGTGCTGGCCCTGCCTGACGAGACCCGGCTTTTCATGTGCCACGATTACGGCCCGAACGGGCGCGACATCCGCTGGGAGACGACGGTGGGCGAGGAGCGGGCCCACAACATCCACATCGCCGGCAAGACCCGGGAGGAGTTCATCGCGCTCCGCACCGCCAGGGATGCGACCCTGGCGATGCCCCGGCTGATCATCCCCTCGCTGCAGGTCAATATGCGGGCGGGAGAGCTGCCGCCGCCGGATGACAGCGGGAAGCGGTTCCTCAAGGTGCCGATCGACGGGCTGTGACTGTCCACGCGTGGCAGTTAGAGACCGCATGCAATTCCAATGCCTTGGCCGCGGGCGTTAAGGGATTGTTAGGGGATGCGCCGGCGTGGGGCCGAGGGAACCCCGACCCCCGCCGGTCGGCATCACCCCTGCAGCGTCCGGACCCCATAGCCCTCGCCGCGTGCCTTCATCGCCGCCACGGCGGCCACGCTGGCCGCAGCGGTGGTGAAATAGGGAATCTTGTCCATCAGCGCCACGCGGCGGATGTCGCGGCTGTCGCTGACGGCCTGCGTCCCCTCGGTCGTGTTCATCACCAGCGCGATCTCGTTGTTCTTCAGCCGGTCGACGATGTTCGGGCGGCCTTCGTAGACCTTGGCCACGGACTCGGCGGGTACGCCGTTGGCGGCAAGCCATGACGCGGTGCCCTTGGTGGCGACGATCTGGAAGCCCATCGCCACCAGGTCGCGGGCGGCGGTGGCGAGGGTGGGGGTCTTGTCCATGTCCTTGACCGAGAGGAAGGCGCGGCCCTCTGTCGGCAGGGTCACGCCCGCGCCCATCTGCGCCTTGAGGAAGGCCAGCGCAAAGCTGCGGTCCCAGCCCATCACCTCGCCGGTCGAGCGCATCTCGGGGCCGAGGAGCGGGTCGACGCCGGGGAAGCGGGCGAAGGGCAGGACGGCCTCCTTGACGCTGAACCAGGGGGTCTGCGGATCGGCGAGCGTGTTCGCATCGGCCAGCGGCAGCGGCGTGTCGGGGCCGACGCCGGCGGGGTAGGGCGCGCGCATCGGGAAGTTCGACAGGGGCTCGCCAGCCATGAGGCGGGCGGCGATCGAGGCGATGGCCGAGTCCGTGGCCTTGGCGACGAAGGGCACGGTGCGGGAGGCGCGCGGGTTCACCTCGAGGACGTAGATCACCCCGTCCTTGATCGCGAATTGCACGTTCATCAACCCGACGACGTTCAGCGCCTTGGCCATGACTTCGGTCTGCCGTTTCAGCTCGGCGACCGTTTCGGCCGAGAGCTGGTGCGGCGGCAGGCAACAGGCCGAATCGCCGGAATGGACCCCGGCTTCCTCAATATGTTCCATGATTCCAGCGACATGCACGGATTTACCGTCGCTTAACGCATCGACGTCAACCTCGACGGCACCGGAAAGGTAGGAGTCGAGCAGGACGGGGCTGTCGCCCGAGACCTGGACGGCGGTGGAGATGTAGCGGTCGAGCTGTTCGTCCGAGCGGACGATTTCCATGGCGCGGCCGCCAAGCACGAAGGAGGGACGGATGACGAGCGGATAACCCACTTCCCCGGCCACCTCGAAGGCCTCTTCGCGCGACCGGGCGGTGCCGTTGTGCGGCTGCTTCAGGCCGAGGTCCTTGAGCAGGCGCTGGAAGCGCTCGCGGTCTTCGGCCAGGTCGATGGCGTCGGGCGTGGTGCCGAGGATCGGGATGCCTTCCTCATGCAGCGCATTCGCCAGTTTCAGCGGCGTCTGGCCGCCGAACTGGACGATGACGCCATGCAGCGTGCCGTTCTGCCTCTCCACCCGCAGGATCTCGAGGACGTGTTCCAGGGTCAGCGGTTCGAAATAGAGGCGGTCGGAGGTGTCGTAATCGGTGCTGACGGTCTCGGGGTTGCAGTTGACCATGATGGTCTCGTAGCCGCGTTCGGTCAGCGCGAAGCAGGCGTGGCAGCAGCAGTAGTCGAACTCGATGCCCTGGCCGATCCGGTTCGGCCCGCCGCCGAGGATGACGACCTTCTTCGCAGCCGTCGGGCGGGATTCGCATTCCACATCGCCCATCGCGGGGGCTTCGTAGGTGGAATACATATAGGGGGTCTGGGCCTCGAACTCGGCGGCGCAGGTGTCGATGCGCTTGAAGACGGCGGTGACGCCAAGGTTCTTGCGGGCGCGGCGGACCTCGGCCTCCGCCCGGCCGGTGAGGCGGGCGAGGCGGGCGTCGGTGAAGCCCATCATCTTCAGCGCGCGCAGGCCCTCGGCACGCGCAGGAAGGCCTTCGGCGCGGATCTGCGCCTCGGTGTCGATGATCTCGCGGATGCGCGACAGGAACCAGGGGTCGAAGGCGGTGACGTCCTGGATCTCGTCGTCGGAAAGCCCGTGGCGCATGGCCTGGGCGATGACGCGCAGGCGGTCCGGGGTCGCCTGACCCAGGGCCTTGACGATGGCCGCCTTCTCGGGCGCGCCGGGAATCGCGATCTCGTCAAAGCCGGTGAGGCCCGTTTCCAGGCTGGCCAGCGCCTTCTGCAGCGATTCGTGGATGGTGCGGCCGATGGCCATCGCCTCGCCGACCGATTTCATCGCGGTGGTGAGGTTCGGCTCGGAGCCGGGGAATTTCTCGAAGGCGAAGCGGGGAATCTTGGTGACGACGTAGTCGATCGACGGTTCGAAGGAGGCGGGCGTGACCCTGGTGATGTCGTTGTCGAGCTCGTCCAGCGTGTAGCCGATGGCGAGTTTCGCGGCGATCTTGGCGATGGGGAAGCCGGTGGCCTTGGAGGCGAGCGCCGAGGAGCGCGAGACGCGCGGGTTCATCTCGATCACGACCATGCGGCCGTCGGCGGGGTTGATCGCCCATTGCACGTTCGACCCGCCGGTTTCGACCCCGATCTCGCGCAGGACGGCAATCGAGCCGTTGCGCATGATCTGGTATTCCTTGTCGGTCAGCGTCAGCGCCGGGGCGACGGTGATGGAATCGCCGGTGTGGACGCCCATCGGATCGACGTTCTCGATCGAGCAGACGATGATGGCGTTGTCGGCGCGGTCACGCACGACCTCCATCTCGTATTCCTTCCAGCCGAGGAGCGACTCGTCGACCAGCACCTGGGCGACGGGGGAGGCCTCGAGGCCGGATTTCACGATGGCCTCGTAGTCGTCGCGGTTGTAGGCCACGCCGCCGCCGGTGCCGCCGAGCGTGAAGGCGGGGCGGATGATGGCGGGCAGGCCGACATATTCCAGCGCCTCCATCGCCTCGCGAACCCCGGCGGCGATGTCGTACTTGCCCGAGGCCAGTTTCGGCGCGGCGACGATGGTGGCCTTGGGGTTTTCCAGCCCGATCCGGTCCATCGCCTCGCGGAAGAGCTTGCGATCCTCCGCCATTTCGATGGCATCGCGCTTGGCGCCGATCAGCTCGACCTTGAACTTGTCCAGCACGCCCATGTCGGCGAGCGCAAGGGCGGTGTTGAGGCCGGTCTGCCCGCCCATGGTCGGCAAGAGCGCGTCGGGGCGTTCCTTCTCGATGATCTTGGCGACGACCTCGGGGGTGATCGGCTCGATGTAGGTGGCGTCGGCGAGACCGGGGTCGGTCATGATCGTCGCGGGGTTCGAGTTCACCAGGATGACCCGGTAGCCTTCCTCGCGCAGCGCCTTGCAGGCCTGGGCGCCGGAATAGTCGAACTCGCAGGCCTGGCCGATGACGATGGGGCCCGCGCCGATGATCATGATCGACTTGATATCGGTCCGCTTCGGCATGTCAGCCCCCATCGATGTGCGCAAAATTGGGCGGGTTATAGCGAGAGGCCGGGGGGGCGCAAGGGGCAAACGGCGGCGGCGGGGCAGGCCAAAATCCTTCGAGGGATTTTGCAAATCTTTTCGAAAAGATTTGCGGCGCGGGGCGGGAGGCCGGTCGCAAAGGCGGGGGGCGGGGTCGGGAAAGGCTCTGGCGCGGGGGGCGGGATCGGCCTATCTCGGGGGCAGGGACGATGGGGGCGGGTGTGATCCTTCTGGAACATGGACCGGGCGGCAAGGCCGCGCTGTTCACGGCGCCGCGGCGGGTCATCCTGGCCGAGACGCCGGGCGAGGTCATGCGCGCGCTGGAGCGGGCCGAGGCGGAGCGGGCGCGGGGGGCCTGGGTCGCAGGCTATGTCGCCTATGAGGCGGGGTTCGCGCTGGAGCCGAAGCTTGCCCCCCTGATGCCGCGCCGCCGGCCGGGGCCGCTGGTCGCCCTGGGCATCCACGATGCGCCGGAACCCGCCGATGCGGCCCTGGAACGAGCGGCGGAAGAAGGACGCGGGACCTGGATGACCGCGCCCGCGCCCATGGTCGGGCGGCGGGCCTATGGCAATGCGGCGCGCAGGGTCTTCGACTATATCGCGGCGGGGGATTGCTATCAGGTCAACCTGACCTTTCCGATGGCCGCCCGGCTGGTCCGCGGCAGTCCGCTGGGCCTTTTCGGGGCGTTCCGGCGCACCGGGGCAGTGGGGCACGGGGCCTATGTCGATCTGGGCGTCGGGCCGGTGATCGTCTCGCGCAGCCCGGAGCTGTTCTTCCAGGTCCAGGGCGGCCGCATCGTCACCCGCCCGATGAAGGGCACAAGGCCGCGCGGCAGGGATGCGGCGGAGGATGCGGCAATCGTCGCCGAACTGCGCGCCTCGGAGAAGGACCGGGCCGAGAACCTGATGATCGTCGACCTTCTGCGCAACGACATCAGCCGCCTGTCGCAGGTCGGCACGGTGCAGGTGCCGGCGCTTTTCGCCATCGAGACCTATGCCACGGTGTACCAGATGACCTCCACGGTCGCGGGCGTGCTGGACGATCCGCCGACCCTGCCGGGACTGATGCAGGCGCTTTTCCCCTGCGGCAGCGTGACCGGCGCGCCGAAGATCCGGGCGATGCAGATCATCCGCGAGGTCGAACCCTGGCCGCGCGGGGTCTATTGCGGCGCGGTGGGCTGGATGTCGCCGTCAGGGGATGCGGATTTCTCGGTGGCGATCCGCACGCTTTCGGTCAGCGGCTCCGAGATCGTGATGAATGTGGGCGGCGGGCTGACGCATGGCTCGACCGTGCAGGGCGAATGGGAGGAGGCGCTGTGGAAGGCGCGCTTCGTGAAGCCGGCGGTGAGCCAGGGCTGAAGCTGATCGAGACGGCGCTCTGGGACGGGGCGGCGGCCCCGCGCTGGGCGCTGCACCTGGCGCGGCTGCGGCACTCGGCGGCACTTCTGGGCTGGGATTGTCCGCCGATCGAGGTGTCCGGTCCGGAGCATCCGGCGCGGCTGCGGCTGACGCTGGACGGCGCGGGCCGGGTGGAATGGCAGGTCGCCGCCTTACCGCCCGCGAAATCCCTGTGGCGGCTGGGCCGTGCGGGGGAAAGGCTGCGCTCGGCCGATCCCTGGCTGCGGGTGAAATCGACCCGGCGCGCGGTCTATGACCGGGCGCGGGCTGAACTGCCCGAGGGGCTGGACGAGCTGGTGTTCCTGAACGAACAGGACGAGGTCTGCGACGGCTCGATCACCACGGTCTTCTTCGACCGGGGGCAGGGGATGCGCACGCCGCCCTTGTCCTGCGGCCTCTTGCCGGGGGTGCTTCGGGCCGAACTGGCCTGCCCGGAGGAGGTGCTGCGGGCCGCCGATCTGCCGAAGGTCCGGCTTTGGGTCGGCAATGCCCTGCGCGGGCTGATCCCGGCGGTCTGGGCGGGCTAGCGGTTCAACCGGCCGAAGAAATCCAGGTCGGCAATGCCGATCCAGCCCGAGAGGATGACCGCCACGATCAAGGCCCAGACCGGCGTGGCGAAAAGCGTGGTGATCCAGGCGATGCGGCCGAGCTCCTCATGCGCCGGGGCGCCGGGGGGGGTGCCGGGCACGACATGGTTCTCCTCCTCCTGGGTGCGGGTGCGCAGCGGCATCACGACGAAGAGGGTCACGAACCAGACGATCGCGTAAAGGACGACGGCCCCGGTGATGGTCATGCCTGTTCAAGCTCCACCAGGCAGCCGTTGAAGTCCTTGGGATGCAGGAACAGCACCGGCTTGCCATGCGCGCCGATCTTCGGCTCGCCCGAGCCCAGGACGCGCGCGCCCGTTGCCTTCAGATGGTCGCGGGCGGCGAGGATGTCGTCGACCTCGTAGCAGATGTGGTGGATGCCGCCGGAGGGGTTCTTTTCCAGAAAGCCGGTGATCGGGGAATTCTCGCCCAGGGGGTGCAGAAGCTCGATCTTGGTGTTCGGCAGTTCGATGAAGATGACGGTGACGCCATGGTCGGGTTCGGGCTGCGGCGCGCCGACCCTGGCGCCAAGGGCGGTGCGATACTGCTCGGCCGCGGCGGTCAGGTCCGGCACGGCGATGGCGACATGGTTCAGGCGTCCGATCATCTGGTCCTCGCGCAGGGTTTCGGCCATGGGATTAGGCCAAGCGGGAGGTGGTCGCAATCCTGTTTACCGGCTGTTTACCGGCGCGGGCGCAATCTGGCTCCGTTCCAGACGGAGGCCCGCCATGCCCTTCCTGCCCGACGGCCCGCTGCCGCCGTCCGAATCACCGCTGCCCCTGCGCGGCGTGACCGTGCTTGCGGTCGAGGACAGCCGTTTCGCCAGCGACGCGCTGCGCCTGATCCTGACCCGCGCCGGGGCCCGCCTGCGCCGGGTCGAGACTTTGGCGACGGCGCGGCTGCACCTGGCCAGCTACCGGCCGGACCTGCTGATCGCCGACCTCGGCCTGCCCGATGGAAGGGGGGAGGAGCTGATCGCCGCGGCCGCGGCGCGGGGGATCCCGGTCCTGGCGATCAGCGGCGATCCCGAAGGCCGGGCCCCGGCGCTGGATGCCGGGGCGGTGGCCTTCTTCGACAAGCCCTTTGCTTCCGTCGCGGGCTTCCTGCGGTTGGTGCGGCAGCTTCTCACCGGCACCGGGCCGGATGTCGAGGCCGGGGCGGTGGAGGCCCCGCCCGCCGATCCGATGGCGCTGCGCGACGATCTCGCCCGGGCGGCGGCGCTGGTCGCGGGGGCGGGCGACGCGGGCTATGTGACCGGCTTCGTCCGTGGGCTTGCCCGCACGATCGGCGACGCGCCGCTGGAGGCGGCGGCGGTCCGCGCCGGGGCCGAGGACGGGCGGCAGGCGCTGTCGCGGCTCCTGGCTGAGCGGCTGATGGCGCTTCAGCCGGTCTGAGCGCGCAATGCGGGGTCGTTATTCGCACGCAGCGGACGGGTGAGGTCGGAAAGGCTGCTGCGCTGGCGCCCCCCGGCGTCGAAATTCCCTGGCGCAAGCCAGGTCGCGAAGGCGCGCGAGAGGGCGGGCCATTCGCTGTCGATCACCGAGAACCAGGCGGTATCGCGGTTGCGGCCCTTGACGATCAGGTGCTGGCGGAAGACGCCCTCGAAGCTGAAGCCCAGCCGCCCGGCCGCCCGGCGCGAGGGCAGGTTCAGCGCGTCGCATTTCCACTCATAGCGCCGGTAGCCCGCGTCGAAGGCCCATTGCATCATCAGGAACATCGCCTCGGTCACCGCGGCGCTGCGCTGGAGATGGGGAGCGATGCAGATATGGCCGACCTCGATCCCGCCGGCCTCGGGCGTGATCCGCAGATAGGCGGCGATGCCGCCGGGCCGGCCGGTCTGCGCGTCGCAGAGCACGAAGAAGCGCGGATCCTCGCCATCCTCGCGCGCACGCGCCCATTGGTGGTATTCGGCGGCCGAGGCGAAGGGGCCGTAGCCGAGATAGTCCCAAAGCGGATCATGCCCGGCGAAGCCCGCGTGCAGGCCCTCGGCATGGGCATCGGCGTCCAGGGGCTCCAGCCGGACCAGCCGCCCCTGCATCGGGGCGTGGTCGGGTCGGCGGGGCGGGGACCAGTCCTGAACCACGGGTCCCAGTTTCCGTTCCGTCATGCCACCCCCCGACGCATCTGCCCGCGAAGGCTAGGACGCGGCGCGGGGCGGGGCAAGGGGCGTTCAGGCCTCTTTCGGCAGGACGCGCAGCCGCAGTTCGCGCAGCTGTTCGTTCGTCGGCTCGGACGGCGCGCCCATCAGGAGATCCTCGGCGCGCTGGTTCATCGGGAACATGATGACCTCGCGGATGTTCTGGGTGTCGGCCAGCAGCATGACCAGCCGGTCGATCCCGGCGGCACAGCCGCCGTGCGGCGGGGCGCCGTACTTGAACGCCTTCACCATGCCGCCAAACCGCTTGTCGACCTCGGAATTCGGGTAGCCCGCGAGTTCGAAGGCCTTGTACATGATCTCGGGCTTGTGGTTGCGGATGCCGCCCGAGATCACCTCATAGCCGTTGCAGGCCAGGTCGTACTGGTAGGCATGCACCTTCAGCGGGTCGCCCATCAGCGCCTCCAGCCCGCCCTGCGGCATGGAGAAGGGGTTGTGCGAGAAGTCGATCCTCCCCTCCTCGGTCTTCTCGTACATCGGGAAATCGACGATCCAGACGAAGCGGAAGCTGTCGCGGTCGGTCAGGCCCAGCTCCTCGCCGATGACGTTGCGCGCGCGGCCGGCGATGCCTTCGAAGGTCTCCGGCTTGCCGCCCAGGAAGAAGGCCGCGTCGCCCTTTTCCAGCCCCAGCTGCTGCCGGATCGCCTCGGTCCGCTCGGGCCCGATGTTCTTGGCGAGCGGGCCGGCCGCCTCCATGCCCGAGCCATCCTCGGCCTCGCGCCAGAAGATGTAGCCCATGCCGGGCAGGCCCTGCTGCTGCGCGAAGGCGTTCATCCGGTCGCAGAACTTCCGCCCCACCGGCTCGCCCGACGGACCCTTGGGCGCGGGAATGGCGCGGACCTCGTTGCCCTCCTGCTCCAGCAGTTTCGCGAAGATCGCGAAGCCCGAGCCGCGGAAATGCGTGCTGACGTCCTGCATCCGGATCGGGTTGCGCAGGTCGGGCTTGTCGGAGCCATACCACTTGAGCGAGTCGCGATAGGCGATGCGCGGCCAGTCGGCATGGACCTTGCGGCCCTTGCCGAAGGCCTCGAACAGGCCCTGCAGCACGGGCTGGACGGCGGCGAAGATGTCGTCCTGCGTCACGAAGCTCATCTCGATGTCGAGCTGGTAGAAGTCGGTGGGCGAACGGTCCGCCCGCGGGTCCTCGTCGCGGAAGCAGGGCGCGATCTGGAAATAGCGGTCGAAGCCCGCGACCTGGATCAGCTGCTTGAACTGCTGCGGCGCCTGCGGCAGGGCGTAGAACTTGCCGGGATGCAGCCGCGAAGGCACCAGGAAGTCGCGCGCGCCCTCGGGCGAGGAGGCGGTGATGATCGGGGTCTGGAACTCGGTGAAGCCCTGGTCCCACATCGCATTGCGCAGCCAGCGCACCACGTTCGAGCGCAGCATCATGTTCTGGTGCATCGTGTCGCGGCGCAGGTCGAGGAAACGGTAGGTCAGGCGGGTTTCCTCGGGATATTCGGTGTCGCCGAAGACCGGCAGCGGCAGCTCGTCCGAGGCGCCAAGGACTTCGACCTCGGTAACGTAAAGCTCGATCTCGCCGGTCGGGATCTTGGCATTGACCAGGCTGGCATCCCGCGCCTTGACCCGGCCGTCGACGCGGATCACCCATTCGGCGCGCACCTTCTCCAGCGCGGCGAAGGCGGGGCTGTCGCCGTCGCAAAGCAGCTGCGTGATCCCGTAATGGTCGCGCAGGTCGATGAAGAGCACGCCGCCATGGTCGCGCACCCGGTGGACCCAGCCGGACAGGCGGACGGTTTCGCCCACATGGGCCTTGTTCAGCGCGGCGCAGGTGTGGCTGCGATAGGCGTGCATAGTCGATCCCTTTCCAAGGGGCAGAATTCCATCGCGCCGATACACCTTGACCGGGCGGCCAAGTCAAGCCCGCGTCAGCGCCCGGCGGCGGCGAGGCGGTGGAAGAGATGGGTGAAGGTGGCGACGCCGAGCACCGGGATCACCAGGTTCAGCACCGGCACCGACAGCGGCGCGGCCATCAGCGTTCCCGCCAGCCAGAGCCGGAGCCCGTTGCGCCGCCGCATCGCCTTCGCCTCGGCCGGGGGCAGGCGGCGGAGGGCCACCAGGGTGAAGTATTCGCGGCCGAGAAGGAAGCCGTTGATCGCCCAGAAGACCAGCGGGATCGCGGGGCCGGCGAGGGGGTAGAGGAAGAGGGCCAGCAGGTTCACCGCGATGACCACGCCCAGGAAGTTGACCGACTGGCGCAGGCCCTCGGCCCAGGGCAAGGCGGTGGCGGGGGGGAGATTCGGATAGTGCCGGTCCTCGACCGCGTCGGCCACGTCTTCCAGGAATAGCCCGGTGAAGGCCGAGGCGACCGGAACCATCAGGAAGACCGAAAGTCCCAGCATCACCAGGATCGAGGCCCAGCCGAGGAGTGTGTCGATCCCGGTGACGGGACCGACGAAGGGGATCTCGATGCTGTCGGGGGACAGCCACCAGACCAGTTGCAGGAAGCCCGCATAGGCCGCGACCAGAAGCGCCAGCGCCAGCAGGACGCCGAGCAGCAGCACCCGGCGGAAGCGTCGGTCGCCGATCTGGCCCAGGGCGCGGAGGAAGGCGCCGAGGATCACGCCTCCACCCAGGTCACCAGGCTTGCAGGCTCGGGGCGCGGGCGGTCGGGGCCATCGGCGGGCGGGGTGCCGATATGGACGATCCCGGCCACCGTCTCGCCCCCCTGGCAGCCGAAGGCGCGGGCGGCGAACTCCGGGTCATGCGCGGGCCAGCCGGTCAGCCAGTTCGCCCCCCAGCCCGCAGCCTCCGCCGCGTTGAGGATGCCCATGCAGAGCGCGCCGGCGGACAGAAGCTGCTCGACCGGCGGGATCTTGGGCAGGGGTTTCGGCGAGGCGATCACCACCACCGCAAGCTTGCCGAGGTCATATTGCCCACGCCCCTTGGCGATCTTCTCGTCATCGCCGCCAAGCTCGCGCGCGCGGGTCTCGGCCAGGTCGGCGAGCCGGGCGAAGGCCGCGCCGCGCAGGACGACCAGCCGCCAGGGTTGCAGCTTGCCATGGTCGGGGACGCGGGTGGCGGCGGTCAGGATCTCGACCAGCTGGTCGCGGTCGGGGACCGGCAGGGTGAACAGCTTCGCCGGGCGCGAGCGGCGGGCGGACAGGAAGGCGAGGGCGGCGTCGTTGCGGGCGGGCATCTGGGATCCTTCTCACGGTTGCGTGCAGGCTAGCCGGGGCGGGACCCGGATGCCAGAGGGCGGGCTTTTCTCGGGCATGCGCCCGGGGTATAGGCGGCGCATGTCCCAGAACCCGCCGATCCTCCGTCCCGACCTTGCCCGCGCGCTCGTCCCCGACACCCGCCGCGACGGCCAGCCGACCATCGGCATGGTCAGCCTTGGCTGCCCCAAGGCGCTGGTCGACAGCGAGCGCATCCTGACGCGCCTCAGGGCCGAGGGCTATGCGATCAGCCCGGACTACAAGGGCGCGGATGCGGTGATCGTGAACACCTGCGGGTTTCTGGATTCGGCCAAGGCGGAAAGCCTGGAGGCGATCGGCGAGGCCTTGCAGGAAAACGGCAGGGTGATCGTGACCGGCTGCCTTGGGGCCGAGCCGGAATATATCACCGGCGCGCATCCCAAGGTGCTGGCGGTGACCGGCCCGCATCAATACGAGGCGGTGCTGGACGCGGTGCATGGCGCGGTGCCGCCCTCGCCGGATCCGTTCATCGACCTTCTGCCCACGACGGGCGTGAGCCTGACCCCTCGGCACTATTCTTATCTAAAGATCTCCGAGGGTTGCAACCACAAGTGCAAGTTCTGCATCATCCCCGACATGCGCGGCCGCCTGGTCAGCCGCCCGGCCCATGCCATCCTGCGCGAGGCGGAGAAGCTGGTCGGGGCCGGGGTGAAGGAACTGCTGGTGATCAGCCAGGACACCTCGGCCTATGGGGTGGACCGCAAGCATGACCTCTCGCCCTGGAAAGGCGGCGAGGTTCGGGCGCATATCACCGATCTGGCGCGCGAGTTGGGGAAACTCGGCGCCTGGGTGCGGCTGCACTACGTCTATCCCTATCCGCATGTGCGCGAGCTGATCCCGCTGATGGCGGAGGGGCTGGTGCTGCCCTATCTCGACATTCCCTTCCAGCACGCCCATCCCGACACGCTGAAACGCATGGCACGGCCTGCGGCGGCGGCGAGGACGCTGGACGAGATCGCCGCCTGGCGCGCGGTCTGCCCGGAGCTGACGCTGCGCTCGACCTTCATCGTGGGCTATCCCGGCGAGACCGAGGCGGAGTTCCAGACGCTGCTCGACTGGCTGGACGAGGCGCAACTGGATCGGGTCGGCTGCTTCCAGTACGAGAATGTCGCCGGCGCGCGGTCGAACGATCTGCCCGGCCATGTGCCCCCAGAGGTGAAGCAGGAGCGGTTTGATCGCTTCATGGAAAAAGCCCAGGCGATTTCGGCGGCGAAACTGGCCGAAAAGGTTGGAAAAGTGCTGGAGGTGATCGTCGACGAAGTGGACGGGGAAGGCGCCACCTGCCGCACGAAGGCCGACGCGCCCGAGATCGACGGTAATCTCTTCATCGACGAGGGCTTCGAGGGACTGGCGCCCGGCGACATCGTCAAGGTCGAGGTGGATGAGGCCGGGGAGTACGATCTCTGGGGGCGGCGGCTGTAATCCCCGGCCCCAGGGGCCGGGGACAGCAGGTTACAGCCAGTAGGGCGGGACGCCGTAATAGTCGTAGCTGCGCCGGTGGTACTCCGGGTCGTCGAACCAGGTCCTGGTCCAGGGGGGCGCGCCGGTCAGCTGCTCTTGCGTGATGTCGGTGACGAAACCGCCGAGATTGGTGTCATAGGTCAGCTTCTTCCACGGCACCGGGTGTTCGCCGGCGCCGAGACCCAGGAAACCGCCGAAGCTCATCACCGCATAGGCGATCTGGCCCGAGACCTTGTCGATCATCAGGTGGTCGATCTGGCCCAGGTGGTCGCCGGTGGGGCTGTAGACCTCGGTGCCGTTGACATCGGCGCTGGACACCATGGACGAAGGGATGCTGTCGCGTGCGCCGCCCGAGGCGGTGGCGCGATCGGCGAAGGGTGCGTCTTGCATTTCGGTGCCTCTTTCGTTGCGGGTTCACCGTCAACCAGAGAGGCGGCCGATTGGTTCCCCGGCCCGTCAGGGGCGCAGGGTGAAGCTGCGGCCGAGCGAAACGAAGACCATCGGCGATTCGGCATGCCCGTCGGCATCATCGCGCCAGCTGTAGCGCAGGCCGCCGGCAAGCTGCCAGTCCCGGGTCAGCGCGGTGCGGTAGGTGACGCCAAGCTCGGTTTCCTCGATCCGCTCGGAGGCGGCATCGCTGAGCGCCCAGGAGGCGTCGGCGGCGAGAGAGGAAAGCGCGTTGATCTCATGCGTCCACTCGACGGAAAGGGCGGTCTCGACTGTCGTCTCGCCAATGTCCGAATCATAGCTGGCGGACCGTTCCAGGCTGACCGTCACCCCGCCGTCCGGAAGCCGCTGGCTCCAGTCGAGCCCGCCGACGAGATCGGTGCCGCCCAGGTCGGACCGGCTGAGCCCGAGCCGCGCCGCGAGCGTGCCGGCGGGCAGCTCCAGCGCGCGGCCGAGGGTGATCGTGGTGCGGTCCTCGCCGCCGTCCTCGGCGCTGTGCGAGAAATCCAGCGAGGCGCTGCCGTTCGCCAGCGCGTGCTCCAGCCCGAAAGCGGCGGTCAGCGTGTCGGTCGTGTCGGGCGCGCCGTCCTCGTCCTCGCGGGAAAACTCCAGCGAGACGGTGCCGGTCAGCACCTCGGAGAAGCGCAGGCGGGTGCCGGATTCCAGGCTGGTCGTCGTCGTGTCGATCAGGTCGGGATCTGTGGTGTCCTCGTATTCGGTAATCTCATGGGCCGCCGTGACGAAGAAGCTGGCCGGGGTGGTGCGGCCGGTCTCGAATCGCAGGGCGACGCCATAGTCGGTCTCGGTTCCGGTGGCATCGGCATCATCCAGATCCTCTGCCAAGCTGTCGACGTCATCGCGGATATAGCTGAGGTCGATGCCGAAAACCGCGTTCGGAACCTCGCGCGTGTAGGAGAAGCCCAGCCGGGGGCGGGCGAATTCGGTCACGGTCCCGTCGGTGTCCGGCGCATTCTCGACCAGCAGCGCGGCCGAGGCGGTGAACTCCAGCCGGTCGAGGGGCGTGGAGGAGTAGAGGCCGAAGCTGAGCGTGGTCGCGGCACTTGAGGTCGAGCCTTCGGCCGGGACCGCAAGCGCAAGATTGCGGCCGTATTCAAGGCGTTCCTCGATCCCGAAGACCAGCCGCAATCCGCCCTCCGCATCCTGTGCGGTGGCGGTCGATGCCATCAGGGCGGCGCCAAGACCGATTGCGCCGCCAAGCGGAAATCTTCGTTGCATGGGGGCGCTTACTCGAACAGGCGGCGTTGCGGGACGACGATCACGTCGCCATCGACGAGGCGGGTGGTGTTCGAGGCGCCGCGCTCGATGGCGTCGAAGTCGATCCGGTAGATATTTTCGCTGCCGGACTTGTCGATGCGGCGCAGTTGCAGCCGCTTGGTCGCGGCGAAGGGCGAGAGCCCGCCGGCGGCGGCAATGGCCTGAAGGACCGTGGTGCCCGGGGGGACTTCGACGCGGCCGGGCGTGTTCGCGGCACCAAGGATGAAGATGTCGATGGTGCGCGCCGGGGCGGTTACCCGCTCGGCCAGGCTGGCGAGGGTCACGAAGACGGTGGGCGGTTCGGCGAAGTTCGGGGCAAGGCGGGTGGCGAGATCGGCCTGGATCTGCGCCAGCGTACGCCCTGCGGCGCGGACCGAGCCGGTCAGCGGCAGCGAGATCTGGCCGTCCGGCAGGACCATGGCAGAGCGGTTGAGGGTGGTGTCCTCAAGCACCTCGACCTGGACGGTGTCGCCGGGGCGCAGGCGATAATCCTGGGCCAGGCCGGGGTCGGCCAAGAACGGGATGACCAGAAGGGCCGCAATCAGCGCCAGCACAAATCTCATCTTGCCTAATCCTTCGTCGGTGAGTCGTGCCGGGCACGCGATTGGATGGTGGGAACCATACGGATTCGTGCAAGCGTCGCAAAGGGTGAATGGAGATTTTTCGGAACTCGGGGCCAAATGCGATCCTTTGGCCCTTTTTGTTTCCTTCCGGGGTGGGGATTCCCGATGGGCGGCCCTGCCCGGCTTGCCCCGGAGGCATCGCAGGACTTAGGGTAGGCCTTACAGAACCTGCGCGAGGTTGGCGCCAGTCACATTCTCCCGGCAAGCGCCGCCCGATGGCGGGGAAGGAAGGGGGCGAAGGGTGCAAGGCTTTGCAGGACAAGAATTTTCAATAGTCCCTGTTTGCGTCGGGCGGTCTTGAGTATGGAATGGGTCGGAAACGAGGGTGGCGCTGGCGAGAACCTGATCGCCATCGTGGGAATGGCTGCGCACCTGCCGGGGGCGGCGGACATCGGGCAGTACTGGGAGATGCTGCGCGAGGGCCGGTCTGCCGTGCGCCGGCTGACGCCGGAGGAACTGACCGCCGCCGGGGAAAGCCCGGCCCTGCTGAAGAACCCGTCCTATGTCCCCTTCGCCGCTCCGCTGGAGGGATTCGACCATTTCGACGCCGAGTTCTTCGGTTTCTCGCCAAAGGAAGCCGCGATCCTGGATCCGCAGCACCGGCAGTTCCTGGAAGTGGCCTGGGAGGCGCTGGAGGATGCCGGACACCCGCCCGAGGCTTTCCGGGGCCGGATCGGCGTCTTTGCCGGCTGCGGGATGGGCAGCTATTTCTACTTCAACCTCTGCTCGAACCCCGGCCTGGTGGAGAGCACGGGGATGTTCCTTCTGCGCCATACCGGCAATGACAAGGACTTCCTGTCCACCCGGGTCAGCCATGTCCTTGACCTGAAGGGGCCCTCGCTGTCGATCCAGACCGCCTGTTCCACCTCGCTGGTGGCGGTCCATACGGCGGTGCAATCGCTCTTGGGCGGCGAATGCGACATGGCGCTGGCGGGCGGCGTGACGATCGAGCTGCCGCAGAAGCGCGGCTATCTCTACAAGGAGGGCGAGGTCCTGTCGCCGGACGGGGCCTGCCATGCCTTCGACCGGCGCGGGCAGGGCACGGTCTTCGGCTCGGGCGCGGGGACGGTGGTGCTGCGGCGGCTTGCGGATGCGCTGGCGGATGGCGACCACATCCGGGCGGTGATCCGGGGCAGCGCGGTCAACAACGACGGCGCGGCCAAGGCGGGTTATCTGGCGCCCTCGGTCGAGGGCCAGGCCGCCTGCGTGGCCGAGGCTCTGGCGGTGGCGGATGTGCCTGCCGACACGATCGACTATGTCGAGTGCCATGGCACCGGCACCTATCTGGGCGATCCGATCGAGGTCGCGGCGCTGACCCAGGCCTTCCGCCGCACGACGGAAGACCGGGATTTCGCCCGGATCGGCAGCGTCAAGACCAACATCGGCCACCTGGATACCGCCGCGGGTGTGGCCAGCCTGATCAAGACCACGCTGGCGCTGCAGCACGGGCAGATGCCGCCCAGCCTGAACTTCGAGGTGCCGAACCCCGCGATCGACTTCGAGGCCAGCCCGTTCCGGGTCAACGACCGTCTGGCGGACTGGCCGCGCCGCAAGGGGCCGCGCCGCGCGGGGGTGAACTCGCTGGGAGTGGGCGGCACCAATGCGCATGTGGTGCTGGAGGAGGCACCCGAAGCGGCCGCTAGCGGCGAGAGCGACTGGCCCTTCCAGCTGCTCGCGCTTTCGGCCCGCTCTCCGGCCGCGCTGAACGAGGCCTCGGCCCGGCTGGCGGCGCATCTGCGCGCCCATCCCGAGCAGCCCCTTGCCGACGTGGCCTTTACCCTGAAGGAGGGTCGCCGCGCCTTCGAGCATCGCCGGGTGCTGGTGGCCGCAAGCCATGAGGAGGCAGCGGCGCAGCTGGAAACGGGCGATCCGCGCCGGGTCTTCAGCCAGCGCCGGGTGGGCGAGGCGCCGGACGTGGTCTTCATGTTCCCCGGCGGCGGCGCGCAATACCCGAACATGGCGCGCGACCTCTACGAGACCGAGCCGGTCTTCGCCGAATGGATGGACCGCGGCCTCGCCGTGCTGGCCGGGTTGACCGACCGCGACATCCGCGCGCTCTGGCTGCCCGGGCCGGGCGAGGAGGCCGCCGCGGCCGAGGCATTGCGCCGGCCCTCGTTGCAGCTGCCGCTGATCCTGATCGTCGAGATCGCGCTGGCGCGGCTGTGGGAAAGCTGGGGGGTGCGGCCCTCGGTGCTGATCGGCCATTCGATGGGCGAGAATGCCGCCGCCCATATCGCCGGCGTGATGACGCTGGAGGGGGTGATCGGCCTCGTGCACCTGCGCGGCCGGCTTTTCGACACGGTGCCTGCGGGGGGCATGCTGTCGGTGCCGCTGTCCGAGGCGGACCTCATGCCCTGGCTGGGCGATCTGGACATCGCCTCGATCAACGCGCCGGAGCTGACGGTGGTTTCCGGCCCGGATGCGGCGCTGGAGGATCTGGCGGCGCGGCTGAAGGCGGCCGAGATCGAGACCACGCGCATCGCCATCGACATCGCCGCGCATTCGAAGATGCTGGAGCCGATCCTGGAGCGGTTCCGGGCGCATCTGCGGGGCATGGTGCTTTCCTCGCCCCGCATCCCCATCATCTCGAACCGCTCGGGCAAGGTCCTGACCGATGCCGAGGCGACGAGTCCCGACTACTGGGTCGCGCATCTGCGCGGGACGGTGCGCTTTGCCGACGGGATCCGGACCCTGCGCGAAAAGGCGGACCGGGTCTATCTGGAGGTCGGCCCCGGCCGGGCGCTTGCCACGCTGGCGCAGGCCAACGGGGTGATGGGCGGCCAGCCGGTCCCAGCCAGCCTGCGCCATCCCGACGACAGGGTCTCGGACGACCGCCATTTCATCGCCACCCTGGGCCGTCTCTGGGCGGCGGGGGCCGCGCCGGACTGGTCGCAGCTGTGGGGAGAGGCGCGGCGCCGGCGCGTGCCGCTGCCGACCTATCCCTTCCAGCGCGCGCGCTATTTCGTCGAGCCGGGCAAGCCCGCCCAACTGCCCGAGGCCGAGACCGTGGCGGAACGGCACGGCAGCGTCGAGGCCTTCGGCTATCGCCTGGCCTGGCGCCCGGTGCCGGCCGATTGTCCGGTCGATGTCGAGGCCGAGCTTGGCCCGCCGCTCACCTGGCTGGTCTTTTCCGACGAGGCGGGGCTGGCGCGGGCGGCGGTGCAGCGTCTGCGCAGGGGCGGGCATCGGGTGATCACCGCCCATGCCGGCGATGCCTTTGCCCGGACCGGCGAGGACACCTATACCCTCGCCCCCGAACACGGCCGCGAGGGCTATGACGCATTGCTTGCCGATCTGGTGCAGCGCGGCCTTGCCCCGCAGCGGATCGCGCATTTCTGGCTGGTCACCGAGTCCGAGAGCTTCCGGCCGGGGTCGAGTTTCTTTCACCGCAACCTGGAACAGGGCTTCTGGAGCCTGTTCTTCCTTGGCCAGGCGATGGGCGAGATCGGGCTTTCCCCCCTGCCGCATCTGACGGTCTTCACCTCGGGCGCGGCGCAGGTCCGCGACGAGGCGCTGTCCTGGCCGGAAAAGGCCGCGGTCGCGGGCCCGGTGCGGGTGATGCCGCGCGAGCTGCCGGGGCTGACCGCCGCGCTGGTCGATCTGACGCTGCCCGAGGGCCGCCGCCCCCTCCCGTCCGAGACGCTGGGACTGGTGCTGGAGGAGATGCTTGCCACCCCGGCGAACGCGGTCGCGGCGCTGCGCGGCGCGCGGCGCTACGAGCAGCGTCTCGCCCCCGCGCCGCTGGCCGGGCGGGCCGAGGTGCCCGAAGGCTCGGTCTGGGTGCTGGTCGGCGGGTTCGGCGGGATCGGGATCACGCTGGCCGAACGGCTGATGCGCGAGCATGGGGCGAAGGTCGCGCTGATCGGGCGCAGCCTGCCGGGCCCGGAAAGCCAGCGCGCGGGGGTGCTGGAGCGTCTGTCGCGGCTGGGGACGGTCCTGCCGCTGGCGGCCGATGTCTGCAACCCCGAGGAGATGCGTGCGGCGCTGGACCGGGTGTGGGCCGAACTGGGGCCGATCCACGGGGTCGTCCATGCTGCGGGCACGGTCGACGATGCGCCGCTTCTGGGCAAGGATCCCGGCGCGGCCGAGGCGGTGCTGTCGCCGAAGGTGCATGGCACGAGGCTGCTGGACAGCCTCGTGCCCGATGGCAGCATCGCGCGGCTGGTGCTGTTCTCCTCGACCTCCACCGTGATCGCCCCGGCGGGGCAGGCCGATTACGTGGCGGCGAACGAATATCTGAACGCCTATGCCAGGTCGCGCTCGGGCGGGCGGACGAAGGTGACGGCGATCGACTGGGGGATCTGGTCGGGGATCGGCATGGCCGCCGACGCCGCCGCCCGGCGCAGCGAGGGCCGGGCCAGCGAGGCGCCTTTGCCCGGTCTGCCCATCCTGCAACGCATGGCGCGCGAGGACGAGGGGAGCCGGTTCTCCACCACGCTGTCCAATGCGCAATGGGTGATGGACGACCACCGGCTGAAGGACGGCACCGCGATCCTGCCGGGCGCCGCCTGGCCCGAGATCGCGGCCGAGGCGCTGTCCGCGTTGGGGCAGGGCCCGGCCTTCACCCTGTCGGGGCTGACCGTGTTCCGCCCGATCCGGCTGGAGGGCGACGCCCCGCGCGACCTGCGCGTGACGCTGACGCGCGCCAGGGGCTCCTGGCGGCTGGAGGCCCGGACGCGCGAGACCGCCGGCTGGGCGCTGGCGGTCGAGGCCGAGCTTGCGCCGTTGGCGGCGGTCTCGCCGGAGAGGCTGGATCTGGCCGCCATCGCCGCGCGCTGCCCCGACCGGCGGCAGGCGCGGGACGGCGGCGCCCTGCCAAGCGCGCAGGAGGACCGGCTGGCCTTCGGGCCGCGCTGGCAGGTGCTGCGGCAGACGGCGCTGGGGCGGGGCGAGGGGCTGGCGACGCTGGCGCTTGCCGCCCATGCGACGGGCGACACCGCGACCACGGCGCTGCATCCCGCACTTTACGACATCGGCACCGGCTGGGGGCTGGCGCTGCTGCCCGAGGTGGCGAAGGGCGAGATCTGGGTCCCGGTGACCTCGGGCACGGTACAGGTCTTCGCGCCCTTGCCCGCCGAGATCCGCAGCTGGGTGCGGCTGCAGGGCGCGCCCGGCGCGGGGAGCGCCGCCTTCGACGTGACGCTGACCGACCCGGCCGGCCGGGTGCTGGTCGAGGTCCGCGGGATCAGCTTCCGCGCGGTCGCGGCGGCCGAGGTTCTGGCCCGGCCCGCCCCCGCCACCCCCGGCGAGGTGGTCGCGGATGAGGAGGAGGCGCGCGCGCTCTCGCCCGCCGAGGCCCGGCTGAAGCAGGCGCTGGAGGACGGCATCCGCCCGGCCGAGGGGGCCAAGGCCTTCCTGCGCGCCCTGGCGCTGGATGCGCCGCAGGTGCTGGTCTCGTCGCTGGACCTGCCGGCGCTGGTGCGCCAGGCCGAGGCCGGGGACCAGGGTCCCGGCGACGAGGGGCCTGGCTTTGCCCGGCCGACGCTGGAAACCGCCTATGTCGCTCCCCGGACCGAGGTCGAGCGCACCCTGGCCGGATTCTGGTCGGGGCTGCTGGGCGTCGAGGAGGTGGGGGTCGAGGACGACTTCTTCGCGCTGGGGGGCCATTCGCTGATCGCGGTGCGGCTGTTTGCCAGGATCCGCAAGGAGTGGCAGCTGGACTTCCCGATCTCGGTCCTGTTCGAGGCGCCGACCATTGCCCGCGTCGCGGCGCTGATCTCGGAACGCATCGGCCCCGAGGCGGACAAGCCGGCGGATCCGGCGGCAAAGGCCGACCCCGCCGGGCCGGACTTCACCCATCTGGTCGCCATGCACGGCGGCGAGGCGGGATCGCGCACGCCGTTCTTCCTGGTCGCGGGCATGTTCGGCAATGTGCTGAACCTGCGGCACCTGGCGCATCTTCTGGGCAAGGAGCGGCCGTTCTACGGGCTGCAGGCGCGCGGGCTGTTCGGCGACACCGCCCCGCATGAGACGCTGGAGGCGGCGGCGGCCGACTGCATCGCCGAACTCCGGCAGATCCAGCCCTCGGGACCCTATCTGCTGGGCGGCTTCTCCGGCGGCGGACTGACCGCCTGGGAGATGGGCCGCCAGCTGCGTGCGGCGGGCGAGGAGGTGGCGCTGGTCGCGCTCCTGGACACGCCGATGCCGGTGCCGCCGGTGCCCAGCCGGGCCGACCGGGCCGCGATCAAGCTGGCCGAACTGCGCCAGCACGGGCCGCGCTTCCTGCTGGACTGGCTGCGTAGGCGCAGGGAATGGCAACGCGCGCAGAAGGCGCTGGCGGCGGGCGAGCCCGACCCGACGGTGCCCTCGTTCCACAATGCGGCGATCGAGGCCGCCTTCCGCCGCGCGGTGGGCGTCTACCGGCTGGAGCCCTGGGCCGATGGCCGCGTCGTCCTCTATCGCCCGCCTCTCGACCGGCGCTGGAAGGTCAGCGGCGGGAACTGGATCAGCACTGCGAAGGAATATGTCTTCGCCGACAACCAGTGGACCCGCTTTGCCCCCGGCCTCGAGGTGGTCGAGGTGCCGGGCGACCACGATTCCATGGTGCTGGAGCCGAATGTCCGGGTGTTGGCCAACCGGATGCGCGAGGCCCTGGCCCGGGCCGAGGCCACACGGCCGATTGAAGGCGGCCACAAGCTAGCCGCTGAATGACTGGAGTTGGACCATGACGCTTTCGGCAATCCTGATCGGCAATGAAAGCCTGACCGCGGAATGCGGCAACCTCTGGCTCGCGCGTGGACATGCGCTTGCCGCCGTCGTCACGCGTGAGCAAAGGGTGGCCGACTGGGCGGCGTCGCGCGGCCTGCGCGTCGTGGCGCCGGGGGTGGGGCTGGCGGCGCGGCTGGCCGATCTGGCCGTGGACTGGGTGCTGTCGATCGCGAACCTGTCGCTGGTGCCGCAGCCGGTGCTGGCGCGGGCGCGGATGGGCGGGGTCAACTTCCACGACGGGCCGCTGCCGGGCTATGCGGGGCTGAATGCCCCGGTCTGGGCAATCCTGAACGGCGAGACCGGGCACGCCGTCACCTGGCACCTGATGACCCAGGACATCGACGAGGGCGAGGTCCTGGTCGCGCGCAGCATCGCGATTGCCCCGGACGAGACCGCCCTGACCCTGAACACCCGCTGCTTTGCCGCGGCGCTGGAGAGCTTTCCGCAGGTGATCGCCGCACTGGAGAACGGCGGCCGGCCGCGCCAGCCGCAGGGCGCGGGGCCGCGTCATCTCTATCGGCGGGCGGATCGCCCGGCGGCGGCGGGGCGGCTGGATTTCACCCGGCCGGCCGAGGCGGTGGCGCGGCTGGTGCATGGGCTGGACCATGGCGGCTATCGCAATCCGCTGGCGGTGCCGAAGATCCTGGCCGGGGGGCGGGTGCTGGCGGTGGGCCGGGCCGAGGTGGTGCCGGGCTTTGGTCTGCCGGGGGCGGTACTGGCGGCGGATGAATCCGGGCTGGTGGTGGCCTGCGGCACCGGCGCGCTGCGTCTCGCCGGGCTTTCCGGGATGGATGGCGCCCCGGTCTGCCCGAAATCGCTGGGCGTGGCGCATCTGGACACGCCCTCTGCCGAAGAGGCCGCACAGCTGACGGCGACGCTGGGCCGGGTGGCCGAGGCCGAGGCGCGGTTCCGGCCCCTGCTGCTCGGGGCCGATCCGGTGGCGCTGGGCGGGCCGGGCGAGGCTTCCGCCGACTGGCGGTCGCTGCCGGTCGCCCCCGGCGGGGCGGAAGCGGCGCGGGTGGCGCTGGCGGCGCTGCGGGCGGTGGGGCGGGTGGCGGGCGACATCGCCTTTTCCGCCGGTCCCTCCCCCGCGCCGGGCTATGTCCTGCCCTGGGTTCCGCTGCGGCTGGCGGCCTCCGGACCGCTCGACGCGGCGCTGGCGGCGGTCGAGGCGGACCTTGCCCTCGCGCGGGCGGCGGGGGGCCTTGCCGCCGACCTGGCACTGCGCGAGCCCGGCCTTGCGGCGCTGACCCCGCCGCCGCTGGCGCTGTCGGAGGGCGACGCGCCGGTCGAAGGATCGGCGGTGACGCTGGCGCTGGGCGGTGGCGCGCTCTGGTACGATGCGGCGCGGCTTCCGGCCGGGGCGGCGGAGGCGCTGGCCGGGCGCATCGCGCGCCTAGTGCAGGCGATGGCGGCGGGGGCCGACCTCGACCGGCTGACCGCCCTGACGCCCGAGGAGGAGGCGCGGCTGCAGGGCGCGCTGGCGGCCACGGCGCGGGACTATGACCGCGCGGGCACGATCCCGGCCGCGGTCCTGGCCATGGCGGCGGCCCGTCCCGACCACCCCGCGGTGATCGCCGGGAACCAGCGCCTGACCTATGCCGCCCTGGCCGAACGCGCCGCCCGCATCGCCCATGTCCTGCGCGGGATGGGCGTGGGGCGCGGCACGCCGGTCGGCCTTGCCTGCCGCCGGGGGGCGGAGATGGTGGCCGGGGCCCTGGGGATCCAGATGGCCGGGGGTGCCTATGTGCCGATGGACCCCGCCTATCCATCCGACAGGCTGGCGCTTTACGCCGAGGATTCCGGCTGTCCGGTGATCGTGACCGAGGCGGCGGTGGCCGACCTTCTGCCTGCGGGGCCGGAGCGGCTCGTGCTGGACGCCGACACGCGGCTGGCGAACGCGCCCGAGACGCCGCCGGAAGACGGGCCGGGGCCGGAGGATCTGGCCTATCTGATCTATACCTCGGGTTCCACCGGGCGGCCGAAGGGGGTGATGGTCACCCACCGCAACGTGCTGAACTTCTTCGCCGGCATGGACGAGGTGATAGGCACCGACCCCGGCACCTGGCTCGCCGTCACCTCGATGTCCTTCGACATTTCGGTGCTGGAGCTGTTCTGGACCCTCGCGCGCGGCTTCTCGGTGGTGGTAGCCGATGATGCGGCACGGCTCAGCCCCTCGGGCGGCGGGGCGGTCCGTTCCGGCCGGAGGATGGAGTTCAGCCTGTTCTACTGGGGCAACGACGACAGCGCCGGGCCAAGCAAATATGACCTCTTGCTGGAAGGCGCGAAATTCGCCGATGCCAACGGCTTCGCGGCGGTATGGACGCCCGAGCGCCACTTCCACGCCTTCGGCGGCCCCTATCCCAACCCCTCGGTCACCGGCGCGGCGGTGGCGGCGGTGACGCGGAACACCGCCGTCCGCGCCGGGTCCTGCGTCGCGCCGCTGCACCATCCGGCGCGGATCGCCGAGGAATGGGCGGTGATCGACAACCTGACGCACGGGAAGGCGGGGCTTGCCATCGCCTCGGGCTGGCAACCGGACGATTTCGTCCTGCGCCCGGAAAACGCGCCGCCCGCCAACCGGCAGGCGATGCTGGACGCGATCATGGTGCTGCGCCGGCTGTGGCGCGGCGAGGCGGTGGAGTTCCCCAAGGCCGACGGCACCCCCTTTGCCGTGGTGACGCAGCCCCGGCCGGTCTCGAAAGAGCTGCCGATCTGGATCACGACCGCCGGCAACCCCGAGACCTGGCGCGACGCGGGCCGGCTTGGGGCGCATGTGCTGACGCATCTTCTGGGCCAGTCGCTGGCCGAGGTCGGCGAGAAGGTGGCGATCTACCGCGCGGCCCTGGCCGAGGCGGGCCACGACCCCTCGGCCTTCAAGGTCACGCTGATGCTGCATACTTTCCTTGCCGCCGACCGCGAGACGGCGCGCGAGGTGGCGCGCGAGCCGATGAAGGATTACCTGCGTTCGGCTGCGGCGCTGATCCGGCAATATGCCTGGGCCTTCCCCGCCTTCAAGAAACCGCAGGGCGTGGCGAACCCGGCGCAGATCGACCTGGGCGCGCTGGAGCCGGAGGAGCTGGAGGCGATCCTGGACTTCGCCTTCCAGCGTTATTTCGAGGACTCGGGTCTGTTCGGCACGGTCGGCGACGCGCTGGCCCGGGTGGCCGAAGTCGAGGCGCTGGGCATCGACGAGATCGCCTGCCTGATCGACTATGGCATCCCCTATGCGCAGGTGATGTCCGGCCTCACGCATCTGGCCGAGGTGCGGGCGCGGGCGAACGGGCAGGCGGAAGACGGTTCGCTTGCCGGGCTGATCCGCGCGCATGGCGTCACGCATCTGCAATGCACCCCCTCTCTGGCACGGGTGCTGGCCGAGGACGAGGGCGCGCGCATCGCGCTGTCGGGGCTGCGGCGGATGCTGGTCGGCGGCGAGGCCCTGCCGGGGCGTCTGGCGGCGGATCTGGCCGGGGTGATCGGCGGGCCGGTCCTGAACATGTACGGCCCGACCGAGACGACGATCTGGTCCTCGGTCGAGGCGACGACGGGCGAGGAGGGCACGGTGAACGTCGGCCAGCCGATCGCCAATACCGCGCTTTACGTGCTGGACGCCGAAGCCCGGCCCTTGCCGGACGGGACGGAGGGGGAACTCTGGATCGGCGGCGAGGGGGTCGCGGCGGGCTATTTCGGCCGCGAGGACCTGACCGCCGAACGCTTCCTTCCCGATCCTTTCGCAGGGCGGGGCCGGATGTATCGCACCGGCGATCTGGTGCGGCGGCGGCCGGACGGGCGGCTCGACTTTCTGGGCCGGGCCGACCATCAGGTCAAGATCCGCGGCCACCGGATCGAGCTGAGCGAGATCGAGGCGGCGCTGGAGGCCGCGCCGGGCATCCGGCAGGCGGTGGCCTTGCCGCGTGAGGATCAGCCAGGCGACGTGCGGCTGGTGGCCTATGTCACCCACGACGGCCCGGTGGACGAGGCGGCGCTGCGCGCCCGTCTGGCGGCGCATCTGCCCGAGGTGATGGTGCCCGCGCATGTCGTGGCGCTGGATGCCTTTCCGCTGACGCCGAACGGCAAGATCGACCGCAAGGCGCTGCCTGCGCCCTCGGCGCGGGTGGCGGCGGCGGCGGCCGAGACCCCCCCGGCGGATGATCTGGAGGCCGAGATCGCGGCGGTCTGGAGCCGGGTTCTGGGCGTCCCCAGCGTCGGCCGGTCGGACAATTTCTTCAGCCTTGGCGGCCATTCGCTGCTGGCCGTGCAGGCCCACCGCGAGCTGCGCGCGAAGTTGAAGGCCGAGACGCTGGCGATCACCGACATCTTCCGCTTCCCGGTCCTCTCGGCCCTGGCCGCGCATCTGGGCGGCGGCGTGACAGCCGCGCGTGCTGCGGCGCCCCCCCCGGCCGAGGGTCCCGACCGTGGCGATGCCATGGCCCGCCGCCGCGCCATGCGCGCGGTGCGCGAGCGGGCGCAGGCGCAGTGACAGCCGTGCTCCGGCAGGCGGCGGCCGAGGCTGCGCTGGCGCGGCTGTTTCCGCCGGGCGTTGCGGTCGCGCTGGTCGGGATCGGGGCCGGAGAGCTGTTGCCGGGCGAGGCGGCGGCGGTGGCGGGGGCGGTGCCCGCGCGGGTCGCCGAATTCACGGCGGGCCGCCTGGCGGCGCGGCGGGCGCTGGCGGCGCTGGGGCATCCGGCGGCGGCGATCCCCGCCGGCCCGGACCGCGCGCCCTGCTGGCCCGAGGGGATGGCCGGGTCCATCGCCCATGCCGCAGGCGTCGCGGTCGCGGCGGTGCGCCGGGGTGCCTCGCTTGGTCTGGACGTCGAGGCGGATGCGGGCCTGGAGCCCGACCTCTGGCCGCTGATCTGCGATCCGCAGGAACTGGCGGCGCTGCCCCAAGGCGACCGGGGCCGCGCGGTGCGGCTGGTCTTTGCGGCGAAGGAGGCGGTCTACAAGGCGCAATATCCGCTGACCGGCCGGCTGATCGGCTTCGATGCGGTCCGGGTCACGCTGGAGGAGGACGGCTTTGTCGCCCGGCTGCGGCAGGGGGTCGGGCCGCTGCCGGAAGGACACCGGCTGCGCGGCCGGATCCTGCGGGCGGGCGGGCTGGTCCTGGCCGGAGTGGCGACATGAGGAAGGCGGGAGTCATCGCACTGGCGCTGGCGGCATTCGCCGGGGCGGCGGCCTTCTGGTGGCGCAGCGCGCCCGCCGGCCCCGATGCCGCCGCGATGGCCGCGCTTTACGGCGAACCGCTCGCCCCGCCCCAGGCCCCTCTGGCCGTCTTCCACATCGGCCACAGCCTGGTGAACCGCGACATGCCTGCGATGCTGGCGCAACTGGCCGGCGAGGGCCACCGCTACGACAGCCAGCTCGGCTGGGGTGCGCAGCTTCGCTCGCATTGGGGCGAGATCCCGGTCAACGGCTTCGAGGTCGAGAATGACCATCCCCGCTACCGCGACGCGCGCGCGGCGGTGGCAAGTGGCGATTACGATGCGATCGTGCTGACCGAGTCGGTCGAGATCCGCGATGCGATCCGCTATCACGACAGCCCGCGCTTTCTGGCGGCCTTTGCCGAAGCCGCCTGGGCGGCGCGGCCGGGTGCGCGGATCTACCTCTACGAGACCTGGCACGAGCTGGACGATCCCGAAGGCTGGCTGGCCCGGATCGACGCCGACCTCTCCCGCTTCTGGCTGGATGGTGTCCTGCGCCCGGCGCTGGGGCGACTGCCGAAGGGCGCGCGCATCCATCTGATCCCGGTGGGGCAGGGTCTGGCCGCGCTGATGCGCGAGGTAGAGGCGCGGGGCGGCGTGGGCGGCCTGCGGGACCGCAACGGCCTCTTCTCGGACCAGATCCACCTGAACGACCTCGGCAATCAGTTCGTCGCCCTGGTGCATTACGCGGTCCTCTATCACAAAAGCCCGGTCGGCCTGCCGCATGTGCTGCTGCGGGCCGACGGCAGCCCCGCCGCCGCGCCCGATCCGGAGCTCGCCCGCCTGATGCAGGAGGTGGCCTGGACCGTGGCGCGCTCCACCCCGCTGACGGGGGTGGCGCCGTGAGGGCCGAGGTGCCGATTGCGGTGACGGTCTTCGCGCCCGGACCTCCGGTCTGCGGCACCGGAGATCCCGCCCGTCCGACCCGGTGGAACGACCGGAAGATGCGGGAATTCCGGGGTGCGCAACCAGGGGGCGAGGGGCGCCCGGATCCGCTCTCGACTCCGGCCGATCTGCCGGGCAAGGTCGCCCGGAATGGGGCAGGGACGCGGTCGCGGCGGACACATAACCGCCGTTTTCCTGTCGCAGGACGGTGATGGGCCGGGGTGGCGGGCCGGTATGGGCGTGACGATGTGGCGGAGAAAATCTTCTGGCGCGCAAGGGCGGGATGGCGAAGTCGCCCTCCGGGCCGAGACGCGCGCGCCCGATCCCCAGCCCGCCCCGCCGCCGGCCGCGCCGCCCCCCGCCAAGGCCGGGACGCCCGGCGTCTATGACCAGCATTTCGGCCTGACCGCGCGGCCCTTCGCGCTGGCGCCGGACCCCGATGCGCTGTTCTGGACCCCCGCCCACCGCCGGGCCTATGCGATGCTGGAATACGGCCTCATGACCCAGGCGCCGATCACGCTGATCACCGGCGAGGTCGGCTCGGGCAAGACGACGCTTCTGCACCATCTCCTGCGCTCGCTGGACGATGGGGTGCGGGTCGGCCTGGTGTCGAACCCGAACGGCTCGCGGGCCGAGCTTCTGCGTTGGGTGCTCCTGTCGCTGGGCGAGCCCGCGGGCCCCGACGAGACCTATGTCGACCTCTTCTCGCGCTTCCAGGACCTGCTGATCGCCGAATATGCCGCCGGCCGCCGGGTCGCGCTGATCTTCGACGAGGCGCAGAACCTTGGCCGCAAGGCGCTGGAGGAGTTGCGGATGTTCACCAACATCAACTCGGGCAAGGACGTGCTTCTGCAGCTGATCCTGGTCGGCCAGCCCGAGCTGCGCGAGATCGTGCATCGCCCCGACATGCGCCAGTTCGCGCAGCGCGTCGCGTCGAGCTTTCATCTGGGCATGATGGACCGGGCCACCGTGCGCGGCTATATCGACCACCGGCTGCGGATTGTCGGGATGAAGCGGCGGATCTTCGACGAGGCGGCCGTGACCCTGGTGCATCAGGTGACGGGCGGGGTGCCGCGGCTGGTCAACCAGCTTTGCGACCTGGCGATGGTCTATGCATTCTCCTGCGGGCGCAAGCGGGTGACCGAGGCGCATGTCCGGCAGGTTCTGGACGACGGCACTTTCTTCGCCGTAGATCTTCAAGGCATTGAGGGTGATCCGTGACGATGGGATTTGATATTCGCTTCCAGTTTTCGCTTTTGCTCCGGCGTCTGCCGCAGGTCCTGGCGATCATCGTCGCGGCAACCGGGGCGGGGATCGTCGTGGCCTTCTCGCTGCCGCCGGTCTATCGCGCCGAGGCGCGGCTTCTGGCGGAAAGCCCGCAGATCCCCGACGAACTCGCCGCCTCGACCGTGCGCTCCTCGGCCGAGGAGATCCTGGGCGCGATCCAGCAGCATCTGCTCACGCGCGAGAACCTGCTGGATCTGGCGCAGCGTTTCGGGATCTACGCCGAGTCCTCCGCCATGCCGGCCGACGTCATGGTCGAGGACATGCGCCGGCGGATCCGCATCGAGATGCCGCCGTTCCAGCAGAGCACCGGGCTGGTGACCGTCTCGTTCGACGCGGCGAACCCCGAGGATTCGGCGGAAGTGACGCAGGCCCTGGTCGCCCAGATCCTCGAGCAGAACGTGGAGATGCGGACCGCGGCCTCGGGCGGGACGCTGGACTTCTTCCAGCAGGAGGTGAAACGGCTGAGCGAGGAGATGGCGCAACAGAACGCCCGCATCCTGGAATTCGAGTCGCAGAACCGTGCTGCGCTGCCCGAAAGCCTGGAATACCGCCGCACCCGCCAGTCCGCACAGCAGGAGCGTCTGCTGCAAGTCGACCGCGAGCTTGCCGGGTTGCGCGACCGGCGGCAGCGGCTGGCCGAGGTCTATGACCGCACCGGGCGGATCGGGCCGTCGCTGGGCACCCTGACCCCGGAGCAGGCGCGGCTTGAGCAGCTGCGCCAGGAACTGGCTTCGGCGCTGGTCCTGTTCTCGCCCGAGAATCCGCGGGTGCGCGCCCTGCAGGTTCAGGTCGAGGCCCTGGAGGAGGCCGTCCGTCAACAGCTGGGCGGAGGCACCGGCGCGGACAAGATGAGCGCCTTCGACCTGCAGGTCGCCGATATCGACGGCCAGATCGCCTTTCTGGCCGAGCAGAAGGCCCTTCTGGAGCATGAACTGGCCGAGATCGCCGCCTCGATCGACGCGACCCCGGCCAATGCCATCGTGCTGGGCCAGTTGCGCAGCGACTATGACAACCTGCGCCTGCAATATGACCAGGCGACGCAAAGCCTGGCCGATGCGCGGATGGGCGACCGGATCGAGGAGACTGCCCGCGGCCAGCGGATCACCGTGCTGGAGAATGCCGCCGCGCCGTCCGGCCCTGCGGCCCCGAACCGCAAGCTGATCGCGGCCGCGGGCTTCGGCGCGGGGGTCGTGCTGGCCGGGGCGCTGGTCTTCCTTCTGGAGCTGCTGAACGCGACGGTGCGGCGCCCGGCCGAACTGGTCGCGGCGCTGGACATCAAGCCCTTCGGGACGGTCCCCTACATGGAGACCCGGGCCGATGCCGTGCAGGAACGGATGCGGATCGGCGCCGGCATCGCCGTGATCCTGCTGGGCCTGCCGCTCGCCCTCTATCTGGTGGATCTCTATCTGATCCCGCTGAGCGAGCTTCTCGCCATCGCCGCCGAGAAGGTCGGCCTGACCTCATGGGCCGAGCGTCTGCGGCCCGGAACCCTGGGATAAGATCCGTGGAACGCATCCAGCAAGCCATCGCCAAGGCCCGCGCCACCCGGCAGGGCAGAGCCCCGACCGAGGCCGGACAGCCGAAACCCGCAGCCGATCCGGGGCGGGAGGCGGTCTGGACGGCACTCCGCGAGGTGCGCCTTGATCCAGCCAGGCTCGAGGCCTCGCGGATCATCTCGCACCATCCCGGCACCGGGGCCACGCCCTTCGACCTGATGCGCACCAACCTGATGAAGCATCTGCGCGAGCAGAGCTGGAAACGGGTGGCGATCACCTCTCCCAGCAGCGGCTGCGGCAAGACGACCGTGGGCCTCAACCTGGCCTTCAGCCTGGCGCGCCAGTCCGAGCTGCGCATCCTGGTGCTGGAGATGGACCTGCGCCGCCCGGCAATCGTGCGGATGCTCGGGCTGCAGGGAAAGCCCCGGCTTGCCGATGTCCTGTCGGGCCGGGAAGACCCCGAGAATGGTCTGCTGCGGCTCTCGGCGAACCTTGCCGTGGGCGCGAATGCCGACCCGGTCGCCAACCCGGCCGAGCTTCTGTCCTCGGCCCAGGCCGCAGCGGCGATCGACGCGATCGAGGCGCGCTTCAAGCCGGATGTGATCCTGTTCGACCTGCCCCCGGTCCTGGTCATAGACGACACGCTGGCCTTCATGGACCAGGTCGACTGCGCGCTTCTGATCGCCGCCGCCGAGGAAAGCACCGTGGCCGAGATCGACCGTGCGGGGCGGGAACTGGCGGAATACACCAAGGTGCTGGGCGTGGTGCTGAACAAGTGCCGGTTCCTGGACCGCACGGAAGGCTATGGCTACGACGAATACTGAAGCTGCGCGTCCTTCGCCCGGCCCAGACGTGCTGCGACACGGGCCAGATGCTCCATCCGGCCATGGAAGACGGTGTCGAAATCATGCCGCCGCGCGAAATCGGCCGCCGCGCCGGAGGCCTGCGCGATCCCGGCCCGGGGCGTACCTGCGATCCGCGCGGCGAGTGCGGCGACATTGCCCAGGGGCTCGGCCCAGCCCGCGCGGCTTTCGCGGCAAAGCGGGCCCCACATCTCGTTGGCGTAACCGGCAATGGGAAGGCCGCAGCCCATGCTCTCGATATAGGTGCAGGAGGGATCGCCCTGCCGGTGGCAACTGACGAAAAGGTCGGCATTGCGGCGTTGCCAGGGGACCAGCACCGAGGCGAAGTCGACGTTGCCATGCAGGCGTACCCGGTCGCCAAGGCCGCGTGCGGCGATCCCGCGTTGGATCCCGTCCCGCAGGGAACCGTCGCCGAAGATGTCGAACTCGAACCGCAGGCCCCGTTCGGCCAGCGCCGCGGCCAGCGGCACCAGGTCCTGCGCGCCCTTCATCGGGTCCAGCCGCCCGGAATGGACCAGCCGCAGGGGCCCGTCGCCTCCCAGCCGCTCCAGCCGGGCGCGCTGTTCGTCCTCTTGCACGAAACGGTCGGAGGTCATCCGGTTGTCGAGATAGAGATGCAGGTCGGTGGTCAGTCCGCCATAGGCCAGCTGCGCGGGATAGCCGTTCGCCTGCAGCGCGGCGGCGGCGCGGAAGGCGGCCCGGCGCCGGCGTTCCTGATGCTCGAGCCAGAGGCGGCGGCGCAGGCGGCGCAGGGGGGCGATCCCGCTTTCCAGCGCCAGGATGTCCAGCCGGGTGCGGTGGGTGTATTCGATGGTATAGACCACCGGCGTCCGTCCGGGGCCGGCCAGCGCCAGCGTCCCGGACATGTCGGCCGAGGCGACGACCAGATCATGGTCGCGCCCCGTCCCGTGCGGCAGCGGCGCGCCTTGCGGCAGGGTGGAAAGTCCCCAAGGCAGCGCGGCACGCTCGACCTCGACCGGAAAGGCGATCTGTCCGGCCCCCTCCCACAGGAGGTTGTCCAGCGGGCCGTCCCAGGCCGTGGCCTGTGCCGCCATGCCTTCGGCGAACTTGACGTCAAGGATCACGGTGGTTTCCCTGACGATCACCGGCGCAGGCGAGATCACCAGAAGCCTGGTCATGGTGTTCCCTTTCAAAGATGCGCAATGCTGCACACTTGCCGGTCGGTTGGGAAGGTGGTCCTCGCGGGTTGTGCAGCAAGGTCCGATGGTTAAGGCGATTGTGCCACAGAATTTCCAGAAATCCCGGATTGACTGTCGCGGGGCCGGATCAAAGATGCAGATGATTGTGCAGGAGTTTCAGATGGAAGCGCATTTCAGGGCGAGACCGGCCACCGACATGCCGCCCGCCGGAGGGACAGTCGCCTATCTGGTGAACCAGTATCCCAAGGTCAGCCACACCTTCATCCGGCGCGAGATCCTTGCGCTGGAGCGGCAGGGGGTGACTGTCCTGCGCTTCTCGATCCGGGGCTGGGATGCCGAAGTGGCGGATCCCACGGACGAGGCCGAGCGCGCCCGCACGCGCTATCTGTTGCAGGGCGGGCTTCGGGCGCTGCTTGCCCCGGTGGTGCGGACCTGCCTCCGACGCCCCGGCGCGGCCTTCCGGGCGCTGGCGGCTGCGGTGGCGATGTCGCGCCATTCGGTCCGCTCGCTGCCGCACCATCTGGTCTGGTTCGCCTTCGCCTGTCGGCTGAGCCTCTGGCTGGAGAAGTCGGCGGCCACCCATCTGCATGCGCATTTCGGCACCAACTCCACCGATATCGCCTATCTGACCCGCCTTCTGGGCGGGCCGCCCTACAGCTTTACCGTGCACGGCGCGGACGAAATCGACAATGTCCTGGGCTGGTCGCTGCCGCGCAAGGTCGCGGCGGCGCGTTTCGTGGTCACGGTGTCGCATTATATCCGCGGGCAGCTGATGCGCTGGCTGCCGCCGCAGGACTGGCCGAAGCTGGCCCTGGTGCATTGCGGCCTGGACGAGGGCTTCTTCGCCAGCGCGCCGCCGCCCCCGCCGGACCGGCCGACACTCCTTTGCATCGGCCGGCTCAGCGCCGAGAAGGGCCATCTGGTCCTGCTGGAGGCTTTCGCCGCGCTGGACCGGCCCGACCTGCGGCTGGTCCTGGCGGGGGACGGCGAGTTGCGCGCCCTGATCGAGGGTCGGATCCGCGAAAGCGGCCTGCAGGATCGGGTGCGGATCACCGGCTGGATCGGCAGTGACGAGGTGCGCCGCCTGATCGGCGCGGCCACGATCATCGTCCAGCCCAGCCTGATGGAGGGGCTGCCGGTGGTCCTGATGGAATCGCTTGCCCAGGGCCGCCCGGCGGTCTCGACCTATATCGCGGGGATCCCGGAGCTGATCGAGAACGGCCGGACCGGCTGGCTGGTCCCGGCGGGCGACACGGAGGGCCTGGCCCGCACCCTGGCCGAGGCGCTGGATACCCCGGCCGCACGTCTGGAGGAGATGGGCCGCATCGGGATCGCGCGGGTGCGCGAACAGCATCTTGCCGATACCGAGGCTGCCCGCCTGCGCCGACTTTTCGCCGGAGACGGGGCGTGAAGGCCGGCGTGAAGCGGACGCTGCGCGCGGCGCTCGGCCTCGCGCCGGTGCAGGCGATGCTGCGCGCCCGCGCCTTGCGCGAGGATCCGGTCAGTGTCCTGTGCTACCACACGCTGGGGCCCGACCGGGGCGGGCCGGATGCCTGGACCGTGCTGCGGCTGTCCGACTTCCGCACCCAGGTCGCCTGGCTGGCGCGCCATTACGAGATCGTCACCCTCGACGCGGCATTGGCGGCCGGACCGGGCCGGAGCCGGGCCGGGCGGCCGCGCGCGGTGCTGACCTTCGACGATGGCGAGGCGGGCCTGTTCCATCACCTCCTGCCGCTGTTGGACGCGCTCTGCCTGCCGGTCACGATCTATGTCGCCACCGGCCAGATCGAGACCGGGCGGCCCTACTGGTTCGACCGGGTCATGGGCGCGCTCGGGTCGGGCGCGCATGAGGTCGATCTGCCGGGCCTCGGGCACTGGCGGCTTCCGGCCGCGCCGGGGGCGGGGCGCTGGGCGGTGCTGGGCGGCCTGCTCGAGACGCTGAAACGCGTGGATCGCCACCGGCGCGAGGATCTGGCCGACCGGATCCTGGCCGACCATCCGCTGCCCGCCGGGCGCCCGCCGCTCGCCCCCCTGACGCGGGAGGAGCTTGCCGCGCTGGCCGCAAGCCCCTGGGTGACCATCGGCGCGCATAGCCATTGCCACAACCTCCTGGACCAGATCTCCCTGGCCGAGGCGTCCGAAAGCCTGCGCCGGTCGCGCCGGTTGCTGCAGGACTGGACCGGGCAGGAGATCGCGCATCTCGCCTGGCCGAACGGCAACCGCAATGCGGCGCTGGGACGTGCCGCGGCAGAGGTGGGGTTCCTCACATCGACGGCGCTGGATGGCGGGCTGTGGCGGGCGGGGGCGGACTTGCATGCCTTGCCACGGGTGCCGGTCGGGCGTTACGACGATGCCGCACGGCTTGCCCTGCGTCTGGTCGGAATCTGAGAGAGGGTGCGATGGCGGAGTATCTGGTCACCGGCGGCTGCGGCTTCGTCGGCTCGCATCTGGCCGAGGCGCTGATCGCCGGTGGGGACCGCGTGGTGGTGCTGGACAACCTGTCCTCCGGCAAGCGCGAGAACCTGCCGCCGGGGGCCCGCTTGGTCGAGGGCGACGTCGCCGATCCCGAGGCGGTGGCCCAGGCGATCCGGGGCTGCGCCGGCGTCTACCACCTGGCGGGTGCGGCCTCGGTCGCCTGGTGCAACGAGAACTGGCATGCCGGGCACCTGACCAACCAGACCGGCACGGTGATCCTGCTCGAGACCGCGGCCCGCGCCGGGCGGCTTCCCGTCGTCTACATCTCCTCGGCCGCGATCTATGGCGATGCGGGCGAGGGCCGGGTCGACGAGGGCCGCGCGGCCCGGCCCCTGACCGCCTATGGCGCGGACAAGTACGGCTCGGAACTGCATGGCCGGATTGCCTGGAGCGTGCATGGCGTACCCACCGTGGGTCTGCGGCCGTTCAACATCTACGGACCCCGGCAGGACCCGGCCTCGGCCTATTCCGGGGTGATCTCGATCTTCCACGACCGGCTGGCGCGCGGCCTGCCGGTGACGATCTTCGGCGACGGGCAGCAGACGCGCGACTTCGTCTTCGTCGAGGACGTGATCCGCTTCCTTCTGGCGGCGATGGAGCGCGCGCCGGGGCTGGCGGGCCAGGTGTTCAACGTCTGCACCGGCCGCCCGACGACCCTCTTGGATCTGGTCGGAACCCTGGCCCGGCTGCATGGCCGCACGCCCGAGATCCTGCATGCCGCCCCACGCCTGGGCGACATCCGCCATTCCCTCGGCGACCCCGCCCGCGCCGAGGCCGCGCTAGGCGTCAGCGCAGGGATGCGCCTCGACGAGGGGCTTTCACGCCTGCGCGACGGTCGCTGAGGCGGGTGGTTAATCCTTGCCGAACGGGTCCCGGTAGCGTCCCAGTTTCTGCCGGATCAGAAGCGGGATCACCGGGGGCTCGTGCACGACATAGCGATGCCAGCGCTGCCGCGGTTCCTTCACCAGGCGGTAGAGCCATTCCAGCCCCGCATTGGTGACCCAGGCCGGGGGGCGGCGGAAGGTGCCGGCCTCATAGTCGATCGTCCCGCCCAGGGGCAGGAACAGGCGCACGTTGGGAAAGCGGTCGCGGTAGCGGATGATGAACTTCTCCTGCCTACCGCCGCCGAGGCCGACCAGCAGCACCGTCGCCCCCGAGGCGTTCACCGCCTCGATCATCCGGTCGATCTCGGCCGGGTCGCGGTCGAAGTCGAAGGGGGGCGCCGAGGTGCCCACCACGAAGTCGCGCCCGGCCTTAGCGTTGATGTTGCGCGCGGCGATGTCCGCGATGCCCAGCTTGCCGCCCATCAGGAACACCGTCACCGAAGGATCGTCGCGGTAGCGGGTGTAGAACAGCGGGAAATAGTCCGAGCCCGACACCCGCTCGCGCACCGGGGTGCCCAGGAACTTCAGCGCGAAATACAGGATCTGGCTGTCGCAGGTCACCATGTCGAACTGGTCGAGGATGTCGTGGAACTCACGGTCCTTCTGCAGCTTCATCAGCATGTCGACATGCAGGGTCAGCAACAGCCCCTCGCGCAGGCCAAGCACGTCGTCCATCGTCACGTCGTGGACGAAGGCGTTCAGCACCGGCACCCGGCGCAGCTTCCGGGCGGGCACGGGCGAGGCGGTGAGGGGCAGGTCGGTATTCATGCGGCTGTCCATGGCTCAGGCCTCCGCCGGCTCGGGCGCGGCCGGGAAGTGGCGGGCCACCAGGTCGCGGGTGTTCAGGATATTGCCCCGGCCGGAGGCGCCGAAGACGATCGACTGAACGCCGGGAAGGTTCGCGACCCATTCGATCGCTTCCTCGGCCGGGATCGCGCCCGAGGCGAGGACCGACATGGCGATGGCCCGGACCCGCCCACTGCGCAGCACCTCGGCATACAGCTCGGGCCCGCCGCACATGCGGAAACCGATCTTGTTGATATTGCTGCAGATGATCGGATTCTCGATCCCCTCGGCCTCGAGCGCCCGGTGCAGCATCGGCAGGTTCATGGTGATGAACCCGGCCTCGGCGCCGTAGCGGTCGCGCACATGGTCGTGGAAGACCCGGAAGGCGCGGGTGTAGCCCATGCCGAGAAGGAGGTCGGTGAAGACGTTCTGGATCAGCACCACCGGAGTCTTCAGCCCGGCGAACATCTTCATCTCGACGTCGATCAGCAGCTTCGCGATGCCCTCGACATCCTTCGCCGCCAGCGCCGCCCCGCCGCGCAGTGCGGTGCGGAACAGGCCCTCTTCCGGCATGAACTGGCTCAGCGCGCCGAACATCCCGTGCTCGGTCACCGCATTGGCGTATTTGTGGGCATAGGGCATGCAGGGATAGAATTGGAAATCGGCATAGCGGGCAGGATTGGCCCGGACCCGGTCGCAGACCTCGGCGATGCGGTCGTGGGTGGTGCACATGAAGGTGCGGATGCCCGCGTCATAGGCCGCATCGAGGACCGCCATGATCGCGTCCGTATCCTGGAAACGCATGGCCTGGGCGCGGGCCTTTTCCTCGGACATGTGGTTGATGCCGAAGAACTGGTTGTCGCCGAAAAGCAGCCTGTCCATTCCCATCCTCCTCAGCCTTCCCGCCCGCGCATGAACCAGCCCAGCCCGCGGCGCGCGGCCGGGGGCTGCGGAAGGGCAGCCGGGGCGGCGGCCGTCTCGCCGGCGGCATCGGCCAGGATCATCGCGATGGTCCGGTCGGTCAACGCGGCCGAGCGGAAGTCGTTTTCCCCGGCACGCCCGGCCCCGTCGCGGACCGCGCGGACGAAATCGTCGATCTGGTGCGAATATTCCTCGCCCCGCAGGTAGAACCAGGGGTCCTCGGTCAGCTCGGTGGTGTAGCGCACCGTCCAGCCCTTGCCATAACCCGGCAGGCCCGCGACCGGCGCGCGCAGGTAGACCTGACATTCCTGCCGGTCGACGTTGATCCGCCCGTTCGTCCCGATCAGCGACAGCTTCGTCGACATCTTGCGGTGGCTCTCGTCGCTCCAGTTGACCGAAAGCTGCGCGGTCGTGCCGCCGGGGAAGGAGAGGGTGGCGAAGACCTCGTCGTCGATCTCGTCCGAGAAGACGCTGCCCAGCACGCTGCCCGACACGCGCTCGGGCGCGCCGAACAGCCAGTTGAGCAGATTGAGGGGGTGGGCGGCATAGTCGTATAGGCAGCCGCCGCCCTCGGACTTGCGGCTGCGCCAGGTCTGCTTTTTCGGGCGCAGGACGACCGGGCCATAGGCTTCGGCCAGGACATGGGTGATCCGGCCCAGTGCCCCGGCCTCGACGACCCGCTTCATCTCGCGCATGGCGCCCACATGGCGGTAGTGATAGCCGACCTGGCCCACCAGCCCCCGGGCCTCGGCCAGATCGGCCAGCGCCTCGGATTCGCGCCAGTCCAGGCAGAAGGGTTTCTCGCAGAAGACATGGATCCCGCGATCCAGTGCGGCGCGCACCATGCCGCCATGCAGCCGCGATGGCGTGCTGATCACCACCGCGTCCAGCTGCTCTTTCGCCAGCATCCGGTCGTAATCGCGGTAAAGCCGGTTCGAGATATTGCGCGACAGCATGTCGACCAGCATTCCGGTCGCGTCGCAGGCCACCGTCTCGGTATCGGGATGGGCGTTCACCAGGGCAAAATGCGACAGCCCCATCTTGCCGAGGCCGGCCAGGCCGACCTTGATCTTCCGGCTCATCATCACTCCTGTCCGGCGCAGGATCGCTGCCAGGGACAGGCGGCCGTCGCATCCCCGGGCCCTGCGCCAAATATATGGACTCATGGCTCAATTCGGCCCGACGCTAGCACGGGATCCCGCCGGTCTGAAGCGATTCCGGTCGCGCCGCGGCCATTGTCGCCTTTCTTCCGCGTCGCCTCCCGCCATCTTGCGCATTGTTTCCGCTTTGCCCGGCCCGCTTGCCTTTCGACCGGCCGGGCATATGCTCGCAGGGCAAATCCTTCTGCCAGGACCGCTGATGACTCCCCCTGTTCCGGCGTTGACCGTCCTGATCGCCGCGCGCAACGAGGGGGCCTGGATCGGCCCCTGCCTGGCGGCGCTGGCGGGGCAGGCGGAACCGGCGACCGGCCCGGTCGAGGTGATCGTGGTGGCCAATGGCTGCACCGACGACACGGCGGGTCGCGCCCGGTCCTCTGCGCCCGCCTTCGCCGCGCGCGGCTGGCGGCTGGTCGTGCTGGAACTGGAGCAAGGCGGCAAGCTTGGCGCCCTTGCGGCGGGCGAAACCGCAGCGAGCGGCGGCGCGCTGGCCTATCTCGACGCCGATGTGACCTGCGACCAGGGCCTCCTTGCCGCGCTGGCCGAGGCGCTGGACACCCCGGTTCCGCGCTATGCCACCGGCCGTCTCGCCATCGCGCCCGCAAAAAGCCGCTTCACCCGAGCCTATGCCCGGATCTGGGCGCGCCTGCCCTTCGTGCGGTCGGGTGCGGTCGGGGCCGGCCTGTTCGCGCTGAACCGGCCGGGACGGTCGCGCTGGGGTGACTGGCCGGAGATCATCTCGGACGATACCTTCGCGCGGCTGCAGTTTCGCCCCGACGAGCGTCACGAGGTGCCGGTGAGCTACCACTGGCCCATGGTCGAGGGTTTTGCGAGACTGGTCCGGGTCCGGCGCAGGCAGGATGCGGGGGTGGCGCAGATTGCCGATCGCTTTCCGCGCCTGCTTGCGAATGAGGGCAAGGCTCCGGTGACGCCGGCCCTTCTCGCCAGGCTTGCGCTTTCGGATCCGCTGGGTCTGGCGGCCTATCTCGCCGTCCATGTCGCCGTGCGCCTGCAGCGCCATTCCGGGGACTGGACGCGGGGGCGATGATGTCGGCAAAGGGAGGAACGCGAATGAACAGCTATCTCATCCAGGCCGGCAAGGCGCTGGCGGGACTTCTCCTCCTGACGGGACTGGCCGTTGCGCAGGACCTGCCGCCGCGAAAGGCCAGCCCGCTCACGGTGCGGCAGATCCACAGCGGGCACAGCCTCACGGATACCTACGGCGCCCATCCCTGGCCAGGGCGGTTGATCCTGGCCACGGCAACCCGGCCGGGAACGAACCCCTACGAGACGATCCACGCCCGCACCATCCCCGGCTCGCCGATGCGCTGGCGCTGGGATCATGCCACCGACTATCCCGACGCCCGGCTGAACATCGACGAGTTCGAGCTTCTGGTGATCACCGAGGCGGTGCCGCTGACGACGAACGAGGACTATTTCCGCGACGACACGCTGCATTACCTGGGCCTCTGGGTCGATCATGCCTGGACGCGCGGCAATGGCGGCAGGGGCGCAGAGGTCATGCTCTATTCGACCTGGACCGGGCTGCAGGACCCCGGCCCCGGCCAGGACCAGGCAGGGATTCCCTTCCGCGAGCGGCTGGAGCAGGACGGCGCGCGCTGGGAACGGATGCAGGACGATGCCAACGCCAACCGCCCGCAGGGGATGCCGCCGGTCTACATGATCCCCGGCCATCGCATGATGCTGCGGCTTTACGACGACATCGCAGCGGGCGCGGCCCCCGGCCTTGCCTCGATCGAGGATGTCTTCGAGGACGACATCCACCTGAACGACCTGGGACGCTATGCGGTCACCTGCCTTGTCTATGCGGTCATCTACCAGCGCGATCCGGCCGAACTGCCCGACCGGCTGGCCGTTCCCGGCGACACGCTCAGCCGCGAACAGGCCCGCTATTTCAAGCGGATCGCCTGGGAGGTCGCCCGAACCTACCACCGCAGCGGCGTTCCGGCCGGATGAGCGTCAGGCGATCCGCAGGGCTGCCGCCCTCGCCGGCCGCCGGGGCCTTGCGGCCAAGCGCGGCGCAGGCGTATCGTGCCGGCGATCGGACCGCCGTGCGGGGCGGGGTCCTGCGATGAACGCGGTGAGAATGCGCAGCCCTGGCGAGTATGACGCGTTGCCCAAGCCCTCTGCCCGCTGCGCCGGAACCGTGACGGGCGCGGCGTGACCCCGGGCGTGCGGATCAGCGGCCTCTTCAGCGGCGCCAGCCTCACGGCCAAGGTCCTGCGCGGAGCGGTTCTGTCGGTCGGCAGCTTCGGCCTGTCGCAGCTCTTGCGGCTGTTGTCGAACCTCATCCTCACCCGGCTTCTGTTCCCCGAGGCCTTCGGCCTGATGGCGCTGGTCACCGTCTTCCTGGTCGGCCTGTCGATGTTCTCTGACCTCGGCACCGGACCGGCCATCGCCCGCAGCCCGCGCGGCGACGAGCCCGACTTCCTGGACACGGCCTGGACGCTGCAGATCCTGCGCGGTCTCCTGCTGTTCCTTGCCTGCTGCGCGCTGGCCCGGCCCGTCGCCTCCTTCTATGAAGAGCCGCTTCTGGCCGGGATGCTGGCTTTGGCTTCGGTGCAGTTCCTGGTCCTGGGCCTGATGCCGACCCGGCGCGATACCGCGAGCCGGCATCTGCGGCTGGGGCGGCTGATGCTTCTGGATCTGGCGGCGCAGGTCCTGTCGCTGGTGGTGATGGTCGCCCTTGCGGCCTGGCTGCGCTCGGTCTGGGCGCTGGTGCTGGGCAGCCTGGCGGGGGCGGCGCTGCAGGTGCTGCTGGCGGCGCTCTATCTGCCGGGCCAGCGCAACCGTCTGCGCTGGGAGGGGCCCGCCGTCCGCGAGTTGGTGCATTTCGGCAAGTGGATCTTCGTCAGCTCGATCTTCGGTTTCTTCCTGGCCCAGGGCGACAAGCTCGTTCTGGGCAAGTTCCTGCCGCTGGATGCCTTCGGCATCTACAACATCGGCTTCTTCCTGGGCAGCTTCCCGGCCATGCTGGGCGGCGTCGCGATCGTGCGGATGCTCATCCCGATCTACCGCGAACGCCCCCCCGGCCAGTCGCGCGACAATTTCCTGAAGCTGCGCCGGATGCGGGTCCTGGTCAGCGGCGGACTGATCGCGATGACGACGCTTGCGGCCCTGCTTGGCCCCTGGCTGGTCGGATTGCTCTACGATGCGCGCTACCAAGATGCGGGTGCGGTCGTGGTGCTGGTCGCCTGCATCCAGGTCCCGGTGATCATAGGCCTGACCTATGACCATGCCGCGCTGGCGGCGGGGGATTCGCAGAAATTCTTCATCGTCACGGCGCTGAAGGCGACGCTGGTCGGGGCCGGACTTCTTCTCGGGGTGCAGGCGGGCGGGCTTTTCTGGGCGCTGGTCGGCCAGTTCCTCGCACTGGTCGCAGCCTATCCGGCGCTGGTCTGGCTGGTGGCGTGGCACGGAGCCTGGGATCCGCTGCACGACCTGGCCTTCGCCGTTCTCGGGGCGGTCTGCATGGCGCTGGCTCTGTGGTGGAACTGGGCCGCGATCCTGGCCCTGGTGGGCTGACCCTACTTGTATTCGATCAGCCCGCGCCGGGTGCGGGTCACGCGGCCCCACCAGTATTCCACGGCGCCCAGGGCCTCGGGTAGTTTGCCCAGGATCAGGAAGGCCGCCCGCGTCGGGCCCAGCCGGGGCGCCAGCCGCAGAAATTGCGCAGGCCAGGCCAGCAGCAGAACGAGCGCCCAGGGGCTGACCAGCGCCGCGCCCAAGAGGGTCACCGCCGGCAGGCCCAGCCCCCAGGCCAACGCACTCCGGGTCTCGCGCCGGAAATGCCGCTCGGGCGGGGCGCCATGCCGCGCGGCACCCTCGGCAAAGGCATAGCCGGCCCGGCGTGTCCGCCGCCACCATTGCGCGAAGCGGGTCATTGCGGCGTCATGCCGCGTCATCTCGGCATCCAGCCGCCAGATCTCCCAGCCTGCGGCGCGCAAGCGCACGCAAAGCTCGGGCTCCTCGCCCGCGATCAGGCCGGGATCGTACCCGCCCGCCGCCGCGAAGGCCGCGCTGCGCATCAAGGCATCGCCGCCACAGGCGCGGGTCCGGCCCGGAGGCGTGTTCCATTCGGCATCGCAAAGCCGGTTGTAGACCGAGGCCTCGGGAAACCGCTCGCGCCGCCGCCCGCAGGCCACCGCGACCTGCAGATGGCCGTCAAGAAAGCTGCGCGCGACGCCGATCCAGCCGGGGTCCAGCGTGCAGTCGCCATCCATGAACTGCACGTAATCCGGCACGTCGGCCCCCAGCGCGGCAAAACCCTCGTTCCGGGCACGGGCCGCGGTGAAGGGGCGCGACAGGTCCAGCCGGACCACCCGCGCCCCCGCCGCCTCGGCCGCCGCGACCGATCCGTCGGTCGAGCCGGAATCGACATAGACCACCGGCGCCACATCGCCGGGGATCGAGGCCAGCGCCGCCAGCAGCCGCGCGCCCTCGTTGCGTCCGATCAGGACGGCGGCGACCTTCGGGGGCGCAGTCACCTGGTCAACGGGCGGCTGGGCGGAGCCGCGCCGAACAGCGGCCGCAGCACCCGCTGGCGGAAATCCGCGGCAAAGTTCTGCGGGTTCTGCACCGGCTTGCGCCGCAGTCTGCATTGCAGATCGCCCAGCACCGTCCCGATCCAGCGCCCCAGGGCCGCGACACGGGCGCCGGCCCGGCCATGCGTCTTCTCGAAGTAGAAGCGCCAGCTGTCGAACCAGTAGCCGGGCAGGGGCCGGCGTTCGGGATTGGCGCTGGTGACGCCGGTGGCCGCACCGGCGATATGGGCGACCTTGGCCTCGGGCAGGTGCCAGACCTCCCAGCCGCGCCGCTTCATCCTGTGCATCAGGTCCACCTCCTCGTAGTACAGGAAGTAGTCGGGGTCGAAGAATCCCACCTCGGCCAGCGCCGAAAGCCGCGCCATCATCGACGCGCCCGAGACCCAGTCGACCTCCTGCCGCGGAATGCCCGGCGGAAAGGCCACCTGCCAGCGTTTCAGCATTCGGTAGAGCGGGCCTACATTCAGCGCGGTGCTGAACTCGGAGACCAGGCCGGGAAAGCGGAAGGCGCAGACCACGGGCTTCAGCGTCGTCGCGTCCACGATGCCGCTGCCCGCCACCCCGGCCCTGGGATGGGCGTCCAGAAAGGCCGCCAGTTCGGCCACCGCATTGGTGACGAGACGCGCGTCCGGGTTCAGCAGGTAGACCTTGTCCGGCGGCGCGGGACGGGCGGCCAGCTGGCGCAGCACCAGGTTGTTGCCGCGACCGAAGCCGTGGTTGACCGCCTCGAGATGCAGCGTGACGCCGTCGCCCCAGCGGATGGCCGCCTCGGACAGGACCTCGCGGTCATCACCCGGCGAGGCGTTGTCGACGATATGGATCTCGACCGACAACCCGTCGGGCGCGCGCTGCAAGACACTGTCCGCCGCCGCGATCGCCATCCGGGGCGTGCCGTAATTGACAATGATGACTGCGACGTCGGTCGGCATCGCGAAATACCCTTTCCCCGGTGAAGCCCCGACTCACGCCGGACCGGATACCCGCGAAGCATGCCGCTGGAAGCAGGTACCTGCAAACGCTTCCTGATTTCCCCCGCAGACCCGGAAACAATCCCAGGCTGCGGCAACGCAATGGCCTGGATTCGCGGCTGGGGAGGGTGGGGCAGGGTCGGGGTGGACGCAGGCCGGGATTTGGTGCGAGACTACGGAACTACCAGACCCGCCGACTGTGAGACGATGCCCAACACCCTTGCCTATGTCGTCCTTTTCGGCTGGCCGATCGTGGTCCTTGCCCTCTTTCGCCTGCTTCCCGCCGCCCAGGCCTTCGGCTGGTCCATGCTCGCGGGCTACCTGCTCCTGCCGACGCAGGCGGGCCTGGACCTGCCGGGCGTGCCCGTGGTGGACAAGGATGGGGTGCCGGTCCTCAGCGCGGGATTGATGCTCTTGCTGGGCGTCGGGGCGGCGCGGACTGGCAGGCGCGCCCGCGAGATGGCGGGTCCGGCGCCGCGGCACTGGCTTGCCAACGCGCTTCTGGTCCTGCTCCTGGCCTCGCCGCTCCTGACGGTGCTCACCAATGCGGATCCGGTCATCGTCGGCTCGTTCGTCATTCCCGGCCTGCGGATCTACGATGCGGGCTCGATCGTCGGAGCCCTGGCGATCTCGGTCTTGCCCTTCCTGCTGGCGCAACGTCTCTTCGCCTCGCCCGAAAGCCATGTGGCGCTGCTGAAGATGCTGGCCCTGGCCCTGCTCTGCTATTCGCTGCCGATCCTCTTCGAGGTGCGGATGAGCCCGCAGCTGAACAACATGCTCTACGGCTTCTTCCCGCATGAATTCCTGCAGCACATCCGGGCGGGCGGGTTCCGGCCGGTGGTCTTCCTGCACCATGGCCTGTGGCTGGCGATCCTAGTGGCGATGTCGGTCCTGGCCGCGCTTGCGCTCTGGCGGCAGCGGCTGGCCGAGGGCGCCCGCGCGGGCCAGTGGCTGCTCGCGGCGATCTACCTTCTGGTGATCCTGGTTCTGTGCAAAAGCCTCGGCGCCGTGCTCATCGTCCTCGCCTTCCTGCCTGCGATCCTCCTCCTGGGCGTGCGGGGGCAGCTCATTCTGGCGGCCCTCGTCGCGGGATCGGTGCTGCTTTACCCGATGCTGCGCGCGACACAGGTGGTGCCGGTGGACCGGGTGGTTGCCCTTGCACGGAGCATCAGCGGCGATCGGGCCGCCTCGTTCGAATTCCGCGTGGCGAACGAAGAGGCGCTCATGGAACGTGCGGCGCTGCGGCCCCTGGCGGGTTGGGGCACCTGGGGCAGGCCGCTGATCCACGATCCCGAATCCGGCCAGAGCACCAGCGTCACCGACGGGGCCTGGATCATCTCGATCGGCAGCTTCGGCTGGCTGGGCTATATCGCCAGCTTCGGGTTGCTGACGCTGCCGATCCTGCTGCTGGCGCGCGATGGCCGGAAACTCGGGCTGAGTCCGGCGACCGCGGGACTGGCGCTGATGATGGCGGCGAACCTCTTGGACCTGTTGTCCAATGCCACGCTGACGCCCGTCACCTGGCTGATCGGCGGGGCGCTTCTGGGGCGCCATGCGCATGTGCCGCGCGCAGAAGGGGATGCGGCGCGCTCCGCGCCTCCGCCCCGGCGCAGCTGGGGCCTGGTCACGGACCTCGCCGCCAGCCGCGACAGGCCTGCCCCGGGCGGCGGAGCCGGCCGTCGGGCGCGCAACCTGTGATTTATGTGCAACCCGCGACGCACTTCACAATAGCGGTGTTTCCTGCCTCATTTTCGCCACGAGTCGGTAACACATTTCTGCAAAACGGGGTCGAGACAACACGGGGGATACCGGAAAATGCTCGCCAGAATGCTGATCCTTGCACTGGTTTCGGCCACGGTTGCGGTGATGGCGGGGATGGCGCTGGGGCTGCCAGTCTGGGTCCTCTTCCTGCTCTACTCCCTGTCCGGCGCGCTTGCGCTTCTGGTCGGCGGCGCCATCGCCGCGGTGGCAGGCCAGGATCGTCCGGCCGTTCCCACCTATGCCGAGGCGCAGGTCAAGCCCGTCCCCGTCCGCCACTAGCGCGGCGCCGCCCGGCCGGTCATCATCCGCCGTCCGGCACCCCCCGCTCGGCGGAGACCCGCCAAGCCCCACGGATGCGTGATGTGAAACCTCTGGCACTGACGTAGCATTTGGTCCCATACCAGCGACCCATCGGCCCATCGCATGCGGCGCCGAGGTACGGCTGCTCAGGGGAGCAAAAGACGGATGGTCCTGGGAATACTTCTGATCGCGATGGTTGCAGCCCTGGGTGTGGCCGTCACGCTGTTCCTGCTGTCCGCCCCGCTCTGGATCGCGCTGCTTGCCTATCCGCTGACCGGGGCCTTGGCGGTCTTTGCGGGCCTTGCCCTGCTGGAGGTCCGCGACAGGCGCCGGTCTCGGGGGGACGAGCGCAAATTCCTGGCCCGCGTCACTTCCCGGTTCCGCGCAGGACAACGCCCACGGTAGCGAACAGCACCCGCACATCCGTCGCCAGCGAGACGTCCATGTCGTAGGCCGCGTCGAACTCGGCCCGTTGCGCGAAGGTCGAGCCGTTGCGGTCCGAGACCTGCCACAGGCCCGTCACCCCCGGAAGCAGCGAGTAATAGGCATGGCCCGGATAAAGCGGGCGCTGCTCGGGCATCATCGGGCGCGGTCCGACCAGGCTCATGTCGCCCTTCAGCACGTTCCACAGCTGCGGCAACTCGTCCAGCGAGCTTTTCCGCAGGAGGTTCCCGATCGGCGTGACCCGCGGATCGCAGGTCAGCTTCTGGTATTCCTCCCACTCGTTGCGGGCCTCCTCGTTCTGCGACAGGTAGCTTTCCAGATGCGACTTGGCGTCCGGCACCATCGTCCGCAGTTTCCAGAAGGTGAAGACCCGCCCCCCGCGCCCCACGCGGTCCTGGCGATAGAGCGGCGAGTGGAAATCCCGCGCGACCAGCAGCATCAGGACGAGAAGGACCGGAACGACGAAGGGCACCATCAGCAGGACGACGCAGATGTCGAACAGGCGCTTGCCGAAACGGCGATAAAATCCCTCGGGGGAGGCCTCCCCGATCAGGCTGTGGTGAACCGAGCCGGAACGTCCAAAATCAACTTCTCTGCCGGGTCTGGGCACATTCATCTTCTGACACTCCCACGCGGTGTTATTCCACCAACTCTCCGAACGACCAAAAAACGCGAACGATTATCTTTTTTCAAAGCGGAGCCGCCGTAAGGACATATAGGGGACCGACTTTCGTATGTGACCCTACCATCGGGATCGGCGGGCCGGCAATCAGGAGAATCCTACCTTGTGCCCGGACCGCGCGTAAAAATGGTTTCTTTTTAGGGACTTACATCCTATGGTTGTGCTGGCTGGCCCCGCCGCCGGCTTGCCGGACGCCTCGCCGGGACCGCCGCAATCGCGCGATTTGCCGGATTCCGAACACATTTCCTCCATATTCTTCAACGGGTCCGGCCCGGCGGGCGGTGGCCCCGACTGTCCGTGTTGCGGAAACGGTAAATCCTTCATTAACCCCCATCCCGATGGGGTGACTCCGCGGCAAACCCCCGGAACGAATCGCATTCTTCCGCAAAACCGATTCGGTTCCCTCCGGGGAACCGGATTTCAGCTCCGACTGGACCCGAATCCCCTTGGCGGAGTAGCCTGCGGCAAGGGTCCGATGAAAGGTGGAAGCGCCATGCGTCACGTCGGCATCGCCTGCAGTTCTGCTGGCTGCGCTCTGGTCTCGGCTGCCCTCGGTCTTGCCCCGGTCCCGGCTCTTGCCGAGGCGCGGGGCGTTGCCGATCCGGTCGTGGCCTGGGGGCTGGACGCGCTGACCGACTGGGGCACCGCCAGGCCCTTTCTCGATCTCGCCCGCCTGATGCGGCCGTTCTTCGCCTTCGCGCCCGACGAATGGGAAAGCATGCCGCATGAGGCGCTGGTCTCCGGCGGCTATCTCGACCCACAGGGCTATCCGCTGCGGATTCCCCCCGGAATGGCCGGGATCCGCACGATCTGGGCCTGGGACGACACCTACGGGACAGAGGGGCGCAAGGGTCTTTATATCCTGACCTATCAGGGGCATGGCACGATCCAGCTTGGCGGCTCGGCGCGGGTGGTCAATGCGGGCCCCGGCCGGATCGTCTTCGAGAACAGGACCGGGGCCGAGGTCTGGCTGGACATCACCGCGCTCGATACCGGCGATCCGGTCCGCGCCCTGTCGATCGTCCGGGCGGACAGGGCCGGTCTCCTCGACGCCGGGGCGATGTTCGATCCCGACTGGCTTGCGGTCATCGCCGACGGGCGCGAATTGCGGTTTTCGGACTGGATCTCGGTCAACTCCGGCGCTGCCGCCCTGACCTGGGAGACCCGCCCCCGGCCCGACGAGGCCAGCTGGACCGAACGGGGTGCGCCCGTCGAGGTGATGGTGCGCCTGGCCAACGAGGCCGGCGCCGACCCCTGGTTCACCATGCCCCATGCCGCCGACGACGCCTATGTCCGGGCCTTCGCGACCTATGTGCGCGACCATCTCGATCCGCGGCTCAAGGCGCATGTCGAATATTCCAACGAGACCTGGAATGCGGCCTTCACCCAGTTCCACTGGCTGCGCGACCAGGCCATTGCCACCTGGGGCGAGGAGGTCGCCGAAGACTGGCCCGCGATTTTCAGCTTCCACGCCCGGCGCGCGACGGAGGTGGCCCTGATCTGGCAAGAGGTCTTCGGCGACACGGCCGGGGACCGGCTGGTCAATGTCCTGGCCACCCAGGCCGCAAACCCCTGGCTCAGCGACATTCTCGTGACCGCGCCGGAATGGGCCGCGCGCGAACCCCAGGCCTTCGTGCCGCCGGACGAGGTCTTCGAGGAACTGGCCGCGACCAGCTATTTCGGCGGCGGCCTGGTCAGCGATCCCGCGCTGCGCCCCGAACTGATCACCCGCGCCGAGACGATGGGGGCCAGCGCCTGGTCCTGGGCCTTTCAGGGCATCTCCCAGGCCGGCGCGGTCGAGGATTCGATCCCCGGCGTCCTCGACTGGCTTGGCCAGCAGCGCGACCTGGCCGCAAGCCACGGTCTGCGGCTGGTGCTCTACGAAGGCGGCCAGCACGTCCACCACAGCTTCGCCGTCGAGGGCCTGACCGAGGAGGAGGCCGGACGGCAAAGCGCCTTTCTCGCGGATTTCGTGCGCAGCCCCGAGATGGGCGCGCTTTACGCCCAGCTCTGGGACGGCTGGCGCGGGATCGGCCAGGGGCCGTTCATGCAATATGTCGAGATGGGCGTGCCGTCGCGCTGGGGCTCCTGGGGCCTTCTGGCCTATCCCGGCGACCATACCGCAAGGGCGGATTTCGTCCTTGCGCGCCAGGCGGAGGGTGGCTCCTGGTGGGGCGAGGGCGGCGGGCCGCAGTATCTGCAGGGCGTGACCATGGCCGGCACCGAAGGCGACGACCGGATGGAGGGCACCGACGAGGAGGATTTCCTGGCCGGCCGCGGCGGCAACGACAGCTTCCCCGCCAGCCCCGGCGCGGACGGCATCTCCGGCGGCGCGGGCGAGGATCGCTATATCCTGCCCGGCCCGGAAGCGGAGTACGAGGTCACGCCCGAGGGCGACGCCTGGCGCGTGACCGGGCCCCTTGGCTCGGCCCGCCTGGCGGGCGTCGAGATCCTGGAGTTCGGCGACGGGGCGACCCGGCGACTGGACTAGGTGTTCAGTCCCGGCATCTGACGGATCGGGTTGAGGATGAATCGATCCGGTTCCGAGGTCCGGACCTTGCAGATGTATTCGTGGGGAGTGAGACCGCGGAGGGTCCTGAGCCTGCGGGCGAAGTTGTAGGCTGCGATGACGTCGGCGAGATGCGCCTGCACCGCTTTACGGCGACAGTGGCGGGCCCAGGAGCCGCCGAACTATTGTCTACTGGCGCCCGCCATAATCCAGCTACAAGAAAGACAAATCAAACAACAAGCTGTTTTTGCGCGATTTTATTAGGCAATCGTCCACTATCGTCCACCGAAGTCCGTTGACAGCCACCCAATTTCTAGTGCCCTGATAGTGCCCAGAAACCCCGGCACTAGGCTGCGGACTCATAAGCGCGGGTCCATAGTCTTGAGCAGACGAGAAGGACGGCGGCCAGGTAGTTGGTCGCGGTTTTTTCGTATCTGGTTGCGATCTTTCGGAACTGCTTGAGCTTGCTGAAG
>NZ_JAEACP010000019.1 GCF_015999335.1 Tabrizicola soli | reverse complement strand
GCAGCAGCGCTCGGATCAGATCCCATTCGAAGTCCGAAAGATCAAAACGCGCCATCACCACCTCCATCGAGGCGAGTGAATCACGCTTCAGAACCCGCGGAAATCCCGTTTATGAGTTCACAGCCTAGGTCTTGCTGCGGTTCTCTCGGTTTTCCCCGCGCTGTCCTGCGCCTTGGCGGCGCAGCTGGCGCGAGCGGGCCTGCCGCCTGCCCTGTCGCTTGCCACCGCCTGGACAATCGCTGAATGGCTACGTGGTCATGTGCTCACAGGTTTTCCCTGGAATCTTGCCGCCTATGCACTGGCCGACTGGACCATTCTTGCCCAAGCGGCCTCGGTCTTGGGCAGCTACGGACTGGGGTTCGTCCTCGTCCTGGCAGCGGCCAGCATCGGACATGCGATGGGCGGCCCGGCGCGGGAAAGCCGTCGGGCATATCTTGGGGTGGCTGCAGCAACGATGTTGGCCTTGGCCATGTTCGGATACCTTCGCGTTGCGCTTCTGTCGGCGGACACCGGCCAAGGACGGGAGGTTCGCATCGTCCAGCCGAACATCCCACAGAGCGCGAAGTGGGACCCGGCTGCGCGCAACGCCAACATCGCGCGGCTCCTGTTCCTCTCGGCCCGGCCCGGTGCGTTCGACCTGCTCTTGTGGCCAGAAACTGCTTGGCCAGGGTTTCTTGCCGAAGATCCGGGGGCAAGAGCGGTGATCGGCTGGCTTCTGCCGGATCGCGCCGTGCTCTTGACCGGCAGCCCGGAGCGGGAACTCGCCGGTACAGACGCAGTCTATCACAACGCGGTCCTTGCCATCGGATCGGACGGCGGCGTCCTGGCTCGCTATGCGAAGCATCACCTCGTCCCCTTCGGCGAATATGTGCCCTGGCGCGGGCTTCTGCCGTTCCCGCGGATCGTTCAGTCACTTGGCGACTTCTCGCCCGGCCCCGGACCCGCGACTCTTGCTTTCGGCCCTTTCCCGTTTCCCGGCGTTGCGATCTGCTATGAGATCATCTTCCCCGGGCATGTGGTCGATGACGCGATACGGCCCGACTGGATCTTCAACGCGACCAACGACGCCTGGTTCGGCACCTCGATCGGACCATGGCAGCACTTCGCCTCGGCGCGGATGCGTGCGGTCGAAGAAGGCTTGCCGCTGGTTCGCGCGGCTAACACCGGAATCTCGGCGGTGGTCGACCCGTTCGGGCGCGTCACGGCTTTTCTCGAGCTCGGCGAACAGGGAATCATCGACGCACGTCTGCCGAGGCCGCTTCGCGCAACCCTCTATGCCCGTTTCGGGGACTGGATGCCGCTGGCAATGCTGGTCGCAAGCTGGACCGGATATGGCCTGCTCCGGCGGACCAGGCCCACGAGCTCACAGAAAAGGGGCGTCGCATGATTGGACCCGTCTTCGCCCTCGCGGGCTTCGTCTGGGGGGTGCTTGTCGCCCGAAGGCGCGGAGGCAAGCGGCTCGACTGTCTGCAGTACGGAGTCGGCTATGGGATTGCCTTCGGCCTCGTCGGCGTGCTTATCGGTATCGCGCTGGCGCGTTTTCTGGTCCCGCATGGATAGGCGAAAGCCCGCCTGCCGGATGTGGACGGGATGGTTGCGACTTGAACCTCTAGTTGCTCAAGGTTCTAGACCGCCTACTACAAAGCTTGGGACTTCTGAATGCGCCTTCGGAATCTGCAAATCATCCTCTGGACCGCAGCCATTGTGGCGACCGTGGCGTTCTTCGCGCTGCGCTGGTCATCTGCCGGGATGCAAGACGTTGCGGACGCGGCCTTTTCCCCGTCCTTCTCGCTTGCGGACAGCGAGGGGACGCAGCGGACATCGGAAGAGTTTCGTGGCAAGTTCCTGCTGGTCTTCTTCGGCTTCACCAATTGCCCGGACGTGTGCCCCACCACCCTATCCGAGGTCGCGCAGGTGATGGACGATCTCGGGCCAGATGCGGCGAAGGTGCAGCCCATCTTCGTTTCCATCGACCCGGTGCGGGACCGGCGGCTCGGCCTTCGGGAGTATACCGAGGCGTTTCACCCGGCGATCCTCGGGCTTGCGGGCACTGATGCGGACACGGAGGCTGCGGCCGAGAGCTTCAAGATCTACTTCGCCCGTGAGGCCGACGCAGCGGTCGCGGACGGCTACACCATGTCGCACAGTCCCGGCCTGTTCCTGATCGGCCCTGACGGCGTATGGCTGAGGCAGTTCGCCTACGGCACGCCAGCCGCCGAAATCCTTTCCGACCTCAGATCGAGATTCTGACAAATGAAATCATTGTTCCTTTCCACGGCCCTGCTCCTCGCCGCCCCTGCCGCCTTCGCCTGCGGGACGTTTACGGTCGGCGACCTCACCATAGAACACGCCTGGTCCAAGGCGACCATTGGCGCGGATCGCCCGGCGGTGTTCTATGTCGAGATCACGAACGGAGGTAGCACAGACGACGCCCTTATCGGCATCACGACGCCGGCCGCGACCATGCCGATGCTTCACGAGACCGTCGTCACCGACGGCATCGCTTCAATGCCGCACGCGATGTCGATCCCGGTTCCGGCGGGCGAGACCGTGGCGCTGTCCCCCGGCGCCTACCACGGCATGCTGATGGGTCTGGCCACAGCGCTGAAGGAGGGTGACCGGTTCCCCGTCACCCTGACCTTCGAGAATGCGGGCGACGTGACGGTCGATGCCGACGTGCTGTCCCTGCGCGCGGAGGGTCCGGATTGCAGCGACGCCGGGCAGTGATCCTAGGCCTGGGGGCCACAGGCGCGGCTGTCGCCTTCATGCTGGGGGTTGGCGCGTGGCGGACACGTGACCGGCAGCGCGGGAACGCCTTGTTGCCCCTGCCTGTCGGTGACATGGACTGGGATCTCACTGACCACCGCGGACAACCCGTCAGGCCTTTGGACTGGGTCGGTCGCCCGGTCATGGCCTTCTTCGGCTTCACTTGGTGCCCGGATGTCTGTCCGACGACACTAAGCGACATCTCGCTCTGGCTTGAGGAACTGGGGCCCGACGCCGACCGGCTGGTCGTGGCCCTGATCACGGTCGACCCCGACCGCGATACGCCGGAGGCCCTCGCCGACTACGTGAGCAACTTCGATCCGCGCATCATCGGGTTGACAGGGTCCGCCGAACAGGTCGAGAAAGCTGCCGCCGATTTCCGGGTGAAATACGCGCGCGTGCCGCGGGACGATGGTGACTACACGATGGACCACACCGCCGGTGTGTTCCTGTTCCACCCGGACGGACGCTTTGCCAGCATCATCGACTTCCACGAGGACCGGCGCTTTGCCGTTCCGAAGATCCGCCGAACCCTCAGTTGAAAGGTCATTCTGCCAGATGATCCGCTCTGCCCTCATAGTCCTTGCCGCCGCCTCCCTCGTGCCGTTGCAGGCTGCAGCCGACACGCCGACCGCGCATCTTCCCGCCGTGTTCGAAGCGACGATTGCCTCCGGCGACACGCTCGACAGTGTGCTCGGTCATGCGGGTGTCCCTGCCGGGATCCGGGCAGAGGCCGCCTTGGCTCTCGCGGGGGTTTACGACCTCACCGACCTGCGGCCAGGCCATCGCATCGAGTGGACGGCCACATCGGGCGATCCGGCGAGCCTGACACGCATGTCGCTCTTCGTGGAAGATGGCGTCGAGATTGTGCTGACCTTCGACGGCCCCGTTGGAGCCGCGCGGCTTGATCCGCCAATCCGTGAAACGGACCGGCGGGAAACGCTTGTGCTTGACGGCACGCTTTACGAAGCCCTCGTTGCGCGCAACGCGCCGGAACGCTTCGCCGTGGACCTGACTGCGCTCCTCGCGGGCCAGGTCGACTTCCGGCGCGACTTGCAGGGCGGCGAAACTTTTGCACTGGTCTGGCAGGAAGACCAGCTTCCTGACGGCAGCATCGCGGGCGAGCCACGGCTGAACTATGCGCGACTGGAACTTGCAGACCGGGTACTTGAACTCGTCGCCACGGATGCAGCAGGTCCCGTCATCGTGTTCGAGGACGGGGAAGCCGTGCAGCGGTCCGCCGCGCCGATCCTCGGTGCCCGGCTGTCTTCCGTCTTCGGGCGACGCAACCACCCTGTTCTTGGGGGCGTGCGGATGCATACCGGGATCGACTATGCCGCTCCGGTCGGAACCGAAGTCTCGGCCACCGGCGCAGGGCGCGTCGTCTTTGCCGGTACGATCCGGGGCTATGGCCTGACCATCGACATCGACCACGGCGGCGGGGTTGTGACACGCTATGCCCATCTGTCCGAGATTGCCGAAGATGTGCGGGAAGGCACGCGGGTCAAGGCCGGTGACAGCATCGGTGCCGTTGGCGCGACGGGCCTCGTCAGCGGCCCGAACCTGCACTACGAGGTGCGCGTTGACGGTCGGCCGGTCGATCCGACGGACCGCGAAGCACTGCCGGAACGCGAGATTGCTTCGGCGCAGGATCTTGATGCGCTGGCGACCTGGCGCCGCGAGACGGGCTTTGCAGCTTTGGTTGAAGGGGATCAGGGATGAGCGGACACCACATCGGACGCCGCAACCTGATGCTTGCGGCAGCGGCGGGCGTCGCGCTCCAAGGGCGTGCCGCCTGGTCGCAAGCGGAACCACCGATCCATGTCGTCAAGGGACGCGGCTGTGAATGCTGCGAAGCCTGGGTCGATTACCTGCGCGCGCAAGGCTTCACCGTGACGGACGAAGTGTCGATGGGAACGCTGCTGATCCGCTTCAAGATGGACCAAGGCGTCCCGGCGAAGGCCTTCTCCTGCCATACGGGTGTGGTCGACGGCTATGCGCTTGAAGGCCATGTTCCTGCTGCAGACATCCGGCGGCTGCTGGCCGAACGCCCCGATGCGGTCGGACTTGCGGTGCCCGACATGCCCTACGGCTCGCCCGGGATGGGGTCCGAGGACAGCCGCGATGCCTACGACGTGCTGCTGATCCGGCGCGATGGAGAACTGGAGATTTTCACCAGCTATCCTGCGGCCTGAAATCACATCCGCCCGGGGTCCGATCTTTGGCAGACGGTCTTCGACCAACACCGACTTATCCCTCAGAGGGCACCGACGATCTGGTCTACGGCGTCCTCGCTGTCCCATGCGTACGGACCTTGAAGGCGTCCGATCTCCCGGGTCTGCCGGTCGATCAGAAGGGTTGTCGGCAGGCCGATGAAGGCAAGGGCTAGCTGAACCCGAAGGGCTTCGGCCCAATAGAGCGGCAGATCGACGATGCCGATCTCGTCGTAGAAGCGTCGCCCCCTGCCGATCCCCGCGTCGTCGATGCACAGCGGCAGCACCGCGAAATCCGCACCGCCCAGCCGGGACTGGAGCCGGTCAAGTGTCGGCATTTCTTCCCTGCAGGGCGGGCACCAGGTCGCCCAGATGTTCAAGAGCATCACCCGGCCGGCGAAGTCGTCGAGTTTCCGCGTAGTGCCAGCTTCGTCAAGGATCGGCGGAGACAGCAGCGGTTGCGGATCCTTGAGCAGCCGGAAGGGTGGGCGAGCCTCGGCAGACCCTGCAAGGAAGGGCGCGGCGAGTGCACCAAGGACGGCACGGCGGCCGATAAGTGTTGGCATGGGTCCGCTCTCTCCGGGAAAGGGCCCGGACCCGCATACAGGCTGCGGGTCCGGGCGTGCGTCAGGCCGACACCGCGAACTCGGTCATCATGCCGGTCGAGAGATGCGGCATGTGGTGGCAGTGCAGCATCCACCGCGCCACCTCGCCCGCGTCCACCGCAACCGTCACCATGCCCATCGGCGGCACATGCACCGTGTCGCGCACCGCCCCCGCGATCCGGTCCATGCCGATACCCACCACCTGGAAGGCGTGACCGTGCAGGTGCATCGGATGCGCCATCATCGACATGTTGTGAAACATGATCTCGACCCGGTCGCCGGTCTTCGCCGTGACGGGAACGTGGGTGCCCCAGGTCTGCCCGTTGATCGTCCAAATATAGGGCATCATTGAGCCGCCCAACATCAGCATCGGCTGCGAGGCTGGCGCGCGTTCGGGCAACGGGGTGACGGCGCGCAGGGCGGCCTCCTGCGCCAGATCGCCGCTGAAGGCGGGATGGTCGGCCTCCGACATCTCGGCGATCCTGGTCACCGCCGCGCCCGGCGTGGCAAGGATGACACCCGTCCTTTCCTTGGCACCTTCGCGCAGGGCAAGGATCGGGAAGGCCCCGCCATCACTCGGCACATCCAGTTCGACGTCCAGCCGCTGGCCCATTGCGACGCCAAAGCGGCTGCCGGGCAGGGGCTGCACTGGCTCGCCATCGACCGCTACCAGCCGCCCCGGCAGGATGCCGGTATCGATCCAGAAAACCGTCGCCGCCGCAGCGTTGATGATACGGACAAGGACCCGCCCGCCCTTGTCGATCTGAACCACTTCGGGGTCGTCCAGTGTGCGGTCGTTGGCGAGATAGGCGTCGAAGTTGTAGTCGTTCAGGTCCATCGCCATGCCGTCCATGCCCGGCATCGCCATCATGTCCCCCTGACCCATCGCACCCATGTCCATTCCGGAATGGTCCATGCCGCCCTGCCCCATCTGGCCGTGGTCCATTCCGGCCATGGATGCACCGCCGGTGATCTCTGCCAGGACCTCGGCGGGCGGTTTGAACGCGAAGTCGTGCAGGAACAGCGTCACCTCCTGCCGGTCGGCAGCAACGTCCTCGGGACGCCGCACGACCAGAGGTGCTGCAAGCAGCATCATCTCATGCGCCGGGATGTGGGCATGCATCCAGTGCGTGCCCGGTCGCGCCGCGAAATCGTAGGCCCGGGTTTCGCCGGGTTGAAGGACCGGCATCGGCAGGTCGGGGACGCCGTCCTGCGCGTTCGGCGGAATCTGCCCGTGCCAGTGGATGATCGTCGCCTCGCCAAGCGTGTTTGTCAGATCGACGGCGAAAGCCTGGCCCGGATCGAGAACAAGGCCGGACCGGCCAGCGCCGTCCAGAAGCCCCCAGACGGTTGCGGCTCTCCCCCGCACGTCGATGGTGCGGGTGGTGGCGGTCAGCGACATTCGGCCGGACTGGGCCCAGACCCGTGCGGGAAGCACCAGTGAAGCGGCCGTGGCCGCAGAAGCGGCCAGAAAGCCGCGGCGAGAAAGGGGCGACATGCGAATTCTCCTGTATCGTGTCGTGAATTGGACAAATGGTCCCCGGCGAATGCCAGAACCGTAGGCTCAGATCACGGCGATCTTGGGAGGCCGCCCCGGGGGCGGAATGGCCAGCGAGGTGGGAAGCATGACGATACCAACCTCACCATCGGAAGACCGCGCGACAGTTTCCGGAACCCGGTCCGGCGCAGGAAAGGCCGCGGCGGCGAACATGCAGTGTTGCTGACAGAGCAACTGTTGGGTCACGTCGTCCGCACCGCCCATCCCCGGCATCTGCGCAAGATGACCGGCCATGGCCATCATCTGTGCATGGTCGTCCTGGAACTGCTGCCGTCCTTCGCCCAGTGCCAGTACGGGCAGGATCGCCGCGACCAGATATGCGGCGAGGATCAGGACACGCATGCGAAACGACGACAAAGCCATGATTTATGTATCTATCAGGATTGGCTGCTCCCGTCATCTGACAGTTCGGTGTCCCTGATCGGCACCCGGCCTCGAATGTCTGCGGCATCAATGCCGCGTTTCCAAATCCTCCGTCGCACTGTCGCAGAGTTTACTGGTATCCATCGCAATTGCGCGGAACCTGCAAGAAAACGCGGGACAGCGACTCGATGAAAAAGCTTCTCCTCGCCCTTGCGGCAATCCTTGGCCTGGCGTCCTGCGGCGCCGAGCCGATCTGGGCACCCGATGAGGCCGTGGCCGCCGCGCGCTACGAACATCCCGGCCCGACCTCGGTCACGCTCTACACGGTACTCTCGACACGCAGCGGAGCGGGTGCTCATGCGGGCCTGCTGATCAACGGATCGCAGCGCGTGCTGTTCGATCCGGCTGGCACCTGGCGGCATCCCCGGCTGCCCGAACGCAACGACGTACACTACGGGATCACCCCGAAGATGGTGGATTTCTACATCGACTACCACGCCCGCGAGACCTACGACGTGGTTGAACAGACCGTCGAGGTTTCGCCCGAGGTCGCGGCACTGATCATGCAGCGGGCGATGGCCTATGGCGCGGTGCCGAAGGCGAACTGCACCATCGCGCTGTCGCGGGTGCTCGACGGCGTGCCCGGTTTTGAAAGTCTGCCGATGACCTGGTATCCGAAGCGGATGATGCAGGCGTTTGCCGAGTTGCCTGGCGTCGCCACACGGACAATCACCGACGATGACGCCGACGAGAACCATGGCGTTCTGCTGGTCCAGGCCGGGGATCCGCGGCTAGAGTAGCATTTCAGTGATCGGTGGCCGGGTTCACCAGACTTTGCTCGCGAATTCATGCGCCCGGAGCTATGGTTGCAGAAGAGTCTCATTGAAAGGCCGACATCATGACATTGTCCCGGCGCACGGTTCTCGCCGCTGTTCCTTGGCTGGCCGCAATTGCGGCAACCCCGGCCCTTGCCGGGGGTGACGAAAGCATCCACGTCGTCAAGGATCCAGGCTGCCCTTGCTGCAACGGGTGGATCGGACATCTACGCGACAGCGGCTTTCGCGTGACCTTCGAGGAACGCAGCATCGAGGAGCTTGAGGCGTTCAAGCGCGAGCGCGGCATTCCCGAGACCCTCGCCTCATGCCACACCGCCACCATCGGCGACTACACGGTCGAGGGGCATGTGCCCGCTGCCGACATCCGGCGGCTTTTGGCTGAACGCCCTGCTGCCGTCGGCCTCTCCGTTCCCAGAATGCCCTACGGGTCGCCGGGCATGGGCCCCGAGACCGAGCGCGAGGCCTATGACGTCATCCTCGTCGGCACGGACGGCAGCGGCAGTGTCTTCACGAGCTACGCCGCAGCCTGATCTCGATCAGCCGGTTGAGGTCTGTCCAGTGCCAATGACGCCTGGCACTGTTGGTGCTTTGGTCACCAGGGCAGACCGGAGGCGGTTGATCGCCAGCCGTCTTCCAGCGCGTCTTGCGGGACCACACCGTCCAGAGGTCTGATCGCGACGTCGAGCCTGCGAGCCGCATGATACCCCGTTGCCGCCATCACACCAGGCGTCGCGCCATAAGCGACCCGATAGCGCGACACGAAACTGTCGGTTCCGTCGTCACTGTCCCACCCGTCCGGCGGAACGGCCTGCTGCAAGACCGTAGTTGCCGACCGATACGCACGCGCGGCATCGCTGGCCAAAGGTTCGAGGCCAAGGACAATCACGACATCGGTCGGCTCGTCGGGCGTGCCGAACAGGCCTTCGACCAGCCCGGCTGCATCTCGTGGAAGCGGCAAGATCTGCACATCAACCCCGCCGAGATGCCCGTCGGACGTTTCGTTGGCGTGCCCGTCCCGTTCGTCCGCTGCCAGCAGGAAACCGCGGACGGCCTCTGCAAGGTTTTCCTCGACGTTCTCGCCGACGACCAGAAGGCTCACGGTGAACGAATGCGCCCAAGCAAACCCTGCAAGGCCGATCCACACCGCGGCCACGAGGACGGATTTTCCGATCCTGCCCAAGACCGTCACTCTGACCGGGAAGGGCCGCCAAAGAAGGATAACAGGAAGGCGTGGGATACGGGCACTCATTCGACAGCCCGTGCCGCTGACACCGCTTCGGCAAGCTGCGCCTTCTCGACGAAACCGGGGATCAGCTGGTCGCCTACCACAAAAGACGGCGTGCCGTTGAAGCCGAGCGCCTCGGCCAGTCGCATAGACGTGGCGATATGCTCCTCGACCTCGGGCGATTGCATGTCGGCCTTGAGCTGCTCGACATCGAGCCCGACCTCGCCCGCGATCCGCAGCACCGACTGTTCCTCCAACTTGGCGCGTGCGCCCATCAACGCATTGTGCAATTCGGCATACTTGCCCTGCTTCCGCGCGGCCAAAGCGGCCCGCGCCGCGATCGCTGACCCTTCGCTGAGTATGGGCCACTCCCGAAGCACAAGACGGATGTTTCCGTCTTCGGCCAGCAGGGCGTCGATTTCAGGCATCGCGCGTTTGCAGTAGGGACAGTTGTAATCGAAGAACTCCACCACCGTCACGTCGCCTTCCGGGTTGCCGAGGACCGGCGCGTTGGGGTCGCGCTCCAGCAGGGTGCGCTCGTCAGCCAGGGTCGCGGCGGCAGCGGCGGCCTGGGCCTCTGCTTGGCGTGCCTCCAGCGTCTGAAGCGCCTCGAGCACAAGCTCCGGGTTCTCGCGCAAGGTTTCGACGACCAGTTCCCTGATCCGGTCCTCGGTAATCTCCTGCGCCGGGGAAAGGCCGGGAGCGAAGACGAGAGTGATGGCAAGCAGGATTGACGTGACGCGCATGAGAAGTGCCTTGTGTGACGGATAAAGAGTTTCAGGCGGTCTGCACCCTCTAGTTCCTAGAGAGGCAAGCGGAAATCGGGAGGTCGGCGGACCTGCTTGCGGCTTCAAGGCGAACCTGCTTCCAACTGGCTACGTTCAGCCTGCGCGGCGCGGATGCGGTCGGGCCAGGTTGACCGGATATAGGCGAGGACGGCTTCGATGTCGTCTTCGGTCAGCTCGTCGCCAAACCCAGGCATGCCGGAGGTGAAGTCGACCCCCATATCGTCCAGCACCGCCTGCCCCCCGCGGCGGATGTAGTCCCGCAGCATCGCGTCCCCATGATGCCAGGTGTGGCCGGTTTCGTCGTGGGGCGGCGCGGGATAGGTGCCGTCCTCCCTCGCCGACTGCCAGTCCGGCTGCCCTTCCAGATTGGCACCGTGGCAGGAGGCGCATCTGGCCGCGTAAATGGCACGCCCACCTTCGATGTCGGGCGTGTCGTGAAAAAACGCACGGGCTGGAACCGACGAAAGTACAAAGGGGGTTGCGGCGACGGCGACTCCGAGAACGCTAAGGGAGCACGCCCTTCTGAGCCAGTGCATCATGTCCGGCTCACCGTAGCCGTCGTGCCGTCCGGCGGCAGGATGCGTTCGGACAAGAGAGCCAGGTCCTCCCGCACGCGCGCCCTCTGCGATGTCGGATAGGCGTCCTCGGGGGGCAAGCCGCCATGCTGCGCAAACAGCATGATGTCGCGCGCAATTGGCGCGGCGGCCGTTGACCCGCCGCCACCGTGCTCCACCACGACCGTGACGGCAAAGCGGGGCGCATCATACGGTGCGAAGGCCACGAACAGCCCGTGATCTCGACGGTTCCACGGCAGCTCGTCCTGCGAACGGACGCCTGCGGCCCGCTCAGCTGCGGTGATAGAGAAGACCTGGCTCGTTCCAGTCTTGCCCGCCATCGCCTGCGCCGGATCGGCGATGCGCGAGGCATAGGCCGTCCCGCGCTCGTGGTTCGAGACCTCGAACATGCCCTGTCGCACGATGGCCAGTGCTTCGGCCGACAGACCGAGTGGGGCCGGATCAGGATTGTCTTGGTCCTGCCCGCCAAACGGCCGCACCAGACGCGGCAGAACGGCGGTCCCCGACGCCAGTCGCGCCGTCATGGTAGCAAGCTGGATCGGCGAGGCGAGCGTGAAGCCCTGGCCGATTGAGGCATTGATGGTGTCCCCTATCAGCCAGTCCTGCCCATACCTTTCCTGCTTCCAAGCGCGCGACGGGTTGTTGCCATGCGCCATGCCGGACAGCGGAAGGTCGTACTTCTGGCCAAGCCCCAGCCGGTCGTTCATCGCGAAGATACCGTCGATGCCGATGCGCTGCGCGACCTCATAGAAGTATACGTCGCAGGACTCGCGCAGCGCGCCGACCATGTTCACTCGGCCATGACCACCGCGCTTCCAGCAGTGGAACCTGCGGCCGGAGATCTCGACATAGCCATTGCAGGCGACAGTCTCTTCCGGGTCCATCAGCCCGGTTTCCAGCGCGGCCAGCGCATTCGACATCTTGATCGTCGATCCCGGCGGATAGGCCCCCTGCACCGTCTTGTCGGAGAGCGGGCGGAATTCGCTGTCGCGGAGCGCGCCGTAGTCGCGGCTGGAAATCCCGCGGACGAAGAGGTTCGGATCGAAGGACGGCGCCGAGGTGCAGCCAAGAAGATCGCCGCTCGTCACGTCCATCACGATCGCGGCGGCACTTTGCCCTTCAAGGCGGACGCGCATGAAGTTCTGAAGGTGGTGGTCGAGGGTGACCTGCATGTCGGGGCCCGAGGTAGCAGGGTCGAGCGCCAGCTCGCGCATCGTGCGACCGGAGACATTGACCTCAACCCGCTGGGTTCCCGGCAGGCCGCGCAGGGCGCGTTCATGGCTGCGCTCGACCCCGGTCTTCCCGATTTCAAAATCGGGAAGGCGGAGCAGTGGCTCATTGTCGGCAGCCTCGTTTTCCAGATCGTTGTCGCTGACCGGTCCCACATAGCCGACCTGATGGGCGAAATCGGGCCCGAAAGGATAAACACGGGACAGGACCATCTCGGGGTGAACGCCCGGAAGCACGGGGGAGTTCAAGGCCACGATGGAAAGCTCGTCCCAGGTGACCCGGTCCTTTACCGTAATCGGAACGAAGGCCCGCACACGGGCCGTCTGCTCGCGGACCTTGGTCAGTGTTTCCTCGTCTAAACCAAGGAGTAGACGCAGCTTCTCGAGGACATCTTCGACATCCCGTGCTTCCTCCCGCACGAGCGTGATGCGGTAGGCCTGTTCGTTGTCCGCAATAATCTTTCCGGCCCGGTCAAAGATGCGCCCCCTGTCGGGACGTACCAGCCGCAGGCTGATCCGGTTCTCTTCGGCCAGCAGGTAGTATTGTTCGGCATCACGGACGCCCAGTTGCCACATCCGAAAGCCCAGAACGCTGACCACCGAGGACATCGCCCCACCCAGCAGGAGGGACCGCCGGGTCGTCTTCCTTGCCGCATGCGCGAGTTCGCGTTCAGACCGACGCACGACTTGCCTCCTCTCCCGGCAGTTCGGACGCGGCCTTGGCGCGGATGGTCTTCAGGTAGGCCGCCGCGCGCAGACCAAGGACCAGAACCACAAGTCCGACGAACCAGGGCTGAAGCGGGTTCGGCGGTGGCGTTGCCCGGTGGAAGCTCAGGAAATGCATGAAGAGGAAGTAGGCGACATGGGCGACGGTCAGCCACCACATCGGCAGGACGCCCATCTGCAAGAACTTCCAGCCTGACAGTCCCAGACGCCGCATCGCAAAATCGCTCGACGTGGCGGCAAGCAGCACCGCGAGGACGAGGGCCGCGATCCCGATGGCATTGGCAAGTCCGAAACCATGCTGGAACATGACATAGACCAAGAGGTCGGGATGCCATTCGAACCCGAAAAGCCGCATCAGATCCCATTCAACCCAGCCGACGAGGATGATCACCGCATGGACGATCACCAGAAGGCAGCCATGGATACCCATCTCACGGCGGAACGGCAGCAGCGGAACCGCTGCGCGCAGGAAGCGGGTCAGTGGCCCGAAGGCCATCGACAGCGCGATCAGCACCAGCGAGGCATCCCCGAAGGCGCGGTTCCATCGATGCATCGGGCTGAACTGCGCGTGAACCGCCGCAAAGCCCAGCACGAGCCCCGTCGCAAGGATGGCCACGAGCGTGTGCCGAACCAGCGTCTTCCGGGCCAGCCCACGCATCGCTGACCGCAAACCAGTTGACGCTGTCACAGCGGGCCTCCCGTCATGGGAGTTTCAACGCCGCCGACAATCTGAAGGTCGGATCGGGACTCGCGAAACGCGCGCCATGTGCGAAAGGCAGCAAAGCCCATGGTGATGACCCCGGCTGCCGCGAGCCAGGGCCGGACCGGATCGAACCATGCGAGCAGCGCCGGCCCGCCGAAGATCAGCATCAGGACCTTGTTGCAGGTCGGACAGGCGATCCCGAGGAAGCTCGCAAGACCGCCTGCCCCGGATGTCCGCAGCCGGCATCGGGGAACCCAAAGCGCGACCGTCACTCCGGCCAAGAGTGCCGTCAGGACAGTGGCCCCGAACTCCCACGGACCAACCGGAGTCATGCGGACGAACAGGGGGTTCGCCCAGACTGCCGTCACCGTCCCGAGGACAGCGAACATCGCGATGCCGACGGCGATGCCGCGAAACCCCCGGTGCAGGGTATCATCGTGCCTTGCCTGTTGTGTCGGTCCGTCACTGTGCATCAAATTCAACCTCTGCGCGATCCTCGCCAAAGCCAACACTGACCACCCACCGTCCAGCCATTGGCAACTTGAGATTTGCTCGCCAGACCCCGGCCTCGACTAACTGAAGCGGCGGATCAAAGCCGTCCATATGCATCTCCATCATCGCGAAGTTCACGTCCGGCCGCATAGCGGCAGATTCGATGGCATCGGCATCCGGCGTGAACTGGATCTCGAGACGGACGTCCCGGTTTCCGAGCACATAGACCTGGACGTCGATCCGACCATCCGGAAGGACTTCCGACACTTCGGCCGTCGGCACGCTCTGATCCGCAACGGTGTCTCGCGGATCGAGCGTGCGCACCGTAGTCCAGATGAACGCGCCCACAAGGGCAAAGACGCCCAGAGCAAGCGCCACTGCGAGCACTCTAGTTCTCATTGCCCATCTCCATTTGCGAGTGGTCCATCCCCGCCATCGGGGTCTCCGTGACAGGACGAGCGGGTTCCGGGATGTCCCCGCTGCCGTCGGGGTCGAGCAGGTAGGTCGCGATGGCTTCGCGGTCGGCGTCGGTCAGGTACGAGGTGCCCTCGGCCACGACTTCGGCCATGCTGCCGCCAAAGGCATCCCCGTTGGGCAACAGGCCCGTCTGAAGCGCATAGGCCAGATTTGCGACCGTCCAGCCGCCTTCCAGAAGATCGGCTACCAAGATCGACGGTGCCTTGCTGCCGCCGGGGAGACTGTCGTTTCCGGCGAAGCGGGCGGAGTCGTCCAGGCCGCCTGCAAGCGTTCGGCCGGTATGACATGCCGCACAATGGGCCGCGCCTTCAACCAGCAAACGCCCGCGATTCCACGGCGACGATGTGCCCATCAGCGCATCCGTCTCCGGCGCGTCGAGGTAGGCAGCGCGCCAGAGCTTCAGGCCCGAGCGGAAGCTGAACGGAAATCCCACATCATGCGCGGGGGCAGCATCCGCAACCGGCGGAACGGTGCGGAACGCCTCCCACAGGTCGGCGATCTCTTGATCGGTGAAGCCTGCGTAGAAGGAATAGGTGAAGACCGGATAGTAGGGGTCACCCTCCGGCGAGACTCCCTGGCGGACAGCCTTGGCGAAATCCTGAATGGTCCAGCCGCCGATCCCGGCAGTAGGATGCGGAGTGATGTTCGGGGGCACGAAGATGCCGAAGGGCGTGTCGAGCGGCGCTCCTCCGGCGAGCGCCAGTCCCTTGGCAGCCGCGTTGGTGTGACAGGACACGCAGCCGCTGGCGCGGGCCAGATAGGCGCCGCGTTCTGCATCCCCGGGCGGGAACGCGGCGGGCTCGGGCGCGCCTACAGGCCATAGCGCCAGTACCCCGGCACCGAACCCGGCGACAACGACCGGGACAATGACCGAAAAGCGGATCAAGCCCCGCATCGTCAGTTCCGACCGGCGCGAAATTGCGAATGGCAGGACGAACAGGTAGCGCTGATCCGGGTGAAGAGGTCGTCAGCGGCCAACGTCGTCAGATCGAACGCCAGCGTCGCCGGGTCCGATGTGCCGCGCGCGACCTGGACCTCTTGGGTTCTTTCGCCGTAGCCCATCAGCTCCGCTACTGTGAAACCCTCCTTGACTTCCGGAGCCGGGGTCATCGTCATTGCCGAATGATCCATCCCGGCCATATCGTCGGCGGGCGGAAGCGCCTTTTCCAGCCCGTTCGGAGCCGCCACGGCGAGAGCGTCGGCGTAGGTCTTCAATTCTCCTGCAAGCGCTGCGAAGTCCTGCCAGTCGGACCAGATCTCCGGCCTGGCATAGGTCACCCCTTCGAGGCTGCCTTCCGGGAACAGCGACAGCATCGTCTCGCCCGCGTGACCAGCGATGACACTCGCACCCTCTGACACGATGAATGTGTCGTAGGGAGCCGTGCCCTGCATCATCGGCGCCAGCTCCGCCACCGTGTCCCGCATCGCCGTCATCCCGTTCATCCGTTCCAGGACGACACCCGTCGCCCCGTTATGTGCCAGCGCCACTGCCGCAACTGCAGAAGCGGCAAGCGCCAAAGCGCCTGTCCATTGTGGTTTCATCTGCCTGACTGCCCTTGGTTTCTTGTTGTTGACCGATCCCGCGTCCCGCCTCCGGCGGGTCGCGCGGCTTGCGCAACTGTCTGGTGTCAGGCTGACAGAGATTGAACTGTCGACAGAGCTGCGGAGAGCCTATCGAACCGTCAGACGCACGTCCGGCCTGACTGTCAGATCCGGGTTCGGGGGGGAGGCAGGGTCACAGACGGGCCGCCGAAGCGGCGTTGCGACTGCTTCGGGTCCGGTCGCAGAGTGATCACGATTGAAAGGGACAGTGCTGTGACCGGCCCCTCGGACACGACGAAAACAGTGCAGGCGAGGCCTGGGTGGCATGCAGGTGCCGGCGTGGTCTCTTGCCCTAAGTTACTCGCGATCTCGATTGACGTCTCGGGATGATGATCCTCGACAGGGCCCGCCTCTGCGGTCTGTCCCAGGATCAGGCCAAGCGCCAGGACCAGGGACAACAGCCACATCGACACCAACCGCAAGAACCTGTGCGAAAACAGGTTCTTGAGTGCGTTCGGTGAGGTCGAAGATGGTTTCATCCGTCTAGATCAGCTTCACTTGCGTCCCGACCGGCGTCCGGTCGAAAACTTCCTCGATATGTTCGTTGTAAAGCCCGATGCAGCCGTTCGACGAGCGGCGACCGATCTTGCGCGTGTCGTGTGTACCATGGATACGGTAGTATTGCCACGACAGGTAAAGGGCGCGGGTGCCGAGCGGGTTGGCCGGGTCGCCGCCGGGCACGAAGGCCGGCCATTCCGGGTTCCTTTCCCGCATCGACGGTGTCGGGGCCCAACTCGGGTTCACCCGTTTCTCGACGACCTCGGTATAGCCCCGGCGGGTCAGCTCGTCCGACAGCGGGACCGAGGTCGGGTAGAGGTACATTTGACCGTCGCTCGTCCAGTGCTGGAGGACCTTGGCCGTCGTGTCAGAGATGATGATCCCGACGCCCAGAGCATCGAAGTGATCCTGCCACTCGTGGGTGCGAAAAGCCGAGATGTTGTTACGGACCGGGCCAGGCGTGTCTTCCGACGCGCTGGCGGCGCGACCGGTCACGAAAGGCGCGGCAAGTGCTCCGGCAACAAAAAGCCGTCGAGTGAATCGCATGTTCTGCTCCTTTTTGAGCAAGGTTTGCTTCCTTCCAACGTGGGAAGGTCAAACGGCTTTGCATCGCGGCCGGGTCACAAACAGGTGAATGCGTTGCGTTTTCGCCAATCCTGGAAGGAATTTGGTGCTTCACCTAGATGTGATCAGTCGGCACTTAGGTGAGAGGGGCTATGCTCCAGCCATGCGGTTGATGATGGCCCTCCTGTGCAGTTTCCTCCTTCTCGCCACCCTTTTTGGACTGGCGCACTCAGAACGATCACCGCACGGAGTACATGCTGACGCACTTCACGCCCAACCCCTGATACCAGACGCTTTCTGCGGTGAGGGGTCAGGACACGGAACATGTCAGCTTGTTTTCCCCGGTGAGCCAGTGCCCGTCACTCTGATGTCGGTGGCCGGATCGTCGCATTTCGAGATCACGCCGGTCATGGGCTCCAGCCGCAGTTTGGCCCCCCACACGCCGCCGCCGCGATACGTCTTCTGAACGAACCCGGTCATTTTCGTTCCTCTCAGGAGATAGCATGATTTCCCGACGCTTCCTCATTGGCGGGGCCGCACTTGCAGCGCTGTCCTCGCCCACCATCCTTCGGGCCCATACCGCAGAGCCGTTTGTGCTGGCCGACGAATTCCAGCCCCGCGAGGTGCGCGTCCGCGAGCAGCACGCGCCCGGACAGATCCTCGTGTTCCCGCGAAGCTTCTTTCTGTACCACGTCTTCGATACCGAGCGGGCGATCCGCTACGGAGTCGGTGTCGGCAAGGCCGGGCTTGCCTTCAGGGGGTCCGCGATCATCGAGCGCAAGGCCGAATGGCCGTCCTGGCGTCCGACGAACGACATGATCCGCCGCAATCCTGACCGTTATGCCCAGTTCGCCGATGGTGTCCCCGGCGGGCCGAACAACCCCCTTGGGGCGCGCGCGCTCTACCTTTACCGGGAAGGGCGCGATACCTACTATCGTATCCATGGCACGACCGAGCCGTGGTCAATCGGTCAGTCCGTCTCGAACGGTTGTATCCGGATGCTGAACGAGCATGTGATCCAGCTCTACGAACAGGTGCCGGTTGGAACACCGGTGACTGTGATGTGAACGTGAGGCGCCGCGACCTTCTCGTCTTCGGCGGGATCGTTGCCCTTATCTATGGTCTGCGTGCCCTTCCCTGGGACCGGCTCCCGGGCCGCGGGCCGCGCTATGCCGACATTGCGGATCTGCCGCCGTTTCGCCGCCTTGAAGGGAGTGGCCAAACGTCCGGAGCAACGCCGGCATTTGTTGGCCTCGATCCGCCGTCAGAAGATGCAGACCAACGCCGCGCGCGTGCTGACGTTGTGCGTGTCGACCCCTGCCCTGCCCTCTTTGGCACCCACGTGACGCCGGGGGTCGTGCCGATTGCCTATTTCAGCGAGTTCCGCTGCCCCTACTGCCGGGCGCTGGAGCGGGACCTCGACACATTGCTGGTCGAATTTCCTGCCTCCTTCCGCTTTGTCCAACATGAACTCCCCATCTTCGGACCGCCCTCCGAGCTTGCCGCGCGCGCTTCGGTCGCGGCTGCACGGCAAGGCAAGCAGCAGGAGCTTCGCCGCCGCTTCATGCGAACACCGCTCGTGGCCGAGGAGGCCTCAGTCCTGCGCGTGGCGGCCGACGTCGGTCTCGACGCCGACCGGCTGGCCCGCGACATGGTCTCGCCTGACGTGCAGGCAGACCTCGACCGGACGCGGGCACTTGCCGACATATTCGGGTTTGTCGGCACTCCCGGCTTGGTGGTGGGACGGACCGTCCTGAACGGCGCGATCCCCTATGCGCTGCTGCGCCGGATTGCAGAGGACGAAGCATCCATGCCGGACCCGGTCTGCTGAGGTCATGAACACGCCGTCGCACATGCTGATCGGGGCTGCCGTCTTCGCGCGGCCACTAGCACCGGCAACCTTGATCGCAGCGCTCGCAGGAGGGCTAGCCCCGGACATGCCGATGTTTGCGATGGTGCTCTGGGCGACCCGGGTTGTTGGCGTGCCAGAACATGAGGTCTTCAGCACGCTTTTCTTCTCGGAGACCTGGCAGTCGGTCTTTGCGATTGACCACAGCTTCTTTATCTGGGGAGGGCTGCTCGGGTTGGCTGTCTGGCGCAGACAGATCATACTGCGCGCCTTCGCGGGTGCCGGTCTCCTGCATGCCCTTGCGGACTTCCTGACCCATCACGACGACGCCCGTAGCCAGTTCTGGCCTGTTTCCGACTGGGTGTTCCAAAGTCCAGTCAGCTACTGGGACAGTCGCTTCTACGGAGATATCTTCGGCGTGTTCGAAGCAACTTTGGCGGTCACGCTAACCGCCCTTTTGTGCGCGCGGCTGCGGCAATGGTGGGAGCGCGCGCTGGTTCTTGTCGTTGCCGGGCCTATGGTGATTCCAATTCTTCTGACGGGCAGTCTGCACAGTTTGCATGGGATGGGTTGAACAGGAAACAGCACCATGATGATCGCATTCCAAGACTCCCACCGATACCCCTATTTTCTGCGTGAGAGGGCAAGCGCGATCCCGATGAGCGTCAGGGCCATTCCTGCTATTGTTGATGGCGCGAGGCTCTCGCCCACGAACACGACACTGATCGCAACACCGATCGGCGGGGCGAGGAAGTTGAAGGCGTTCGCGGCGTTCAGCGGACAGTCCTTCAGAACTGCGATCCACAGTGTGAATGTGACCGCCGTGCCACCGATGCCAAGGACTGCCACCAGCGCAAAAAAGCTGGGGTTCAGGATCTGCGACGACCATGATTCGGTCAGAAAAGCCAGAAGCGCGAGAGGAACTGCGCCAAGCAGAAGCTGAACCGCCGCAGCCGCGACCGGATCCACATCCGAGGCAAACCGCTTGGTAAGAGCATTGCCGAAAGCGGTGCCAAGAGTTGCCGCCATGACCAACACAACACCCAAGGCCGCCGTTGAGCCGCCTGCCCAGATGTCCTGAAGTGTCATCGTCGCGATCCCCGCCAGCGCGATGGACATACCGGCGGCTTGCCTCGCTTTGAAGGGCTGGCCGAACATCGCCAAGGCGAGCAGGGCTGCGACGATAGGCTGTGTTCCTGCCACCACGGTCGCGATGCCAGGCGCTACCAAGCCTGCAGCGCCGAACATTGCGGCGAACCCGATAGTCGTCGCCGACAGGCCGGACAGCGCCACGCGAAGCCATAACCCACGGGTCTGGGGAAAGGGACGGCGCAGCATGAGGGCCAGCATCAGCAGCGCAAGCCCCGCGGTCCCGGCGCGCAATACTGCGAACTGGAACGGCGGCGCATAGGTCAGACCGACCGAGAGGAGCGGGTAGCACAGCGCCGTCAGCGTCGCGACCGCAAGCAGACTGGCGACCGTGCCGCGACCAAGCCGGCCGGGCCGGTCACCCGGCGACGGTGATGGCGGGTGCGCCGGTCCAGTAGTCGATGGCATAGGCGATTTCCCCGGTGCTGGCCGCATGAAGATGAAACAGCGGCTGGCCCTTTGCGACCGTGTCGCCGACATGAACCGCAAGGACAAGTCCGGCGGCGGGGTTTCCCGGCGCCCCGGCCAGTTTGGCCAGCCGGGCCAGACGCCGGTTGTCGATGGCGGTGATCTGCCCGGCGAAGTGTGCCGTCACCGCGCGGATCTGGGCCGCCTCGGGCGGCTGGCGCAGGCCACCCTGCACCTCGCAGATGGCGGCGAACTTGGCCCAGGCGCGACCGTCGGACAGAACCGCCCGCGCAAGATCGGCACCGGTGCCGGGCGCCGCCGCCCCGCCGGTTTCAAGCAGAACCGCCGACAAGGCCAGAGCGCGCTCGGCCAGGTCCAGCGGCGCTTCGGGCTCGCCGCGCAGGACGGCAAGAACGTCCCGCGCCTCCGGGGCTGGGCCGATGCCGCGCCCGACCGGCTGGCTTCCGTCGGTCAGTAGGCAAGCAACCTTCAGGCCCAGCCTTGCGCCCACCAGCGACAGCCGGGTCGCGAGCCCACGCGCCGCCTCGGCGGTCCGCACTTTGGCGGTCGGGCCGACGGGAATGTCGATGACGACATGGGTTGATCCGGCGGCGACCTTCTTCGACAGGACAGAGGCGATAAGCTGACCTTCGGCGTCGATGTCGATCTCGCGCTCGATCCGCACGAAGGCGTCGTCGGCCGGGCTGAGCCGGACCGCGCCGCCCCAGACAATGCACCCGCCCTCGGCTTCCACCACGCGGCGGATCGCGGGCAGGTCGAGATCGACCGGCGCCAGCGTCTCCATCGTGTCGGCCGTTCCGGCGGGCGAGGTGATGGCGCGCGACGAGGTCTTGGGGATCACCAGACCGCAGGCCGCGGCGATCGCCACCACGATCGGCGTCGTACGGTTGCCCGGCAGCCCGCCGACGCAATGCTTGTCCATGACGCGCGGCGCGTCCCAGGACAACCGGTCGCCGACCACGACCATGGCGCGCGTCAGCGCAGTGGTTTCCTCGTCATCCAGCGGCAGCGCAGCCCCGGCTGAAAGGAAGGTGGCAAGCTGGACGTCGCTCAGAAGCCCAGCCTGCACATCGCCCAGGATCGCCGTGAAATCTTTCTGCGCCAGCGCGCCGCCGTAGAGCTTGTGCCGCACCAGCGACATCGACGCTGCCGGCGGGGCGGGGCGGACCGTCGCCACCGCGCCCTCGGTCGCACCAAGGCGCATCCAGGCGTCCTCCGACAGGCCGATCTCGTGCGGGTTCAGAAGCCCCGCCTCGACCTGAAGCAGCCGTGCCGTCACGCGCCGCCCGCCGGTCGCGATCTCGACCCTGGCGCGGGCGTGAAGCCCCTCGGAGCGGCAGACATGGCAATCGGTCCGCATCAGGGCCAATGGCTCGCCCTGGCTGTGCAGCCCGACCCGGACCAGCCGCATCGGCGCCGGGGCCGGATCGCCGCCGTCCCGAAGGGTCAAAGCGTGAACTCCTGCCCCTGTCGCGCCGCATCCGCGCGCCAGCCCAGTTCGCGGCTGATCTTCACCCGCAGCGCCTCGGCCGCGTCGGGCTCGCCGTGGACAATGGTGACATGCTTCGGCGCGGCGCGGAAGCCGCCCAGCCAGCGCAAGAGCTCGCCCGCATCCGCATGGGCCGACAGCATCGGCAGGTTGGCGACCTCGGCCCGCACCGGCACCCATTCGCCGAACATCTTCACTTCGGAAGCGCCGTCGACCATCGAGCGCCCGCGCGTCCCCGCCGCCTGGAAGCCCGAGAACAGGATCAGGTTGCGCCGGTCGGGCGCGAAGGCGCGGATATGGTGCAGGACGCGGCCGCCGGTGGCCATGCCGCTGGCCGAAATCACGATCTTCGGGTAGGCATTGGCGGTGATCGCCTTCGACCCTTCGACATCGCGGACATAGGTGGCGATGGCGCAGGCGTCGCGGCAGATGCCGGGCGACAGCCGGTGGTCGTCGGGATAGGTGCACAGCAGTTCGCTGGCGTTGATCGCCATCGGACTGTCGAGATAGACCGGCAGGTCGCGGAACCGCCCGCCCTGCTTCAGCTTCCAGATGTAGTAGAGCAGGCTCTGCGCCCGCCCGACCGCGAAGGCCGGGATCACCACCGTGCCGCCGCGTGCGGCGGTGCGCGAGATCAGTGCCGCAAGCGCCTCGGCCGGGTCGGTCTGGTCGTGGCTGCGGTTGCCGTAGGTGGATTCGATGACGATATGGTCGGCCTCCTCCACCGCTTCGGGATCGACCATCACCTCGTCGCCGTAGCGGCCAAGATCGCCCGAGAACACCACCTTGCGCCCGCCCCAGTCGATGCCGGCGGTCGCCGCGCCAAGGATGTGGCCCGCGTGCCGGTAGGTCAGTTCCGCATCGCCGAGGATCGTCGTCGGCGCATGGAAATCGACATCGACAAAGGCCTTCAGCGCCTGTTCGGCCTCCTTGACGCCGTAGAGTGGCTTGGCGGGCTTGTGCTTGGCAAAACCCTTGCGATTGGCGTATTCGGCGTCCTTTTCCTGCAGGTGGCCGCTGTCGCGCAGGATGAGTTCGGCCACCGCCCGGGTGGAGGGCGTGGCGTAGATCGGGCCGCGAAAGCCGTCGGCCACCAGCTTCGGCAGATAGCCGGAATGGTCGAGATGGGCATGGGTCAAGACCACCGCGCCGATCGACCGCGGTTCGACCGGAAACGGCTCCCAGTTCAGGTCGCGCAGGTTCTTCAGGCCCTGGAACATGCCGCAGTCGACCAGGATGCGCTGGTTACCGCGGGTCAGAAGATGACGCGATCCGGTGACGGTTCCAGCGGCGCCGTGGGTGGTGAGGGTCAGCATGGGCATTCTCCTGTCAGGTTCCGGACCGCTCGGGCAGCGCCGCCAGTGCCGCCGCGACAAGCGGGGCAAGCGGGATCGCGTTCGACGGATGGGGCACGCTGTCGCAGGAGACCACCCGCGCCGCGACCGCCTGAAGCCGCGGATAGGCGTCGCCGGCAAACAGCGCGTGGACCACGGCGCAGACCGGCCGCGCCATGCCGCGCGCCGCCAGAAGCCCCGCCGCCGCGATCAGCGTGCGCCCCGACGAGGCGATGTCGTCGACCAGCACCGGGGTGCAGATGGCATGTCCGGCAAGGTCGGGCAGTTCTACCGACACGTCGTAGTCGCCGCGCCGGGTCTTTTCCATCACCGCCCAGGGCGCGCTGATCCGCTCGGCGATGGCTTCAACCCATTGTGCGCTTTCGGAATCCGGACCGATCAGGAGCGGGCGCGGCACTTCGGCGGCGATCCAGTCGGCCAGCGCCGGGGCGGCCCGCACCGCCGCCGCCGGAATGCTGTAAAGCTCGGTCAGCGCCGCCCGGCGGTGCAGGTGCGGGTCGACCGTCACCAGCCCGTCGAACAGCGACGAGACCAGCCGCGCGAAGGTGTCCGAGGTCACCGCCTCGCCGGAGCGGAAGGCTTTGTCCTGGCGCATGTAGGCAAGATAGGGCGCGACCAGACGCACCCGCGCCGCCCCCTGCGTCCGCGCAGCATCCGCGGCGAAGGCGAGGCGCAGGAAGTCGGGGTCCGGCCCGGCGAGCGTGGCGACCAGGTCAACCGCGCGCCCCGCCACCGGCGACAGCAGCCGCAGATAGGTCTCGCCGTCCGGAAAACGCCGGGTCTCGATTGCGCCGACCTCTCCGCCGAAGGCGGCGAGATCCTGCGCAAAGCGCTCGTTGCCTGGCAGCGGAAGGATCAGGGGAAGCGGCGTCATGCTGGTTGCTCCGGCTTCTTGCGTCAGGCGAACCGCCGGAAGGCGAAATTGCGGATCGGCACGAAGAGGACGGCAATGTACCAGCCGATGAAGACGGCCCAAAGCAGCCCAAGGACGGCACTGGTGGCGGTCAGCCAGACAAAGCCCGGTATGACCGCTTCCAATACACTGCGCATCCCCTGCGGCGGAAGGACGAGCGCCGCGAGCAGGCAAAGGACGTAAGTGGCCGAAAGAAAGCCAGACAAGGTGACGCCCATCGGCACGATTGACAGCGGCCTGAAGTCGGGACGAGTCATTTCGGATCCTCCGGTCGGATGCGTTTCATATGTCAATAGACGCGCACGGCAGCCTGCGATTACATCCGTGCCTTCCGGCACCGATCAGACCCGGCCCGGCGCGGCCTGATGTCCGAAGAGTTCCGGACACTCTTCGGCGCATTTGTTGGTCAGGATGATCCAGGCGAGGTGAATCGTCGCCAGACCCGCCAAGAGGCAGAAGAACGAAATGTAGGCATAGCGCAAGAGCGTCACGTCAACGATCACCACCACCGCCACTGTCAGCGCAAAATGCCGCATGTGCCGGTAGCGCGACAGGGCGGGCGGCGCGATGATCAGGAAGACATAGAGCGCGTAGCTGACCCAGCGCGGCAGGAACTGGTCCAGCAGCATCGAGTTTTCGTAGGCCAGGGAGTCGCGGTTGACCGTGACCACCAGCCAGTCGGTGCCGAAGCCGTGCGGAATGTAGAGCAGCAGGCCAAGCAGCAGCCCCACGCCGGTCATCGCCAGGAACCACGGACGGCGGCGGCTGTCCGACGGCTCCAGCACCCAGACCGAGAAGGGAATCCAGAACGGCCACATGAACCAGGTGAAGAAGATGAAGCCCATCGCGCCCCAGACCATCGTGCCGTGGTCGCCGCTGTTGACGCCGACCCAGACGAAGCCCTCGGTGAACTGCTGGATGCCGGCAAAAAGCGGCATCAGCCCGATCGGCAGGTAGCGCCAGTTGCTGCGCGCGGCCTTGACGATGATGGCCGCCCCGCCCGCCGTGAGCAGTGCGCTGGCGGTGAAACTGACCGTTGCCGAAAGACACATGGACTTGTCCTTTCCCTATCCCGAGATCGCTGTTCCGGCCGCGCCGATGAGGATCGCGCCCGCGTCCTCCAGCCGACCGATGCCCGCCAGCCTGCCACCCGCAGCGACGAAGGCCAGCCCGGCAGCGACCTTCGGCCCCATCGAGCCCGCGGGCAGCGCCATCCGCTGCGCCTCGGCTGCGGTGAGGCGCGGGATGCGGCGCGCAGCGGGCGTGCCGAAGGCGTCCTGCACGCCGTCCACATCGGTCAGCATGAGCAGGGCATCGGCCCCGAGGTTTCGGGCCAGAAGCGCGCTGGCATGGTCCTTGTCGATCACCGCCTCGATGCCTGAAAGGCTGCCGTCGACCCGCCGCACCACCGGAATGCCACCGCCGCCCGCGCAGATCACCACCACGCCCTGCGCCAGAAGCAGGCGGATCACCTGCAGGTCGGGGATTTCGACCGGCTTCGGCGAAGGCACGACCCGCCGCCACGACGCACCATCCGGGGCGACGGTCCAGCCGCGCGCGGTCGCCAGCCGCTTTGCCTCGGCCTCGGCATAGACCGGGCCGACAGGCTTGGTCGGGCGGGCAAAGGCGGGATCGGCAGGATCGACCAGCACCTGCGTCAGCAGCGCTGCGACCGGGCGGTCGTGGCCAAGGGCGTTTTCCAGCTCCTGCTCGATCAGATAGCCGATCATGCCTTCGGTTTCGGCGCCCAGCAGGTCCAGCGGATCGGGCGCATCGGGCCTGTAGGCCGCACCCTGCAAGGCCAAGAGGCCGACCTGCGGGCCGTTGCCATGGGTCACCACCAGATCATGCCCGGCCCGCACCAGCCCGGCCAATGCCACCGCCGCCCGCGCCGCATTGGCGCGCTGAGCTTCCGCCGTCATCGGCTCGCCCCGGCGCAAAAGCGCGTTGCCGCCAAGCGCCGCGACCACCAGCATCGCCTCAGCCCCCCAGCGTGGCGACCAGCACCGCCTTGATCGTGTGCAGCCGGTTCTCGGCCTGGTCGAATACCACCGAGGCCGGGCTTTCGAACACCTCGTCGCTGACCTCCATCTCGGTCAGGCCGAACGTTTCGGCGATCTCGCGGCCTACCGCCGTTTCGGTGTTGTGGAAGGCCGGCAGGCAGTGCATGAACCGCGCCCGCGGGTTGCCGGTGCGGGCCATCATCGCAGCGTCGATCCGCCAGGGGGTCAGCAGCTTGATGCGTTCGGCCCATTTTTCCTTGGCCTCGCCCATCGACAGCCAGACATCGGTATACAGGAAATCCGCGCCCTTCACCGCTTCGTCCGGGTCCTTGGTCACGGTGATCCGCGCGCCGGTCTCCTTCGCGATGGCCTCGGCCTCGTCGATCACCGGTTTCTTCGGCCAGCAGGCCTTGGGCCCGCCCAACCGCACGTCCATGCCCATCTTGGCCCCGCCGATCAACAGGCTTTCGCCGACGTTGTTGCCCGCATCGCCAAGGAAGGCGAAGGCGATCTTCCTCAGCGGCTTTTCGGCATGTTCCTGCATAGTAAGGAAATCGGCCAGCACCTGGGTCGGGTGGAACTGGTCGGTCAGGCCGTTGTAGACCGGCACGCCCGCGTGCCGGGCCAGCGTCTCGACGATCTCCTGGCCGAAACCGCGATATTCGATCGCGTCATAGACCCGGCCCAGGACACGGGCAGTGTCCTTCACGCTCTCCTTGTGGCCGATGTGGCTGCCCGTGGGGCCGAGATAGGTGACATGTGCGCCCTGGTCATGGGCGGCGACCTCGAAGCCGACGCGAGTGCGGGTGGAATCCTTCTCGAAGATCAGCGCGATCTCGCGGCCCTTCAGCAGCGGCTGTTCGGTCCCGGCGTATTTGGCGGCCTTGAGGTCGGCGGAGAGTTTCAGCAGGAAGCCGACTTCCGCCGGGGTATAGTCCCGCAGGGTCAGGAAATGACGGTTGCGCAGGTTGAAGCTCATGGTTCTTTTCCTTCGGTGTCAGGCCGGGTCGCGGATCGTCGGACATGTCATGCAATGGCCGCCACCCCGGCCCCGGCCAAGCTCGGCCCCCGGCATCTCGCGCACGTCGATGCCTTCGGCGCGCAGCATGGCGTTGGTGTCGTCGTTGCGGTCGTAGCCGACGATCACGCCGGGGCGGAGCGCCACCACGTTGTTGCCGTCGTTCCACTGTTCGCGGGCGCGCTCGGCCGGGTCGCTGCCGCCGGTGGGCACGATCCTGAGCTTCTTGTAACCGATGATCTCGGCCACGACCTCGAAGATCGGGCGGCGGTCCTCGGTGACGCGGAACGGCTTGCCCGGCCCGTCGGGGCGCAGGTCGAAGCAGGTGATGCCGTCGGCGACCTCCTTGAACGTTGTCACCACATCGCCGCCGCAGAAGGTGAACACGGTGTCGAGATGCATCGCCGAGCGGGTGCGCGGCAGGCGACAGGCGACGACGCGGGACGCCGCGCCCTGGTCGAACAAAGCCTGCGCGAAAAGCCCGATGCCCTGGGCCGAGGATCGCTCGCCCATGCCGACCAGCACGGTGTCGCGGCCCACCGGCATGATGTCGCCGCCCTCAAGGCTCGCCGGGCCGAAATCGCGGGTGGGATCGCCGAACAACTCGCGCACCCGGCCGGCGAATTTCGGATGGTGGCGGTAGATCGCGGTGGTGAGCAGCGTCTCGGGCTTCCGCGCTGCCCAGAACATCGGGTTCAGCGACACGCCGCCGTGGACGAAGGCGCTGTTGTCGCGGGTGAAGATCATGTTGGGCAAGGGTGGCAGAATGAAGCCCGCCTTGCCAAGCCAGGCCCCGAACAACCCCTCTGGGGCAAAGGGCAGGTCGCCCACCGTCAGCCCGCCGATCAGCCAGCGCGCCAGATCGGCCCCCGGCAGTGCCTCCATCCACAGGCGCAGGGGTTCCACCATGCCCGCGCCCACGGTGGTCAGCGTGATCCGGTGGTCAAGGACGAAGGCGCGGCCCGCCGGGATGTCCAGCGTTTCCGCCAGAAGGTCGTTCGCGTCCAGCACATCGATGCCTTCGGCGCGCATCAGGTCGGTGAAGACCGCGTGGTCCCTGATCGCCTGCTTGACCCAGAACACGTCGTCGAACAGAAGATCGTCGCAGTTTTCCGGCGTCAGGCGGCGGTGGGCGAGGCCGGGGCGACAGACGATCACCTGGCGCAGTCGGCCGGACTCGGAATGGACGCCGAGGGTTGGTTCGGACATGGGGAGTCTCCGGTCAGAGATAGGTGGCGACGCTGAGCGCGGCCATGATGAAGACAGTCAGGATCAGCAGGAGCGGCCAGACAAACCCCAGCCAGCGCTCGTAAGGCACCCGCGCGATGGCCAGCCCGCCGATCACCACCGCGAAGGTCGGGTTGATCAGGTTCACCAGCCCGTTGGCCGACTGATAGGCGGTGACGGCCAGTGACCGGTCGACCCCGGCAAAGTCCGACAAGGGCGCCAGGATCGGCATCGACAGCACCGCAAGGCCCGAGGAGGACGGAACGAAGAAACTCATCCCCACCTGGATCCAGTAGAGAAGGTTGATGAACGCGAGGTCCGAGAGGCCCGAGACGGCCCCGGCGGCGGCGTTCAGGATGGTGTCGGCGATCAGCCCCTGTTCCATCACCACCACGATGCCGCGCGCCAGCCCGATTACCAGCGCCACGCCCAGCAGGTCGCGCGCCCCGTCGATGAAGGCGCCGGTCAGCCGCTTTTCGCCCAGCCGTCCGACCAGCCCGACGACGATGGCGGCGGCGAAGAACAGCGCGCTCATCTGCGCCATCCACCAGCCCTGCGAGGATACCCCCCAGATCAGCGCGACGAAGGTCAGCGCAAAGAGGACAAGGACGACCGACTGGGTGCCGGTCAGCATGTCACCCGCACTTTTCCCACTGGCATCGGTAAAGGCGGCGCGGTGGTCGGCGGCAAGGTCGGCCACCCGCGACCGCGACGGATCGCGCTGGACGCGGGCCGCATAGCGCATGACATAGGCGATGCAGATGACCAGCCCGCCCAGCAGGATCACCAGCCGCAGCGCCAGCCCCTCGGTGAAGGCCACGCCCGCGGCGTTCGAGGCGATCACCGTGGCGAAGGGGTTGATCGTCGAGCCGAGCGTGCCGATCCCGGCCCCCAGCAGGATGATCGCCGCACCGGTCACCGAGTCATAGCCCGCCGCGATCATCACCGGCACCAGAAGCCCGTAGAAGGCCAGCGTTTCCTCGGCCATGCCATAGGTCGTGCCGCCAAGCGCGAAGAGGCTCATCAGGAAGGGGATCATCCAGATCTCGCGCCCCTTCAGCCCGGACATCGCCCGGCGGATGCCGGTGTCGATGGCGCCGGTGGCGTTCACGACCCCCAGGAACCCGCCCAACAGCAGGACGAACAGCGCCACGTCGATGGCGTTGGCGGCATAGCTGTCGGGATCGTAGAAGCCCGCGACCGGCGCCATCACGATGTCGATGACCCCCTGCGGGTTGGCCTCGACCGTCTTGTAGGTGCCCGCGACCGCGATCTCGCGGCCGACGGCCTCGTTCTCCACCCGGTCGAAGCGGCCGGCGGGGATGACCCAGGTCAGGCCCGCGACCAGCACGATCAGCGCGAAGAGGATCGTGTAGGCGGTCGGAAAGCGGTCGGCCAGCCGGTCGGTTCCCGAGTTGGTGTCGATGTCGCTCATTCTGTGTTCCATTCTGCTCGGGCGGGAATAGAGCCTCTGCGCCGCCGCCCTTGTTGGGAGAGGCCGACGATCAGGAAGTCGCCCCGCTTTCGGGACGGCTTGTCGGCAAGTAGGCAGGCACCCGGCTTGCCCAGGCGTCATATTCCGCGCCAAACCGCTCGCGCGCCTCGGCCTCCTCGCTGCGGGCAAGGCGGAGGTACATCCAGACAAGCACCGGATACATCGCCAAGGTCAGGATGGTTGGCCACTGCACCAGAAAGCCGGTCAGGATCAGCACAAAGCCCACATACTGCGGATGCCGGATGCGGGCGTAGGGCCCGGTCGTGGCCAGCCGCCCGGCGCGCTGCGCCTTGTAAAGCACCGGCCACGCGACCGAGAGCAGCCAGAAACCTCCACCGATCAGCAAGTAGCTCAGAAGGTGGAACGGTCCAAAATGCGGACTGCCTCGCCAGCCGAACATCATCTCGGGCAGGTGGCCAGCATCGTGCGAGAACCAGTCGATGCCAGGGTAGGTGGTGCCAAGCCAGCCAGAAAGCAGATAGATGGTCAGCGGAAAGCCGTACATCTCGGCAAAGAGAGCGACCAGAAAAGCGCTGAACGCGCCAAAGCTGCGCCAATCCCTCGGCGTCTGCGGCTTGCTAAAACTCAAGGCAAACATGATGAAGACGGCCGCATTTACAAACGCGAGAAGCCATAGCCCGTAGGCAGGTGCGGTATCCGGGGTCATCGCGGGCCTCCCTCGCTGTTTTCGGGAGGCTTCTCCGTCGCCGGGCCGGTGACATCGCCTGACCGACCGCCAAGACCGCTGTGGCCTCCGCGCCCGCCATGGCCGCCGTGCCCGCCGTGCATCAGGGAATGCAGGCCGATACAGGCGAACAGCGGCAAGATCACCAGCAGATTTCCAAAGGGAATGTGCAGCCGGTGCTCGTAAAGGAGGAGCAGCGCGCTCAGCGCAACGAACCCAACCAATGCCAATCCCCAACGTGTCTTGTACCACGCTGCGGGGTCATCCGGCTTCTGTGTTTGATCATGCTGATGCATTGCTTGCCTCCAAGGTCACGCATTTGCTGGCCGTGCATGGAAGGAGACGCTCAAGCTGCCGAGATATTACAGGCTATCGGCGACATTTGGTTCATCCGCTCCGCCCTCGACATGCCTCTGCACGGGTTGATCTTGGTCAATGTTGCTCTCGTCCACGCGACGTAGAGTGACTACATGACATCCAACGCCCCATCAGATTTCCGCCGGGAAGCGCATGCAATCTGCATGGCGTTCCTCGTCGCAATACTGGGCTTGGCGATAATGCTCGGTTCCGTGGCCCCGATGGAGCCGCATCAGGCAAGGCAGAGCGACCAACACAGATCTGCCATCGTGAATGTAGCAGCAATGTCTCCGCATGAATGCCCCACTTCGTCTGGCAGTCTCGGTAGTCATTGCCATCTTCAATATGCCGTTCCGGCCAGCGGATCAGGCAACGCGCCTGTGCCGATCGTCGCTCTCGGAAGCCACTGGGTGCGTCTGGAACTCTCGTGCCGAACTCAGCATCGGCCAAGCGGACTGCTTCGTCCACCAAACGCCGTTTCGCAACTCGCCTGAAACCGGAATTCCGTCTGCCGTTGGCTGATCATCGTCGATCGTCATTGTCATGACCGGGTTCCATTCACGAGACTTTGCGAACGGAAATCGCCATGCTTTACACCGAGATCTTTCGGTCCGACCTCCCGCTTCCGCAGCCCGTTGAGCCCGACCCGTGCACAAGAATTGTCGCCAGACGCGGTAACTACCTGAACTATCTGCGCCGCCGGGTGAGCGACCCGGACACTGCGGAAGATCTTCTGCAGGACTTCAACCTGAAGGTCATTCGGGCTTCCCGCCGCGTCGGCACGATTCACAACACCGAAGCTTGGCTATCCCGCGTGTTGCGCAATACACTTTTTGATCATTACCGTCGGTGTGATGCGCGCCGCCGGGCCGATGCCACCTACGCAATCCACACTACCGCGCTTTCCGCATCTGACGGCATGGAGCCAGACTTGGCAGAAGCCGATTCGGCTGACGGGCAGTTGACGGACATTGAGCAGGCCCTGGCGCGCATCCGTCCCGACCAGGCAGAGCTGATCCGTGGCCTTTATTTGCGTGATCAGACCAGAGACGCTCTTGCGCGCCAGTTGAACGTCTCGATCGGAACGCTGAACGTCCGTATCCTGCGCGCCCGTCGCGCCTTGCGCGACGCGCTGACGGGCCCGTCCGGCCACACTGGCGCAATCGGGACAGCGGCGGGCTCCAATCCCGATTTTTCCGGCTTCTCTGTCCGGGTGCCGGGTCCGCACGTTACCCGAACAGGAGAAGAAGGTTTCGCATGACGGGTACTATCAGGACGGCCAAGGTCAGTGACGATCAGGATCAGCACCCAAATCCCGGAGTCAGCGCGCAGCGCGCAGCGGTCGAAGCAGCCTTAGTCGAGGGCCATCGCCGGATTTTCGGATTCCTCGTCAATCGGTTGAGGAATGCCGATGAAGCACGCGACGTGATGCAGGAATTTTCTTTGCGAGCGATCAGGCGCGCCGACGATCTGCGCGACGCGCAAAATGTGCGTGGCTGGCTGAGCCGCCTGCTCTCGACTGCTATCGCGGACCATCATAGGCGTTCCAGTCGTCGGCGCAGTCAGGAAGTGCCCGCCACTCCGTCAGAGGAAGCAGATCCCGCGGCCGGTCCCGACGGTGAGGTCGATGTCGCCGTCTGCGCGTGCCTGCGGGATGTGATCAGCCTTCTTCCCCCGGCGGCGGCCGACATTGTCTGGCGGATTGATCTTGACGAGCAGCCGCGAGCGGAAGTCGCCCGCGCCCTGAACATCAGCGAAGCGACACTTGCGGTCCGTTTGCATCGCGCGCGCGCAAAGCTGCGGGACCTGCTGGTCGCCATGTGCCTGACCTGCCCGGAGCACGGCTTTCTTGACTGTGCCTGCGACAGGGCGCGAACGCTCAGGCTGACTTCCGGAGGATCTGCAGAGGGTTCGCCGGTGTAATGGTCGCGGACGCGCCGCGTCCTTACCACGGCGAGTCCCCTGAGCGGGACAGTCCGCCGAAAGATCAACCCCTGACCCTGGAGATCCAGAATGACCAAACCGGAAACCAGACTGCAAGCAGAGACGAAATCTGCCGCAGGCGGCTGCTGTGGGTCGCACGGAGAGCATGGCCTTGACGCCACATCGTCCGAACGCGCATCAAACGACCAGCATGTCGAGCGGGCCAAGGCGACAGGCGCCGACGCGTCCGCAGACAGGCCGAAAGCGAAGCACGGCTCAGGTTGCTGCTGCTCCTGACGGAACGCCACTGCGACGCGCCGCAATGCCCGGCGCGCCGCAGCCCAGATCAGCCAACGAGGGACGACGTACAATGACAACCACGGCCACACTCGACTTCAACGCTTCGGCGGATCGGCTGGGCCATCTCGGCATCGAAAAGCAGCTTGCCGCACTGCCGGGTGTGCTGTCTGCCTCTGCCAGTCCGGTCGGCCTGTCGATCAGCGTCACCTTCGACGACAGCAGGACCAGCGTGGAAGCGCTGCGTCAGGCTGTCGAGGACTGCGGCTACCACTGCGCGGGCGAAGTGCTGCCGCGGCATGTCTGTGCCGAACACGGCAGCCATGAGGGCCAGGCGGCGGCCGGAGCTTCGGTGCATGCCGGGCATGACATGGCTTCGATGCCCAGAATGTTGCCCGGCATGGCGAAATCCGCCATCGCCCACCCCACCGCCCATGACGAGATGGCGCATGAGATGGGCCACGGGTCGGGCGACATGCAGTCGATGGTGCGCGACATGCGCAACCGCTTCTGGGTGGCGCTGGTCTTCACCATCCCGATCTTCATCTACTCCCCGATGGGCGGCATGTTCACCCCCCCCGCCCCGCCCTTTGGCCTGCGGCTTGACCTCTGGCTGTTCATCCTGGCGAGCATCGCGGTGATCTGGCCGGTCTGGCCCTTTGTCGTCGCCGCCTGGCGGGCGCTACGGAACGGCATCCTGAACATGGCGGTGCTGGTCGTACTGTCGGTTGGCACAGGATATGCCTTCAGCGTCGGCTCGACCTTCTTTTTTCCCGGCGTGCAGTTCTACGAGGCGGTTGCGGTCCTTCTGGTGTTCATCCTGCTCGGCCACTGGCTCGAGATGCGGGCCCGCGCCGGGGCGTCCGAGGCGATCAGGGCGCTCCTCGACCTCGCCCCGCCGATGGCGACGGTGATCCGCGACGGCCGCGAGGTCGAAATGCCGACAGCCGAGGTCCTGCAAGGCGAAACTGTGGTGATCCGGCCCGGCAACAAGATCCCCGTTGATGGCGAAGTGATCGAGGGTACGTCTCTGGTCGACGAGTCGATGCTGACTGGGGAATCCATGCCGGTGCAGAAGGGCGTCGGCAGCATGGTGATCGGGGCCACGATCAACAAGTCGGGCACCTTCCGCTATACCGCCACCAAGGTCGGCGCCGACACAGCACTGGCGCAGATCGTCAAGCTGGTGCAGGAGGCGCAGAACTCCAAGGCCCCGGCGCAGCTTCTGGCCGACCGGGCCTCGCAGTGGCTGGTGCTGGTCGCCATCGTCATCGGCGTCGGCACCTTTGCCGTCTGGTATGGCTGGATCGGGGCCGAACTCCTGTTCGCGCTGACGCTGACGATCACTGTCTTCGTCATCGCCTGCCCCGATGCCCTGGGGCTGGCGACGCCGATGGCGGTCATGGTCGGCACCGGCCTTGGCGCGATGAACGGCATCCTGTTCAAGAATGCCAGCGCCCTGGAGGATGCCACGAAACTTGACGTGGTGATCTTCGACAAGACCGGCACCCTGACCATGGGCCAGCCCAAGGTCGTCGAAGTGGTGGCCACCGAAGGCCGGACCGAGGACGAGGTTCTGGCGGCGGCGGCGGCGGTGGACAAGGGCTCAGACCATCCGCTTGCCGTTGCCATCGTCGAACGCGCCGAGAACCTGACGCTTGGCGCGATGACGGCATTCGAGACCCTCGACGGTCGCGGTGCCAAGGCCGAGGTGGCGGGCAAGGCGGTGCTGGTCGGCAACCGGCGGCTGATGGACGAGGAGAAGGTGTCGCTCGGTGCCTTGACCGACCGCGCCGACACGCTGAAGGGCGCGGGCCGGACGGTGGTGCATGTCGCCGAGGGTGGCCGCATCCTTGGCCTGATCGCGATTGCCGACGCGCTGCGCCCCAGTGCCAAGGAAACCGTGGCCAAGCTGCGCGAACGCGGAGTCCAGGTCGCCATGCTGACCGGAGACAACGCCGGAACGGCGGCGCGCATCGCGGGCGAACTGGGCATTGACATCGTGCTCGCGGATGTCCTGCCGGGGCAGAAGGCCGACAAGGTCAAGGAATTGCAGGCGCAGGGCAAGAAGGTCGGCATGGTGGGGGACGGCGTCAACGACGCCCCGGCGCTGACCCAGGCCGATGTCGGCTTCGCCATTGGTGCGGGCACCGATGTGGCGATGGAAAGCGCCGACGTGGTGCTGATGAAGAGCGATCCCTATGACGTGCTGGGCGCGATCGTGCTGTCGCGCGCGACCCTGCGAAAGATGCACCAGAACCTGTTCTGGGCGGTAGCCTACAACGTCGTGGCGTTTCCAGTGGCGGCGGGCGTGTTCTACCCCTTCACGATCAGCCCCGAAGTTGCCGCGATCTCGATGTCGGGCAGTTCGGCCCTGGTCGCGGTCAACGCCCTGCTTCTGAAGCGGACACGGCTCGAAGGCGTGGTACGCCGCTCCCCGAACGCACCGCTCCCCCAAGGCCTGCGGGAAGCGACGGCATGACCCTCGCGCTGCCTCAGCTGTCGCGACGCAGTCTTTTGGCGCTTTCCTGTGCAGGAATCGCCGCTCTTGCCTTGCCCATGTCCGCGCCAGCACAGGATGCCGCCGACGCCAATTCCATGGTCGTCGACGACGTACTCGCCTACCTCGGTGTCTTGCCCGCCGCGATCGTCCGGGGTCATCCAAGCTCCCATTCCGAAGGCACGATGCATGGCGGCGTTCCCGAGGGTCGCAATCAATATCATCTCGTCCTCGCCCTGTTCGATGCCACAACCGGCGCGCGGATCGAAGCGGCGCGCGTGTCGGTCAAGCTCATGGAACTTGGCCACATCGGGAACACCCGGCTGAACCTCGAACCGATGTTGATCGCCGGGACTGTGACCTGGGGAGCCTTCGCGGAGCTTCCCAGCCGGCAAGCCCTTGAACTTTCTTTCGATGTCATTCTTCCCGGACGGGCGAAGGGTATCGTGTTCCCATTCACCTATACCCCCACCGGGGACTGACCGGTTGCTCCGGCAATCGTCTCTGCACCCTGGCATCTCTTCAAGACTGCGCGAAACGCAGGAAGGAACCGAAATGAATGACCTGTTCGAACGCGTTTGAAGAAACGGTTGCGATCGGGCCTCGGGCATGGGCGACCCGCTCAGGACCAAAGGCGGCCAAAGCAACTGCAGCGGTGCCGCAGGCTTTCGCGGCGGCCGGACAATGGTGGTCCGAAAGAAGCTTGCGCATCTGCGGGACGTCGCGCCGCTGACGCCGGCCAACATCGAAAGCACGAGACGGTGGCAACAGTCGACCGTCCTGGTTGAAAGAGGAGAAATCGGCATGAACATCACAAAAAAGGTCCGCGTCGCGGTCAACGGCTATGGCGTCATCGGCAAGCGAGTGGCCGATGCGGTGGTGCTGCAGCCCGACATGGCGCTCGCCGGGGTATGCGACGTATCCGCCGACTGGCGCCCCCGGATGGCTTTGGCCAAGGGCTTTGCACTGTTCGGGGCAACTGCGGATCACGCGGCGGCGATGCGCGCCGTCGATCTTGCCGTCTCGGGCACGCTCGACGATCTGCTCGCGCAGGCGGATGTGGTGGTGGACTGCACGCCAAAGCGGATCGCGGCAGCAAATGTCGAGGCCTACCGCAAACGTGGCATCCGCTTCATCCTCCAAGGAGGAGAGAAGCATTCGGTCACCGGCCATTCCTTCGTCGCCGAGGCCAGCTTTGCCAGTGCCATCGGCCGCGACAGCACCCGGGTCGTGTCCTGCAACACCACGTCCATCGTTCGCACGCTCAACGCTCTGAAACGCGCGAGCCTGCTGGCACGGGCGCGCGGTACGCTGCTCCGTCGGGCGACCGATCCCTGGGAAAGCCATCTCGGCGGCATCATGAACACGCTGGTCCCGGAACCCGCTATTCCCAGCCACCAGGGTCCCGACGCGCAAAGCGTCGATCCCGATCTGGACGTGGTGACGATGGCGGTGAAGGTGCCCGAGACGCTGGCGCATCTGCATTACTGGTCGGTGCAGATGACCCGCGCCGCGACCAAGGCGGAGGTTCTAGACGCCTTCCGCGCCTCGTCGCGCATTGCGCTGATCCGCATGGACGACGGGCTCGACGCGCTGAATGCCGTGAAGGAGATGATGGCCGATCTGGGCCGCCCGCACGACAACCTCTACGAAGTCGCGCTCTGGGAGGACATGCTGACCGTGCAGGGGGACGAATTGTTCTACGCCTACATGGTGGACAACCAGGCCATTGTTATCCCTGAGACGATCGACGCCATCCGGGCGCTGACGGGATTGGCGACCGAGGCGTTCGCCACTATGGCCCTGACCGATGCGGCGCTTGGCATCGGTGCGCTTGCCCGCTGGTGATCGGCGGCAGAGGGCCGCTAGTATCACCCGCGACGGCGCGCAGCGAAATGTTGCCGCGTGCCGTCGACGATACGCGTCACACACCAGCGTGCATAAAGCGGCCCAGCCAAGAGCCCGAGCAGGCCGCCGACCACACCCTGCGGCAGCGTGTAGTCGATGAAACCGCGCAATTCGGTTCCGCCCGGGGCCGGATGGGTCTCAAACCCCATCCGATAGTCCTGAATGACGATCATCTTCTGGTATCCGGCGGTTTGCCAGATCTTGCGGACAGGCGGAACGCGCTCGGCAATCACTTCTTCCACATGCAGTGCAAGACCCAACATCCGGCCATCAATGCGGATGACCGATCCGACCTCCCTGCCCCTGCCTTCATCCAGGCGATACCGCATGGCGCCGCCCAGCATCATCGGTGACCCCCCGGACATGTGAGCGCCGATGCGCTCCGGGTCGTCGAGGAAGTCGAACACGTCCTGCGGCGGCGCAACGATCGTCGCTGAATGTTCGAAACGATGGGGGGTTTCCTTGCATCTCTGCTTCTCCATCGCCGCCGTCCGGCGCTCAGTCGATCTGGCGTACTAAGCCCGGAAAGCGGTTGAACGCCAGCTTTTGCACCAGCGCACCATCAACCGTACGGATTTCCGCAATGATGCTGCCATCGGGAGCCTCGCCGATGGCGCCAAGCACCAGGCGCGGATTGCCCAGACGGTCAAGCTGAGCCTGAAGCAAGGATTGCACCTTGTCAGGCGTCATCTCCGGGGCTGCGGAGGCTGCCTTGCCGAAGATCACTTCCAGGCTCAATCCGCTTTCCATACCGGACTGCATTCCGTCGGCCATTCCCGCCGTGGGCATCTGACCGGCTGGATGGTGCTGCGCCATCATCTGCATCATCATCTGCATCATTTCGGGAGACATCATTGCCCCCATTCCGGCTTCGCCGCTCGGAGGCTGTGGTTGCGGAGCGACCTCCGCCTCGACCGTGGCGGTCGTTTCTTCATCGACTGCCGGGTGATGCGGGTCGTCCGCCGGCGGAGGGGTCTGCCCGCTGGCCGCGCCGATAGTCAAAAAACCTGCCAGCAGGATGGACGATACACTACAAACCCTCATCTCAATGCTCCTAGCCATTTCGTGTGCAGGTTTCATCGTCTCGGCAACTGGGGCGGACGCCGCACCACTTTCGGCAGCGGGAAGCCGAATGGTTGCGAACATCTCAATCCCCCTATGCCGCAGCGTCCTGTTACGCGCTGCACTTCGCCGCGTCATACAGGCCACCTCTATCGACGCACGAACCCGCTGGAGATTACCGAGCCGCTCGGCTCTCTCTCGACCGCAGCAAGCAGACCTGCGGAACGCGCTTTCGAGAGCGGATGGCGCCATGACCGCTGCACTGCTGCATCAAACGCATTCGGGATGTGTTGCTGCCCCCGGAAGCACCGAAGAAAGAAACCGAAGGCTTCCATCCCGTGCTCCCGCCCGTCGGGCGGCGGGATGGCCGGGAGCAAGCCACCCCGCACGCCGCGGAAGTGCCCTACAGGCCGCGAGCGGCGAGCCAGGCCTTCAGCTGGGTAATCTCGGCCTCCTGAGCCGCGATCACCGCTTCCGCGAGCTTGCGGATTTCCGGATCCTTGCCGTGCTCAAGCTGGATCTGCGCCATGGCGACCGCCGCTTCGTGATGCGGGATCATGCCGCGCACGAAGTCCACATCCGCGTCCCCGGTATAGGGCACCATCATGTCGGCCATCATCTTGTCCATCGCGGCGGCATAGGCCTGTGCGGACGGATTGTCGGCCAGTTCCGGCGGGATCAGCGACATGTGGCTCATCATGCCCATGTCTCCCATTCCGCCCATGTTGGAATGGTCCATCCCCTCCATGGTCTGGGCAATGGCAAGGCCGCCAAAGAGAGCAATGGCCGCTGCCGATAGCACAAGTCTGCGCTTCTTCATTTCTGTTTTCCTTTTCTCCTTGGATTACGTCAGGCCGGCGCGTACCCGACCTCGGTCAGAGCTGCGGCCAGCCGCTCGCGGGGAGTCTCCGATCTGACTTCAACCTTGTGGGTGCTGGGATCGGCGCTGACTTCGGCTGCCGGATCGACCGACTGGATGGCCTTGGTCACGCTGCGCACGCAGCCGCCGCAGGTCATGTTCTCGATATGGAACTGCATGAGTGCCTCCTTCAGGTTTTTGCCTCATGCATTGTGAGATAGGGCTTCCCACGGTTGTAAGGTCAAGCCCACAAAGCCGTGAAGACGGAATAGAAGCTAGCCCTTGACCTTCCCATGATGGGAAGCCCTATCTATGTTCGCGGAAGCACCTTGGAAGGAGTCCCGCAATGAACATGCAGGCAAGGCAACCATCCGTATCCGCCACGGACCGGATGGTGATCGAAGTCGAGGGCATGACCTGCGCCTCCTGCGTGGCACATGTCGAACGGGCGCTGAAAGCGGTGCCGGGGGTGGCTGCGGCATCGGTCAACCTGGCGACCGAGCGCGCCGAAGTGACCGGCCCGGCGCTGGACCGTGCGGCGCTGGTGCAGGCGGTGGAGGGGGCAGGCTACGCCGTTCCCGTGCGTCCCGTCGATCTGGAGATCGAGGGGATGACCTGCGCCTCGTGCGTTGCGCGCGTGGAACGGGCGTTGAAAACGGTGCCGGGTGTGACCTCAGCCGTCGTCAACCTCGCGACCGAGCGGGCGACGGTGACGGGGTCGGCCGATCCGGCGGCGCTGGTGCGCGCGGTGGCCGATGCGGGCTACGACGCCCGTCCCGCCGCCCCGGCGATGGCTGTGTCGGACGAGACGGCGGCGAAAAAGGCCGCCGAAGAGGCTGGCCTCAAGCGCGACGTGCTGATTGCCGCCGCCCTGACCGCGCCGGTCTTCGTGCTGGAGATGGGTCGGCATCTGTTCATGCCGATTCACATGGCGATCGTGAACAGCATCGGCCTCCAGGCAAGCTGGTATGTCCAGTTCGCCCTGGCCAGCGCCGTGCTTTTCGGCCCCGGCCTGCGCTTCTTCCGCAAGGGTTTCCCGGCGCTGGCGCGGCTGGCACCCGACATGAACAGCCTGGTCGCGGTCGGCACTTCCGCCGCCTACGCCTATTCGCTGGTGGCGACCTTTGCCCCCGGTCTGCTGCCCCCTGGCACCATCAACGTCTACTACGAGGCGGCCGCAGTGATCGTGACGCTGATCCTGCTCGGCCGCTACCTTGAAGCCCGCGCCAAGGGCCGCACATCGGAGGCAATCAAGCGGCTGGTGGGGTTGCAGGCCAAGACCGCCCGCGTCGTCAGGGGCGGTGTCGCGGTAGAACTGCCCGTTGCCGAGGTCCGCCCCGGCGATGTGGTCGAGGTCCGACCGGGCGAGAAGGTGCCGGTCGACGGCGAAGTCACCGACGGGAATAGCTGGATCGACGAAAGCATGATCTCGGGCGAACCTCTGCCGGTGGAAAAGATCGCAGGCAGCGCCGTCACTGGCGGCACGGTCAACCAGACCGGCGCCTTCAGCTTCCGTGCCACGGCGGTTGGCGAGGCGACGATGCTCGCCCAGATCATCCGCATGGTCGAGGCGGCGCAGGGCGGGAAACTCCCGATTCAGGCGCTGGTCGATCAGGTGACGATGTGGTTCGTGCCCGCCGTGATGGTGCTGGCCGCACTGACCTTCGCAGTCTGGCTGGTCTTCGGCCCCGATCCAGCGCTGACCTTCGGCCTTGTCAACGCGGTGGCCGTGCTGATCATCGCCTGCCCCTGCGCCATGGGGCTGGCCACGCCGACCTCGATCATGGTCGGCACCGGGCGCGGCGCGGAACTCGGTGTCCTGTTCCGCAAGGGCGAGGCGCTGCAATCGCTGCAAGGCGTCAAGGTGGTGGCGCTGGATAAGACCGGCACCCTCACCGAGGGCAAGCCGAAGCTGACCGACCTCGTGCTCGCGCCGGGCTTCGACCGTGCCGCCGTCCTCGCCGCCGTCGCGGCGGTCGAGGCGAAATCGGAACACCCGATCGCCCGCGCCATCGTCGCGGCGGCGGGTGTGGACGGGCTGACCCTGCCCGAAGTCACCTCTTTCGACTCCGTCACCGGCTTTGGCGTCACCGCCACGGCAGGCGGGCAAAGGATCGAGGTCGGCGCCGACCGCTACATGACCAAGCTCGGCCTTGACGTGGCCCAATTCGCCGACGCCGCCGCGCAGATGGGTGATCAGGGCAAGTCGCCGCTCTATGCCGCCATCGACGGGAAGCTGGCAGCGATCCTCGCCGTCGCCGACCCAATCAAGGAAACCACGCCACAGGCGATCCGCGCGCTGCACGCCCTTGGTCTGAAGGTCGCGATGATCACCGGCGACAACGCCCGCACCGGGAACGCCATCGCCCGCCAGCTCGGCATCGACGAGGTGGTGGCCGAGGTGCTGCCCGACGGCAAGGTCGATGCGGTGAAGCGGCTGAAAGGTATCGGCCAGCTTGCCTATGTCGGCGACGGCATCAACGACGCCCCGGCGCTGGCCGAGGCGGATGTGGGCCTCGCCGTCGGCACCGGCACCGACATCGCCATCGAGGCGGCGGATGTGGTGCTGATGACCGGCCGGCTGACCGCCGTGTCCGACGCCATCGCGCTGTCGAAAGCGACGATGCGCAACATCCGGCAGAACCTGTTCTGGGCCTTCATCTACAACGCGCTGCTGATCCCGGTAGCTGCGGGGGTGCTGTGGCCCGCCTTCGGCCTCCTTCTGTCGCCGATCATCGCCGCCGCCGCCATGGCGCTGTCCTCGGTCTTCGTCCTCGGCAACGCGCTGCGGCTCAGGCGGTTTGCCCCCACGGGAGTTGCAGCATGAACATCGGCGAAGCTTCAAAAGCCTCGGGCGTCTCGGCCAAGATGATCCGCTACTATGAGTCCGTCGGTCTCATCCCGGCAGCGGGACGAACAACGTCAGGATATCGCCTCTACACGATGACCGACGTGCAGGTTCTGCGCTTCATTCGCAGGGCGCGCGACCTTGGTTTCCCGGTCGAAAAAATCGAGGAACTGTTGGCACTTTGGCAGGACCGGTCCCGGCAGAGCGCCGACGTGAAGCGGATCGCCCTGGAGCAGATCGCCGGTCTTGAGACTCGTATTCGCGAGATGCAGGCGATGATGGACACGCTCCGTCACTTGGCTGACGCATGCTGCGGCGACCACCGTCCCGACTGTCCGATCCTTGCCGATCTGCTGGAGGGCCCGCAACAAGTCGACGCCCACAGCGAAGGCGGCCGGTCTGCGGCAAACCGTTCCGGTCCGGCGACCATACTTCAAACACATTGACTTCATGCAGACCGCTGTTCCTTGGATCCGACAAGCCAGGCGGGCCGTTACCGCTGTCGTGGCAACCAGTGGGATTTTCTGGCGGCAGGTGCCGCTTGCTCCGTTCCCACCATCCCGCCTGACATCGCCGCGCTCTATGTCGGGCGCGTTCCGGACGCGAGCTTGATCGGATGGTTGGGTCTTGCCCTGACGTTGGCACGCCTGCCCCCTTCGGACCGTGACAAATCGGAATGCGCCGCATCGCCCGACGACGCGCCTACGAAAACAGGGATGCGGGTCTGATCACGCTTGATTGTTGCAAAAACCGGGGCACTTGACTTGTGTCAAGGCGAGGTCAGGTCTTGCCTGAGAGCATTGGCCATTGCTGACTGGTCAGGCGCAGAATGCAACACCAACGAAACTTCCGCACAAGGAGAAATGCCCCAGCCTGGCATGGCATCTTTCTACGGATGCTTCTCACCCTTGCCGTCGCCGTACTGGGCTTTGTCGGGCAGCCGTCCCAGGCGTCCGACGCCACGACAGCAACCGAATGCGCCACCATCGCGTCGCATTTAGGCCCCTCAGTACACATGGGTGCTAGTGAGATGGACGGCGGCGCGTCGAAAGTGCATGCGTCGCACCTTCCGGCGTGTCCGTTTCTCGGATGCATTTCGATCAGTCTTGGCGAGGGCAATCCACTGACGCCGCTGGTGTCGATCGAGACTGCTGTGACCTGGAGTCTCGACCGAGCAGACCATTCCGGCCTTGCCGTTTCTCCGGGATATCGTCCACCGATTGCAATCTAGGGCGCTGTTTTCCACGTCCTGCCGCTGCAGCTGAGCTGAGCGTTGGCACCTCTGACGTGTGCCCGTCCGCGAACCTGCATGCACTCCGATGAACCGAAGCGCAAAGACGCCGGCTGCGCGCGTCTGCGATCATCCACATGACGGATTGAACCATGAAACCCGACAGACACTTCACCACAAGACGTGGATTCATCGCCACGTTGGGCTTTGGTGGCGTAAGCCTCTACGGCCTCTGGGCCGCTTACGGCGCAGCCCCAAACCCCTTCGCATTTTTGCGCAACGCAGAAACCTCAGCTGCGGATTCGGACTCGATTGCCGCGATGGCGATGGAGGGTCACGGCGGAATGGCTTCGACATCGAATGTCGAAGCCTTCCGGGCCGAGCTTGCCGATTTCGTCGCCCGCTTCAGCGAGCCGGATGGATCCGTCTATCCTAGGCCGGTCGCCAATCCGGAAGCCATGTCCGGCATGAACATGGACGGGATGGAGATGGCTTCTGATGTGGAAGCAGCACACACCGAGCCGGATCATGCAGGAATGGACACGCCCGTCGAAGTGCTCATGCTGGCCGAACGTTTCTACTTTGACCCCTCGGACATCCGGCTGGAAGTCGACCGGCCCTATCGCTTCCGAATGCTGGCCGCCGACGTCACCCACGGCGCGTCGATCCAGTTCGGCGAAGGCGCCAGGATGATCCGCCTCGGCCCCGGGGTCGAGACGGAACTGCAAATGACGTTCACCCGACCGGGCAGTTTTCTCGTCTATTGCACATCCTACTGCGGACCCGGCCATGATGGCATGCAAGCCCGCATTACCGTCGTCTGAAGGGGAGGTTCCAAATGTCTGACACAATCGTTTCCCGGTTGCGCTCGCTTCCTCGTCAGGATCGGCGCATTGTCATCTTTCTGGCTGTCGCTGCACTTGTGGCGCTGATCATCGGCCTTGCGGGCGGTCTGCTGACCGCCCTTGTCCGGGCCGGGTTCCTGCCGGTCCTGCCCGAGTCCGGCTACCGTTTCCTTTCGGTGCACGGACTCAGTGCCTTCTTCTACTGGCTCTACTTCGCCCAGGCGGCCCTGCTGCTCGGGTTTTCTGCCGCCGAGCGCGGGAACGGCGGGGGGAAGACCGGACTGGTCAAGCATCCATTGGCCCTTTCCGGATCCATTGCGATGGTGCTGGGGTTCGGCCTTGGGCTTCTGGCCTCGGTGATGGGTTCGCCCCCGCTATACGACGGCAAGGCCGACCTACTGGTTGATGAACCGATGACCGCTCTGGTCTTCAGCCTTGGCTATGTCTTGCTGGGACTTGGTCTGATCCTGGTCCCGGCGTCCGCCATTGCCACGCTTCTGCCCTCTCTCGGGCGCAGGCGCCGCCGGTCTCTGGACGCGCTTGGCTTTGCCCTTCTGGCCTGGGCCGGCTTTCTGATCGTCACCGGCTTTGCGGCAATTCACGCCTTCCTGCCGGCCTTGCTCTGGGCCGCCGGACTGGGCGCCTTTCCGGCAAGCCAGGAGACAGGCTGGCACATCCTGTTCCACAATCTGCATTACTTGCCGCTCATGGCGACGGTGGTTGTCTGGTACATCCTGATGCAGGTGCTGACCGGCGCAAAGTCGGTGTTTGGTGCCAGATTCTCGAAGCTGGTCTTCAGCCTGTATCTCGTCTTCGTGCCGCCAACCTCGCTATACCACATGTTCCTCGACCCCGGCCTGCCGGAGTATGTCAAGGTGGCGGGTTCGGCGCTCTCGCTGTTCGTTTCGGTACCGACGCTGACCGCCTTCCTGGTGATCGTCGCAACGCTGGAGGTTCACGCGCGAGCCTCGGGTGCAACGGGTCTGTTCGGCTGGTTGCGCAAGCTGCCGTGGGAGCATCCCGCGACAAACGCGGCAAGCATGGCCGTGGTCAACATGATCTTCGGCATCTCGCTGGCATTCGTGCTGATCCAGGAGAAGCTGGCACCGCTGCTGTCGGATACGTTCTTCGTTCCGGGGTACTTCCATTTCTTCACGGTGGGAACCGTCAGCCTGTCGCTGCTCGCGGGACTCACGGCGTTGTTGCCAGAGTTGACTGGCCGCCCGCTTCGTGCGCCGGGGCTGCTGCGGTCGCTGCCGTGGGTGGCATCGGCAGGGCTTCTGGTATTTGGCAGCGCGGGCGTGGCTGCGGGTTACATGGGCGTGCCGCGGCGGGTGATGGATGTCACATACGGCGGCGAAGCGCCTGCGGTCTGGTCGACACTCATGGGATTTGTCGGCTTGGGCGGAACCGTCATGGCGCTCTCCCTCCTTGCCTATGCAGCGATCGCTCTGGCTTCGGTGTTCGGCCGGTCGGAAACAGCGGAGGCATCCTACCGGGCTCCGGTCCAATGGGAGGCCTTGCCCGTCGGGCGCAACGCTGCTTGGACAGGGCCGGTGTCCATCCTCGTGATTGCGGTCGCCATGTATGGCTTCAGCACCCTTGGGTTCGAGTTGCTGCAAGCGGTTCCCCTCATCGCCACTGGCGAGATGGGTCACTGACAGGAAATTCCACAGGAGATCTGACATGAAAGAAGATATCTGGCTGTTGATTGGCGTGGCGTGCATCTGGACCGCCTTGGCGATCGGCTATGCCTTGGCCCCATGGGGCGACATGATTGGCTATGCCCGCGTGTGGGGCTTCGGGGCCGCCCTGTTCTTTGCCATCGCCGCAGTTGTCTGGAGGGCGGCAAGAAGCTGAAACCAGCTTCTCTTTGCAAGCGGGCTCCTGCCTGCAGGCAGGTAGTTTTGATTTGACGGAGATAGTCATCGGGGCAAGGACGCGCGCCACATCCGAAATCGTCCTTGCCCCGTCACTTCGCGGATCAAACCTCTTTCATCTGTCCAGCTGAGGTTTCGCTGGACTGCCGCGCGGCTCGTGCGCGTCACGACATCGGCGATCAGAGCCGAGATCACCGGCCATTCGATACACGCGTTGCGCAAGGCTGCGGCGTACGGCCGGGCTGACGCCCCTTGGTGCAGTACGACATTTGCGATCCGCGCCCTGCTTTCCTCACATTTTTGTCGCCCAGATGCGGAATCGGCCCTGCCCGGTGACCTCGCGCACCAGGCCGCGAGCGACCAGTAGATCCAGGTTGCGCAGCACCGCTGCGCGGCTGGCACCCGTCTCGGCCTCGGCCTCGGCCGCCCCCAGCATCGGCCGGGCGGCCAGCGCCGCGATTAGCCGGGCGGGCGTGCGCCCGCTCAGGTCCGCCGTCGCCGCCGCTGCCCGCTCCCGCCACCCGGACAGCCGCTCCAGCGACATGAGCGCCGCCAGCACCGCCCCATGCGCGCCCTGCGCCCAGGCCCGCAACCGCGGCTCCGGCCTGCCACTGGCCGTGAGTGCCCGGAACCCCGTTAGCGCCAGCGGCAGGAACGGAAGGCGTCCCTGCCCCGCCACCCTGGACCCCAGAACCGCCGCCTCCAGCCCGCGGAGGTGCTCCTGCCGTTCGTCCAGGCTGCGCCACAGGTGAAACAGCGCACAGCCCTGCGTGACGGCGGACATATCCTCGACCCCCCGGATTGCCGCCGCCACCTCCTCGGCCAGGTCGAGGTCCCCACGCCCCTCGGCCCCTAGCAGGTCGGCCACTGCGGCCCGCACCCCGCGCGGCGAGGCCGCCGCAAGCCGCCGCGCCGCCCAGGCCGTTCGGATCACCGCGCCGCCGTCCTCCTCCGCCGCCCCGATCCGGTACGAGGTCCACAGCGCCAGCCGCTCCGCCCCGATCCGGTCCCCTGTCCACCAGCTGAGCGCCGCCGCCTCGTCCTGCGCCAGCCGCTGCACCGCACCGGGGCCGGACCCTGCCAGCCGCTCGGCCAGCCGCCCGGCATCGAAGGCCAGCGCCGCAAGGTTTGCCGCCAGCGCAGCCTCCGCAAGGCGCCATTCCCCGGCCTCGATCAGCCCCCCCGCAGGGGCGCGCGGCAGAGGGGACGCTTCTTCCGGCTCGGCGTGCAGGAACCACGGGGCCTCCTCCGGCCCAACGTCATACGGGCCGGGCAGGTCCAGCGGCATGTCCACCGTTAAAGGCTTTGACGAGCTCATACGCGCAGAATGTCAGGGTTTTGCGACTTACCCAAGCACTTTGCGATTCTTCCCATTAGACATGATAGGTCTGCCGTATCGCCCCCCTGCCCTACTGACCCTCCGTACCGTTTGATGCGGTTTTCTTGAGCTTTAGACGCCTTAGCGACAGCCAGAGCTCCATTGCAATCGTTTACAAACGGTCGTTTATTGGTCGTATCCGCAACTGCAAACGGCCTGTTTTGATGCCCCTGATCGGCTATGCGCGCGTCTCAACCGAGGATCAGACCCCCCTGCCCCAGTCGCAGGCCCTGAAATCCGCAGGCTGCGTCGAGATCCACGAGGAGCAGGCCTCGGGCGGAAACCGCGCGCGGCCCGTGCTGGCGCGGGTGCTGGAGCGGATCGGCAAGGGCGACACGCTGGTGGTGGTGCGCATCGACCGTCTGGCGCGGTCGCTCTCCCACCTCCTCGAGGTGATCGAACGGCTGGAGGCCAAGAACGCCTTCTTCCGATCGCTCACCGATCCGATCGACACGTCCTCCCCGCAGGGTAAGTTCACCCTCCAGGTCCTCGGCGCCGCAGCTGAGTTTGAGCGCGCCCTGATCCGCGAACGCACCAAGGCCGGCCTGGCCAGTGCACGAACCAAAGGCCGGGTTGGCGGCAATCCGGGCCTGCGCGCCCGTGATCCGGCCGCGCTGCGCAAGGTGCGGCTGGCGCGGCAGGACGACTATATGGAGCGTCTCAATGAGACGGCGCAAGACTGGGTCCCCCATGTCCGTCGCCTGCGCCCCGATATGGCCTGGGAGGATGTACTGCGGATCGTCAACGGCCCCCTGCCCCGCGAGCGCCGATGGACCCAAAGCCGCTTGCTACGTGCCGTGAACGCCTATGTGCGCGACGGCTTTCTGCCCGAGACAGTGCTGGCCCGCGCCGGCCGCCGCGAGACCGACGACCGCCTGCCCGCCATCGTCGCCGCTATCAAGGGCGCGGACCCCGACATCACGCTTCAGGCGATTTGCACCCGGCTGGAGGCGATGCGCGAGCGCACGCCACGCGGGCGGACAAGCTGGCAGCCGTCATCCGTGAAGATGCTGCTGGAGCGGGCGGAGAGGCTTGGCTTGCTGGGTTGAGCAAAATAACCTTGCAAATCTTCCATGACATGGAGTAATTGCAAGGTATGTTTCATCGCCATGCTACTCAGACCGTTCAATCCGCCCTCGACGCTCAAGCGGCTGTTGTCCTCTTGGGACCTCGGCAGGTTGGCAAGACCACCCTCGCGCTCGAGATAGCTGGACAACGCCCATCCGTGTACCTTGATCTGGAACGCGACGCAGATCGACGGGTCCTGACAGAGCCCGATCTGTATCTGGACGAACAGGTCGGCAAACTCGTCATCCTTGATGAGGTCCAGCAGATGCCGGACCTGTTCAAGACCCTCCGCGGACAGATCGACATGCGACGCCGCAAGGGGGCCCGCACAGGGCAGTTCCTTCTGCTTGGGTCTGCATCGAATGTGCTTCTGCACCAATCGGCCGAGTCCCTTGCCGGCCGTGTTCGCTATATCGAAATGCCGCCACTGCTGCTGGACGAAGTCGGCGCGGACAGAATGAACGACCTTTGGCTGAGAGGCGGTTTCCCTGACAGCTTCCAAGCAGATAGTGACCAGAACAGCTTGGCCTGGCGCGAGGACTTCCTGCGCACCTACCTGGAACGCGATATCCCTGCCCTTGGGCCGCGCATCCCGGCTGCTACGCTGCGCCGCTTCTGGACGATGCTGGCGCATGCGCAGGGTGGACTGCTGAATGCGAGCGCGCTTGCCGAGGGCCTGGGCGTCTCAGGCCAGACGGTGGGACGATACCTTGATCTGCTCGTCGATCTTATGTTGGTCCGGCGCCTGCAGCCTTGGCATGAGAATGCAGGCAAGCGCGTCGTCAAGTCGCCAAAGGTCTTTGTCAGGGATAGCGGTCTCGTCCATGCCTTGCTTGGTCTCGGTTCGCTGGAAAGCGTGCTGGGGCACCCGGTGGTCGGTGGAAGCTGGGAAGGGTTCGCCATCGAAACCCTGATCGCCGCCGCGCCGATTGGGACCGAACACTTCTTCTACCGGACTGCAGCGGGGGCCGAGCTTGACCTCGTTCTGCGGCTTCCCGGGAATGCGACCTGGGCTATTGAGATCAAGCGCACCACAACACCCAAGGTGTCGCGTGGTTTCCACCTGTCGGTCGATGACATCAAGGCCGACCGGAAGATCTTGGTCTATGCCGGTGAACGGGAGGTGCCGGCAGGTAACGGGCTGAGAGCAATGCCTTTGGCCACCGCCGTGGAGCAGTTGCGCAATCTTTAGGGTTCCCAACGTGCGTCGAAGGCCCGTCACGACACTGCACCACGTCTCCCTCAGCAAAGGACAACCTACCCTCCCCTTGCAGACAGTGGCCCTTACCGGCTGTGAGAATCATCGCGGCCAAGGCGCTCGTTGGCGGGAAGTCGGCCGCGGAACTCCCGCAAACTGTCCAGCACCTCGTGGGTGCGCGGCAAGCGATGAACCCGCAGAACATCATGCTCACGGAGCAAGTCGATCCGGTCACCTTCCACCAGCCCGAGCTCTCTGACCAGCTTTACAGGCAGGCGCACCGCCAGGGAGTTGCCCCATCTCACGACTTTCATCCTGACCTCCTGCGACCACTAACGCCGAGAAAACTACATCCCCATGAACGCCAGAGAAAGCTTGGCCAGCGAGTCCCACTGTGCTTGTGCTTGCAGTACGCTCAGACACTAGATGTGGAAAAGTCTTGCGCGAATCTGGTCGGTCAGGCAATAGTCTCGAAAAATACCGCGCGGTCACATAAAAATCGCGCCCACGGATCGAGCAGGGCATGACCGAGATAGACAAAGACCTGGACGTCGCCATTGGCCACTACGCCGAACTCTTGGCTTCGAACCTGCATGCACAACGCGCAGCGCACTTTCCACCCGACGCGAAAAAGGTGATGCGCAGCTTGACGAGCGGTGAGGCGGCCGAGCTGCTCGGTGTCGATCACACCTACCTTCGCAAACTTCATCGGGAAGGCAAGATCGCGGACGTCGAGACGACGGCCGGTAGCCATCGCCGCTATACCCTCGACGATGTCTGGGAGATCAGGCACAGCCTCGAGGCCAATGCCAAGAAGCCGGGAACCTATGTGCCTGGTCGGCGCAAAGGGGACGAGCTGCAGGTCATTTCCGTTGTGAACTTCAAGGGTGGGTCCGGCAAGACGACCACATCAGCACACCTTGCACAGAGACTTGCGTTCAAGGGCTATCGGGTCCTGGCCATTGATCTGGATCCACAGGCGTCATTGTCCGCCTTGCATGGGATCCAGCCTGAACTGGACCTCATGGAAGGCGGGACGCTGTACGACGCTGTCCGTTATGACGACCCTGTCCCGGTTTCCGAGGTCATCAGGAAGACCTACATCCGTGGCCTGGACCTCATTCCTGGCAATCTCGAGCTCATGGAGTTCGAGCATGAGACCCCGGCGGCGATCCAGCGCGGCGGCGCCCGCGCCTTCTTCGCGAGAGTCCGTGATGCACTCGACAGCGTCGAAAGCGACTACGATGTCGTCGTGATCGACTGCCCTCCGCAACTGGGCTTCCTGACCATGTCTGCCCTCTCTGCGTCTTCAGGGGTTCTGGTTACGGTCCACCCGCAGATGCTTGACCTCATGTCCATGTCGCAGTTCCTGCGGATGACGGCCGACCTGTTGGGCGTGATCCGCGATGCAGGCGCCAACCTGCGGTTCGATTGGCTCAGGTTCCTGCCGACCCGCTACAAGGTGGGCGACGCCCCACAGACCGAGGTGATCGCCTTCATCCGCGGGCTCTTCGGGCGTTCGGTGCTGACCAACCACATGGTCGAGTCGACGGCGATATCGGATGCCGGGCTGACCAAGCAGACCTTGTATGAGGCGGACAAGAAGGACTTCACGCGCCAGACCTTCGACCGCGCCATCGAGTCCATGAATGCCGTCAACGACGAGATCGCCGGGATCATCCAGAGCACGTGGGGACGCAATGGCAAGAAAGCCTAAACTGGGACTGCCCTTGCAGACCTTGCGTAATGCCCCCGACGCTCTTGAGGGGCGCAGGCTGCGGGGCGGCGTGTTCGAGATCGACCCTGACCATATCGAAACCGTGGGCAGGCTGGATGACCGTCTCCAAATCGAGATTGCTGGGCTGAAGGCATCGATCTCCAGAAGCGGCCAACGGGTGCCGATCCTCGTGCGACCTCTCGACGGGGATCGCTACAGCCTGATCTACGGACGGCGTCGACTCGAAGCCTGCCGGGAACTCGGGATCAAGGTCCGTGCGATCGTAACTGAAATGGACGGGGATCAGGCGCTTCGGGATCAGCTGCTCGAGAACCAAGAACGCCGCGACCTGAGCTTCATCGAACGTGCCTTGGTGGCGGCAGCCTTGCTCAATGGCGATCATCTGGGAGAGGCGGAACGTACCAACAAGGGTGTGGCGGAGGTTCTGGGCCTCACTGAAGCTGGTGTGTCGCAGCTGTTAAGCGTCGTCCGCGCGGTTGGCGAGAGCCTCGTCCTGGCGATCGGTGCGGCACCTGGTATCGGCAGGCCTCGTTGGGAGGAACTCAAGAAGTCACTAGGCGATGCATCTGTGGACCGCGAGAACCTCGCTGCAGTAGCGGCAGAGACCAGGTCCTCTCACTCCGGTGGACCTGACGAAAAGTCGGACGCCGCGTTCCTGGCCGTCCTCGCCGCAGTGGTGCAGGCAGAGCGGCCGACCCGCCCATCAAGTCCCCGAGGGGCACCCAGTGTGGCCATTCCGGGCGTTGGTGCAGCAACCATCGCGACCGGGCGCCGCGGCCGACAGTTCAAGCTCGAGCTGAAGGCCGAGGACAGAGATTTTGTCAGCTGGCTTGAGGGCAAGGCCCCGCAGCTGATCGCCGAGCTTCACGAGCGCTGGAAGCGCAAGGAAGACTGAGGAAGAGCAACAACCAAAAAGGAGGCACGAGACAGGCAGAAAAGAAAAAGGCCCCGAGAAGCAAGCTTCACGAGACCTTTCTTAGGTTTCGCACGGGACCAGCCCGCTACAAAACTCAGTTTTCGCACCTCTGAATGTAGCGATCTGGCCCCTTTCCCGCAAGCGCAAAGCGATTCGCGGGCCAGAGAAATTTTGCCTTCGTGAATGACATCATGGACTACACACCGATTTCGCCGTTTATGCGGCCGATCTCGCACGCCCATCTGCGCGTGGTCGAGCGGCCTGAGATATCTGTTCCGGGTAAGCCCATCAACAAGTGGGAACTCCTGCGCGAACTGTCCAAGGCGCAAGCTGCCTTTGGGGTCACAGAACGTGATCTGACGGTCATGCAGGGTCTCCTCAGCTTCTTCCCGGACGATGCGCTTGGCGGGAACGCTGAAATGGTCGTCTTCCCGTCCAACAAGGCGATCTGCGAGCGGCTGAATGGCATGCCCTGCTCCACCATGCGCCGACACTTGGCGCGCCTTGTCGAGGCAGGCTTGCTCATGCGGCGCGATAGCCCGAACGGGAAGCGATATGTCCGCAAGCACGGCGAAGAGAGCGTGGCTTTTGGGCTCGACCTGTCGCCGCTCTACTGTCGGACCGAGGAGATTGCACGGGCCGCAGAGGCCGTGCGTGAGGCCGAGGACCGTGTGCGGCGACTGCGGGAGGTCGTGAGCCTGATGCGGCGCGATCTCGCTGCCCTCGCGGAGTTTGGAGAGGAGATCCAGCCAGGCCTTGGCCTCTGGGATCAGCTTCGTGACAAGGCTGTCCTTACTGCGCGTGCCCTGCGCCGCAAGCTCACGCTTGAGGAGCTCTCCGCATGTCGGACCGACCTCGAAGCCCTGCTTGATCATGCACGCAACGTCATTGATGGACCTGAAACAGAAGAAATGAACACCAATGATGCCAGTTTTGAGCGCCACCATCATAATTCAAATAAAGAATCTATAGATCTTGAACCTGCCTTAGAAAAAGGCGGGGCGGCGGCCGGCGCGCCAGAGGCTGAAACGGATGCGCTTGTTGCTGACGTGGAAGAAGCGGACACAAGACGCGTTCCAAAGATCCCGCTTCATCTGGTGATCGCGGGCTGCCCGTCGCTCAAAACCTTCTACCAAGGCGACATCCGCCACTGGCATCAGCTTTTCGACGCGGCTTGCCATGTACGGCCGGCCATGGGGATCAGCGCGTCCGCTTGGGAAGAAGCGCAACGGTTCATGGGCCCCGAGCAGGCATCGATCGTTGTCGTCGCCATGTTGGAACGCTTTGCCGATATCCGATCGCCCGGTGGCTACCTCCGTGCGCTGACATCGAAGGCGGCAGCGGGCGAGTTCTCTTGCGGGCCGATGATCATGGCGCTGATGTCCCGGCAAAATGCTGCATAACAGCTGTTAAGTCTCTTGGGGTGATCATCAAGTTCGGCGCGACTTTACAGCTGTTAAGTCACGCGGCGATGCGTCGGTAGCTGAAGAGAGGGAAAGGTTGGGGGTTTGAGGGGTGACGGGAAGTGAGATCGGGAGAGTGGCTTCCGGCGCCCGTCGCGGAGAAGATCTGATGGCGAAAGCAGCCCAGAAAGTCACCCTGTCCCCCTCACGGGACATTCCCTTCGACAAGCTCGTGCTGAGCCAGTCCAACGTGCGGCGCATCAAGGCGGGCGTCTCCGTCGAGGAACTGGCCGAAGACATTGCCCGCCGCGGCCTGCTGCAGGGCTTGAACGTCCGGCCCATGCTCGATGCCGAAGGTGTCGAGACCGGCATGTTCGAGATCCCGGCCGGTGGTCGCCGCTTCCAGGCGCTGTCGCTGCTGGTGAAGCAAAAGCGGTTGGCCAAGACCGCGCCGATCCCCTGCATCGTACGGGATGCCGCGTCGGAGATCCTCGCCGAGGACGACTCGCTCGCGGAAAACATGCAGCGCGTTGCCCTGCATCCGCTGGATCAGTTCCGCGCCTTCGTGGCTCTGCGCGAGAAGGGTCAGGGCGAGGAAGCGATCGCGGCGGCCTTCTTTGTCACGCCGCAGATCGTGAAGCAGCGCCTGAAACTCGCTTCCGTGACCCCTGCCCTGCTCGAGGTCTATGCCGAGGATGGCATGACGCTGGAACAGCTGATGGCCTTCACCGTGAACCCCGATCATGCGCGTCAGGAGCAGGTCTGGGACGCGGTGAAGAACTCATGGAACAAGGAGCCCTACGCCATCCGCCGTATGCTGACGGAGACCTCGGTCCGGGCATCGGATCGTCGCGCGGTCTTTGTAGGTGTCGATGCATATGAGACGGCCGGCGGTGTCGTCCTTCGCGACCTCTTCCAGGGTGATGACGGCGGCTGGCTCGAGGACCCTGCCCTGCTCGACCAGCTGGTCACCGAGAAGCTTCAGGCGGAAGCCGAGGCTCTGGCTTCCGAGGGATGGAAGTGGATCGAGGTGGCGACCGACCTGCCCTATGGCTACAGCCACGGTCTGCGGCGTTTGGCTGGTGATCCTGCGTCGATGACCGACGAGGAAAGCGCGAACCACGCTGTGCTCCTCGCCGAGTATCGCGCGCTCGAGGAGGAATACTCTGGCCAAGACGAATACCCCGAGGAGATCGATGCCCGGCTCGGTCAGCTCGAGATGGCAATGGAAGCGCTCGATCAGCGGCCGCTGATCTACGATCTGGCCGAAATCGCCCGCGCGGGCGTATTCGTAACGCTGGATCGCGACGGCAGCCTTGCGGTCTATCGTGGCTATGTCCGGCCCGAGGACGAGCCGCGCGAGGAGACCGCGGTCCACGATGGCGATGGCGCGGATGTCATGGGGCAGGGGGGTGATGTCGGTGTTTCCAGCTGGAAACCGTCGGCGACCTCCGTCGGGGGCACCGTCATCACTTCGGGTGGTCAGCCGATCGGTGCTGATCCGACCGAGGAGGACGATGACGGCGCGCTGAAGCCGCTGCCCGAGCGGCTGGTCATGGAACTGACGGCCCACCGGACCCTGGCGCTGCGCGAGGCAATCGGGCGTTCGCCGGACGTGGCGCTGACGCTTCTCCTCCTGAAGCTGGTGACGGATACCTTCCGCACCTCCTCTGCCTCGGGCAGCTGCCTCGAAGCCTCGGTGCGCCACATCTACATGTCGGCGCAGGCACCCGATCTCAAGGACAGCGTGGTGGCCAAGCTGGTGGACGAGCGTCACGCCGCCTGGGAGGCTGATCTGCCCCTCGGCGATGATGCTGCGCTCTGGGACTATCTGACCGTCCTCGACCAAGGTAGCCGTCTGGCCCTTCTGGCCCATTGCCTCAGCTTCGGGATCAACGCGCTCCATGAGAAGGTGAACCCCTATGGTGTGGGCATCTCCGCCAGCGGACTGACCCGCCGCATGGCCCATGCCAATCTGGTGGCCCGCGCGGTCGATCTCGACATGGTCGAGGCGGGCTGGGAGCCGACGGTCGATGGCTACCTCAACCGTGTGCCCAAGGCCCGTATCCTCGAGGCCGTGCGCGAGGCGAAGGGGGAGGGGACTGCGCAGCTGCTCGATCACCTGAAGAAGGGCGAGATGGCCACCGAGGCCGAGCGGCTTCTCAAGGGCAGCGGCTGGTTACCCGAGGTCCTGCGCCGGGCTGATCTGGTCACGTTCGACGGCGAGGCGGTCGGAGAAGGGCAGGGGGAACATGCGGGCGAGCCCGACGACATCGATCTCCCGGCTTTCCTGACGGCTGATCTGCCCGACGGCGATGCATCGATGATGGCGGCGGAATGATCTGAGCCATCCGGGGGCGAGGAAACTCGCCCCTATTTCTCACAAAATACAGCAATATCAATATGATGAATGCGAACTCTCGCATTCGGGATGAGGAATCATGTCTGCAAGGAACATCATCGACTCAGCCCCTCTCGGGGCGCTGATCCGCTACACCGACGGCAGTCCCAGGCCGTCAGCACGCTTCACCAAGAAGCTCGCGACCTGGGAGCGCTCGAACGGCGTTGGCCGCCTTGTGAAGAAAGAGCCGCCCCGAGTCTATCCGACCTGGACGGCACCGGCTTCCTTCACGCTGCATGAAGGGAACTTCTCCTCGGACGGGGTCATCCTTGTCACCATCATGCGCAGTCATTCGGTGGACAGTCGTCTGGTATTCGAGGTCGCCGAGGAGCCGAAGCCGGGGCAGGTCCGCGTGCTACTGGACTTCGGGGGCAATACGGAACTGCTGCATCTGGCGGAGTCCGTCACCGCAGCCGAGCTCTGGATCGCGCGGGAGGGCTATCGCAACGCGCGGTTTGAGATCGTCGGCGCCGAAGACGGCGATAGGGCAGGGGGCGCGGATCTAGCCGCCTGAGCCCGGAGAATGCGTGAGGGGCCTGCCGAAGGGCCGGGCCTCTCACCGATCACACTATCGTCCCGCGATGTCGCGGGGCGTCGAAGGTTCCATCCCCCATAGTGGTGACCATCAACCAAGAACCTGCCCGAGAGGCTGGCGGCGTTCCAAGCATCAGCGGGACAATCGGCTCCTGACGTTGGGGCACCATCCCCCGCTCGCCATTCCTTTTCTTGCCCCGAATCCCGTCTTCGAGATCAACCCGCAAGGGGTCGGACTACGGGCAAGCCCGTGCCGCCGGGTGGATTCGGGCGAGCCGAACGCACCCGGTGATGTCAGCCAGTCTTCGGGCCTGCGGGGTCCTGTCGCGCGGGGGATGGTCCCCCGCCTCCAAGACAGGAGCCAAACAGATGTCCCGCAAAGATGCACACGCCTTCGCCGCCTCCCTCGCCGCCACGCTCATGGTTTCGATCGTCGTCTTCCAGGCTGGGGATGGAACCTTCGGCGCCGTCCCCGCCGATGAAATCGACGGAGACGAGGTCGTTATCGTCTCGGAATACGATCCCTTCGGGTGAGGCTTCGGCCTCACTTTTCAAGGGCCCGGGCAGGGCGCAGGTGCGCCTCTGATTGCGGCAAATGTGGAACGGTCTTATTGCCCGTCGCGAACGGCAGCCAACCTTCATGCCGAAACATTGACAAAACTAGAATAGTAGTTATTATGGCGCAATGACCACTATCAGCCCCAACGCACGCGCCCTTGCCGCTCTTGGCCATGATGCCCGCCTCGCGATCTTTCGCCTGCTGGTGAAGGCTGGGGATGACGGGCTGCGCGTGAGCGATATTGGTGAGCACCTGGGGCTTGCCCCGTCGACCCTGGCGCATCACCTCTCGACGCTGGTCGATGCGGGGTTGGTGCTACAGGACAAGCAGGGCCGCGAGGTGTTTAACCGAGTTGATTTCCCCGTGATGCATCGCCTTGTCGGCTTCCTGACGTCCGAATGCTGCGCTGGCGTTGCGGTCCGCTCATCGGAGGATGCGGCGTGAGCCTTGCGCATCTTTTTTCTTGCCCAAAACAACTGTAAATCCGGAGATTTGGTGATGACTGACACAATCTTCCCGAGACCTGGCCTCCGGTCCACGCTGCGCCATCTATGGCAGGACCAGCGGGTCTGGCTCGCCTCGGCTTTGATCCTTGGCGCGCTGGCGGTCTTCGACACGCCCCTAGCCACGGACAGCGCTCTGTTCGCGGGGACGGCACTCCTGAACACGGCGCCGTTTCTGATCCTGTCGATCGCTATTGCAGCCTGGGCCAATGCGACGGGGGCCGACAACCTGATCGCCAAGGCCTTCACCGGCGCGCCGATCCTGATGATCGGGCTTGGCGCGCTGGCGGGAGGCATCTCGCCCTTTTGCTCCTGCGGAGTGATCCCGTTGATCGCGGCGCTGCTGGCTATGGGCGTACCGCTGTCAGCAGTTATGGCCTTTTGGCTGGCCTCGCCAATCATGGACCCGTCGATGTTCGTGCTGACGGCGGGCGTGCTGGACCTCGAATTCGCGGTGGCCAAGACCCTCGCCGCCCTCGGGCTGGGCGTGTTCGGCGGCACCGTGGTGCACCTGATGATGAAGAGCGGCGCCTTTGCCGATCCGCTGCGCGATGGCATCGGCAACGGCGGCTGCGGCGGCGCGAAGATCCGCGCGCCGAAGCCAGTGGTCTGGCGGTTCTGGGCCGATTTGGACCGCCGGGCGAAATTCGGCAAGACGGCGCTGACCACGACGCTGTTCCTCGCCAAGTGGCTGACGTTGGCCTTCATCCTTGAAAGTCTGATGCTGGCGTGGATCCCGGCGGAAACCGTAACCGCCGTGCTCGGGGGCGAGGGGCTCATGCCCATTGTGACCGCAACGCTGGTAGGCGTGCCCGCCTATCTCAACGGCTATGCCGCGCTGCCGCTGGTCGGTGGGCTGATCGAGCAGGGTATGGCGCCCGGGGCAGGCATGGCGTTCCTCGTCGCGGGTGGCGTCACCTCGATCCCCGCGGCCATGGCGGTCTGGGCGCTGGCGCGGCCACAGGTCTTTGCGGTCTATATCGGCCTGTCCCTGATCGGCGCTTTCGCTTCGGGGCTGCTGTTCCAGCTCTGGACGCAGGTGGCATGAACACCAGCGGCGGGGCGCGTTGTCTCGCCGCTCCCTTCCAGATCGAAGCCCCATCATGATCCCAAGATTGTCTCCGGCGCGGCGAGGACTGATTGTCGCTGCCCTCGGCTCTTCCCTCACCGTCAGCTGGGCCTCCAGCTACTACATCCCCGCCGTTCTTGCCGTACCTATGGCCGAGGACCTCGGCCTGTCGCCAGTCTGGGTGTTTGGCGCGTTCTCCATGGCGATGGTGGTTTCGGCCTTGGTCGGGCCGTGGGCCGGGGCGCGGATCGACGGCTTTGGCGGGCGCGGTGTGCTGATGCTGTCGAACATCGTCTTTGCGGCAGGCCTCGGCTTGCTCGCCGTGGCGCCGTCGCCCCTCATCCTTTTCGCGGGCTGGGCTGTCATCGGGCTGGGCATGGGGATCGGGCTTTACGAGGCGGGGTTTGCCACGCTGGCCGGGATCTATGGCAAGGATGCGCGCGGCCCGATCACCGGCATCACCCTGATCGCCGGGTTCGCGAGCACGGTGGGCTGGCCGCTTTCGGGGCTGATGCTGGCAACGTGGGGTTGGAGGGAAGCCTGCATCGGCTGGGCGCTAATCCACTTGGCCGTGGCCTTGCCGCTGAACGCGTGGCTGCCCAAGGGCACCAGAACGGTCACCGCAGAAGCGGCGCCCGTCGAAGAGGGGCCGCCGCCATCCCGACTTGCGCTCTGGCTGCTAGCCTTCGTCTTCGCCGCGACCTGGTTCAACTCGACCGCCATGGCCGCGCATCTTCCGGGGCTGCTGCAAGCTGCAGGGGCCAGCACGGCCGTGGCCATCGCGGCAGGTGCGCTGATCGGCCCGGCACAGGTCGCGGCCCGGGTGCTGGAATTCGGGCTGTTGCGCCGGTTCCATCCCCTTGCATCCGCCCGGCTGGCCGCGGCGGCGCATCCGGTGGCGGCGGTGGCTCTTGTGGGCTTTGGCGCCCCTGCGGCCTATGCCTTCACGCTACTGCACGGGGCGGGGAACGGCATCCTGACCATCGCCAAGGGGACCCTGCCGCTGGCCCTGTTTGGACCAGCGGGATACGGGCGTCGGATCGGCTGGCTCAACGCGCCTGCCCGCATCTTGCAGGCGGCCGCCCCGCTGATCTTTGGCGCTGCCCTGACAGTATGGGGCCTTCACGCCATCTGGTTGACTGCAGGTATTGGTGTGCTGGCAACGATTGCGCTGCTCATCCTCAGACGGAGCTGAGCCGCCTAGCGGCCAGCCAGCTGGCCAAGGCCATCAGGCCCGCCGTGGCAAGGCACAGTGGCAACCCGCCGAACTGATAGCTCAGGCCGGACAAAAGCGTGCCGATCAGCCGACCCGCCGCATTCGCCATGTAGTAGAAGCCCACATCCCGTGTGATCCGTTCGGCCGATCCGAAGGCGAGGATCAGGTAGGAATGGACCGAAGAATTGACGGCAAAGACAAAGCCGAAGACCAGCAGGCCGGCGACGAGCGTCGCCGTCAACCATTCCGCAGGGTCGCCCGCTGCCCAGGCCGCTCCGGCCAGCAGGAACGGGATCGGCACCAGAAGCCCGGCCCAGAGGATCGCCTTGCGGGTGGTCTCTGCCTCGGGCTTGCCCTTGGCACCCAGAAGCCGGGGGGCAAAGGCCTGCACCGCGCCATAGGCGATGATCCAGAGCGCGAGGAAACTGCCGATCAGGAAGAAAGCCTCGCGCCGGCCTTCGGGTGTGCCGTCGGACAGGACCGCCTGGAAATAGACCGGGATGCCCACGACAAACCATACGTCCCGCGCGCCGAACAGGAACATGCGGGCAAGGCTCAGCTTGTTCACACGCGGATCCTTCGACCGCCAGCCGCCCCAGGCCTCTTCCGATTTCATCCGCCCGGGCAGGCCTGCGGGCAGGAATAGCACAACGGCAATCAGGATCACCGCCAGCACCGCCGCCATGCCCCAGACTGCCGCCTGAAACCCCGCCAGGGCCAGAAGGGCCGCGCCAAGGAAGAAGCCCAAGCCCTTCACCGCGTTCTTCGATCCAGTGAGCAGGGCGACCCAGCGGAAGAGGCCGCCATCCTCCTTGGGGGCCAGCAGCTTGACGGCGGACTTTGAGGACATTTTGGCCAGGTCCTTGGCCACGCCCGAGACCCCCTGCACAGCCATGACGAAGGCGACCGAGGCGGCGACACCCCAGGACGGATCAAGCTGCGCCAGCGCCACCAGCGCGCCGATCTGGAGCGCGAGACCGCCATAGAGCGTCGCAGCCAACCCGAAACGGGCGGCCAGCCATCCGGCGGCCAAGTTGGTGACGATGCCTGCGACCTCATACAGCAGGAATAGCCACGCAAGCTGGATCGGCGTGAAACCGAGGCTGTTGAAGTGCAACAGCACCAGCATCCTGAGCGCGCCGTCCGACAGCATGAAGGCCCAGTAAGCCGCCGTCACGGCGGCATAGGCTCGGAGCGGGTTTGGCGGCGGGGCGGCAGGACTTGCGGTATCAGTCACAGCGAACCCGCAACCATCCGCGCAATATCTGCCAGCCGGCAGGCATAGCCCCATTCATTGTCATACCAGGCGTAGATCTTCACTTGTGTGCCGTTGATGACCATGGTCGACGGCCCATCAACGATGGACGAGCGCGGATCGTTGGTGAAGTCGCAGGAGACGAGGGGCCGGGTCTCGAAGCCGAGGATTCCTTTAAGCGGTCCCTCTGCAGCGGCGGCAAAGAGCGCGTTCACCTCATCGACCGTGGTCGCCCGCTCGACCTCGAACACGCAGTCGGTCAGCGAGGCGTTCAAGAGCGGCACACGCACCGCGTGGCCGTTCAGGCGGCCCTTGAGTTCGGGATAGATCAGCGTGATCGCCGTGGCGGATCCGGTCGTTGTCGGGATCAGGTTCATCAAGGCAGACCGAGCGCGGCGCATGTCCTTCGCCGGACGGTCCACGATGGTCTGGGTGTTGGTCACATCATGGATCGTGGTGATCGACCCGTGCCGGATGCCGAGCGCCTCGTGGATCACCTTCACCACCGGGGCGAGGCAATTGGTGGTGCAGGAGGCCGCCGTCACCAGCGCCTGTGAGCCATCGTAGAGGTGATGGTTGACGCCATAGACCAGGTTCAGCGCACCGCCATCCTTGACCGGGGCCGAAACCACAACCTTCTTCACCCCCGCGGCGTAGTAGGGCGCAACCTTTGCGGCGGTCTTGAAGACACCCGTGCAGTCGATCACCAGATCGACGCCCAGCTCAGCCAGAGGCAGCGCTTCGATCGTCCTTTCATGCGTCAGTCGGATGGTCTGGCCATTCAGGACCAGTGCGCCATCGCCCGCAGCGACCGGCGTGCGCCAACGTCCGTGAACGGAGTCGAACTCCATCAACAGCGCGTGCTGTTCGGCATCGCCGACGGGATCGTTCAAGAGGACGATCTCGCCCACGGCACCGGTGTCGATCAGATCGCGGAGGACAAGTTTTCCGATACGGCCAAGGCCGTTCAAGGCGATGCGGGTCATGGGGATTAGGCCTTTGCTTGGGCGTCAGAGCCGATGGCATCGACGCGCGACTGGAGCGACATCCGGCTAAGGGATTCGAATGGCAGCTCAACGAACGTCATGATCCGGCGGCGCAGCGCGGCATAGGTCTGGGCAAAGACCAACGCCTTCTCGGCATCGGTCCCGGTCGCCTTGACCGGATCAGGCAGACCCCAATGACCAGTGATCGGCTGGCCCGGCCAGGGCGGGCATTCCTCGGCGGCCGCCGTATCGCAGACAGTGAAGACGAAATCCATGACGATGGACCCGGGCTGCTGGAACTCCGAAAGGTGCTTGGACCGCAAGCCAGTGATGTCGTGGCCGTTGCGCTTCAGGATTTCCAGCGCGAAGGGGTTCAGCTCGGTGTTGGGACGCGTGCCTGCGGAGAACGCCTGGAACTTGCCCTTGCCCAGATCGCGAAGGAGCGCCTCGGCAAAGATCGAGCGGGCCGAATTGCCCGAGCAGATGAAGAGCACGTCGAAGTCGGTGTCGGGGATAGTCCGGTCCATATGAGCGGTGTCCTTTGGGGCGGAGAGCAAGGGGGCAAGGAGGTCGGGTCGGGCCCGGCCCACATCGAGGGCGAGATAGCCGATCAACCCCTCGGTCGTGTCGAGATCGACGGCGTAGTAAAGAGACCGGCCGACCCGTGTGACCTGAACAAGACCAGACGCCGCAAGGTCCGCGAGGTGATGCGACAGTGTGTTCTGTTTCAGACCCAAGGCCTCGGCGATCTCGGTCGGGCGAACGCCCTGCGGTGCAAAACGCATCAGCAGGCGGAAAACCGCCATCCGGCCGGGATGGCCGAGCGTGGCGAAGGCATGAATGGCGCGATTCTGTTCCATAATTCCCGATTAGAGGAAATAAATGGAGCCGTCCAATGAAGGTTTCATGACAGCGGACGTGCATGCACCTGATTTGCTTGATCCAGATCACGGCATATCACGCCCGCCTATGCGCAGATGCGCATGAAGTGGAGCACAGCAAATGATGCTAGCCGTTCTGTCCGCCCTTGCCGAACCGACCCGTCTTGAAGCCATGCGCCTTCTGGCGGACGGGTCGGAGCATTGCGTCTGCGAGCTGATGCGGAAGCTGGGTGCAACCCAAAGTCGGATGTCGCGGCACATGCTGGTGCTGAAGCAGGCGGGGTTGGTGCTGGACCGGCGCGACGCGCAATGGGTGCGCTACCGGATCAACCCGGACCTGCCGCTGTCACTCGCCCGCCTTGTTGACGCTGCCCTCGAGCGGCCGATCATGGTTACGGAGCGGGCGGCATGAGCGTGTTCGGCTGGCTGAACGACCAACTGCTGCGGATGACCTGGCTCAACGATCTGGTGGGCGCGGGCGTGGCGGCCATCGGGCTGGACCCTGCGTCGCGGATTGGCGGGTCAGTGCAGTTCTTCGTCTATGACGTGATCAAGATCTTCATCCTGCTCTCGGTGCTGATCTTCGCCATCTCCTATGTCCAAAGCCATTTCCCACCGGAACGCACCCGCGCCATGCTGGGCGGACGATCCGGTCTGGGCGCCAATACGCTCGCGGCCCTTCTGGGCACGCTGACGCCATTCTGTTCCTGCTCGTCGATCCCGCTCTTCATCGGCTTCACCGCCGCTGGCCTGCCGCTGGCGGTGACATTCTCGTTCCTGATCTCTTCACCGCTGGTGGATCTGGCCTCGGTGATCCTGCTGGCCTCAATCTTCAGCTGGCCGATTGCTCTTGCCTATGTGGCGGTCGGGCTGGTGGTGGCCATCGTGGGCGGGACCATCATCGGCCGTTTGAGGATGGAGGGTCAGGTCGCAGAGTTCGTCCGCACTGTCCCCGTCTCGGGCGAAGCCGCGACCATGACCCGAGGGGATCGGCTGGTATATGCGCGCGATCAGGTGGTGGAGATCGTCCATCGCGTCTGGCCCTACGTGCTGATCGGCGTCGGCATCGGGGCCGCGATCCACAACTGGGTGCCTGCCGACGTCATTTCGGCGTTGCTCGGACAGGATAAATGGTGGTCGGTCCCTGTGGCGGTGCTGGTGGGCATTCCCATGTATGCCGACATCTTCGGCACCTTGCCGATCGCCGAGGCGCTGGTCGGCAAGGGCGTAGGACTTGGCACGGTGCTGGCTTTCATGATGGCGGTGACGGCGCTGTCTCTGCCCTCACTCATCATGCTCAAGCGTGTGGTGAAGATGCCGCTCCTGGTCACCTTCACCGGTGTCGTGTCCCTTGGCATCCTGTCCATCGGGCTGATCTTCAACGCGATTTCCAACTGGTTCATCTGAGAAAGGACCGCATTATGATCATCAAGATCCTCGGCTCGGGCTGCAAGAAATGCATCGCCTTGGGCGAAAACGCCAAAGTGGCGGCTGCGGCTGCCGGTAAGGAGGCCGAGATCGTCAAGGTCACCGACTTCGCCGAAATCGCTGCCTATGGGGTGATGTCGACGCCGGGACTGGTGGTGGACGAGAAAGTCGTCTCGACCGGCAAGGTGCTGAGCGCCGAAGAAATCGGGCGGCTCCTCTGATGGAGTATCGCGTCCACGCCCGGCGCATCGATGCGCATGGCAGCCTCGCCGTGGCGAAGGAGGCGCAAGTCACGCTCGACACCGATCTGGCGGGGCGGCGCGATGCGATGAACCCCGTGGAACTGCTCCTGTCGGCCCTGGCGGCCTGCATGCTGAAAGGGATCGAGCGGGTGACGCCGATGCTGCACTTCCAGATCGACGGGGCTGAGGTGCGGCTGGAAGCCGTGCGCCAGGATGCGCCACCGAAGCTGACCCTGATCCGCTACGAGATCGTCGTGGACAGTGCCGAGACCGAGCAGCGCCTTGATCTCCTGCACCGCAACGTCCTGAAATACGGCACGATCTCGAACACGCTGTCGGGGGCCGTGCCGCTGGAAGGCACGCTGCGCCGTGCCTCAGGTCGCGGCTGACAGGTTCACGCGCTTCATCAGGGCCTCGGCGCTTTCTTTGCGTTCGGAATAGCGGTCCACGAGATAATCGGCCCGGTCGCGCGTCAGCAGGGTGAACTTCATCAGCTCCTCCATCACATCCACGATCCGGTCGTAGAGCGGCGAGGGCCGCATGCGCCCGGCCTCGTCGAACTCCTGAAACGCTTTCGGGATCGAGGACTGGTTGGGGATCGTCAGCATCCGCATCCAGCGGCCGAGGACACGCATCTGGTTGACTGCATTAAAGCTTTGCGATCCGCCCGACACCTGCATGACAGCCAGCGTCTTCCCTTGGGTTGGCCGAACCGCCCCTTCGGAAAGCGGGATCCAGTCGATCTGCGTTTTCATCAAGCCGGTCATCGCCCCGTGGCGTTCGGGGCTGGACCAGACCATCCCCTCGCACCAGGCGGTGAGGTCTCGCAACTCGCGCACCTTGGGATGTGTCGCATCCACGCCGTCATCGACCTGCGGCAGACCAGAGGGGTTGAAAAGCCGGACCTCGGCCCCGAGCCGGGTCAAGATACGGGCGGCCTCTTCGGCTGCCAGCCGAGAAAAGCTGCGGGCCCGGAGTGAGCCATAAAGGATCAGGATACGCGGTGGATGGGTGGACTGCGGAGGCGCAAACAGACGGTCGCCGTCGATACCTGGAAACAGGGCTTCGTCTATGTTGGGCGTATCACTCATGCCGGAAACCTGTCGCGCGTACGGTTGGCAAAGGCGACCAGCGTCAGCATCACCGGCACCTCGACCAGCACGCCCACGACCGTGGCGAGCGCGGCACCGGAGTTGAGGCCAAAGAGGCCGATGGCCACAGCCACAGCCAGTTCGAAGAAGTTCGATGTACCGATCAGGGCGCAGGGGGCAGCGACCTTGTGGGGTAGTTTCCACGCAAAGGCCCAGGCATAGCCGAGCGCGAAGATGCCGTAGGACTGGATGATGATCGGCACGGCAATCAGCGCGATCAGCAGCGGCTGGGCGATGATCACCTGCCCCTGGAAGCCGAAGAGCAGCACCACTGTCATGAGCAGGCCGAGGACGGACCCGGGTTTGATACGCGCGGTGAACTCCGAGACCGCCGCTTCGCTCCCTCGCGCCATCAGGGCCCGCCGCGTCAGCGCACCGGCGATCAGCGGGATCACGATGTAGAGGATGACCGACAGGATCAGCGTTTCCCACGGCACGGTGATGTCGGTCACGCCCAGCAGGAACGCCACGATCGGCGCAAAGGCCACGACCATGATCAGGTCGTTCACGGATACCTGCACCAGCGTGTAGTTCGGATCGCCCTTCGTCAGCTGCGACCAGACGAAGACCATCGCCGTGCAGGGCGCGGCGCCCAGCAGGATCAGTCCCGCAATGTATTCCGGCGCCTTGGCCGGATCGATCAGCCCGGCAAAGACGTGGTTGAAGAACAGAACCCCAAGCGCCGCCATGGTGAACGGCTTGATCAGCCAGTTGATGACCAGCGTGATGATCAGCCCCTTTGGCCGCCGCCCGACATCCTTGAGCGAGCCGAAGTCGATGGCGATCATCATCGGATAGACCATCGCCCAGATCAGCACTGCCACGACCAGGTTGACCGAGGCATATTCCAGCCCTGCCAGTGCGGCGAACAGGGCGGGCAATAGGTTCCCAAGCACGAGCCCCGCAAGGATGCAAAGGGCGACCCAGATAGTCAGCCAGCGTTCGAACAGGCTCATGCAGGTTCTTTCCTTACGGGAATGCAGCATGCCCCTTCGGGCGGAGGGGTGAGACCCATGATCAAGTCGGCGAGCGGGGCCAATGACGCCGGGTTCAGCGCATAGCAAACCCGGGGTCCGTCGATCTCGCCCGTGATCACGCCAGCGGACTTGAGGATACGGAGGTGTTCAGACACCGTTGACTGCGCCAGACCAACGGCGCCGACGATGTCCCCTCCGATGCAGCCTGGAGTGGCCTGAAGCAATCGAAGGATCCGGATCCGGGCCGGATGTGAGAGGGCCTTTGCCAAGGCGGCCGTCGTCGTCTCGTCCGTTGCCATCTGCGCGCTTCCCAAGCCGGTAAGATTCCGTATATCGTCGATTTACGATTTCATCCGCCATCGGACAAGCAAGTTTGTGGCGCCTTGAGATCGTAGGTGGCGCGGGGGAGACGCGCTCCGGGAGGACAAGGATGAAAAGCACGCGGCGTGCTGTGCTGATGGGGCTGGCGGCCGTGGCCGCGCCCTTCGTTGCAGCTCGAAGCTGGGCGCAGGGCCCGGCACCTTTCAGATTTGCGCTGACGCCAGTCTTCCTCGACAACGACGCGGCGGTCATTTCCGCCTTGCGCGCCGCTTTGGCGGAAGGCATGGGCCAGGACATCGAACTCGTCCAGCGCCGAACCTATCAGGAAATCTCGGGCGCGCTTCTCGACGGTTCCGTGGACGCCGCCTGGACATGCGGCTATCCCTATCTGCAGCACAAGGCCGAACTTTCGCTCCTCGGCGTGCCGGTCTGGCGAGGGCAACCGCTTTACCAGTCTTATCTGATCGTCGCCGAGGATGATCCCGCAACCGCGCTGCCAGACCTGCGCGGCGGAACCCACGCTTTTTCGGACCCCGACAGTAATTCCGGTTTCCTTGTTACAGCCTCGGACCTTGCACGGGGCGGCAAGACCCCAGACCAGTTCTTCTCACGCGTCATCTTCACTTATGGACACCGCAACGTCGTCCGTTCGGTGGCAGGCGGCCTGACCCGATCCGGCAGCGTCGATGGCTACGTCTGGGAGGCACTCAGTTCCGCTGAACCGGATCTGACAGCACGGACAAAGGTCATTGTGCGCTCGGAATGGTTGGGCTTCCCCCCGATGGTTGCCCGGGCAGATCGCATGGATGAGCCATCTGTTATGGCCTGCAAGGCAGCGCTACTTGGTCTTTCAGCCACAGCGCAGGGGAGGGAGGCACTCAAACTCTTGAGCCTGGATGCAATCGAGCCGGCGGAGGACGCCCTCTTCGACGGGATCGCCGCCCGCATGGCGGTCTTGTCGGGCGGATGAGACCCTTGCCGCGCTTTCGCAACCTGCCCGTGACCTTGCGTGTGCCGCTGGTGATGGCTGGCCTTATGATCCTGCTCGGATTTCTGGCGAGCCAAAGCGTCCTCTCTGCGCTTGGCCGGGTGCAGGACGCCCGCCTTTCCGAGACCGCAAGATTGCATGTCGAGGGCTTGTCCGTGGCCCTCGGCCCATCCGTGCTTCGGCAGGACGTCTGGGAGGTTTATGACATTCTGGACCGAGCCCGCTCAGCTTATGACGGACAGAGATTGCTCCTGTCGATCGTGGCCGACGAGCGCGGGCGCATCCTCGCCGCTACGGATCCGCGTCGCGCGCCCGTGGGCGAAGAAGTCGCAGGGTTCGAAGCGGGCGCGGTTCCACCTGATGCCGTTCGCATGACCGGTGACCCTGTGCTTCGAGTCGCGGCACCGCTTCTTTTTCAGGGCCGTCAGATCGGTCAGATCGTGACCGAACTGGATGTGACCGATCTTCTGGCTGAGCGCCGGAATGTCTCGATATGGCTCTTGTTCGGAAATGCGGCGGCCACAGCGCTCCTTGCCTTCGGAGGCTGGCTGGCAGTCGCGAGAATCCTGCGACCCGTCGGCGCTTTGGTATCGGCCATGGATGATTCCAAGGGCGCGCCAAGGCCAATTGCCGAAACGGATATTCCGCGTGGCGATCCGGGGCTGTCACGGTTGATCTCCACCTACAACCGCATGACCACGGCTGTCGAAAGCCGCGCCGAGGCCGAGCGTCGGCTTGCCGAGCGTGAGCGGTTTGTCAGCCTTGGACGGCTGTCCTCGTCGCTTGCTCATGAGGTGAACAATCCTCTGGGCGGTCTGCTCAACGCGGCCGACACCATCCTCTCCTATTCAGATCGGCCCGAGGTCGTGCGGCAATCGGCCGAACTGATGCAGCGAGGCCTCTCGCATCTGCGCGATGTGACCCGGGCCATTCTCGATGAAAACCGCCTTGACCGCGCTGGCCAAGAGCTGCGCCCTGAAGACTATGAAGACCTCAAGCTGCTGTTCGAGCCTGAGGTCGCCAGCCGTGCGCAAAGGCTACATTGGAATGTCGAAGCGGGATTGGCAGGCATGATAGGCCTTCCTGCTGCGCCTGTCCGGCAAATCGTCTTGAACCTCCTCCTCAATGCGGGCGCTGCGGCCGGTCAGCACGGCCAGGTCGGTCTGAATGTTACGGCAGGCGAGGGACAGCTCCTCATTGAAATCACTGACACCGGCCCCGGCTTGGGTCAGGCCGATCTTGGCCGGCTGCTGGCATCGGGTCCGCTTCCACCAGGTGGTGGGGTAGGCCTGCGCCTCGTGCACGATCTGGTGTCCAAGCTTGAAGGCGAGGTCCATCATGATCGGGTGGGCGACAAGACATATATCCGCGTCACTCTGCCGCTGAAGGACGCCAGCCATGCTTGAAGGCAGGCGCATCGTTCTGGTCGAGGACGACGAGATCATGGGGGCCTCGCTTGTCCAACGTCTGGAGCTCGAAGGGGCCGAAGTGCAATGGCACCGTCAGATGCTACGCGCGCTGCCCGCGATCCGGACACCCAGAAAACCGGTCGATGCGGTCATCTGCGATATTCGGCTGCCAGATGGAACTGGCGAAGAACTTTACGAAACCCTCACGCGGACCGGTCACCCGCCGGCATTTCTCTTCATTACAGGGCAGGGATCGATCGATCAGGCCGTGCGCCTGATCCGGTCTGGTGCCATGGACTACATTGCAAAGCCTTTTGACATCGCTCAGCTCCTGATCCGTCTGACCCACGTCATGCAGCCACGCGCCGACCAGGAGATGCCCCCTGAATCCGGAATCTCCGAGGCAGCCCGCGCAATCGACCGGCAGGTGGCCGATGCAGCAGGTCGCGACACACCCGTTCTGCTGCGTGGTGGTCCGGGGCTTGGCAAGGTCAGGCTTGCCCGGCGCATTCACGAACACTCCGACCGGCGGGCAGCCCCAGCCGTGGTCATCGACGCACTCGGCGGAACCGTCGACACAGCGGCACTCGCCGGAGCCATCTCCAGTGCTGGTGAGGGGTGCCTGATCATCGTCGGCATTGGTCGCCTTACCTCAGATTGCCAGGACTTGCTGCTTGCCGCGCTCAGAAAGGCGGACTTTCGGCTCATCGCGACGGCCGGGCTGAGACTTGACGAGAAGGTGGTCGATCATTTTCGGTCCGATCTCCTGTCGCTTCTCACCTCGCATGAGATTGTCGTTCCCGCACTGTCTGAGCGACCGGAAGATGCCGTCTGGCTTGCCAGACGTCTCTTTCCATCGATGAATGCCCGCAGGGCCAGTCCGCTGACCGGGATCGCCGCATCTGCCGAAGAGGCCATCCGGGCGCATGACTGGCCTGGGAATGGGCGCGAATTGCGTGCCCGACTGCTGCGCGCCGTCGAGGCGGCGGTTGGCGATCTCGTGCTGACATCGGACCTGTTTCCTGAACGGGCTGGCGATGCCGGATCGCGATCTCTTGCCGAAGTGCGGGATGCGGCCGAGCGGTCACAGATTGCGGCTGCACTGGAGCGAACGGGTGGCCAGGTCCGAGAGGCTGCAAAGCTTCTCCGCGTTTCCCGGACGACACTCTGGGAGAAGATGCAGAAGCTTGGTCTTTGACCGGGCAAACGCCCGACTAGAAATCAGCAGCATGTTCGGAAAACCGAACACCCAGAAATTTGGTAAATTTTTGAGCAAGTTGCGAAACGATGGGGACGGCGTTCTGCCGGCCCGACCGGAGCTTTCCCCTGCTAACCTTGACCAAAGGGAGCCACGGGAGGATTAGCTACCATGAAATGCAATCGGTTGGTCGATGTCGGCCGCCGCCAGTTCCTGCGTGGAGGCCTTGTCGCCACCGCGGGCGCTGCTGCGGCCACCGTTGTGGGAACTGGACAGGCGCAGGCGCAGACCGCGCTGGCGCTTGTCGACTATCCCGCAAACCGTCTGGCGAATATCGCCGATCTTGCTGTCAATGAGCCGATGGACATCGGCTATCCCGATGCCGACAGCCCTGGCATACTGATCAAGCTTGGCCAAGCAGTCGAGGGCGGCGTCGGACCCGATGGTGACATAGTCGCCTATTCGGTCCTGTGCCCGCATAAGGGCTGGCTGCTGAGCTACAATGCTGGTGACAAGACGCTGAACTGTCCCGGTCACCATTCGCGGTTCGACTGCGAATCCGGCGGTCAGCAGATCTGGGGCCATGCCACTCAGAACCTTCCGCAATTCAAGCTGCGGGTCGAGGACAACGGCGACATCTACGCTGATGGGGTGGACGAGCTGATTTTCGGCCGTCTCTCCAACGTGCTGGCATAAAGGGGGGGGCGAACCATGGCTTTCAAGCGTCAAGTCGGCCGCCTGCCGATCATCCCTGCCGATGCGCAGGAATTCAACGTCACCTGCCACTACTGCATCGTCGGCTGCGGCTACAAGGCCTACACTTGGCCGATGAACCGTCAGGGCGGAACCGCACCCGAACAGAACAAGTTCGGCGTCGATCTGAGCGAACAGCAGGTCATGGACACCGAAGCGTGGTATGCGCCTTCGATGTACAACGTCGTCCGCCAGAACGGGCGCGACGTGCAACTGGTGGTAAAGCCGGATGTGAACTGTTCCGTGAACTCGGGCCTCGGCTCGATCCGCGGTGCCCGTATGGCCGAGAATCGTCCCAGCCGCGTGACCGGCACCCAAGCGCAGCGTCTTTCCGATCCGCTGGTCTGGCGCAATGGTGTCTGGCAACCGACTTCTTGGGAAGACGCGCTCGACCTCGTGGCCCGCGTGACCGCGCGTGTGGTGACCGAAGGGTCCGAGGATGACCTCGTGGTCTCGATGTTCGACCACGGTGGCAGCGCCGGCGGCTACGAGAATACCTGGGGCACCGGCAAGCTCTATTTCGAAAGCATGAAGATCAAGAACTGCCGGATCCATAACCGACCCGCCTATAACTCTGAGGTCCATTCGTCGCGCGACATGGGCGTGGACGAGCTGAACTACGCCTACAAGGACTACACGCTGACCGACACGATCTTCATGCTCGGCGCGAACTCTATGGAAACGCAGACCAACCTTTATCTGAACCACATGGTTCCGGGTCTGCAGGGTGGCGCAAAGATGGTGGTGGTCGATCCGCGCCGCACGCTCACAATCGCCTCGTCCGAGCAGTATGCGGGACCGGAGAACGTTCTGCACCTTGCTATCAAGGAAGGCACTGACCTTGCGCTGTGCAACGCGATCCTGACCGAGATCGTGGACAAGGGGTGGATCGATGCCGAGTTCATCGCTGCGTCGACCTTCCCCGAGGGCGTCGCGGTTGCCGAGGATGAAGCCCATCCAGCAAGCCTCGGCAGTCTAGAGCACGCGATGACGGCCTGCCGTCTGTCGCTGGACGAGGCGGCCGAGATCTGCGGCGTGCCTGCAGCGGACATCGCCAAGGCCGCCGAATGGATCGCCAAACCGAAAGACGATGGCAGCCGCCGCAAATGTGTGACCTGCTATGAAAAGGGTATCATCTGGGGCAACGACAACTACCGCACGATCGGTGCCATCGTGAACATCGCGCTGGCCACCGGCAACATCGGCCGCGAGGGCGGCGGCGTCTGCCGTCTGGGCGGGCACCAGGAAGGCTATTACCGTCCCGGCGACGCACATGTCGGCCGGCCGGCGGAATACGTCGACCAGTTCCTGATCCGGGGCCTGGGCGGTGTGCACCACATCTGGGCCTGCGACCACTACAAGACCACGCTCAACGCCAGTGAATTCAAGCGGGTGCACAAGCGCCGGTCCGACATGGTGAAGGACGCGATCGACGCCGCGGCGGGAGGCACGCGCGAGCAGGTGGTCGATGCCATCGTCTCGGCGATCAATGCGGGCGGGTTGTTCGTGGTGGACGTGGACATCATCCACAGCCAGATCGGCCAGAACGCCCATGTCATCTTGCCGGCCTGCGAAGCCAACGAGATGAACCTGACGTCGATGAACGGCGAACGGCGTCTGCGGCTGTCGGAAAAGTACATGGACCCATGGGGCAACTCCAAGCCCGACGCGCTGATCGCAGCGGGAGTCGCTCAGAGCATGGAGCGTGTCCTGCGCGAGATGGGGATGTACGCCTATGCCGACCAGTTCAAAGGCTATGACTGGGCGACCGAGGAAGACGCCTTCATGGACGGCTACAACAAGGGCAATCCCGAAGTGACCTATGAGCGCCTGCGCGCTATGGGCAACAACGGGGTTCAGGAGCCGGTCGTGGGCTTCGAGAACGGCCAACTTGTCGGGACAGAGCGTCTGTATACCGACGGTCGCTTCACCCGGCACGGGCGCGAGGATGGAAAGGCCCTATTCTGTGCCGCAGGCTGGCGTGGCTGGCAAGCACCGGGCAAGGCCCGCGAACAGGCGGCGCATCGGTTCTGGATCAACAACGTCCGGGCGAACATCTTCTGGCAGAACCAGTTCCTCGACCAGAAGAACGACTTCGTGCAAGACCGCTATCCCCACCCCTTCGTCGAGATGCACCCCGACGACATGGTGGAACTGGGCCTGAACCCGGGCGATTTGCTGGAGATCATCAACGACAACGGCGTAACGCAAGGCATGGCCTATCCGATGCCGACGCTGAAGCGGAACACCGTAGCGATGGTATTCGGCTCGCCAGCGGGCAGCCAAGGCAACGTGGTGAACCCCGGCGTGAACGAACTGGTGCTGCCGGATTACAAGCACTGCTGGGGCGATATCCGCAAGATCTCGAACGCAACGGCGCAGACGGCTGGCATCTCGTTCAAGTCGCACGAGGTGGTGCTGTAAGGAAACTGACAAGAGCCCGCCGCCGATCCAAGGATCGGCGGCGCACTACGTTCCGTGGCGCAGGGGAGGCAGCTGTGAGACTTGCTTACGTGACACTTCAGGGCCGTGGCCGGACCGATGCGCTTATCGCCGAGGTTGCGGCCTTGTTGATGCGCGATGGAATTCGGTTGGCCGGGACCGTGCAGTCAAATCACGAGCGACCGGACAGGCGGAAATGCGATATGGACCTTGCGGTGCTTCCCGATGGCCCAATTGTTCGGATCAGCGAGGATCGGGGAAGTCTGGCACGCGGCTGCATCCTCGACTCCGGCGCGCTCGAGCAGACCGTCGTGGCGGTCCAGCGCCGCCTTGAATGCGCGGAATTGCTGATCGTAAACAAGTTTGGCAAGCGGGAAGCTGAAGGCAAGGGCCTCGTACCCGTCATCGCAGAAGCTTTGCATCGCGGGTTGCCGGTGCTGATCGGCGTAAACGGGTTAAATCTTGCGGCCTTCCTGACCTTTGCAGGCGAGGATGTGTGCGCCCTGCCGACCAATGCGCCGTCAGTCGCCAAATGGTGCAAATCAATGATCGGCACTGAGGCGGCCTGATTGCCGCTCAGCGCCCGCACTCCCGACCCCTTGCTCCTTCATTCACAATAGGGATTGCTGGGCTTGGGCTTCAAGGCTGGCCCATGGCCGGGTGCGGCGACGCGCCCCTCAATCGATCGCCAACTCGCTGGCCGTCTTGCCTGCAGACAGTGCCGCCATGAACCACTGCGGTTTGCGCCCCCGGCCGGACCAGGTGAGCGCGGGGTTCTCTGGGTGCCGGTATTTCGCCACAGCAGGCGCTCGGGATGATTTCTTTTCGATGCCGACAATTTCGGCCAGGGAGTAGCCCAGATCCCGGGCGAGAGCCTCCACCTTGGCGCGGGCTTCCGCCTTCTGCCGATCTTCGAATGTGGAGATCGCCTTGGCGACGTCCTTCTGCATTTTCTTCAGCTCGCCAAGCGACAGTGCCTCGAGATCGTGATCAGCCATTGGTGCGGTCCGTGTCCTGAATGCCCCGGTATCGATAGCCTGTCGCAGCAGGGCGCCGCAACTCCCGGCAGGCTGGGGCAGGGGTGGCGGAGGCTGTTGATCGCCGGTGTCGTCGCCAGTGAGGTGCTGAACTAGGGGTCAGGGCAGTCCCGATTTGCAGGGTGACAGGGTCCGGCATGGGCTCCCCGCGCATCTCTGGCTTCTGGGCCATCCCTTCGACTGACAATCCCCTAATCCCGTTCGGGTTCTCGCGCGCAACCCCGCGTCAGTCCAGGCCGTGTTGCCCCTTTGGGGCTGCCCGCTCCACCCCGGTCCTCTGGGGGTTTCCGGCGTCCGTTCCGTCCACCGTGCACGCGTCACCCGACGGGCTTTTTCCGGGTCTTGTCGAAGGGACGGTCCCGAAGACAGGACACATAGGAGCTTATCATGCAGAACATCGTCATCCTCGCCGGCAACATCGGTCAGACCCCCGAAGTCCGCACCACCCAGGGCGGCACCAAGATCACCAACTTCAGCCTCGCCACCTCGCGCCCCCGCATCTCGGAAGGTCGCGTCCTGCGCGACGAGAACGGCTACCGGGTCATGGACACCGAATGGCACCGCATCACCTGCTTCAACGGTCTTGGCAAGACAGTCGCGGAGCATTGCGAAAAAGGCATGAAGGTCCTCGTCCATGGCCGTATCCACTACACCAAGTGGATCGACAGCATGGGGAACGACCGCTACGGCTGCGAGATCATCGCCGAGAAGGTCGACTTCCTGAGCCGCCCGAAGTCGGCCGAGAACGAAAACCCCGAGTTGGTCGACCGCGACGACGAGATCCCGTTCTGAGAACGGGGTCTCCCCTCGGGCCCGGCGGGACAACCCGCCGGGTTCGCGGCATTGCCGCAAGGCAGCTTGGATCGCATCAAAGATATGGGCTCGATAAAAGCGCGAGCCGTGTCCGACTTGTCGACAGATAGGAAACGGCAAGACTAGGGTCAGGACCCATTGATCTTGTGGCCGCGGCCTGATTCAAGCTCCGCAAGGAGACTGGATCATGAGCAACCTTTTCTGGCTGACCGAGGCGCAGATGACCCGTTTGCAGCCCTTCTTTCCCAAGAGCCACGGTAAGCCGCGCGTCGATGACAGGCGTGTGCTGAGCAGCATAATCTTCATCAATCGCAATGGGTTGAGGTGGTGCGATGCGCCGAAAGAATACGGCCCTCCGAAGACCCTCTACAATCGATGGAAGCGGTGGAGCGACAAGGGTGTCTTCGCCCGGATGGATGGTTTGGCTGCCGAAGCTGCCGTTCCGAAGACGGTGATGATCGACGCGACCTATCTCAAGGCGCACCGCACGGCGACCAGCCTGCGGTCGAAAAAGGGGGGCCAGGCGACCAGAGGGGCCGTCTGATCGGCCGCACGAAGGGTGGCATGAACACCAAGCTGCATGCTGTCACCGATGCCAATGGCCGCCCGATCCGGTTCTTCATGACCGCAGGCCAGGTCAGCGACTACACCGGCGCGGCAGCCCTGCTGGGCAGTCTGCCTGCGGCGGAGTGGTTGCTTGCAGACCGGGGCTATGATGCCGACTGGTTCAGGGAAGCGTTGCAAGACAAGGGGATAAAGCCCTGTATTCCCGGCAGGAAGTCGCGTGGCAAGCAAATCAAGCACGACAAGCGACGCTACAAACGCCGCAACCGGATCGAGATCATGTTCGGGCGACTGAAGGACTGGCGCAGGGTAGCCACCCGCTACGACAGGTGCCCAAAGGTCTTCCTTTCGGCCGCCGCCCTCGCCGCAACCGTCATGTTCTGGCTATGAAGCAAGAACGAGTCCTGACCCTAAGGCCTACGATCAGGTACAATTCAGGGATGCTTGGCACAGGCTTTCCACATCTCCCGGTCTTGGGGGCGAATAGATCCCCATTTAATGCTTGGTTTCGCATGTCTGCTCTTCACGCCTGTTTCGAGAGTAAGAGGAGTGCCGGTTTTCCGGTGACGGGTTGAGGGCTGGGAGAGTGGCTCCCGGCGCCCGTCGCGGGAGATAGCCGATGGGCGTTGTGGAAGTTCTGGATCCGGTCGCACCGGCGCGGGCGGGTGGCTGGAAAGTGGACGTGAGCCGGGGTGAGCGGAAGGGGCGGGTGTCGTCCGAGTGGTTTAACCGGCCCGACGATGAGCGGTATCTGTCGCTCGACGATCTATGGGCATCGGTGAAGGGCCGCTCCGAGCGCAGCCGTAGTCGCGTGGTGCAGACGGCGGATATCCGCGTCGAAGCGGCGCGCGACAACCCCGAGCGCTTGCACCTGATGCTGCCGAAAGCGCAGGAACCGGTGGCACCCACGCACTGGGCCTTCGGCCAGCTTGCCAACATCGTCGGCGCTCCGGCGTCCTATCTGCGGCAACTGCCTGCGCCGCTGGCGGGGATCAACCTGCAATACGGTCTGACCAACCACCGTGCCGAGCAGGTGAAGACCTTCGAGACGGAAGACGGCCGCACCGAACTGCGTGCGGTGACCGGCCCCGACTATGGCCGCATCCATGACCATGAGCTAGTCGAGGCCGTGCAGCGCATCGCGGGCAATGGCACGGGTGACACGCGCTGGAAGGTGCCGGGCGTGCTCGACTGGTCGACCGGGGTCTATAACCCCGATGTCGAGATCAGCCGCGACACGACCACACTCTATGCCTCGGACCGCGACGTCTTCCTGTTCCTGGTCGATGATCACAACCCGATCGAGGCGGGCCGCCTGCCCGACGGCTCCCCCGATCTCTACTTCCGGGGCTTCTACTGCTGGAACTCCGAGGTGGGTGCGAAGACCCTCGGCATGGCAAGCTTCTACCTCCGTGCCGTATGCCAGAACCGCAACCTCTGGGGCGTCGAGGATTTTCAGGAGATCACCATCCGCCACTCGAAATACGCGGCCTCGCGCTTTGCCCACGAAGCGGCACCGGCGCTGACACGGTTCGCCAATTCCTCGCCGCAGGGCTTCGTGAACGGCGTCAAGGCGGCGCGGCAGCAGATCGTGGCACGGACGGACGAGGACCGGGATGACTTCCTGCGCAAGCGCGGCTTCTCGAAGGCGGAGTCGGGCAAGATCATCGAGAAAGTGCTGATGGAAGAGGGCCGCCCGCCGGAGAGCATCTTCGACTTCGTGCAGGGCATCACGCGGCTTGCGCGCGACAAGACCCAGCAGGATGCCCGTCTCGACATGGAGGGGCGCGCCAAGAAGCTCCTCGACCGGGTCGGCTGACGCGGCGCCGGAGGCCCTGTCGCCTCCGGCCACTTTATTGCCAAACTGGATTGGTACGTTCCTACAGTGGTTCAAATTGGACGAAAAAGTATGGATGATATCGATTGGTCGGATCGCGCGTTCTACGATGATGGTGAATGGGTTACTTGGTCAGAAATTGACGAGCAGCTCCGGTACAAAGAGTGGGGAGCAAAATACCCCAACGCCATCCGATCAATGATCCCCTACTTTGAAGACCTGATTTCGCTTGCGGAAAGCTATCACCGGGAGACGGGTCTTCATCTCGCTGTTTACGGCGACATCGGTGAACTTTTCGGGGCCATTACGTATGGCATCAAGCTGAACAAAACCTACGCTCAAGGTGCTGACGGGAGACTTGGCAATGACCACGTCGAGGTGAAAACGATTACCCCCTTCAAAACGAAGGATGTCGTGGTGGTCGATACCGCTGGAAACTTCAACAAGCTGCTTGTGGTCAAGATCAACGAGGATTTCCAAGTATCAGGTCGAATGATTGACCGAAAAGATTTGCCTAAGCGGCAGGGGCGTTACCTGCGGGTCCGATGGAGTGATTTGCCGTCAGCAAGTTGAGCAGTTTCTGTCGCCCCTCTGAGGAAGAGGGCGGCGGTTTGATCTTTGACGGATGAGGCGGGGAGAGAGGCTTCCTGCGCCGTCGGAGGTTTCTCCCATGCTCAACTTGCCCTTGCCCATCCTCCCGACCTCTGGCCCTCGGTGGTTCGTACCGCCTATTCCCTCGGGCGATTCCGATCCCAGTCTCGCCTTCGCGCTGACCCTGTCGCGCCGCGCACCGGCTGATCTGATGTCGGGCCGGGCCGCGCCGTTGGTCCTCGCGCGCTTTGCGACGCTGGCCGATGCCATGCTGGGCGCGATCGACCTTGCCGAGGGCATCGCCCCGGATGCCGCGCCCGAGCTTCTGGCGATCCTCGATCGCGACGACCGCCTTGTGCTGGCCGGGGCCGCCAACGACCACGCTGTCGCCTGGTGCCACCCGGTGACGAGCGCGGCGCAGGCGCGTGGCGTCGTGACCGAGGCGAGCCAGCTGCGCGCGCAAGCGGGCCGCGCATCGGCCTGGGGTGAGCCCGATCTCGCGCAGCGGCTGCGCCACCGCGCCGATCTTCTGGACGGGCGTCTCGTCGACCCGCTCTGGCGCGCCTTCGCCGCCTGGGCGCTGCAGGTCGCTGCGTGAGGCCCGAGAGGCAGAGAATGGCAGGGGGGATTTGGAGTTCGTCCGGGGGAGAGAGATCGCCTCGGCCTGCTCCGATCTCTTCCCCTTACCGGAGACACACGATGACCCTGACTGAACCCACCCTCGCGCCGCCGATGGCCCCCACGACCGTCGACATGGCGCAGATCTTCGCCGCTCATGCCGAGCGCGCGTCCCGCATCGAAGCCTTGCGCCCGGGCAACAAGGACCGCCTCTTCGACGGCCTCATGGCCGCCGGCATCACCCATGTCACCGTGACCTTCGACGGGGCCGGGGACAGTGGCCAGATTGAAAGCATCGGCGCATGGTCCGGCGAGACCGCAGTCGAGTTTCCCGCGACAGAGATTGAATACGCGGCGCTGACTTGGGACGATCCCGAGGTCGAGATACGGCAGCTCTCGCTGGAAGATGTCGTCGAGCAGCTGGCCTATGACTTCCTCTCCGACACCCATGGCGGCTGGGAAAACAACGACGGCGCCTGGGGCGAGTTCTGCTTCGACGCGGCGGCCCGCTGCATCCACCTCGAGTTCAACGAGCGCTTCACCTCGTCCGAACTCTACACTCATGATTTTTGAGGGGGCGGCGATGGCACATCCCTATCACCACGCCCTGTCCTCGGTGAAGAAATGGGGCGGCACGGTCGATGACTTCATCGCGGTGCATGCCTGGTTCGACCAGAGCAAGGAGATCACGGCCGACTTTCGGCACCGGGCGCTGCGCCACCATGCCGAGGGCATATTCATGGCCGAGACGATTTTCGGCCCGACCCTCACGCTCTCGACCGGGCGCATCATTCCGACCCGCTGGGTTGGCGAGCAGCATGTGAAGGAAGACCTCGGCTTCATCCCGAGCTTTGCCGACTGGGTGAAGGCCATCCGGCCCGAGCCCTGGATGGGTCGGGCCGAGCGGATCGAGGCGCTGGTCGATCCGCATCTTGCGTCTCCCGTGGTCGAGGTCAGCTAAGATGACCGACCCGGCCTATCAGCGCCTCGGCCTGCCGGCGACGGCGTCGCCCTATACGGTCCTGCGGGCAGCTGTCCGGGCGCTGCACCCCGACACGCGCGCGGTTCGCGGCTTCCGGGCCGCGCGCAAACGTTTCTACCGGCAGATGCTCTGCGCGCATGTCGCGCGACAGGCGGCGGGCGACAGTTCCACAGGCTGATCGCCCCCAACCACCCCTTCATCCCAATCGAGTGCCCGGCCTCTCGGCCGGGTCTTCCCCATTCAGGAGGTCCCCATGGCGGATTACTTCACCCACTTTTCATGCCTGCTCAATGTCGGCACGCCCGACAAGGCTGCCCGCGCGCTCGCCCTATTCCAGAGCTTGCGCGAAGCCGAGCAGGACGCCGACGACCCGGAGGTCACGGGCTTTGATCTCGTGCGCCAGGACGCGCCCGACGGCAGCGCCCTCTGGATCCATGACGACGACCACGGCGACGTCGAGGCGGTCATCCGCTTCGTGCTGCGCCTTGCGGAAGAGCTCGATCTCACCGGCCTCTGGGGGTTCCAGTACGCCCTGACCTGCTCCCGACAGCGCCTCGACGCCTTCGGCGGCGGCGCGCATGTCATCGATCTCGGTGCGCGGAAATCCTTTGGCTGGACGAGCAGCCAGGAATGGCTGGCCGCCGCGCTGAATGGGGAGTACGTCGATGCCTGAAGTGATCTGCACCACCGTCTACCAGTTCCCCGAACTATCCGATGCCGCCAAGGAAAAGGCGCTCAGCTGGTATCGCGAGCTCGGTCCCCACGACGATTGGTGGGACACGGTCTATGAGGATTTCGAGAGGATCTGCGACATCCTTGGCATTCGCCTGAAGACCACGCCCGTGCGCCTGATGGGCGGTGGGACGCGGGCCAAGCCCTGCATCTGGTTCTCCGGCTTCTGCAGCCAGGGCGACGGAGCGTCGTTTGAAGGGTATTTCAGCCACGCCAAGGGCGCGGCAGCGCGCATCCGGGACTACGCGCCCACGGACGCGACACTGCATGGCGTCGCCGACCGCCTGCAGGCCATCCAGCGACGTAACTTCTACCAGCTCGCTGCGGAGGTCAGCCACCGCGGCCGCTACTACCACGAATACACCATGGCCGTTGACGTCACGCGGGACAGTCCGACCTGGCAGCCGCCGACTGAAGACGCGGAGGAGATCGTGACCGAGGCGCTGCGTGATCTGGCCCGCTGGCTCTACCGCCAGCTTCAGGCTGAATACGACCACCTGACATCGGACGAGGCCATCGAGGAGGGGATCATCGTCAACGAGTACACCTTCACCGAAGGAGGGCGCCGCTTCGGGTGAGACGGCACGGTTGAATACTGTCAGAAAACCGTGTATGTTTCTGACAAAGGAGCGATCATGGAGCGCATGGCCGAGAGCATTATGAATGTCGCGACGACGTTGCCGGAGGGGGTGCCCTTGGCAGCGAAGGGGCTCTTGCACCTTGGCTCGCGCGCTGCGGTCGATCAGACGCTGTCGCGTCTGGCCGCGCGCGGCGAGTTGATCCGTGCGGGACGCGGCATCTACATGCGCCCGGTCCAGACACGCTTTGGTCCGCGCAGTCCGTCGGCTGAACAAACGATCGAAGCTTTGGCTGTGCAGCGGGGCGAGACGATCGTGCCGAGCGGTGCTGCCGCGGCAAACGCTTTGGGCCTGACCACGCAGGTGCCGGTCAAGACGGTTTACCTCACCTCGGGACGAAGCCGTGTGCTGAACCTTGGCCGGCAGGCAGTCGAACTGCGTCATGCGCCGCGCTGGCAGTTGGCCCTTGGGAGCAAGACCTCGGGCCAGGTTGTCCGGGCTCTGGCATGGCTCGGTCCGGATGAGGCTCCCAAGGGCCTGCAAATCCTGCGATCCAAGCTCACGGAGACGGCAAAGACCGAACTCGTGTCCGCCGCGCCGCAGTTCCCGACTTGGCTGGCACGACTGATCGGAAAGATGGTCCATGGCTGAGGCATTCCTGCGCCTCACCGCCAAAGACCGGTTGGATGCTCTTGGCGTCGCAGCCGATCTGCTTGGCCGGCCAGCCCATCTCCTCGAAAAGGACGTCTGGGTGGTCTGGGCTATCCAGCAGCTGTTTGGATCGCCCGTCGGCACAAACCTCGTCTTCAAGGGGGGCACCTCTCTGTCGAAGGCCTACCAGGTCGTTGACCGGTTTTCCGAGGATGTGGATCTGACCTTCGATATTCGGGCGCTTATCCCTGATTTGCTCGAGGGTCGTGAAGATGCCATGCCCGCCACATCCAGCGAAGAGCGGCGCTGGTCGAAACGTGTCCGACAGGCTTTGCCTGAATGGGTGGCCGGGACCATTCAGCCGATCCTGCAGCAGGCGATTGATCGGGAAGGGATCGATGCCAGGCTTCGGATTGACGGCGACAAGCTGTTCATCGACTACCCGCACCTCGCCCAAGGCACGGGATACGTTTCTCCGAGTGTGATGCTTGAATTTGGCGCGCGTTCTACCGGAGAGCCGGCATCAGCGCGAGACATTGTCTGTGACGCAGCGGTGGCCGTCGACGGCCTTGAGTTTCCGTCTGCTCGCCCGCGCGTGATGCATGCAGAACGGACCTTCTGGGAAAAGGCGACGGCGATCCACGTGTTCTGTTTGCAGAGCCGTATGCGAGGGGATCGCTTTTCCAGACACTGGCATGATGTCGCCCGGTTGGATGATGCGGGCATCGCTGCTGCGGCCATCGAAGATCGCGCACTTGGGACCGCTGTCGCAAAGCACAAGACAATGTTCTTTGCAGAGAAAGCCGCGGATGCCACATGGATCGATTACGGCGCCGCAACCTCTGGGCATCTACAACTGGTCCCAGGCGGCGATGCTCTCAAGGCTCTCGCCGACGATTATCGCCGGATGGTCGAGGACGGCCTGCTTGCATCAACACCAGAGCCCTTTGGCGACTTGATGGACCGCTGCGCGGACATCGCGCGCAGGGCTAATGCATCGTTCAAGCCTGACTGACCAAATTTTCGGAAAATTCCCGTTACTTGTTGCCGTCGATCCACTTCGACATGAGCCCCTTGTCGCGGAAGCATTCGTCCGGAACGGCACGGCGCTTGATCCGTGCAAGCTTCTCCGCGAAGGCTACCTGCTTTGAGGTCGGCAGCCGGTCCATGTCAGATACCGGCTTCAGCTGGGCCTGCGCCTCGATCCAGGCGCTGAGCGACCGACGGTCCTGCTGAACCTCCCAGGGCAGGAGGGTCTGGTTGCGCAGGGCGAGAGACCGCGCATAGGCGATCTGCTTGGCCGTCGCGGGCAGGGCATGCGTGGTGCTGTCCATCGGGAAACTCCCTTGCTGGCTTGATCCTCAATAAAGAACATAACGGGAACAAAATCAACCCGAGCGAACGGAACGCACCGGTTCGAGAGGGAGAGAGGGGCCGGGAAAGATCAGGCCTGAGGGTGCCCGAGAGAGGGCGTCCGGGCCTGTCCCTGTCCCCCATTCCGGAGTTTCCCGATGACCTATCTCGCGCCCGTTGCGCCTCCCGTTCCTGTCCCGTCTCGTGATCCCGCGCCCGCGATCCTCGCTGTCGCCGAAGCATTTCAGCCCGATCTGGCGCAGGGGTTCCAGATCGACGCGCTGCGTCTGCGCCTCGAGATGGAGCGCGCCTTTGGCGGCTCCGATGCCGACGGCGCCTGGGACTGGAAACTCGCCTATGAGGCGGGTGAGGTGGCGCTGGTCCTCTTCCTACGGAAGTTCGGCCGCGCGCTTCTGGCCCGGGCGGGCTCACCTGCCGCGTTGCTGCCGATCCTCGCCAAGGTGGCGGGCCTTTTGCCCACGCATACCCGGCGCTCGGAAGAAATGGAGCGCTTCCAGCAATTCTCGACGCCGCTGCCCATGGGACTGGCCGCAATGGCGGCAGCGCAGATCACGCCCCTTGACCTCGTCCTCGAGCCTTCGGCTGGGACCGGCCTTCTGGCGATCCTCGCGGAAATCGCCGGCGGCAGCCTCGCGCTGAACGAGTTGGCAGACACCCGCGCCGACCTTCTGCGCCGCCTGTTCCCGGGCCGACCCGTCACAGGCTTTGACGCCGCCCAGATCGACGATCATCTCGACGCGGGGCTACGCCCGAGCGTCATCCTGATGAACCCGCCCTTCTCGGCGGTGGCCCATGTCGATACCCGCACGACAGAGGCGACGGCCCGGCATCTGCGCTCTGCCCTTGCCCGCCTCGCGCCCGGCGGGCGTCTGGTCGCAATCACCGGCGCCGGTTTCGCGCCGGATGCGCCGGCCTGGGCGGAAACCTTCAGCCGTTTGACTGAGGCTGCTCACCTGGTCTTCACCGGTGCTGTGTCGGGCTCTGCTTTCGCCAAGCACGGCACCAGCTTCGAGACGCGGATTTCGGTCTTCGACAAATGCCGGGGTGGCGAACGGGGTCGCATCACCGCTGATCTGGTGCGCCCGATTTCGTCGGAAGTTGCCAGCCTGCTGTCGCTGATCACCACCCACGTCCCCCCGCGCCTCGAGTTGGAGCCGGCTGATCCAACAGGGCAGGGCCGCTCTTCCCCCTTTGCGGGAAATCCTGCCCGCACTACGCGCACGGGCATCAGTACATCGCGCGCCACGCCCCCCACCAACACCCCCGCGCAGATCGATGCCGAGAATCTCGCCTACAGCCTGCGGGATGCGACCGAGGACGGGGCCAGCGCGCGCCTGTCGGATTCCATTTACGAGACCTTCCGCCTGCAGGCGATCGACATCCCCGGCGCGGCCCCGCACCCGACCAAGCTGGTGCAGTCAGCCGCCATGGCCTCGGTCGCGCCCCCGAAACCCACCTACCGCCCGAAACTCCCCGCCGCCGTCCTGCACGACGGCCTTCTGTCCGATGCACAGCTCGAGACCGTGATCTACGCGGGCGAAGCCCATGGTGCGTATCTCGCGGGGTCTTGGAGCGTCGATGAGACCGGCGACATGGTCTCGGCCGTACCCGACGATGCCGCGGACGCTATCCGCTTCCGCCGTGGCTTCTTCCTCGGCGACGGCACCGGGGCGGGCAAGGGCCGCCAGTCGGCCGGAATCCTGCTCGACAACTGGTGCCAAGGCCGGCGCAAGGCGCTCTGGATCTCGAAGAGCGACAAGCTTCTCGAAGATGCGCAGCGCGACTGGTCCGCACTTGGGCAGGAGCGCCTGCTGGTCACGCCGCTCTCGCGCTTCGCGCAGGGCCGCGACATCCCGCTGATCGAGGGCATCCTCTTCACCACCTATGCGACGCTGCGCTCGGAAGAACGCGGGGCCAAGAAGTCCCGCGTCGACCAGATCGTTGACTGGCTGGGGGCAGATTTTGACGGGGTGATCCTCTTCGACGAAAGCCACGCCATGGCAAATGCCGCCGGATCGAAGGGCGAGCGCGGCGACACGGAAGCCTCGCAGCAGGGCAGGGCGGGCCTGCGGCTCCAGCACAAACTGCCCAATGCCCGCGTGGTCTATGTCTCGGCCACCGGAGCCACGACCGTGCACAACCTCGCCTATGCGCAAAGGCTCGGACTTTGGGGTGGCGAGGACTTCCCCTTCGCTACTCGCGCCGAGTTCGTTCAGGCCATCGAGGCCGGCGGGGTCGCCGCGATGGAGGTTCTCGCGCGCGACCTGCGGTCGCTCGGGCTCTACACCGCCCGGTCGCTGTCCTATGACGGCGTCGAATACGAAATGCTCGAGCATGCCCTGACCCCCGAGCAGCGCAGCATCTACGATGCCTATGCCGGGGCCTTCGCCATCATCCACAACAACCTCGCGGCCGCCATGGAGGCTGCGAACATCACCGGAGAGTCTGGTACTCTGAACCGCCAGGCCAAATCCGCTGCCCGCTCGGCTTTCGAGTCTGCCAAGCAGCGTTTCTTCGGCCATCTGCTCACCTCGATGAAAACCCCCACCCTCATTTCCAGCATCAAGGCCGATCTGGCGGCAGGCCATGCGGCCGTCATCCAGATCGTCTCGACTGGCGAGGCGCTGATGGAACGCCGCCTGTCAGAGATCCCGACCGAGGAGTGGAACGACATCCGCGTCGACATCACTCCGCGGGAATATGTCCTCGATTACCTCGCCCATTCTTTTCCGGTGCAGCTCTATGAGCCCTTCACCGACAGCGAGGGCAATCTATCGTCGCGCCCCGTGGTGCGCGACGGCCAGCCCGTCGAATGCCGCGAGGCCGCCCGCAGGCGCGATGCGCTGATCGAGAGGCTCGCCTCGCTGCCACCCGTGCCGGGCGCGCTCGACCAGATCGTCCAGCGCTTCGGCACCGATCTTGTGGCCGAGGTAACGGGCCGCTCGCGCCGCATCGTGAGGAAAGGCGAGGGCCCTGCCGCGCGCCTCGTCGTCGAAAGCCGGGCTGGCTCGGCCAACCTGTCTGAGACTGCCGCCTTCATGGATGATCAGAAGCGGATCCTGATCTTCTCGGATGCCGGAGGCACGGGGCGCAGCTATCACGCCGATCTAGGCGCGAAAAACCAGCGCCTGCGCGTCCACTACCTTCTGGAACCCGGCTGGAAGGCGGACGCGGCCATACAGGGCCTCGGCCGAACCAACCGCACCAATCAGGCGCAGCCGCCGCTTTTTCGGCCGGTGGCGACGGATGTGAAGGCAGAGAAGCGGTTCCTCTCCACCATCGCCCGCCGCCTCGACACGTTGGGAGCCATCACGCGCGGCCAGCGCCAGACCGGCGGGCAAGGGCTGTTCCGCCCCGAGGACAACCTCGAGAGCCCCTATGCCCGCGACGCCCTGCGCCAGCTTTACCGCCGCATCTATCGCGGCGATGTGGCGGGCTGCTCACTCGGGGCCTTCGAGGATGCCACCGGTCTCAGCCTGACCGATGACAATGGTCTGAAGGACGACCTGCCGCCGATCACGACCTTCCTCAATCGCCTGCTCGCGCTGACGATCGACATGCAGGCCGTGCTCTTTTCGGCCTTCGAGCAATTGCTCGACCAGCGGATCGAGGGCGCCATCGCCGCCGGGGTCTACGACGTCGGGCTCGAGACGCTGCGCGCCGAGAGCTTCCGCGTCACGGGTGCGCGGGTGATCTACACACATCCCGGCTCCGGCGCGGAAACCCAGCTCCTGACCATCGCGGAGAAACGGCGGAACACGCCGACCTCGCTCGCGGATGCGCTCGACTGGCTCGATGACCCGAAGGCACGCCTGCTGGTCAACAGCCGTTCGGGCCGGGCGGCGGTGCAGGTGCCTGCCACCAGCCTGATGTTGGATGACGGCACCATCGAGCCCCGCTTGCGGCTGATCCGGCCAACGGAGGCCAGCACTGTCCCTGCCCGGATGATGGAGGACACCCATTGGCTCGAAGCTGACCGCTCGGCCTTCTCCGCAGCCTGGACCGTGGAACTGGCCGAGGTGCCGGAGTTTTCGGAAGCCACTCTGCATATCGTGGCGGGGCTGCTGCTGCCGATCTGGAAGCAGCTCCCACAGGATGAAACCCGAGTCTACCGCCTGCAGACCGACGACGGTCAGCGCATCATCGGCCGCCGCGTCTCGCCCGCCTGGGTCACAACCAAGCTGGCATGTGACGCGCCGAAGCTATCGGCAGCACAGGTCCATGCTCTCGTTCTGGAGGGCAAGACGGTGGTGCGGTTGGCCGAAGGGATGGAGTTGCACCGGTCCCGCGTCATGGGCGTGAACCGGATCGAGCTGTCGGGCTTCACGGAAGCCGCCAAGGACCGGCTCAAGGCCGATGGCTTCTTCTCGGAGATCATCAGTTGGAAGCTGCGTCTGTTCTGCCCGACCGACCCTACCGGCATCGCGGTACTGGAGCGTCTGCTTGTACGTTGTCCTGTGACGGGACTACATGCACGCGGAGGTTGTTGACCCATGTATTCCGAGACCGAAGATGTGATCCGAGCTTTGGCGGAAAATGCCGAAGGCGTGTGTCGCGCGTACCTTCCCGCCGGGCGGCGGGAGGGGTCCTACTGGATCGTGGGCGATCTGCAGAACAACCCTGGCCGCTCGCTCTTTGTGCGGCTAACCGGGCCTGTGTCGGGGCCGGGCGCGGCTGGCAAGTTCACCGACGGCGCCACGGGCGAGCATGGCGATCTCCTCGACATCATCCGCGAGAGGACCGGGATCTCGCGCTTTCCCGATCTTCTGGCTGAAGCCCGGGCGCATCTGGGCCGTCCGCAGCCGGTCCTCCCGGATGCTCCTGCGCCGAAGAAGGCCAAAGCCTCAGGTGGCACGCCAGCGGCGGTGGCGAGTTTGTTCGCAGCCTCTGTGCCGGTCGCTGGCACGCTTGCCGACACCTACCTCCGCTCCCGGGGCCTGACCCAAGGCGGCATGATGAGCGCCCTGCGCTTCCACCCGAAGTGCTGGCATCGGGATGAGGGCCAGACCCGGAGCCTGCCCAGACCCGCGTTGATCGCGGCGGTCACCGATGGGGCAGGGGCCTTGCAGGGCGTGCATCGCACCTGGCTGGCACCTGACGGACAGGGGAAGGCGCGAGTCGAGACGCAGCGGCGTGCCATGGGTCACCTCCTCGGCAATGCCGTCAGGCTGACCCCGCATGACGACATCCTCGTGGTCGGTGAAGGCATCGAGACCATGCTATCCTTGGTCGAGGCCCTGCCCGGCCTTCCCGTCTGGGCGGCGCTTTCGTCGGGTCACCTCGGAGCGGTGCTGCTGCCGGATGGGCTGCAGCGCCTCTACATCGCCATCGACCGCGATCCCGCCGGGCAACGCGCGGCAGATAGGTTGAGCGCCAGAGCAACCGAGGTCGGGATTGCCGTTCGGGTGGTGGAGCCGCGGCTCGGGGATTTCAACGATGATCTTCGGGCGAACGGCAAGGAGGCGCTGCGCCAGCATCTGGCAGGTCAGTTCGGGCCAGAGGATCGGCATCGCCTGTCAGGCTGAGCTGCATCGCGCAGGGGCCGGTCAGGGGACAGCGGGGCAGGGGTCACGGATCCCTGTCATGGCTCTGGATCGTTGCTTTGCCTCTTCCCGGGCAATCTCATCCACCCGTCACCCACACGGCCTTCAAGAGATGGGCAGGCGGCCGTCAAAGGGGCCGCCCCTTCAAGGACGGGGGGCAACTGATTTCCGCCGGCGGGGACGAGCCCCGCCTTTGCATCGCGAAAGACAAATCAGCCGCCCCCCGTCCTCCTCCACATGCGTTCCGGCCCCGAAAGGGGGTGAAGGGGCGTCCCCCGTGACGGCTTTCGCAGCCCATGAAGGCCGCGCGGGATGACGCGCGGACGAGATAGGCCCGGAGGCAAGAACCGATGACGATCCACACCCACGACGACGCGTATGAACCCGCCCACACCGCATCCCAGACCGCCCATGCGCTCGACGAGCTGCAGCTCTATGGCTACCGCCCCTTCGACGAACCCGATCCGCGCCCGATGCCTGATGGGCAGCGCCTCGCGGTCGCCGTCGCCGACATCTTCGACGCCCTCGTCGCAACCCTGGAAGACACCCGCATGGAACCCGACCTCGAAGAGGTGCTCTGGGGCCAGGTCAACCTCTTCCACCGCGCGACGGCCCGGATCGAGCGGTCGCTCGATGAAAACGAGCAGGCGCAGCGCCGCCTCCAGCGGGAACAGGACGGCTCCGAGGTGAAATCCACCGAGCTCGAGCGCCTGACGGCCGAAGGCCTGACGCTGATCGAACGACGCAACTGCATGGATATGATGCGCGATCACGCCGCCACCGAGTTCGTCCATCACACGGGATCGACCTGGCGCCCCCGCACGGGCTCGATGGTGAACCGCCAGCACATGACCGCAGCGCTGATCGACAGCCGAGACTTCCTGGCCGCCAAGCGCCGCGCGGAGACCGAGGTGATGCTGCCCGCAGGCCCCAAGGTCGCCCTCACTGGCGGGACCGACTTCAACGATCACCGGCTGATCTGGGGCAAGCTCGATCAGGTCCGGACCAAGTATCCCGATATGGTCCTTCTGCACGGGGGAAGCCCCAAGGGCGCAGAGCTCATCGCCGCCAAATGGGCCGAAGCCCGGGGCGTTACGCAGGTTGCCTTCAAGCCTGACTGGACCAAGCACGCCAAGGCCGCACCCTTCAAGCGCAACGACGCCATGTTGGATGTGCTTCCCGTGGGTGTCCTCGTCTTCCCGGGCAATGGCATACAGGAGAACCTTGCCGACAAGGCCAAGAAACTCGGGATCCCGGTCATGAAGTTCGAGAAGGGGGCGTGAGCCCCCTGACTCCTCGGGGCATCGAGCATTGGTTGGGACTGAATCCAGAGGCAATCATTGCAGCAAATATTGCAGGACTTGCCGAAGCTGAACTGGCGCAAGCTTGCTGCCATCGAACTGCACTACTATCGTTGGCAGATGAGTTTTCTCTGACGCACGAACGCTAGTTCCCTTACCCGTACCTGTCTTAGGACCATCGATGATCCTCTACAAAACGATCGCTTTGCAGTTTGGGCGTTTCCTCGAGACTGGTCGGCCGGGCAATGAACTTGATTTCGTTGGTCGAAAGTCTCCAACGGACGAAACCCGGGTCAATCGCCGGGCAATCCTGACCGAGTTAGCCGGTGCCCGCATTTACTTGCTAGACCACCGCGCTGCAAACTATCTCGACAGCCTGCGCATGGATGTGCAGGGCATGCCGTGGGAGACCCGAGACGAGTCAGAGATCCAGAGCTACGTCCGCGACGTTGATTTTCCGCGCGAACTCGTGTGGGTCGAATACGACGCCCGACAGCTCTGGATGGACCGCGTCGCCAGGGGCCTGACCACCATGGGGGATCTTGACCTGAGGCATCTCTCACAACGAGGCTTTTTGTTCGACAACCGGTCGGAAGATTCGATGACCGTGCGGCTCTTCAACGGCATGACGGATCGAAGCTTCCTGGAGCCTCTAGCAACCCTCGTTCTCAGAAAGTCGGGTGGTCGCCCGGACTTCATTGACGCAGCTTGGCAGCCGCAGATGAACGTATTGATGGCACATGCCCGAGGCCGCACCGAAGAACACATCCAAGATGTGCAAGCCTTACTCGAAGAGCACAAAGGGCACGTCAGCTATGAGATGGTGATTGGCTTCATGCTGTTCGCGGCCTTAGCAGCACGCGAGGACGATCTCTTGTCGGACGAAGCATCCAGTCTTTCGCCCGAGCAGACGAAGACCGCCCGGAAGTTCGGCAAGACCTGGATGACGGAAACGCTCCGGTCCCATCTTACGATCCGCATCGGTCCATCGGGCGAGCGGCACCTGGTTGAGCGCGAGGCACGGCGTCAATTCGAAGCGGCCCGGGCTTCCGGCCGAGCGACACCAATCGAACACTGGGTAAGCGAGCATGAGCGGCACTACTCCAGCGGAAAAGTCGTCAGAGTTCGTGGACATAAGCGGGGCATCGTTGCGGACAAAAGCTTGCCGATCAGAGTTACTGGCCCGAAGTTGGAGAGCTGACCAGCGAGAATTTCTTCTTTGACCTTACCACCTAGCCAAGGAGTTCATCCGAGTCTTTGCCTGAATCAACAAGGGCAGCAAGCTTCGGCTCTAGTTGTGGGTTCGATCTTTATGACGAGCACGGTGAAAAGCGTCCCGGACATGGGAAATGTAGGTCAGCCAGAGTTTTTTATTTTTTGATATTCGACCCTTACCCGCTCAAGACGCGAGCCCTTCTCGTTCAGCCCCCATCGCCGATCAAAGAAGAACTCAAGAGCTTTCCGCGTTTCCACGCTCAGAAAATCGCCCTCGAAGCTGAACTCCCTTCGGACCACGTTGGCTTGCCGCTCTGAGAGCCCTGACTTCGGGCGCAGCCAGATGATTGCCCGAGTGTCCCAGTCAACGTCCTCCGGTAGTGGCTCGGCCTGGTTTCGTGCCTCAAACGAACTGTCAGGATCGATGCGGATGGGAAGGTAGTTTCGATATTCTCCATGCTTGAAGCTGTAAGCACGGACGTGAACGCTTTCACCGTCAGATGTGAAGCGAGTCGGCGCTATCCATTGCCCTTCGTCCGCTCCAGACGACATTGATGTGTAACAGACGTTGAGGGCCTTTCCCGACCTAATTGCCTGGTGAAGAAGCGCGATGGTCCTCTGATCTGCCTTCCGTTCTGGTCGTGGCAATGCGGACGATGGCTTGTTTTCATCGTCGCTCGCTAAGATATCGAAGGCTTCGATCAGGCTGGATGGTGCTAACGGCTCGTGCCCACGCGCAGCGATATAAGTCTTTCGCACGGGATCGTAGGTTGGCGGTGTGCTGCGCGCGAGATCGAGGTAGACTCGGAAGTCCAGCGCCGCCTGCGCAGTCGAGATACCGAAGCGCTCGATCAGATCCCTGCGGTTCGCGATCCCCCGCCAAGTCAGGCAGCGGTCCAGAAAGATCAGGCGCTCTCTCTGAGCGTGCTTAAGGTCGTCGAGTGTCATGGGCGCATCACTACCTTGACTCCCGACGATTTGTCCATATAGAAATTATACGAACAAAAATTATATGGATTAGGCCATGAGGATTCTCCACACCGCCGACCTACATCTTGGGCGTCAGTTCAACGGGATTCCTCTCGATGCCGACCACGGCGCAGTTCTTGACCAGATCGTATCGGCGATCACGTCCAACAGGGTCGATGTCCTTGTTATTGCAGGGGACATTTTTGATCGGGCGGCCCCACCGACGTCTGCTGTGCGCCAGTTCAATGGGTTCCTCGCGCGCGTAGCTTCGGAGACCGCTGCCGCTGTGGTCATGATCGCCGGCAATCATGACTCGGGGGATCGAATCGCCTCTATGTCAATCATGACCGACGCGCGGCGCGCGTTGATACGAGGAGCCATCAGAGCGGACGAACAGCCTCTAATCCTAACTGACGCCTACGGACCCGTGGCGTTCACGGGGTTGCCCTTCGCTTATGAGTATGCCGCCCGCGAATGCTTCGCTGATGAAGCCCTGCACACCCCTGAGGACGTCCTCACCGCTCAGGTGTCTTGTGGCAGGCGGAACATTCCGGATGGCGCGCGTTGGGTAGTCGTTTCGCATGCTTTTATAACCGGTGCATTGAGCAGCGAAAGTGAGCGACCTCTCACTCGGGTCGGAGGCGTCGAGACCGTTAGTTCTGCCGTGTTCGAAGGTGCTCACTATGTGGCGCTCGGGCATCTACACCGGCCGCAATCAGTCGGCGCTTCTCATATCCGGTACTCGGGATCGCCGTTGGCTTTCGGATTTGATGAATTTGACTGCCAGAAGTCGATGAGCCTCGTCGAGATCGATGCGGTCGGGCGAGCGGCGATAGAGACCATTCCCTTCGAACCCATTCGCCGGGTGCGCGTCTTGAAGGGACGACACGCTGAACTTCTCCTCGCGGAGCGATCTGACGATTTCATTAAGGTAGTGCTTACCGACGATGCACCCGTGATCGATGGAATGAAGCGCATTCGCGAGGTGTTCCCAAACGCCTGTGAACTTGCCTACGAGCGGAATGAACGCGCACCAGCGGCCAAGTTACTGGTCGGGCGCGCTCTGGCGCTTGCGAACCCTGTCGAGGTCGTTGGCGACTTCCTCGAACATGCGCGCGGAGACCGGCTCTCGGAAAACGAACTGGCGGTCGTGGCGGTAGCCCTCGGTCGTCTGCGTGAGACGGAGGATATGCAATGAGACCGGTTCGGCTCACGCTTCAGGCGTTCGGTCCCTATCCGGGTCGGGTCGTCATCGACTTTCGGGATGCCGTCGAGGCCGGCCTCTTTGGCATCTACGGACAGACTGGGTCGGGCAAATCAACCATCTTCAGCGCGATGACCTTCGCGCTCTTCGGAGAAGCGGCAAAGGCGGAGCAAGAGGCTCCATCGCTGCGCTCGGATCACGCCGATCCGGATGTAGTGACCGAAGCGGAGTTCGTGTTCGACATTGGAGAGCGGAGATATGTCGTCCTTCGCCGACCCGACCAGATGCGACCCAAGGCGCGTGGTGAAGGCGAGACTCGAAGCGCGCATGAAGCCTATCTGTTCGACGCGACCGGAATGGCGCTGGAGGCAATTACAGATGCGGCGCGGGGCAAGATCGTAGCCGAGAAGAAGGTGCGCGACGTCGACGCGGTTGTCATGGAGATGCTCGGATATGGCTCTGAGCAGTTCCGCCAGATCGTCCTGCTGCCGCAAGGGCGCTTCGAGAAATTCCTTTCGGCCAAGACGAAAGAGCGTCTCGAAATCCTGCGAGAACTCTTCGATGTCTCGCTGTACGAGAAGCTCATGGCTGAACTCAAGTCCGCAGCTGATGAGGCTGAACGGCAGGTGCGGGATGAACGTGCGCTCTGTGCTAGGCAGCTCGTGGCTGAAGGATTCGAGAGCACCGATGCACTGATCGCGGGCATCGAAACCGCAACTGCGAAATGTGCAGAACTTCGCGCGATCGAAGAAACCGGGAAGGCGACGGTGGAAGTTGCCGAGGAGGCGCTGCGCCTGGCGGAGGCCATCGAGGAAAAGTTCGTGGCGGCCGAAAAGATGAGGGAAAGGCTTCGTGCACTTGAGGCGCGGAAGGACGACGTCGAGGCGCTTGCCGAGCAGGCCCGAAAAGCCGAGCGCGCGCGCGGTCTGATCGATGTCGAGGAACGTGTGAGGGACGTCGAACGCGAGGTTAGGGAAGCCGAGAGCGCGCGCGAAAAGGCAGACGGGGCTGCTGAGCTTGCTGCCAGAGAAGCAGAGAAGGCGGCAGAGGTGCTCCGGCGTGAGGAAGACCGTGCTGACGAGGTCGAGACCCTTCGCCGGACAAGCGACGAACTGGAGAGGTATGGCCGAATCCTGGAGGCCGCAGCCGATAGCAATTGGGCGGTCGAAACCGCACTGAATGAGCAGCGGGACGCTGAAGACGCTTTTCAGGCGGCAAAGGCTCAACTGACCAAGCTGCAGGAGACGCGCGCCTCTAAAGACGTCGTGCTGAAAGCCGCGCGCGAGACGGAGACGAAGCGCGCCGAGATGGCGGGCCGGCGCGCGGATCTCGACAAACTGCATCTGGCAGCCAAGGCCCACGAGGGCGCTTTGCAGGATGTTGCAACGGCTCAGGGCGCTGTCGAAGAACAGCGACGGAAGTCTGAAGCTGCGTCAGGAAGGGCCGAGCGCGCGCGACAAAATTATGAAACGGCCGAAGAGAACCTTGCGGCCGCACAGGCGCTCCACCTTGCGACAAGATTGGAAGCAGGGTCGCCGTGTCCGGTCTGCGGCGCAACCGACCATCCTGCGCCGGCGACTGGCGAAATCGGTGGTGCCGGCCTGGACAAGGCATTCAGAGAGTCACGAGAGGCATGGCTGTCCGCCGATCGCGAAGCTAGGCAAGCCGGCGAAGCACTAGTCGGGGCGCAAGCGACGCTCGAGGAGCGACGGAAACGGTTGTTCGCCCTGGAGACGCCAGAAGAGCGTGCGGAAGTCATCGCGGCGCAGATCGGTCGTGAGGACGCCGCACTCGCAGCGCTTGGGCCCCGGGTCGACATTGCTGCTGCAGAGGCTGGGATCGAGGAACTGGGACGGCAGATCGAGGAACTTGAGCGGAAACGCGATGAGTTGCGGGACTGCCTCGATGAGCGGCGGAACAAGGCAACTGAGGCCAAGGCGGCGCGCGATGGCAGGCTTTCCGAGGTACCGGAAGACCTGCGCGATGCGCCGGCGCTCGCGGCCACACTGAAGAAGGTGGCCGGATCGTTGGAGTCGCTTCAGACGGCGCGGACCGCGGCGGAAAAGGCGCTTAGCTCCGCGCGCGAAAAGGCACTCGGCGCGGTCAAGGATCTCGAAAGCGCGGACAAGGCGCTCGCGGACTGCAAGACGCGCCATCAGAAGGCGGTGGAGGTCTTCCGTACCAGACTGGCTGGCGCTGGCCTCACAGCAGAGGCGTTTCAATCCCTCAAGCCGGCCATCGAAACTCTCGATGAGGATAGAGAAGCCGTCGAGACCTACCTGCGCGAGCACAAGAGTGCGTCTGATGCAGCCACAGATGCCGCCTCTGCGATCGGAGGGATGTCCCGGCCTGATCTCGAAGCGCTACGGGAAACGCACCAGACCCATGCCGAAACGCTCGGCAGGGCGACCGAAGAGCGCATTGCCGCCCGGAGCCGTGTTGACCAACTGGATAGGCTCAGAACGGGGATGGAAGAGACCCTGCGCAAGCTTGACGAAGCTGAGTCGGCATCCGGCCCGCTGCGCGGACTGGCAGCGCTGGTGAACGGGCAGAACTCGCAAAGACTGACGTTGGAGACATTCGCGATCGGCGCGATGTTTGACCAGGTGCTGGAAGCCGCTAACCTGCGGCTCGCCCCGATGACCTCCGGCCGCTACAGGCTTGAACGAGATCTCGACGGGGCCGGACGCGGTAGCCGCGGGCTCGGCATCCAGGTGTTCGATTTTCACACCGGGAAGTCGCGCGCCGCGAGCACCCTCTCAGGCGGCGAGACGTTCATCGCCGCACTTGCTCTCGCACTGGGTCTTGCCGACGCGGTCGAAAGCGCGAACGGTAAGGTCCGGCTCGACACGATTTTCATCGACGAGGGGTTTGGAAGCCTCGACACCGAGAATGGGTCCGGCACGCTCGACCTGGTCCTCCAGGTTCTCAACTCCATCGTTCGACAGAACCGAGCCGTGGGTCTGATTTCGCATGTGCCGCTCGTCCAGGAGGCGATCCCGAATGGCTTCTATGTCAGGAAAGGAATCGCCGGGAGTAACGTGGAAGAAAGAGGGCTTGTCTGATGGGGCATCGGTGGATCCCAAGACGCTCACATTCGCGGCGGCTGCCGGACGGCAGGACCACTGAAGTCCGTGCAAGTTGGGTGTTGCAGCATTCGTCAGACGAGAAGAAGCGCCGTAGACTTCGTCACCAATGCCCCATTTGCGGAACCGAAGTCATCACGGTGCGAATGCCCAACGGAGGGAGCGCTCATTTCGAGGGTCGAGAAGGACTTTCAAGGATCAAGCATCCCTGCCTCCACTTGGGCGAGCGACTTTCGCGTAAGCGAGATGAGAAAACAGACGACCTTTTCAATAGCTGTGGAGACTAAGAAATGCCGAAATATCGAGATGTAGATGGCGACTCAGGTGTAATCGGTTATGAGTACGGCCCAGATTGGATTGAAGTAGAGTTCGAAAAGGGGGCTAACCGGTTTTTTCGATATACGTATTTGAGTGCCGGGTCTGAGCATGTTGAAAAAATGAAGCGACTGGCGGATGCTGGCGAGGGCCTCAATTCATATATAAATCGATATGTAGTACGCAGGTACGCCTCCAAACATTGATCGCTTCCGATGATCAGATGCCGTGGCATTGCGATATGCGATATCGCCTCATCGAATGTTCAGCAATAGGCCGGTAGCGCTTCTGAAAACGATGTAAATAACGGCCGCTCTTGCGAATGGCCCTCGAAAACTTGGCGTCCCCCTTCCGACCTGAATCGCTATCTGTATTGGCCTAGAAAACGGCAGTTCTCCGCCGGACCTGCGGATGATACGCGGGCACCGTCGCATGACCGCTCACCACCCGCGCAGGTCCGGCGCGCGGTCACCTCGCCGTGCGCTGCATGACTGACCGCTTTCTCGATTTCGCTGCGCTCTTCCTGCTGCGGTGCCGTCAGACGGTTTTCCGCCCATCGCGTCACTGCATATGACATAATCAAAATTATGCGTCTCGATTCTGTAGCCGCAAAGTAGAACTGTCGCACACGCCCTTCTCGCCACGACGCACCTCGGTCATCCGCTGAAGGACTTCCTCGTTTCGCCGCCGGTCATCCAGTCCTGCCCGCCGAAGGCAACGAGTGCGACAAAGACACAGTTCCTGTTGAGATCTGCGCGGAACACGACGGTAAGACGATGGCCGCGGCCGCCATGGCGGACCAGCCATCCGTCCAGCGGTGGCGCCAAGCGAACGCCTGACGTCGGGTTGGCAGCGATGTCGGCGATAAGATGATCGATCTCATCAAGGCGCCTGCCGGCGGCGTCGAAGTCCCCTCCGGTCACTTCGACGATGTGATCTACCAATGCAGCAAGGTCTTGGTCGACCAAGGGATGTCGAACGATGCGCATCAGGCAGTGGTGCCATCGGTGGCCTTTGCAAGTCGGGCGAGATGTGCGCGAGCGCCTGACGTGATGGACTCGCCCGTTCGGACGGGCTCCCAAGCATCAGGGGGCAGCGTGAGGCGCCGCTGCACTTCGGCTTCGAAAAGAAGTCGCTCCCGCTCCCGCGCTGCCCGCGCGCGTGCCATCTCGCCAGAGACCGCAGCACTTATGTTCGGATACTCGCCGCTCTCGACCAGCTCTCGGGCGAAGTTGAAAGCTGCATCCGTGAAGCTGACACTCTGTTTGTGTACGCCCATCATCGTCTCCGTCGGTAGTCCATTGGAGCACCATAGCCTTCCCGCTGAATGTTTTCAACGATCGGAAGCGGGAGATGATCTTAAGGCCTTGGATGAGCGATAGACGTAGAATCTATAGCTCATGACACGGGCAGAAGAACCTTGCCGGACGAGTTGTGCAATGCCGAGGACTGCCGCGCTTCTTCGCCGATCTCCGCGCCGCACGTTGCCCTTTCATTTCGCTTCTGATCCAGTCTGCCGGCACGAAGTTGAGCTGAGGCGGCACCCAGATGAAGATACCACATGGCGACCTCGACCGTTGGCCGGACCCGGCCGGCGCAAACGCGCGCCGGAGTGTTCTCGCCCAAGACCTTGTCGTCGAGGGGGATGTCACTTCCAGCGGTCCAATCGACATGCACGGCAAGATCATGGGCTCGATGCGCGCGCCCGATATCGTCATTGCCGGCTCCGGTCGGGTTGAAGGCTCCGTCGTCGCCAACGACCTCTCCGTGCTGGGAGTGGTTTCCGGCATGATCTCGGCGCGCAACGTCCAACTCGCGTCTAGCGCAGTTGTGCATGCCGACGTCAGCCATGAACGGATTGCAGTCGAGGCAGGTGCCGAGCTTGAAGGCCGGCTGCAGAGCAGAGCCTAAAGGACAGCCTGGCAGGTCAAACGCGCGCATTCAGAGCGCCGCGAAGTAGCCCCGTTGCGCCTTCTGGCGCAGGGCTAGGGCTGCGGCGGTCTCCGCCTCCTCAGATGTCGCCCAGGTTTCGACGCTTGTACGTCCGTGCGAACCGATGCGGCCCCAGCTACGCAACACGGAGACTTCACCGAAAAGCGTTGGTGCGATGTTAACGTGATCGAACCGGGCCATGTTTGCCTCGGCATTGACGCGGTGAAAATGGACTGGCTGCATGGTACCTCCCGCAGGAAGCGTGACCTCCCGGCGGAACCAAGTCCAAACAGCTTTCTGAATCTATTGGCGGGACTCGTTCCAAACGTTAATGAGCGCCTCGGCTTTACTGCTGGACCACTTCTCTGAGAGGAACAGCCGGTTTGCAAGCCGATCGTTTAACCTGATGCCCGGTCACGGATTGACCGATCGACTGGGAGATTGTCTGTATTCGCATTCCGCATTTCCGCAGTCAGTACGGAGCGCACGTTCTTCACGCGTGGCCCAAACCAAGCCGGCTGTCGGTCCCCATTGTTCCACTCGTACATGTAGCCGACAGGCTCGTTCGTCTCTGCGCAGACCAGACGTGCGACCGGTCGGGCACAAAGGCGCGGCTCTTTTTTCATGATACTTCCCGTTGTGATATTGGTCGCAGGGCGTACCCCGGCCCTGCCCTTTGGCGCTTATGACCGACGGTCGGACGGTTCAGACATTGCCTTGCGGCATGAGACCGCACCAAAGCCTGTCGAAGTGCTCGGCAGACCCGTCAGGAACCTGCTTCGCGATCAGGCGAGCAGCGTGTGCGGTCGCCCGGTGACCACCTATCCAGAGGATGTACTGTCCCGCATCCAGGAGGCGCGCATAGTTCTGGTCTCTGGCGAGCTCATGATCGTCTTGCGCAAGTCCAGTTGCGAGCAAGCGCTCGTAGGAAATCGCGGCATTCTCCCAGGCTACCAAGAATGTCGCCACCAGATCGGCCGCAGTAGAACTGGCAGTGTCGGTCGCAATGTGCGGCATGCTTCGGTGATGGATCACGTCTGTTCCCTCCGGATTGGATTAGCCCAGTAGCTGCAGCCATCGGACAGTCGGCCTTGCTTGGCCGGGGGTGTGACATGCACGCTTAGGTTGTTCCAGACGGTTACCAAATCTGGTAATCCACTCCCAACCGCATCTTGCACGCGCTATTGACCCGCAGGAGGCGCCATGCTGCACAATATCTTGCCAAACATCGAAAACCTCGAAGCGCGTCTGGGTCGGATCGTGCCGGTCGGTCACATGCTGGCCCTTAACATTCGGCATCTGACACCGGAGTTTTTTCAGTCGACCTATCCTCCAGACTGGGTCAACATCTACACGGAACGCCGTTATGTCATGTTCGATCCAATTGTTGCTTGGGCCCGCTTCTCAGTTGGTTCGACGCGATGGAGCGAGATCCCTGCTGGGTTTTCTCGCGGTCCAGGACTACACATTTTGGAGCATGCCAGCCAGTTCGGGCTGAACTATGGTGGCGTGGTCTCGTCGAGAGGACCTTCCGGGAGTCACTGCCTCTGTGTGCTGTCTGGCGCACGCGAAGACCGTGAGTTGCGAGCGATTGAGCTGCAGAGCCTGGCAGAAATACTCAACGAGATCGTCGACGCGGTTGGTGAACATGCTGGCCTAACGGAAGTCGAACTGGAAGCCTTGCGGGATCTGGCTGCAGGAATGACGCATAACGAAATCGCTGATCAGCGTGGTGTGAGCCCCGCAACGATCAAGAAACGCTTGGAGCGTGCGCGGGAGGTGCTCGGGGCGCGTAATGCAGTACACGCCGTTGCCATTGCCACACGTCGCGGGCTGATTTTTCCTGACCCGACGTTCTGAATAGCCGCCAAGGCAGTTAGCGCTCACCTGCCACGCCGCCTGATGCCATTTCGAGTGTAAACGGCCGAGCATTTGCAGTGTGTTGGGTTCAAAAAAGTTCAAGCCGAATACGTGGCTCGCTTCGCAATCTGGTCCAGAATTGCGTCGATTTCGGCCCAGACACGGGGCTCCAACTGCCCGCGGATCAAGGTCCACTTGCTCAACACGTCAAGCGGGTCATTGGCGCGCTGGAGAGCGGCCACTGCGCTGGCATCGACTGCCAGCGATGTGCGCGCGCGCCATTCGGTGATCCGCGTGCGCTGCTCTTCCGACGGGGGGACGAACTCTGAACCAAGCTCCCAGTTCTTCACCGCACGGCGCAGGGCGGCGCGGATGACATGGGTTGGATCGACGCCGCAGTCGATCAGGGCTTCCTCCTGCCGTTCCAGCGCGTTCACCCGGATGTCGATCTTGCGCGTCGCCGGACTGCGGCGTGGGCGGATGGGAGATACCATGGCCGCGGATGCTGCACGCCCGGCTGTCTCCTGTCTGGGCTGAGGTGCGGGCGCAGGCTGCGTACTTGGCGGCGAAACAGCGTGACTGTCCAAGACCACAGGCTCGACGTTTGCAGCTTCTGGCATCGTCTGAGCTCGCAGAAACTCTTCCCTTCCCGGGTCTTCTCCCACCTCTGGACGCAGGGATGCAGCATAAGCCGGGTCGGGCCGTGTGATGGTCGGGATCTTCTTCCTCACAACCCTGTCCTCACGCGGCCAGGATGTTGTTGAGGATGTCGGTCGCCTCTTCGAGGGCCTCGACCACATGCCGCACATGGAGGCGCATGAGGGGGTTCGGATCGGCCTGCTTCTGCAGGGCTACAGCGTGCAGGAGGCCCTTCTCGTCCATCTCCTTGTAAACATTCCGGCGCATCATCACGGTTTCGACCACCGGGAACCGTGCAATCGCCGCCTCGATGAGTGCGGCATCGGCGCGCGTGGTTTTTGGGTCGACCATGTTCAGAACGACATGGTGTCGCGGCAAGCTTTCTGGGTCATCGACGCGGGCGCGGAGCTTTTCGAACCACTCGGCGGTCTGCGCGCCGACATCGAGGGTCGGAGGTCGAGAGCATCACCGGGGTCACGATGTGATCGGCCAGAACGGCGATCCCGTCGGACCATTCGGCCCCGACGCCTGCCGTGTCGATGAAGATGAAATCTGCCGAGTCCGCTGCATAGACCTGCTCGATCCGGCGATCCACGGCGCCTACGCTCTCGACGCTCGCAGAGCGCAGGAGCGGTGATCCCAATCCCGCAGCTTCCGCCCGCTTGTGCCAGGTGCCGAGCACGCCTGTGCTGTCAGTATCGATCAGAAGGACGCGACGGCCAGCGGCAACAGCAGCGCTGATTAGGGCGCGCGAGAGTGTGGTTTTGCCACTCCCCCCCTTCCGGGCCATCGCAGCGATCACCACGAGATTGTCGTTCGGCATGGGGGCGGACCTCTCACAAGAATAGTGAAACGCAACAAAGATGTTTCGGCGTCGCTAACCCCCGTGCGCGGCGGCGTCAAGCAGAAGACGGGATGCGGGCTGCCTCAGACGGAACGCGGGGCGCATGGTGCGTCGCGCAGGGGACGGAAGGCACCACGCTCGCGACGCCTGACGTTCTCCCGTCCGCGCGATGCGGTCCCCAGATGACGCGCGACATGCGACATCGGCCATAGTGCGCGACGCAGGAGGCGCGACGCATACCGCACGGGAAGTGGACCATCGGGCACCACGCGCGATGCGGGCAGCACGGGCGATCTGACACTCGCCAGAGGACGTGATGCGGGGCGCGCAAAACGCAGTCCAAAGGACGCGATGCGCGGTGCCGGGAGCGCGGGACGCGTTGCATTGAGCGCCGTGCGCGCTGCATTTACCAAAGGACGTCAAATCGGCCTGCCGGGCCGATTTTCTACATTGAGTACAAGCCCTTGGTGCCTTCTCCGCTTGTGCTGGGAGAAGGCGGGCTTGTACGAAGTTGGCAAGAAATAGGAACGTTAACTTCAAAATGTCACGCGGCCGCAGACTGACCGAAACCGAGCGCCTGAGTATCGCCGAAGAGCGATCGCAGGGCGTCGCCGCTGGCGATCTCGCCACCCGCTACGGGGTCAGTCTCAAGTCCGTCTACAACGCGGCAAACCACGCGGCGGATCGGCAGACGGCGAACGGCAGTCGGCCAAAGGTGATTGGCGTGCGCGTCAGCCCGAAGGAGCTACAGCGCTTCGACGCGGCTCTTGCGCGCTACGGCGTCCTCCATCGCTCGGATGCTCTGCGCTGTCTTATCCTGGCCGCCGACGACATCCTGCGCCCGGATGAGGGCATGACAGACGAGCTGCGAAACTTAAGCGCGGCGCTGAATCGGGTTGGCAACAACGTGAACCAGGTCGCGCGCCGCCTGAATGAAGCGAAGCTCAAGGGCGAGCGTCTGCCTTACACCCCCGCCAGCCATGCCGAGATCCGTGACCTCGCGGTGCTCGTCTTCGACATGGCCGACCAGATTCAGGAGATGTTCCGTGCGCGCCGCCGACAACTGAACCTCGAGGTCACCAAGGCCCTCGCTGGTCTGGCGCGGCTGCAGGCGGAGCAGGTGGTCGAGCATGGCGCGGAGTGAGGCGCGCGGTGTCGGGCCTGCCCTCTTCGATCGCGACTGGAGCCGGGTCTCGGGCAGCTGGCAGGGGCTGGCGAAGAACGCGCAGATGGTCCGGGCTGCGCGGGGCTATTCGCCTGCCATCTTCAAGCCGATCTCGAAAGGCGGGTGCCACACGGGTGCGCAGCTGAAGGCTCAGTTGACCTACCTTACCACCAAGTCGAGCCACATCCTCGACAGCCGCGGCACCCATGATGGCAAGAAGACCCTGACCGAGGCCGAGATCGACCGGGTCGTGCGGCGCTTCGAGAACCAGTGGGGCGAGCGGCACAGCCCGAAGCTCGGCCATACCTCGCATCTTCTGATGGCGTTTCCCGCGGGCACCAGCGGCGAAGAGGTGCGCGCGATAACCGAGGCGGTGTGCGAGCGGTTCTTTCAGGGTGAGGGGTCGCAATTCGACTATATTGCTGCAATACACCAAGATCGCGCGCATCCACACGCGCATATCGTTCTGAACCGCCGCAGCAAGGATGGCGAAATGTTCTTTCTCGGGAAGGATCACCACTTCAACTACGACGCCTTCCGGGTGGCGATGGTCGAGGCGGCGCAGGTCCACGGGATCCGGCTCGAGGCCACACGGCGTCTTGACCGAGGGGTCACGACCTACCGTGCCGAGATCGACGAGGTCTACAAGGCACGTGACGAAGGCCGACCGCCGGTCGAGCGCCGGCGTACGGGGACCGACCTGGCCGCAGCCCTGGAGACGGTGGCGCGTAACGCGCTGACCTACCGAGGCTTATCGGTCGAGGCGTCTCGGTCGACCTTCGACGATGTGGCCGAGGCGCTCGAGCGGGCCAGCACCATCCTTGCCAGTGGCGGTCAGATCCAATCTGACGGAGCCATCACCATGTCCCAAGACGAAACAGCCTTCGATACGCTGATTACCGAGTTTTCTCAGAACATCCGTCAGATCGAAGCCGCGATCGACCGGGCGCCCGCAGCCGCGCGACCGGAGATCGAGCGCAAGCTCACTGATGTGCTGGCATCGGTCGCGCATCTCAATCCGCTCGGGGACCGCTCGGCAACGCTGCTCGACGCACCATCGCGGGACGGGGTCTATGCCCGAGCCAACATGCGCGAGGGCCAGATGGGGCGTCTCGACGACGACGCAGTGAAGGCACGCCTCACCGAGGCGCTGCAGGGCACGGGTATCGATCCCGAGGCAGTCGCCGCCCGTATGCGTGAGGGGGCCGGCAATGCCGCGCTCGAACGGCAATGGCTGGCACAGGACCTGCGCGCCATTGCCAAATCGGGCGATCTCGATCTGGAGAAAGGCGATGACCGCGAGGAAGCACTGGACCGGCTGGAAGCCGTCCATGTCCGTTTGGGCGACACCCTGACAGATGCGCGCATCCTGCGGGCCGTCGATGAGGTGGATGACACGAAGGATGACCCCGTTGCCTTGGCCGAGCGCGCGACAGGCGAACCCGACATCTTTGCCCCGTCCGAGCGCCGGGATTTCCAAGACCTCGTTGTCCAGTTCCGTCGGACGGATTTCGACCATCCCTTCTCGGACGATCCGTCCGTCCGCAGGGCTGGAGCTGTAGAGGTGGAAGATGCCCGCGCCGCCTTCAACGCTTTCGCGCAGCGGTCGCCTTATCATGCTGAACTGGCCTCGATGGCTTGGGACAAGATCACGAACAGTCGCAAGCCGCAGGAGTACGCCGTCGACGAAAAGGACCGAACGCTCCACGCCGGCGACATAGACATCGCGCTGCGCGATCCCATGCAGCATCTCGGCCCGATCACGGAAGACGACCGCATCCTCGCGCGCTACCGCGCCGAGATGCCGGACGAGGAGTTTGGGGCGGCGGTACAGGAGGAAATCAACCAGCTGCGCGCCATGGGGGCGTCCCGCGCGTATATCAGCGAGCGAAGCTTTGAGATCGAGGATCAGGCGCGGCAGGCGTATGCCGAACGGCGTTTCATGGCTGAGACCGCCCCTGATGTGATGACCTTCCTGCAGCGGGCCGAGGCCGAGGATGTGAAGCCGTTCTCCGAGACCGACGGGCAGCGCCTGGTCGCCCAGATCAACCGCAACCTCACGCCGAACGCTGTGATTGCCCTCCGCGCAGGACACGCGGATGTGCTGGACAAGTTCACCGAGGACCCACTTCGGCAGTTGGAACTCGCCAAGGCCTATCTGGAGAGCAGCGAAGTAACGGCCCATGGCCCGGCCATGGAGCGGGTGCTGGATGCCCTGGCCGAGGAACAAATCGAGGCGCAGCGCGCCCGCCATGCCGCGGCCCACGGCGAAAAGGGGATCTCCCATGGATAAGGGCAAGATCGCGGGCGGCATCCTGAGCCTGACGCTGGTCGGCCTCGCCATCGGCTACGTCGTCGCCACAGGCTACCTGACCATCCGTTACGGGCTGTCGACGCAGCACTTCGACATTACCCTGCTTGCGCGGGAGTACCGGGCGCTTGGGCTAACCGCCCCGCGCGACTTTCTCTGGGTAAACCTCATCCTCGCAGGCTTTGGGATCGCCGCGCTGCTGCTGAGCGTCACGCTGCTCGGCGATGCCCTGACCCGCTTCGGCACGACGCATTGGCAGACCCGGGGCGAGATGAAGCGCAACGGCTTCTTCGCCAAGCCGGGCGGCGGCTTCCTTCTCGGTAAGCTCGGCCCCCCGAGATCGAAGCGCCCCTTCCTCGTGTCAAAAACCTTCCCGCATGCGCTAATCGTGGCGCCCACGGGCCGGGGCAAGGGCGTGGGTTTCGTGATCCCGAACCTGCTCACCTACAAAGGCTCGGCCGTGGTGCTGGATGTGAAGGGCGAGAACTTTCGCGAGACATCACGCTTCCGCGCCAGCATGGGCGACAAGGTCTTTCGGTTCGCGCCGACCGACTGGGACCGGCCCACCCATCGCTACAACCCGCTGGCGCGCATCGCGGCGATGACCAATCCCGATCGGCAACAGATGGAGCTGAAGCTCACCGCCAAGCTCTTCCTGCAGACCGACAACGAAAAACTGAGCGGGCTCTTGGCTGGCGGCATCGACATCTTTGTGGCGGCGGGCCTTCTGGCTTTCGAGCGCGGCGTGCCGACCATCGGCGAGATCTACCGCATCACCGCCTCAGGCGGTGACAAGCAAAAGGAATACCTCAAGCGCGCGCATGAGGTGAAGAACACCTCGGCCAAGTTGATCTTCGAGCGCATGGCTTCGACCAACAACGACACCCTGACCTCCTACCTCTCACTGCTGATGACCTCCGGTCTCGACACCTGGGACAACCGCGCGATCGATGCGGCCACTGCGACCTCGGACTTCTCCTTCCGGGACATCCGGCGGCGGCCGCACGCGATCTATCTCGTGGTCGAATCCGAGATGATCCGCCCCCTGGCCCCGCTGATCCGGCTGTTCTTCTCTGACCTGATCGCCTCACTGCATGCGCAGGAGCCAGCCGAAGACGAGCCTTGGCCTGTGATGATCATGCTCGACGAGTTCGATCGGCTCGGAAAGATGCCGATCGTGGCTGAAAGCATCAAGACTCTGCGCTCCTTCGGTGGGAACCTTGCCATCGTCACCCAGACCATCCCGGCGCTGGACGAGATCTATGGCGAAAACACCCGCAGGTCGCTGCAGGGCGGCGCAGGTGTGAAGCTCTATCTCACCCCGTCCGAGCAGAAGACGATCGAGGAACTGAGCCAGGCCGTTGGCAAGACCACCAAGCGCGTTGTGACCAGGTCACGCGCTGTCGGGCGCAACCCGTTCGAGGGGCGTAGCGTGTCCGAGCGGACAGAGGACACGCCGCTCCTCACCGAAGATCAGGCCCGGCGGATGGACCTCGACGAGGTGATCCTCGTGATCGACGCGCAGATGCCGATCCGGGCGCGGCGGATCAAGTATTTCGAGGATCCGGCGCTGAGGGTGCTTCACGCAGGTCAGGTGGGGAGTTTCCCGTACCCTGACGAGGACGGGCTGAGGCGCGATCGGCAGATGACTGAGACCCGCGAGACCGTGGAGAAGCTGAAGCTGGAACTGCAGGAGGTGCGGGTGGCTGCAGGGGCGCAGGGGTCTGGGACTGCGTCCCCGTCGCTGACGGTTGAGGCATCTGCAGCGGAGGCGCAGCTGTCGAAACCCCCACTATCAGGCCGCGTACGAGGCCGAGCTGCCCGCGCTGCGGCGGGCGGTGGTGGAGCAGGTCAGCTTTCACTGGAACTTACGCGTCTGGGGCTCAAAGAAGCAGACAGGGCAGAGTTGGCAGCGGCCGTGCAGACGACGCGGGAAATCATCGAAGCACATGGGTGAAGTATTGCCGCTCCATGGGCGGCGTCGGGCTGACATCTGGGAAGTTGCACAAGGATTGCACAGCGGTACCTCCTACCCGCTTCGAGTTGCTACGAAGTCGGTCTGATCCTCCAGAAGAAATCCGAGAGCGCCCTACAAAAACTGGTTTGATGGGCGAATGGCGGAGGGGATGGGCCTGACTTCCAACCTACTCCGGTCTTTAAAGCATTGTTATGGATAGGTTTAAACCAGCAGGCGCAAGCCAGTCCCACCCAAAGGCCATCAGACGAGCGCGATGTCCGCCTCGCCTCTTGGGGCCAGGAGCGGGTTGTCTTGTGCCGAAGCACTCTCCACTCTTACGAATACCTCCATTGAGAGCAAATCGACGTTCGTTCCGACAAAGTTACCTGCCACCGGGGTCACCTGTGCGATGTTTCGGGCCACGGCGAGGGGTATCAGTTTCCGGGACCCGAAGCTTCGGTTCGTGGGATCGAAGGCAATCCATCCGGCACCGGGGACAAATATCTCGACCCAGGCATGGGTGGACCCGGAACCCGCAGACCCAAAGAGGCATTCTTCCGCGTCTGACAGATAGCCGGATACGATGCGGGAACCGAGCCCAAGCGTGCGCGCGGCTTCGGCGAACAGGACCGCAAGATCACGGCACGAGCCCCATCGCCGGTCGAGCGTCTCGATCGGTGCCTGGGTGCCTTCAGTGTCGCGGCTCTGGTAGGAAATCTGGGTGAACACACCATTGCTGATGTCCTTCAGCAAGGACAGCGTGTCGGTCGGGCGCGCCATGACAAAGCCCTCGACCCAAAGGGAAAGCCGACCGTCCGGGTCGGGATATTGTGGAACAGTCAACGCGCCCAGATCCGTCCATTCGTCGTCGGCGTAGACAAAGGGGTACTGCGCGGCCGAGGCGGCGATGGCAAAGACCGGCCATGCAGGCGCGGTGAGATCCACTGTGGCACGGCTCTCGATCACCAGATGATCCGTCACGTCGTCAAAGACGGCGGTGGCGACAGCGTTGCCGGCCACGTCGTGCGCCCAAGTCACCGTCGCCGTCGGAGAAATGGAGAGGGCATGTTCCAGTAGTCGCAGTTCCCTTGTTTCTCGGGGACGTAGCATCAACCGATGGGGTCCAAGAGGGACGTTTTGACGGTATCTGTAGGTCGTGGTGTGAACGATCTCGAGGCAGGCCAAAATGATGTTCCAGTCAGGATTGAGGAAGACGGCGCGCGGCTGCGGGATCAGCGGCGGCGAGATGCGCCCGCGCTGAGGGCGCGGCGTTCCGCCAGGCATTCAACCCCTTGCAGCGTCGGCAAATCCGTTCCCCGAAGCCTTCGCTCCAGAACGAGGTTTCGCATCGCAGGCATCGGCGTTCTTGCGGAACATCACCCACGGCCCTTGGGGTCGCGATGTCCGGTACGTCACCCTCGGCGATGGCCTCGTCCGCCATCACGTTTTCCCCGCAGCCAGACGGGTGCGCAAGGACGGCGGCGAGTCCGGTCGTGAAGGCATGCCTTCGTTTTCGGCGGTCCGGATCGACTCTTCGTCCCGCGCTCCTCGGGCGGTCGTCTTCGAAGGCGGCGCAGCCAGATTCGGATCGGATGTCCCAGACCCGGAATAAAGATGTCGCAGGTGCGCCTCGGAGACCCCGTCGGCCTTCATCACGAGCTGTACCATCGGATCAGCCAGCATTTCTTCAAGGAAAAAGTCGGACAACTCCCTGCCGGTCAGCTTGTCCCTGGCGCGTGCTTGGTCGAGGTCGGCAAGGGAAACAGTAAGAGTCCGTGCAAGTCCCGGATGAGATATCCGGGAATGAAGCTTCACAAGGACGGAGGCTTTCCAGGCTGCGGGATCCCGTTGATCAGGGGGCGAAGCCACCTCCGTTTCGATCTCGTACTCTCCCGCCGGGAGAATCTCGTCAAGGCCCGGAACGATGAAGGGTCGGGAAAAAATCGCAACGGTCTTGCTTCTCAGATCTTCCATTGGCGCGCTCCTTTCCCATGGGTGCTGTGGGCGGTCCGCGCCCCTCACGGGAATGAGGCGCGTAACCGATGTACACCCTCAAGATGTCTTGGGTTTCGCGGGTGCATCCTTGCCAGAAGCCTTGGGCTCGGTCTCCTTGGCAGGGGTCGTCGCTGTTTTCGCAAGCTTGGGCTTTAACGCAGCCGCAGCCCTGGCGGTCAGGTCCTTGAAGGACAATTCATCGATCCTTTGATTTTCCGACGCCAACTCCTCGTCCATTTCGGACCGGGATAATTCGCATCGGTACTGAACATATGGGGGCTGGCGACCCGAATTGCGATGGTGCATCGAAAAAGAAGCCGAGGTCAGTCAGGCCAATTCATCCGTCCAGACCTTGAATTCCATCAAAGTGTTCTGGCCGAATGTCTGGGTCAGAGGGACATCGGCAGCATCGCGACCGCGAGCGATCAGTATTCTCGCAAACCTTGGCTTGTTATTGCGCGGGTCGAACGTGTGCCATTTTCCGGCAAGGAATACCTCGATCCAGGCAGCAAAATCCCCAGGCGGATGAGGCAGAGGTTCACCGATGTCGCTTAGGTATCCGGTGCAGTAGCGGGCCGGGATGTTCATGCAACGACACAGGGCGATGGCGAGATGGGCGAAGTCGCGGCAGACACCCTGCCCCTCGGCGAGGGTCTGCGATGCGGTGCGCGTCGCCTTTGCCTGCATGTAGTCGAAGCGGACATGTTGATGCACGAAATCGCAGATCGCCTGGACGCGTGACCATCCGGGGTCAGCGGTCTCGAACAGGCGCCACGCCTCCTCCGACAGAAGGTCGGTATCGCAGTATCGGCTGCCCTGCAGAAACACGAGGGTCTCGAACGGCAGATCCTGAACCGCGTGCTGCTGCGCGCCGGGCATGGAGGGATCAGGCTGGCCCGTGTCGCGAAAGATGCCATCCGTCGACAGGCAAAAGTCGCCCGCCGGAGCAACGAGACGCGTGCACCAGTTGCCGAAACCGTCACGGTAGCTTTCAAGCGGCACGCTCGGCAACGTGACGAGATAGTCGGCACGCTCCAGATCGCCGAAGCGCGAGTAGTGGACGTTCAGCATCGCAATCAGCGGCGTCGACTGCGGGAAGCTGTATCGGAGACCACACCCTATGCTGACGCGCATGCCGGACACGCGGCTGCGCATCGTTCTGTCACCCTCATCTTCCAAGGACGCACGCCCCGTCCGAAAGCTGGAAACCTCGATTGCAGCTCCACCGGTTGCCGGATCGGTCGAGATAGGCGTTCTCCGGCAGATCGATGGCGACGCAGGCGCCATTCAGCACCTCGTATCCGCGCTCGCAGCTCCAGCCCGGTCCATAGGATGCCTCGTCCAGATAAGCATTCGATGGCACGACAACGGCGTCGCATCGGTCGTCGATTCTGACGAAGCCTCTCTCACAAGCCCAGGCGGCGCCGTAGTCTGCGTTGGTCAGATACGCGTTCTCTGGCACGGCAATCGGCGAACATGTCTCTGCAGCGGCCTCATAGCCACGATCACAGGTCCATCCCCTCCCCGAGGCATCGTCCGTCAGGTAGGCACGCTCGGGCAGAACAATGGGCACGCATGCCTCGTCCTCCTGCCGGAACCCGCGTTCGCATTGCCAATCGTAACCGGAAGACCGGAGGAAGGCATTGGCGGGCACCGGGATGGGATTGCACGCCGTCCCGTCCACCTCCTCGTACCCTCGGTTGCACTCCCACCCCGTCCCGTAGGAGCGCCCGGTTGGATAGGCATGCTCGGGGATGTCGAGAGGCAGGCATTCGGCGCCCTCTACCCGGTAACCGAGATCGCAGACCCATCCGCCGCCATGGCTGCGCGGCTGGGCGTTCTCCGGCATTGGACCGGTTCCATCCTGCGCAAGCACGGGAAAGGTGAAAGAGGCGATCACACCGGCTATGGCTGCCGTCCGTGCGATCAGCCTCGCCAAGGGATGTCTCATCGCAACTTGTTCCTTGGCGGACCAGAGCCCGCCGGTTGCCGCGCGAGTCCTAGATAGCCCATGCGTGAGCGTTCCGGTCAGCCGTTGAGTGGGCGGGGCCGGTAGCGGGGAGGCTCTGGAATTCGGTCTCATTGGCATGCCTTCGTTCTCGGCCACCTGGATCGAGAAGTCTGTCGGGACTGTGGGGTGGGTGCTGCTGGTCATCGGGGCGACAATTTGTGCAAGGCCGCAGCCGCAAGGGCATGCTCCTTCCGGTGGTAGTCGCCACGAAACCTGCCATCGACCTGCACCTCCCAGATGCCGTTTCTTTCGCGAACCTGAACCCCACCGCGCTGTGCCGGCCGGTCCATCGAAGAATCCTGCGCTCCTCTGCTTCTCGGCGGCACGGGTTTCGTGTCGGTCATTTCCAGCTCCTTCGCCTTTGGCACGCGCGCTTCTCCGAGGAGCATCACAGCGCGAATGAATTCTGCCGCATAATCATCGGTTTCGCGGTGGTCGTGTTCGCGCTGGGTCACATTCATCGGCTCCACGAACCGTTCTCGCAGGTGGTCCACGAAACGCGGTTCGGTACGGGCCATGTAGGCGATCAGAGCTTGCAGGATCCGTTCATGAGCCAGCACACGCCGTTCGAGCTCGGTGGTCTCTGGGGATGCTATCGGCATGGCGCGGTTCATCCTTCATCGACCGCGCTTTCCGGGCGCTCCGGCAACGAGTCCACATCAAGGGCTGCGAGGCAGGCCTGCGCGATATCGCGGTTCGGAGCATCTGTTCCGGGCACCGTCGCCCAGCCCGCCTCCATCAGGGCATCGCGCCTCTGGTAGGTCGAGGCGGCCCGGATCGTTTCAAGCTTTTCGGCCCGTGCTGGGTCAGACTGTGCCATCTCAAGGCAGACCGGCACCATGGAAGCGACGACATCGTCCTGGGACATCGCTATTGCCCTGTCATGCGCGGTTCCGCCGGTCACCCAGCCGCCCCAGGTAAAACCGACTACGCCGACGAAAACCGCACCGATCACCGCACCATAGATGCCGGGCTTGAGCCATTCGGGAGTATTCATTTCAAGTCCTCCTGCGGAGAAGGCGCCGCCTCGCCGTGATTGTTCTTCTCAGTCGCGGCCCGATCCCGGCTCAGCGCCTCTTTCAGGTCGCTGTTGGAAATCGGCCGCAACTCTGTCCGTCCCGCATGACCGCCCCTTCCGCGCACCGTCAGGTAGGTCGCGGTCCGGCGATACGCCTCGAAGCTGGGCCCTTGTAGAAGTTCTTCTTCGACAAGAACCTCGTAGTCGCCCGGGGGCAAATTGCCTGGGTATCCCGGCAACGCGAACGGGTTCGAAAACGTCACCGTCGATCTGGTCGACCGCATGTTCATCTCTGGTCTCCGCGATGTTGGCAGGTCCGTCGCTCACCACTGTTGACAGCCCCTTTGAGTGCGGGACGGACCAGTCGAACGATTGAGTGTCTTGTACCTCGGGATCGTTCGGCTGGCGCTGACGCATGTTAGTCCCGGTCACCGAACCGGCTGCGACCTTCCTGAGGGCCGTCGCCTGTACTGACCTGTGTAAGGGCGACGAGACCGACCTGCGCTTATCCTTTGGGAAACGGGGGCGATCTGCGTTCCTTCAACCCTTGAAAGGATTGGTTATGGCCGACCCCAGTGTACTCAACCCGCACCCACCCGAGTTCGATCGGTCTCTCCAAGCGTCGGTCGGCGCAGATCAAAACGGATACACCGTGACGGTCCTCTCGACTCTCGCGCGGATAGGCCTCGATCCATGGAGAGAAACCGCCGAACTGGTCACGCTCGGGCGCGACGCCGCGCGGGCACGCTTGGGAACGCTTCTTGCCCGATTTCGGGACGTTCCTGCGCTCGGCAGCGATTACGGCAGGATCGCACGAGACCTGAGCCAGCTGCTACCCGAAGGACCGACATCAGGTGCCCTGCAGCGCGCTGCATCGACGGTGGCCGATGGCCGCCCGGGAACAAGCGGAGCGATCTGGGCGGTGCTCGCGATCATCTTTGTGCTATTTCAGACGTTCATTGTTGTCGGGTCGGGGTCAGGCGAATGACCGTATCAACCGGGAACGCAAGGACACCGCCCCATGCGGCACACAAGTCCGGCACGCTATCGCCGCGTGAACAGGGCGTATTGTGGGATTTGGAGGAGCACTTCTGGACCAGTGGCGCCGATAACGCGCGGGCGACGACAGCGACCAACGCCGTCATGGTCTTCCCCTATCCGCCCGGCATCCTCCAGGGCGACCAGATCTGGACCCACCTTCGCGAAACCACAGGCTGGCGCTCCGTCGTCATGGCCGAACGGCGCGTGATGCGGTGTCGTGACATCGCCGTTCTCACCTATCGTGTCTCGGCGGAGAAAGCCGACGTGCCGATCTACAAGGCACTCTGCGCCTCGACGTACCTCAACGATGACGACAGCTGGCTGAGGATTTCCCACCAGCAAACTGCGGTGACTTGAGAAGCGCAGAGGCAATCAACCTTCCGCAGGCGCCGGGGCTAACCTGCGTCAGTGCGGCGTGGCGCTG
>NZ_JAEACP010000018.1:14199-116420 GCF_015999335.1 Tabrizicola soli | reverse complement strand
TTCGGAAAGAATGGCTTCAGGCGCTCCATTTGCGCCTCGGACAGCCAGTAGAGGTTGCTCATCGGTCAGGTCTCCTTGCGAGGCCTGAATCACGCGAACCGCCCGAAATCAATGGGTCTGGAGCCTAACAGCCGACCGCATAATCCAAATCGCCTGTGCCATCGTCCAAAGCATGAACATGACCAATGAGGATCCCAGAAGGACAGCGATCAATTTCATATCCCACGGGTCCATCTCGTCCCGAACAAACGACCAGATACCGAACATTCCAGCATAGCCCAAGGTTACAACGAAATTGTTGTAGGTCTGCGCCTTGTCGAAGACCCATGCTTGGTTGGCGAGAAGTCTCTGATCGTACTTTTCGCGGTGCAGCGCATGTTCGGATATAAGAGCGTCATGGTTATCCAGCCAGCGTTGCGCCTCCAGAATTCGGTTGCGAAACCGTAGGTCATCCAGTTCGGCGGCAAGGCTTCTTGCGCCGATTCGGCGCAGATAGTCGGCAAGCTCCGCGTCGTGTCGGTCTTCTGCCTCACGCTTGGCCGCGCTGTTATCGTTCATAGGTTGTTCCCGCGCTCTTGCTCGCCTTCAGTTCTTGCCATACGTCCAGAGCCCGCCGAAGCAGATCGTCAACCTTGGAGATGGCGCCGTCAATTTCCTGGTCTGTTATGGCGTCCGTGTAAGCTCTCCAATCCGGCGCGCCCTTCGGGCCGACGTCTCGGAAGTACTCGCAAGTATGGCTTTCCCCAGGCGGGTGGGTATGCCATGCACCGTGAACTGCCATGTGACGCACATACAATTCGCTCTCGATCTCGGAGACGATGCCCACCAAGATTTTTCCGATGTTCGGTTTAATTTTGCCCGCCGCATCTTTGGCTTCAGAAAGCAGGTCGCGGTTGACCTTGCGAATTCGCATCGCTCTTTGGAAATCCGGTTCGTCGGACACGTCGATCCCTTGCCCGAGCAGAACCACGTGCCAAAGGACTTTTTCAATGTGGGCGCAGGTCTGGGCGTACACCCCGAGGCGGTAAAGAAATCCCTCGGAAAGCATGCCTTCAATTATTGTGGCCGTCATGACTGCGCTTTGCCCAGCGCCACACCTGGCCCAGAGGCTACCTGTCCGCTTTCGAGGAACTGCACCCCTTGGGCTTCAAGGGCCTTGCGGATGGCGGCTTCATTCTCGCGGCTCAAGGTGCGCGTCCGACCGCTTTCGAAAGAGCGCAGGGTGTCCTGAGAGACTGCCGCCGCGTCTGCCAGTTGCGCCCCCGTCCAATCAATCAGCATTCGGGCTGCCTTGCACGTGCCCCGGTCCAAAGCGTTCATTAATTACACTCCAAGTGTAGTATATTACACGCCATGTGTTGACACCTAGCGTGTATGCATCTACATACTATGTGTAGCGAATGGGAGCAACAGCCATGACCATCAACCGCAAGGAAGTCTTTCGTCTCGCCTGGGTCTGGGCCAAACAGGACCAGTGGGGCGCCCGCGCCCCGGCCTCTGCCCTTCGCGGTTACTTCCGGGCCGCCCTGGTGCGCGCGTGGGCGGATGTGAAGCGTCAGGCAGCCTACCGTGCCGCCCAGCGCGCGGCCTTCGCCTCGGCCCGTCCGGCCGAGGAAATCCGCACCGATATCCGGATGCTGGAATGCAAGGACCGGCTGGCCGGTGCTGACTGGCAACGCCTGGACGCCCTGCGCGCCGAGCTGCGCGCCGTAGCCTGATCCATCCACACTCAACCAAGGAGACTGACCTATGCCCCTGCCCCTTTCCGAGGGAAAGCCCTCAGCTGGCCCTTTTCATGCCAAGGTCACTGCCATTTCACTCTATGGCGTCATTCGGGCGGCTGCGACTGCGCACCTACAGATTGACAGCGACACGGCCCCAGAGGGTTCCGATCTGATCCGGAACGCGGTTGATGGGATGCTTGAGGCGGCCGAGAAACTGGCGAAGCAACTGTCTGAAGCCCTGGACGCTGCGGAGGATGCACGATGAGCCGACCATCCGATGAGCCCGGCCGCGCTGCCTATTACCGCCTTTGCGCCCACGTGCGGCGGGTACAGGATGAGGCCTGCGACCTCGATGCGCTGATTGAGGGCCTGGTGATCCTCAAGGACCATGATAAAGGCGCCAATGCATTTGAAGCGGTGCTGACCATCGCGCAAGCAAAGGCCTTCGCGATCTTCAACGCCCTCGATTCGGCAAATCTGCCTAAGCTCGATCCGCCGCCCGCGTGACCGCCAGAACCCCGCGCCCCACCTTGGGCAAGGGGAAGTGTGGCGCGCCATACCCCAAGGGCAGAGCCGTGAAGTCCATAACAGCCGGAGAAGTCCAGAGGGTGCGGGCAATCCGCGCCCCTTTCCTTTCTGCGGGTCCTTCCGCCCTGCTTCAGTATACGGGTCGGCGAGGCGTGTTGACTTATTCGTTGCACCTTTCGGAAAGGGTGCAACTTTGGCCGGATTTCCTGCACTTGCAACGGTTGCGCAACCGACCGGCCGCGCGGCCTGTCTCCATGGGTATGCCTCGGGTCCTTCCTGGCCTCCCCGTGTATACGGGTCGCGGATGCGCATATGTTGCCGCGCTGTAAACTTGACGCGAAGCCTAAACTTCCGGTCCCGCTCGCCCGAGCTGCGCGCCTGGTGGTGGAATCGAGACCCTGTGTTTGCCGGCGCACTATCCGCCCAGCGCCTAGCCTGGCCATGATTTGCGGCCGGTTTCAGCCCGAAGTGGCTCAAGCGAAGGGGATGGGGGGGGGGGCGAAAGTCTGGAATGAGGGGGATCTGGGACCGGCGAGGGAAGCCATTCGGGGTTTTATTTCCGGGTAAGGTGAGTTTTCGCCAAGTCCTCGATTTTCTGCAATTTTTTCGTCGTAGGGGGGTACGCGATTTCTGGCCTTTCTGGGCTAAACTCGGCCTAGAATGCCTCATTTTTTCCGGCTCTGGCCCAGCCTAAACGAGCGGAACCTAGTAAAATCAATGGCTTGATGGGTTACAAGGTCGGTCCGATCTGTAACCTGTTTTGTAACCTGTAGAGGGGTAAATTATGTAATGAATACAATTCATTACATATGTCGGTTACAAAGTTACAAGGTTACACGGGTTTTGCCACTCGCCAGCGATCACCAAAGCCACTTGCCAAGCCCGATCCCTCCTTTTCGCGTAGAGGCGAAAGATCGAAATTTTGCGCCACAGAGTTCCCCCTGCGCCTTCCCGGCGCGCGGGGTGTTGTTCCTCTTGGCCTGCCCGTGCCCGCGCCCTCGGCCTTCGCACCCATCCCATTGCAGAGCGTCGATCCAGGGCCTCAGCCCGGCCGATGTGATCAGCGCCCGCTGCTTCGGGAAGGGTCTTGCCGGTACGAAATCGCGTCCCGTGGTAGCCCGGTGGTAGCCACGAAAACCAAAGGGCTCAGACCTGGCGGTCTAAGCCCTTGATTTTAATGGTACCGCCTCCCCGGCTCGAACGGGGGACCCCCAGATCCACAATCTGGTGCTCTAACCAACTGAGCTAAGGCGGCACTCGGGGGCGATTTAGCCCCGCGCCCCCCGGATTGCAAGCGCCTTCGCAAGGCTTTCCGGCCCGCCCCGCCCGGGGAGGGCGATTTTTCTTGCACCCTGCCCGGCCGACCGTTACGCCGCCGCGGGAACGTGGAGAATGGCCATGGGCATCAACTCACCAAGCGAGATCGCGGCGAACCTGCAGATCGGTCCGACCGACGCCGGCATGGTCCGCATCTATGTCGAGGCCGAGGGCGGGATCGAGCTGCCGCTGGACTTCGACCCCGAAGAGGCCGAGGAAATCGCCGAGGAACTGCGCGCCGCCGCCGAGGCCGCGCGCGCGATGGGGGCGAAGCCGGCGGGCAAGCCGAAGAAACGCTGATCGGGGGAGCAAATTCCTTCGAAGGAATTTGCAAATCTTTTCGAAAAGATTTGCGGCTCAGCCCGCGAATCCCGGATCGCGCAGGCCCTGCAGCCGCCCCGCCGCCGCACGGGCGAAGGTCCGCAGCACCACCTTGCGCCGCGCGCCCGACAGGGGGGCCTCGGGCGCCATGCGCACCACCTCGGCGTCATAGGGATCGGCCAGGATCAGCCCGGTCTCCTCGGGCAGGAGATCGACAGGGAAATCCGCGTCCACCGCCCAGAAGAAGCGGTCGCACCAGTCGAGATAGCCCTGCCACTTGCGATCCGCGCGGAAATCCGCCCGACCCGACTTGCATTCCACCACCCAGACCTCGCCCTTCGGGCCCAGCGCCATCACGTCGACGCGCAGGCCGGGGCTGGGGATCAACTCCTCGACGCAGACGAAGTCCAGCGCGCGCAGGCCCCGGCAGACGCCGCGCTGCAGCCGCTGGCCCGGCTGGAGGGGCAGTATCTCCGGGAGGCTGACGGGAATGTCCATTGGTCGATCATGAACCAAAGGTGAACATCTGTCCAGCCTTGCGGCCAGCCCCCGCACGCCCTATCTTCAGGGATGGCGGGTGCTGCTCCTCGCGTGCGGGCCAATTTTCCAGTGGCCGATAAGCAAGCGAACGGGGGCTGGCTCTGCCCGGATCCTGGTCCGGGTATCTGGCGCCCACCTGAGACCTCTGGCTCTCGGGAAAACCCCGGCTCTCACGGTTGCTGCGGGCCCGCCACCCGGTGCCGCACCGGAATTTTCGAAAATTCCGGTCCGATTTCTTCGAAGAAATCGGCGCCCGGCTCTCAGCGGCGGGATTTCGCGGCGGCGCGCACGGGCACCAGCGCAGGCTCCCGCGCGGCGTGGCCGCCCTTCGGACCCTCGTCCTCCTCGGCCATTGCCATCACCTTGAAGGCGAACTGCACCGCCGAGAAGACAATCCCGTTGAACACCACCAGCATCGCCGCCGCCACCGGCCCGAGGTCCGAGCCCAGGATCAGATGTCCCACCCCGGCCACGTCCCACCAGACCAGCCCCGCCGTGAAGGCGGCCGAGATCAGGAATCCCAGCGCCACGCTGCGGATGTAAAGGCGGACAAGCTCGGGCATCGCGATCTCCATGGCTCTGGTTCCAAAGCTAGGAGTCCCGGCTGCCTTTGCCAAGCCTCAGATCGAGATGCGGGCGAATCCGTCGCGGAGTGCCGCCGACCAGGCCTCGCTCATCGCGCGGAAACCGGGGTCGCCGGCCTCGATCCGGCGGCGGAAGCAGACCTTGCAGCTGTCGCGCTCGATCACCACCAGGTCCAGCGGCATCCCCACCGAGAGATTGGAGCGCAGCGTCGAATCCATCGACAGGAGTACCGCCTTCTGCGCATCCGCCAGGCTGGTCGCGGGCTTCACCACCCGGTCGAGGATCGGCTTGCCATACTTGTGCTCGCCGATCTGCAGGAAGGGCGTGTCCTCGGTCGCCTCGATGAAATTGCCCTCGGGGTAGATCAGGAACAGCCGCATCCCCTCGCCCCGGCGCTGGCCCGCGACGATCAGGCTCGCGCTGGCGCCCTGCATCGCGGAGAGCTTCTGGTCCACCTCGGCCCGGACCTCGGCCAGCCGGGCGCCGACGATCTCGGCCACCTTCAGCATGGTGGGGGCCAGCATGATGCTGGTCTCGGGCGTGGCGTCGTCGTCCTCGATCGCCTCGCGCAGCTTGGCCAGCGTGGTCTGCGTCACCGACAGGCTGCCAGCCGTCATGATCGCAATCACCCGCTCGCCCGGCTCCTCGAAGGTGTAGAGCTTGCGATAGATCGAGATATTGTCGAATCCGGCATTGGTGCGCGTGTCCGCCAGCAGCACCATGCCCTCGTTCAACAGAAGCCCGACGCAATAGGTCATTCCGGCATCCCCCTCGCCCGCAAGCCTATTGCCCCCGCCGCAGGACCGCAACCGCCCCCTACAACAGCCGCAGCTCGGCCAGCAGCGGCAGATGGTCCGAGGGCTGCACCCCCTTGCGCCAGGGCACCGGCAGGGGCTCCAGCCCCAGGTCGTGGCTATGCGCGATCCGGTCCAGCGCCAGCCGCGGCGCGCGCGAGGGATAGGTCGGCGCCGCCTCCATGAGCTGGAAGGCGCGCGCAAGGCGGCCCAGCCCCACCCGGCGCGAATATTCGTTGAAGTCGCCGAGGATCACCGTGGGGCGCGGCGGATGGTGCAGCACCGCCTCGCGCACCGCGTCCAGCTGCTTGCGCCGGGACGAGCGCAGCAGGCCCAGGTGCAGCGCCACCAGCCGCAGCGCCACCGGCCCGTCCAGATCGGCGATGACCGCGCCCCGCGGCTCGAATCCCGGCAGGTCCAGCCGCTGCAGCCCGGACAGATGGAAGCCGGGCCGCGCCAGGATCGCATTGCCATGCCAGCCGATGCTGGAGGCATTGCGCCCGATCGGCAACGGCACCAGCCCGGTCCGTTCGGCGATCACGTCGCGCGGCAGGGCCGAGGGCCGCAGACCCAGCCGGAAATCCGCCTCCTGCAGGGCAACCAGATCGGCGCCCAGGTCCGCGATCCGGTCCAGCACCCGGTCTGCGTCCCGGCGCAGGTCGGTCCCGAGGCCCGCCCGGATATTCCAGGTCGCCACTTTCAGCGATGGCTTTGATTCCCGCGTCATGATCCCAATATAAGGATCGAAGCCTCCAGCCGGAACGCCAGATGCCCGCGCCCTCGCTTCTTGTCCTGAACGGGATCCGCCTCTTCCTGACGGTCGAGATGCTGATCGCGCTGGTGCGCGGCACCTGGCTTGCGGTCTTTGTCGCCCTTTCGGCCCTGGTCCTGACGGCCCTGCCGCAGCTTCTGGCCAGCCGGGTCCGGCTTTTCCTGCCGAACAGCTTTCTGGCCGCCATCGCGCTTTTCGTGCTGGCGACGATCTACCTTGGCGAGATGCACGATTTCTACAACCGGCTGTGGTGGTGGGACCTGGTGCTGCACGGCACTTCGGCGATCGGCTTCGGCATCCTGGGCTTTCTGCTGATCCTGATGCTTTTCGAGGGCGACCGCTACGCCGCGCCCCCTTGGGCGATCGGCGTGCTGAGCTTTTGCGCCGCGATGACCGTGGGCGCGCTGTGGGAGATCTTCGAATATGCGATGGACCAGCTTTTCGGGCTGAACATGCAGAAATCGGGGCTGGACGACACGATGAGCGACCTGATGGTGGACGCGGTCGGGGCGGGTCTCGCCGCCCTGGCCGGGGCCGCCTACCTGAAGGGCCGAAGCCTGGGCTTCGGCGTGGCCTTCGACAGCTTCATCGACGTGAACCGGCCCCGCTTCCGCAAGCTCCTGCCGCGCCGGGGGGCAAGGAAGTAGACTGCGGCGGTCGCGGCCCGCATCGGACGGACCGGGTCCGGGGCGGCCTTCGTGACGTATTCCTGCTGTGCGATCGGCGCGCGCGCAGCGGGCGGGGTTCATGCCGTCGCGCGCAGTTTCTGCACGGGCGGCGGGGCATAGCCGCCGAGGCGAGAGGTCTTCAGGCCGAGGCCGACCATCGCCTCGGCCAGTTTGACCGCGCAGGTGACGCCGTCGAGCACCGGCAGCCCGTGTTCCGCCGCCAGCCGCCCCGCCAGATCGGCCATTCCGGCGCAGCCGAGGACGATGGCTTCGGCGCGGTCTTCGGCCAGGGCGCGGCCGATCTCGGCGCTGATCCGGTTGCAGGCGTCCGAGCCGGGATGCTCCAGCTCCAGCACGGCGACCTCCGAGGAGCGCACGCGGGCGCAGCGGGTGGCAAGGCCGTATCTGTGCAGGTTGTGCTCCAGCGCAGGGACGGAGCGGCCCAGCGTGGTGACGACCGAGAACTTGTTCGCCAGCATCGCGGCGAAGTGATAGGCGGCCTCGCCGATGCCGATCACCGGGCGGTCGGTCAGGCAGCGCGCGGCGTCGAGGCCGGTGTCGTCGAAACAGGCGATGATCACCGCGTCGAAGCCGGGGGTGGTCTGGATCAGGTGCAAGAGGCCGGGGACGCTGAGCGCCTCGTCGTAGTAGCCCTCGATGGAGACCGGGCCGCTGGCCGGGTTCAACGCGAGGATCTCGGTCCCCGGACTGGCCGCGCCCCGGGCGGCAAAGCCGATCTTCTCGGTCATCGAAGCGGTGGTGTTCGGGTTGATCACCAGTAGGCGCATGTTCTAAAGCTCCCCGCCCAGATAGGCGGCCTTGATCCGGTCGTCGTGCATCAGGTCCTTCGAGTTGCCGGACAGGACGACCTGGCCTGTCGACAGGGCATAAGCGCGGTTCGAGATCGACAGCGCCATCCGGCTGTTCTGTTCAACGAGGAGAACCGACACCCCCTCGTCCCGGCTGATCGCCACGATGGCGCGGGCGATGTCCTGCACCAGCTTCGGCGCGATGCCGAGGCTCGGCTCGTCCAGCAGCAGAAGCTTCGGCTTCGCCATCAGCGCGCGACCGATCACCATCATCTGCTGCTCGCCGCCCGAAAGCGTGCTGGCCTGCTGGGTGAAGCGTTCCTTCAGGCGCGGGAAGCGGGTCAGGACGCTGTCCAGCGTCTGCTCGATGCCCTGCTTGTCGGTGCGGGTAAAGGCCCCCATCAAGAGGTTGTCCTTCACGCTCATCAGCGGGAAGACGCGGCGGCCCTCCGGGACCATGGCGATGCCGCGCTTGACGATCTCGGCGGCGGGGCGGCCGTCGATGCGGTCGCCGAGATAGCTGATCGTGCCGGACTTGATCTTGCGCAGCCCGGTGATGGCGCGGAGGATCGAGGATTTCCCGGCGCCATTGGCTCCGATCAGGGCGACGGTCTCGCCCTCCATCAGGTCGATGGAAACGCCTTTCAGCGCGTAGACGTGGTCATAATACAGCTCGACATTGTCGAAGCTGAGCATCTTGCGGGCGGGTTCCAGTTTGGTCGCTGTCTGGGTCATCATTCACATCCCGATGGCGGCGTCTTCGCTGCCGAGATAGGCCTCGATCACGCGGGGGTTGGCCTGGATCTCGGACGGCGAGCCCTCGGCGATCTTCTCGCCGAAGTTGATGCAGACGATCCGGTCGGAGATCTTCATCACCGCCGGCATGTCATGCTCGACCAGCAGCACCGTCAGCCCGCGTTCGTCGCGCAAGCGGCGGACCAGGGCGACCATCCGCATCGTCTCGTCATGGTTCATGCCCGCGAAGGGCTCGTCCAGCAGGATCACCTCCGGCTGGGTCGCCAGCCCGATGGCCATTCCGAGAGCACGCAGATGGCCCTGCGGCAGGTTCGAGGCCAGCTCGTTGCGGATCGCCTGCAACCCGAGGAAATCGATGATGTCGTCCGCCGACTTCCCGAACTCCGCCTCGTCCGCCTTCGCTTGAGAAGACCCGAAGAAGAACCCCAGCAGCGAAGCCTTCGACCGCAGGTGATGCGAGACGATGACGTTCTCGCGCACCGTCATCGACTTGAAGATCGTGGTCTCCTGAAAGGTCCTGACCACCCCCATCCGCGCCACCTTGTGCGGTGGCAGGCCGGAGATTTTCGTCCCCTTGTAGATCACCTCGCCCGTCGTCGGCGTGACGAACCCGGCGATCTGCTTGAAGAGCGTGGATTTCCCCGCCCCGTTCGGCCCGATCACCGACAGGATCTCCTGCGGGGCGACGTCGAAGCTGATGTCGTTGTTGGCGGTCAGCCCGCCGTAACGTTTGGTAACGTTCTTCACCTGCAGGATCGGAATCATTTGCGGCCCCCCTTGCGGTCGAGAAGGCTGAGGACGCCGTTCGGCAGGACCAGCATCAGCGCGATCAGCGCCCCGGAATAGATCAGGAGCTGGTATTGCTTGGCGACCGACAGGAGGTCCCAGCCGAAGTAGAGGAGCAGCGTGCCGAGCATCGGGCCGAAGACATAGCCCAACCCGCCGAGGAAGCAGTAGAGCATGAAGTTCACGCTGTCCTGCACCACGAAGGAGGAGGGGTAGATCGACTGCGAGATGGCGACGAAGATCGCCCCGGCCAGCCCGCCGAAGAAGGAGGAGATGGCATAGGCCAGCACCCGCAGCATCGCGGTATTGACGCCGATGGAGGCCGATAGCTCCTCGTTCTGCTGCAGCGACCGGCAGAGATGCCCGAGGCGGGAATTCACGATGCGCCAGAGGACGAGATAGGTCACGACCATCAGGACGGCGGCCATCAGGTAGAAGGCGAGCTTGGGGTTCGCCAGCGTGGCGAAGTCGGGGATGATGGTCAGGCCGAAGATCGACAGTTCCCCCGGCAGCGGGATCGAGGTGATGCCCTTGGCGCCATTGGTGACTGGGAGCGCAAGGGCGGTCAGCCGGGCGACCTCGGTCAGGACCAGCGTGACCATCGCGAAATAGACGCCGCGCAGGCGCAGGATCGGCAGGCCGATCACGACCGAAACCAGCGCACAGAAGAGTCCGGCCAAGGGCAGCGTCAGCCAGAAGCTGACCCCGTATTGCGTGATCAGGATCGCCGAGACATAGCCCCCGGTCAGGGCATAGGCGCCTTGGCCGATGTTGATCCGGCCGATGTAGAAGGTCAGCCAGACCCCGGCGGCAGCCACCGACAGCAGCGCGACCGACGTGAGCGTGTAGTAGAAGTCCCAGCGCCCGGTCAGGGCGATGAAGGCGGGGACGAGGACGAAGACGGCCAGCAGGAAGGCCAGCACTCCGGCAAGGCGGGTGGTGGAACTGCGCCCTTGCGCGATGGATTGCGTCTGGTCGGTCATGGTCTCACCCCCAGGGCTTGCCCATCAGGCCCTGCGGCCGGATGGCGAGGAAGATCATCAGGGTGACGAAGATCACGAGGTAAGTGACGTCGCCATAGGCGGCCAGCAGGGTCAGGCCGATGCTTTCCATCATGCCGAGAATGAACCCTCCGGCGATGGCACCCGAGATGACCCCGGCCCCGCCGATCATGATCATCAGGAAGGCCTTGATCGAGGTCGGCCCGCCCATCCCGAGGTTGATGCCGGTGATGGTGACCAGAAGCCCGCCGACCAGCCCGGCCAGCATGGCGCCCAGGGCGAAGCCGATCATCGAATAGCGGTCGACGTCCACGCCCATCAGCTGCGCCGCCACCCGGTCCTGCGCCAGGGCCCGCATGGCGCGTCCGGTGCGGGAATACTGCATGAAAAGGATGAAGCCCACGATCAGCGCAATCGCCAGCACCGCGATCAGGATGCGGTCATAAGGCATGATCAGCCGCATGTCCCAGTTGAACACCCCGTTCACCACCTTGGGCACCCCGCGCTGCTTTTCTCCGAACAGAAGCAGGATCACCGCGTCCAGGAAGAAGGCGATCCCCGCGGCCAGCAGCATGGTGGATTCGTCGCGCTTCGACCGGGCGATCACCGGGCGGAACAGGAATTTCTCGATCAGCGCGCCCATCACCGCCAGCACCACTGCCGAGGCAATGAGACCGACGATGAAGGGCAGCCCCAGCTGGGCGACGACGGTATAGGTCACGAAGCCGCCGAAGACATACATCTGCCCGTGGGCGAAGTTCAGCACGTTCATCAGCGAGAAGATCAGGGTCAGGCCAAGCGCGATCAGCGCATATTGCGCGCCGAGATAGAGGCCATTGGCAAGGATCTGTTCCATGGGCGCGGTCCTGTGCAGAGGAAACGGCGGGGCCCGGACCGGGAAAGGCATATCCGGCCCCGCCAGGACAATGCAGGCGTCTGCGCTCAGTCGACCTGGGCGACGAAGAGCGTTTCGAACTTGCCGTCCTTGTACTCGTTAACCACCAGCGGCACCGAAACCTGCCGCTTCTGCCCGAAGGAGGACGTGCCGACATAGGTCAGCTTCGCGTCGCCGACCATGAACGGGTTCGGCGCCTCGAACGTGTCCATGGTCTTCTTGAACTCCTCGACATTGTCGATCGCCGCCGGGTTCGCCTTCAGCGTCTCGACGATGTATTCCAGCGCATAGACCTTGGTGTTCGACTCGTCGTTGTATTCGCCGAACATGTCGGTGTAGCGCTGCACGAATTCCTTCATCGTATCGCTGGCCAGCTCGGGCGTGGACGCCCCGCCGACCGAGATGAAGCCGTTCGCCAGCTCGCCCGCGCCTTCGGCCAGCACGGCGGCATCCTGCGCGGTCTCGGTGGAGATGAGCCCGGTATAGCCCAGCTCGCGGGCCGAGCGGATCAGCTGCGGCGCGTTGGCGGGCGAGACGCCCGACAGGACCAGCAGGTCCGGCGCGGTCTGGATCACCGGGAGAAGGACCGGGGTGAAGTCGGTGGTGTCCATCTGGTAGGTCACGCTGTCCGACACGACCTCGAGCCCCAGTTCGCGGGCGGCGGCGGCACCCGAGTCACGCTGGCTCAGCGGGTCGGATTCGTTGCCCGCGACGAAGGCCACCTTCTTGATGCCGTTGTTTTCCATCAGGTATTTGTAGATCGCCGGGCCGGACTGATAATTCGCCACCATCCCCAGGATCGCGTTCGAGGCGGGGGCGGTATACAGCTCCTTCGGGAAGGCATAGGGGAAATACATGATCCCGTTCTGCTCGGCCACCGGGCGGACCGCCGCCGCGCCGTCATCGACGTTGGGACCGACGACATAGTGGATTCCGTCCTGCGCCATCTTCTCCATGCCGGCAATGGCGCGCTTGGGGTCCTTCTGGTCGTCGAAGGGGACTATCTCGATGTCGTAGGTCGTGTCGCCGATCTGGACCCCGCCCAACTCGTTCAGCCAGGCGGCCCGGGCCTCCATCGAACGCTGGTTCGAGATGCCCCAGGCCGCGGCCGGACCCGAGGTGACGCCGACGAAGCCGATCTTCAGCTTGGCATTCTCGGCCCATGCGGCGGTGGTCGTCGTCAGCGCCAGAGCAAGGGACAAGGCCGTGCCCGCAAGGAAATCGCGTCTTTGCATGTTGTGCTCCCTGTTTGTCAGTCGTCGGAATTCAAGTCCGGGACCTCATGATTGAGGTTGGTGTGAACATGATTGTCAACAAAATAGTGAAGCTGCGTCAGCACTCCTGCCCCTTGATGGTTGACGGCAAAGATCGCTAGGCTGCGTCCAACGCGGGAAGGGGCAAGGAATGGACCACGTCACGGTCGCTGCAGAGCATTCCATCCGGGCCGAGGAGCCGGGCGAGGAGGAGATCGTCGACCGGATCTTCGAGGCGATCATCGACCAGCGCCTGCCGCCGGGGACCAAGCTGTCGGAAGCCGCCCTGTGCGAGGCCTTCGGCGTCGGCCGGATGCGGATCCGGCAAAGCCTCTTGCTGCTGGCCAGCCGCCAGGTGGTGGAACTGCAGCCGAACCGCGGAGCCTTCGTCGCCTCGCCCTCGACCGGGGAAGCGCGCGAGGTGTTCGAGGCCCGGCTGATGATCGAGCCGAACGTGGCCAGGCTTGCGGTCGAGCGGGCGACGGAGGCGGATCTGGCCACCCTCCAGCGCCACTTGGCGCTGGAGCACGCGGCGCATCACGGCAGCAAGCGGCGCGAGGCGATCCGGCTCTCGGGCCAGTTCCATGTGCTTCTGGCCGAGATCGCGGGCAATGCGGTCGCGCTGCGCATGGTCAAGGAACTGGTCACGCGGACCTCGCTGATCATCGGCATCTTCGGCAGTCCGGGCGTGTCGAACTGCCGCGACGAGGACCATGACGAGATCTTCGGCACCTTCCGCAACCGCGACCCCGAAGCGGCCAGCCGGGCGATGGTGGCGCATCTGAAGCATATCCAGGACCATCTGGAACTCAGCGGCCCGATGGAGGCCGCAAGCGACCTGGTGGCGATCTTCCGCAGCTAGATCCGGGCCGGAAGGCGCGGATCAGATCTTCAGGTGCTCCATGATCCGCGCATGCGCCGCGGCATCGTTCTCGCCGCTTTCCTGGATATGGCCCAGTTTCAGCACGGCCCAGCGATGCGCCACCGACAGCGCGAAACCCAGGTTCTGCTCGACCAGGAGCACGGTCATGCCGCGCCTTTCGCACTCGCCCAGAAGGGCGCGGGCAATGCGCTGGACGACGCTGGGCTGCACGCCTTCGGAGATCTCGTCCACCAGAAGCAGGTCGGGCTGCAGCATCAGGCTGCGCGACAGGATCAGCATCTTCTGCTCGCCCCCGGACAGGGTTCCGGCCTTCTGGTTCAGCCTTTCGGCCAGGAAGGGGAAATAGCCGAAGACCCGCTCCAGCGCCGGGGCCAGGGCCCGGTCGTCGCGCAGCGCGAGGCGCAGGTTGTCGAGGATGGTCAGGTCCTGGAACAGCGGCAGTTCCTGCGGCGCATAGCCCAGGCCCCTGGCCAAAAGCCGCGCCGGGGTCCAGCCGGTGATGTCCTCGCCGTCCAGGCCCACCCTGCCCTCGCGCAGCGGCAGAAGCCCCATGACCGACTTGAGCAATGTGGTCTTGCCCATGCCGTTCTTGCCCATCAGGGCGCAGATCTCGCCGGCCGGGATCTCCAGGCTGATCCCGGCGATGACATCGGTGGCGCCATAGCCGCTGCGCAGTCCCGCGATGGCCAGTTTTGTCCGTCCCGCCTCACGCATTTGCCGCCCCGGAATAGATCGCCCGCACCAGATCCGAGTCCACGACCTCGCCGACCGTGCCATCCATCACCATCCGCCCCTGATGCAGGACGACGATGCGTTGCGAGACGATGCGGACGAAATCGAGGTCGTGTTCGATCAGGATCACCGCATGGCCCAACTCGCCGCTGAGGCGCTGCAGCACGCCGCCGATCATGGCGCGTTCGGCCTTGGTCAGGCCCGCCGTCGGTTCGTCCAGAAGGATCAGCTCCGGCTCGAGGGCCACCACCATCGCCAGCTCCAGCGCCTGCTTCTGGCCGTGCGACAGCAGCCCGGCGCGCTGGTTCAGCATCCCGTCCAGTCCGGTCAGGCGCAGGATGTCGATCGCCGGGGCCGGCAGGCCGATCCTGCGCGACCGGCGCAAGAGGCTGGGCCGGTCCAGCGACATGCGGGCCAGCCGCAGGCAATCGGCGACGCTCAGGCTTTCGAACACGCTGGCAAGCTGGAACTTGCGCCCAACGCCCAGGCGCACGATCCGCTCGGGCGGCAGGCCGCCGATGTCCCTGCCGAGCACGGTGATGCTGCCGGAGATCGGTTCGGTCCCGTCCGAGAGGCAGCGCATCATCGTGGTCTTGCCCGCGCCATTGGGGCCGACGAGGCTGACAAGCTCGCCTCGGTGCACCTCAAGGTCGATGCTTTCCAGGACATGCAGGCTGCCATAGGACTTGCCGAGGCCCCGCACCGACAGGACCGGCCCCACGGCATCGGCGCGCCGCCTGGTCGGGATGGCGACCAGTTCGGGCGGCGTGCCCTGATGCCGCCGACGCGGGACGAGACCCGCAAGGCCGCGCGGCAGGAACAGGATCATCACGACGAAGATGGCCCCGATCAGCAACTGCCACAGGAAGGGCAGCTCGCCCGAGAGCTTGGCCCCCAGCCAGTCGATCCCCAGCGTCCCCGCGACCGGGCCCAGCAGCGTTCCCCGGCCGCCGAGGGCGGTCCAGATCACCAGCTGGGTGCCGAAGACGAAGCCCGCGATCTCGGGCGCGACCATCCGCGCCGCATTGGCCAGCAGGAACCCGGCAAACCCCGCGACCCCGCCCAGCACCGTCATCAGCAGGATGCGGACAAGCTGCACCCGCAGGCCCAGATAGGCCGCACGCATCTCGTTGTCGCGGATCGCCACCAGCATCCGCCCGGCGTCGGAGCGCACGAAGACCCAGGCGAGGCAGCCGAAGCCGATCAGCACCACGCCGGCCAGCCGGAAATGGTTGGCCGCGCCGAGGGCCAGCGTCGGATACCCCACCAGCCCGCTGGACGAGCCGGTGGATTGGCCGCCCGCAAAGATCAGCTGCGTCATGACGATGGGCACCACCAGCGAGATCACGGTCGCGTAAAGCGGCGTCGCCCCCTGGTGGAACGACAGCCAGCCGACCAGCGCCGCCAGCAGCGTCGGAATTGCGATGGCCAGCACGAAGGCCAGCACGAAATGCTCGGGCGCGCCGCCCAGATGGGTCAGCACCATGGCGGTGGCATAGGCTCCGGCCCCGAAAAAGGCCGACTGGCCGAAGGTCAGGATGCCGGTGAACCCCCACAGAAGATCGACGGTCAGCGCCAGGATCGCATAGATCATCGACCGGGTCAGGACGTTCATCGTGAACCGATCCAGGAACAGCGGCCCGGCCAGGACCAGCACCGCCGCCAGCAGCAGCAGCGCCAGCAGCAGCCCGCGGGATTGCGTCATGCGGTCAGACACCGGCAAATCCTTTCGGGCGCAGGCGCAGCATCAGCGCGCAGAGGACGGCAACGGTCATCCCGCCCAGGATCGGGCTGACATAGGTGCCGACCGCCACCTGCGCCGTCCCGAAGACGATGCAGGCCAGGGCCAGCGCCCGGACCGAGGATCCCGAGACCATCACCAGCATGAAGCAGCCGATCAGCCAGATCACCCCCATGTTCGGATCGACCGAGGTCAGCGGCGTGAGCAGCACCCCGGCGCAGGCCGCCACCGCCGAGCCGAGCATGAATGTCGCCAGCCGCACCCTTGCGGTGTTGATGCCAAGGGCGCGGGCCAGCGCCTCGTTCATGATCACCGCCCGTGCGGTCAGGCCCAGCCGGGTGCGCTCCAGCGCCAGGACGAAGCCAAGCCCGATCGCCAGGGCGATCGCTATGGCGGTCAGGCGATAGGCGGAATAGGCGGTCCCCAGCACGTCGACGGTCCCGGTCATCAGCACCGGGATCATCTGCACGTCGCGTCCGAAGGCCAGCGTGATCAGCTGCCCGATGACGATGCCCAGCCCCCAGGTGGCCAGGATCGCATCCAGCGGCCGGGCGTAGAGCGGCCGCACGACCAGCCGCTCGGTCAGGCCGCCCAGCACGCCGCCGACCACGAAGGCCAGGGGCAGCGCCAGCCAGGGGCTGACCCCCAGCGCGGTCGTGACCACGGTGGCATAGGCCCCCAGGCCCAGCCAGGCGCCATGGGCGAAGTTGATGATCTGGAGAACTCCGAAGATCATGAAAAGACCGGACGACACGATGAACAGCACCGCCGCCGTGGTCAGCGAATCCAGAACCAGGACCATGCACCCGTTCCCGCAAGAGATGACCGAAAGCCCGGGGCGCGCGCGCCCCGGACCGCTCAGCGCGCCGTCAGAGGTCCGGGCACTGCTCGCCCGGATCGACGTCCTTGAAGCTGGACACCACCTTGACCGAGCCGTCGGCCTGGATCTCGCCCAGATACATCGTCATCGGGGCGTGATGCTGCTTTGACATGGCGATGGTGCCGCGCGGGCCGGTGAAGGACACCTCCGGCAGCGCCGCAAGCACCGCAGCCGTCTCGGTGCTGCCCGCCTTCTCGACCGCGGCCTTGTACAGCCAGATCGCCTCGTACTGCGGCACCGACAGGTCGTTGGGCGTGCGCAGGTCGGCGCCGAACTTGGCCTGCATCGCCTCGAGGAAGGTCTTGTTCTCGGCGCTGTCGATCCCGGTCACATAGGAGGCCGAGATGATGATCCCGGCGCTGTCCGCGCCCAGGGTGGCCGCCGTGCCCTCGTCCACGGCAAGATTGCCATAGGGCAGGTCCACGCCCGCCGCGCGCAGCTGCTTGATCAGCGTCACATTCGGCGCGCCGCCCGAGGTCGAGGAGATCAGCGCCTCGGCCCCCGAGGCCCGCAGGTTCGAGATGATCGCCGTCCAGTCGCTGCTCTCCAGCGGCAGGTATTCCTCGCCGACGACCTCGCCGCCCTTCTCGGCGACATATTTGCGGGTGAACTCCAGCATCCCGCGCCCGAAGGCATAGTCGCTGCCGACCAGGAAGAACTTCTTCGCGCCCGCCGCCATGAACTGGTCGACCACCGGCGGGACCTGCTGCTCGGGCACCCAGCCGTTGACGAAAAGGTTCGGGCTGCAGGACCGGCCCTCGTAGAAGGAGGAATAGATATAGGGGACGTTCCCCTCCTCGACGATCGGCAGCCCGGCGTTGCGCGCCGAGGAGACCTCCATCGTGATGATGGCGTCGACCTTGCTGTCGAAGACCAGCGAGTCGAAGGCCGCCTGCGCCCCCGCCGCGCCCGAGGCGTCATCGGCGATCTTCAGCTCCAGCGGCCGCCCCAGGACACCGCCCTGGGCGTTGATCTGCTCGACCGCGAGTTCGGCGGATTGCACGACCGAGGGCGCGACCACGCTGTTGGCGCCCGACAGGCCGACCGGGATCCCGATCACGATCGGCTCGCCCTCCTGGGCAAGGGCCGCGCCGGCCAGAAGACCGGCCGTGCCGACGGTGGCAAGAAGTGCTGCGAATGTCCGTTTCATTTCTTTCCCTGTTTTCTGGTTGCTGTTCCGCCGGCTTCCGGCCGGTTCGTTTCCTGCGCCGTCAGCCGTAGACGTCGGTCCGGCGGTCGCCGAAGACATCGTTCCTTTCGCTGACGGCCCGGTTCCTGGCCACCACCCCGGTTGGGATGGTGGCGATCAGGATCTCTTCGCCATCGGCGCTTGCCGGCCCGGCCAGTTGCCAGCCGTCCGCCCCGATGATGACGCTGTTGCCCAGGAACTCCTGGCCGCGCTCGGTGCCGATGCGGTTGGCGCAGGCGATGGGCAGGCCGTTGCTGTGCGCCGCCGCGCGGTGCAGGATATTGGCCATGATCTCGGCCCCGGCGGGCTGGCTCGGCATCGGCACCCAGTTCGTCGGCACGCAGACCAGATCGCAGTTCTCGCGCGCGAGGTGGCGGAACACCTCGGGAAACCAGCCGTCATAGCAGATCACCACGCCGAAGCGCCCGACCGGCGTGTCGAAGACCGGCAGGCCCAGGTTTCCGGGCCGGAAGCTCAGCTTCTCGCGGTTCCACAGGTGCAGCTTGCGAAAGGTGCCGAGATGGCCCGAGGGGCCGCAGATGATCGCGGAATTGTAGACCGTGCCTTCATGCAGCTCGTTCATGCCGCTGACGATGTACAGACCCAGCTCTGCTGCCAGAGCGATGAGCTTCTGCGACGGAGGTCCTTCGGGAATGGGCGAGGCAAGCGCCCGCGCCTCCTCGGGCGAGTCGAAGTTGTAGCCGCTGTCGGCCAGTTCCGGCAGCACCACCAGCTCGGCCCCGCGCGCCGCCGCGGCGCGGATCAGCCGCTCCATCGCGGCCAGGTTCGCCTCGACCTTCCCGACCTGCGGTTCGAACTGCAGGCAGGCCACGGTCACGGTTCCGGGATTCTGATTGGTCAAGGCGGTCCTCCAAACGCAAAAACCCCCGGCCGCGGAATTCACCGCGCAACCAGGGGGCTCTCCAGCCGATGATGTCAGTATGCGGCAACCCTGCCGCTTTCCCTGCGCCGGCCTGTCTGCAAGACGGCCGGCCGCGCGGGGTGACGATGCCCCTCCCGGCACCTTCGAGCGTCAGTAATGCACAATCCCGCCAGCCTGGCGAGAAGAAATTTTCCCGCCGTTCATTTTCCGGTTCCGACCGCGATCGACAGGCCGAGGCCGGTCAGCGCCTCATGCGCGGCGATGATGCTCTCCGCCACGGCCGTCATCGAGATCTGCCGCGAGGTCGCCTGGTCGCGCAGGAAACGGTAGGCCTCGTCCTCGCCGATCCCGCGGGCGGCGCTGATCACCTTGGTGGCCCGCTCGACCGTGCGGCGGCCGCGCAAGGTGTCCTCCAGCTTGCGCACCTTGCCCGCCAGCCGCCCCTCGAAGCTGCGGCGATGGCGGGCCAGCACGAACTGCGCCAGGATCCCGAACGGGCGCAGCGGCTTGGAAATCACCGCATGGGCGTTCAGATCCAGGATCGACTGCATCGCCGTCGGCGTCTCGTAGGTCATGATGGCGATCACCGCCGGATCGTGCTCGGCCAGCAGTCCCGCCAGCGCCTCGCCGGGGCGGTCGTCGACCTGCACGAAGACCACGTCATAGCGGCTGGGGATCGACCGGGGCAGCGGCCACATCGCCTGCACCGAGCAGCCCAGCCGGCGCAGGTGGTCGGTCAGGAGGCGGCCGTCCTCGTCATTGGGATGCAGGACCAGCACCTGCGAGCTGCGCAGCTCGTCCAGGATTCGGCGCGGGCCCGGTTTCATGCCTCGATCCAGCTTTCGTCGAATCGCACGGTGGCAAGATAGGGATCGGGCCGCAGCGGTGCCGGGGCCTGCCAGCGGATGTCGAACAGCCCCCCCTCGCGCACCACGCCGATGCGCGGGGTCAGCCAAAGGTGGCGCGTCTCGGCATCCACCCGCACCGGCCCCTCGGGCGCGATGACCTGCTGGCCCAGGAAGGCCTGCGACAGCGCCTCGGTCTCCAGCGTTCCGGCCTGTTCCAGCGCCAGCGCAAGCAGGCGCGTCTGCGTATAGGCATTGGCCGACCAGGTGCTGGTGGTCGCCCCGTCGCCGAAACGGCTGCGGAAGGCGGCGACGAAGGCAGCATTTGCGGGGCTGTCGATGGTCTGGAAATAGCTCGAGGACAGGATGTGGCCGACGCAGGCCTCCGGCCCGATCCGGCCGATCTCGGTTTCCGCCATGGTCAGCGAGGCGATCGGCCGCTCACGCGGGTCGAAGCCCGCCTCGGCATACAGCCGGTAGAACTCCCGCGCGGGCCCGCCGATGATCGTGGCGAAGACCACATCGGGCGCGGCCGCCCTCACATCGTCGATCAGCCCCCGCAACGCGCCGGTGTCGGCCGCCAGCGGAACGTGACGCTCGCCGACGATGCTGGCGCCCCGCGCCTCCAGCAGGTCGCGCATCACCCGGTTGGATTCGCGCGAGAAGATGTAATCCGCCCCGCAGAGGAAGATCCGCCTGCCGTGGTTGCGGACCAGGTAGTCCGCCAGCGAGCAGCCGATCTGGTTCAGCGTCGCCCCGGTGTAGATGACATTCTCGGAATATTCGAACCCCTCGTACATCGAGGGGTAGAGCAGCAGGCCGTTGTGCCGCTCGATCAGCGGCAGCACCGCCTTGCGGCTGGCCGAGTGGGAACAGCCGAGGATCACGTTCACCCCCTCGTCCACCAGCAGCTCGCGCGCCTTCTCGCGGTAAAGCCGGGGATCGGATTCGGGATCGCGCATCACCGGGGCAAGCGGGCGGCCGCGGACCCCGCCCGCGGCATTGATCGCCTCGATGGCCAGGATCGTGCCGCGGATATGTTCCGCCTCGGTCACCATGCTCAGCCCGCGTTGCGAGAAGAGGATGCCGATGCGCCATTCTTCGGGAAGACCAGCCATGTCCTGCGGATTCGGGTTGGAAGAAGCTGCGGCCGCGACGCGTTCGACGGCCCGCGGCAAACCATATGGCCTGTCCCGGCCGGCGTATAGCCCCGTTCTTCGCGGCCGCCCGGCAGCAGATATGGCGCCGAGGCCCCGACATGGGATAGAGGTCGCGCCCGGGGCGATCATCGCCCGTCCGACACTCCGGGGACCCCCATGCACCTGCCCGTTCCGCTTGTGACCATTGGCCTTCTCCTGGCCTCGAACGTCTTCATGACCTTCGCCTGGTATGGTCACCTCAAGTTCAAGTCGGCCGCGCTTTTCACCGTGATCCTGGTCAGCTGGGGTATCGCCTTCTTCGAATACGTCCTGCAGGTCCCCGCCAACCGGATCGGCCACGGCCATTTCTCGGCGGCCGAGCTGAAGACGATCCAGGAGGTGATCACGCTGTCGGTTTTCGCCGTCTTTTCCGTCTTCTACCTGAAAGAGCCGCTGGCGTGGAACCACCTCGTCGGATTTGCGTTCATAGCGGCGGGGGCGTTCTTCATCTTCCACAAATGGGCCTGAGACCGGCTTTCCCCGACCGGCCGCCTGTAGACAAATCACCGCCGCAGGCGTAGCCCGAGGATCATGCAGACCGCCCGTTTCCTGGACCGGACGACGCCGCCGAAGATCGTCACCCTGATCCTGATGGCCGGGCTTTCCGCCCTGACCATGAACATCTTCCTGCCCTCGCTGCCCGGCATGGCGGCCTGGTTCGGCGTATCCTATGGCCTGATGCAGCAATCCGTGGCGCTCTACCTTGCGCTCTCGGCCGCGCTGCAGGTGGTGATCGGCCCGATCTCCGACCGCTACGGCCGCCGCAAGGTGCTGCTCTGGGCGCTGGCGCTGTTCCTGCTCGCGACGCTCGGCACGCTCCTTGCGCCCAATGCCACCGTGTTCCTGATCTTCCGCATGGCCCAGGCGGTGATCGCCGCGGCCATGGTCCTCTCGCGCGCCGTGGTCCGCGACATGGTCTCCGACGCCGAGGCCGCCAGCATGATCGGCTATGTCACCATGGGGATGAGCCTCGTGCCCATGGTCGGCCCGGTGATCGGCGGCTTTCTCGACGATCTCTACGGCTGGCAGGCGAGTTTCGCACTCCTGCTCCTGCTGGGGGCCGCCACGCTCGCCCTCGTCTGGGCCGACCTCGGCGAGACGGCGAGCCCCCGCCGCGTCAGCCTGGCCGAACAGGTGCGCAGCTACCCCGCCCTCCTCGCCTCGCGCCGGTTCTGGGGCTATACGCTCTCCGCCGCCTTCGCCTCGGGCTGCTTCTTCGCCTATCTCGGCGGCGCACCTTACGTCGGCGACAAGATCTATGGCCTCACCTCGACCCGTGTCGGCGCGCTCTTTTCCCTGACCGCGATCGGCTATGCGGTCGGCAACTTCCTTGCCGGGCGCTATTCGGTGCGGATGGGGATGAACCGGATGATCCTGGCCGGCTGCATGGTGACCACCCTCGGCCTCGCGGCTCTGGCGCTGTTCACGCTCGCCGGGCTCTCCGGCCCGACGGTGTTCTTCAGCCTGATGATGTTCATGGGCCTGGGCAACGGAATCTGCCTGCCCAATGCCAATGCCGGTCTCCTCTCCGTCCGGCCCGAGCTTGCCGGCACCGCCTCCGGCCTTGGCGGCGCGATCCTGATCGGCGGCGGCGCGGCGCTGGCGGCCTTCGCGGGCGTCCTCCTCGGCCCCGGCTCGTCCGAGATGCCGCTGATCCTGCTGATGCTCGCCTCCTCCATCGCCTCGGTCGTCTGCATCCTTTTCGTCATGCGCCGGGCGCGACAGATCGGCGCTCCCTGAATCGATGGTTGACGCGGCTTTGCAAAGCGATGCATGGCTTTGCAAAGAGGTCCGCCATGTCCCAGAAACTTTACGCCGGCGTCAAGCTGCGCGAGATCCGCACCCGCCTCGGCCTGACGCAGAAGGCCTTCGCCGACAAGCTTTCCGTCTCGCTGCCCTACCTGAACCAGATGGAGAACAACCACCGCCCGGTCTCGGCCGCCGTGGTGCTGGCGCTGGCGCAGGAGTTCGGCCTCGACGTCACCGAACTGACCGTCGGCGAAAGCGAGCGTCTGGTCACCGACATGCGCGAGGCGCTGGCCGACCCGGTCTTCACCTCAGCCGCCCCGCCGCTTGCCGACCTGCGCCTTGCCGCCTCGAACGCGCCCGCCCTGGCCCGGGCTTTCCTGAACCTGCACCGCGCCTACCGCCAGACCCACGAGCGCCTCGCCTCGCTGGACGAGGCCCTGGGGCGCGAGGATGCAACCCTGCGCCCCTCGCCCTGGGAGGAGGTGCGCGACTTCTTTCACTATTGCGACAATTACCTCGATGCCATCGACCGCGCGGCCGAACATTTCGCCACCTCGGCAAACAACGGAAAATCCATCGAAACCTTGGCCCAGGACCTGCTGCGCCGCAGCGGCATCAGCCTGCACTATTCGAACACCGCGCCGCTGCGGCGCTATGATCCCGCCGCGCGCCGGCTGGACATCTCGGCCCGCGCGTCAAGCCCTTCGCGACGCTTCCAGCTGCTGCATCAGGTCGCGCTCCTCAGCCAGAACGATCTGCTGGAGGCCACCCTCGACCTCGCCCGCTTCTCCACGCCCGAGGCCCGCGACATCGCCAAGATCGGCCTTGCGAACTATTTCGCCGGGGCGGCCCTTCTGCCCTACCGCGCCTTTCTGGCCGCCGCACAAGAGGTGCGCCACGATCTTGAACGCCTCGCCGACATCTTCGGCGCCTCGATCGAGCAGGTCGGCCATCGCCTCTCGACTCTGCAACGGCCCGGCGCCAAGGGCATCCCCTTCTTCTTCGTCCGCGTCGATCAGGCCGGCACGATCACCAAGCGCCACTCCTCGACCCGGCTGCAATTCGCCCGTTTCGGCGGGGCCTGCCCCCTGTGGAACGTCCACCAGGCCTTTGAAACGCCCGGACAATTCCTGCGGCAACTGTGCGAGACCCCGGACGGCGTGCGCTACATCAGCCTGGCGCGCGACGTGTCGAAACCGGGCGGCGCCTTCCTGGCGCCGGTCCGGCGCTATGCCATCAGCCTAGGATGCGAGGTGCAGCATGCCCCGCAACTGGTCTATTCCGACGGGCTCGACCTGAAAGGCCGGTTCGAGCCCATCGGCATTTCCTGCCGGATCTGCGAGCGGGTGAATTGCCACCAGCGATCCGTCCCGCCGCTGGAGGGGCGGCTGAAGATCAACCCCAATGCCCGCGACCTGCTGCCCTACGAGATCGGCTGACCCCGTCCCCCCGCGAAGAGGAGACGAAGTCGAACGATGAGCCGCCTTACTTCCGCAGCGCCACCGCGATCTGGTCCTTGATCCGCATCCGCGCCTTGCGCAGGTGCTCTTCCTCTTCCTCGGTGATCAGGTCCAGCCGGGTTTCCGCGCGGTGCACCTTGTCGTTCACCTCGTCATATTCGACCAAGAGCCTGGCGAATTGCGGGTCCGAGGCCTTCAGCGCGGTGATGGCAGCCGCCTGGCCGGGGAATTCCTCTTGCAGCGTGTGCGGGGTGTTCGACATTTGCGTCTCCTTCTTGACTCGTCCCCCTTAGTCTATGGCGACTGGGGGGACCAGACCTTGACCCCGATCAAATGCAGCAAAATCAGCGTTGTGCCGTGCGCCAGTTCGGGTTGATCCAGGGCTCCAGGTTCGACGCCGGCAGGGGCGTGCGGCCCAGGATGTGATCCGCCGCCTTCTCGCCGGTCATGATCGACGGCCCGTTCAGGTTGCCGTTCGTCACCTGCGGGAAGATCGACGAATCGGCGACCCGCAGCCCTTCGACCCCGATCACCCGGCATTCGGGATCGACCACCGCCATCGGGTCCGAGGCCCGCCCCATCCGCGCCGTGCCGCAGGGGTGATAGGCGCTTTCGACATGCTGGCGCAGGAAATCGTCCAGCTCGGCGTCGCTCTGGTAGCCCGGCCCCGGCTGCAGCTCCTTCTTCACGAAGGGCTTGAACGCCTCCTGGCCGAAGACCTCGCGCGTCAGGCGGATGCAGGACCGGAAGTCCTCCCAGTCGTCGGGATGCGACATGTAGTTGAAGCGGATCACCGGCGCATCGGCCGGATTGCCCGATCGCAGCGTGACCGCGCCGCGCGACTTCGACCGCATCGGCCCGACATGGACCTGGAAGCCATGCCCCTCGGCCACCGCCTTGCCATCGTAGCGCACGGCGATCGGCAGGAAATGATATTGGATATCAGGATATTCCACCCCGGCCTTCGAGCGGATGAAGGCGCAGGCCTCGAACTGGTTCGACGCCCCCGGCCCCCGCCCGGTGAACAGCCACTGCGCCCCGACCCAGGCCTTGCCCCAGAGGTTCCAGTACTTGAACAGCGTCACCGGCTGGCTCGCGGCATACTGCATGTAGATTTCCAGGTGATCCTGCAGGTTCGCGCCCACGCCGGGCCGGTCCGCGACGACCTCGATCCCGTGTTCCTTCAGATGCGCGGCCGGGCCGATCCCCGACAGCATCAGAAGCTTGGGCGAGTTGATCGACGAGGCCGCCAGAATCACCTCGCGCCCCGCCCGGATCACCTGCCGGCCCGCCCGGGTGTCGACCTCGACCCCGACCGCGCGCCTGCCCTCCATCACCACCCGGCGGGCAAGGCCGCGCACCACATAGACATTCCCGCCCGCAAGCGCCGGCTTCAGATAGGCATTGGCCGCCGACCAGCGCCGGCTTTTCCAGATCGTCGCCTCCATCGGGCCGAAGCCCTCTTGCTGTTGGCCGTTGTAGTCGGCCGTCACCGGATAACCCGCCTGCTCCCCGGCCTGGATGAAAGCGTCGAACAAGGGATTGGCGCGCGGCCCCCTGGTGATGTGCAAGGGTCCCGAGGTTCCCCGAAACTCCGCGCCCGAGCCGCCGTGCGAATGTTCCATCCGCTTGAAATACGGAAGGACATCGGCATAGGACCAGCCATCCGCCCCCATCTCGGCCCAGGTGTCATAATCCCGCGCATGGCCCCGGACATAGACCATCCCGTTGATGCTGGAGGACCCGCCGATCACCTTGCCGCGCGGCGTCGCCAGCACCCGGCCGCCCAGATGCGGCTCGGGCTCGGTCGCGAAGCCCCAGTCGTAGATCCCCATGTTCATGGGATAGGACAGCGCCCCCGGCATCTGGATGAACGGCCCCGCATCCGATCCGCCATGCTCGATCACCGTCACCCGCCGACCCGCCTCGGCCAGCCGGTAGGCCATGGCGCAACCCGCCGAGCCCGCGCCGACGATCACATAATCCGCGTTCATTCCCCCACCCCCTGCTCCAGTTCCGCCTCCAGATGGCGCAGCGCGAACGCCACCGCCGCCGCCCCGTCCGGAGCCCCCGATTTCAGCACCTCGCGCAGGTAGAGCCCGTCGATCATCGCCCCGAGCGATTCGGCGATCTCCGGCGCCCGCGCCCCCGCCAGGGGCCGCAGCGCCGAGGACAGGTTCGACCGGAGCCGTCCCTGATAGACCGCGAGCAGCCGCTTCGCCTCGGGCACCGTCAGCGCCATAACCCAAAAGTTCAGCCAGGCGCTCACCGCCTCGCGCCGGAAGTTGCCGGGGCTGAAACTGGCGCGCAGGATCGCCCGGATCCGTCCCTCCGCCCCCTCGGCCGCCGCCAGCGCGCCGCGCACTTCCGCCCCGTAAAGCGTCAGGATATGGCGCATCGCGGCCAGGAACATGTCTTCCTTGGACCCGAAGTAGTGGTGCGCCAGCGCCGAGGACATCCCCGCCCGCTTGGCGATCTGGCTGACCGTCACGTCCAGCGAACCCACCCGTCCGATCTCGACAATGGTGGCTTTTACCAGCGCTTCCTTGCGGATAGGCTCCATCCCAAGCTTCGGCATTTCGGTCCGGCTCCAGAAAACTCTTGCCAAACCGAATAAGGGCGAAGTTTATTGACTCGTCAATCAACAAAAAACAGGGAGCCCTCCATGACCCTCCGATCCACCCTTCTGACCAGTGCCGTCACCTTTGCCCTGGCGGGTTCCGCCTTTGCCGAGGGATGCGACAAGATCGTCTTCTCCGACGTCGGCTGGACCGACATCACCGCCACCACCGCCGCGACCACCCTGGTGCTGGAAGCCCTGGGCTATGAGACCGAGACCAAGGTCCTCTCCGTCCCCGTCACCTACACCGGCCTTGCCGAGGGCGACGTCGACGTCTTCCTCGGCAACTGGATGCCGACGATGGAGGCCGACCTCGCCCCGCACCGCGACGCGGGCAAGGTCGAGACCGTGCGCACCAACCTGGAAGGCGCCAAGTACACGCTGGCCACCAACGAGCCCGGCGCCGCGCTCGGCATCAAGGATTTCAAGGACATCGCCGCCCACAAGGATGAACTCGGCGCCCAGATCTACGGGATCGAGCCCGGCAACGACGGCAACCGCCTGATCATCGAGATGATCGAAAGCGGTCCCTTCGGCCTCGACGGCTTCGAGATCGTCGAAAGCTCGGAACAGGGCATGCTCGCCGAGGTCGCCAAGAAGACCGACGCAGGTGAGCCGATCGTCTTCCTCGGATGGGAACCCCACCCGATGAACGCCAGCTTCAAGATGACCTATCTCTCGGGCGGCGACGAGGTCTTCGGCCCGAACTACGGCGGCGCGGTGGTCGATACCAACGTGCGCGCAGGCTATGTCGCGGAATGCCCGAACCAGGGCAAGTTCCTGCAGAACCTCGTCTTCTCGCTGCCGATGGAGAACGAGATCATGGGCAAGATCCTGAACGACGGCGAGGATCCGGACGACGCCGCCAAGGCCTGGCTCGCCGCGAACCCGGCCGCATGGGAACCCTGGCTGGACGGCGTGACCGCCAAGGACGGCGGCGACGCCAAGGCCGCCGTCACCGCCGCGCTGCAGTAACGACCAAAGGCCCCGGAGACCAACCCGGGGCCAATTTTCACCGACCGGGGGGACGGAATTGGACTGGCTGACGGATCACAAGATCCCGGTCGGCAAGGTGGCGAAGACCATCTTCGACTGGATGAAGGACAATCTCTCACCGCTCTTCGACGCGATTTCCGCCGTCATGGACGCGATGATCGCGGGCATCCTCTGGCTGCTGCAAACACCGCATCCGCTGGTCGTGGTGGCCTTCTTCCTGGCGCTCACCTGGATCCTGCAACGCAGCTGGAAGGTCTGCCTCGGCGTCCTCCTCGGCTTCCTCTTCATCCTGAACCAGGGCTATTGGGAGGAGACGACCGAAAGCCTCACCCTCATCCTCTCGGCCTGCGTCGTCTGCATGGGCCTTGGCGTCCCGATCGGAATCGCCGCCGCGCACCGGCCCCGGCTTTACACCGCGCTGGCGCCGATCCTCGACCTGATGCAGACCCTGCCGACCTTCGTCTACCTGATCCCCGCCATCGTCTTCTTCGGCCTCGGCATGGTGCCCGGCCTGATCGCCACGGTGATCTTCGTCCTGCCCGCGCCGATCCGGCTGACCCATCTCGGAGTCTCCTCCACGCCCATGGCGCTCCTCGAGGCCGCGACCGCCTTCGGCGCCTCGCCCCGGCAGCGGCTGTGGAAGGTCGAACTCCCCTGGGCCATGCCGCAGATCATGGCGGGGCTGAACCAGACCATCATGCTCTCGCTCTCGATGGTCGTGATCGCGGCCCTGGTCGGCGCGAACGGCCTCGGCGTCCCGGTGGTCCGCGCCCTGAACAGCGTGAACACCGCGCTTGGCTTCGAATCGGGCTTCATCATCGTGGTGGTGGCCATCCTCCTCGACCGCATGCTCCGGGTGTCGAAATGAACCGTCCCGCCGTCGAATTCGACCGCGTCTCCATCGTCTTTGGCGACCATCCGCAACGCGCCCTGCCCCTGATGGACGCGGGCAAGACCCGGGCCGAGGTGCAGCAGGCCACGGGCCAGGTGCTTGGCGTGCACGACTGCTCTCTGACCGTGGCCGAGGGCGAGATCCTCGTCCTGATGGGCCTCTCCGGGTCCGGCAAGTCCACCCTCCTGCGCGGGGTGAATGCGCTGAACCCGGTGGTGCGGGGCGAGGTGCGGGTCCTGGACGGCGACAAGATGGTGTCGGTGACCAGGGCCGACCCCGAGACGCTCCGCCGCCTGCGCGCCACCCGCATCGCCATGGTCTTCCAGCAGTTCGGCCTTTTGCCCTGGCGCACCGTGCGCGAGAACGTGGGCCTGGGTCTGGAACTGGCCGGCCTTTCGGCCGAGGCGCGGCGCCCCCGCGTCGATGCCCAGCTGGAGCTGGTGAATCTCAGCCAATGGGCCGAGCGCAAGGTGGGCGACCTTTCGGGCGGCATGCAACAGCGCGTCGGCCTCGCCCGCGCCTTCGTGACCGAGGCGCCGATCCTTCTGATGGACGAACCCTTCTCGGCCCTCGACCCCCTGATCCGCACCAAGCTGCAGGACGAGCTTCTGGACCTGCAACGGACGCTGAAGCGCACCATCGTCTTCGTCAGCCACGACCTCGACGAGGCCTTCAAGATCGGCAACCGGATCGCCCTGATGGAAGGCGGCCGCATCGTGCAATGCGGCACCGCGCGCGAGATCATCGCCAATCCGGTTTCCGAATATGTGGCGGACTTCGTGGCCCACATGAACCCGCTCGGCGTCCTGACCGCCCGCGACGTGATGGAGCCCGGCGCACCGGGGGCCACCGCGCCCGAGCTGCCCGCCGAGACGCCGGTCAAGGACATCATGGAGCTGATGTCGAAGGGCGTGGGCGAGCTGGTGGTGACGGAACACGGCCGCAACCTGGGGCTGGTGCGGACGGCGAGCCTGATGGCCAAGCTGATCAACCCGCGCGGCTGAAGGACCCCTCCGCAAGCGGGTGTCGAAACCGGCCCCCGCCGCCCGGGGGCCGGTTGTGACTCCGGATCCCTCGGCCATCTCGGACGCTGCCGCAGCCCTTGCATCGCGCAGCTCCCCGGCGAGCGCGGCTTGGCCATGCAGACCGGCCTTCCGATCGTGGCGAGGTCATTCCATATCAGTCACTTAATGACTGAATATACGCGTCAGATCGGTCAGACTGGCATGGCTGTGCCCTGGGCATCCGGAACGGCTCGTCGAGCACTTCGTGCACTCCTCGCGGGAGCGGCCCGACGAGTGCACGAAGTGCTCGAGGAGGTTTCCCAGGGGTCAGGTGATCGAACTGGGCGCACCGCCCTCGAAGCGGTTGCCGTGGCGATGGTCGCAGGGCGCCTCCTGCATCTGCAGATGCAGCGCAGTGCCGGTATAAGGATGGGCGCGGGCGAGGTCCTCGTCGAAGTCGATGCCGAGGCCGGGGGCTTCGGGCGGCAGGATGTAGCCGTCCTCCCAGCGGATCGAATTGCGGATCAGCTTCTGGTGGAAGGCGCCGCCGGTCTCGATCGTCTCGGCGATCAGGAGATTGGGGATCGAGGCCGAGAGATGGATGTTCGCCGCCCATTCGACCGGCCCGGCGTAAAGGTGCGGGGCCATCTCGGCGTTGAAGATTTCGGCCATGGCGGCGATCTTCTTCGCCTCCCAGATGCCGCCGACCCGGCCGAGCGCCGGTTGCAGGATCTTGACGCCCCCGGCGCGAAGGAGCGTGCCGAATTCGGCCTTGGTGGTCAGCCGCTCGCCGGTGGCGAGGGGGATGCGGACGGATTTCGCCACTTCCGCGAATTCCAGCAGGTTGTCGGGCGGGATCGGCTCTTCGTACCAGAGCGGGTTCCAGGGTTCGAGTTCGCGACCCAGCCGGATCGCGCCGGGGGTGGTGAACTGGCCGTGGGTGCCGAAGAGGAGGTCGACGCGATCCCCCACCGCCTCGCGGATCGCCTTGCAGAAGGCGACGGAGCGGCTGATGTCGGACATCGCGGGCTCGTGCCCGCCGCGGATGGTGTAGGGGCCAGCGGGGTCGAACTTCACCGCGGTGAAGCCGAGGTTCATGAAGCGGAGCGCGGCCGCGGCGGCGGCGTCGGGGTCGACCCAGAATTCCGCGCTTTCGCGGCCCGGCTCGGGATAGAGATAGGTGTAGCTGCGGATGCGGTCGTGCATCCGCCCGCCGAGGAGCGCCCAGACCGGACGGTTCCGCGCCTTGCCGAGTATGTCCCAGCAGGCGATCTCCAGCCCCGAGAAGGCCCCCATCACCGTAGGATCCGGGCGCTGGGTGAAACCGGCGGAATAGGCGCGGCGGAACATCAGCTCGATGTTCTCCGGGCTCTCGCCCAGCATGTGACGCTCGAACACGTCCTCGATCACGGCCTGCATCGCCCTGGGGCCGACGGTGGAGGCGTAGCATTCGCCATAGCCCACGATGCCGTCGTCGGTGATGAGCTTCGGGAAGATCCAGTAGCGCCCGCCCCAGCCGGGGAAGGGCGGCGCCACGACGAAGATTTCCAGGTCCCTGAGCTTCATGCCGCCCCCCCTTTGGCATCGGCCGGAGCGGGGGTTTCACACCCCCGCACCCCCGTGGAGTATTTCTCCAAGAGGAAGGGCGGGGTTGCGGATAAGCGACGCCGGCGTGACGCAAACCTACCTTGGGACGATCGCCCGGCGGATCCGGGCCAGTTCGCGGGCCAGCAGGCCGGGCATCGACAGGAAGGGCGAATGGCCCGAGGGCAGGCGGTGGCGGCACTCCGGCGGAAGGGTGGCGGCCATCCGGTCCTGATAGGCGGGCGGGATGGTCCGGTCCTGCGTGCAGGTGATGTAGTGGCGCGGCAATCCGGGGGCGGCCCGGGGCCAGAGCGGGGTCTCCTGCGGGGCCACGGGCTGCGGGCAGAGGCGGGCGATGGCGGCGGCGGCAAGCTCCTCGGGGCAGTCCTGGTAGAAGGCGGCGCGGGCGAGGGCCGGGTCGATGGTGAAGCTTCCACGGTCCGGGGCCATGCGGATCGCGGGCAGGAGCGGCTGTGACGGACCCGCGCGGCGCATGTCGGCGAGGCTTTGCCCGGCCTCAGGCAGGTAGGCGCAGAGGTAGACGAGGCCGCGGAACCGGCTCGGATCGGCCTCGGCCGCGGCGGTGATCGCATAGCCGCCGGCGGAATGGCCGACGAGGATCGTATCCGGCCCGGCCGCGGCGAGGATCGCGCGGGCGTAGTCCTCCAGCGTGGTGGCGGCGCCGTCGCGGCCGGGCAGGTCGATGGCGCGGGCGGGGATCTCCAGCCGGGCAAGCCCGGCCAGCAAGGCCTCGAAGCACCAGGCGCCGTGGCAGGTGCCGTGGACGAGGAGGAGTTCAGACATGGCCGATCCCGGTCAGGAAGGCGTCGAGAGCCCCGGCGAAAGCCTCGGGCTGGGTCAGCATCGCCAGATGCGTTCCCCTCGGCAGAAGCTGGAACCGTGCGCCCGCGACGAGGTCCGCCAGCTCGCGCTGGAGGTCGGGCGGCACCTTGCGGTCGTCGGCCCCGGCCAGCACCAGCGTCGGCAGGCGCAGGGTGGCGGTGGTCTGGTAGAGGTCGGCCGTTGCGATGGCGGCGGCGAGGCCCTGCCAGCCCTCGGGCCGGGTCGCCTCCAGCATCGCGCGGACCTGCGCCAGCGCCGGCTGGTCGCGCCAACGCGGGCCGAGGAGCCGGGCGCATCCGGCATCCCGGTCATCCGGACGCGGGACCAGGCGGGTGGCGCTGCCGGTCAGGACCATGGCGCGGACCAGGTCCAGCCGCTTGACCGCAAGGCCCTGGGCGATCAGCCCGCCCTCGCCCGCGCCGAGGACCACCGCCTCCTTCAACGCGAAATGGCTGATCAGACGCTCGACATCGCGGATCAGCGTGCCCAGCGCATAGGGCGGCGGAGGCGCGTCCGAACTGCCATGGCCGCGCAGCGACAGGCGCAGGATGCGGTGCCGGGGCAAGAGCGGCGCCAGCGCGTCCCAGAGCCGCAGGTCCATCCCCGCGCCATGGATCAGCACCAGGGGCGGGGCATGGTCGGGGCCGGTCAGCTCGGCCTGAAGCCGCAGGTCCGAGAGCCAGACCAGCGTCATGCCGGGCGGTCCAGCGCGGCGGCGAAGGTCGCGGGGTCCACGTTGCCGCCCGAAGCGACGGCGATCACCGTCTCCGGCAGGTCGGGCCGGCAGAGGGCGGCGGCCAGGGCGACGGCCCCGCCCGGTTCCAGCACGATGCGCAGATGGGCGAAGGCCAGCGCCATGGCTTGCAGCACCTCATCGTCGGTCACGGAATATCCCGGTCCGGCAAGGCGCTGCAGGATCGGGAAGGTCAGCTCTCCCGGTGCGGGCGTGAGGATCGCGTCGCAGATCGAGCCGGTGGCGGAGGGGTTCCGCTGCCGGGCCCCCGTCGCCAGCGAACGCGCGGTGTCGTCGAAGCCCGCAGGCTCGACCGTATGGACGCGAAGGCCGGTGCCCTCCAGCGCCAGCGCGGTCCCTGCCGCGAGACCGCCGCCGCCGCAGGGGATCAGGACCGGGGCGCGGGCCACCCCGGCCTTGGCCGCCTGCTCGGCCAGTTCCAACCCGACCGTCCCCTGCCCCGCGATGACCTGCGGGTCGTCGAAGGGCTTGACCAGCGTCAGCCCGCGCTGCGAGGCCAGGGCGGTGCCGATCGCGTCGCGGTCCTCGGTCGCGCGGTCGTACAGCACCACCTCGGCCCCGTAGGCGCGAGTATTGGCGATCTTCACCGCGGGCGCGTCCGAGGGCATCACGATCACGCAGGGCGCGCCATGCCGGGCCGCCGCCAGCGCCACGCCCTGCGCGTGATTGCCCGAGGAATAGGCGATCACCCCTCGCGCCCTCGCCGCCTCGTCCAATGCCGAGACCGCCGCCCAGCCGCCGCGCGCCTTGAAGCTGCCGGTCAGTTGCAGGCATTCCGCCTTGACCAGCACCTGCCGCCCCGCCAGCCGGTCGAGAAGCGGCGCATTCAGAAGCGGCGTGCGGCGGACATGGCCCGCCATACGCCCCGCAGCCGCGCGGATGAGATCGGGTGTCATGCAAGGCCCCCAAGGAAGCTGTGGATCAGGGCGACGGCCTCGGGCTCGTCCAGGAAGGGGATATGGGCGCGGCCGGGCACCTCGGCGAAGCCCATGTCGGGGCGGCGGGCGCGCATCCTTTCCACCGTCTCCGGCGTCAAGAGATCCGAGTTGGCGCCCCGGATCAAGGCCAGCGGCAGGCCCTGCAGCGCATCGAAGAGCGGCCAGAGGTCCACCGGCGGACCATCGAACCCCGCAAGGAAGGACTCGCGCAGGGCCGGGTCATAGGGGATGCGCAGGCCCTCGGGCATCTCGACCGCATGTCTCCGCGCCTCCTCCAGCCAGCGCGACATCGGCACGCCCTCAAACCCCGGCGCGCGGGACAGACGCTCGGCCAGCCCCTGATGCGTCCGGCCCGCCGGGTTGCGGCCGACGTAATCGAAGATCCTGACCAGACCCTCGCGCGCGATCTCGGGGCCGACGTCGTTCAGGCAGAGGCCCAGAAGCCGCCCGCGCGCCGTCGCGCCCAGAACCATCCCGATCAGCCCCCCGCGCGAGGTGCCGAGGATCGCCGCCCGCTCCAGCCCCAGATGGTCGAGCAGTGACAGAACGTCGCGCGCCTCCTGCGCCAGGGTATAGCTGGCCGCCCCGGTCCAGTCGCTTTCCCCACGCCCGCGCTGGTCCATGCGGATCAGGCGCAGGGGCGGCAGATGCGGGGCCAGATAGTCGAAATCGGCCATCGACCGGGTCAGCCCCGCCAGGCACAGAAGCGGCAGGCCCGCGCCTTCGTCGCGATAGGCCAGGCGGGCGCCATCCCCGGCGCGGAAATGCTGTGTCTCGCTCATGCGCCGAAGGTGGCACGGGGCGCGGGCAAGGGAAAGGGCCGTCCCGCGCGGCTTGTCGCCGGGGGGCGGGGCGGGTAAGGGGAAACGGCATCAACCGTATGGGGCGGGCTAATGTCGGACAGCTCGGTGGTCGAGGATCGGCCGAAGTCGAAACGCGTGGGCGCGCTCAGGGGCCTGGCGCCCTTCATGCGGCCCTATCGCCTCATGGTGGGGCTGGCGCTGGTGGCCCTGACCCTGACCGCCGGGATCAGCCTCGTCCTTCCCCTGGCCGTGCGCCGGGTGGTGGACGGGTTCAACACCGGGACGACCGCGCTTCTGGACAAGTATTTCGGGGCGGCGCTGGCGATTGCGGCACTGCTCGCTTTGGGCACGGGGATGCGCTACTACCTCGTCACCCATCTGGGCGAGCGCGTGGTCGCCGACATCCGCCGCACGCTCTTCGACCGCGTCCTCGGCATGTCCCCCGCCTTCTTCGAGCGCATCCTGACCGGCGAGGTCCTGAGCCGGATCACCACCGACACCACGCTGATCCTGTCGGTCATCGGCTCGTCGGTCTCGGTCGCGCTGCGCAATGTGCTGATGCTGATCGGCGGGCTGGTCCTGCTGTTCCTGACCTCGGCCAAGCTGACCGGCCTTGTCCTGCTGGTCGTGCCGGGCATCGTGGTGCCGATCATCGTCCTCGGCCGCCGCCTGCGCCGCCTCTCGCGTGAGAACCAGGACTGGATCGCCTCCTCCTCCGGCTCGGCCTCCGAGGCGCTGTCCTCGGTGCAGACGGTGCAGGCCTTCACCCATGAGGGCCCGACCCGCGCCGATTTCGCCGAGGTGACCGAAAAGGCCTTCGATTCCGCGCGGGCCCGGATCCGCACCCGGGCGGTCATGACCGTGATCGTGATCTTCCTGATCTTCGCCGGGATCGTCGGCGTCCTCTGGATCGGCGCGCGCGACGTGCGCTCGGGCGCGATGAGCGTGGGCGAGCTGATCCAGTTCGTGATCTATGCGGTTCTGGTCGCGGGCGCGGTGGGCGCGCTGTCCGAGATCTGGGGCGAGCTGCAGCGCGCCGCCGGGGCGACCGAGCGGCTGGTCGAGCTCTTGAATGTCGAGGATACGGTGCAGGACCCGGCCCGCCCCCTCGCCCTGCCCCGCCCGGTCCGGGGCGAGATCGCCTTCCAGGACGTGACCTTCCGCTATCCCGCCCGGCCCGAGACCAGTGCCCTGAACGGGGTCAGCCTGCATGTCCGGCCGGGCGAGACGGTGGCGCTTGTCGGCCCGTCGGGCGCCGGCAAGACCACGATCCTGCAACTCCTGATGCGCTTCTATGATCCGCAATCGGGCCGGATCACGCTGGACGGCATCGCCCTGCCCGACCTGGCCCGCGCCGACTTCCGCCGGCACATCGCGCTGGTGCCGCAGGACCCGGTGATCTTCGCCACCTCGGCGCGCGAGAACATCCGCTTCGGCCGCCCCGATGCCAGCGACGCCGAAGTCGAGGCCGCCGCCAGGGCCGCCGCCGCGCATGACTTCCTGACCGCCTTGCCGCAGGGCTATGACAGCTATCTGGGCGAGCGCGGGGTGATGCTTTCGGGCGGGCAGAAGCAGCGCGTGGCCATCGCCCGCGCCATCCTGCGCGACGCGCCGATCCTGCTCCTGGACGAGGCGACCAGCGCGCTGGATGCCGAAAGCGAGCGTCTGGTGCAGGCCGCCGTCGAGAAGCTGTCCGAGGGGCGGACCACGCTGGTCGTGGCGCACCGGCTGGCCACGGTGAAGCGCGCCGACCGGATCGTCGTCTTCGATCAGGGCCGGATCGTCGCGCAGGGCACGCATGACCAGCTGGTCGCCGAGGATGGGCTTTACGCCCGCCTCGCCCGGCTGCAGTTCACCGACGGCACGCTCTGACGTCGCGTCCCGGCCGCCCTGGCCGGGACAATCCGGCTTCACAAACGCGCCGCCGCCGCCCATCCTGCAGCGAAGCCCGCGGCTACAGCGGGTGGAAGGGGAGGATGCGATGACCACATTCGCCACACTTGCGGACGTGAAGGCGATCGAGGCCGAGGCGCCCTGGGCCGACCGCGGCCAGGCGCGCACGATGTACGACTACCTCACCCGCACCCGGGACGCGCATGGCGACCGACCGGCGATCAGCTACCAGCTGCTTTCGGGCCCGGCGACGAAGAAGCTCACCCTCACCTGGGCCGAGCTGCATGCGCAGGTCACCCGGGCCGCCAACCTGTTCCGCAGCCTCGGCATCGGCGAGAAGGACGTGGTCGCCTTCATCCTGCCCAATGCGCTGGAAACCGCGATCACCCTGCTTGGCGGCGCGGTGGCGGGGATCGTCAACCCGATCAACCCGCTCCTGGAACCCGAGAAGATCAGCGCCATCCTGCGCGAGACCAATGCCAAGGTCGTCGTCACGCTGAAGGCCTTCCCCCGGACCGACGTTCCCCAGAAGGTCAGCGAGGCGGTGCAGTTCGCCCCGAACGTGAGGACCGTGCTCGAGGTCGATCTGGTCCCCAACCTCTCGGGCCTGAAGAAGGTGGTCGTGCCCTGGATCCGGCCGAAGAACCCGGTCCAGCACAGCGCCAACATCCGCGATTTCCGGGCCGGGATGGCAAGGATGCCCGCCGACCGGCTGACCTTCGCCGACCCGCCCGAGGACCGCGTCGCCGCCTATTTCCACACCGGCGGCACCACCGGGATGCCCAAGGTCGCGCAGCACAAGGTCTCGGGCATGGTCTACAACGGCTGGCTCGGCGCGACGCTGCTGTTCAAGCCGACCGATGTGGTCATGTGCCCGCTGCCCCTGTTCCATGTCTTCGCCTGCTACCCGATCCTGATGTCGGTGATCGGATCGGGCGCGCATGTGGTGTTCCCCACCCCGCAGGGCTATCGCGGCGAGGGCGTGTTCGACAACCTCTGGAAGCTGATCGAACGCTATCGCGTCACCTATCTGATCACCGTCCCCACCGCCCTGGCCGCCCTGATGCAGCGCCCGGTGAACGCCGACATCTCCTCGCTCCGCAACGCCTTCTCCGGCTCTGCCCCGCTGCCGGTCGAGCTTTACAACCGTTTCGGGAAGGAGACCGGGGTCGAGATCATCGAAGGCTACGGCCTGACCGAGGCGACCTGCCTCGTCTCGGTCAACCCGCCCGAGGGGGTGAAGAAGATCGGCTCGGTCGGCCTGCCCTTCCCCTATACCCATGTCCGCATCCTGACCCGGAAAGGCGCGACCGACTACCGCGAATGCGCGGTGGACGAGGTGGGCGAGATCTGCATCTCCAACCCGGGGGTCTATGAGGGCTCGACCTATACCGAGGCCGACAAGAACCGCGAGCTGTTTGCCGAGGGCCGCTTCCTGCGCACCGGCGACCTTGGCCGGCTGGATGCGGATGGCTACCTGTTCATCACCGGCCGCGCCAAGGACCTGATCATCCGCGGCGGCCACAACATCGACCCGGCGATCATCGAGGAGGCGCTGATGGGCCATGAGGCGGTGGCCGTCGTCGGCGCGATCGGCCAACCCGACGCCCATGCGGGCGAGTTGCCCTGCGCCTATGTCGAGCTGGTCGCGGGGTCCACGGCCACGGTCGAGGAGCTGATGGCCTATGCCACGGCCCATATCCACGAACGCGCGGCCCTGCCCAAGCACCTGGAAATCCTGCCGGAAGTGCCGAAGACCGCCGTGGGCAAGGTGTTCAAGCCCGACCTGCGCCGCCTTGCCATCACCCGCACCTACGACGCCGCGCTCGCCGAGGCGGGCCTTCCCGCCCGCGTCGCGGCCGTGATCGAGGACCGCAAGCGCGGGCTGGTGGCGCAGGTCGCCAGCCCGTCGCCGGTCGGGGATGCGGAAGTGCAGGCCATCCTGGGCCAGTTCAGCACCCCCTGGGAATGGATGCCCCAGCCACGCGGCTGACCGCGGCACGCCACAAAAATGACAGCAAGATTCATTTGCCTGAATCGCATCCGGGCGCGACAAGAGCCTTGGGGATATTTCGGGAAGTGGACGATGGGCCTGAACAATTTCATCACCGCCGCCGCCCTGGCGGTCATTGGCAGCGCCGCCGGCGCACAGGAATCCGAGGTGCTTTTCCAGCACAAGCACTGGCAGGTCTCGGTCGTCGCCTGGGACGACGGCTCGGTCGGCTGCGTGGCCGAGGTGAACGCCCCCGGCGAAAGCTTCTCGCTCTGGACCTTCCCCGATGGCGGGGTGCAGCTGCAATTCTACTCGACCGCCTGGTCCTTCGGCGAAGGGGATACCGCCGATCTCGAGGTGCAGATCGACCGCCGCTCGGCCTGGAACCTGACCGGGGCCGAGCTTTACCAGAACTCGGTCCTGTTCACCCTGCCGGACGATCAGGCGGGGATCAATTTCATCGTCGAGGTCGCCCAGGGCCAGCGGCTTTACCTGCGTTCGGCCGACGGCTCGGATGTGCAGAACTATTCGCTGTCGGGGTCGCGCGCCTCGATCGACGCGCTGGTGCAATGCGGTGACGTGATCTCCAAGCAGACGCCCGGCAACCCGTTCAACTGATCAGCCCTGGTCGGTGTCCATCCAGATGGTCACCGGCCCGTCGTTCACCAGGCTGACCGCCATGTCGGCCCCGAACCGGCCGTTGGCGACCGGAACGCCCTCCTTCTCCAGGCACTTGCTGAAATGCAGGTACAGCCGTTCTCCTTCGGCCGGGGCGGCGGCGGTGGAAAAGCCGGGCCGGTTGCCGCGCAGGTCGGCGGCCAGGGTGAACTGGCTGACCACCAGGGCGCCGCCGCCGATGTCGCGGACCGATAGGTTCATCTTGCCCTGATCGTCCTTGAACACCCGCAGCTTGGCCGCCTTGGCCGCCAGCTTTTCCGCCTGCGCCTCGCCATCCCCGGCCATGGCGCAGACCAGGATCAGGAAGCCCTTGCCGGTCTCGCCGACCAGCTCTCCATCGACATGGACCCGGGCCTCGGCGACCCGCTGCAGGACCGCCCTCACAGCTCGCTCTCCCAGGGCGGATTGGCTCCGGCGCGGCTGACCGTCACCGCCGCCGCCCGGATGCCCAGCTCGAGCGCGGCGGTCAACGTGGCAGCGTCCAGCCCGGCCACCCCTGCCTTGGTCAAGGCCCCCGCCCGGTGCAGCGCGGCCAGCACCCCGGCATTGAACGTATCCCCGGCCCCGACCGTATCGACCACCGTAACCTTCTGCGCCGCCAAGAAAATATCCTGCCCCGCCGTCACCGCCCGCGCCCCGTTCGCGCCCTCGGTGATGAAGACGACCTTCGGCCCGCGGGCCAGGATCCCCCGCGCCAGGAAGGCGAGGTCGCCCTGCCCCTCCAGCCAGTGCAGGTCCTCGTCCGAGAGCTTGACGATGTCCGCAAGCGCCACCATCCGCTCGATCCTGGCGCGATACCCGGCCTCCTTCCCGGCGATGAACCCGGGGCGGATGTTGGGGTCGAGCATGGTGACCCGGCTGCCACATTCCCGCGCCTGCAGCGCCTCATAGGTGCTGGCGGCGGGATCGTTCACCAGGCTGATCCCGCCCAGGAACAGGGTGCCGACCTCGTCCGGGAGGGCCGGAAGATCGGCGATCGACAGCATCCGCCCCGCCGTCGCCTCGTCGTAGAAGGCATAGGTCGCCTGGCCGTTCACCAGCTTGACGAAGGCCACCGTCGTCGGCCGGTCCGAGCGGACGAGAAACCGGGTGTCGACCTTCGACGCCGCCAAGGTATCCGCCAGGATCTCCCCCAGCATGTCATTGGAAACGCCCGACAAGAACGCGGATGGCGCGCCAAGGCGCCCCAGGGCGATCGCCGTGTTGAACACCGCTCCCCCGGCATAGGGGGCAAAGCAGGCCTCGCCTTCGGTCGAGGTCCGGGGCAGCATGTCGATCAGCGCCTCGCCACAGCTGAGAATCATCGTCGTCCCCCTTGGGTTTCCCGACTGTTAGCGCAAACGGATCAGGTGGTGAAGAAGGGCTTCAGGTTGGCCCGGATACGCTCCAGCGGAGTGGCGCCCGAGGCGTCGGGCACGAAGGCCCGGCCGGTGATCCTCTCGAAGGCGTCGATATAGACCCGGGCGGTTTTCTCGATCATTTCCAAGGGGATATCCGGGACCGGATCCTTGTAGGGATCGCAGCGCGCCACCACCCAGGACCGGATCACGTCCTTGTCGAAGCTCGGGGGCCGGGCCCCGTTTTCGAAAGCTTTTTCATAGCCTTCCGCGATCCAGTAGCGGCTGGAGTCGGGGGTGTGGATCTCGTCCGCCAGCAGGATGTCGCCCTCGGCATCCGTGCCGAATTCATATTTCGTGTCGACCAGGATCAACCCGCGCTCCGCCGCCATCTTCTGGCCCCGCGCGAAGAGCGCCAGGGCCTTCTGGCTGACCTCGTCCCATTGCGATTTCGTCAACAGGCCGGTCGAGACGATCTCCTCGGCGGTCAGCGGCTCGTCATGGCCGCCGTCGAATGCCTTGGACGTCGGCGTGATGATCGCCTGCGGCAGGGCCTGGTTCGGGCGCAGCCCTTCGGGAAGGGTATGGCCGTACATCTGGCGCAAGCCCTTGGAATATTGCGTCAAAATCGAGGTGGAGGTGGTGCCGGCAAGGTAGCCGCGGACCACGATCTCGACGGGAAGGATGGTCAGCCTTCGCCCCAGCACGACGTTCGGATCCGGGTAGGAGATCACATGGTTCGCCGCGATGTCGGCGGTCGCGTCGAACCAGTAGCGGGCAAGCTGGGTGAGGACCTGGCCTTTCCAGGGGATCACCGCAAGTATCTGGTCGAACGCGGAAATCCGGTCGGAGGAGATCAGAAGCCGGGTGCCGTCGGGCAGATCGTAGCAGTCGCGGACCTTGCCGAAATAGGGGTTCGGAAGCTCCGCGATCCGCGCATGCGGCAGGCTGCGGGAAAGGTCGATTGTCGGCATGGGCGGGCCCCCGTTTCGGTGCCTGCTTTTTGGGTTTTTGGCCCCTCGAGTCAAGCCGGGCAGTTCAGCGAGCCGCGCATTTCTCCGCTGTCGCCGGTCAACGTATTCTCGCGCAACTGGCAGCCGGTGACGCGGGGGATCAGTTCGATCATCGTGGCGCGGATCGCCTGATGTTCGCCGCGCGTGGCATGGCCGAGGCGGATGACCTCCACCCGCTCTCCCTTCTGGAAAACCGTGTAATCGCGGCCGTTCAGGGTGACGTCGCTGCGCTTGGCGCCGAGGAATTCGGGGGCTGGCGAGGCCCCGCAGGCGGCGAGGAACAGGAGGGGGACGAGGGCTTTCATGGGGCCAGCGTGGCAGAGGCCGGTTAACAGGGGGTTAAGCGTCTGGCATCTGTCTGCCTTGCGTCGGGCAGGCCGGCGGCTTCCGGTTGCGTTAACCTTTGGGCCTCAGGCTGGCAGTCGCAAAGGAGCACGCCATGCCCGACCTACGCAAACAGACGCCCCGGCAGCGGGCGCAGATGACCTATATGATGGATGTGATGCGGCGCCTGGAATGGGACCTGCACAACACCATCGAGGCGACCGGCCGCATCCCCGAGGAGTGGCACGAGATCGCAAGGGCGACGCCCCGCTCGGCCAGGGCGAAGGTGACGCTGCGGCTGGAGGCGGATGTGGTGAAGTTCTTCAAGTCGATGGGGCCGGACTACGGGCCGCGGATCAACGACGTGCTGCGCAGCTACATGCATGCGCGGCTGGCGGGGGTGCTGCGGGGGGCCGAGACGCTGGACCATTACCGCAAGCGCGACGAGGCCTATGCCGGGCCGAAACCGCAGTTCGGCGAGTTGGGCCCCGACTGGGCCGAGGCCGCCCGGCAGATCGGGCTGGAACTGACGCCCGAGGGCGTGGAGGCCGCGCGGGTACGGATGCAGGAGGCGATGCAGCGCCGCCTTGCCGAGGGGCGGGGGCTGGACGGGGAAGAGCCGGCGCCCTTCGTGCGGTGAGGGTGAGTCGGGGTGAACCCCGACCTACGGGAACATCCGGCGGGTCGGGCGGTTGGGCGGGCTGGAGATTGGAAAGGACCGAGTGATGACCCGTTTGCTTGTGCTGCTTGCCCTCTTGGCCGTGAGTGCGTGCGAAACCATCGAAGGCGCGGGGCGTGATCTGGAGATGACAGGTGAGGCGATCACCGAAGAAGCCCAGGAGACCCAGGCGGGAATGTGAGGCGTAGACTGCGCTACAGCGCACCGTTCCACCCGGCCGAAGGTGCGCTGTAGCGCACCCTACGGGCCGTGGGCGGTGGATGAGGCGGAGGACCGCGAGGACGGGGGATGGGTTGTTCCAAGCCGAGGTTGATTTTCGTACAGATGTGACATATCTTGCGTTTCTGACGTTTTGTACGAAAGCAGGCGGGCGATGATCGAAGTCACGGTGTCGGAGGCGCGGGAAAGGCTGGCCGACCTCCTGGGCAAGGTCCAGCACGGGGGCGAGGATGTCACCATCAAGAAACACGGGAAACCCGTGGCGGTGATGATCTCTCCTGAGGCGATGGAGTATTACGAGCGGCTGGAGAACGAGGAACTGGCCAGGCTGGGGGCGAAAGCTTACGCGGAATATCTGGCGGACCCGTCGAAGGCGATGACGCTGGAGGACTATCTGTCTGAAACGGCGGCTGAACGCGCCGCAGAATGACCTATCGGGTCGAACTGTCGCCGGAGGCGAAGAAGAACCTGCGGCGGATCAGGGACCGGCGGCTGCACGACCGGCTGGTCGCGGCGATTGACGAGCTTGGGACCGATCCCCGTCCACCGGGGTGCCTGAAGCTGGTGGGCGAGGTGAACCAGTGGCGGGTCCGGGTCGGCGACTGGCGCGTGGTCTATTTGATCGAGGACGGTCGGCTGGTGGTCCTGGTGGTGCGGGTCTCGCCGAGGGGTGGGGCGTATGGGTAGGGTGCGCTACAGCGCACCGTTCCACCCGGCCGAAGGTGCGCTGTAGCGCACCCTACGGGTTACCCATCCATCTTCAGGGCCGAGATGAAGGCCTCCTGCGGGATCTCGACCTTGCCGAACTGGCGCATCTTCTTCTTGCCGGCTTTCTGCTTCTCCAGCAGCTTCTTCTTCCGCGTGGCATCCCCGCCGTAGCATTTCGCCGTCACGTCCTTGCGCATGGCACTGATCGTCTCGCGCGCGATCACCCGGCCGCCGATGGCCGCCTGGACGGGGATCTTGAACATGTGGCGGGGGATCAGGTCCTTCAGTTTCTCGACCATGGAGCGGCCGCGCGCCTCGGCGCGGTCGCGGTGGACCATCATCGACAGGGCGTCGACGGGTTCGTCGTTCACCAGGATCGACATCTTCACCAGGTTGTCCTCGCGGTATTCGCTGATCTGGTAGTCGAAGCTGGCATAGCCTTTGGTCACCGATTTCAGCCGGTCGTAGAAGTCGAACACCACTTCGGCGAGCGGCAGGTCGTATTCGACCATCGCCCGCGACCCGGCATAGGTGAGGTTCAGCTGGATGCCGCGGCGGTCCTGGCAGAGCTTCAGGATGTCGCCGAGATAGTCGTCGGGGACCATGATCGTGGCCTTGATCCGCGGCTCCTCGATATGGTCGACATAGGTGAGGTCGGGCATGTCGGCGGGGTTGTGCAGGTCGCGGACCTCGCCGTCCTTCATGTGGAGCTTGAAGACCACCGAGGGGGCGGTGGTGATCAGGTCGAGGTCGTATTCGCGTTCCAGGCGGTCCCGGACGACTTCGAGGTGGAGCAGGCCGAGGAAGCCCATGCGGAAGCCGAAGCCCAACGCAGCGCTGGTCTCCATCTCGTAGGTGAAGCTCGCGTCGTTGAGGGCCAGCTTCTCGATGGCGTCGCGCAGCGCCTCGAAGTCGTTGGCGTCGACCGGGAACAGGCCGCAGAAGACCACCGGGACCGAGGGCTTGAAGCCGGGAAGCGGCGCGTCGCAGGGTTTGCGCTCGTGGGTGATGGTATCGCCGACGCGGGTGTCGCGGACCTGCTTGATCGAGGCAGTGAAGACGCCGATCTCGCCCGGGCCAAGCTCTGCGATGTCCTGCATCTGGGGTTTCAGGACAGCGAGCTTGTCGATGCCGTAGAGCGCGCCGGTCTGCATCATGCGGATGCGGTCGCCCTTGCGGACGACGCCGTCGACGATGCGGATCATCACCACGACGCCGAGGTAGGGGTCGTACCAGCTGTCGACCAGCATCGCCTTCAGCGGCGCGTTGCGGTCGCCCTTGGGCGGCGGCAGGCGGTGGACGATGGCCTCGAGCACGTCGGGGATGCCGAGGCCGGTCTTGGCGCTGATCGGGACGGCGTTGGAGGCGTCGAGGCCGATCACGTCCTCGATATTCTGCTTCACCCGCTCGGGTTCGGCGGCGGGGAGGTCGATCTTGTTCAGGACCGGCACGATCTCATGCCCCGCATCCAGCGCCTGGTAGACATTGGCCAGCGTCTGCGCCTCGACGCCCTGGGAGGCGTCGACCACCAGGAGCGAGCCTTCGACGGCGCGCATCGAGCGGGAGACCTCATAGGCGAAGTCGACGTGGCCGGGGGTGTCGATGAGGTTGAGGATATAGGTCCTGCCGTCCTTGGCCGGGTATTCGATCCGGACGGTGTTGGCCTTGATGGTGATGCCGCGTTCCCGCTCGATATCCATCGAGTCGAGGAGTTGCGCCTTCATGTCCCTTTCGGCGACCGTGCCCGTCATCTGGATCAGCCGGTCGGCGAGCGTGGATTTGCCGTGGTCGATATGGGCCACGATGGAGAAATTGCGGATGCGGTCAAGGTCGATCATGGCCTCGGCATATAGCCGAGGGAACGGGGGCCGGGAAGGGTTATTCCGGCTGGATCGGCAGGGGTTTCGGGGCGGTCGCGCGGGGGGTGCGACGGGGCCGGGGCGGGAGTCCCGCGAGCCGCGGCGCCTGGAGCGAGTCGCGGCCTTCCCGCGCGGGCTTCGGCAGGAGGCCTACTGCATCTTGTATGCGCCCCGGGTCGGGGCCGCGAGGCATTGCGGCAATGCGCCGATCCGGCCAAGCCTCTGGCAAGGCTTGATAAATTCGCTTTGATCTGGCATGATCCCTGCCACAGAATGACCGGCGGCGGAGGTTGCGGAGACGCGCCACGCGGGACCGGCGATGAGGCAGAGCGAATGAAATCCATCCTGTTTGCGGCCGCGACGGCGGCATCTCTTGCGGTGTTCTCGGGTGCGGCCATGGCCGGCCCCATCGAGCGGGCCTGCATGGCCTCGGACCGGGGCGGCAACCGGGCGCTTTGCGGCTGCATCCAGCAGGCCGCGGACATGACGCTGTCGGGCGGCGACCAGCGCCGGGCGGCGAAGTTCTTCAAGAATCCGGAAGCGGCGCATGCGACCTGGATGTCGCAGAAGGCGTCGGACGATTCGTTCTGGGATCGCTACAAGAGCTTTGGCCGCACCGCCGAGGCCTATTGCGCCGGCTGAAGGGCCGAAGGTGGGCGGATCGCCCACCCTACGGGCGCAATCGCCAACATCCGGACGGAGGGGAAATGGTGTAGGCTGGGCAATCTGCCCACCTCTCCTTTGACCCGGGGAAACGCGAAAGGCCCCGCCTTCCATCCGGAGGCGGGGCCTTTTCGTTCCGGTCAGCCGGATCAGGCCGCGGCTTGCGCCTTGGCGATGTCCTTCTTGATCTTCAGCGCGGCGGCCGAAAGCTCCTCGTCCCGGGCCTTGGCAAGGTAGGCGTCGAGGCCCCCGCGGTGGTCGACCGAGCGCAGCGCCGCGGCGGTGACGCGCAGCTTGAACGACTGGCCCAGCACGTCGGAGATCAGGGTCACTTCGTTCAGGTTCGGGAGGAACCGACGGCGGGACTTGTTGTTGGCGTGGGAGACGGTGTTCCCCGTCATCGGGCCCTTGCCGGTGAGTTCGCAGACGCGCGACATTGCGGTGTTCCTTCGGTTCGTCAAAGCGGGGGAAGGCGGGGAATCCCCGACCTTCGAATTCGATTGGGGGCGTGTAAGGGGAATTGCGGGCGACGTCAAGCGGTCAGGCGGCCGATCCGGCGGAAGCCTCGGCTGCCTCCGGCGGGCGTATCCGGGAGAAGGGCAGGCCGCAAGTCAGGTCCGGCCGAGCAGGCGCAGCATCTCGGCCGCCGCCGCCTCGGGTGCGAGGTCGCCGCACGCCACGCGGTCGCCGAGGCCGGCCATCAGGCCCTTCTGCGGCTCGCGCGCGAGGGCGGCGAGGAGGCCCTGGCGGACCTCTTCCTCGAACCAGTGCCGGGCCTGGTCGGCGCGGGCGCGGTCCCATTGGCCCTGCGCCTTGCGCCAGGCGGTCAGGGCCTGCATCTCCTCCCAGGCCTTCGCCAGCCCCGCGGACTCCAGGGCCGAGACCGGCATCGCCTTGGGAAAGCCGGGCGGGTCCTGCGGCCGGTGGCGCAGGAGTTGCAGCGCGCCCGCGTAATCGGCCACGGTGCGTAGCGCCGCCGGCTTCAGGTCGCCATCCGCCTTGTTGACCAGGATCAGGTCGGCCATCTCCATGATGCCGCGCTTGACCCCCTGCAATTCGTCGCCGCCGGCCGGGGCGAGGAGGAGGAGGAAGAGGTCGGAAAGCTGCGCCACCACGGTTTCGCTTTGGCCGACGCCCACGGTTTCGATCAGTACCACGTCGAAACCCGCCGCCTCGCAGAGCGCCACCGCCTCACGCGTGCGGCGGGCGACGCCGCCGAGCTGGCTCTGGCTGGGCGAGGGGCGGATGAAGGCGTCGGGATCGCGCGAGAGGCGCTCCATCCGGGTCTTGTCGCCGAGGATCGAGCCGCCGGAGCGGGCCGAGGACGGGTCGACGGCGAGGACGGCGACCTTCAGGCCCTGTCCGGTGAGCATCAGGCCGAAAGCCTCGATGAAGGTGGACTTGCCGACGCCGGGGGTGCCGGAGAGGCCGATCCGCAGCGCCTCGCGCCGGGGCTCGCGCAGGGCGGAGAGGAGGGCCAGCGCCTCGTCCCGGTGGTCGGGACGCGCGCTTTCGACCAGGGTGATGGCGCGGGCCAGCGCCCGGCGGTCGCCGGAACGGATCAGTCGGGCGCGTTCGGTGATGTCCATGGGGCCTCTCGTTTCCGTCTTATTGCCGGAAGGACGCGGGCTTGGCGAGGGGGGTGGGGCGACCGGAGGGGTCTAAAATTTTTTCGACGAAAAATTTTAGACCCCTCCGGCGCTGGCCTTGGCCGGGTCGCCGCGCCATAAGCGGGGCATGGCCGACCTGCCCGTCACCTCCATCCTGCCAGACCTTGCCGATGCGCTGGCATCGCGCGGGATGGCCGTGCTGCAGGCCCCGCCGGGCGCCGGGAAGACGACCGTCGTGCCGCTGGACCTGCTGGCGCGGGGGTTGGTCAAGGGGCGGATCGTGATGCTGGAGCCGCGGCGGCTGGCGGCCCGCGCCGCGGCCGAACGGATGGCCGAGACGCTGGGCGAGCGGGTCGGGGCGACGGTGGGCTACCGGATCCGGGGCGAGGCGAAGGTCTCGGCCGAGACGCGGATCGAGGTGGTGACCGAGGGGATCCTGACGCGGATGCTGCAGTCCGATCCGGAGCTGGCGGGCGTCGGCCTGGTGATCTTCGACGAGTTCCACGAGCGCAGCCTGAACGCCGACCTCGGCCTGGCGCTGTGCCTGGAGGTGCGGGGGGCGCTGCGCGAGGACCTGAAGCTTCTGGTCATGTCGGCCACGCTGGACGCGGGCCCGGTCGCGGCGCTGATGGGGGAAGCGCCGGTCGTGACCTCGGAAGGGCGGGCCTTCTCGGTCGGGACGCGCTGGCTGCCGCGGCCGCCGGATGCGTCGATGCGGCTGGAGGCGGTGGTCGCGGGCGCGGTGCGGGCGGCGCTGGCGGAGACCGCCAAGGACTTTGGGGGCGGGGTGCTGGTCTTCCTGCCGGGCGAGGGCGAGATCCGGCGGGTCGAGGCGCTGTTGCGCGACCTGCCCGGCGTGGCGCTGCGGCCGCTGTACGGCGCGATGGACTTTGCGGCGCAGCGCGCGGCCCTGACCCCGGCCGAGGGGCGCAAGGTGGTGCTGGCCACCTCGATCGCCGAGACCTCGCTGACGCTGCCGGACATCCGCGTGGTGGTGGATGCGGGCCGGGCGCGGCGGGCGCGGTTCGATCCGAACTCGGGCATGTCGCGGCTGGTCACGGAACGGGTGACCAGGGCCGAGGCCGAGCAGCGCCGGGGGCGGGCCGGGCGGGTGGCCGAGGGGGTCTGCTACCGGCTCTGGACGAAGGGGGAGGAGGGCGGGCTGGCCCCCTTCCCGCCGGCCGAGATCGAGGTGGCGGATCTGGCGGGGCTGGCGCTGGAACTGGCGCTGTGGGGCGGCGCGGACCTGCCCTTCCTGACGCCGCCGCCGCCCGGCCCGCTGGCCGAGGCGCGGGCGCTGCTCATGGGCCTGGGTGCGCTGGACGCGCAGGGGCGCATCACGCCGCATGGGCGACGGCTGGCCGGGCTGCCGCTGCATCCGCGGCTGGCGCATATGCTGGCCGTGGCCGGGCCGGAGGCGGCGACCTTGGCCGCGCTGCTGGCGGAACGCGATCCCCTGCGCGGGGCGGGGCCGGATCTGGCGCTGCGGCTGCAGGCGATCGCGCGGCCCGGCCCCGAGGCGGACCGGGGCGTGGTGGAGCGGATCCGGGCCGAGGCGAAACGGCTGGCGGCGGCGGCGCGGGGGCTAAGTGCGGCAAGCCCCCCTCCCCCATCCCCTCCCCACCGGGGGGAGGGGAGCCGCAACGTGGCCAACGCAGCGCGAGGATCGACGCAGGGCACCCAGAGGGGGGGCCTGCCGGGCGGCCATTCGCTGGCCGAGATGGCGGCGCTGGCCTATCCCGACCGGATCGGGTTGCGGCGGAAGGGCGAGGCGCCGCGCTGGGTGCTCTCGGGCGGCAAGGGCGCGGCGATGGCGGCCGGGCTGGCCCTCTCCGGGGCGCGGCTGATCGTGGCGACCGACCTGGACGGCGATGCGCGCGAGGCGACCGTGCGGCAGGCGGTGGCAATCTCCGAGGCCGAGGTCCGTGGCCTCCATGCCGACCGCATCCGCTGGGAGAGCCGCTGCGAATGGTCGAAGCGCGAGGGACGGGTCCTGACGCGGCGGCAGGAGCGGCTGGGGGCGCTGGTGCTGGACGACCGGCATTGGGACGCGCCGCCCGAGGCGGTGGCGACGGCGGCGCTGGAAGGGCTGCGGCTCATCGGCCTGCCCTGGTCGCCCGCCGCGCGGCGGCTGCGGGCGCGGGCCCGGCTTGCGCGGGGCGAGGGCTGGCCGGGGATCGAGGACGCCGACCTTCTGGCGACGGCGGAGGACTGGCTGCTGCCGCATCTGACCGGCGTCAGGACCGAGGCGGAGATCCGCGGCTTCGACCTGGTTCCGGCGCTGCAGGGGCTGCTCGGCTGGGACCGGCTGGCCACGATGGACCGGCTGGTCCCGGCCAGTTTCGAGACCCCCCTGGGGCGGAAGGTGCCGATCGATTATGACGGCGCGGTCCCGGCGATCGAGGTCCGCCTGCAGGAGATGTTCGGGGTGACGGCGCATCCGGTGGTGGGCGTCGGACGCCTGCCCTTGCGGGTGACGCTGCTGTCCCCGGCGCAGCGCCCGGTGCAGGTCACGACCGACCTGCCGCGGTTCTGGGCGACCTCCTATGCCGATGTGCGCAAGGACATGCGCGGGGCCTATCCGCGCCACCCCTGGCCCGAGGACCCGACGCAGGCGGAACCGACGCTGCGGGCGAAACCGCGCGGCACGTGACGCGCAAAAGTTTTCGAAAACTTTTGCAAAATCCTTCGAAGGATTTTGGCGGCGCTTCCTTTCAAGCCTGCAACAGCCGGTGATCGGCCGGGCCTTCCCCCTGCCCCGCGTCCGGCCTATGACAGGCGCTGAAGGTGCAGGGGCGGATCATGCGGACGGACAGGCAGGCGCGGCGGGCGCGGTGGGCGGTGGCGGCCATGTTCCTGGCGAACGGCTTCGTCATGGGGGCCTGGGCGCCGCAGATCCCCCTGCTCCTGCCGCGCCACGGGGTGACGGAATCCGTCCTGGGCCTCTTGATCCTGGTCCTGGGCCTGGGCGCGGTCTCGGCGATGATCTTCGCGGGGCGGCTGATCTCGGCCCATGGCGGGCGGCGGGTGCTGGCCTGGTTCTCGCTGGCGCTGGTCCCGGTGCTGCCGATGGTGGTCTTTTCGCCGAACCTCTGGCTTCTGGCGCTGTCCATGGCGGTTTTCGGCGCGATGGCGGGCTGCATGGATGTGGCGATGAACGCCCAGGCGGTCGAGGTCGAGCGGCGGCTGCACAAGGCGATCATGTCCTCGAGCCACGGGTTCTGGAGCCTTGGCGGCTTCATCGGCGGCTCGGCCGGGAGCTACCTCATCGCCGTCCGGGGGGCCGAGGCGCAGGCGCTGGCGACGGCAGGGGTGGTGGCGGTGCTGGTCCTGGGGGCGATGCCCTTCCTGCTGCCCGACAGCCCCCGCGCCCGGCTGGCCGGGGCGGTGGCCCGCGCCCCGGCGCAGCGGACGCGGCTTTTCCCCAGGGATCTGCATGTCTGGCTTCTGGGCTTCCTCGCGCTGTTCTCGATGGTGCCGGAAGGCGCGGTGCTGGACTGGGCGGCGATCTATCTGCAGAAGGAGCTGGGGGCGGATGCCTTCGTCTCGGGCCTGGGCTTCGCCTTCTTCGCCGGGGCCATGGCGGCGATGCGTTTCCTGGGCGATACGGTGCGCAACCGCTGTGGCGCGGTGCGGACGCTGCGGCTGTCGGGGATGATCGGGGCGGCCGGGCTGATGGGCGGGGCGCTGGCACCCTTCGACGGGGTGGCGATCGCCAGTTTCGCGCTGGCGGGCCTCGGGGTGGCGAACATGGTGCCGGTCCTGTTCTCGGCCGCGGGCAACCATCCGCGCCTGCCGGCGGCCAGCGCGATCTCGATCGTGACCATGGTGGGCTACTCGGGCATCCTGGTGGCGCCGTCCTCGATCGGTTTTTTGGCCGAGCATCTGGGCTTCCGGCCGACCTATGCCGGGCTCTCGGTCCTGCTGGTGGTGGTGGCCTTCCTCGCCGCGCGGGCCGCGGATGCGGATGCGGCGCGGATCCTGCCCGAGGCGCGGGCCGCCTGAGACGGGGCGGCGGACTTCCCGGCCCGGGGGCGCCGGGAGGTCAGGGCGCGCCCATGTAGTCGCGCTTGCCGAGCTCGACCCCGTTGTGGCGCAGGATGTCGTAGGCGGTGGCCAGGTGGAAGAAGAACTGCGGCAGGGCGTAGAAGGACAGGAATTCGTCGCCCTTCAGCACCATGTCGCGGCCCCCGGCCTTGAAATGCACCTCGCGCGTGTCGGCATGGGCGAAGTCGGCGGGCTGGAAGCCGCCCATGTAGCCGCGCGCGGCGGCGATGCGGCCTTTCAGCTCGGCGAAGCTGACCTCGTGGTCGGGGAAGGACTTCGGCTCCTGCCCCGCCAGCCGGGCGGTGCCGCGCGCGGCGAAGTCGCAGGCAAGCTGGACCTGGCGGGTCAGCGGGAACATGTCGGGAAAGAGCCGGGCGGCGAGGATGACCTCGGGCTTGATCCTGCGGGCCTCGCAATGCGCCTCGGCCTTGTCGAGGATCACGGCGAGGGTCGCGAGGAAACGGTCGAAGACGGCGACGGAGCGGCGGTGCATGGGGGCCTCCTTTGCCGGAAAGGGTCCGGTGCCACGCCCGCCTTGTCAAGCCGCCGCCTTGGGCCGGGCGCCGGAATTCGAAGTCGAATTCCGGGCCGATTTCCGTTCGGAAATCGCTGGCCCTAGAGGCCGAGGCACCAGCGCATGACGGCCTTCTGGGCGTGCAGGCGGTTCTCGGCCTCGTCGAAGATCACCGAATGCGGCCCGTCCATCACCGCGCTGGTCGCCTCGTCGTTGCGATGCGCGGGCAGGCAATGCATGAAGAGGGCATCGGGCCTGGCCCGGCTCATCAGCTGCTCGTTCACCTGGTAGGGGCGCAGCTGGTTGTGCCGGCGTTCCTTGGCCGATTCCGGGTCGTGCATCGAGACCCAGGTGTCGGTCACCACCAGGTCCGCGCCCTCGACGGCGGTGAAGGGGTCGCGCTGGATGGTGACCTTCGAGCCCTTCTCGCGGGCGAAGGCGACGAACTTGTCCTCGGGGTCCAGCGTCTCGGGGCCGGTGAAGGTGAAGTCGAAGCCGAACTGCCCGGCGGCGTGCAGGAAGGAGGCCGCGACGTTGTTGCCGTCGCCGCACCAGACCACCTTCTTGCCCCGGATCGGGCCGCGGTGCTCCTCGTATGTCATCACGTCGGCCATGATCTGGCAGGGATGGGTGCGGTTGGTCAGGCCGTTGATCACCGGGACGGTGGCGTGCTCGGCCATCTCGAGGAGGGTCGCTTCCTCGAAGGTGCGGATCATGATCAGGTCGACGTAGCGCGAGAGCACCCGGGCGGTGTCGGCGATGGTCTCGCCGTGGCCGAGCTGCATTTCCTTGCCGGAGAGCACCATGGTCTCGCCGCCCATCTGCCGCACGCCTACGTCGAAGCTGACGCGGGTGCGGGTCGAGGGTTTCTCGAAGATCAGCGCGACCATGCGGCCCTGAAGCGGCGTCTCGTCGTCGGGCGAGCCCTTGGGGCGGCCGTTGCGGGCGGTCTTCATCGCCTGGGCGTTGTCGATCATGACCCGCAGGTCGGCCGGGCTGGTCTTGTGGATGTCGAGGAAGTGGTTCATGGCGTTTCGCTTTGCTGGCGGCGGCCGGGGGTTTCACACCCCCGGACCCCCGTGGAGTATTTGCACCAAGAGGAAGATCACTGGGCGGTTTCGAGTCGGACGGCGGCCTGGTCGAGGCGGGCAAGCGCCTCGGCGATGTCGGCGTCGGGGATGTTGAGCGCGGGCAGGAGGCGCAGCACGTTGTCGGCGGCGGCGACGGTGAGGACGCCGGCCTCGTAGCCGGCCTTCACCACGTCGGCGGGAGCGGGCTTGCATTTCAGGCCGAGCATCAGCCCCTCGCCCCGGACGGAGTCGAAGACCGCCGGGTGGCGCGCGACCAGGCTCTCCAGGCCCTGGCGCATCAGGGCACCCTTGCGGGCGACCTCGGCCAGGAAGGCGGGGTCGGCGATCAGTTCGACGACCCTGGCGCCCACCGCGCAGCCGAGCGGGTTGCCGCCGTAGGTGGAGCCGTGGGTGCCCGCCGTCATGCCGGAGGCGGCGCGTTCGGTGGCGAGCACCGCGCCCAGGGGGAAGCCGCCGCCGATGCCCTTGGCGACCATCATGATGTCGGGGGTCACGCCCGCCCATTCATGCGCGAAGAGCCGCCCGGTGCGGCCCATGCCGCATTGCACCTCGTCGAAGATCAGGAGCGTGCCGGTCTCGTCGCAGAGCTCGCGCAGAAGCTTCAGCTCGGCGTCGGGGACGACACGGATGCCGCCCTCGCCCTGGATCGGCTCGATGATCACGGCGCAGGTGTCGTTGGTGATCGCCGCGCGGGCCCCTTCGCTGTCGCCCCATTTCAAATGCACGAAGCCGGGCATCAGCGGGCCGAAGCCCTTGACCATCTTCTCGGACCCGGCGGCCGCGATGGCGCCGGTGGAGCGGCCGTGGAAGGCGCCCTCGAAGGCGACGATCCCGGTGCGCTCGGGGTGGCCGGCGTCGTGATGGAACTTGCGGGCCATCTTGATCGCGAGCTCGGCCGCCTCGGTGCCGGAGTTGGTGAAGAAGACGGTGTCGGCGAAGCTGTTCCCGGTCAGGAGTTGCGCCAGCCGTTCCTGTTCCGGGATCGTGTAGACGTTGGACACATGCCAGAGCTTTTGCGCCTGGTCCGTCAGGGTCTGGACCAGTGCGGGATGGGCGTGGCCGAGCGCGTTCACCGCGATCCCGGAGCCGAGGTCGAGGTATCGCCGCCCGTCCTCGGCGGTCAGCCAGCTGCCCTCGCCCTTCACGAAGGCGAGGGGCGCGCGGTTGTAGGTCGGCAGGACGGGTGGGATCATGGCAGGGGTCCTTGAACGGATATGGCCAATGGGTGCCCGAGGGCAGGGGCCGAGTCAACGGAGGGAAGGAGTGCGCCGGGATCGGCGCGGATGACGGCGGAAGGCTGCGCGGCGTCAGACGCGGTTGCGTCGGCGCAGGGTGGCAGCGTATCGGGTCCAGGCGGTCATGGCGCTGGCATAGCGGGGCGGATCGGCGCGGTAAAGCGGAATTTCACCGGGCCCCGGCCGGGAGGGGCGTCTTTCCCCGGCGGCGTCCGGGTTCAGCCGCCCTTGCGGCCCCTGCCCCGGCGCGGATAGTATGGGCCGGTCAATGACCAGCCGGAGAGCAAGATGTCCTGGACCGACGAGCGCGTCGAGACGCTCAAGCGCATGTGGGGCGAGGGCCAGTCGGCCAGCCAGATCGCCAAGGAGCTTGGCGGCGTGACCCGCAACGCGGTCATCGGCAAGGTGCACCGGCTGGGCCTGTCGAACCGCGTCGGCGGCAAGGAGGAGGAAGAGGAGGCGCAGGCCACCCCCGCCCCGGCCGCGGCCGCCCCCCGGCCGGACCCCGTGGCGCGGCCCGAGCCCGCCGCCCCCCGTGCCGAGGCTCCGCGCCCGGCCCCGGCTTCGCCCGCCGCCCCGGCAGCCGCCGCGGCCGCGCCGGTGTCGAATGTCACGCCGCTGCCGGTCCGCAAGGCCATCGTCCCGGCCGGCCAGCCGCTGCCGCCGCAGCCGAGCCTGAACGAGATCAGCCCCGAGGCGCTGGCCTCGGTGCGCGAGGTCGAGAAGCGGGCGCGGAAGCTGACGCTGATGGAACTGACCGAGCGGACCTGCAAATGGCCGATCGGCGATCCGGCGACGGACGACTTCTGGTTCTGCGGCCTGCCCAGCCTGCCCGGCAAGCCCTATTGCGAGGCCCATGTCGGCGTGGCCTTCCAGCCGATGAGCGCCCGGCGCGACCGGCGGCGCTGAGGCCCTACTCGCCGCGCAGGATCTCCTCCAGCGCCTTGCGGGCCTGGTCTTCCAGCGCCTCGGTCGCGCCGCGGATCGCGGCATCGCCGGTGCTCTCCTCCGGGGCGACCTCGACGCCGAGCTCGTCCTTCAGGCGCTGTTCGAGTTCCGCCTTCGCCGCCGCTTCGGCCGCCTTTGCCGCTTCGGCCGCGCGTTCCGCGGCGGCTTTGGCCTCGGCCTCCATCTTCTCGCGGGCGATGCTTTCCAGATCCAGCCGGAAGCGGGGCGCGGCCCAGGGGCCGGTGATCAGAAGCGGCACCATCACGCCGCCGGTCCCGTCCTCGGCCGCGAGCGCGGTCGGGCGGATGCGGTAGTCGAGGGTGCGGGCGCCAAGGCCGATCTCGCCCGCGCCCGAGGCGGTGAGATAGGGGGCGACCAGTTTCAGGTCGCGGTTGGTCAGCACGCCTTCGGCCATGGTGAAGGTCCCGGCCAGGCCGTCGAAGATCGTCTTCTGCCCCTCGCCGACATAGCCCGTGTCCAGTGTGCGCAGCATGCCGCCGATGTCGAGGCCGCGAAGCTCGCCCTTGCCCAGTTCCAGCGCGCCCTCGCCTTCGAGGCTGGCCATGATCGCGGCGATGGAATTGCCGACGCCGAGGAATTTCAGCTCCAGATTGCCGGTCGAGAGCAGGCGGTCATAGCCCGCGAGGTCGGACAGGAGCGGCTGGGTCTGGATCCCGGCCAGGGCCAGCCTGCCGCCGACCGAGAGGCCGCCGCGGCCGTTGACCACGAAGTCGCCGGTGACCGAGCCGCCATAGGCCTCCATCTGCCGGATGTCGAACACCGCCCGCGCCCGCTCGACGGTGATCACCGCGCGGGTCGCGCCGAGGGTCAGGACGCCGAGGTCGATCGAGGGCGCGGAAAGCGCGATCTCGGCATCCATCGCGGCCAGGGCGCCGACGTCGATCTCGGCCTCGGGCCAGCCGGCGGCCTGCATCCCGCCCGCGTCGCCATCGCCCATGCCGCCCCCGGGGACGATGCGGATCGGGGCGGCGGCCAGTTCGGCCGAGAGCTTGGGCCGCGCCTCGCCGGGGCGCAGGTCGAGGTCGCCGGTCAGGCGATTGTCATCGGCCAGGATCTCGGCCCCGCGCAGGAAGGCGGTGCCGGTGCCGTCCAGCGTGAGCTTGCCCGCGACGGTCAGCGCCTTCTGCCCGAGGCCGGGCGCGGGGGCGGCAAGCGCGGTGCCCAGAAGCCCGCCCAGCGCCGGCAGATCGGCGAGGTTTGCCCGCAGCGCGCCTTCGGCGACCAGGGGGGCGATCCCGCCGCGCCCGTCGAAGTCGAGCCGCGAGCCGCCGGCCGCGAGGGCCAGCCGGAGCGGCACCACGCGCCCCATGGCGAAGGTCGAGAACACCCCGCCGGAAAGGTCGAGCGCCACCTTCTGCCCGCCGGAAAGCCCGGTCGCGGACAGGGTGAAGGGCCCCGAGACCTCGGGGATCGAGAGCCGTCCCTCGACGGCATCCAGCGCGATCACCCGGCCCGACTGCCGGTCGTCGAAGCGGATGCTGCCGCCGGTGATCCGGCCCTCGTCCAGGGTGAAGGCGGGGGCGGCGGCGGGGACGGTGCCGTCGCCCTGCGCCTGGAACACCCAGTTCGCCCGGCCCTCGGGGCTGCGTTCCAGGTTCAGTTGCGGCCGGTCGGCGGAGAGGCCGAGGATGTGGACCTCGCCGCCGAAGAGGGCGCCGAAATTGACGTCGATCGACAGGCTTTCGGCGGTGAAGAGCGGTGCCTCGCCCTGTGCCCAGTCGGCGTTGGCGATGCTGACCGGGCCGGTGGTGACGCCGAGATTGGGCCAGAAGCGCGGCCGGACCTCGCCCTGCAGCACCAGCTTGCGCCCGGTCAGGCTTTCGAATTGCGCGCCGGCGGCGGCGGCCACGCGCTCGGACGGCACCATGGCCGTGAGGCCCAGCGCCAGAAGGACCAGAACCGCCAGTCCCAGTCCGACACGGATGATCCAGCGCATGCCCGCCCTCCGGATTTTCTTGCTTTGCTCCAGAATAGGCCCCGCCGCGCCGGATTGCCAAGCAGCCGCCGGGCGCGTGGCATCAAATGGCCGAGAGCGTCAGAACCCCAGCGCGCGGGCGGCCCCCTCGATCCAGCCGCGGGCGAAGGCGTCGAAGCGGGCGTCGGGCTGGCGTTTCTCCAGCGTCGGGGCCAGGGGATCGGGGGCGCTGACGGGTGCGGCGGACAGTTCCTCCAGCACGGCATGGCCGCAGAAGGGGACATGGACCTCGGAATAGCCGCCCTCGTGCACCAGGACGAGGCGGCCATCGCAGAGCGCGTCGGCCGCCCGCATCAGCTGGCGGGTCATCAGGCGGAAGGTCCCGGCGGTGCAGAGCATCCGGCCCAGGGGATCGACGGCCGAGGCGTCATAGCCGCAGGCGACCACGATCGCGTCGGGGCGGAAGCGGTGCAGGGCGGGCAGGACCACCCGCTCCATCGCGTGCAGATAGGCCTGGTGGCCGCAACCGGGCGGCAGCGGCAGGTTGAGGTTGGCGCCGGGGGCGTTCGGGCCGCCCTGCGCCTCGACCCCGCCGGTATCGAGCGGATAGTTGTGCTCCTGGTGCAGGCTGATCGTCAGCACATCCGGGTCGTCCCAGAAGATCGCCTCGGTCCCGTTGCCGTGATGGACGTCCCAGTCCACCACGGCGACCCGGCGCGCAAGACCTTCGGCCTGGGCCGCCCGGATCGCCACGGCGATGTTGTTCAGCAGGCAGAAACCATTGGGGAAATCCGTGGTGCAATGATGCCCCGGCGGGCGGGACAGCGCATAGGCATTGGCGGCCGCGCCGGTGAGGACGGCGCGCAGGGCAGCGGTCGCAAGGCCGGCCGAAAGCGCCGCGATCTCGTAGCCGCCCTTGCCGAAGGGGGTGCGCAGGCCAAGCTCGCCCCCGCCCGCGTCGGAGAGCGCCCTGAAGGCCGAGAGATAGCTTTCGGGATGGACGCGGCGGAGGTCGGCTTCGGTCGCGGGATCGGCGCTTTGGACCGCGAGGTGGCGGGCAAGGCCGGTGACCTCGACCAGGTTCCGCAGGCGGCGTTTGGTCTCGGGGTTCTCGGGCAGGCCCCCGGCCAGGGGCTGCACCAAGCCCCCGACCGGAAGGGTGAAGGCATAGTTGCCGCCGCCGTGCCAGAAGCAGCGTTCGTCGGTGAAGAAGGCGGTGGTCATGGCGTGTCTCCCTTTGCGGGCAGCCTATGTGGCGGGCGCGCCGCTGGCCAGAGGGACGCGCGGGGGCGGCCGGGGGCCAAAATCCTTCGAAGGATTTTGCAAAATTTTTCGAAAACTTTTGCCCTTGCCCCGGCGGAGTGCCCGGGCCACCACTCCCGCATGTCCGACCTCTCGCACCTCGCCCTGCCCGGCGCGACCTTCGCCGTCCGCGTCACCCCGAACGCCCGCCGCGCCGGGCTGGAGCTGGCCGGCGGGGTCATCCGCATCGCCGTGACCGAGGTGCCCGAGGCCGGCCGCGCGACCGAGGCCGCCCGGGTGGCGCTGGCGCGGGCCCTTGGCGTGGCCAAGTCGCGGCTGACGCTGCTGCGGGGGGCCACGGCGCGGGACAAGCTGTTCCGGCTGGACTAGTCCGGCTTGCGTTCCAGCCGGTAGCTGCCCTCGGGCAGGTTCAGCGCAGCGGCGAGGTCGCGGACCTGGCTGAGCGACAGGGTGATCCGCGACACCTCCTCGGTGCGGGGATCGAGCTGTTCCAGGGTCACGCAATCCTCGAAGGCGGCGATCGTCACATCCTCGATCAGCGGCAATTCCTCGCCGTCGTCGACGAGGGTGATCACGGTGGCGTCGAATTCGTGCTCGATGGTGAACATGGGGGAAGGCTAGCGCCATGGGCCGCGCCCGGCAAGGCATGACAGCTGCGTGAGGCGGGCTTTCCCCCGCCGGGCGATTTGCTACCCTGCCGCCGTCCCCGACCGAGGTTTTCCGATGCGCCTGCCCCTGATCGCCGCCCTGCTGGTTTCGCTGGGCGGCTGCGTGCCGGCCTATTCCCCGCCCCCCGCCGTCCCGATGGCCGAGCCCCCTGCCCCGCGTCTTGCCGCCGAGGATGCGGCAAGGAGCTTCCTCACGGTGGTGGCCCGGGTCGAGCCGGTGGCCGAGGCGCAGTGCCGGGCGCGCGGCGTGGCGGGGAATTGCGACTTCCGCATCGTGGTGGACGACCGGCCGGGCCAGCCGCCAAATGCCTTCCAGACGCTGGACAGCTACGGCCGGCCGGTGATCGGCTTCACGCTGGCGCTGATCGGCGATGCGCGCAACGCCGACGAGCTGGCCTTCGTCCTGGGCCACGAGGCGGCGCATCACATCGCGGGCCATATCCCGCGCCGCAAGGACCAGGCGCTGTCCGGCGCGCTCTTGGCCGGGGTGCTGGCCCAGGCCAGCGGGCTGACGCCGGACGAGGTGCGGGCGGCGCAGGATATGGGGGCCGAGGTCGCGGCGCGGGGCTACTCCAGGGATTTCGAGCTGGAGGCCGATGCGATGGGGGCCGAGATCGCCCTTCTCGCCGGCTACGATCCGCTGCGCGGCACCGGCTTCTTCGACCGGCTGCCCGATCCCGGCGACCGCTTCCTCGGCTCGCATCCGCCGAATGCCGAGCGCAAGGCGATGGTGCTGGCGACGGTGCGCCGGTTGCGCGGCACTTGATCTGCGTCAAGGCAGGGAAGGTCATACCGGCGCATCCTGATTGCAGATGGAGGGGTCGAGGATGATCGGGTATCCGGAAGCACCGAAAGCCTGGTGGCTGACAAGGGGAATGGCGCGCATCTCGGGCGTGAACCTGCCGCGCGCGGTGGTCGAGGGCTGGCTGCAGCGCGACGAGCTGGAGGATCTGGTCACCCGCTGCGCCGCCTGCCGCCGGAGCGCCGATTGCGAGGCCTGGCTGGCGCGTTCGGCGAGTGCGAGCTCGATGCCCGGCTTCTGCCCGAACAAGGCCCGGATCGAGGCCCTCGTCTCGTGAATTCCTTGCGCGTTTTCCCGGGCTTCTTCCCTTGGCCCCGCGCATGACCTGCGGCGCCTGACCGCATCCCGGTCGGGCGCCGCCCTTTCCCCCGAGGGGGGCTGCATCCCGCCGCGCGCCGTGGCAGTATCGCCCGATGATCGTCCTGGAAGACATCCTGCGCGACCGCGGTTCGCGTTATGCGGCCTCGGCCGGCCCGGTGCGGGGCCGGGCCGGGATCGAGGCTTTCCTCGCCACCCTGCGGCAGAGGCGCAAGTTCGCCAAGGCCACCCATCACAGCTGGGCCGCGGTCCTGTCGGGCGAGGGTCCGCTGAAGGGCGACGACGGCGAGGCGGGCGCCGGGGCGGTGATCCTGAAGATGCTGGAGCGCGAGGGGCTGGTCGATCAAATCGTCGTGGTCACCCGCTGGTACGGCGGGGTGCATCTTGGCGGCGACCGCTTCGCCCATGTCGTGACCTCTACCCGCGCGGCGCTGGCGGCGCTGCGGGACCGTCCAATTCAAGAATTGGAATAATTCTCTTTGGTGCGGGCGGCGAAGGGTCTACCCTGTCGCCGCGGGCAGGAAGACCCGCATTTTCCAAAGGGACGGACATGAACATCTCGCGCGGATTTCTTCTGACGGGTGCGGTCTATCTTCTGATCGGCATTCTCCTCGGCTCATACATGGGGGCCAGCGGCAAACACGAACTTGCGCCGGTGCATGCACATATCAACCTGCTGGGCTTCACCCTGATGACGGTCTTCGGGCTGGCCTACCGGCTGATCCCGGCGCTGGCCGAGGGGCTGCTGCCCCGGCTGCATTTCTGGCTGCACCAGCTGGGCAGCCTCGGCCTCTTGATCGGGCTGTTCCTGATGATGAGCGGCAGCGTCCCGGCCGAGACGATCGGGCCGATCTTTCCGATCTTCGAGGGCGCGATCCTGGTGGGCGCGCTTCTGTGGCTGACCAACCTGCTGCGCCGGGCCTGACGGGAACCGGACGCCCGGCCGGCCGGGCGTCCGGCATCCGGGGCCCTGCCCCGATCCTTCCACGGTTATTCCATTGAACTGCCTGCCTTCCGCTTTAACATCGCCGGGATGTCAGGAACCCCGTGGAGCGGATCGTCCAATGCCAGAGCTTCATCCCATCCTGCTGTGCGGCGGCTCCGGCACGCGGCTCTGGCCGCTGTCGCGCAAGAGCTTTCCCAAGCAGTTCGTGCCGCTGACCGGCGAGACGACGCTGTTCCAGGCGGCGGCGGCGCGGATGGCGGGGACGCCGGGGGTCGCGGCGCCGGTCGTGGTCACCAATTCCGACTTCCGCTTCATCGTGACCGAGCAGCTGGCCCATGCCGGGATCGACCCCGGCGCGGTGCTGATCGAGCCTTCGCCTCGCAACACCGCGCCGGCGATCCTGGCGGCGGCGCTGCAGCTTCTGGCCTCGGACCCCGGGGCGCTGATGCTGGTCATGCCGACCGACCACGAGATCCCGGACCGCGAGGCCTTTCGCGCCGCCGTGGCCGCCGGGATGCCGCAGGCGCAGGCGGGCCGGATCGTCACCTTCGGCATCCGGCCCGACCGGCCCGAGACCGGCTATGGCTGGCTTGAACTCTCGGCCCTGCCCGAAAGCGGCCGGGCGCAGCCGCTGGTCCGCTTCGTCGAGAAGCCCTGCGCCGAACGCGCCGCCGCGATGCTGGCCGAGGGACGCTATCTGTGGAACGCGGGCATCTTCCTGATGTCGGCCGCCGCCCTGAAAGCCGCCTTCGAGGCGCATGCGCCGGAACTTCTGGCCCCGGTGGCCGAAGCCGTGCGGGAGGCGCGGGCGGACCTGGGCTTCCTGCGCCTGGCCGCCGGCCCCTGGGAGAAGGCGCGCGACATCTCGGTCGATTTCGCGGTGATGGAAAGGGCGGACAACCTGGACGTGGTGCCCTTCGACGGCGCCTGGTCCGACCTTGGCGACTGGAACGCGGTCTGGCGCGCGGCCGAGGTGCAGGGCCTGGCCACGCATGGCGCCGTCACCACGATGGATTGCTCGGGCAGCCTGATCTGGTCCGAGACCGAGGCGATGCATGTCATGGGGATCGGGCTGAGCGATACCGTGGTCGTCGCCATGCCCGACGCGGTGCTGGTCGCCGACCGCTCGCGCACGCAGGAAGTGAAGGAGGCGGTCGCCGCGCTGAAGCAAAGGGGCGCGCGCCAGGCCGAGATCTTTCCGCGCGACCATCGCCCCTGGGGCTGGTTCGAGACGCTGGCACTCGGCGACCGCTTCCAGGTCAAGCGGATCGTCGTGCATCCCGGCGCGGCGCTGAGCCTGCAAAGCCATGTCCACCGGGCCGAGCATTGGGTGGTGGTGTCCGGCACCGCCAGGGTCACGATCGACGGCGAGGCGCGGCTTCTGACCGAGAACCAGTCGGTCTATGTGCCGCTGGGCGCCGTGCACCGGATGGAGAACCCCGGCCGCGTCCCGGTGGTGCTGATCGAGATCCAGACCGGCAGCTACCTGGGCGAGGATGACATCATCCGCTACGAGGACATCTATGCCCGTGGCCAGGGCGCGAAGGGCTGACCTCTGGACCAGCCGGATCGCCCCGCCGCCGAACTCCAGCAGATCGACGCCCGCCCGGCGGGCCGCGCCAAGGGGCCTCAACAGGTCGCGGGTTGCGGCCTGGTCAGACAAGGCCGCCGAGCCCGGCCCCGGCCAGTCCAGCCGGGGACTGGCCGAGAAATCGCCCGACAGCCTGTTCTCGATCGACAGCTCGATCATCCGGCCCACCAGCAGGCGGCCACGGGCAAAAGGGGCGCGGATCACGCCCTCGGGCGCTCTCGTGGTGGATTGGGCGCCAGGATCAACGCGATGGGCGGGCGGGCGCGGGCTGCCGCCAGCGCAACCCGGTCGAGCGGCTCTTCCCAAGCTCCGGCACTTCGGCGAGCCTATGGGTCCACGACCTAGCCGCCGGCCGTCATCACCCGGAAGATGCAGGGATCCGTCACCAGCTCGGGCGGCGTCAGGCAGAGGCCCTGCGCCACCTGCCAGGCGGCCAGCACCTTCGGCACATAGTCCCGCGTCTCGGCATAGGGCGGCACGCCCTGGTTGGCCCGGACCGCGCCCTCGCCCGCGTTATAGGCGGCCAGCACCATCAGCGGGTCGTTGTCGAACTCGCGCATCAGCCAGTCCAGGTAGGCGACCCCGCCCGCGATGTTCTGCACCGGATCGGTCGAATCATCGACACCGAAGCGCCTGGCCGTCGCCGGGATCAGCTGCATCAGCCCGACCGCCCCGGCATGGCTGACCGCATCCGTCCGCCCCGCGCTCTCGATCCCGATCACCGCCAGCACCAGCGCGGGCGAGACCCTCGTGTCCAGCGTGGCGCGCAGGATATCCTTGCCATAGCGGTCGGCGACCGACTGCAGATGCTGCATCCGGGGCGCGCCCACCACCGTGCCATCCGGCCCCTGGGCCAGCGCCGCCAGCGCCAGGTCGAAGCGGCCGCTCGCCTCGCTCAGGCCTGGCGGCACCTTGTCCCAGAACCAAGCATATGAGGAGGCAGGGGCCGGAGCCGCCCTACCCTCGGGCCTGTCGGCCCCGACCGGCGGCAGGTCCGGCGAGGGTTTGGGATGCGGATCGACCTTCGGCAGCGCGGCCAGGTAGCGCGCCTGCTCCTCGGGGTCGATCTGCACGGTGATGCGCTTGCCGGGCTGGCTGTCGCCCACCTTGATGCGCTTGAACGTATGGTCCTCTGCCGCCGCCGTGCCGGGCAGAAGGACGCAGAGAATCACTGCGACCGTCCGGGAGGTCATGTCCATGATCGGGCCTGCTCGCCTCGTTGTCATTGCCGGAAGGAATCGCAGCTTCGAAGGGGTTCGACCAGCGATTTTGGGCTACAATCATGGCATTTCCGCCAAATTCGACCCGAAAAGCACGGTCCAGGCTTCCTGGGATTAACCTCTGATAAAGAAATGTTTCATGTATTATCAATAGCTTGCGGGTCTTTCTCCCATTTCCCGGAAATGGCCCGAAAACTTCGGCCTCCCTCCCAACTGCTGCCACGATTGAGGGGCTTTATAAGGCCATACCGAGCGGGACACGGGACAGAGAGCCACCCCCGAAGCGGTTGTAAGTAACAGTGCAACACCTCCGAAAGGGACAAGATCATGACCAAGTTCACCGCTTTCCTGAACGACGAAACCGGCGCCGTGACCGTTGACTGGGTCGTCCTGACCGCCGCCGTCGTGACCCTCGGCCTCGTCGTCTTCAACTTCGTCGCTCCGGCCGTCTCGACCCTGGCGGCGGATATCGGCGACGAAGTCGGCAACGCCGGCAGCCGCATGGGTGCGGCCAGCGACGCCCTGAACAACTAATTCGCTTGCGCCAGCACCCTGGCGCTCCGGGCCACGCTTCCGTCGGAAGCGTGGCCCTTCCCATTTCGGCGGACCGCTGCCGTTTGCCCCCACAAAACGCCGAATTGTCCAAAGTCTGCTGAAGTTTCGCCTCATTCCACCGCAAGGATGGACCCAAGGGCGCGGGGGATCCGGGCCGCAGGTTCTGGAGTGCGACATGACTCGGTTCAAACGTTTTCTGCGGGACGAAAGCGGGGCGGTGACGGTCGACTGGGTCGTCCTCACCTCGGGCGTGGTGATCCTGGGGATTGTGGTGATGCCGCCGATCGCCCGCGCCGTCGGCGACATGGCCATACTGATCGGCGATCAGGTCGGCCAAGCCGGTAGCAACCTGGAAGAGGCCGCGAACCGCTGACGGATCCGGCCAGACCGCATCGGGGGCGCCCTTCCATCAGCTTGATGGGGCGCCCCTTTCACTTTAGAATCACCGTCCAAACCTTTTCCCAAGCCCACGAAGGGGATGCGAATGCGCGCGATTTTCGGACTGGTCCTCATCGTCGGCATGGCGCTGGCGGGGGCCGCCGTCTACCTGATCCAGCAGCACATGGCCCGGACCGAGGCGCTCTTGCAGAAAGAGCGCGAATTCAACGCCAAGGCCGGCAAGCTGGTCGAGGTCTTCGTCTTTACCAAGCCGCTGAAATACGGCGACGCCCTGACCGAAGCGGACGTCCAGCTGATCTACTGGCCCGAGAAGGCCCTGCCGCCCACCATCTTCCGCGACAAGGCCGTCCTCTTCCCTGAAAACGCCCCCGGCCCGCGCTACATCATGCGCCCGACCGAGGCGTTCGAGCCGGTCCTTGCTTCGCGCCTGACCGAACCGGGGCAACTCGCCAACCTCACCGCCAAGCTGCAACCCGGCCAGCGCGCCTTCGCGATCCGCGTCGGCGTGGCCTCGGGCGTCTCGGCCTTCGTCAAGCCGGACGATTTCGTCGACATCTACTGGACCGGCAGCGTGCGCGGCACCGACGGCGAGGTCACCCGGCTGATCGAGAATTCGGTGCAGATCATCGCCGTCGACAGCAAGATCGACGAAGGCCAGATGACCGGCAACACGGTCGCAAGGTCGGTGACTGTCGCCGTGAGCCCCGAACAGGTCGCCCGCCTGACCCAGGCGCAAAGCTCGGGCAAGCTGTCGCTCTCGCTGGTCGGCGCCAATGCCGCCGCGATCGAGGGCCAGGTCGAGGTCAACACCAGATCCATGCTCGGCATCGTCGAGGAGGAGGCCGCGCCCGCCCCCCAGGCCGAGCGGGTCTGCACCATCAAGTCGCGCAAGGGCGGCGAGCTGATCGAGACCGTCATCCCCTGCACCGACTGATTTCTGCCCGATTTCGTCAGGGGCGCGGCCACATCATATGGGGCTGCGCCCCTTTGCTTTTCCAAGAAGTTGCGCGTGTTGCAGTTAATCCACATCAAGAAACCCATCCAACCACTTGATTCTTGCAAAAAATCGACCTCTCCGGCATCGTGACGCCATCAAGGGCAGTACAAGACCCAACCGAGGCGTGGTCGAAAGGGCAGATCACATGAACATGAAACGACTCGTTATTGCGGGCTACCTGGGGGTGCTTGCGGCATCCACGGCGCTGACCCCGGTCAATGCCGAGGTCCTGCGCGTCATGCAGGGCCAGGCCTCCGACGTCCTCGCCGTTCCGATGAACCGCGCTGTCGTCGTCGAAAGCGACGTCCCCTTCGGGGAACTCTCGATTGCAAACCCCGGCATTGCCGACATTTCCACCTTGTCCGACCGCTCGATCTACGTCCTCGGCAAGGCGCCGGGGCGGACGACGCTCACGCTTCTGTCCCCCGAGGGGCAGCTGATCTCGAACGTGGACGTGCAGGTCACGCCCGACGTGGCCGAGTTCAAGGAGCGCCTGCAGCAGATCCTGCCGGGCGAACGGATCGAGGTGCGGACCGCCAATGACGGCATCGTGCTGTCCGGCACCGTCTCCTCGACCGCCAAGCTCGACCGCGCGCTCGACCTGGCCAACCGCTACGCGCCCGACCGGGTGTCGAACCTGATGGTGGTGGGCGGTACGCAGCAGGTGATGCTGAAGGTCCGCTTCGCCGAGATGAACCGCACCGTCACCAAGAACCTGTCCTCCTCGCTCACCTTCGGCGACGGCGGCCGCTTCGGCGGCGAAACCGGCTCCCTGCTCGGCAGCGGCGTGAACGGAGGCAACTTCACCTATCGCCCCGGCATCGCCGGCGGCATCCAGGGCGGCGGCACGATCGGCGGCCTTGAATTCGGCGTCCTGATCGAGGCGCTGGAAGCCAAAGGCATGGTCCGCACCCTGGCAGAGCCGAACCTGACCGCGCTGTCGGGCCAGGAAGCCAAGTTCCTTGCCGGCGGCGAATATCCGGTGCCCGGCGAATCCGATTCCGGTGGCATCACCATCGAATACCGCCCCTTCGGCGTCGAGATGAACTTCGTCCCGGTGGTCGTCGATGGCGACATCATCAACCTGACGATCAACGCGGCCGTCTCCTCGATCGACACCGCGAACGGCATCTCCACCGGCAACGACACGGTGATCCCGGCCTTCCGCACCCGCCGCACCTCGACCACGGTCGAGATGCGCGACGGGCAGAGCTTCGCCATCGCGGGCCTCCTGCAGGACGATTTCCGCGACGCCAACTCGCAGCTGCCCTGGGTCGGCGACATCCCGGTGCTGGGCGCGCTGTTCCGCAGCTCGGAATACCAGCGGGCGCAGACCGAACTCGTCGTCATCGTCACGCCGCATCTGGTGACCCCGGTCTCGGGCGAGGCGCTGGCCCTGCCGACCGACCGGATCCGGATCCCGACCGAGCGGGAGCTGTTCCTGCTGGGCTCGGTGGCCGAATCGGCGAACAGCGGTGCTGTGGGCGAGGTTGCCCGTCAGGACTTCTCCACCTCCTACGGCTATGTGATGGAGTAAGACGATGACCGCCATGTTTCCCCGGCTCTTTGCCGCCACCGCGCTCCTCGCGCTGACCGCCTGCGGGGCCGAATACACCAACAGCTTCGACAGCGAAGCGGGTGCCCAGCTGGACAAGGGCCAGTTCGGCAATGCCACGATGAACAACACGCTGATCCAGACCGGACAGATCAGCTATACCGTCGCCCTGGCCGAGCGTTTCAATGCCGAAGTGCCGGACACCATCAACTTCGCCTTCGACAGCTCGACGCTGGATGAAGAGGCCAAGGCGATCCTGCGCAGGCAGGCGCATTTCATCCGCCAGTTCCCCGAGGTCCGCTTCCGGGTCTACGGCCATACCGATCTCGTCGGCTCGGCCGCCTACAACCAGCGACTCGGCCTGCGCCGGGCCCAGGCCGCCGTGGCCTATCTCACCGCCCAGGGGATCTCGCGGTCCCGTCTCGAGGCGGTGGTCAGCTACGGCAAGACGCGCCCGATCGTGCAGACCAACCAGCCCGAGGAGCGCAACCGCCGCACCGTGACCGAGGTCTCGGGCTTCGTCGAGTCGCATCCCCTGGTGCTGAACGGCAAATACGCCGCGATCATCTGGCGCGAATACGTCGCCAGCGCGGTGCCGGGCGGCAAGGTGGCCGAAACCTCCACGATTGCGCCGGGTGGCTGAGGCGGAACATCCCCTTGCGCGAAGGCCGGGCATCTGCCCGGCCTTTTCGTTTCCGGTTCGTGGTGAAACCGCAGAATCAGGCATTTTTGGCCCCAATATCGCCACCATTCCTGACCAAGGTCGCCCATGTAAGAAAAGTGCGGGCCGTTCCGTTCAATGGTCGTGGTCGCTTCCCGTCATGCTGCGACATCCGACGCCAGTTCAATGTCTTACGGTACCGTGCTGAAAGGACGTAAAGCGAGATGACAAGCAAGCCCACCGTAAACAGTGATCCCGCCCCGATCCTCGCCTGCACGATTTCCCGCGACGTGCAGCGATTCGACCTTCTGATCGACGACATGGAGCAGGAGCTGGGCGAAGCCTGGGGCGATCTCAATTTCGAGGATGCGCTTGTCTTCCTCAAGCAGCCCGACAGCACCGGAATGCAGTTCGTCGCCATCGCCGTCGACAGCGAGGACGAGAGCGAACTGTCCAAGATGAACGACGTGATCAAGGCGGCCAAGGCCAAGAAGATCAAGGTTCTGCTCATCGCCAACCAGGTCAGCCCCTCGGTCCTGCACCAGATGCTGAAGCTCGGCGCCGACGATTTCGTCCCCTACCCCCTGCCCGAGGGCTCGCTGCACGAGGCGATCGAGCGCCTGCGCCGGCCCGATCCGGTCGTCCCCCCCGGCTTCGACCCCGAAACCGGCACCTTCAACCCCAACCTGCGCCCCAAGGGCGACCGCAACGGCGTGATCCTGCCCGTGCACGGCATGGCGGGTGGGGTCGGCGCCTCGACTTTCGCCGCCAACCTCGGATGGGAGCTGGCCACGCTTCCCGACAGCGAGGGCACGCGTGTCTGCGTGCTTGACCTCGACCTGCAGTTCGGCGCCATCGCCACCTATCTCGACCTGTCGCGCAAGGAGGCCGTGCTCGAGGTCCTTACCGACACCGCGGCCCTCGATGCCGACAGCCTGATGAAGTCGATGCAGACCTTCAACGACAAGCTGCACGTGCTGACCGCTCCGGCCGACATGCTGCCGCTCGAGATGATCACGCCCGATGACGTGGGCCGCATCCTGGACACCGCGCAGGCGAATTTCGACTTCGTGATCGTCGACATGCCCTCCACCGTCGTCTCCTGGACCGAGGCCGTGCTGACCCGGGCGCATGTCTATTTCGCGCTCCTGGAACTCGACCTGCGCTCGGCCCAGAACATCCTGCGCTTCATCCGCGCCCTGAAGGCCGAGGCGCTGCCGCACGAAAAGGTCCGCTACATCCTGAACCGCGCGCCCAAGTTCACCGACCTCTCTGCCAAGGCCCGCGTCAAGCGCATGGCGGAAAGCCTGGACATCGTCATCGAGGTGCAGCTGCCCGACGGCGGCGAGCAGATCACCCAGGCCAATGACCACGGCCTGCCCATCGCCGAAAGCGCGGCCAAGAACCCGCTGCGCAAGGAACTGCAGAAACTCGCCAAGTCCTTGTACGACGTGAACAAGGCGACCGAGTCCGCCAAGGCTTGATCAAGGGGGATTGATCCGTGTTTAGCCGTTTCAAGAACAACACGCCCGCCAGCAACCCGGGCGCCACGGCCCCGGCGGAAAAGCCGGCCAGCACGATGCGCCCCGCCGTCGCCGTCCCCCAGCGCAACCCGGCCGAGGCGATGGCGGCCGACAAGGAAAAGAAGCGCAAGGAACGCCTGACCGAGCTCAAGGTCGAGATCCACAAGCGCCTTCTGGAAGACCTGAACCTCTCGGCCCTGGAATCCGCCTCCGAGCAGCAGCTGCGCACCGAGATCGCCTCGCTTGCGACCGAGGCGCTGGACGAGATGTCGGTCGCGCTGAACAAGGACGACCGCCTCGCCCTCACGCAGGAACTCTACGACGAGGTCATGGGCCTCGGCCCGCTCGAGCCGCTGTTGAAGGACGAGACGATCAACGACATCCTGGTCAACGGCCCGAAGCGCATCTTCGTCGAACGCGCCGGCCGGCTGGAGCTTTCGGACGTCACCTTCCGCGACGAACGCCACCTTCTGCGCATCATCGACAAGATCGTCAGCGCCGTGGGCCGCCGGGTCGACGAATCCAACCCCTATTGCGACGCCCGCCTGCAGGACGGCAGCCGCTTCAACTGCATGATCCCGCCGATCGCGGTGGACGGCTCGCTGGTCTCGATCCGCAAGTTCAAGAAGGACAAGCTGAAGATCGAGGACCTGGTCCGCTTCGGTGCCTTCACCGACGAGATGGCCGCCTATCTCCAGGCCGCCGTCTCCTGCCGGCTGAACATCATCGTCTCGGGCGGGACGGGCTCGGGCAAGACGACCACGCTGAACGCGCTCTCCTCCTTCATCGACAACCACGAACGCGTCCTCACGATCGAGGATACGGCCGAACTCCAGCTCCAGCAGGTCCATGTCGGCCGGATGGAAAGCCGCCCCGCCAACGTCGAGGGCAAGGGCGCAGTCACCCAGCGCGACTGCCTGCGCAACGCGCTTCGTATGCGTCCCGACCGGATCATCGTGGGGGAAACCCGCGGCGAGGAGGTCATCGACATGCTGCAGGCGATGAACACCGGCCACGACGGCTCGATGACGACGATCCACGCCAACAACCCGCGCGACGCGATCAGCCGCCTTGAGAACATGGTCGCCATGGCCGGGATCGAGATGCCGCTGAAGGCCATGCGCAGCCAGATCGCCAGCGCCGTCAACCTGATCGTCCAGGCCAGCCGCCTGCAGGACGGCACCCGCCGCATGACCTCGGTAACCGAGATCACCGGCATGGAGGGCGAGGTCATCTCGATGCAGGAGGTGTTCCGCTTCGAACGCCTCGGCGTCGAGCCCTCGGGCAAGATCATCGGCCGCTTCAACGCCACCGGGTTGCGGTCCTATTACTCGGACCGATTCCGCCAGTGGGGCTATGACCTGCCGGCCTCGATCTACGAACCGATCATCTGAGGCCCCCCATGCAGATCAGCATCGAGCCGCTCATCTATATCCTGATCTTCGTCGCCGTCGTGGTGATCGTCGAGGGCGTCTATCTGACCGCCTTCGGCAAGTCGATCAGCCTGAACAACCGCCTCAGCCGCCGGCTTGCGCTTCTGGAAAAGAACGCCAACCGCGAGCAGGTGCTCGAACAGCTCCGCAAGGAGATGAACCAGCACCTGAACTCGAAAAGCATCCCGCTCTACTCGGTCTTCGCCAAGAAGGCGCAGCGGGCGAACATCGCCTTCTCGCCCAAGGCCCTGATGGGGGTGATGGCGATGGTCTCGGTGCTGGCCTTCATGATGCTCAGCGTCTTCACCCCTGCGGCCCTGCCGGTCCGGCTGGCGCTTGGCGCGGTGATGGGGGTGGGCGGGGTCTACTACTGGGTCAACAGCAAGGCCAAGAAGCGGATGAACCTGCTTGAGGAGCAGCTGCCCGACTCGATCGAGCTCATGGTGCGCAGCCTGCGCGTCGGCCACCCGTTCTCGACCGCCATCGGCATCGTCGCCAAGGAAATCCCCGATCCCTTGGGCTCGGAATTCGGCGTGATCGCCGACGAGGCCGCCTATGGCCGCGACGTGACCGAATCGCTCAAGGCCTTCGCCGAGCGGATGGACAGCCAGGACCTGCGCTTCCTCGCCGTCGCCGTGTCGATCCAGCAGCAATCGGGCGGCAACCTGGCCGAGATCCTGGAGGGCCTCGCCAAGGTGATCCGCGCCCGCTTCAAGCTGTTCCGCCGGGTCCGCGCCATCACCGCCGAGGCGAAATGGTCCGGCATGTTCCTCTCGGCCTTCCCGATCGGCGCGCTGATCCTGATCACCGTGGTCCGCCCCGACTATTACGACGACGTGAAGGAAACCGCCGCCTTCATTCCGGCCGCGCTTTTCGTCGTCGTCTTCCTGATCATCAACATCATCTACATGAAGATGATGACCAACATTAAGGTCTGAGGCCCGCGATGGATGCTGCCCTGTCCTTCCTGACCGACCGTTTCGGCCCGCTGGGCCCGCTTCTGGCGATCGGCCTGCTCGGCCTCCTGCTGATCCTGATCGCGCTGCCCACCGTGATGAAGAAGCAGCGCGACCGCTTCCGCGAGTTGAAGGAGGTGCAGCCCGCCGCCGGGACCAAGGACAAGAAGCGCGCCCTGCGCAAGGCCGGGCGCCTCGACAAGCTCGAGAAATTCGCCCATTTCCTCGAACCGCAGAAGAAAGAGGAGCTTTCGGCCGCCAAGCTCAAGATGCTGCGGGCGGGCTACGACTCGAAGAACGCCGTGCGCATGTTCCATGCGATGCAGTTCATCCTCGGCGTCAGCTTCCTGATGGTCGGCGCGGTCTATGCCCTGATCCAGTCCTACACGGCCGAGGTTTCGGGCAAGTCGCTGGTGCTCTATACCCTGATCCCCTGCTTCGTCGGCTATTTCATCCCGCGCTACTGGGTCGACAAGCGCGTCGAGAAGCGCAGGACCGAGATCATCGAGGGCTTCCCCGACGCGCTCGACCTGATGCTGGTCTGCGTCGAGGCCGGGCAGTCGCTTGACCAGTCGATCATCCGCCTCGGCAAGGAAAGCCGCGCCGCCTATCCCGCGCTGGCGGACGAATTCGAGATGGTCGCGCAAGAGATCAAGGCCGGCAAGGACCGCACTTCGGTGCTCAAGGACATGGCCGAGCGTGTGGGCGTGCCCGACGTCGCCTCCTTCGTCACCACGCTGGTCCAGTCCGCGACCTTCGGCACCTCGGTCGCCGAGGCGCTGCGGGTCTATTCCGCCGACATGCGCGACAAACGGATCATGCGGGCCGAGGAAAAGGCAAACATGTTGCCGACCAAGCTGACCCTTGGCACAATGCTGTTCACCGTCCCGCCCCTTCTGGTCATCCTCATCGGTCCGTCGCTTTATGGCATCGCAACAATGCTCGGGAACATGTGACGGCGGCCCGGCCGCGCTGATGCGCACCCTTCTCCTCCTGATCCCCCTCGCCCTGGCCGCCTGCACCCCCGGGTCGGGCGTCTCGCGCAACCAGCCCTACGGCGTCGATCCGCGCGGCGAGGCGGTCGATGGCCTCATGGTCGGCCACCGGCTGATGGAGGCGAAACAGCCCGAACTGGCGCTCAAGGCCTATCTCCGCGCCGCCGGCGAGGAGGGGATCACCACCGATGTCCTTTCCGCCATCGGCTCGGCCAACCTCGCGCTGGGGCGCCTGGGCCAGGCCGAGCAGATCCTGCGGCGCGCGGTCGAGCAGGACAACAGCTCCGTCCCGGCCCTGAACAACCTTGGCGTCGTCCTGATGGAACGCGGCAATTTCGGCGAGGCGCGGATCTATTTCCAGCAGGCCTTCGCGCTGGACAGTGGCCAAACGGACTCGATCCGCGAAAATCTGAAGCTTGCTATCGCCCGAAGCGAATCGGCGGTGTATGATCCCAGCCAAGAAGAAGAAGGCGGGTTCCGCCTCGTCCGGCAGGAAAAGGGCAAATACGTCCTTCTCACCCAGCTCTAGACGGGACCCCGAGCAGTCAACGAGCAGTCTGAAAAAAGGACGCCCAAGATGCGCCACCCGGGTCTTGTCATGCTCTGCCTCGGCAGCGCCCTCGCCCTGTCCGCCTGCCAGAACAATTCCGACGCGCAGGTCAAGCGGGCGATGAAGGACATCAACGTCATCGACGAATCCAACCTGAACGAGGTGATGCTCACCGTCGCCGACCCCGGCGAGGCGGTGGCCTATTTCACCAAGGCCGTCCAGGACAACCCCGGCCGCGTCGACCTGATGCGCGGCCTCGGCAAATCCCTGACCCGCGCCCAGAAACCGACCGAGGCCGCGCAGGTCTGGCGCCAGGTCGTCGCCCATCCCGAGGCGGTGGCCGATGACCGGGTGATGCTGGCCGACGCGCTGATCCGCTCGAACCAATGGGCCGAGGCCAAGGCCGAACTGAACCAGATCCCGCCCACCCACGAAAGCTTCGACCGCTACCGGCTCGAGGCGATGGTGGCCGATGCCGACAAGAACTGGAAGAAGGCCGACAGCTTCTACGAGACCGCCACCGGCCTGACCACGCGGCCGGCCAGCGTGCTGAACAACTGGGGCTTTTCCAAGCTGACCCGGGGCGACGCGGCGGGCGCAGAGAAGCTGTTCACCGAGGCGCTGACCTACGACCCGTCGATGTTCACCGCCAAGAACAACCTCGTCCTCGCCCGCGCCGCCCAGCGCAAATACGACCTGCCCGTGGTCCGCATGACCCAGACCGAGCGGGCGGAGCTCCTCTATTCCCTCGGGCTCGCCGCGATCAAGCAGGGCGATGTCGCGGTGGGCAAGGGCCTGTTGCAGCAGGCGATCGACACGCATCCGCAGTATTTCGACGCTGCGGCACGCAGCCTTGAAACCCTCGATTCCAATGTGAAGCTGTAATGATTACCCCGACCGGAGCGTTGATCCTGCTGGTTCCCGTGCTGCCCATCGCGATCTGGGCGGCCCTCAGCGACCTCAAGCGCCTCAAGATCCCGAACAGGGCGGTCATGGCGATGGCCGCCGTCTGGCCGCTTCTTGGCTGGCTCGCCGTGCCGACCTGGACCGCCTGGTTCTGGGGCTTCGCCTTCCTCGGGATCGGGATCCTGATCGCCTACCTCGCCTTCGCGCTGTTCCGCTTTCCCGGCGGCGACGGCAAGTTCGCCGCCGCGATCTCGCCGGTCTTCGTCGGCGCGCCCATCGGCGAGGTGCTGATCCTCATCGCCCTCAGCATGTTGGGCGCCACCCTTGCCGTGCAGCTGGTCCGCCTGATTCCCGCCGTAAGCCGCGCCTCGGACCAGTGGGTCGGCTTCCGGCACTGGCGCATCATGCCCTTCGGCGTGGCGCTTTCGGCCATGGTCGTGATCTATCTTGTTGCCGCCATCTGGCCACAGGTCTGACACAAGTTACGCCTAAGACTCAAATCAAAGCCCTTTGCCGCGATTGTCCACGGAGCTTGTCGAATGAACGCTGAAGCCCCGGTGTCCGGCGTCACGCCGCCACCCTCGCCCCGGTCGCTGGCCGATACCGGCCTCTCGACCGTGATGATGCGTGACATCCTCTTGAAGTCGATGTTCCGCACCAACCAGGACCAGGTCTCCGCACTGTCCAAGGTGATATGCCTGCCGGTGCCGCTGACCCAGGAACTGGTGGACCTCGCCCGGTCGCAGAAGCTTTTGACCGCGACCGGCACGCTGCATGCCAATGCCGGCAACGAGATGGGCTACGAGCTGACCGATGCCGGCAAGGCGCGCGCGCTGGATGCCCTCTCGCAGTCCGAATACTACGGCGCGATGCCGGTACCGCTGGATCAGTATGGCGTGCAGATCAAGCGCCAGTCGGTGCGCGACATCCGCCTGAACCGGGACCAGCTGATGTCCGGCATGGGCCACCTGATCCTGCCGCCCGACCTGATCGACAACCTCGGCCCCGCCGTGACCTCCGGCCGCTCGATCCTGCTCTACGGCCCGCCGGGCAACGGCAAGTCCTCGATCAGCCACGGCATCCGCGCCGCGCTTGGCGACAAGGTCTATGTCCCCCGCGCGATCGAATATTCCGGCCAGATCATCAGCGTCTACGACCCGATCGTCCATTCCGCCGCCGAGGCCGCGGTGGACGACCCGAACTCGCTGCGCCGCACCTCGAACCGCTTCGACAACCGCTATGTCTATTGCGAGCGCCCCTCGGTCATCACCGGCGGCGAACTCAGCCTCGACATGCTGGACCTCAACTACAACCCCACCGCCCGCACCTACCAGGCGCCCCTGCAGCTCAAGGCCACCGGCGGCATCTTCATCATCGACGACCTCGGCCGCCAGCAGGAGCCGCCGCAGAAGATCGTCAACCGCTGGATCGTGCCGCTGGAGGAATCCCGCGACATCCTGGCCCTGCAGTCGGGCGAGAAATTCACCGTGCCCTTCGACACGCTGGTGATCTTCTCGACCAACTTCCACCCGAACCAGATCTTCGACGGCGCGGCGCTGCGCCGGATCTTCTTCAAGATCAAGATCGACGGCCCCAGCCAGGAGAACTTCCTGAAGATCTTCGCCATGGTCGCGCGCAAGAAGAAGATGCCGCTGGACGAAACGGCGCTGATGCACCTGATGAAGGTCAGGTTCCCGACGATCCAGAACAACTATGCCAACTACCAGCCGGTGTTCCTGATCGACCAGATGATCGCGGTCTGCGAGTTTGAGAACATCCCCTACCAGATGACGCCCGAGCTGATCGACCGCGCCTGGGGCAACATGTTCGTCCGCCAGGAAGAGATCGCGCACTGACGGCCCCCTCATCGTTCGACTGCGTCTCCTCCTCGGCCGCGAGGAGTGACGAAGTCATCGACGAGCGATCAGCCGAAGAGAGTGACGCCCTTCTCCGTGACCACCGCGTCCAGCCGCTGGTCGAACCCGTCCACCGGCACCTCCGCCATCTCCTGCGCCCCAAAGGCGAACCCCACCGCCAGCACCGGCCCGCGCGCGCGCAACAGCTCCAGCGTCCGGTCGTAGAACCCGCCGCCATAACCCAGCCGATAACCCCGCGCATCATAGGCCAGCATCGGCACGATCATGACCTGGGGCTCGATCCAGGCCCCCTCCTCCGGGATCATCGCCCTGAAGGCGCCTTCGACCAGCCGGCAGCCCGGCGACCACTCGCGGAACCGCAAGGGCGCCGCCTTCTCCAGGATCACCGGCACCCCCACCGGCCCCTGATGCGCCGCCATCGCCGGCAAGGGGTCGATCTCCGACCGCATCGGCATGTAGCCCGACAGCGCCTTGCCCCGGTGCGGCGCCAGGAAATCCGCCAGGATCTCGGCCGCCTGCCCCTGCCCCGCGGCAAAGGCCGCCGCCCGCCGGGCGAAGGCCTCTGCCCGCGCAACCGCCTTGAAATCGGGCGCTTTCACATCCGTCATGTCAGCATCACCGTCGCCAGCCCCAGAAAGGCAAAGAATCCCATCACATCCGTCAGCGTCGTCACGAAGGTCCCCGAGGCCAGCGCCGGGTCCAGCCCCATCCGCTCCAGCGTCAGGGGCACCAGCACGCCCCCCAGCGCCGCGACGATCTGGTTCACGATCATCGCCAGCCCCAGCACCGCGCCCAGATGCCAGTCACCGAAGATCACCACCCCCGCCGCCCCCAGGATCAGCGCGAGGCCCACCCCGTTCATCATCCCCGCCAGAAGCTCGCGCCGCACCACCCGCGCCGCATTGGCCCGCGTCAGGTCGCGCGTCGCCAGGGCCCGCACCGCCACCGCCAGCGACTGCGTCCCGGCGATTCCCCCGGTCGAGGCCACGATCGGCATCAGCGCCGCGAGCGCCACCAGCGTGGCGATCGTATTCTGGAACTGGCTGATCACCAGCGCCGAAAGCGACGCGGTGAAGAGGTTGACGACCAGCCAGGGAAGCCGCTGCTTCACCGTCTCGACCGGCCCGTCGCTCACATCCGCCTCGTCGCCCACGCCCGCCAGCCGCAGCATGTCTTCCTCGTGCTCCTCATCCAGCACGTTCATCGCATCGTCGATGGTGATCACCCCCACCAGCCGGCCCGAGCCATCGACCACCGGGCAGGAGATCAGGTGATACTGGTTGAAGATATAGGCGACATCGGCCTCGGCATCGGTCGCCGTCACGCTGCGGAAACTGTCCTCGGTGATGTCGCGCAGCCGCGCCTCGCGGCCCGAGGACAGGATCCGCCCCAGGGTCACATATCCCACCGGGGTCATCCGGGGATCGACCAGGATCACGTGATAGAACTGGTCCGGCAGGTGTTCCGCGCCGCGCAGGAAGTCGATCGCCTCGCCCACGGTCCAGTGCTCGGGCGCGACCACCAGCTCGCGCTGCATCAGTCGCCCGGCCGAGTTCTCGGGATAGGCCATCGCCTGCTCGACCGCGACCCGGTCGGCATCCTCCAGCGCCGTCAGGATCAGCTCCTGCTGCGGCGCGTCCAGGTCCTCCAGGATATCGACCACATCGTCGGTTTCCAGGTCGCGCACCGCCTCGGCCAGCACCTCGCGCGGCATGGCCTCGACCACTTCCTCGCGGATCCCTTCCGAGATTTCCGACAGGATCTCGCCGTCGATCTCATGCGACCAGAGCGCCAGCAGCGCCCGCCGGTCCGAGGGGCCGATCTGCTCCAGCAGGTCGGCGATATCGGCCGCGTGCAGCGGGTCCAGCAGCGAATCGACGCCTTCCCCATCCCCCGCCTCGACCGCGGCCAGGACGGCGTCGATCCGGGGCTGGTCCAGCACCTCGTCCTCGGTTTCGGCCAGGTCTTCCGCCATTCTTCCCCCGTGCGATTGCCGCGACCTTAGCGAAAACTGTTTCAGGGAAACAGGGGCGGCGGTGAATTTACCGCGCGGGCGAATGGCCTTAGTCTGGCCGCCTGCACGCGGGGGACAGCATGACAGACCTACTTCTCGGCCAGGTGATCCGCTTCGACGGCGATCCGTTCCGCGACGGCCCGGGCGCCGCGCGCCCACTCAGCCAGGGCGCTGTCGCCATCGAGAATGGCCGCATCGCTGCCGTGGGCGAGGCTGCCGCTTTGCGCGCCCGCTACCCCCGGGCGCGTGTCCATGACCATGGGCAAAAGCTCATCTCCGCCGGCTTCGTCGACGCCCATGTCCACTATCCGCAGACCGCGATCATCGCCTCCTGGGGCAAGCGGCTGATCGACTGGCTGAACAGCTACACTTTCCCCGAGGAGATGCGCTTTTCCGATCCCGCCTATGCGCAGGAGATCGCGAACCGCTACCTCGACCTGGTGCTGGCGCGCGGCACCACCACCGTCTCGACCTACGCCACCATCCACCCGGCATCCGTCGACGCGATCTTCACCGCCGCCCAATCGCGCGGGATGCGGCTTTTCGCGGGCAAGACCTGCATGGACCGCAACGCTCCCGAGGGCCTGCGCGACACCGCCGGGTCCGCCTACGACGACAGCAAGCGGCTTCTGGAAAAATGGCATGGGGTGGACCGCCTCTCCTATGTCATCACCCCGCGCTTCTCGCCCACGTCCACCCCCGAGCAACTGCACGCCCTCGGCCAACTCTGGCGCGAATATCCCGACTGCCTGATGCAGACCCATCTCTCGGAACAGACCGACGAGATCGCCTGGGTCCGGTCGCTCTTCCCGCAATCCCGCGACTATCTCGACACCTACGAGGCGCAGGGCCTCCTGCGCGAGGGCGCCGTCTACGGACATGCCATCCACCTGACCGACCGCGAGCGCGCCCGGCTGGTCGAGGCCGGGGCCTCCCTCGTCCACTGCCCGACCTCGAACACCTTCATCGGCTCGGGTCTCTTCGACATGGGCCTCGCCACCCGGCTCCGCGTCGGCCTCGCCACCGACACCGGCGGCGGCTCGAACTTCTCGATGCTGCGCACCATGGCCGCCGCCTATGAGGTCGCCCAGCTGCGCGGCCAGTCCTTGCACCCGTCGCAGCTCTGGTGGCTGGCCACCCAGGGCTCCGCCCGCGCCTTGCACGCCGAGGACCGGATCGGCAACATCGCGCCGGGAATGGAAGCCGACCTCGTGGTGATCGACCTCGCCTCCACCCCCGCCATCGAACAGGCCACCCGCCGGGCCGGGGATCTCTGGCAAGAGCTTTTCCCCACCATCATGATGGGCGACGACCGCGCCGTGGCCGAAGTCTGGGTGAACGGCCGCCGCCTTCCGACCTGAAAGCCCCTTCATACTGGCGCAAATATCCCCGCCGAAGGCTCCGACGCCCGCCACAGGCCGCAAGGCCCCAAGCGCCCCGAGGCCCGCCAGAAGCACCTCCCCTTCCTCTCCGTGGGGCGGGGATGGGGGCAGCCGCCGGACTGGTCGAGACCACCCCGACGCCCATGGCCAGCCTGCCGATTTCAAACGGTCGGAAATCCTGCCCGCGCCTGGACAGCTACTCCGCCAGTTCCCAGCCATCCGGGTAGAAATCATGCTTCAGCGCGATCGAGGTCGCGATCCGCTCGTATTTCCAGATCTCCTCCGCCGTCACCGGGATCGGCCCGATCGCGGCGACCAGCGTCTCGCCGTCCTTCAGCCGCCGGGTGCGGAACCCTTCCAGCCGCAGCGCCCGTTCCAGCGCCGGCCATGAGGCGTCCAGTTCCTCGATGAAGAAGGCATATTCGACCACCGCCGTCTTCGGCAGGCTGATCCCCTTCGACTGGCGGAAGGTGTCAAAGGTTTCACGCCGCTGGGCTTCAAAATTGTGGGACATCGGGCCCTCCTTCCCGGCCTTCTAGCGCAAGCCCCCCGCCCCCGCCAGAGAGCCTAGCCCACCAGCCGCGCGGCCAGGAAGCGTTGTCGCTCCAGGACCAGGGGCAGGTCCAGCGTCACCATCCGGCCCTCGCGCACCACGGGCCGCCCGTCCACGATCAGGTCGCGCACCCGCGTCGGGCCGCAGAGGACCAGTGCCGCCACTGGATCCCAGCTCCCCGCCGCCTCGACCCCGTTCATATCCCAGATCGCCAGATCCGCCCGCTTGCCCACCTCGATCGACCCTAGGTCGCCCCGCCCCAGCACCCGCGCCCCGCCCAGCGTCGCGATCTCCAGCGCCTCGCGCGCGGCCATCGCATCCGCCCCCCGCGCCACCCGCTGCAGCAGGAGCGCCATCCGCGCCTCGGCGATCAGGTTGCTTGCGTCGCTCGAGGCCGAGCCGTCGACCCCCAGCCCCAGCTTCACCCCCGCATCCCGCATCGCCCGGACCGGCGCGATGCCCGAGCCGAGCCGGCAGTTCGAGCAGGGGCAATGCGCGACCCCGGTATGGCTCCGCGCGAACAGGTCGATCTCCGAGCCGTCCAGTTTCACGCAATGCGCATGCCAGACGTCCGGCCCGGTCCAGCCCAGATCCTCGGCATATTGTCCCGGACGGCAGCCGAAGCGTTCCAGCGAATAGGCCACGTCCTCGTCGTTCTCGGCCAGATGGGTGTGCAGCATCACGCCCTTGTCCCGCGCCAGCAGGGCCGCGTCCCGCATCAGCTCGCGGCTGACCGAGAAGGGAGAGCAGGGCGCCAGCCCCACCCGCACCATCGCGCCCGGCTGCGGGTCGTGAAAGGCATCGACCACACGGATCATGTCGTCCAGGATCGCGCGCTCGCTTTCCACCAGGCTGTCCGGCGGCAGGCCCCCCGCGCTTTCGCCGATCGACATCGCGCCGCGCGTCGGATGAAAGCGCAGCCCCACCTCGCCCGCCGCCGCGATCGTGTCGTCCAGTCGCGCGCCGTTGGGATAAAGATACAGGTGGTCCGAGGTCATCGTGCAGCCCGACAGCGCCAGCTCCGCCAGCCCGACCTGGGCCGAGGTGAAGATCTCCTCGGGACCGAAGCGCGCCCAGATCGGATACAGCGTCTTCAGCCAGCCGAACAGCAGCGCATCCTGCCCCCCCGGCACCGCCCGCGTCAGGGTCTGGTACAGGTGGTGATGCGTGTTCACCAGGCCGGGAGTGACAACGCAGCCCGCTGCCTCGATCACTTGCGCCTCGGCCGCGGCAAGGTTGCGGCCGACCGCCAGGATCACGCCGTCGCGGATATAGATGTCGGCCCCGGCCAGTTCGGCCCGGGCAGCGTTCATCGTCACCACGACCAGGGCGTTGCGGATCAGGATATCGGGCATGGACGCAACGGCCTCGTGCACCCTTCTGCCGCATCAGCCGACCGTCGGAAGGGAGAAGGACACGGCGGCAGCGGCTCTCTAGCCGCCGAAATCCATCCGAACAAGAAAAATCGCTCAACCGTTGAGCAGTTGCAACGCCTCGGCATGCAGGGCGGGGCTCGCGGCCGCGATGATCCGGCCGCCCTCGGGCGCGGGGCGGCCCTTCCAGTCGGTGACGATGCCGCCGGCCGCCTCGATCACCGCGATCGGGGCCTGCACGTCATAGGCCTGCAGCCCGGCCTCGATCACCAGGTCGATCTGCCCGGCCGCGACCAGCGCATAGGCGTAGCAGTCCATCCCGTAGCGCACCAGCCTGGCCCGCCTGGCCACCCGGCGGAATGCCGCGCCCTCCTCCTCGGTGCCCACCTCGGGGAAGGTCGAGAACAGGATCGCCTCGTTCAGCGCCCGCGGCGCGCGCACGGCCAGCGGCGCCTCGCCCAGGGGTCCCCGCACCAGCGCCCGGCCCAGCCCGCCCTCGAAGCGTTCGCCGATATAGGGCTGGTCGATGATGCCGTAGATCGGCCCCGTCGCGTCGCGGACCGAGATCAGCACCCCCCAGGTCGGCGTGCCCGAGAGATAGCCGCGCGTGCCGTCGATCGGGTCCAGCACCCAGGTCAGCCCGGTGCTGCCGCAGACCGCGCCATATTCCTCGCCCAGGATGCCGTCGGCCGGGCGACGGCGCGCCAAGATCGCGCGCATCTGCGCCTCCGACAGCCGGTCGGCCTCGGTCACCGGGTCGAAACGGTGGGTTTCCTTGGTATCGGCCGTCAGGTCCCGGCTGCGGAAATGCTGCAGTGTCGCGGTGCGGGCCGCATCGGCCAGTTCATGCGCGGTGGCGACCAGATCCCTGGCCAGTTCCGGTGTCACACGCATCCCGCCCCTCCGTCATCCGCGGGCCGAAGGGGCCAGCCTCGCGGGCGCTAACGGCTCGCGAGGCCGAGGTCAAGCTCAGGCGGCGTCCGACAGCACGCGGGCCAAGTCGAACAGGCGGCGGCGCTGCGCCTCGGGGATGGCATAGTAGGAGCGCACCAGTTCCAGCGCCTCCTTGTCGGCCATCATGTCGCCCTGCGCCTGCGCGGCGACCGCCTGACCGTCGGCAAGCCCCTCGAAGAAGAACGAGATCGACACCCCCAGCGCATCCGCGACATCCCACAGCCGCGAGGCGCTGACCCGGTTCATGCCGGTTTCGTATTTCTGGATCTGCTGGAACTTGATGCCAACCTTGTCGGCCAGTTGCTGTTGCGTCATGCCCACCATCCAGCGGCGGTGACGGATACGCTTGCCGACATGGGCGTCTACAGGATGTTTCATTCTTCACTCCGAGTACAAGTCAGTCCCCTTGCAAACCTATAAGCAAGTTCCGTGCCAAAATTGCCCGGATCGGGAGGTCGCGAAGAAAAGTTTGATCGACCGGGAAAACCTGTCCTTTTGGATAAGTCCAATTATCCACATGTATAAGACACGGCGGAGTTGTCCCCAGGACGATCAGCGATACGCCCCTTGACGCCGCAACTCGCCTTATGCGGGAATCTCGCTTTGCATTGCATTTTGCGAACATAACACAAGACTTTCGCGTTTTGCAAAAGATTGCCCGCTGGCCGCTATCGGATTATTGTTCCCGGTTGCGAAATGAACCAAGGTTTTCACGCGAAACGAAAGATAATATCGGAGACAATCCATGGAGAGTTGGCAGATCCCGGCACCTGGGGCCGCCCCGCAGCGGGTCCGGCTTCCCGACCCAACTCCCGCAGAAGGCGAGGTGCTGGTGCGGGTCGCGGCGGTGGGATTGAACTTCGCCGACCTCCTGATGATCGAGGGCAAGTATCAGGTCCGCGTCGCCCCGCCCTATATCCCCGGCATGGAGTTTTCCGGCGTGGTCGAGGCGCTCGGCCCCGGCGCCAAGGGCCCCGCGATCGGCACGCGCGTCCTGGGCACCTGCACCAGCGGCGCGCTGGCCGGGCGGATCGGCGTCCCGGCGCCGGCCCTCGCCGCCCTGCCCGACGCCATGTCCTTCGACGAGGCCGCGGGCTTTCCCATCGCCTATGGCACCTCGCACCTTGCGCTGAGCCATGTCGCGCGGCTGCAACCCGGCGAGACGCTGTTCGTCACCGGCGCGGCGGGCGGCGTCGGGCTTACGGCGGTCGAGATCGGCAAGCGTCTCGGCGCGCGGGTCATCGCCTCGGCCCGGGGGACCGACCGGCTGGCGGTGGCCGGGGCGGCGGGGGCCAACGTGCTGATCGACAGCGAGGCCGGGGGGTTGAAGGACCGCCTGCGCGCCGAGGGCGGCGTGGACGTGGTCTATGACGCGGTCGGCGGACCGGCCTTCGACGCCGCGCTCCGCGCCTGCCGGCCCGAGGGGCGGCTTCTGGCGATCGGCTTCGCCTCGGGCCAGGTGCCGCAGGTGCCGGCCAACCTCCTCCTGGTCAAGAACCTCACCGTCTCGGGCTTCTGGTACGGCGGCTTCCAGGCCCATGCCCCGGCCCGTGCCGCCGCCAGCATGGCCCAGCTTCTGCGCTGGCGGGCCGAGGGCACGCTGCGCCCGCATATCGGCCAGGTCCTGCCCTTCTCGGCCTTTCCCGAGGGGCTGGAGCTTCTGCGCGCCCGCAAGGCCACCGGCAAGGTGGTGATCCGGGTTCAGCAGCCGTAGCCGCAGCGCAATTCGGCCAGCAGCATCTCCAGCGCCTCGTCGTTGCGGCGGTTGCCGCGGTACAGCGCCAGCTTCATCTCGCCCAGGGGCGGCAAAAGGTTGTCGCCGGTGATCGGCTCCATCCCCTCCGGGATGCTGCCCGCCATCCGCACCGAGATCGCCAGGTCCGCCGCCACCGTCGCCTCGACCGCCTGCTCGCTTTCCCCCCCGGTGGCCATGTCCCAGGCGATGCCCGCCGCGTCCAGCGCGCCCTGCGCCGTCGGGCGGAAGATGCAGCTGTCCTTGAACCCCAGCCGCAGCGGCCGCCGCTGCCAGGCATTGCCCCCCGGCGCGCCGACCCAGACCAGCGGCCGGGCCGAGACCACCTCGGCCGCCGCCTCCGGCGCCTCCTCGGTGGTCAGGATCACGTCGAACTCGCCCCGGGCGAATTCCTCCTTCATCAGCAGGGTGAACGAGGACACCAGGTTGATCTGCACCATCGGATAGGCCTGCGCCATCCGCCGCAGGATGCCGGGGATCGCCGGATAGACCACGTCATGCGGCACCCCCAGCCGGATCGAGCCCTGGCAGCAGCTGGTCGAGAAGCGGGACAGCACCTCGTCGTTCAGCGCCAGCATCCGGCGGCCATAGGACAGAAGCTGCTCGCCCTCGGGCGACAGGGCCAGCTTCCGCGCCGCGCGCAGGAACAGCGTCAGGCCCAGCGATTCCTCCAGCCGCTTGATCTGCATCGAGACCGCCGATTGCGTCAGGTTCAGATACCCCGCCGCCCGCGTCACCCCGCCGACATCGGCCACGGTGACGAAAGAGCGGAGGGAGGCAAGGTCGAGGTTGCGCGGCATATCACGGATCCTGATCAGTCTCGTCACAATCATTCGTTTGAGAAATGTGCCACGGAAGCGCATGTTCATCAACAGAAATGAACCCTCCCTCCCAATGCATCACCGAAAAGGATGACCCCATGACCACCCTCGCCCTCCGTCTCCTGGCCCGCCGCCCCCGTCCGCTCGCCGCCCTCGCCGCCGCGCTGGAAGCACACCGCAGCCGCAAGGCGCTGGCCCGGCTCGACCCGCATCTTCTGCGCGACATCGGCCTTACCCATGACGAAGCCAGGACCGAGGCCGCCCGCCCGCTCTGGGATCCCCCGGCACATTGGACACTCTGACCGGGAATCTTCTACGCGCGCGCGAGGAGGCGCTTGAAATCGCAGGCGTTCGTTCCGATATTTCCCGCATGAGGTCGCGCCGGTTCCCCCGGCGTTGCCCTTAGGGACAACATCGGAGGCTTCAATGGCTCAATACGACACGATCCGCAGCGCAGGCGTCGGCGCCCGCGCGCAGATCGACGAAGGGCTTCGCGCCCATATGAACAAGGTCTACGGGCTGATGTCCGTGGCGATGCTGGTCACGGCCGGCGTCGCCTGGGGTGTCGGCACGACGGACGCACTGCTCGCGGTCTTCCGCGACCCGATGACGCTGCAGCCGAACATCCTGGGCTGGGTCGTCATGTTCGCGCCGCTGGCAATGGTCTTCGCCTTCGGCGCGATGATCAACCGGCTATCGGCCGCCGGGGCGCAGTTGTTCTTCTACGCCTTCGCCGCCGTGATGGGCCTGTCGCTGGCCTGGATCTTCAAGGCCTTCACCGGCATCTCGATCGCGCAGACCTTCCTGGTCACCTCGATCGCCTTCGCCGGCCTGTCGCTCTACGGCTATATCACCAAGCGCGACCTGTCGGGCATGGGCACCTTCCTGATGATGGGCCTGATCGGGCTGATCGTCGCCTCGATCCTGAACATCTTCCTCGGCTCGGGCGCGCTGGCCTTCGCGATCTCGGTGATCGGCCTCCTGATCTTCGCCGGTCTCACCGCTTTCGACACCCAGCGCATCAAGATGGATTACGTCCAGCATGCGCAGGCGATGGACCAGGAATGGCTTGGCAAGTCCGCGATCATGGGCGCGCTGAACCTGTATCTGAACTTCATCAACATGTTCATGTTCCTGCTGCAATTCATGGGCAACCGCGAATAACCGCAGCAAGGAACCCTCGGGGGGCCGGTCGCAGGACCGGCCCCTTTGCGTTTCAGACCACCGCGCCGAAGACATGGCCGACCGCCCAGGTCACCGCCATCGCGACCGCCCCCCAGAAGGTCACCCGCGCCACGGCGCGGGGCAGGCTCGCCCCGCCCGCCTTCGCGCCCACCGCTCCCAGCAGCGCCAGGAAGACCAGCGACAAGGCGGTGACCCAAAGCGCGATCTGCGGCTCGGGCGCCAGCGCCGCCGCCGCCAGCGGCAGGGCCGCCCCCACGCCGAAGGTCAGGGCCGAGGCCCCCGCCGCCACCAGCGGCCTTGCCTCGGTATGCTCGAAGATCCCCAGCTCGTCGCGCACATGGGCCGCCAGCGGGTCCTTCGCATGCAAGGCCGCCGCCACCTGCCGGGCCAGTTCGGGCGGCACGCCCCGGTCCTCGTAGATCCCGGCCAGCGCGCGCAGCTCCTCGGCGGGGTCCGCGGCGATCTCCCGCCGCTCGCGGGTGATGTCGGCGGCCTCGGTATCGGCCTGGGACGAGACGCTGACATATTCCCCCGCCGCCATCGACAGGGCCCCCGCCGCAAGGCCCGCCGCCCCGGCCAGCAGCACCTCGCCCCGGCCCGAGGCGGCCGCGACCCCCACGATCAGCGAGGCGGTCGAGACGATGCCGTCATTCGCCCCCAGCACCGCCGCCCTGAGCCAGCCGACCCGCGCGACGTAATGTTCTTCCCGGTGATTGCGTTCCATCTCGGTCTCCGCTGCGTGACCCGCATGGGATCGCCGCCCGCCCCCCGTCCGTCAAGCGGCGGCACGGGAATTCGCATCAGCGTCGGCTTACCGCAAAAGGAAAGGGCCGCGTCCCCCGGACACGGCCCCTGATTCCCCTTGGATCGGCGGATCTTACTTGATCTTGCCTTCCTTGTATTCGACATGCTCCCGCTTCACGGGATCGTATTTCTTGATGACCATCTTCTCGGTCATCGTGCGGGCGTTCTTCTTGGTCACGTAGAAGTGGCCGGTGCCCGCGGTCGAGTTCAGGCGGATCTTGATGGTGGCGGGCTTTGCCATGGTCGCTTCCTCTGCATCGGGGAAACCATCGGCCCCCGGTCAAATCCTTGAAGCCCGCCTTTTAGCCAGCTTCGTGGCAGAGTCAACCGCAATCGGCTGACTTATTGCCACATCGCCGCCCGCAACTCCCAGGGCGAGACCTTGCCGTCGCCATCCTTGTCGGCGGCATCGTACTGCGCCTTCTCGGCGGCAAGGAATTCGGCCATCGTGACCTTGCCGTCGCCGTCGCCATCCCGCGCGGCGAAGCGTTGCGCGTGGCGTTCCTGCATCGCCTGCGCCATGCCGGGGGCCCAGGGGTTCATCATCCCCATCCGCCCCGCGCCGAACTCACCTGCTTCCAGCACGCCATCGGCATTGCCGTCCATCAGCGCGAACATCGCCTCGGCATGGGCCGCCGCTTCCTCGGCCGAGATGTCGCCGCTCTGGTCGGCGTCGATGCCGCCCATCATCATCCCGCGCCCCATGGCTCCGGGCCCCATGCCGCCCGGTCCCATGCCCCAGCCGGGCATTCCGCCGCCGGGGCCCATGCCCCAGCCCTGCCCCATTCCCGGCCCCATTCCCGGCCCCATGCCCCAGCCGGGGCCCTCCCAACCGGGGCCCATACCCCAGCCGGATCCCATACCGCCGGAGCCCATGCCCCAGCCCGGCCCCATGCCCCAGCCGGGTTGCCCCTGTGCCAACGCGGGAGCGGCGGCCCCGAGGGCCATGGCCACTATGATGGAGAATGCCTTGGTCATCTGTCCCTCCTGTCCAGATGGATGCAATGGCGCATCCACAGTATGATCGGGCCGCGTCCGGTCGGCCTTGGCATTGACCTGTATCAAGGGCACGGGATCGTGACTGCGCGGAGAGCCTGTAAGCCGGATTCTGTCCAAGGGTTGCCCCTCTGGATGACCATTCCTCTGCCGACCGTGTCGCCACGGCGGTCAAGCTGCCAACCCGGGCCTCTCGGGCGTTGGCGTCCCTGCGGGCGGTATCCCTTTCGGGACCGGCCCCCGCGCGAGGCCCCTATTTGGCGTTGCTCCGGGTGGGGCTTGCCATGCCGGTCCTGTTGCCAGTCCCGCGGTGGGCTCTTGCCCCACCTTTTCACCGTTACCCTTGCGGACAAGGGCAGTCTGTTCTCTGTGGCGCTTTCCCTGGGGTTGCCCCCGCCGGGCGTTACCCGGCACCCTTGCCAACGGGAGTCCGGACTTTCCTCGAGGCTTGCACCCCGCGGTCATCCAGCCCTCCGCGCGGGATCAGTTAGGCAGGCAGGCCCGGCGCGTCAATCGGCAAAACGGCGCAGCCCCGCCGCAAGCGCCCGGTCGGCGTCGTCCAGCGGCCCCTGCGCCCAGGGCCGGAAGCGCAGGCGGAAGGCGGCCAGCAGCGTCGCGGGCGCGGCCTCGGGATAGCCGAAGGCCCGCAGGTCGTCCAGGAAACCCGCCATGTCGGGTGAAGCGCCTCCCTCCCCCCGCGTGGGGGAGGGATGGGGAGGGGGGGCCGCGACCGGAGTGGGCCAGACCGACAGCCCCTCCTCCGCCAGCCTGCGCCAGTCGAAGCGGCGGCCGGGGTCGCCCTTGCGGCCGGGGGCCATGTCGCTGTGACCGATCACCGCCCGCGGCGCCAGGCCATGCCGGTCCAGGATCCCGGACAGCACCCGCTCCAACGCCCGCATCTGCGGCTCGGCGAACGGCCGGTCGCCCGGATTGGCCAGTTCCACCCCGATCGAGCGCGAGTTCACATCCCCCTCGCCCCGCCATTCGCCCGCCCCGGCATGCCAGGCCCGCGCGCCCTCGTCCACCATGGACAGGACCGTTCCATCCACGTCGATCAGGTAATGCGCCGAAACCTCGGCCGCAGGGTCGCATAGCCGCGCCAGGGCCTCGGCGCAGCCGGGCATCGCGGTGTAATGCAGCACGACCAGTTCCACCCGCCTGCCGCGCCGGTCGCCGAAGTTCGGCGACGGATGCGTCAGGCTCACTGCAGCGCGGTGCGGAACGGGCGCGGGTCCCAGGCGCAGGCGAAGCCGTCGCCGTCCGGGTCCACGCCCATCCGGTCACGCTCCGGCCCGCCCTTGGCCAGAAACTCCTGCTGCGCCAGATCCGGCGAGGCGAACTTGGCGCAGGCCGAGCTTGAATCGCGCGAGCCCAGGCCGCTGCGCTTGTACATCTGCACGCCGGGCGCGTGGTTGGTGGCCAGCGCGAATTCGACGATGTTCGGCCCGGTATCCCCCGGCCGCTGCGGCAGGTCCTTCGGCTGGACCACGACATAGTCCGCCCGGTTGCGCGCGATTCGCTCCGCGTCGCTCTCGATCGTCTCGCGCGCCGCGACGGCGGTGAAGTCCTGCTCGTCCGAGATGCCGGCGTGGCTGACCTCGCCCGATTCCTCCTGGATCCCGGCCGGAGCGCCGCCGCGCGGGCGGTTGTCGCTGATGATGCCGGCATCCGTCCCCGGCAGTGGCGTCACCACCGGCGGCGGGGTCACGCCCGAGGCCCGGTCGATCGCCGCCGAGGCCGCGGCCGGATCGAAGCCGGCGGCGGGCGGGGCGACCGTCACCGGCTGCGGCTGCGCCCCACGGACATAGGCGTTGTAGTCCTGGAACCCCACGCCCGAGCCGCTGCTCTGGGTCGAGGGGGTGCAGGCGGTCAGCAACAGCGCCGCAAGGGCGGCGCCGGCAACGGGACCAATGGAATTACGGCTCATCAACTGCCTCGGCAAGCGAACTTTCGGCCGCCCCTTACCACCATTTCCCGGCCTTGGCCACAAAGCCCGCACGGCTTTCCAACACATGTGCGTAATTGAGCAGCGCCCCCTCCTCCCAGGGCCGCCCGATCAGCTGCAGCCCCAGGGGCAGCCCCTGGTGATCCAACCCGACGGGAACCGAGATCCCCGGCAGCCCGGCCAGGTTCACCGTCACGGTGAAGACGTCGTTCAGATACATCTTCACCGGATCCACATCCGCCATCTCGCCCAGCCCGAAGGCCGCCGAGGGCGTCGCGGGCGTCAGGATCGAGTCGATTCCCTCCGCGAACACGGTCTCGAAATCGCGCTTGATCAGCGCCCGCACCTTCCGCGCACGGTTGTAATAGGCGTCGTAGAACCCGGCCGACAGCACATAGGTCCCGACCATGATCCGCCGCTGCACCTCGGGGCCGAAACCCTCGGCCCGGGTCTTCTCGTACATCTCGGTCACGCCGTCGCCATGGCTCAGCTTGGCGCGGTGGCCATAGCGCACCCCGTCATAGCGGGCGAGGTTGGACGAGGCCTCGGCCGGGGCGATGACGTAATAGGCCGGCAGCGCGTATTTCGTATGGGGCAGCGAGATGTCCCGCACCTCGGCCCCGGCATCGCGCAGCATCTCGATCCCGCGCGCCCACAGCGCATCGATCTCCTCGGGCATCCCGTCCATCCGGTATTCCTTCGGAATCCCGATGACCTTGCCGCGGATGTCGCCGGTCAGCGCCGCTTCGAAATCCGGCACGGCCAGGTCGGCGCTGGTCGAATCCTTCGGATCATGCCCCGCCATCGCCTGCAGCATGATCGCCGCATCGCGCACCGACTTGGTCATCGGCCCGGCCTGGTCCAGCGACGAGGCAAAGGCCACCACGCCCCAGCGGCTCACACGGCCATAGGTCGGCTTGATCCCCACGATCCCGGTAAAGGCCGCCGGCTGCCGGATCGAGCCCCCGGTATCCGTCCCCGTCGCCGCCAGGCACAGGTCCGCCGCCACCGCCGCAGCCGAGCCGCCCGAGGATCCGCCCGGCGTCAGCTGGACGTTCGACCCCTTGCGCTGCCAGGGGCTGACGGCATTGCCGTAGCACGAGGTCTCGTTGGACGAGCCCATGGCGAATTCGTCCATGTTCAGCTTGCCCAGCATCACCGCGCCCGCGCCGAACAGCTTCGAGGTGACGGTCGACTCATACTCGGGCCTGAAGCCCTTCAGGATGTTCGAAGCGGCCTGCGACGGCACCCCCTTGGTGCAGAACAGGTCCTTGATCCCCAGGGGAATCCCGCACATCGAGGGCGCATCGCCCGCCTTCAGCCGCGCATCCGCCGCCCGCGCCTGTTCCAGCGCGATCTCGGGCGTCCTGTGCACGAAGGCGTTCAGCGTATCGCCCGCGTCGATCGCCGTCAGGCAGGACATGGTCAGGTCGACCGCCGAGATCTCGCCCTTGCGCAACGCATCCCGCGCCGCCGCGATGGTCCATGTATTCGCGCTCATTCCACCACCTTCGGCACGGCAAAGAACCCCTCGCGCGCATCCGGCGCGTTCTTCAGGACCTGCGCCTGGATATTGCCATCCGTCACCTCGTCCACCCGCCGCTTCAGCCGCATCGGCGTGACCGAGGTCATCGGCTCCACGCCCTCGACGTCCACCTCGTTCAGCTGTTCCATGAAGCCCAGGATGCCCGAAAGCTGGCCAGCCAGCTTGGGCAGATCGGCCTCCTCGACCCGGATCCGGGCCAGCTTTGCCACCTTGCGGGCGGTGTCGATATCAATGGCCATTGGGCTCTCCGATGGTTTGGCCCCCGTTTAGCCCGCTGCCCCTGCCCCTGCAAGCGCAAGGCGGGTGACGGCAGGGCAATCAGGCCATTCCGACGATTGCGGATTGTCAGGACCGCGACATTTCCCGAAACTGGCCCCTTCCCGAATGAAGATGGAGAGACCCATGCAGATCACCTGGCTCGGCCATTCCGGCTTTCGCATTGAGATCGAGGAGGCCGTGCTCCTGGTGGATCCCTGGATCACCGGCAACCCCAGCTTCCCCGCAGGCCGCGAGGACGAGGCCGTGCAGGGCGCCACGCATCTTCTCCTGACCCATGCCCATGGCGACCACGCCGCCGATGCCGCCCGGCTGGCGGGCAAGCTCGGGATCAAGGTGCATTGCATCCACGAGCTTTCGGAATGGCTGAACGGCCAGGGGGCGCAGACGGTGGGCTTCGGCAAGGGCGGCACGCTGGAGTTGGGCGGGGCCAGGGTGACGATGGTCAACGCGGTCCATTCCGCCAGCATCGACTTCGGCGACAAGGGCCTTCTGCCCGCCGGATCGGCCGCCGGCTTCATGATCGCGGGCGAGGGCCACACGATCTACCTCTCGGGCGACACCGACATCATGGCCGACATGGCCTGGATGGCCGAGTATCACCAGCCCGACATCGGCATCCTCTGCTGCGGCGGGCATTACACGATGGACATGGCCCGCGCCGCCTGGGCCGCGCGCAAGTGGTTCAACTTCCGCTGGGTGATCCCCTGCCATTACAGGACCTTCCCGATCCTCGCGCAGGACGCGAGCGTGCTCAAGGCGGGCCTGCCCCCCGGTGTCCAGGTGATCGAGCACGAGGTCCTGGACCCGATCCGCATCTGACGGGCCTTCTCCAGATGTTAACATTTCCTGAATCGCGGCCGACAGGTCATTGGAATCATTGAACCGGCAAAGCTGTCCACGCGTGGACAGCTACCGCCTGCCCTGGAAGAACCCCTTCAGCAGCGCCTCCGCCTCCCCCGCCCCGATCCCGTCGTAGACCTCGGGAACGTGGTGGCACTGCGGGTGGCTGAAGACCCGTGCCCCCACCGCCACGCCCCCCGACTTCGGATCCGCCGCCCCGTAGTAAAGCCGCCCGATCCGCGCCGCCGAGATCGCGGCCGCACACATCGGGCAGGGCTCCAGCGTCACATAGAGATCATGCCCCCCCAGCCGCTCCGACCCCGCCAGCCGGCAGGCCTCGCGGATCGCCAGCATCTCGGCATGGGCCGTGGGGTCCTTCAACTCCCGTGTCCGGTTCCCCGCCCGCGCCACCACCTCGGCCCCGCGCACCACCACCGCGCCGACCGGCACCTCTCCCCGCGCCGCCGCCGCCCGCGCCTCCTCCAGCGCCAGTGCCATGAACGACCGGAAGCCTTCGCGTTGCTCTTTCATCTTTGCTCAAATATCCTCGGGGGTCCGGGGGTGGAAAACCCCCGGGGCTGGCCACCTTGCGCCGCAGGATGATGGTCATGGCCGAAAAAGAAAAGCCCAAAGCCCCCGCAAAGCCCCCGGCCGACGCCCCCGAGGGCGAGCGCATCGCCAAGGTCCTGTCGCGCGCCGGCATCGCCTCGCGCCGCGAGGCGGAGCGGTTGATCGAGCTCGGCGAGGTCAAGGTCAACGGCAAGGTCATCACCTCGCCCGCGCTGAACGTGACCGCCCGCGACCGGATCACCGTCCGGGGCGAGCCCGTGGGCCAGCCCGAACCCCCGCGCCTCTGGCTCTACTACAAGCCCGAGGGGCTGGTGACCTCGGCCGCCGATGAAAAGGGCCGCGACACCGTTTTCGACCACCTGCCCGAGGACATGCCGCGCGTGATGTCCGTGGGCCGGCTCGACCTCAACTCGGAGGGGCTGCTGCTTCTCACCAACGACGGCGAGCTGAAGCGGCGGCTGGAGCTGCCCTCGACCGGCTGGCTGCGGAAGTACCGGGTGCGGGTCAAGGGCAACCCGACCGACCCGGATCTGGACCCCCTGCGCAGGGGCGTCATCATCGAGGGCGAGAAGTTCCTGCCGATGGAAGTCAAGCTCGACCGCCACCAGGGGGCCAACGCCTGGCTGACCGTGGGCATCCGCGAGGGCCGCAACCGCGAGATCCGCCGTGCGATGGCGCATATCGGGCTGACGGTGAACCGCCTGATCCGCATCTCCTACGGGCCCTTCCGCCTGAACGAGCTGAAGCCCGGAGAGGTCGAGGAGGTCAGGGCCCGCGTCCTGCGCGAGCAGTTGGGCCTGGGCGAGGCCGACGCCGGCGACAAGCCCCGCCGCGCCGCGCCGAAACCGGCGGAGAAGACCCCGGCCAAACCCGCCCGCAAGGCGCTGAAGCCCGGGGAGGGCCTGAAACAGCTCTCGGACAGCTGGCAGAAGGCCACCCGCCCCGCCGCCCCGCGCAAGCCGGGCGAGCGGATCGCGACCGACCGTCCGACCGGGCCGCGCAGCCCCGCCGGGCGGCCCGGACCACGCCCGAAGCCCCCCCGCGACCGATGATCCGAGGGGGAAGATTGCCGCCGATTCCCCCCATGCTCTGCTGGCAAGCGGCCGGGCCATCGGCTAAGGTCGGCGCAAGTGGCGGTTGCAGGGAGTGGCCATGTCTGGAACCGGATTGAGGAACCTCGCGCTGACCCTGCTCGTTGCCCTGGTGGCCTATGTGGCTTGGTCGGGGGGCATCTGATGGCCGAAAGGTTCGGCGGAAAATACTCGCCGCAGGGCGCGAGCCAGGGCAGCCCGCGTCCGGCGGCGGCCGCCGAGGTCCGGCCGCGCGGGCTCTGGCGGGCGACGGTGCTGTTCCTGACCGCCTTCCTGTTCCTCTTCCCCGCCTTCGGCGACGATCCGGGCGACATGCTGCTGGGCCTTGCCGCCGGCGGGCTGATCGTGCTGGCCGCCTGGCTGACGCGCGAGGGGCTGAAGGCCGAGGCCGCCTATCAGTCCCGCAAGCTTGCCCGCCGCCCCGCCCTGCCGCGCAAGCTTCTGGGGGCGGTCCTGACCGGCGCCGCGCTGGTGGTGGGCGGGGCGATCGCGGATCAGGGGCTGGTCTATCCGGTCCTCTACGCGCTGGTCGGCGCGGGCCTGCACCTGGGAGCCTTCGGGCTGGACCCGATGGCCGACAAGGGGATGGAGGGGATCGACGCCTTCCAGACCGGCCGCGTCGCCCATGCGGTCGAGGAAGGCGAGAAGCATCTGGCCGCGATGCAGGACGCAATCCTGCGCGCGAAGGACCGGGCGCTGGAGCGGCGGGTCGAGCAGTTCGCCGGGGCCGCCCGCGGCCTGTTCCGCACCATCGAGACCGATCCGGGCGACCTGACGGCGGCGCGGAAATACATGTCGGTCTACCTGATGGGCGCACGCGACGCGACGGTGAAGTTCGCCGACCATTATGCCCAGACCCGCGACGCCGGCGCCCGCGCGGATTACGAGGCGCTGCTGACCGATCTGGAAACCACCTTCGCGCAGAAGACGACGGCCTTCCTGTCGAACAACCGCACCGATCTCGACGTCGAAATCGCCGTCCTCCGGGACCGGCTCAAGCTTGACCACTGAAACGGGGAATTGCCATGTCCACTACCGTCCAGGCCGATGCCGCCGCCCTTCTGAGCGAGGTCGAGAAGGTCAATGCCGTGATCCTGCCCGAACCCATGGCCGAGGTCGTGGCCCTGACCGCAGCCCCCGCCGACAAGGCCGAGGCGATCCGGCAGCGGATGACCGAGGTCGACCTGTCGAACACCCAGTCGATCATCGCCTTCGGCTCGTCGGCGCAGGCCGAGTTGCAGGTGATCAGCCAGGCCATGCTGCAGGACGTGAAGAACAAGGACGTGGGCCCGGCGGGCGACAGCTTGCGCAAGATCGTCACCACGATCCGCGGCTTTGCCAGCGAGGAACTGGACCTGCGCCGCGAGTCGAGCTGGTGGGAGCGCCTTCTGGGCCGCGCCGCGCCCTTCGCCGAATTCGTCGCCAAATACGAGGACGTGCAGGGCCAGATCGACAAGATCACCGGCGAGCTTCTGACCCATGAGCATACGCTCTTGAAGGACATCAAGAGCCTGGACCTGCTCTATGAAAAGACCCTGACCTTCTACAACGAACTGGCGCTCTACATCGCGGCGGGCGAGGCGAAGCTGGCCGAGGTCGACGGCACCACCATCCCCGCCAAGGAGGCGGAGGTCGCGGCGGCGCCGGAGGCAGACCAGGTGATGAAGGCGCAGGAGCTGCGCGACCTGCGCGCCGCGCGGGACGACCTGGAGCGGCGGGCGCATGACCTGCGGCTCACGCGGCAGGTGACGATGCAGTCCTTGCCCTCGATCCGGCTGGTGCAGGAGAACGACAAGTCGCTGGTGACGAAGATCAACTCGACCCTCGTCAACACCGTGCCGCTGTGGGAGACGCAGCTGGCGCAGGCGGTGACGATCCAGCGGTCGAAAGAGGCGGCCGAGGCGGTGCGCGACGCCAACGACCTGACCAACGAGCTTTTGAAATCCAACGCCGAGAACCTGCAGCAGGCCAACAAGGTGGTGCGCGAGGAGATGGAGCGCGGCGTCTTCGACATCGAGACGGTGAAGCAGGCCAATGCCACGCTGATCGCGACGATCAACGAAAGCCTGGCCATCGCGGACGAGGGCAAGGCCCGCCGCGCGGCGGCCGAGGCGGAACTGGTGAGGATGGAGGCAGAATTGCGCGATACGCTGGCAGCCGCGAAGGCGCGGCAGGCCTCACCCGGCACGCAGGGGTAAGGCGTGGCGTTTTCCCGCATCCTGCGGGCCTTCGGGCCCGCCCTGGCCCTGGCCGCCTGCATCCCCACCGCCACGCCGCCCCGCGCGCCACAGCCGCGCACGCCGATGGCCGCCCCCGTCCCCGTCCCGCCGACGCCGAAAAGCGCGGCGGCCACGGCCTATTTCGCCCAGATCCAGCAGGCGCTGCTGGCGCAGGGCCTCTTGCGCTCGGATTCGGGGGCGGACGTGCCCTTCACCGACCGGATGCTGGCCGAGAACTTCCTGAAGATCGCGCTTTACGACGAATACCGCCGCTCGGGCGGCGGGTTTGTCCGGCAGGAGACGGAAAGCCTTTTGCGCCGCTGGGAAGGTCCGGTCCGCGTCTCGGTCCGCTTCGGGGCCAGCGTGCCCCCCGACCGCAAGGCCACCGACCGCGCGCGGATCGCCAGCTTCGTGGGCCGGCTGGCCGCGATCACCGGCCATCCGATCACGATGGACGAATCCAACCCGAACTTCTTCATCCATGTCGTCTCGGAGGACGAGCGCGAGGCGCTGGGTCCCGCCGTCCGCGCCGTATTGCCGAACCTATCGTCGGGCGACGTGGCGGGGATCACCCAGATGCCGCGCTCGACCTATTGCCTGGTCTATGCGCTGTCCGAGGGCAATTCCGGCGCCTATACCCGCGCCTTCGCGGTGATCCGGTCCGAACACCCCGACCTTCTGCGCCTGTCCTGCGTGCATGAGGAGCTGACGCAAGGGCTTGGCCTGCCGAACGATTCCCCGCGCGCGCGGCCCTCGATCTTCAACGACGACGAGGAATTCGCGCTTTTGACCGACCACGACGAGCTGCTCTTGCGGATCCTCTACAGCCGCGAGCTGCGCCCCGGCATGACCGCCGCCGAGGCCCGTCCCATCGTCTTCTCGCTTGCGAGCCGCCTGATGGGCGGCGACAGTTGAACCCAAACGGAGGGTGCCATGGTCTTCGATTTCCTCAAGGGCGAATTCATCGACGTTATCTCCTGGCTGGATGACACGCGCGACACGATGGTCTGGCGTTTCGACCGGCGCGGGCAGGCGATCAAATACGGCGCCAAGCTGACGGTGCGCGAGGGCCAGGCGGCGGTCTTCATCCATGAGGGCCAGCTCGCGGACGTGTTCGGCCCCGGCCTCTACATGCTCGAGACCAACAACATGCCGGTGCTGACCACACTGCAGCACTGGGACCACGGCTTCCAGTCGCCGTTCAAGTCCGAGGTCTATTTCGTCAACACGACCCGCTTCAACGACCAGAAATGGGGCACCAAGAACCCGATCATGGCCCGCGACCCCGAATTCGGCCCGGTCCGCCTGCGCGCCTTCGGGACCTATTCGATGCGGGTGGGCGATCCCGGCAGGTTCATGACCGAGATCGTCGGCACCGACGGCGAGTTCACCGCGGACGAGATCAGCTTCCAGATCCGCAACATCATCGTGCAGGAAGCCAGCCAGGTGCTGGCGAAATCCGGCATCCCGGTGCTGGACATGGCCGGGAACCTGGCCGACCTGGGCAAGGTCATCGCCAATGCGATCGCGCCGAAGGTGGCGGAATACGGGCTGTCGATCCCGGAATTCTACATCGAGAACATCAGCCTGCCCGAAGAGGTGGAGAAGGCGCTGGACAAGCGCACCTCGATGGGGGTTGTGGGCGACCTGAACCGCTACATGCAGTACAACGCCGCCGAAAGCCTGTCGCAGCCGGGCAGCGCCATGGGTTCGGCCATGGGGGCCGGGATGGGCATGGGCATGGGGGCCTCGATGGCGCAGAACATGGGTCCCTGGGGCGCGCAGCCGGGGGCCGCCGCCGCGCCCCCGCCCCCGCCCCCTCCCCCGCCGGCGGGCAGGCAGTGGCATCTGGCCGTCGATGGCGCGACCACGGGTCCCTTCGGCGAAGGCGATCTCGCGCGGCTGGTCGGAGAGGGTCGGCTGACCCGGGCAACGATGGTCTGGACCGCGGGCCAGGACGGCTGGAAGATGGCCGCCGAGACCGAGCTCTCCCGCCTGCTGGACCAGGTGCCGCCGCCCCCGCCGAAACCCTGAGCCATGCCGCAGGACGAATACCGCTGGCCTTGCGAGCAATGCGGCGCGCAGTTGCGCTATGCGCCGGGCCAGACGCGGCTGGTCTGCGACCATTGCGGCCATGTCCAGGACATCCCGGCCTCGGCCGCAGGCGACCGGAGCCGCGCCCTGCAAGAGCTTGATCTTGCCCGCGGATTGCGCGACGACCTCGCAGACCGCGACATGGTCGAGACGCGGACGACCAGTTGCCCGAACTGCGGCGCGCAGGTCGAGATCACCGGCGCGACCCATGCCACCGAATGTCCGTTCTGCGCCACGCCCGTCGTGCTGGACACCGGCACCACGCGCCACATCAAGCCGCAGGCGCTGATCCCCTTCGCCCTGACCGAGGAGCAGGCGCGCAAGGCGATGACCGGATGGCTCGGCAGCCTCTGGTTCGCACCGAACACGCTTCTGGAATATGCCCGCAAGGGCCGGGCGATGAACGGGGTCTATGTCCCGTTCTGGACCTTCGACGCCGATAGCGACAGTCGCTACTCCGGCGAGCGCGGCGAATACTACTACACGACCCGGACCGTCCGGGTTCGGGTCAACGGCAGGATGGAGACCCGGCAGGAGCGCGAGCGCCATACCCGCTGGCATTCCGTCTCGGGCCGGGTGGCGCGCGGTTTCGACGATGTGCTGGTGATGGCCTCGCACAGCCTGCCGACCCGCCTGGGCAACGAGCTTACCCCCTGGGACCTTGGCGCGCTGGTCCCCTATGCGCCCGAGTTCCTGGCCGGCTTCCAGGCCGAGGGCTATACCATCCCCCTCGCCGAGGGCCATGCCGAGGGCCGCGGCAAGATGGAGGAGGTGATCCGCAGCGATGTGCGCCGCGACATCGGCGGCGACGAGCAGCGCATCCACGGCATCGACACCGCCTGGTCGGAGGAGACCTTCAAGCACATCCTCCTGCCGGTCTGGATGGCGGCCTACAAGTACAACGGCAAAAGCTACCGCTTCCTGGTGAACGGCCAGACCGGCGAGGTCCAGGGCGAGCGTCCCTGGTCGATCTGGAAGATCGCCTTCGCGGTGCTGGTGGCGGCCCTTCTGGCCCTTGGCGCCTATTACCTGTCCGAACAGCAGGGAGGCGAGGTCACGCTTCCCGACTGGATGGACTAGCCCCGCCGCCGGAAGAACAGCATCCAGCCGGCATAGGCCCCCGCCGAAAGGAACAGGATCGCCCACACCGGCGCGCCCGCGAAAGCCTCGAAAAGGCCCCAGGCCAGGGGCAGAAGCACCGTCAGCCAGCGCACCCAGGCGCGTGCGAAGAATGGATCGTCGGGGTCGAGAAACTTCATGCCTTTGCCCCGCATCCGTGGCATCCTGTGCCCAGGAAGGGAGGCCCGACATGCCCCAGATTGTCAAGGATTTCCAGGGACAAACCGTCATCACCACTTTCGAGACCACGCCCGCGACGGCCTTCGACCTGGTCGAGGCGCTGGAAACCGCCTATCGCGACTGCATCCGCAACCAGCCCGGTTTCCTCTCGGCCGGCCTGCACATGAACGACGCCCGGACCCGGATCTGCAACTATTCGCAATGGCGCTCGCGCGAGGATTACCAGGCGATGCTGCGCACCCCCGAGATGCGCGAGCGCAACCGGCATATCCACGAGCTGTGCCGCAGCTTCGAGCCGGTGATGTACGAGGTGACGGGGGTGTTCTAGAGCCGCCGCAGCAGTGCCAGCGCGGCGGCCGGATTCGCGATCTTGTGGCCCGAGATGACGAAGAGGAACAGTTCGCGCTGCCGCGCGATGTCGCGGATGCGGTCGGCCCAGCGGTCGAGGTCCTTCGCGGGATAGCCGTGCTCCTCGCCCTCGACCGTGCCCATGATGCGGAGATAGGCGAAGGGGGCGGTGGCGGCGTCGATCTCCGGGTAGGGGCTGTCAGCGGCCTGGACGGCGGCGAGGCCCCGGTCACGGAGGAGCGTCGTGAAGGCGTCGCAGGCGAAGCTTTCGTGCCGGGCCTCGATGGCATGGCGGAGCGGCAGGCCCTCCAGCCGGTCGGGCAGGAGGTCGAGGAAGCCGGCCATGTCGTCGGCGTCGAACTGCCTGGTCGGCGGCAGCTGCCAGTTGATCGGGCCGAGCTTCGGTCCGAGTTCCGCCAGCCCGGAGGCGAGGAAGCGGCGGGTGGAGTCGCCGCCCTCGGCCAGCTTGCGCCGGGCGGTCGCGAAGCGCGGGGCCTTCAGCGCGAAGACGAAGCCCTGGGGCGCCTCACCGGCCCAGCGCCGGAAGGTCTCGGGCTTCTGGGTGCCGTAGTAGGTGCCGTTCACCTCGATGGCGGTGAGGGCGCGGGCGGCGAAGGCCAGCTCGTCGGCCTGGCGGAGGCCGGAGGGGTAGAAGCTGCCCCGCCAAGGCTCGTAGGTCCAGCCGCCGACGCCGATGTGGATGGGATGCGGCATGGGATGCCTGCCTTTGTGTCCGATGAGCCAACCGACGGCGCGCACATCGGTTCCCACGATTGCGTAGGGTGGGCAATCTGCCCACGCGCCGCGCAGTTTACGGAGTATCAAGCCTCTCGCGCCAGTCTTGCCAAATGTCCTTCTATCGCCGCCTGCGGCCTTCCGGGGCCACCTATTTCTTCACGGTCAATCTTGCCCGGCGCGGCGATGACACCCTGACCCGGCACATTGATCTGTTGCGCCATGCGTATCGCGTCACGATGGAGGAGCATCCGGTCCACTGCGACGCCATGGTCATCCTGCCCGATCACCTGCACGCGGTCTGGACCCTGCCGCCCGGCGACGCCGACTATTCGCTGCGATGGCGCAAGCTGAAGGGCCGGTTCACGCATTGGACGGGTCTCGCCTGCCCCGCATCGCCCAGCAAGGCGCGCAAGCGCGAAGCGGGGCTGTGGCAGCGCCGGTTCTGGGAGCATGTGATCCGCGACGATGCCGACCATGCCGCGCATGTCGGATATTGCCTGTGGAACCCGGTGAAGCACGGGTTGGTGGCAGCGGCGGAGGACTGGCCGTTCTCGTCGATCCACCGCGACAGGCGCGCGGGCGTGGTTTTCGATGCGAGAAAGGCGGCGGAGCTTGCGGAGGCGGGCGAAGCGTAGGGTGGGCGATTCGCCCACGGACCCCCGCGGGACGTGGGCGAAAAGCCCCCCCCACCAGCGCCCCCCGCACCATTTT
>NZ_JAEACP010000018.1:0-14189 GCF_015999335.1 Tabrizicola soli | reverse complement strand
GGTCCATGCGTTGGTGTGTCTAGCCCCCACGGCCCCGGTGGTTACGGCGGGCCACCCCCCCACCCTACCTGCGCCCCCTGCTCCTTTTTCCACCCCGCTGCCCGGCGCGGCCGCCGGTGCTGCGGCCGGACAGCTTCGTCGCCTCCACCACCGCCTCCTCGACCGCCTCCTGCCGGGCGAAGGGGTCGTCGGCCACCGCCAGTTCCACCGCTTCCAGCCGCTTCACCTCGTCGCGCAGCCGCGCCGCGTCCTCGAATTCCAGGTTCTCGGCCGCCTTGCGCATCTGCACCCGCAGCGCCTCCAGATGCGCGGCGAGGTTCTGCCCCACCATCGGCTTGTCCACCCGGGTCGTGATCCGCGACTGGTCGGTGTCGCCCTGCCAGAGGCCGGCGAGCACATCCTCGACGTTCTTCTTCACCGTCTCGGGCGTGATCCCGTGTTCCAGGTTGTAGGCCATCTGCTTCTCGCGCCGGCGGTTGGTCTCGGCCAGCGCGCGCTCCATGCTGCCGGTGATCCGGTCGGCATACATGATCACCCGCCCGTCCGCATTCCGCGCCGCGCGGCCGATGGTCTGGATCAGGCTGGTCTCCGAGCGCAGGAACCCTTCCTTGTCGGCATCGAGGATCGCCACCAGCCCACATTCCGGAATGTCGAGGCCCTCGCGCAGGAGGTTGATCCCGACCAGCGCGTCGAAGGCCCCGAGCCGCAGGTCGCGCAGGATCTCGATCCGCTCGATCGTGTCGATGTCGCTGTGCATGTAGCGCACCCGGATCCCCTGTTCGTGCAGGTATTCGGTCAGGTCCTCGGCCATGCGCTTGGTCAGCACCGTGACCAGCGTCCGCATCCCCCGGAGCGAGACCTTGCGGATCTCGTCGAGGAGGTCGTCGACCTGCATCTCCACGGGCCGGATCTCGACCGGCGGGTCGAGGAGGCCGGTGGGGCGGATCACCTGTTCGGTGAAGACGCCGCCGGTCTGCTCCAGCTCCCATGCGGCGGGGGTGGCGGAGACGAAGACGGATTGCGGGCGCATCGCGTCCCATTCCTCGAACTTCAAGGGCCTGTTGTCCATGCAGCTCGGCAGGCGGAAGCCATGTTCGGCCAGGGTGAACTTGCGCCGGAAGTCGCCCTTGTACATGCCGCCGATCTGGGGGACCGAGACATGGCTTTCGTCGGCGAAGACGATGGCATGGTCGGGGATGAATTCGAAGAGCGTCGGCGGCGGCTCGCCCGGAGCGCGGCCGGTCAGGTAGCGCGAATAGTTCTCGATCCCCGCGCAAGAGCCGGTCGCCTCCAGCATCTCGAGGTCGAAGTTGGTGCGCTGCTCCAGGCGCTGCGCCTCCAGCAGCTTGCCCTCGGATTGCAACTGCTTCAGGCGGTGGAACAGCTCCTCCTTGATGCCCTTGATCGCCTGGGCCAGCGTCGGGCGCGGGGTGACGTAGTGGCTGTTCGCGTAGATGCGGATCTGCTTGAAACTGTCGGTCTTGGCCCCGGTCAGCGGGTCGAATTCGGTGATCGCCTCCAGTTCCTCGCCGAAGAAGGAGAAGCGCCAGGCCCGGTCCTCGAGGTGGGCGGGCCAGACCTCGAGGCTGTCGCCCCGCACCCGGAAGGCGCCGCGCTGGAAGCTGCCCTCCAGCCGCCGGTACTGCTGCGCCACCAGTTCGGCGATCACCTTGCGCTGGTCGTAAAGCTGGCCGGTGATCAGGTCCTGCGTCATCGCCGAATAGGTCTCGACCGAGCCGATGCCGTAGATGCAGGAGACCGAGGCCACGATGATCACGTCGTCGCGTTCCAGAAGGGCGCGGGTGGCCGAGTGGCGCATCCGGTCGATCTGTTCGTTGATCTGGGATTCCTTCTCGATATAGGTGTCGGTCCGGGCGACATAGGCCTCGGGCTGGTAGTAGTCGTAGTAGCTGACGAAGTATTCGACGGCGTTGTCGGGAAAGAAGCCCTTGAATTCCCCGTACAATTGCGCGGCCAGCGTCTTGTTGGGGGCGAGGATGATCGCCGGGCGCTGCGTCTCCTCGATCACCTTGGCCATGGTGAAGGTCTTGCCCGTCCCCGTGGCCCCCAGCAGCACCTGGTCGCGCTCGCCCGCCTGCACCCCCGCCGTCAGTTCGGCAATCGCGGTCGGCTGGTCGCCGGCCGGCTGGAACGGCGTCGACAGCAGGAAGCGCCGCCCGCCTTCCAGCTTGGGCCGGGTCAGGACATCGGGGCGTTCGGTCAGCGCGTTGGAATTGTTGTGCGGCATGGGCCACCTTCCGCAAGAGTCGCGACGGGACAGATTTGATCCGTTTTTGTTCCAGTTCAAGACGTGATCCGCGCGCCGGAGGGCGAAACCGTTGCCGTTCGGCTGCGAAGCGGCTAAGGCACCGGGCGCGAGGTGCATGATGGCGGAAAAGATCGACACGCGGGCCGTGGGCCTGGATGTGGGGCTGGCGTTCATCCGCTGGCTGACCGGGGCCGAGAACCTGCATTACGGTCTCTGGACCGGGCTGAAGGTCACCGCGGGCAACCTGAAGACCGCGCAAGAGGCCTATACCGCCCGATTGTTCGGCTATCTGCCGCCGGGCCGGCTGCGGATCCTGGATATCGGCGGCGGCGCGGGGGAAACCGCGCGCAAGCTCCTCGACCTCGGGCACGAGGTCGAGATCGTCGTCCCCTCGGCCTTCCTTGCCGCGCGCTGCCGGGCCAATGCACCCGGCGCCACGGTCCATGAATGCACCTTCGAGGCCTTCTCCGGCCAGGGGCTCTATGACCTGTGCCTCTTCTCGGAAAGCTTCCAGTACATCCCGATGGCGGAGAGCCTGCCGAAATGCGCCGCCCTTCTGGCCCCCGGCGGGCAGGTGGTGATCGCCGACTGCTTCCGCACCGAGGCCTACAAGGGCCGCCGCGCACATGGGCCGCAGGCCGGGGGCGGGCATGGGCTGGCGGCGTTCCGCAAGGCGCTGGAGGGGTCGGCCTTCCGCGTGGCGGCAGAGGAGGACATCACCGCCGAGGTCGCGCCCTCGATCGACCTCGAGCAGCAGTTCTTCAACGTGATCGGCCATGGCGTGACCCGGCTTTCGGACGAGATCAGGACCCGCAAGCCCGCCGCGCACTGGTCGCTGACGCGGTTCATCGGCCTGTTCCTGTCGAAGAAGCGGCGGGCGAATCTGATGCGCCGCCTGACCGGAAACGAGCGCAATGCCGAAGGGTTCCAGACCTTCAACCGCTATCTGATGCTGCGGCTGGAGCGGAAGGCTTGACCACTTGCGGTTTTTTTGCGGCAAGTCACTCACCTTTTGGTTGAATCGAGGGCCGGACTGCGGCAGAGTGGACCGGCAAGCAGCAACTGTTGCTGTCGGTCGGTCCCTTCCACCCCACCCACGCTCCCTGGGACCGGCCGACAGTCCTTTCCGCGACAAATCACCGGCTTGCGCTTTCCCGAAAGCTTGGACAATAACAGGGGCGATCCTCGGAGGTTTTCCCATGCGCGCCCGCATCTACCAGCCCGCCCGCACCGCCATGCAATCCGGCACCGCCAAGACCCATCTGTGGGTGCTGGAGTATGCTCCGGCCAGTGCGCGGGACATCGACCCGCTGATGGGCTGGACCTCGTCCGACGACACCCAGTCTCAGGTCCGGCTGCGCTTCGAGACGCGCGAGGCGGCCGAGGCCTATGCCGCCGAGAACGGCATCGGCTATGATCTGGTCGAGCCGACACCGCGCCGCGCCAACATCCGCGCCCGCGGCTATGGCGAGAACTTCGCCACCGACCGCAAGGGCGCCTGGACGCATTGATGGCCTGGACCATCGCGCGCGAACGGCCCACCGGGGCCGACCTCGCCCTCCTGATGGAGCGGCATACCGCCGACATGCATGCCGACACCCCGCCCGAGAGCATCCACATGATGGATGCCTCGGCGCTCGACCAGCCGCATATCGCCTTCTTCGTCCTGCGCGAGGGTGGCACGCCCCTGGCGATGGGGGCCTACAAGCGGATCGACGCGAGCCATGCCGAGATCAAGTCGATGCATGTCCTGTCCGAAGCGCGCGGGCGCGGCTTGTCGAAGGCGATGCTCGACCACCTGGTCGCCGAGGCGCGACGGGACGGATTCGCCCGGCTGAGCCTGGAAACCGGCATCCAGCCCACCTTCATCGCCGCCCGCGCGCTTTACGCCCGGGCAGGTTTCGTGGACTGCCCGCCCTTCGAGGGTTACCATGACGATCCGAATTCGGTCTTCATGACGAAGGTGCTTGCCTGATCCCTTCACCTGCCGCAAAAGGGGCCCCGTGCGGGCTCATAGCTCAACTGGATAGAGCAAGGACCTTCTAAGTCCGAGGTTGGGGGTTCGAGTCCTCCTGGGCCCGCCAATGCAATTGAAATCATTAGATTATTTGGTGCCATCCTTCGAGGGCACTAGATAGGCACTAGACTTGCCTGTGCTGGGCTTGGTGGCTTTGCCTGCCGGGGACCATCGGCGGGGGGTGGTCCGTTCACGTTTTCGTGAGCATGGCCAGTGTTCAGCCCCCGGCAGGGGGCGGACGTGCCAGAGGCGATGGCGTTGGGCGATCCGGTCCCGGTATCCACGTCCATAGCCGCGATCCTGTGCGCGCCTATGGACGCGGCCCCCAGCCCGAAACGGCGCCGCGTCCAGCCCGGCCCGCTGGGCGGATGACCCCGGCAGGGGCGGCGCTGCCGGGCAAGACCGGGCAAGGCTGGGGCCGTGTCCAGCCGGGGGAGTGGAGCGCGGACGCGTCCAGTGCGGTAGCCGGTGGCGCTGGGCGGTTCGTGCCAGGGCTTGTCTCCCGGCAGGGCAGGGTCGGGGCTTGCGGTTCCGCTGCCGGGCAAAGGCAATTCCCGCCGGGGGCAGCAGCGGGCGTGGACGTGGGTGGGGACGTGACGGTGGCGCCAGGCATGGACGTGATGGCGCCCGTGCCGGACGTGGACGCGGCGGACGCGGCGGCGTCCACGTCCAGGCCGGTGCCGACCCCACCCCCCGGCCTGCCCCGCGACGGCGGACGATACCCTTCCAGTCGGTTCGTCCCAAGCGGCGGTGCGGCAGACTTTTTGTCTGCCTTGTCACTCTCCTTGTTCCTTTCGCGGACCACGCCCTAACCGGGCGACCCTGCAATTCAGGCGGCGTTCGGTCGCACCATTCCGCATGCGCCGTCAAAGACGATCTCCTTGATGCGATAGCTGTCAAGATTTCCGCGAGCATTGATGCGATCCGTCATGACCTGAACTTGGCAGCGGGCTTGGACGGCCATCGCGGGGACTGTCATGCCTGCGCCAATAGCCCGGAAACCGCTAGCCATTCGCGGGTCTGATATGGCGCCCATGGTGGGCCGTGCGGGTTGATAGATCGCCGTCGGCCCCGTGCCTGAGAACTGGAATACCGTCCCCGCATCGGTGGTGAAGCTGCCGACCATTGTCAGTCCCGAGTTGGTCGCAAAAGCTGCCGCTGTGTCACCCAAATAGCCTCTCATTACACTGTCTGTGGTGTGGTATTGCGCCTGCTGCGGCACACATGCCGTAGTGAAAAGGAGCGCAAAAGAAGCGATAAGCCGTGACATGGGCGTCCTTTTTTTTCATCCTCAACCAGAGCGTCTGGAAACACAAAGTTCCAGTAAAAGCATCGATGCGCAATGCCCGTCGAGAACCAATATAACGAAGGGTTTGAAGGCCGTCGCCAGCGCGGCACGCACAAAACGGCGGCGTCGGTATCTTTTTGTCTGCTTTGTCAAACCATCTGGTGCGGTGGCTGGCCCCCCTCCGTGCCGGGTTCGGGGAAGCTGGCGACGATCAACGCCGCGGCAGACGTAGACATGCGGGTGGGCGACGGTGGACGGTTCTTGCGTTCTCGCAGCAGCCCTTCAAGTTCGCCACGAATTGCGACTGCTTCCAGAAGGATGAGATTGCAGTCCTCAATTGCGAAGTCGACCTGACGTCGTGAGACGGGACGGTCGATGTAGTGCCACTGGTTGCCGGGAGGCGCCGGGACCGTGAAGTAATGGGCGACGTGCAGTTTGTCCGAGTTCGCTTGAACGAACCATGCGCCATGCGCCGCAAGGTTACGGTTTAACAATCCGGCTTCCGTTCGGGCCACCAAGGCGGCCAGCCGCAAACCTAGCCGGGCGGGAATGAGTTTGGTCGCCTTCTTTGCAGCCGCCACCAGCTTCGGAGTATGCTTTTTGACCTGTAGGTAAGCCTCAATGTCCGGTGCGCTGCCAACTTCATGCCCGTCCGCGATCTGCACTATTTGCCAGAGTGTCAGTTCTATGTGAGCGCAAGTTTGGAGATAAATGCCCTGCTTCAATAGAACGTCAGCAGGCAACATCCGTTCAACAAGAGTATGCATTCAATGCGCCTTCTGGCAGCTACAGGTTGTTCCCGGCTTTCGCTGCCGAGCGATAGCATCGGATCAGTTCCGTCATGGCCCAAGTGGCGTCCTTGCACTCCGGCACCCAGAATTCCCCGTAAGGCTCGGCGCTGACGTGGACCCAGGTTTCCGGAACCGGGTCGCCATCCCAGAACAGGATGCTGCCGTCGGGATAACGCACTTGGCCTTCTGCCGGTCGTCTGGCGGTATAGGTCGGCAGGTCATGGGATAACCACTCACCGGCCAGATGCCCGCCGACGACCAAGCCCTTGTAACTCATGCCCAGCCTTTCATGCTGCGCCCCTGCGGGCCATGTGACTGTAGGGCAGACTTCGTCGGGCTTATGGGGTAAAATAATACCATCCATGTCTGTCTTGTCTTCCGTCATTAGGGACCGCCTGCCATGCCCCGCATCCCCGGCTTCAAGTCCGAGACCCAGCGCGAACGCTTCTTTGAGGGGGCAAGCCTCTATGTCCGAGGCGGGCCGCTGGCGCGGACTTGCGGGGCGAGGTTGCGAACGGGCCGGACTTGCACGCAGCTTGCCCTCGCCGGTGAGGCACGGTGTCTGAGGCACGGGGGGCCGGACGCGGCGCGGCGGTTCCGGGAACGGCAGAAGGTAGGGTTGGAGACCGAGTCCGTCTCGCCGGACGAATGGGCGCGGGCCGAGGCAAAGCGGGCGCGCAACGCGCTGACATGGGCCTGGCGCAAGGACCCCCGCCTGCCGGGCCGGACGATTGATCTGGGGCCGGACGAGGCCGCCTTTGCCACGTCCGCCGCAGACATGGGCGTGGACGTGGACGGGCTGTATCCGGCCGTCGCAGATTGGCTGCGCTGGCGCTGGCGGCGGCACCAGAAAGACCGCCCGGACGCCGCGCGATGGGCGCGGGGGGTTCAGGAGGAATTGCCCCGGCAGCAGGCCGCAGCGGACGCGGCGGTGGCTTGGGTTGATCTGGGGATAACGGACCGGCGCACGAAGGCTGCGAGGGCTGCCAAGGCCGCCCTGCGTGCCGGAGGCGTGGATGGGGCGCGTGCCGCCGTGGAGGCACTGCGGGCGGCTTCCGGCGTGCCGGTGGACGTGAACATGCGGAAGGGGCTGGACTCCCCTGCCGAGCCGCTGACGCCGCTTCCCGTGCGCCCGTGGACGGCCCGTCCGGGGTCAGAGGGCTGGAAGCGCCGCGACGCTGACAGGAAGAAGGCTCCCAAGGTCCAGCCCGGACCGCCCAAGCCTATCGGGCGCCCGCGGCGCGTGCCGGACACGCCGGACGAATTGGCGGCGCTGGGCGAGGTCTTGCGGGCGGTGGGGCCGCAGGTCCAGGCCATGCACGAGGCCATTCCCCGGCAGGAAGATCGTCTGCGGTTCCTGCGCGATCTGGCGGAATATGCAAACGCCCCGGACGATGCCGGGGCGCTGCGTCGGTGGTTGGGGTGGGTTAATCGTTTTCGATGAAGCCGAAGTCGTCGGCCGCATGACCCAACTCCGCCGACCGAAGGGCCACCAGCATGTCACGGACAAGCATGGCGTCGGGGCGAGTGCGGGCAGCATGATTGAGGACGGCCAGCACATGCCGGGCCTCTGCGATCACAAGTTCCTGCCTGACGATCTGGTCCCATTCGGGCGAGGCGAAGGAAGGCGCGTCCGCGTCCCCAAACGGGTCGTGAGCGACTTCCAGCCATGCCGGACGCCAGCCTTCCGGGAGGCAGGGATCGTGAACCCGGCACGCGATGACCCAGACAGGCCAATTCGCAGCCGCAGCGCCCAGATTGATGCGATGGACACGGGCCAGCCTGTAGGGGTGGGCACGCAGCCATTCGTGATCTGCGACCGCGTCGATCAGGGGCCAATGCTTGGTCCGCTTCCGGCCCTTGGCGCGGTCGGGCTTCGGGAAGTATCTGAAAACGCCATCAGGCATGATGCACCTCTTGTTCGGATTTCAGTTCGGTGTTGCGGTTGTCCAGTGCCAGCCGTCGGAATTGCGCGCACCAATGGGGCGGCAGCCCGGAGGTGTCCGGCAGGGCATGGCCCGCGTCCACGTCCACGTCCGCGTCGGCCGTCAGGACGGTCAGGGCGAAGTCGTTGGCGGCCACCATGTCGCCGGGGCGATCCTGCCAGGCCCGGAAGGCTGGGCTGTCCCAATGGCCGGGGTGGGCTTCGACGTAGGCGGGCCGCCAGCCGTCCGGCGCGCACGTGTCGAGCAGCCGGACGGTCAGCAGGATCACCCGCTTGTTCGTCCGGGTTTCGTCCCGGAAGGCGCGGACGCGGGCGACGGCTTCGGGGTTGTCCCGCAGCCAGCCGGGATCGGACGGCAAGGCGAGGTCGGCCGCATAGATGCGGGTGAGGTCGGGCATAGGCCCGATGAAGCGATAAATCGCGGTCTTCAAGATTTGGTCCCCCTTCGGTGCTTTCGAGGGGTTGGCGTTCTGCCGCCCATTGCCGGGACGACGGTGAGTGCGCTGGACGAGGGCGCCTTGGGGTCGTCCGTGGCGGCCTGCGATCCGCCGTTGTCGCCGGAAGCCCGACGCGCAGGGAGTGGTCGAGGGGGCCAAGAACGCGCCCCGAAATCGTCAACTTCACCCCGACTTGCGCACGTTGCAGGCACCCCGGAAGGCCCGTTTTGCGCAGGTCAGAAACCCATCTTGCCCGGCAGGGCGGACCCCTTGAAAATAGGGGGTTTTGGGGTGCGCAAGTAGTTCGGACCCCTAGGTAGTAACACTACTTGCGCAAGTGCCCCTTGAGGGGCGCACATGCGCCGTAAGTGTGCCTACCCTGCTCCGGTCTGCGAAGGTTTGCGCAAGTCAACTTGCGCAGACTTGCGCAAACCCCAGCCCCTGCCGGGAATTACTCGTCATCGTCCGCGCCGTCCTTGTCGGACGGGCTGTCCACGGCGTCCGTGTCCAGCACGATGGCGGGCTGGCCGATGAAGACGAAGCGGTGTTTCTTGCGGGTGTCAGCGTCCAGTTCCTGCCGCTCGACCAGCCCGCCGCTCTGGACCCAGCCCGCCACGATGGCGCGGACGCGGGCCAGCGCCGTAGCCTGATCGGGGGTGCGATCCTCCTTCGACGTGGACGGGCCGCCCGTGTTGAGGCCCATCACTTCGGCCACCTTCCAGCCAATCCATTCCGGGGACCGCTGATCGGCCCGCAGCGGGCGCGAGGAGGCCATCAGCGCGGCCTGGACGCGGGCGAGGTCCGTGGGCGTGCCGGTCACGGGTTTGGGCGTCCAACTTTCCACCACGCCCACACGGTCGCCCAACGGCCAAAGCCCGACCCCGTTCCCAAGCGGCACGTCCGCCATGCGCAGCCAGCGCCCGCCTTCGGCGCGGGCAAGGTTTGCCTTACCGTTCTCCACCCGGAGGTAATCCCTGCGGTCAGCGGCGGCGATCCCGAAGTTTTTGGCGTCGTCGGTGGTCATGCGGACCACCTGCTCAACGACGCGCGCCGCGTCCACGAAGGCGCTGGCCCCACGGGATGCGCCAGCGCCCGCCGCGTCCATGTCCATCGCGGCAGCCTTCCCGGCATGGTGGAGGACCACCACCGCCACGTCCGCGCGGTGCGCCACCTCGCGCAGCGCCCCGGACAGAAGGTTGGCGGCTTCGTTCGAGTTCTCCGGCAGGGTGTGCAGCGCCCCCAGCGGGTCGAGGATCAGAACGTCCAACTTGGTCGTCACCAGCCGTTCCACCAGCGCGTCCACCACCCCCGGCACAATTTCCGGTCCATCCCTCCCGGTCCGCGCCAGTTGCAGCTTCATACCCCTGCCGGACGTCATGAACAGGTTGTCGTTCAGGTCTGCATGGAACATGCCAAAGTGCTGCAAGGTCGCTGCGAGGCGACGCTCCATTTCGCCAAGGTCATCTTCGGCATTATGGACCCAGACGCGAAGGGGCCGGACGGGCTTCTCGCCTTCGAGAAGTTCCCGCCCGGCAGCCATCGCCACGGCCCGGACCATCGCCAGCGCAGACTTGCCCGCCCCGCCCGGCGCGATCAGGAAGGACAGGAAGCCCGCAATGACTGACCTGCCATAAAGCCAGCGCCGGGGCGGGATACGGTTGCCGGTGATGGACGCAACCGGAGCAAAGGTTGCGCTGAGAATGACGGCGCTGATCCGGGCCGCGTCTTGCGCGAAGGCCGCCCGCGCCGCCGCGTGTTTCACCCGTTCCGCCCCTGCCGGGTTCACGGCTTCGAGCGTCCGCATCACGGCACCCCAGCCCGTGTGCGGGTCGGCGATCCCGTCCCAGACGCGGCCAGCATCGTCCGCGTCGGTCCCCCATTTCTGCGACCATTGGACAAAGGCTTCGCGGCCTTCGGCTTCAATCCCGCCCGCGATGGACGCGCCCTTGATCGCATGGGCCATGTCCACCCACGCCCCACGGGCCTCAAACGGGCCGCCCGGATCGTTCGGCAGTTCGGCCAGGGCCAGCTGCAACACGTCCGCGCTGGGCGCCGGGTGTGGCGTCTTCGCGCCGCCGTCCGAGGCCACGCGGGAGGGCGAAGCGGCGGCCATGGCTTTGCCCCTGCCGGGCAGGCCAAGCTGCGTCGCAACGCCTTCCATGCCCCGGCACAGTTGGGCCACGGGGAGGGGCGCGGGGCGGGCCGAGGGCGCATTGGGTTTGGTGTCCGGCAGGGGGGCCGCGATGCGCATGACCGCCCCGCGCGCCCGCTTGCTGGCGTTCGGCAGGTTGACGGTGAAGGGCAGGCGGATGATCCTGGGCGCGTCCGCCATGTGGTCGGCCCCCAGCCGGGCCATGGCCGCCGCCAGAGGGGCAGCAGATGCCACCACGTCCGGGCCGGACAGGTTCTCTACCGGCAGCCAGACGTGGACGCCATTGCCGCTGTCCACGACCATCAGCGGGTCCAGTTCGGCCCGCAGGGCGTCCACCGTCCGCGTCCAACCCTGATCCGCGTCCGGCGCATCCTTGTGGTCGAGGTCCAGCACAACAGTCCGGCGGGCCACCACGTCCTGCGCGGATGCATTCTCGCCCGTCCCAGCCATGTCCAGGCGGCGGGGGTTGATCCCGACGTAGAGGTTCCGCCTGCCGTTGTGCTGGCGGATGAAATCCATCAAGGCGGCGCGTTCGGCGGGGTTGTCCAGCCGCCCGTTGAGGGACACGGCCCCGCCCCCTGCCGGGTCCAGCGCGCGCAGTTCGATCACGTCGCCGGGGGCGTAGGCAGGGGCGATGGCGTCCAGCGCCAGCCTGGCAGCCGGGCCAACGCGCAGCGCGTCCAGAAGGCGGGCTTTCAAGCCGTCCTGGGTCAGCAGGCCGGTGATGTAGTTCCCTTCAACCTGGGCCGCCTCTGCCGGGTCGATCAGGTCGCGCCGCGCGGCATCTTTCAGGACCGCCAACGGTTCGTTGACATTGCAGGCAGCTTGCCCCGAGGGGGACTTTTCGATAACATCAAACACGCTAGAAGTTCCTTTCCAGGGCCGTTTCGCGTGGCGCGCGGGACGGCCTTTTTCTACTCAGGAGGGGGTTAGGCGGCGCAGCGTTCGGCTTTGCGGGCTTCGATCCAGCGGCGAACTTCGCTTTCCGGCCACGCGGACGCGCGCCCAAGCTTCACGGGCTTGGGGAAGGCGCGCTCGACAATGGCCTTGTAGATCGACGCGCGTCCCAACCCGGTGAGGTCTTGCACGACAGGCAGACGGAGCAGGCGGTCGCAGTTGGCGGGGGAAACACTCACCGCGCACCGCCTTCGGCCCGGCGGTGGGCCTCCAACCAATTCGCAATATCGGTTTCCCGCCAGCGCAGCGTCTGGCGGGTCACTTTGACAGGGGCGGGAAAAGCGCCGGCTTTCCGCCAGCGCCAGAGGGTAACAGCGTTAACACCGATAATCCGCAGGACTTCATGCCTGCGAAGCAAAGTTACGGACGGTCCCACGGCTTTTCTCCTTAACCTTGGGGATGGTCAGCGCAACTCATCGGCTCTCCTGTGCTGTTTCTGGTCTCGATAATGACACGCGACTGAACGCAACGCAATCAGGAAATGGCGCGAGACTATCCGATAACCAATTGACAAAGCAGGCAAACTGGCAGGGCAGGCATTACGCCTGCCCCCCTGTCGCAGTTGCGCGCAGCGGCACCACGTTCCCGGCGCCCCCTGCCGGGACTTCGCCAGCACAGACGGCCGCCCAAGCCTCCATCAGCGGACGGCGGCGCTCATACGCCGATCCCCGCTTATAGGCTCGCTCGACCTCGCCCAATTGATGGGCAAGCTGTTCCTCGATCAGTTCGCGCGGGAAGTCCGTCTGTTCGCCCGCCCAATCCTTGAACGTGGAACGCAAGCCGTGGGTGGTGAAGTCCTTGTAGGCTTCCATCCTGCGCATCAGCATCAGCGCCGCCATTTCGGACAGAGGCCGCCCCTTGCCAGACGCGAAGACGTAATCGGACGCGGCTGGGTCTTCGCCATTCTCGCGAGCGGGGTGGCGGCGCTTCGCCTCCGCCAGGGTTTCCTCCATGCGCTGAGTGATCGGGACGATGTGGTCGCGCTTCATCTTCATGCGTTCTGCCGGGACCGCCCAGACTTTCCGTTTGAGGTCGATTTCGCCCCATGTCGCAAAGCGGGCTTCACCCGTCCGGCAGGCGGCAAGCGCGATCCACTCCAACATCAGCGCCGCCATACTGTCAGCCTGCTTCGCCCGGACGGCGGCCACGAACGCTGCAATCTGGTCGTGCGGGACAGCGGGGTGGTGCCGGGGTTCGACCCGCGGCGGGGGCAGGGTGGCGTCAAACTGCCGCCATGATGCGGGGTTGTCCCCCCGGTAATGCCCGTTCTGGATGGCATGGGCGAACAGCCGTTCGATCCGCTGGCGGGTCCGGCTGGCCGTCTCCATCTTCTCTGTCCAGATCGGCTGCAACACCCGCAGCACGTCTTCGCGGGTGATGGACGCAAGCGGCATGTCCCGCAGCGCCTTGGCGTGTGTGGCGAAGGACGCCTGCCATTGCTGGATATGGGCGGGGTTGGTGAAACCCGTAAGGGCATAGGGCAGGAAGTGGCGATCAGCATACCGGCCGAAGGTCATGGCCTGCTCGGACGCGGCGCGGGCGATTGATGCGGCCCGCTGCCGGGTTTCCTCATCGCGGCGGCGGTCGTCTTCGATGGGGTCGATCCCCTTTGCCAGCAGGTCGCGTGCTGCGGTGGCCTTCTCGCGGGCAGCGGCCAGCGACACGGCGGGGAAAGCCCCCAGCCCCATCGCTCGCTGAAAGGACTTGCTGCCCTTGGCGATCTGCCCGGCGCGGAAGTCCGCGTCCGGGCTGACAAACTTGAAAGACCACTTTCCGGCGGCCTTGGCCGTGGCGCGATAGAGAAGGCCGCCCCCGTCCGCGAGGGCGGTGCCGGGGGCGGCGGCTTCGATCTGCTTGACCGTCAGGCGGTGGAGGGGCTTGGACATGACGCGCGCCCCCTCTCAATGCAGGGGGCGCGGATCGACCGGACGAGCGGCCACGTCCAGTTCGGCGCGGCACGCGCTTTCGTCAATGCGGATGGCTTCGATCCGGTCCGGATCGTCCATCCGGCGGGCGATGACCGCAACCGCGTCCAGAAGGTCGCCCACGGTTTCGGCGGCCACCTGCACGGCCCGGACAGCACCAGAGGAACGTCCGAGGGTCAGGTCAATTGCGTCCCCCAGATCGCCCAAGTTCGGGGCGGACAGGGTGAGCGAGAGGTTGGCGAAGGGGGTGGTGATCGTGACGGACATATCGGCTGCTCCTTTAGGCTGTGAACTCATAAACGGGATTTCCGCGGGTTCTGAAGCGTGATTCACTCGCCTCGATGGAGGTGGTGATGGCGCGTTTTGATCTTTCGGACTTCGAATGGGATCTGATCCGAGCGCTGCTGC
>NZ_JAEACP010000017.1 GCF_015999335.1 Tabrizicola soli | reverse complement strand
TTCGGAAAGAATGGCTTCAGGCGCTCCATTTGCGCCTCGGACAGCCAGTAGAGGTTGCTCATCGGTCAGGTCTCCTTGCGAGGCCTGAATCACGCGAACCGCCCGAAATCAATGGGTCTGGAGCCTAGCCAATTCTTGGCCTGCGGAAATGCTTGATCAGGCAGTTGTCTTTGCTGTCGCTGGAGGCTCGGGACCAACTTTTGTCCACGATACGCCAGCGGCTCAGAAGCTTTGGGAGCAGATCAAGCTCTCCGAAGCACTGCCGGATGCCGCGTGCCTCATCACTGGAAAAGTGGGCCCCATCGCACGGCTTCACCCTTCAATCAAGGGTGTCAAGGATGCGCAGTCGTCGGGGGCCTCCCTTGTTTCGTTCAACGAAGACGCATACGAATCTTACGGCCATACACAAGGCGACAACGCCCCCGTCTCCGAAGCCGCCGCCTTCGCCTATACCACCGCGCTGAACCGCTTCCTTGCCGACAAGGCCCACAGGTTGCAGATCGGCGATGCCTCGACGGTGTTCTGGGCGGATGCAGCCGACATGACGCTGAATGCTGAACACCTCACCGAAGCCGAGGCGATCTTCGCCCAGATGTTTGACGGCTCCGGCGCTGATACCTTTGCCGACGACAAGAACGAGACCGCCAAGATAAAGGACAAGCTGGACCAGATCCGCAACGGGCAGAGACTGACGACCATAGCCCCCGATCTGGCCGCAGGGGTGCGCTTCCACGTCCTCGGCCTCGCCCCCAATGCGGCGCGGCTTTCGGTCCGCTTTTACTGGGAGAGCGATTTCGGCACGCTGACCGCCAACTACCAGCGCTATCTCGACGACACCAGGCTGGAGCCCCCGCCCCGCGACGGCTGGCCGCCGCTTTGGCGCTATCTCACCGAACTGGCCGTGCTGGGCAAGCGCGAGAATGTGCCGCCGCTCGTTGCCGGAGAATGGATGCGGGCGATCCTGACGGGCGCGCCCTATCCGCTGACGCTGCTGTCCACCGTGCTGATGCGGCTGCGCGCCGATGGCGAGGTGAACGCCCTGCGCGCTGCGATCCTGAAGTCCGTCCTGATCCGCAATTTCCAGTCGAAGGAGGCCCCCGTGGCGCTCGATCCCGCCAATACCAACAAGGGCTATATCCTCGGGCGGCTGTTCGCCGTCTATGAGGAAGTCCAGCGCGCCGCGCTTGGCGGCAACGTGAACGCCACCATCAAGGACAAGTTCTACGGCTCGGCCTCGGCTACGCCGCAGAAGGTCTACCGCACGTTGGATGCGGGGTCGCAAAACCACTTCTCCAAGCTGCGCAAGCTGTCGCCCGGCCGGGCGGTGAACCTTGAAAAGCTGCTGACCTCGATCACCGACCTGATGGAGCCGGGCAACGATCCCTATCCCGCCTCGCTCGCTGCCACCGAACAGGCCCTGTTCGGGCTGGGCTACTATCATCAGCGCAGCGATTTCTTCCGCAAGCGCGACGAAAAGACCGACACCGACGCGGACGGAGCGGACGAATGACCGCGCAGACCGATCTCTTTGCCTCGCCGCGACCGCAAACCGCCGAAGGAACCTCGCCCATGACCACGCTTTCCCGCCGCCACGACTTCGTGCTGATCTTCGACGTGACGAACGGCAACCCCAACGGCGACCCTGACGCCGGCAACCTGCCGCGGCTCGACCCGGAGACGAACCACGGGCTGGTCAGCGACGTGAGCCTCAAGCGCAAGATCCGCAACTATGTGGAACTGGCGAAGGGCGGTGAGGCCGGCCACCACATCTATGTGCAGGAAGGCGCGATCCTGAACGAGAAGCACCGTCAGGCCTATGTGGCGCTGCGGGCCGACGACAAGTCGAAGAAGGACGCCAAACTGAACCCGAAGGACAACGCCGAAGCCAAGGCGCTGAGCGACTGGATGTGCACCAACTTCTTCGACGTGCGCACCTTCGGCGCGGTGATGTCCACCGGCATCAACTGCGGGCAGGTCAAGGGTCCGGTGCAGATGACCTTCGCCTCCTCGGTCGAGCCGATCCTGCCGGTGGAAATCTCGATCACCCGCATGGCCGCCACCAACGAGGCCGAGCAGAAGAAGCGCACCGAGGGGGCCGAGGAGGGCGACAGCCGCACCGACAACCGCACCATGGGCCGAAAGCACATCGTGCCCTATGGTCTCTATGTCGCCCATGGCTTCATCTCGGCCAAATTCGCCGAACGCACCGGGTTTTCCGAAGCCGACCTCGACCTCTTGTTCGAGGCGCTGACGAACGCCTTCGAGCATGACCGCTCGGCCGCGCGCGGCGAGATGACCACCCGCCGCCTGATCGCCTTCCGCCACCAGAACGCCCTCGGCAACGCCCCGGCTCACACGCTGTTCGACCGGGTCAGGATCGGCCGCAACGTCGATGGCGAGTTCCGTGCGGTGGACGACCGCGGCATCGGCAACCTCGCCCCGGCGCGGAAGTTCTCGGACTACATCGTCGAGATCGACCGTGATGGGCTGCCCGAGGGGGTCGATATCCTCGATCTGGTGTAGCCGATGGACGCCGAGACGGATCCCATCCCCCTCTCGGCGATCCAGCACGCCGTCTACTGCCTGCGGCAGGCGGCGTTGATCCATCTGGAGCGGCTCTGGGCCGAGAACCGCTTCACCGCCGAGGGTGATGTGCTGCACGCCGTTGCCGACAAGGGCGGCAGCCGCAGGGCGCGGGGTGTGCGGCGGGTGATGTCGCTGCCACTGGCTTCGAAACGGCTGAACCTCACCGGGGTGGCCGATCTGGTGGAGTTCCAGCCCGGCCCGGATGGCGAGACCGCGTATCCGGTGGAATACAAGCGCGGCAAGCCCAAGCTGCACCGCGCCGATGAGGCGCAGCTCTGCGCGCAGGCGCTGTGTCTGGAGGAGATGACCGGCCGCCCGGTCCTCGAGGGCGCCCTCTTCTATGCCCAGACCAAACGCCGTGTCACCGTCCCCTTCGACGCCGCCCTGCGCGCCCTGACCGAAGCCGCCGTGACCGATCTGTCGGCCGTCTTCGCCAGCCGCGCAACGCCACCACCCACCCCCCACAAATCCCGCTGTCGCGCCTGTTCGCTGATCGACCTTTGCCGTCCCGAGACCCACGCCCGCCCCGTGCGGCTATGGCGCGACCGGATGCTCGCCAAGGCCTTGGCATGAGGAAGCTCCTGAACACCGTCTATGTCACCACCGAGGGCACCGCCCTGAAGAAGGACGGTGAGAACCTGGTGGCCGAGGTCGAGGGTGCCGAACGCGCCCGGGTGCCCCTCCACATGCTGGCCTCGGTCGTCGCATTTGGGCCTATCCTGCTGACCCCCGCCCTGATCGGTACCTGCGCCGAGCGCGGCATCACCCTGGTGATCCTGGACCGCAACGGTCGCTTCCAGGCCCGGATCGAAGGCCCCGTCACCGGCAACGTCCTCCTGCGCCGGGCGCAATACCGCGCGGCCGAGGGCGGCGAGGACATCGTGCGGTCCATCGTCATCGGCAAGATCGCCAACCAGCGTGCGGTGATCCGCCGCGCGATCCGCGACTACAGCGAGGAGATGGACCCGCAGGCTCGTGCCGCCCTGGAGACTGCCACCGACCGCATGGCGATGATCCTGCGCCGGGTGCAGGCGAAGGATGACAGCGTTGAACTGTTGCGCGGTTCGGAAGGGGAAGCGGCCAATCACTACTTCGCCGTCTTCGACCATCTGATCCGCTCCCCCGACCCCGAGCTGCGCTGGACTGCCCGCTCGCGCCGCCCGCCGCTCGATGCGATGAACGCGCTTCTCTCCTTCCTTTACACGCTCCTGACCCATGACTGCCGATCCGCCTGCGAGGCGGTGGGCCTCGACCCCGCCGTCGGCTTCCTGCACCGCGATCGGCCCGGGCGGCCGTCGCTGGCGCTGGACTTGATGGAGGAACTGCGCGCGCCCTTGGCCGACCGTCTGGCGCTATCGCTGGTCAACCGCCGCCAGCTGCGGGCCGCCGATTTCCGCAGGATGGAGGGCGGCGCGGTGCTGCTGACCGACGACGCCCGCAAGCTGGTTCTGACCGCCTGGCAGGACCGAAAAAAGGAGGAGCGCCTGCATCCCTTCCTGGCAGAGAAAGCGGCTTTCGGCCTGGTGCCCTGGTTGCAGGCCCAGATGTTGGCCCGCCACCTGCGCGGCGATATCGACGCCTATCCGCCCTGGTTCTGGAGTTGAGATGCTGGTCCTCGTCACCTATGATGTGAATACGCTGGAAGAGGGCGGCAAAAAACGCTTGCGCCAAGTCGCCCGCGCCTGCGAGGATTACGGTCAGCGCGTGCAGTTCTCGGTCTTCGAAATCGAGGTCGATCCGGCGCAATGGACGAAGCTGAAGGCCAGGCTGGAGGGCATCATCCTGCCCGCGCACGACAGCCTGCGCTACTACTACCTCGGCGCGAACTGGACCCGCCGAGTGGAGCACGTCGGCGCCAAGCAGGCAACAGATCTAAACGGCCCGCTGATCATCTGAACTTCCCTGCGAACCACAAGCGTGCTGGAGTCCGGGCAGAGGTTCGCAGCCAGCTCGGCTCTTTGAAATCGTAGAGATTTTTTGTTCCAGCAGTTGGCTGAAGTCTTCAGTCTTCGCTCTTCAACCAGTTATCCGCATTTTCAGGGGGATTTACCTATGTTTGCAAGCCGGTTACTTCCCGGCGGTCGCTCCCCATCCGGGAGCGCGGATCGAAACGTTACTCTCAATCGCGCCTATCGCGTCACCATGGTCGCTCCCCATCCGGGAGCGCGGATCGAAACCCGATGCTGCCGGGCGAAGGCGGCCTGCTGCAAAGTCGCTCCCCATCCGGGAGCGCGGATCGAAACGCGTCTGATAGGCGTTCAGCCGCGCGGCGGTTTGGTCGCTCCCCATCCGGGAGCGCGGATCGAAACGTTTACGCGCCTCACTACCTTAAGGGGAGGGCCGAGTCGCTCCCCATCCGGGAGCGCGGATCGAAACGCCCTGTGCGGCATTTGGCGGTGCAACGAGCGGAAAGTCGCTCCCCATCCGGGAGCGCGGATCGAAACATCAGGAGCATGGCGTACTGGCGCGGATGGCTGGGTCGCTCCCCATCCGGGAGCGCGGATCGAAACCCGAAGGCGCTGAGGTGCCCAAGGGGCGCCCGCTGGTCGCTCCCCATCCGGGAGCGCGGATCGAAACCTTCAGGTGGTCTTCCTCGGTGCCGCGGCCCAGCGTCGCTCCCCATCCGGGAGCGCGGATCGAAACCATGGTGATGCGGGCAATCATACAGATGGCCTAGTCGCTCCCCATCCGGGAGCGCGGATCGAAACTTCGATGACGACTTCCGGTGTGCGGCGCTTCTTGAGTCGCTCCCCATCCGGGAGCGCGGATCGAAACACCTCTACGGCCTGATGCCGAACACCAACCAAACCGTCGCTCCCCATCCGGGAGCGCGGATCGAAACGGCCAGAGACCCTTATAGGGCCAGTCCAGAAAAAGTCGCTCCCCATCCGGGAGCGCGGATCGAAACACCGGCGCGCCCTTGTAGCCCGTCGCCCCGGCCTGTCGCTCCCCATCCGGGAGCGCGGATCGAAACATGCTCACCACGCTCACCATCACCCCGGCCCACTGTCGCTCCCCATCCGGGAGCGCGGATCGAAACGGCTCGGGCGCGGCTTTGCGCGGCTTTACAGCCGGTCGCTCCCCATCCGGGAGCGCGGATCGAAACATCGGTCAGAGGAGAGAAAGACCATGAAGATTTCGTCGCTCCCCATCCGGGAGCGCGGATCGAAACGGCTATGGGCCGAGGGCCGGGGGCGACGACTTCGGTCGCTCCCCATCCGGGAGCGCGGATCGAAACCGCCGCCAATCGTCTTGGCCTCACGGCCGAGCAGTCGCTCCCCATCCGGGAGCGCGGATCGAAACGGCGTCTCCAGCGGCCTGAACATCGCGACCAGGTGGTCGCTCCCCATCCGGGAGCGCGGATCGAAACATCGTGTCCAGGCCCTCGTTGCGGCGCCCGGTCGTCGCTCCCCATCCGGGAGCGCGGATCGAAACGACATCATTTGCGCCTTCGTTGTCGGGCTCATTTGCGTCGCTCCCCATCCGGGAGCGCGGATCGAAACAACGCGTTGCCTCGTCCGTCCGACTTGCGGCGTCGTCGCTCCCCATCCGGGAGCGCGGATCGAAACGACCATGTCTTCCACCAGACGATCATGGGCGATACGAGCCGTCGCTCCCCATCCGGGAGCGCGGATCGAAACCGCCTTGGAGGGAGGGGGGAGTCCCTCATCGACTTGTCGCTCCCCATCCGGGAGCGCGGATCGAAACTCCTGCTCCGGGGTCGGGTCAGGGAGCTTGCCGAGTCGCTCCCCATCCGGGAGCGCGGATCGAAACGTCGGTCATCCCCGCCCCTCCGTCTCGATCCCGGCGTCGCTCCCCATCCGGGAGCGCGGATCGAAACCTGCGACGGGGTGGCTCTCGGGAAATCCCAATCACCGTCGCTCCCCATCCGGGAGCGCGGATCGAAACAATATGGCTCTTATGCCGGGATAATCCACAAAGGGTCGCTCCCCATCCGGGAGCGCGGATCGAAACAGCAGGAAATCGACCGCCAGATCGGCGATCTAGTCGTCGCTCCCCATCCGGGAGCGCGGATCGAAACCGCGCCCTGAATCCGGATTACAGCCGCAAGCTGGCGTCGCTCCCCATCCGGGAGCGCGGATCGAAACGACTGGATCGCACCGTGCCGCAAGCGGCTGGAGCGTCGCTCCCCATCCGGGAGCGCGGATCGAAACCACCCCGTATCAGGAAGGACCCTAAGCGGCCTATGTCGCTCCCCATCCGGGAGCGCGGATCGAAACGGTCCGTCGCCGGTCGAGCGGATCGAAGCCATCGAGTCGCTCCCCATCCGGGAGCGCGGATCGAAACGTGACCGCCACCGTCAACGGCACCGACTATCGCGGGTCGCTCCCCATCCGGGAGCGCGGATCGAAACCGTCCCTACGAGGAGCGCACGGTCAGCCGCTGCCTGGTCGCTCCCCATCCGGGAGCGCGGATCGAAACTTCCTGATGCGGGGCTGGGAGGAGCGGGAGTCGACGTCGCTCCCCATCCGGGAGCGCGGATCGAAACGACCAGTGGAACGCCTCGGCGATCCGGCGGATGCGGGTCGCTCCCCATCCGGGAGCGCGGATCGAAACATGATCGGGGCCGATGTCGCCGGTCTGACCCGCGGTCGCTCCCCATCCGGGAGCGCGGATCGAAACACCTATCGGCAGGGCACTGGTCAGATCTTGATCCTGTCGCTCCCCATCCGGGAGCGCGGATCGAAACGACTCCAAGGCTGGCGAATACGTCCAGCTCGCCAGTCGCTCCCCATCCGGGAGCGCGGATCGAAACACCGAGTTCGGCGTCTCGCAGATCTCGGTGGACTGTCGCTCCCCATCCGGGAGCGCGGATCGAAACGATCGAGAAGATCGACGCCACGCGGTCGCAGGTCAGTCGCTCCCCATCCGGGAGCGCGGATCGAAACGCCCATCGCGAGGGCGGCGAGATGGTGCCAGGCTGGGGTCGCTCCCCATCCGGGAGCGCGGATCGAAACCGCCGCATTCGTCGGCTCCGGCGCGCTGCCCGCCAGTCGCTCCCCATCCGGGAGCGCGGATCGAAACGGAGATGGTGCGGATGATCGCCTGGGCGAGGCCCGTCGCTCCCCATCCGGGAGCGCGGATCGAAACGTGCTCGACTACACTATCGCCCGGCGGCAGCGCCGTCGCTCCCCATCCGGGAGCGCGGATCGAAACCTCGGGGACATGGGCGACGTGATTTCCGTGGTTCGTCGCTCCCCATCCGGGAGCGCGGATCGAAACGCGCCTGAGTGCGCAGCTTTGGGTGCGCGGGTGCGTCGCTCCCCATCCGGGAGCGCGGATCGAAACCTCGCCCTGCCGCCGGCCGCGTCCTGGCGCGAGGGTCGCTCCCCATCCGGGAGCGCGGATCGAAACCGGGCGATGCCCCGCCCGAGGACGCCGGGGCAACCGTCGCTCCCCATCCGGGAGCGCGGATCGAAACTGATGGGCAAGATGAAGATCGTTTACCAGACAGAGTCGCTCCCCATCCGGGAGCGCGGATCGAAACGGCTCGGCGCAGCCCTCGAATTTCAACGTCTCGGGGTCGCTCCCCATCCGGGAGCGCGGATCGAAACAGTTGAATCCGAACCGGCATTACCGCAGCCGATCGTCGCTCCCCATCCGGGAGCGCGGATCGAAACCTCAACGAGCAGCTCGAGTTGGTTGACCACGACCCCGTCGCTCCCCATCCGGGAGCGCGGATCGAAACTTCGTCACGCCGATGACGGTTCAGTCGCGTTATAGTCGCTCCCCATCCGGGAGCGCGGATCGAAACGCTCGGATCGACGCCATGCGCTTGATCCGGCCAGGTCGCTCCCCATCCGGGAGCGCGGATCGAAACTCCCACTTCGAGATGTCATCACCGATGACCAGCCGGTCGCTCCCCATCCGGGAGCGCGGATCGAAACCTTGACCCTGCATCGGGGCCGATCCAGGCATCGGCGGTCGCTCCCCATCCGGGAGCGCGGATCGAAACTGATGATCGAGAGCAAGGGCATCCAGCGTCTTGGCGTCGCTCCCCATCCGGGAGCGCGGATCGAAACACTGTCTACAAGCCCGTCGACACGCGCCACTAGCGAGGTCGCTCCCCATCCGGGAGCGCGGATCGAAACTCTATGACGTCACCTCATACGATATCGCCTATCGGTCGCTCCCCATCCGGGAGCGCGGATCGAAACGGATTGCGCTATATCGGCCGCGTCATCGCCGATTGGTCGCTCCCCATCCGGGAGCGCGGATCGAAACTGACGCCGATGCAGGTCTGCGAGCGGCTGATCGGCCGTCGCTCCCCATCCGGGAGCGCGGATCGAAACCTGCGGGACAGCAACGGCAACAAGTGCGGCACGGTGTCGCTCCCCATCCGGGAGCGCGGATCGAAACCGCCAGGTGAACGGGTGCCGGGGGCCTTCGGGGGGTCGCTCCCCATCCGGGAGCGCGGATCGAAACCCGGCGGCCGGGAGATTAGGCCGCACGTCCTCCCTGTCGCTCCCCATCCGGGAGCGCGGATCGAAACGATTGACAAGCGGCCGATGGGCGAGGGCTTCGAGTCGCTCCCCATCCGGGAGCGCGGATCGAAACGACCAACTCAAGTCCTGGGTCACGGCCGACTGGCGTCGCTCCCCATCCGGGAGCGCGGATCGAAACCACAGGCGCGGTGTCGGCCTGCATTGCCTGCATGGCGTCGCTCCCCATCCGGGAGCGCGGATCGAAACCTCGGCGATGGATGCCTCTGGCGGGATCAGGCCCCGGTCGCTCCCCATCCGGGAGCGCGGATCGAAACACCCGACAGGGCAAACTGTGCCAAACCGTAACCTGTCGCTCCCCATCCGGGAGCGCGGATCGAAACCGTATAAGCACCATACGACTTTCCCCAGCCCGTAAGTCGCTCCCCATCCGGGAGCGCGGATCGAAACCCCGTAGGGTGCTTCCGTCCGTCCAAGTCTCCCGTCGCTCCCCATCCGGGAGCGCGGATCGAAACGGCACCTTTGGCACCTTGTCGCAGGCCGCGGCCAGTCGCTCCCCATCCGGGAGCGCGGATCGAAACAGGAAGATAGAGAAAGAGAGAGAGAGGGGCGCAACGCGTCGCTCCCCATCCGGGAGCGCGGATCGAAACCTGCAGAAGGTGAAGCGCCCGGTGCAGGTGATCGCGTCGCTCCCCATCCGGGAGCGCGGATCGAAACGACCAGGCGGCGCAGGAGCTGGCCGTCTCGGGCCGTCGCTCCCCATCCGGGAGCGCGGATCGAAACAACACTGACAAGGAAGGCCAGATCAATCGCTCTGGTCGCTCCCCATCCGGGAGCGCGGATCGAAACTACTCGCCAGGCGGGAGCGCCGCTGATGGGGTTCGGTCGCTCCCCATCCGGGAGCGCGGATCGAAACCGTGAACTTCTTGAAGAGGTAGGCCCACATGGCGGTCGCTCCCCATCCGGGAGCGCGGATCGAAACGCTCGAGGATTGCCCTGATGGTCGGAAAGCCCGCGTCGCTCCCCATCCGGGAGCGCGGATCGAAACCACGCGCTTGGCGACGAGCGCGGGATCGTTGGCGTGTCGCTCCCCATCCGGGAGCGCGGATCGAAACCCGATGGCCTCCTGTGTCATGCCGTCGCGGTATGCGGTCGCTCCCCATCCGGGAGCGCGGATCGAAACCGAAGCGCCGTGATGGACCAGGCGATCCTCTTTGGTCGCTCCCCATCCGGGAGCGCGGATCGAAACACCGCGACCTTTGGCGTCGCGTCCCGGTCCGCCGTCGCTCCCCATCCGGGAGCGCGGATCGAAACGCCGCGAGGACCCCCGCGCAGCGCAATATTGGCACCGTCGCTCCCCATCCGGGAGCGCGGATCGAAACATCCAGCGTGTTACGGCGGCTTTGCGCCGAATTGGTCGCTCCCCATCCGGGAGCGCGGATCGAAACGTCGATCCGGTAGCAGACGAGGCGGCGAACCGCCTGTCGCTCCCCATCCGGCAGCGCGGATCGAAACACCGCGCAGTTGTAGGCGAGGCGCACAGCCTCGTTGTCGCTCCCCATCCGGGAGCGCGGATCGAAACCGACAGCAGCCAGATACCGAACGCACCGGCGGCCGTCGCTCCCCATCCGGGAGCGCGGATCGAAACAGCATTTCCTTGACGCCCGCGCCCTCCAACTCGGGGGTCGCTCCCCATCCGGGAGCGCGGATCGAAACTACGAAGTCTGGGGCGTTGACGGTGAGTTTGAGACGTCGCTCCCCATCCGGGAGCGCGGATCGAAACCGGGCCGCGATGCGGTGGCTGTCGTCAAATCCCAACGGTCGCTCCCCATCCGGGAGCGCGGATCGAAACGCGGCGATGATCGGCATCACGCAAGGTGCCCTTGTCGCTCCCCATCCGGGAGCGCGGATCGAAACATTCAGCGCCTCCACCAGCCTCTCCACGGCGGTCAGGTCGCTCCCCATCCGGGAGCGCGGATCGAAACTACCGCATCCTCACCGGCCAGACGAAATCGCCCGACGTCGCTCCCCATCCGGGAGCGCGGATCGAAACCGGCACTGTCGCGGCGCAGTCGGACGGCTGGCAGTCGCTCCCCATCCGGGAGCGCGGATCGAAACCGAAAAGAAGTTTCCGATCAGCGCGCCAATCAGGTCGCTCCCCATCCGGGAGCGCGGATCGAAACAACGCGTTGCCTCGTCCGTCCGACTTGCGGCGTCGTCGCTCCCCATCCGGGAGCGCGGATCGAAACAGCGCAGCCCTGCCGCAGCCGGTGACGCTGGCCGTCGCTCCCCATCCGGGAGCGCGGATCGAAACGAGCCGCATGTCTTCTGGCGCGAGCTGGGGCCGAGTCGCTCCCCATCCGGGAGCGCGGATCGAAACAGCTTTTGCGCCACAAGGGATGGGTCATAGCGCCGAGTCGCTCCCCATCCGGGAGCGCGGATCGAAACTCGATGTGGCGGTCGGACATATCCTTCATGTCGAGGGTCGCTCCCCATCCGGGAGCGCGGATCGAAACACCGCCCAGAGCCAGAGAAGGCAGTCCGGCGCGGCCGTCGCTCCCCATCCGGGAGCGCGGATCGAAACGCGGCGGATCGGCGGCGGTTTGCGCCGGATCGGGGGGTCGCTCCCCATCCGGGAGCGCGGATCGAAACCGGTCAAAGCGCGCCTTCCGGTCCCGATCCGCCGCGTCGCTCCCCATCCGGGAGCGCGGATCGAAACGCCTTGATGAATTCATCACCACGGGCGCGGGACCGTCGCTCCCCATCCGGGAGCGCGGATCGAAACGGAAATCAGCCGGACGGCCGAGGCGACGGCGGGAACGTCGCTCCCCATCCGGGAGCGCGGATCGAAACGCCTCAATCTGGCTGATTGTCAGCACCGTTGCCCGTCGCTCCCCATCCGGGAGCGCGGATCGAAACACCCTTGAACAGGCGCGGCACTATGTCCTGACCGAGTCGCTCCCCATCCGGGAGCGCGGATCGAAACGAGACAATAGGACAGGACGTAGGATATGCCGGCTTCATCGGGTCGCTCCCCATCCGGGAGCGCGGATCGAAACTGGAACAGGTCCAGCAGGGGCTGAATGGGCGCGTGTCGCTCCCCATCCGGGAGCGCGGATCGAAACGGGAAGGCGCTGAACAGGGCGGCGGTGCGGTGGGCGGTCGCTCCCCATCCGGGAGCGCGGATCGAAACCACACCCGCACCAGGCGGCCGGCCTTCTGGTGGGCGTCGCTCCCCATCCGGGAGCGCGGATCGAAACGCGGCGGCGATCGCCACCTCGCGCTGGCGCGCCTGTCGCTCCCCATCCGGGAGCGCGGATCGAAACTCGCCGCCATGCAGATGCTTGATCAGGGTCTGCAGTCGCTCCCCATCCGGGAGCGCGGATCGAAACAGGCCGCCGCCGGACGGGATGCCCCGCGTCCTGCGTCGCTCCCCATCCGGGAGCGCGGATCGAAACACCAAGGGTGACGTCCTGCTCATGCCTTCGGGCGTCGCTCCCCATCCGGGAGCGCGGATCGAAACCTGCTGGGCGCCGCCCTTTTCTGACCTTCCTTCATGTCGCTCCCCATCCGGGAGCGCGGATCGAAACAAGGACCGGGCCGTCGCCACCCTTCGGCTGATGCGTCGCTCCCCATCCGGGAGCGCGGATCGAAACGTCTGGACCAGATCCAGTGCGCTGCGGCGGGTGCTCGTCGCTCCCCATCCGGGAGCGCGGATCGAAACGATGGTGTCTGATACCCTTGGGGCCGTCGCCAGGTCGCTCCCCATCCGGGAGCGCGGATCGAAACAGCGACAAACATTAGGCGTCTCACCCCCGCCGACGCGTCGCTCCCCATCCGGGAGCGCGGATCGAAACCTTGAAGGCAAGGCCGACCGGCAAGCCCCGCCGTGGGTCGCTCCCCATCCGGGAGCGCGGATCGAAACTGCGACGGCATGGCCGGGCATCTGATCCCCGGCGTCGCTCCCCATCCGGGAGCGCGGATCGAAACGGCTCCAAGGCTGGCGAATACGTCCAGCTCGCCAGTCGCTCCCCATCCGGGAGCGCGGATCGAAACCGCGTGTCTGTGGAGTGGCTGCTATATGGCAAGGGGTCGCTCCCCATCCGGGAGCGCGGATCGAAACGTGGCATCTATGCTGCCCCCGCCTGCGCCCGGCGCGTCGCTCCCCATCCGGGAGCGCGGATCGAAACCACATCGACACCGGCAACGACTTCGGCCCGCAATAGTCGCTCCCCATCCGGGAGCGCGGATCGAAACCGGCACCGAGGCCGGTGCGGGCTTGGCGGCTTGCAGTCGCTCCCCATCCGGGAGCGCGGATCGAAACGATGACGTGGTCGTAGGAAGCCGGGGCCAGATCGGTCGCTCCCCATCCGGGAGCGCGGATCGAAACCTCGTCACTGCACTCGACAACCGCCTCCTTGGTGTCGCTCCCCATCCGGGAGCGCGGATCGAAACGCCGATGCGATGTGCCACGCGGCCATCGCGTCGCGTCGCTCCCCATCCGGGAGCGCGGATCGAAACGCATTGGCGATGTGCCGGTAGTAGGCGATCACAGTCGCTCCCCATCCGGGAGCGCGGATCGAAACAACGGCCCCATGCGCGGCCGCTACGGAATTGGGTCGTCGCTCCCCATCCGGGAGCGCGGATCGAAACATCACCCGCGCGCTGGAGTGCAGCGACCATGTTGTCGCTCCCCATCCGGGAGCGCGGATCGAAACCGCAGATCAACTTGGCTTGTAGCGCCAGCTTGCGGGTCGCTCCCCATCCGGGAGCGCGGATCGAAACCCCTGCATGATGTTCTTGAGGATGTCGGGGGAGACGGTCGCTCCCCATCCGGGAGCGCGGATCGAAACCTGCAAGACGTGGTGACTTCGCAGCCGGTGGTTTTGTCGCTCCCCATCCGGGAGCGCGGATCGAAACAATTGCATACTGGAACAAGGAGTATGCAGACGCCCCGTCGCTCCCCATCCGGGAGCGCGGATCGAAACCACGATCTGCCGTCTATAGGCGGTGCTTCACGAAGTCGCTCCCCATCCGGGAGCGCGGATCGAAACTTCTCCTTGCGGGCCGGGGCAGCGCCATCCTTGCCGTCGCTCCCCATCCGGGAGCGCGGATCGAAACGATGTCCCATGAGCGCATACCGCCTTCGATGATGGTCGCTCCCCATCCGGGAGCGCGGATCGAAACACCACCTCGGCCAGCTGGTTCACCGATGACATGTGGTCGCTCCCCATCCGGGAGCGCGGATCGAAACGATCATCGTCGCCGCCCAAGAGGGGGCGCTTCTCGTCGCTCCCCATCCGGGAGCGCGGATCGAAACATCCCGGAGTTCGGCCGGGGTGCGCATCTGGCAAGCGGTCGCTCCCCATCCGGGAGCGCGGATCGAAACCGGTCAGGTCCGACCATGCCGTGTCCGTGTCAACGGTCGCTCCCCATCCGGGAGCGCGGATCGAAACAACATCTCGGCCTCGTCGTAATGCGGCGACGCCAGGTCGCTCTCCATCCGGGAGCGCGGATCGAAACTTCTTGGGGAACAGGCGATTCCACCGCCTGCTCCGGTCGCTCCCCATCCGGGAGCGCGGATCGAAACAGGATCGTGTTGATGTCGGCTGTCTGCTGCAAGGCGTCGCTCCCCATCCGGGAGCGCGGATCGAAACCCGCACCGCCCATCATCCACCAAGGTCATGAGGGCGTCGCTCCCCATCCGGGAGCGCGGATCGAAACGCCTATGGCGGCACGGTCGAGGCTCCGACCGAGGTGTCGCTCCCCATCCGGGAGCGCGGATCGAAACTCTCCTGACGGTAGACCCCGGCGACCCTCGCCGGTCGCTCCCCATCCGGGAGCGCGGATCGAAACTGTTGGGAGACGGACAAGCGAGCCGTCAGGCATCGTCGCTCCCCATCCGGGAGCGCGGATCGAAACACTATCGCCCGCATCTCGTCGATCTGGTCCTTGCGGTCGCTCCCCATCCGGGAGCGCGGATCGAAACCCTTTCGTGTGGTGTCCCCGCCGACCATCGGCGGGTCGCTCCCCATCCGGGAGCGCGGATCGAAACCGCGACGACGGCGATGCGTTCGGGGCCGCGCCCTGTCGCTCCCCATCCGGGAGCGCGGATCGAAACTGCGATCAGCCGGTCAAGCGCGGCGCGCTGGTCGGTCGCTCCCCATCCGGGAGCGCGGATCGAAACCCCAGCGGCCGTTCCTGTTCGAGGACAGGGGCGGGTCGCTCCCCATCCGGGAGCGCGGATCGAAACGTCCTGTCCACCGGCGCCATCGTCGGTGCCGGGGACGTCGCTCCCCATCCGGGAGCGCGGATCGAAACTCGACAGCGGGTGTGAATTTCGGCGGCACGGATGTCGCTCCCCATCCGGGAGCGCGGATCGAAACCTGTGGGGATCGTCGCCAAGCGATCACGCGGCAGAGTCGCTCCCCATCCGGGAGCGCGGATCGAAACGCTCGCAACTTCGACCACGACCGCATTTCGGATCGTCGCTCCCCATCCGGGAGCGCGGATCGAAACCATCGCCTCGTCAACGGCGCGGCCCCCGAACATCGTCGCTCCCCATCCGGGAGCGCGGATCGAAACCGCTGCAAGCCCTCGATGCGATCAAGGACCCGGAAGTCGCTCCCCATCCGGGAGCGCGGATCGAAACTGCAAGGCCGCCCCGCACAGAACCGGGGTTTAACGTCGCTCCCCATCCGGGAGCGCGGATCGAAACAAGAACCTCTGCAATTGCCTCCGCATGGCCCCGGTCGCTCCCCATCCGGGAGCGCGGATCGAAACACGCTCGCGGAACTGACCTGGGCGGAGGTCCGGGTCGCTCCCCATCCGGGAGCGCGGATCGAAACGGCAAGGGCTGGTCGCGCCGCGTGGCGCAGGTCGGTCGCTCCCCATCCGGGAGCGCGGATCGAAACACTGCCATCTGCTCCTTCAGCCTTGAGCGCGTGAGGTCGCTCCCCATCCGGGAGCGCGGATCGAAACCAGACCAACAAGTATGACCACGTTTACACTATCGTCGCTCCCCATCCGGGAGCGCGGATCGAAACACGCCGACGACGCCAATGTGCCGACCTACATCGTCGCTCCCCATCCGGGAGCGCGGATCGAAACCATAGCGCAGGCCGACGCCAGCCGCGTCTGGCAGGTCGCTCCCCATCCGGGAGCGCGGATCGAAACACCGAAACTGACCAGCCGGTAGCCCTTGCTCAGATGTCGCTCCCCATCCGGGAGCGCGGATCGAAACCAGCCGCTCCACCGCTTGCCGTCGTGCCTGTGCGTCGCTCCCCATCCGGGAGCGCGGATCGAAACGCACCAGTAGACCGGGCGATGCCGTCGGGCGGGCGTCGCTCCCCATCCGGGAGCGCGGATCGAAACCCGAAGCGAGCCGGTCGGATACCAGTAACGGCCAGTCGCTCCCCATCCGGGAGCGCGGATCGAAACTCCGCACCGATGGCGGGATCAGTATCGGCATTACGTCGCTCCCCATCCGGGAGCGCGGATCGAAACCTTTGTGGCGTCGCGCCCGTGCGCGCTGATGTTCCGTCGCTCCCCATCCGGGAGCGCGGATCGAAACGCCGCCAGCAGATCGCGGGCGTCATCTTTCGGCGCGTCGCTCCCCATCCGGGAGCGCGGATCGAAACCACCAGAGGCGCAGGTCGCCCGCGTCAAGACGGACGTCGCTCCCCATCCGGGAGCGCGGATCGAAACTGCCGCAAGCGCATCAGCCCCCCGCGCCATGCCGCGTCGCTCCCCATCCGGGAGCGCGGATCGAAACACGCGAGGGTGGCCTTCGGGCCAGAGCAGTGGGAACGTCGCTCCCCATCCGGGAGCGCGGATCGAAACTACAATTTCAAGTTCGACCTGGCGCGGATCAGGAAGTCGCTCCCCATCCGGGAGCGCGGATCGAAACCGCAGCGGTGACGGTCTTTCCTGCGCCGGTCGGGTCGCTCCCCATCCGGGAGCGCGGATCGAAACGTCGGCCGGGTGCCTCACATGCGGGCGCGGGGCGTCGCTCCCCATCCGGGAGCGCGGATCGAAACGCGTCCATGACAGCGTTCACGGTGCTGAACACGACCGTCGCTCCCCATCCGGGAGCGCGGATCGAAACAATTGCCACAGGGGGCCGAACGGCTACCACGCTGTCGCTCCCCATCCGGGAGCGCGGATCGAAACGACGTGGGCCTCCCAGAGGTCACGGGCATCCGCCACGTCGCTCCCCATCCGGGAGCGCGGATCGAAACCATCGGGAAAAGCAACCTAGAACAATTTGTGACTGTCGCTCCCCATCCGGGAGCGCGGATCGAAACTGCCCTAAGCCGATGGGTCCTATCCCTGATCGGGACGTCGCTCCCCATCCGGGAGCGCGGATCGAAACCCGGTCCGGTCTCGATCAACTGCGGGCCTCGGTTGTCGCTCCCCATCCGGGAGCGCGGATCGAAACGGGTATCCCTGACGCCAAGGAGGCGCTACAGCCCCTGTCGCTCCCCATCCGGGAGCGCGGATCGAAACGCCTGGGCGCAGCGCAACCTGTCCGCCGATCAGATGTCGCTCCCCATCCGGGAGCGCGGATCGAAACAACAGGATGCCGGGCCTTGCCCTGATAAATCATGGTCGCTCCCCATCCGGGAGCGCGGATCGAAACACTCCGCCATGTGCCAGCCCTTGGGGGTCTGACGTCGCTCCCCATCCGGGAGCGCGGATCGAAACAGATCCGTGAAGAACAGGATCGCGTGGAAATGCGGTCGCTCCCCATCCGGGAGCGCGGATCGAAACCGGAAGGGGACGACCATAAGCGTCGCGCCCGTAAGTCGCTCCCCATCCGGGAGCGCGGATCGAAACGATTTCGACCAGGCGATGAAGACCGTGATGAAGGGCGTCGCTCCCCATCCGGGAGCGCGGATCGAAACATCGACCCACTTCGCGGTCAATGGTGGCACGACGCCGTCGCTCCCCATCCGGGAGCGCGGATCGAAACTCCGGCCGACCATCTCGACGATCCGGGCGCGGCGGGTCGCTCCCCATCCGGGAGCGCGGATCGAAACGGCAAGGCGTGGCGACGAAGCTCTACCAGCCGATGTCGCTCCCCATCCGGGAGCGCGGATCGAAACTTGCGCAAGCCCTGCATGGCGGAGATTTCCGCCCGGTCGCTCCCCATCCGGGAGCGCGGATCGAAACAGATCCTCGCCGGGGTGGGACGACTTCCACACCCGTCGCTCCCCATCCGGGAGCGCGGATCGAAACACCCTGGCCCTGATCATCTGGATGGCCGTGCAGGGTCGCTCCCCATCCGGGAGCGCGGATCGAAACCGAGGCGATGCATCAGAACTGATCACCAATTCCAGGTCGCTCCCCATCCGGGAGCGCGGATCGAAACAGCTCGGGCTCCGGCGCACGGTCGCCCAGCCGCGTCGCTCCCCATCCGGGAGCGCGGATCGAAACGGGTGATAGTCCACCGTGATCAGGCCGGGGCGATAGCCGCTCCCCATCCGGGAGCGCGGATCGAAACCCGGTTTGTCGTGGTATGATTTTGGGGGGTAACGGGTCGCTCCCCATCCGGGAGCGCGGATCGAAACATGGTTGGCGAAGCCTTGGGCCATGGTGACGGCAAGTCGCTCCCCATCCGGGAGCGCGGATCGAAACACGCGACCGAGCTGTTGCCCGAACCCCCGCGCGGGTGTCGCTCCCCATCCGGGAGCGCGGATCGAAACATCACGGCCGCCAGGGTGGTGCCGTTCATCGCCCAGGTCGCTCCCCATCCGGGAGCGCGGATCGAAACGAGGCGGCTTGCGACCTTTTCACCGCCTGCATGAGTCGCTCCCCATCCGGGAGCGCGGATCGAAACCCATCCCCGAAAACATACTGCTTGGACACGCCGCCGTCGCTCCCCATCCGGGAGCGCGGATCGAAACAATGCCGTTAGCGCGCAGTGTCCCGCGCCGGGTGGTCGCTCCCCATCCGGGAGCGCGGATCGAAACATGTGGGGGGGCAACTGACCTGGCCCGAGCCGCAGGTCGCTCCCCATCCGGGAGCGCGGATCGAAACGACTACATCACCGAGAAGAACGGCCACAAGGACGTCGCTCCCCATCCGGGAGCGCGGATCGAAACCGCCAAGTCGGCAAGGCCCGCGCCGGTCGTCTCCTGTCGCTCCCCATCCGGGAGCGCGGATCGAAACTGGCCTACACCGCGCGGGCGCTTTCGGGGTCGAACGTCGCTCCCCATCCGGGAGCGCGGATCGAAACCTGACAGGAGCCTCCCAATGACCGGAGACCATCCGCGTCGCTCCCCATCCGGGAGCGCGGATCGAAACTGGGACCTCCAGCTGATCACCGCCAAGGAAGAGACCGTCGCTCCCCATCCGGGAGCGCGGATCGAAACTCCCTCAGAGCCGCCACCTGATCCAACGCGGCGGCTGTCGCTCCCCATCCGGGAGCGCGGATCGAAACAGCGCGTCCGCGAAGACGTCATTCGGGAAGGGCGAGTCGCTCCCCATCCGGGAGCGCGGATCGAAACTGACGCTCCACCAGCATTTGTGCGGAAGCATCTGCGTCGCTCCCCATCCGGGAGCGCGGATCGAAACCTCGACCACAGCCCCGAAGTCACCGGCACCGACAGTCGCTCCCCATCCGGGAGCGCGGATCGAAACTTGGTGAAGGCAATGGCCGCATTGGTCATCACGCGTCGCTCCCCATCCGGGAGCGCGGATCGAAACCGCAAGCTCAAGATGGAGGTGTGACGTGAAGCGCGGTCGCTCCCCATCCGGGAGCGCGGATCGAAACCTTGCCCAGCTGTTCGGTGTTCGACCAGGTGGCGCGTCGCTCCCCATCCGGGAGCGCGGATCGAAACCGTGCAGCTGGTCTGCGCGCTGGCAGCCTGCCAGGTCGCTCCCCATCCGGGAGCGCGGATCGAAACCATTAGGCAATCCTCACAAAAAGCGTGGCCCCGCCGTCGCTCCCCATCCGGGAGCGCGGATCGAAACCCTGCACCACAAGCACGTCCTGCACCGTGTCCCCGGTCGCTCCCCATCCGGGAGCGCGGATCGAAACTCGGACAGCTGGATCGCCCAGAAGACGATCGACGTCGCTCCCCATCCGGGAGCGCGGATCGAAACGACAAGGGCGCGCTCCGGAGGTTGGCCCGAATGTCGTCGCTCCCCATCCGGGAGCGCGGATCGAAACCAGAGCCGGACCAGGCAGCGGCTGACCGTGCGCTCGTCGCTCCCCATCCGGGAGCGCGGATCGAAACCCCGATTGCCGGGCGCTTGCTCATGCGAAATAGACCGTCGCTCCCCATCCGGGAGCGCGGATCGAAACTCCAGTGCCACCCGATCGACCGGCGCGCGCCAGCAGGTCGCTCCCCATCCGGGAGCGCGGATCGAAACGTCGGCCCAGATCACCCCTTCTCCGCCGCAGTTGTCGTCGCTCCCCATCCGGGAGCGCGGATCGAAACGACAACCACGAGAGCATCGAGGACGAATGGCGGCAAGTCGCTCCCCATCCGGGAGCGCGGATCGAAACGATCGCCTCGGACGTGGCGGCCGCGCCCAGGACTGTCGCTCCCCATCCGGGAGCGCGGATCGAAACGAGATCGGCGAGCGGGTCGAGGACGTGGCATCGCTGGTCGCTCCTCATCCGGGAGCGCGGATCGAAACCACTTGAGGGCCGCCCCGTCCTCGGTGCTGTCGGTGTCGCTCCCCATCCGGGAGCGCGGATCGAAACATCTCGCTGACGGACGCCTGCCGCTGGATCGTGCGGCCGTCGCTCCCCATCCGGGAGCGCGGATCGAAACACCGCCGAAACCGAGAAGCACCAGCTGGCGCGCGCCCGTCGCTCCCCATCCGGGAGCGCGGATCGAAACGATGAGGTCGCAGGCATCGACGCGGAAATCTCCTAGTCGCTCCCCATCCGGGAGCGCGGATCGAAACCACATCCGGCTCATGCACCACGCGAGACCACGCAGTCGCTCCCCATCCGGGAGCGCGAATCGAAACTACTACACCATGACGAAGGCCCCTGACCGCAAATGGTCGCTCCCCATCCGGGAGCGCGGATCGGCCGGCGCCATGCTCGCTCGGAGCAGTTGCGGTTCCCTGGCTCCGGGCCACGCACATGCTGCCGCCGATTGCGAAAGGCCATGCCAAGGCAGGCCGCATGCCGATCCCGGGGGCCGCGCGCGGTGGGTATTTCATCTTGATGGCGGCAGGGGCAGCAAGACTTACCCATTTTCCGCTGCCGGAATGGAATTGACGATCGCGCCATTAAGCGATCCATTGAAAGCCGAAGGACCGACGCCCCCAGCGCATCCCGACAGTCCTCAGGAAGAGATCACAGGAGTTCTCCCATGTCCCATGAGACCCTTGCCCCGCCGGCAATGCGCACCCTTTTCGGCATAGGCCTTCTGGCCCTGACGCTGAGCGTCGCCCCTTCCGCCCTTCTGGCCGAAACCGATCCCGCCGCCGTCCTGCGGATCGGGTCGCTTTATGAGCCGCAGAACCTCGACAATACCGCAGGCGCCGGTCAGGGCATCAACGAGGCCTTCAACGACAACGTCTATGAGGCCCTCTTCCGCCTGACCGACGCCGGCACGGTGGAGCCCGTGCTCGCCGCCAGCCATGAGGTCAGCGAGGATGGATTGACCCATACCTTCACCCTCAAGGACGGGGTGACCTTCCACTCCGGCGACCCGCTGACCGCGGCGGATGTGAAATACTCGATCGAACGCGTCGTGGCCGAGGCCTCGAAAAGCTCGCGCAAGCGCAGCCTTGCGAACATCGCCGGGATCGAGACGCCGGATGACAAGACGGTGGTCGTCACCCTGACCTCGAAGTCGATCTCGCTGCCCTACAACCTGTCCTATGTCTGGGTCGTCAATGACGCCGCCGGCGACATCACCGCGAAAGAGGACGGCACCGGCCCCTACAGGCTGGAGGACTGGGCGCGCGGCACCGCCCTGTCGCTGACCACCTTCGACGGCTACTGGGGCGAGAAGCCCGCGAACGGCGGGGCGGTCTTCAGCTATTTCTCCGAAGCGGCGGCGCTGAACAATGCGCTTCTGACCGATGCGGTGGACATCATCACCTCGGTGCAAAGCCCGGATGCATTGAGCATGTTCGCGGACACCTCGGCCTTCACCATCGCCGAGGGGAAATCGACCACCAAGCAGCTCCTGGCCTGGAACGACCGCGTGGCGCCCTTCGACAACGTCAAGGTGCGCAAGGCGCTGGCGCGGGCGGTCGACGACAAGAAGCTGCTCGAGGCGATCTGGGGCGACCGGGGCACGCTGATCGGCTCCTTCGTGCCGCCGACCGATCCCTGGTATGTGGACCTGACCGGGGTCGATCCCTACGATCCCGAAAGCGCCAAGGCGCTCTTGGCCGAGGCGGGCCTTGCCGATGGCTTCACCTTCACGCTGGACACGCCGAACTACGACCCGCATCCGATCACGGCGGAATTCGTGAAGGCGGAACTGGCCAAGATCGGCGTCACGGTGAACATCAACATCATCACGCCGAACGAATGGTACGAGAAGATCTACCAGAAGCACGATTTCCAGGCGACGCTGCAGGAACACGTCAACCACCGCGACATCGTCTTCTACGGCAACCCCGACTTCTACTGGGGCTACAACAACCCCGAGGTGACGAAGCTGATCGAAGAGGCCGAGGCGAGCGACACCGAGGCCCAGCAGACCGAGAAGCTGACCGAGGCCAACAGGATCATCGCCGAGGATGCCGCATCGAACTGGTTCTTCCTCTACCCGCAGATCGTGGTCTCGACCGTCAAGGTCACGGGCTATCCGGTCAATGGGCTGAACGCGCAATTCTTCCTGCGCGGCATCCAGAAGGCGTCCTGACGCCGCGAAAGGCCGGTGATGCTGCGCTATCTCCTCCGCCGCACGCTGGTGCTGGCCCTGTCGCTGGTTGTGGCGGGGCTGGTGCTGTTCGTGCTGCTGCGGCTTCTGCCCGGCGATCCGGCGGCGGCACTGCTGTCGGTCGGGGCGGACGAGGCGCAGATCGCTGCCGCGCGCGAACAGGTCGGCAGCGACCTGCCGATCGGCCAGCAACTCCTCCGCTTCCTGGGCGATCTCGCGCGGTTCGACCTGGGGAAATCCTTCGTCAGCGGCTCTCCGGTCCTGCCCGAGATCGCCAAGCGGCTGGCGGTGACGGTGCCGCTGACCCTGGCTGCCTTCCTTCTGGCCCTGGCGCTGGCGGTGCCGCTGGGCATCCTGGCCGCCGTCAAGGCCAACCGCTGGACCGGGGCCGCCCTGTCCGGCCTGTCGCAACTGGGCCTCGCGGTGCCGGTGTTCTGGATCGGCATCCTTCTGGTCTGGATCGTCGCGGTCGAGTGGCGCCTGCTGCCTGCCAGCGGCTTTCCGGCGAAAGGTTGGGCCGACCCTGCGGCGGCGACGCGCGGGCTGGTGCTGCCCGTGGTGACCATCGCGCTGGTGATGGGGGCCTCGCTCCTGCGCTATGTCCGCTCGGCCACGCTGGACGTGCTGGGGGCCGACTACCTGCGCAACGCGCGCGCCATGGGTTCCAGCTTCTCCCAGGCGCTGCTGCGCCACGGGCTGCGGAACGGCGCCGCTCCGGTGATCTCGATCCTGGGGATCGAGCTGGCCTCGACCCTGCTCGGGGCCGTGGTGGTCGAGCGCGTCTTCGCCCTGCCGGGCCTGGGCTCGATGCTGCTCCTGGGGATCCAGCAGCGCGATTATCCCTCGGTCCAGGGTGTGCTTCTGGTCTCGACCCTGCTGGTGCTGCTGATCGGCTTCCTGGCCGACATCCTGCAACGCCTGATCGACCCGCGCCTGCGTGGCGCCGACGAAGGCGAGGCGGCATGAGGCGGCTGACCTTCCGTCTTGGCCTCGTGCTTCTGGGTCTCGCATTTGCGGTGGCGCTGACGACGCTGGTCTGGACCCCCTGGCCGGTCGAGGACATGTCCGGCGGTCGTCTGGCGGGGCCGTCCTGGGCGCATTGGGCCGGCACCGACCGGCTGGGCCGCGACAGTCTGAGCCAGGTGATGATCGGCGCGCGCATCGCCCTGATGGTGGGCCTGGGCGCGACGCTGGTGGGCGGGCTGATCGGCACGGTCGCGGGCGTTTTGGCAGGGTTTGCGCAGCGCGGGCTGGACGACGCGCTGGCCGCCGCGCTGGACATCCTGATCGCCTTTCCCACTCTGCTCCTCGCCATGCTGGTGGTGGCCGCCAGCGAGACCGCCAGCCTTGGCACAGCGATCCTGGCCATCGGCCTGGCCATGTCGGCGATCATCGCCCGGCTGGTGCGGGTCGTATCCAAGCGCGTGCTGGCGCAGGACTATGTCACCGCCGCGCGTTGCTGCGGGGCTGGCTGGCTGCGGATCGTCCTGACCCATGTCCTGCCGAACATCGCCCCGACCCTGCTTGTCGCCCTGGCGCTGCAATTCGGGCTTGCCGTGATCGCCGAGGCCTCGCTCTCCTACCTCGGCCTCGGCGCGCCGCCGCCCAACGCCTCGTGGGGGCAATTGCTGCAACAGGCGCAGGCGACGGTCTATACCGCGCCGCTGGGCGTGCTGGTGCCGGGGGGCGCGCTGGTGCTGCTGGTGCTGGCGATCAACTTCGTCGCCGACGGCTTGCGCGACCTGCTGGACGACAGCGCGGAGGTTCGCGAATGACCCTGCTGCAGGTCCAGGGGTTGAGCGTCCAGGCCAGGGGCCGTGCGCTGGTCGAGGATGTCGACCTGACCCTCGCCCCTGGCGAGCGGCTGGGACTTGTCGGCGAAAGCGGCTCGGGCAAATCGCTGACCGCGCTGGCGGTGCTGGGCCTGTTGCCGCCGGGGCTGACCGCCTCGGGCCGCGTGCTGCTGGACGGCAGGCCGGTGATCGGCCAGCCCGACCGGGCGCTTGTCCCGCTGCGCGGCGCGGTGGCGGCGATGGTGTTTCAGGACCCGCGCATGGCGCTGGATCCGCTGATGCGGCTGGGCGACCAGCTTGCCGTGCCGCTGCGCCGCCGCGCAGCACGCGAGGGCCGGTCGATGTCGCGGCAGGACCTGCGCGCCGCACAGGTCGCCGCGCTGGAGCGGGTGGCGATCGCGGAGCCGGCGCGCATCCTGGACGCCTGGCCGCATCAGGTCTCGGGCGGCCAGCGCCAGCGCGTCGCCATTGCCATGGCGCTGGCCTGCGGGCCGCGCCTCCTCATCGCCGACGAACCGACGACCGCGCTGGACGTCTCGACCCAGGCCGAGGTGATGGCGCTGCTGGACCGGCTGGTCCGCGACGAGGGGCTGGCCCTCCTGTTCATCAGCCATGACCTGCCGGTGGTGGCGGGCATCGCCGACCGGGTGACGGTGATGGCGCGCGGGCGCGTGGTCGAGGAAGGGCCGACGGCGCAGGTGTTCCACGCCCCGGCCCAGCCCTATACGCAGGGCCTGATCGCCGCGGCGCGCCGGCTGGACGCAGCATTGGGACCGGGGGAATGAGCCTGCTTGCGTTGGAGAACGTGGATTTTGCCTATCGCCCCGGCCAGCCGGTGCTGAGCGGCGTGTCGCTCTCGGTCGCGCCGGGCGGGCATCTGGGGATCGTCGGGGAAAGCGGATCCGGCAAGACCACGGTCCTGCGCCTTCTGCTCGGCCTTGCCGCTCCGCAGGGCGGCCGGGTGCTCTCGGACGGGCGGCCGCTGGACATCCGGTCCCGCGCGGCCCTGCGGGCGCATCGGCGGCTGGTCCAGCCGGTGTTCCAGGATCCCTATACCGCGCTCGACCCGCGCATGTCGGTCCGCCGCATCCTGACCGAACCCTTGCAGGCCCTGTCCCTGCCCGGCGACCCCGCTGCCGAGGTCTCCCGCGTGCTGGCTGCGGTCGACCTTCCGCCCGACAGCGCCGGGCGGCGGCCGAAGGATTTCTCGGGCGGGCAGCGCCAGCGCATCGCCATCGCCCGGGCCCTGATCGCCCGCCCCCGCGTCCTGCTTGCCGACGAGCCGGTCAGCGCGCTCGACCTCTCGACCCGCGTCCGCATCATCGACCTTCTGGCCGGGCTGTCCCGGGAGACGACGCTGGTCCTTGTCTCGCACGACCTGGCAGTCGTGGCGGCGCTGTGTCCGCACCTTCTGGTTCTGGAACGCGGCCGCATCGTCGAGGCCGGCGCGACCCGCCAGATCCTGGACGCCCCGTCGCACCCCTATACGCAGCGGCTGCTCGCCAGCCTGCCGCGCCTGCCGCGCTGACCGGGTCGTCCCCGGAGTGCTGCCGGGCTTACCCGGTGACGATCAGGCCCTGACCGTTGCCGACCCTCCCGATCCGGCTCGCACTCTCGAAACCGTGGTGCCGGAAGACAGCCATGACCCGGTCCAGGCTGTCTTCCGCGCAGGAGACCAGCAGCCCGCCACTGGTTTGCGGGTCGCTGAGCAGGGCGCGGTCAAGCCCGGTCAGCCCTTCCAGCCTCACGTCGTCGCCATAGCTGGCCCAGTTCCGCCCCGAGGCGCCGGTGATGTGACCGGCCGCCGCCAGATCGCGCACGCCCGGCAAGAGCGGTACCGCAGGCCAGTCGATATGCACCGCACAGCCCGAGCCATGCGCCATTTCCAGCGCGTGACCGGCAAGGCCGAAGCCGGTGACATCGGTCATGGCGTGAACCCCCTCGATCCGGGCCAGATCGGGGCCGGGCGTGTTTAGCCGGGTGGTGCTGCCGATCATGGCTTCATGGCCGGCCGCGTCCAGCACCCCCTTCTTCAGCGCCGAGGAATAGATCCCGACACCCAGCGGCTTGCCCAGCACCAGCACATCGCCCGGCCGGGCATCGCGGTTCCGGCGGATATGCGCCGGATCGACCAGACCGATCGCCACCAGGCCATAGAACGGCTCGACCGAGTCGATGGTATGGCCGCCCGCAATGACGATGCCGGCGGCCCGGCAGGCCTCGGCCCCGCCATCCAGGATCCGGCCGATGGTTTGCGGGGACAGCACATTCACCGGCATCCCCACCAGGGCCAGCGCAAAGATCGGCGTCGCGCCCATGGCATAGACATCGGAAATCGCATTCGTCGCGGCAATGCGCCCGAACTCGCGCGGGTCATCCACCACCGGCATGAAGAAATCGGTCGTCGCCACCACCGCCTGATGCGCGTTGATCTGCCAGACGGCGGCATCGTCCGAGGTTTCGATGCCGACCAGAAGCTCCGGCGGCACCGGCATCGCGGTCGTGCCCCGCAGGATGTCCTGCAATACCGCCGGGGCGATCTTGCAGCCGCAACCGCCGCCATGGGCAAGCGAGGTCAGCCGGGGCTCGGGTTGGTCGATCATGCTGTCGGCTCCTGTCCGGTAATCGGGCTGCGGACCGCCGCTGCGCTCTCCCGGCCAGGGCCGGGTGGAAAGTTCGGCGGCGTGAATGGCGTCCCCGTGCACCCTGCGGCGATCGGTGACGGGCATAGCGGAGATCATGATGCCATTCCATGAGTCGTTGGCGCGCGCCGAGAAGCCGCCGCCAAGCTTTCAGCCCGGCAGGATTGGCCGAGTAAGCCCCCGGCCCGGAACGAGAACGCCCCGAACGGCCGCAAACGGCGCTGGCGTCGATCAGGCGGCAGCTTTCCCGCGCGAACGGGACTGGCGCCGAAGCATCGCCGCGCTAACATCGGGCCGCTCGCAAAGAAGCAGAGGTGGCAAGGATGCCTGCAGCACGAAGGAAGACCGGCCCGGCCGGGAAAGGCGGCGGCAGCGACAACGGACCTCCGGTTCCACCCGGGCGGACCTGGCTGATCTTCTTCCTGCTGCTCGGGATCAACTATTTCCTGTTCACCTCGTTCTACCCCGACGAGGATGCGCCGGTCCCCGTTTCCTACACCCTCTTCCGGGCCGAGCTGGCCAAGGACAATGTCGAGGCGATCCATACACGGGGCGAGGCGATCGAGGGCAAGTTCCGCGCCGCCGTCCCCTGGACGCCGCCCGCCGTCGAGGGCCGGCCTCCGGAAGCGCCGCGCGAGGTCGGGACCTTCACCACCATCCTGCCGGTCTTCGTCGACCCTGGGTTGGAGACCGAGTTGATCGCCCGCAAGGTCGATATCCGGGCAACGCCGATCCAGACCGAGACCAATCCGATCCTGTCGCTGCTGTTTTCCTTCGGTCCGGCGCTCCTGATCATCGGGCTTTATGTCTGGCTTTTCCGCCGGGCCGCGAAGCAGGGCGGGGGGCTGTTCGGCGGCATGGCCGGCATGGGCAAGAGCCGCGCCAGGCGTTTTGACAAGGAGACGGAAACGAAGGTCACCTTCGACGATGTCGCCGGGATCGACGAGGCCGAGAACGAGCTGGTCGAGATCGTGGATTTCCTGAAGAACCCCGAGAAATACACGCGGCTGGGCGGCACGGCCCCCAAGGGCGTGCTGCTGGTCGGCGCGCCGGGCACCGGCAAGACGCTACTGGCCCGCGCCGTGGCGGGAGAGGCCGAGGTGCCGTTCTTCTCGATGAGCGGGGCGGAATTCGTCGAGATGATCGTGGGCGTCGGCGCGGCGCGGGTGCGCGATCTCTTCACCGAGGCCCGCAAGAATGCCCCGGCGATCATCTTCATCGACGAGATCGACTCGATCGGCCGCGCCCGTGGCCAGTCGGTGCTGGGCGGCGCCAGCGAGCAGGAGCAGACGCTGAACCAGATCCTGACCGAGATGGACGGCTTCTCCAGCCGCGAGGGCATCATCGTGCTGGCCGCGACCAACCAGCCCGACGTGCTGGACAAGGCGCTGTTGCGCGCGGGCCGGTTCGACCGGCGCGTGGTGGTGAACCTGCCCGACAAGACCGGGCGCATCGCGATCTTCCGGGTCCATACCCGCAACGTGCCCCTTGCCGATGACGTGGACCTCGACGATCTGGCGCAGACCACGCCCGGCGTCTCGGGGGCCGATATCAAGAACCTGGTGAACGAGGCCGCCCTGCTGGCGGCGCGGCGGCAGCAGGACCAGGTCCGCCACAAGGATTTCCTCGACGCGCTGGAAAAGATCGTGCTGGGGCCGGAGCGTCCGATCATCCTGACCCATGCCGACCGCGAGCGGGTGGCCTATCACGAGGGCGGGCATGCGATCCTGGGGCTGGTCGTGCCGGGGGCCGATCCGGTCCACCGGGTCAGCATCGTGCCGCGCGGGCAGGCCCTGGGGGTCACCTACCAGCGCCCGCCGACCGATCGCTACAATTTCCCTGAGGCCTATCTGCGCGCCCGGATCATCGGCATCCTTGGCGGCCGCGCCGCCGAGGAACTGGTCTATGGCACCCGCACCACGGGCGCGGAAAGCGACATCGAACAGGCCACCGCGCTGGCCCGCCAGATGGTCACCCGCTGGGGCATGAGCGATGCGCTTGGCATGGTCGAGCTTGCGCCGCGCCAGAACACCTGGGTCGGGAATGCGGGATTCGGAGGAGCGAAACCCTACAGCGAGGAAACCGCCCGCCTGATCGACAGGGAAATCCTTGGCATCATCAGCGACTGCCACGACGAGGCGCGCCGCCTGCTGCAGGACCACAGGCGCGAGCTCGACCAGCTTGTCGCCGCGCTGATGGAACGAGAGACGCTGGACGAGCAGGCGATCCTGGCCGCGACCGGCCTGCCCCCCGCGGCGGCGCTGGAGGATCGCCCGACCGCCGCGATGGCAGACCCCCCGAAACCACAGGCGCATTGAGGGCAGAGTGCTGCATCTTCTGGGGCAGATGGCGCTGGTGCTGGCCGGGATCGCGGCGCTCCTGGCAGCGGCGCATCTTGCCTACCGGCCGCCGCCGCTGGCGGGTCGCAGCATGTCCCGGGCGATTGCGGCCTCGCCCGAGACGCTGCTCGGCCGCCTTGCCCTCGAGGAAGCGGCGCGGCAGGACTTCGACAGCGGCGTGATCCCGCTCCTGGACGGACCCGGCGCCTTTGCCGCGCGGATCGCACTGATCCGGACGGCGGAGGTCTCGCTGGACGTGCAGTATTACATCTGGAGCCGGGACGCGACCGGGCTGATCCTCCTGGACGAGCTGCGCCGCGCGGCCGGGCGCGGGGTCCGCATCCGGCTCTTGCTGGACGACAACGGTATCGTCGGGCTGGACGGCGAACTGGCCGCCCTTGATTCCCTGCCCCAGGTCGAGGTCCGGCTGTTCAATCCCTTCATCCTTCGCAGGATCAAGCCGCTCGGCTTCGCCTTCGACTTCGTGCGGCTGAACCGCAGGATGCACAACAAGTCGCTGACCGCCGATGGCGCGGTCGGCATCCTGGGCGGGCGCAACATCGGCGACATCTATTTCGGCTTCGCCAACGGGGTGCAGTTCGTCGACGCGGATGTGCTGGTGGCCGGCCGGATCGCAGCAGAGATCGGGGCCGATTTCGACCGCTATTGGCACAGCGGCTCGTCCCATCCGATCGCAAGTCTCGTCGCCGCGCCCTCTGCCGGCGGGCTTGAGCGGCTGGCGGTCGATGCCGGGCTGGCAGCGGCCAGGGCCGGGGAGCGGCTGCATGTCGAGCATCTGCAGGGATCAGACCTGATCAACCGGATCGCGGCGGGGGAGCTGGCCTTCGAATGGACGGGGATGGCGCTGGTCAGCGACGATCCGGCCAAGGGATTGGGCCGGGCGGCCCAGAAGGATCACCTGTTTCCGCAGCTGATGGCGCTTCTGGCCCGGCCCGCGCGGTCCGTCGATCTGGTCTCGGCCTATTTCATCCCCGGTCGGCGGTTCTCGAAGCGGCTGGAACGACTGGCGAAAGAGGGCGTCCGCATCCGCATCCTGACCAATTCGCAGGCGGCGACCGATGTCCTCGTCGTCCACAGCGCCTATGTGCGCTACCGGCCGCGCCTCTTGCGGGCGGGGGTGGGGCTTTACGAGCTGCGCCCCGATTTCGCGATCGAGGATGACCCCGCGCCGCGCAGGCTGACCGGATCGCGCGCCAGCCTGCATTCCAAGACACTGGCCATCGACGAGGAACGGATCTTCATCGGCTCGTTCAACTTCGACCCCCGGTCCCTGCTGCTGAACACGGAAATGGGCCTGCTGATCGACAGCCCCGGTATTGCCGGAGCACTGGCAGGTGCCTTCGTCGACCGCTTCGCATCAGCCAGCTATGCTCCGGTCTGTGACGGCCGACGCGTCGTCGGATGGGAGGAAACCGGCGCCGACGGAACCCTGGTCCGCCACCGGATCGAACCGGGCACCAACCCCGCCTCGCGGATGCTGCTGCGGATTCTGGGCCTGTTGCCGATCGAATGGCTTCTCTGAGCCCCGGCCGGGCCTGGCTGTCAGGCGACGATCTTCCAGTATGAATCCTTCCGGATCACCTTGCCGTTTCCGAAGGTATAGAAATCGCAGCCGCGCACGCAGATCTTCTCGCCCGCCGGCGTCGTGCCGGTCAGAAGCCACCGGGACATGCCGGTATTGCCGGCGGCGAAATTCTCGACCTCGCTGTAGTGGACGTCCGGAGTGGTCTCGAACCGCGTCATCAATCCCCGCCGCACCGCATCGCGGCCGAGGTATCGCCTTCCGTGCGGATCGGGGCCGCGCGGCAGGTCCAGACTGCAGTCCTCCGCGAAAAAACCCATGATCCTGTCGATATCATGCGCGTTGAACCCGGCGGTCAGGCCGTCGAGAGCGGCAAGTATGCGTCCTTCGTCCTCCATCGACCTTCTCCCTGATGCCCTGCGCCAGTGTCCAGGGCCGGTGGCGGAGGGGAGTGGGAGTCGAACCCACCCGGGACAGGCTCGCTGCCCCAACCGATTTTGAAGACCGGCCGCCCCACCGGGGACGATTCCCTTCCCTCATTCGCCGAAAAGATCGGCGCGATGAGGATTTATGCGCCGCAGGTCGCCACGGCGCAAGGTAAGGCCATGGCGGTCGAGGAAATCCAGGATCTCGATGGCGACCTTGCGGCCGTTCTGTACCCGGTCGCGGAAGGCGGGGGCGGTGAACCAGCCGTCCTCCGACTGCCCGGCGACATCGCGCAGGATCGCCACCATCTCGGCGGTGACGGCGCGGGCGAAGAAATGGTCCTGCGCGATCTGGTCGACCCGGCCCAGCCTTTGCGCCAGCTTCAGCACCCGGCGGATCTCGCGTTCGTCCATCCCGAACTCTTGCGCGAAATCCCGGACGCGCGGCGGGCGGAAGCGGCCCTCGCCCAGAAGCTGCGGCAGGATCCGCGCGAACAGCGCCTCATCCTCGGGCGAGAGCTGCACCTCATGCCCCGGCAGGCGGAGGAAGGCTCCCTCCAGCACCACCCGGCCCGCCTGCGCCTGATCGCGCAGGAAGGCCAGGAACTCCTCCTTCGGCAGCCGGGGGGTGAGGGCAAGGCGCAGCTTCTCGCGTCCGATGCCGGGAAGGTCGGGGTTGCCGGCATGGAAGGCGGCAAGCGTATCGGTCAGGGCGTGGCGGAGTCCCTGCATCTGCGCGGCCGACAGTGCAAGGCGGCCGACGATCTCGGCCCTCGCCGCGTCCTGGATCGCCGCAGGCGCCAGGGGCAGCGCCCGGTCGCGCAGGAAGCCGGGCAGGTCCACCGGGGCGATCGCCAGCATCCCTGCCAGCGCCGAGGCCGGATCGCGGTCGCGCGCGGCGGCCAGGACGGCCAGCCGCTCCGGCGTCGACCGCTTGCGCGCCGGGGCCCGCAGGTCGAGGAAGATGCCGCCCCCGATCGAGCGGCTGGCCGAGGTGTCGCGCAGGACGAAGCGGTCGCCGACGGCGGCGGCAATCGGGCGGTCCAGCACCAGTTGCACGAGGCCGCGTTCACCCGGAGCAATCTCGCCCCGCAGCGGCACGATGCGGGCCGCGACATCGGCGGCATGGCTGTGCAGCCGCGCCGGGAACCAGATGCCGACGGGGCGGGGCTCGGTGGGCAGGACCGAAAGCTCGGCGTCGATCCGGTCGGTCGGCGCGTGCAGCATGGGCGCAAGGATCATGTCGCCGCGATGGATCGCCGCCCTGGTCACTCCGTCCCCCGCCAGGTTCAGGGCACAGCGCTGCCCGGCAAAGCCTTCCACCGCCCGGTGGTTCTGCGCATGGATCCCGCGCACCCGCGCGTTCAGGCCCGATGGGCTGACGATGACAGTGTCCTCCTGCGCCACCCGACCGGAGATCACGGTGCCGGTGACGATGGTGCCCGCCCCCGCAAGGGTGAAGCTGCGGTCGACGGCCAGCCGGAACGGCCCCTGCGCACTGCGCCGGGCGGTCTCGGCCTCGGCTGCGGCAAGGGCGGCGCGCAGATCGGCGATCCCCTCGCCGGTCAGCGAGGAGACCGGCAGGATGTCCGCGCCCGCAAGCGGGGTTCCGGCCAGCGCCGTGCGGATCTGCGCCGTGACCTCGGCCCGCCGCTCATGCCCGGCAAGGTCGGCCTTGGTCAGCGCGACGATGCCGCGCGGCAGGTTCAGAAGGCTCAGGATCGCCAGATGCTCGCGGGTCTGCGGCATGATCCCGTCATCGGCGGCCACTACGAGGAGGGCAAAGTCGATCCCTCCGGCCCCGGCCAGCATGGTGTGGATCAGCCGCTCGTGCCCCGGCACGTCGACGAAACCCGTCACCGCGCCGCCGCCCAGATCGGCATAGGCGAAGCCCAGTTCGATGGTGATGCCCCTGGCCTTCTCCTCGGCCAGCCGGTCGGCCTCGATCCCGGTCAGCGCCTTTACCAGCGCGGTCTTGCCGTGGTCGATATGGCCCGCCGTGCCGACGATCATGTCCCCGCCAGCGCCCCGAGCAACTCCTCGTCCCGCTCGAGGCAGCGCAGGTCCAGGATCAGCGCCCCGTCGTGGATGCGCCCGATCACCGGCAGCGGCAGCGCGCGCAGCCATGCCGCCAGACGGTCCGGCGCGTCGCCGCCGGGGCCGGTCAGCCGCAGGCCCGCGCTGGGGATCGTGTCGACCGGCAGCGCGCCGGATCCGATCTGGCTGTCGCAGGCGCAGGGCGCGGCGGCAAAGCCCTGCGGCGCCAGCGCGGCATCGACCGGCGGGGCCAGCCGGGCCGCCTGTGCGGCGATCTCGGCCAGGGGCCGTGCCAGCAGGCGCAGGGTGGGCAGCCGTTCCGACAGCCGGTCGGGGTCGCGATAAAGGCGCAGCGTCGCCTCCAGCGCGGCGATGCGGATCTTGTCCAGCCGGACCGCCCGCTTCATCGGGTTGCGGTTGATCGCCGCGACCAGATCGCGCCGGCCGACGATGAACCCCGCCTGCGGCCCGCCCAGGAGCTTGTCGCCCGAGAAGGTCACCAGATCCGCCCCCTCGGCCACCGCCTCGGCCACCGTCGGCTCGCGTCGCAGGCCGTAGGCCGAAAGGTCGACCAGCGAGCCCGAGCCGAGATCGTTCAAGAGCGGCAACCCCGCCGCTTGGGCGATTATGGCCAGACGCGGGGCGGGAACCTCGGTGGTGAAGCCCTCGATCCGGTAGTTCGAGCAATGGACCTTCAGGATCAGCCCGGTCCGGTCGGTGATCGCTGTCTCATAATCGGCAGGATGGGTGCGATTGGTGGTGCCGACCTCCACCAGCTGCGCCCCGGCGCGGGTCATGATGTCGGGCATCCGGAAGGCGCCGCCGATCTCGATCAGCTCCCCGCGCGAGACGATGGCCTCGCGCCCCTCGGCCAGCGTGTTCAGCGCGATCAGCACGGCGGCGGCGTTGTTGTTGACCACCGTCGCATCCTCGGCCCCGGTCAATTCGCACAAGAGGCCGCGCAGATGGTCGTCGCGCTGGCCGCGCCCGCCGCCGTCCAGGTCGAACTCCAGCGCCATCGGCTGGGCCATCGCCCCGGCCGCGGCGCGGATCGCCTCCTCCGCCAGCAGGGCGCGGCCGAGATTGGTGTGCAGCACCGTGCCCGTCAGGTTCAGCACCGGCCGCAGGCCCGGCCGCGCCGCCCGCGCCAGATCGGCCGCCACCTCTCCGGCCAGCGCCCCGGCCAGCGCCGCACCGTCGCCGCCCGCGCGGATTGCCTGCCGCGCCGTGTCAAGCCGCGTGCGCAGCGCCGCCAGCACCTGCGCACGGCCATGCAGCGCCACCAGCCCCGCGCCGCAATCGGACAGCAGGAACTGGTCGGCCGAGGGCAGGGCGCGGAAGTCCGGCATCAGTAACCCGCGAGGAACGGGTGGAAACCGCCGCGCCGCAGGCCGGTGTCCCGCATCATCAGGTCAAGGCCAAGGCTGCCGACATCATCGGCCACCGGGTCAAGGCTGTGGTTCTTCGTGCGATGGAAGATCTTCAGCCAGGAGCCACATTCGGCGCAGGTCTCCGCCTTGACCGAGGCCTCGTGCGTCTCGGCCGAGTGGTAGCCGATCCCCTTGGTCGAGCCGCAGCACAGGCACTTGACCCGCACCTCATTCCACTGCGTCGCGCAGCCAGAGCAGGCGGCATAGCGGACATTCTCGATCCCCGGCGTCGCCATCACGGTGGAACTGACCGGAAGCCCGCCGCAGGCGGGACAGGTGCCGGTCCCGACCGGCGCAAGCGCCTCGGGGGCAAGCCGCGCGGCCAGACGCGCCAGGTGGACCTGCACGGCGGCGGCGGCGAAGAGATGCGCGGCGGCGCCGTCCTCGGGGATGGTGTCGGCGAGGATGTTGCCCAGAAGCCAGCGCCGGTCCTCCGCCCCAACCTGCGAGACCGCCTCCAGCGCAAGGCGGGCGGGCTCGGGCATGTCCAGCCCGGCGGCCCCCTCGCACAGGGCGGCAAGGGTGTCGTGCAGCGCGGGATCGTCCAGCAGAAGCGCGCGGTCGATCACGGGCATCCCTCCGCCCCTGCCGGGGGGCAGCGGGGCCGGGGACGGAAGGGTCACCGCCAGCCGCGCCTGAAGGGCCGACAGGTCGCCCAGGAATGCCAGGTAGGGACCGAGGCGGCTGCTCCTGGCCAGAAAGCCGAAGCGCCGCGCGCGGGACTGGAAGACCGCGACGGGATCGGGAAGGAAGACGAAGGGGGCCTTGGGCACGCCGCCAATGGCGGAAGGATCGGGTTCAAGCGTTTCTGCCATCTGCTCTCCGGGCCGACCGGCCACGTCAGGAATGGATCGGAACCGGCGGCCGCGACCGGCCGCGCTGCACTTGTGCCGTCACTCTGCCGGGCCGCGGCTTTGCCGTCCAGCCAGTTCGCGCAGCCATTTCCGGTGGTGCCGCCAGGCCCAGCCCCCGGTCACCGTGCCCCGCGTCATGGCGCGCAGGGTGCCGCGCGTCCAGAAGGCAGCATAGACATGCAGGATGAAGACCAGGATCATCGCCACCGCCGCCAGCGCATGGATCGCCACCGCGATCCGCCGCGCGGGGATCGAGGCCAGCGACGGCGCCTGCGCGGCCCAGAGCGGAAGCTGCTCCTCCCAGATCATCACGCCGGTGACGATCAGCACCACGATCAGCCCCGCCATCGCCCAGAAGACCAGCTTCTGCCCGGCGTTGTACTTGCCAAGCTCGGGCAGGCGTTCCTCGTGGTTGCTGACCACATCGCCCAGATGCGACAGCCACACCCGATCCTCGCGCCGGGGCAGGTTCAGCCGCCACAGCTGCAGGAACAGGATCAGGAAGCTGAAGAACAGCACCACGCCGATGACCGGATGCAGCCAGCGCACCGTCGCACCGCCCCCGAACAGGGCGGAAAGCGGGTAGAGCAGCGGATGGAACAGCGCCAGGCCGGACAGCGCCAGCAGGATCAGCGACAGCGCCGTCACCCAGTGGTTCAGCCGGGTGAGACCCCGGTAGCGGCTGACGGTCACCGGCTGGCGGCTGGCGATATGGTCGCGGCGTTCGGAATAGACGGGTTTCATCACGCGCCCTCCCCCGGACCGGATGTCCCGGATTTCACCAGCTTCTCGGCCGCTGTCTCATCCGAGGGCTCGACGACATTTGCCCGCCCGAAGAGGCCATGCAGCGCCGCACCCACCGCCGCCAGGCCGATGGCGGCAAGGCCCACGGTCTTGGCCGGGCCCTTCCAGCCCTCGACCACCGGGGCGATCTTCGGGTCTTCCGGCAACCCGGCATAAAGCGCGGGCTGGTCGGCGTGGTGCAGCACATACATGACATGCGTGCCGCCCACGCCCGGTGGATCGTAGAGACCGGCGTTCTCATAGCCGCGCGACTTCAGGTCGGCGATCCGCTCCTCGGCATGGGCGGTCATCTCCTCCTTGGTGCCGAAGACGATGGCCTGGGTCGGGCAGGCCTTGGCGCAGGCCGGGCCCTGGCCCACGGCGACCCGGTCCGAGCAGAGCGTGCATTTCTTCGCCACATGCGCCGTCTTGTGGATGCGCGGCACGTTGAACGGGCAACCCGTGACGCAATAGCCGCAGCCGATGCAGTTCTCCGAGATGAAGTCCACGATGCCGTTGGAATATTGCACGATGGCGCCGGGGGCCGGGCAGGCCTTCAGGCACCCCGGATCCTCGCAATGCATGCAGCCATCCTTGCGGATCAGCCATTCGAAGTCGCCCTCGGGGTTCTCGTATTCGGTGAACCGCATCAGGGTATACATCTCGGGCGTCAGGTCATGCGGGTTCTCGTAAAGGCCCACATTCGCCTCAAGCTCGGGATGGGTGTCGTTCCACTCGATGCAGGCCGACTGGCAGGCCTTGCAGCCGATGCATTTCGACACGTCGATCAGCTTGGCCACCTTGGTCAGCTGCCGGTCCGGCTGCGGCGGGCTGCGCGTGGCCGAGATCCGCACCACGTCCGAGGGCAGGAGGTTCGACTCCAGCGCCTCGACCGGCGGGTTGGCGATGGCCGTGGTCGGTTCGGATGCCGTCGTCATGCCATCACCTCCCCTTCCGCGCGCTCGATGTTGACGAGATAGGCCTTGAACTCGGGCGTCTCGATGTTGGCGTCGCCGACGAAGGGCCCCAGCGTGTTCGAGCCGAAGCCCTTGCGCGCCGCCCCCTTGAAGCCCCAGTGGATCGGGATGCCGACAACATGCACCGGCTTTCCGTCGCAGATCAGCGGCCGGATCCGGCGCGTGACCAGCGCCTTGGCCCAGACCTGCCCGCGCTTCGACCAGACCCGGACCCGGTCACCCTTGGCGATGCCCCTCTCCGCCGCCAGTTCCTCGCTGATCTCCACGAAGAACTCGGGCTGCAACACGGCGTTCACCCGGTTGTGCTTGGTCCAGTAGTGGAAATGCTCGGTCAGGCGGTAAGAAGTGGCGACGAAGGGGAACTCGCTCCGGTCGCCCAGCTGCGCAAGGTCGCCCTCGAACATCCGGGCCACCGGATTGCCGCGCATCGCGGGGTTCAGCGGGTTCTCCACCGGGCTTTCGAACGGCTCCATATGGCTTGGGAACGGCCCGTCCCGCATCAGCCTGCGCGAGAAGAAGCGGCCGGTCCCCTCGGGCGTCATGATGAAGGGGCCGACCTCGCCCGGTTTCGCGGTGACCGCGATGTCGGGCACGTCGAACCCGGCCCATTTCTGGCCGTCCCATTCGATCAGCTTGCGCGTCGGGTCCCAGGGCTTGCCCGACAGGTCGCAGGAGGCGCGGTTGTACAGCACCCTGCGGTTGGCGGGCCAGGAGAAGGACCAGTTCTGGAACGTACCCATGTCACCCGGATCGCTGTTGTCGCGCCGGGCCATCATATTGCCGTCCTCGGTCCAGCAGCCGGTATAGATCCAGCAGCCGGCCATGGTCGAGCCGTCGTCGCGCAGCTGGCCGAAGCCCGACAACTGCTTGCCCGGCTCGACCAGCACCTTGGCCGGGTCCGCCGGGTCATGCACCGGACCGATCGCGCGCCCGTTCAGCTCGCGCGCCAGTTCCTCGGCCGTCGGTTCCTCGGGATCGGCATAGTCCCAGGCCAGGTTCAGGATCGGCTCCGGCGCCTTGCCGCCTTCCTCCGCGTACAGCTTGCGCAGGCGCTGGAAGACGTTGGCCATGATCCAGGTATCGGTCTTCGCCTCGCCCGGAGGGGTCGCGCCCTTCCAGTGCCACTGCAGCCAGCGGCCCGAGTTGACGGTGGCGCCGTCGTCCTCGGCAAAGCAGGTCGTCGGCAGTTCCAGCACCTCGGTCTGGATTTGCGCCGGGTCCACGTCGTTGTAGATGCCGTGGTTTTCCCAGAACGCTGCGGTTTCCGTCTCCAGCGGGTCCATCACGACCAGAAGTTTCAGCTTGCCGAAAGCCTCGGTCATCTTGGCCCGGTTGGGGAAGGCCAGAAGCGGGTTGAACCCCTGGCAGAAGTAGAGGTTCACCTGACCGTTCGCCATCATGTCGAACATGCGCAGCGCGTCGTATTGCGCGATGTCCAGCTTCGGAAGCCAGTCGTAGCCCCAGCCGTTCTCGGCCGTGGCCTTGTCGCCCCACATCGCCTTCATGAAGCTGACCATGAACTTGCCGTAGTTCTGCAGGTAGCTCATCTGGTTGGGAAACAGCGGCTTGTTCCCCCGCGTCGACATGTAGGTGGCATAGTCCGTCTCGCTCTCGCGCGGGATGGCGAGGTAGCCGGGGATCAGGTTCGACATCAGCCCCACGTCGGTCAGGCCCTGGATGTTGGAATGTCCGCGCAAGGCGTTCATCCCGCCCCCGGCCAGCCCGATGTTGCCCAGCAGAAGCTGGAGCATGGCCATGCCGCGGATGTTCTGCGAACCCTTCGAATGCTGGGTCCAGCCCAGGGCATACATCGAGGTCATCACCTTGTCGGGTGCCGAGGTTTCGCCGATCATCTCGCAGATCTTCAGATAGCGGTCCTTCGGCGTGCCGCAGACGTTTTCCACGAATTCCGGCGTGTAGACGTCGACATGCGCCTTCAACAGGTTCCAGACGCAATGCGGGTCCTGCAGCGTCGGGTCGGTCCTGACGAAGCCGTCCTCGCCGATCTGGTATTCCCAGCTGCTCTGGTCATAGTTCCGGGTCTCCGGGTCATAGCCCGTGAACAGCCCGTCCTCCCAGCCGAAGTCCTCGTTCACGAGGTAGGTCGCATTGGTGTAGTTCTTCACATAGTCCCACTGCACCTTGTCGTTCTCGATGCACCAGCGGATCACGCCCATCAGCCAGGCGATGTCGGTGCCGGGCCGGATCGGGGCATAGTAGTCCGCCACGCTGGCCGAGCGGGTGAAGCGCGGATCGACCACGATCAGCTTGGCGCCGCGTTTCGCCTTGGCCTCGGTCACCCATTTGAAGCCGCAGGGATGCGCCTCGGCGGCATTGCCGCCCATGATGACGACAAGGTCGGTGTTCTTGATGTCGGTCCAGGAGTTGGTCATCGCTCCACGGCCAAATGTCGGGCCCAAACTGGACACCGTGGGGCCGTGTCAGACGCGCGCCTGGTTGTCGAATCCTACAATTCCCATCGCCCGGACCGTCTTGTAGGTCAGCCAGGCGGTCTCGTTCGTGGTGGCCGAGGCGGCAAGATAGCCGGTCGTCGTCCAGCGGTTGACCGTCGTGCCCTTGTCGTTCTTCTCGATCAGGTTGGCGTCGCGGTCGTCCTTCAGCGCGCGGGCGATCTTGTCCAGCGCCTCGTCCCAGCCGATGTCCTGGAAGCGGTCGGCGCCGGGCGCACGATAGCGCGGCCGGGTCAGGCGGGTCTCGGCCCGGACATAGTCCTTCAGCGCGGCCCCCTTGGGGCAAAGCGTGCCGCGGTTGGTCGGATGGTCGGCATCGCCCTCGATATGCAGAAGCTCGGCCGTCTCGCCCGCGGCAAGGTCGCCCTTGGAATACATGATGATCCCGCAGGCGACCGAGCAATAGGTACAGATGTTGCGGGTCTCGGTCGTGGCGACCAGCTTGAAGGGCCGCACATGCGCCGCCTCTGCCGCCTCCGCCGCGCCGAACCCCATGGCCCCGAGTGTGGTTGTCGCTACCCCTGTTCCGGCCAGGGCCAGGAACCCGCGGCGCGAAAGGTCGATTGTCATCAGCCCCTCCTACTGCCCGTCGATCGGATATGTCCGGGGATGGTCCCCCCAATCCGCTCCTGTGTCAACCTGTCGCAGGCCGGTGGCGACCCGCAAGTATTCGTGGCTCAAGGAAATAGCCGGAGCGTGATCGGCGGCATTACGTCTGGGGTTGTGATACCGTGCCCCCGGATCCCGGGATCGTGCGCGCAGCGGGCGCACCGATCCCGCCCGTCATGGCGACGCACATGAACACACCGCAAAGGATCGCAACAGCGCCAGTTGCGCGGCGCTCGAAGCGCCCATCCAGGCCGCGGCGGACATGGTGAACACGGCCAGCACCTGCAGGATGGCGCTGGAAAGGATGATCCGGGACCTGCTCTCCGAGGGCGCGAAGCGGCCAAACAGGGCGACCAGCGCCCCCAGGGCGGCAAAGCCGATCAGATGCGACCAGGGTGACAGCCAGATCAGCGGCAGGGCAATCGCGGCCGCAAGCCCGGCCTGCACGCCCGCCAGGGCAGAGTTGCGCAGCGAAGGCTGCGACGACAGGGCGAGGCAGGCCTTGAACTGGTCCCGATGCCGCGGCGCGTTGCCGCGCGCCGGCCTGGGCTCTTGCCCGCATCCTTGCCTGTCGAGCGATCCGTCTCCATCCCGCCGCAGACTTTGGCAAGCCATGCGACCGCAGTCTTGCCCTGCCTGCCGGTCGCCCATCCGTTGCCGAACCTGCGATAGGTCAAGACGCGCTGGTGACGCCTCGTCGGGCGCGAGTTCCGCGAGGCACGGCTTTGCCGGTGCCCCGATCTCGACCAACCTGACCTTGTGCTATATCACCGAACAGGTGCTTGGCCTGCCGAAATCCTATGGAGAGACGCGTACATGACGACGCTGGAGCACGTTCTCGACCTGGCCGGGCTGCCCGCCTCGTCCATCCCGGCCGAGGCCCGCCAGACCGCCCGCTTCTCGCTTTACGACTGGATGGTCTGCGGCCTTGCCGGCGCCAGCGAACCCCTGGCGGTGCTTCTGCGCAAGGTGATCGGGGCCGAGGGCGGGCATCCCGTCGCCAGCACCTTCGGCGGCCCGGCCATGCCCGCCCGCGCAGCCGCGCTGGTGAACGGCGCGACCAGCCATGCGCTGGACTATGACGACACCCATTTCGCCCATGTCGGCCACCCGTCGGTCGGCATCTACCCCGCCGCCCTTGCCGCAGCCGAGGCGGTGGACGCCTCCGTCGCCGACCTGGCCGACGCCTTCCTTCTGGGGGCCGAGGCTTCGGTCCGCATCGGCATGCAACTCGGCGCGGTGCATTACAACCGCGGCTTCCACCAGACCGCCACCGCCGGAGCCTTCGGTGCGACCGTCGCAGCCGGGCGGCTTTGCGGGCTGGCCCGGGCGCTGGGCAAGATGCTGGGGGCAGGCTGATGGGGCAGGGGGCGGCGCCCGACCATCGGGACTGGATCGGGCGCAGCTGGACCCGTTCCGATCAGGTCTCGGACCGGCTGATCGCCGAATGCCGCGCCACCCTTCCCGGCCTTCTGGGACCGGGCGCGGTGCCGCCCGGCCTGCACTGGGCGCTCGCCCCCGATCTGGCCGGACCCGAGGCGCTGGGCCGCGACGGGCATCCCCGGCAGGGTCTCTTCGTGCCCGAACTGCCCCTGCCGCGCCGGATGTGGGCAGGGGGCGATCTGGTGCTGCATCGCCCCCTCGACCCCGGTGACATCGTCGACCGGCAAACCACCGTCACCGACATCGCGTTCAAGCAGGGCTCGACCGGGCCGCTGGGCTTTGTCACCCTGCGCCATGTCCTGACCGTGGCCGGGGATCTGCGGCTTGAGGAACGGCAGGACCTCGTCTACCGCGGCGACCCGGAACCGGGCGCCCCCGCGCCGCAGCCGCCCCCTGCCGAGCCCTGGGTCTCGCCCCGAAGCTGGGCCGTGACCCCCGATCCGGTGCTTCTGTTCCGCTATTCGGCGCTGACCTTCAACGGCCACCGCATCCATTACGACCACCCCTATGCCACCGGAGTCGAGGGTTATGCCGGGTTGGTGGTGCATGGGCCGATGCAGGCAGCCTGGATGCTGAACCTCGCCACCGAGATCTTGGGCCGCCTGCCCGCGCGCTTCCGCTATCGCGGCCTCAGCCCGCTGATCTGCGGCATCCCGGTGCGGATCGAGGCGCAGGAGCAAGCGGGCGAGATCGCCCTCAGGGTGCGGACGGAAGACGGCAGCCTTACGACGCAGGCCAGCGCCACCCCCTGAGCCAACCCTTGCCGAAGTCCTGACAGCCGCAGCCAAGCCGTTGAAATCATCGGAGTGAGATTTCTGTCCGCATCGGACGCTGCCCTGCTGCCGGCGGGGCCTCTCCAGTTCCGGTGCAAGCCGCCCCTCTCCCGGAGGCCGCGCACACCAGATCGTGCGCCACGGAGATTGCAAGGTCGATCATCGCCCCGGCCGCCCGGCATCCGCCGCGCCTTCGCTGTCACCGCCGAGGAGATGGCCTGGGCGGCCGGGGCGATGAAACCGCAGGATCTGGCGGCGTCGCGGCCGTTTCAGGCGGGATGATCGAGGCCCCGATCCTTGCCTGCGCGCGCCGGATCGCGGAAAGGCGAGTTCCAGACGGGCCGCCGACCCTACTTCTTCGCCCTCCAGGTATTCAGCCAGGCCCCCATTCGGCCAAAGAAACCGCGCGCCTCCTTGCGGGCATTCTCGGCCCTGGCCTCGACAGAATCCCAGGCCTCGCCCGCATCGGCCAGGGCAGGGTCGACCATCCGTTCGCGGAACTGCAGCCACATGCGGCGCAGCAAAACGACAAGGAACAGCAGGAAGGCGAAGAAGAAGATGTTGAACCAGGGAATGATAGTGACATCCGGTCCTTCGACGGCCCGGATTCCGACGGCGTTGGGAAAGATCGAGATCAGCTCGTTCCGCCAGCCGTAATGTGTCACCACGGCCCATTTGGGGGCGTCGGCGGTGGATTTCAGGTCATCCGCCTCGGTTTGCAGGCTGGCCGTGTCGAACTTGAAATAGGGTGGCCAGCGCCAGCCCGTATCCTCGTTCCGGTACACCATCGGCTTGCCGTTGGTCCGGATGGTCTGGATGAACTGCACGTCGCGGCTGCTGAGTGTCCCCGACTGATCATCCGGTGAGGACCAGAATATCCGCGTCCAGTCGTTCAGGTCCTGGCGTTCCTGATAGGTGCCGACCACCCGGACCACATCGTGCTGTGGCAAGCTGTAGTGGAGGAACGACCCGAGGGTCACGACGATGATGGCCAGCACGGCCCATTTGACATAGCGCATTACGGCCTCACGCGTAGTTCATCAGATATAGGAGCAGCGCAATCACGATGAAAGGCAGGACGAATATGATCACCAGCAGCCGGTTCCGCAGGCTGCCTTCATAGGCTTCCATGCCCCGTTCGATATAGGCCTCGCGCGCGGCTTGTCCGCCATCCCCCGGAGTGGCGTCCCATTCCTTCTCCAGCGCCTCGCGCCGAAGCGACCGCCCGTAGATGCGCAGCACGAAGAAAGCCACGGCCCCGATCACGGCCCAGATCACGATAGCCCGCAGGAACCCGATCATCTCCGCCCTCCAATGCTTCCCCAGGGCCCCGTTCCGCCCCATGGCCCGCGCGCGGGTTTCGGACCCTCGGCCATCTGCGGGCGCTGCGCCTCGTCCATCGACGGCTCCGGTCCGAACAGGGCCGTCCGCGCCCCTTCCCGGTCCACCTGATACTCCCGCGCCAGGAAATCGGCCACATAGGTCTTCTTGCGGTCGGACCAGGCGGCATATTGCGCGTAGAAAAGCTCCTTGTGAACGATGAACATCTGCCGCACATCCATCGGCGACAGTTCCGACAAGAGCATGTTCACCAGGTCGCGCTCCGGCCCCTTGCCGCGCAGGGTGTAGAAATAGGCCGGATGCTCGCTGGTGATCTTCGGCCAGGGCCCGCCGGCCTCAACCCAGCGCAGCAGCGCCGCGAGGCCGAGGAACTCCTGGGGCAGGGCGCTTCCCAGCTTGTAGGCCACCTTGCGCAGCTCGGTCCGCCGCGCGTCGCCGACCTCGATCCCCAGCCGGTCGGCGGCGTCGATCAGGATGAAATCCATCTTCTGCCGCAGGATCGCCGCCGCATCCGTGCCGCGCGCCTGGACGATCGGCTCCACCAAGTTGTTCCGCTCCAGCCAGTCGGCGATCTGGTTGCGGTGCGTCAGGTCCATCACCTGCGCCACGGGCACCTCCCCCAGGGACCGCCAGTCCAAGACCGAGATCGCCGCCGGATAGCGCACCCCCTGGAAGATGTAGACCCCGCCGAAATGGCTGGTCCAGAAGTTCGCCTGCGCGAAGGTCATCGCCGGCAGGCTGATCGGCACCCGCGTCACGTCGCCGGTCTTCTTGGCCAGGGTGATCATCTCCGCCACCAGCAGGTCGTCGCGCCAGCCGTCGGGCTCCTGCCGGAACCGCTCGATCAGCTTGGCGAGCTTGCCCGCATCCGCCACATGCCCGCCGATCGTGTCGGCCTCGACCGTCACCTGCCTTATGTCGAACAGCTTGGCCGGCGTGTCCACCGCATAGACCGAGTTCTGCAACTCCCCCGCCACCGCATCCCTTGCGGTCAGCGCGAAGAGCTGCGCCTCGTTCTTCTCGATGAACTGCGTCAGGATCCCGCGCGAGGTGGAGAATTTGATGTTGAGGAGAGGCGCATCCTTCTGCGCCGTGGTCAGCAGGATGAACTGCCGGTTCGCCCCGTTGGGGTTGAGGTAGAGGTCGTCCTGAAGCTCGTCGCCGATCTCGGGCGAATAGCCGGAGAGGTCGATGTGGAAATCGTCGAGCTTGGTGGTCTTGCCGGTGAGGTGCTTGAGCGCCCGGTTGTAGCGCTCGACAAGGGCGGGGGAGGAGACCTCGATCAGGTTCCCGAACATCAGGCCGCGGGTGATGAGGCGTTTCATGGAATTTCCCCCGTTGCGCCCCTGTCCGACGCCCCCCCACCCCATCCCTCCCCCACGCGGGGGGAGGGAGGCGCGAAATGCCCAATGTTGCGCGGGACGGTCGGGCCGGGCACCTCCCCTCCCCCTCGTGGGGAGGGGCCGGGGGTGGGGGGCACGCCGTTTCCATCTCGCGCTTCGGTGCAGAACCGGGCCTCTCCCTCCCCCCGCGTGGGGGAGGGCCGGGGTGGGGGGGCGTCCGCAACAGGTGCAGCCCTTGGCTCTTTGCGCGCTACACCCGCCTCAAGCGCCTCCCCTCCCCCCCGTGGGGAGGGGCTGGGGGTGGGGGGCACGCGGTCAGCCAGGGACTTCCCTTCAACCGCATCGAAGATCACCTGCATCACGCCCTCGATATTCCCCGACACCTCCGGATTCCAAAACCGCAGCACCTGAAACCCCTGCGACGCCAGCCACTCATTCCTCGCGACATCCCGCGCCCCGCCATGCCCGCCACCATCCACCTCGATCACCACCCGCCGCCCCAGATCGGCGAAATCCGCGATGAACGGCCCGATGGGCGCCTGCCGCCGGAAATGCAGCCCCAGCATCCGGTTCAACTCGCGCAGCTTCGTCCAGAGCTTCCGCTCCTGCGGCGTCATCTCCGACCGCAGCTTCCGCGCCCGCTGCCGGGTGATCGGGTGAATGCCGGTCATCCGTCCCGCCCCATGCCCGAGGGCCCCCACCCCGACCCTCCCCACAAGGGGGAGGGAGTGCCGAGCCGCTCAGCACCAGCGCCCACGGCAACCGTCCAAGCGCCTCCCCTCCCCCTCGTGGGGAGGGGCTGGGGGTGGGGGGCCGGAGAGGAGACCTCGAGCAGGGGTCCAAGCATGAGGCCGCGATGGATGAGGCGTTTCATGGACTTAGATTAACCCCTGATCTCGTGCGCGTTGAGCAGCCTTGGGCGCTATGAGCCAACTAACAACGCCCATTTGATCGTTCAGTGTTCTGGGGCACTCTCGAACCAATTGGAGAATTGCTTCAAGCAAGGCGTCTCTATCGTCAGGCGGCCCACCAGCGTTTGCCTCTAGGAATGCGAGTGCCAAACTCTCATCCTCAACGATTGCACCGGGATAAACATCTCTAAGGGCTCCCATGCAAGATCCTAGCGCAACCGCGACCTCGGTAAGCCTTTCAATGAGTTCCTCCTTTCGACTTGCAGTGAGAAGTCTGTCAAAGGTTCGAACGAAAGTCGTCTCCAAGTCTTTCGTAAATCTTCGTCGGGCCAGTACTTCCGAAATGAACTTTAGCATTCTCTTCTTCCTGCTTCGGCTGATCTGTCGTTAGCCTTTGCGCCCAACCATAGCTCACCCTTTCCCCTCCAGATATCGCCGCTTCGCCTCCTCCGTCCGTCCGAAGTCGCGGACCATCGCCTCGATGGCGACCTCGTCGGACTTGTCGGCATAGCGGAACTCGCTGTCGGCGTAGCGGTTCACCTCCTGGATCACCATCTCCACCGTGATCGGCGTCATCAACCCTTTGATCATAGCCAGTTTCTCGTCATAGGGCTTGAACAGGAACAGGTCCGGCTCCTCCATCCATTCATCCGGCAGCTCGAAGTCCATCGCCCGGACCTTCACCGCATCGGTGATGTTCTTGATCGCCCGCCCGGTGAAGCGCTCGTCCGCCTGCTGGATCGCCTTGAGATAGGCCCCGATCTTGGCCAGCGTGTCCAGCGGCCCGATCTCGCCCGAGACCCGGTCCCAGACCTTCAGCAGCCCCTCCTCATGCGGCCGGGAATGCCCCTCGAACGAAGCCGCCACCGCCCTCCTGATCTCCTGCGCCGCGAACAGTTCGTGCTCACCCACGGGAATGGAGTGGTTCTTCCCCAGCAACAGGGACAGGATGTCGATGTAGTCCTCCCGGCTCTGCGGCCCGTCCACCAGGAACCGCGCCCCGGCCCGCTGGCGCAGGGCGTCGTCCACGTTCTCCGGGTAGTTCGAGAACATCCCGAAGGTGCAGTTCCCCCGCACCACCGTCCCCGCCCCGGCGAAAGCCTGCATGAAGACCGCCGTCACCTCCTGCTGGCCCGCGCTCGACTGCCGGTCGCCCCGCTTGCCGGCCACCTGGTCGATGTCGTCGATGGTGCCGAAACCGATCACCGAAGGGTCCAGCACCGCGTCGATGAAGGCCTTGGCGTTCTGCCCCGACTTGCCCTGATAGCTGTCGATCTGGTCGATACTGAAGTTCTGGTAGCGGAACGGATAGCCCGCTTGCCTGCAATAGCCGTCCAGAAGGCCCGCCATCATCTGAATGAGGGTGGTCTTCCCCGTCCCCGGCTTGCCGTCGCCCATGAAGGTGAAGATGAACCCGCCCAGTTCCGCGAACGGGTTCAGGCGGCGGTCGAAGTCATAGGCCATCAGCATCTTCGCCAGCCGCATCGACTGGTATTTGGCGATGTGGTTCCCCACCACCTCATGCGGCTGCTTGAAGGCCATCACGATGGATCCGCCCTTCGCCGCCTTGGCCGGCTTGAACCCGGCGATGGTCAGCTGATCCGCCTCAACCTTCCAGCTGCCGCCCGTGAAGACGGAAACCCGCGCACCGTTCTCCGCCCTGATCTGCACCTTCTTCATCAGCGCCTCGGCGAAGGCCGAGACCACCGCCACCAGCTTCGCATCATCGCTCGCCAGCGCGCCGATGTCCTGGTCCAGCTCCCAAAGCGCCCCCTGCAAGGCCAGCGGAGCGTTGTCGGTCAAGACCTCCTCCACCTCACCCAGCTCCACCGTCCCCGGCCCCACATGCGGCGCGATGAGATAAGCCAGAGCATTCCCAAACGTGAACAAAACCACCAGCGCCTCGCCCTGCAACAGCTCGCCGAACTCCGCCCGCTTCGGCTCCGGCACCCGGCCCTCGAGGTTCGCTTTCTTCAACTCAGCCAGCCCCGACTGCGCCGAAAACGTCTCCCCCATCGCCAGCGCGATCGCCAGCGACCGCCGCAGCGCGTTCAGCACCGCCGCCTGCACCGGAGAGACCAGCCCGTCCGACAACCCCTCCACCCGCTCGGCCAGCCGCACGCCCCCCGGCCGCGCGGTCGAGCGTGTCGCCATTCCCGGCACGGTAGACCGGAAGGTCGGGCGCGCCCCGATGCCTGGCGACCGCTCGGCAACCGGCGCACTGACCAAAGCCTTCGCCAACCGCGGCGCATGATCGAAGCCCAGGACTAGCCCCAGCGCCGCCTCGTATTGCGCCCGGACCGTCTCTTCCTTCAGCTCCATCGTGTCGCGCGTGGTCATCGGCCAAGCCCTTTCTTCTGTTCACAAATATCCTGGGGGTCCGGGGGCGACGCCCCCGGGGGCTTCCCCAATCACAACGTCGGAATCAACCGCCCCCCGGCCCCCACCACGAACTTCCGCAACCCCTGCAATCCCTTCGGGTTCTGCTCCGCCAGCACCTGATAGGGCTTCTCCGGCAGGATGATCATCCGCTCCTGCCGCGTCGCCCCCAGCTCCACCCCCGCCACGGCGTCCAGCTTGTAGACCTGCCGCAGGGCGGTCGAGAACCAGCCGTCCTTCACCTCTTCCTCGCGGTCGGAAACCAGATCCTCCACCGTCCAGACCAGCGCCCAGTCCTCGCCCTCCGGCGCCTTCGCCCCCTCCAGCACCTTCGAGATCGGGCCGGATTGCAGGGTGAAACTCGCCGAATACATCGGCCCCAGGATGATCCGCCGCAGCCGCTTCGGATGCAGCCCCTCGAAATCCTTGTCGAACCCCGTCGCAATCGTCAGCAGCTTCAGCCCGCCCACGGACTGCGCCATCAGCGCCTGCTGCACCTGCGGCCAGCGGTAGGCATCGTTCGGCAGGGGCTTCCTGCCCGAGTCCTCGACGTCCATCAGATAGACCACCGGCAGGTTTGCTTGCGTATCCCAGACCGCCCAATGCACGAGGAAATGCCGCCGCTCGCCCAGGTCCCGGATCCACTGCGCATCGGGGTCGTTCCGCGCCCAGAAGATCCCGCCCGCCACCAGCGCCTCATAATAGTACCGCTGCGACAGGGCGAACTGCAGCGCCGTCGGGATCGTCAGGTCGCCCACGATCTGCCGGATCATCCGGTCCTTCAGCTCCGCTTCCGAGGGCATCCCGGCCAGATGCTTCGCCGCCTGGCTCGCGTCGACCGCCATGGTCATCAGCTCCTGCGCGACCGGAAAGCCGCTCTCGTGCCGGTCGATGGTCAGGCGTGGGGCCGCCTCCCCCCGCCCGGTCATCAGGTATTTGTTCGACAGCGCCCGGAACGTCCCTGCCACCGCCGTCAGATACCGGCCGAGCACCCGCGCCTCGGTCCGCGTCAGCTTCCCCTCCGCCTCCACCTCCGCTGCCACCCGGCCCAGATGCCCGCCGATCCGGTCGAACTTGGCGAAGTAGCGGCGGGCGACGAGCGTGTCGTACAGCTCGGCATGGTCCTGGACGAGCTGGTCCTTGACCCGGTTTTCAGTCATCCAGCGCCCCGTCGATCCCGAACCACCAGCGCAGGAGGGCTTGGCGCTGCACCAGCTCGCGCAGTCGTCCGGCCGGGATGCCGCGCCTGAAGGCGGCCTGCTGCAGGGGCCGCATGATCCCGCCCGCCAAGGCCAGCATTGCCCCTCCGGCGATCAGGCCCATGGTCGCCAGGCCCAGCGGATCGGCCAGCCAGAGGCCGTCGGCCTCGGCTATCACCGTGGCGAAGGCGAGAACCGCTCCCACCGCTGCGGCCCCCAGCCCCCTGGTCAGCGCCCAGCGCGCCTGCCCCGGCATGGTCAGCCGCCATACGCGTTCTTGTCGTGCTTCTCGACGATCGCCGCGAACCGGCGCGCGAAGCGTTCATCCGCCTTCGCCTTCTGCTCCAGGATCTGCCGGGCAAAGACCATGTGGCCCTCATGCGCCTCCAGCATGTCGGCCATCTTGTCGTTGGTCGCGGCGCCGATGGCCGCCATCGCCGTCTGCGCCTCCTGGTCGGTCTTCACCCCGATCTCGTTGATCCGATGCGCCACATCCTGCTGCTGCGCCGTCTTCAAGGACGAGGTCAGCGCGTCATACAGCACCACCCGCTGCTTGGTGTCCGTCTGCAGCTTGTTGATCAGCACCATCTGCGTCGCCGCCTGGTTCTGCAAGGAATCAACCCAGGTCTTGCCCTTCTCGATATAGCGCTCCAGCGTCTGCGACTTCGCCAGCTTCACCTGCTCGTCCTGCACCAGCGCGTTGTATTTCGCGTTCAGCGTCGCAAGCTCGGTCTCCAGCTTGGTCCGCGCCGCTGCGTCCTGCTCGACGCTGATCCTGTTCTCCAGCTCGATGATCTTCGGGTCCATCCCCGCGATCTCCGTCCGGACCGCCTCCAGCGCGCCCACCGTCTCCTCGCGCTCGGACAGCGTCCCCGCCAGATTGCCCTCGACCCGCGTCCGCTGCGTGGTCAGCACGTTAAGCTGCCCCTGGAGAAGCTTCACGATCACGTCCGATTTCGAGATCAGGTCCTGCAACTTGTCATCGACCGAGGCCGCCCGCATCCGCTCCTGCCGCATCGACTCGGCCTTGGCCGAGGAGAAGATCCCGATGAAGGACTCCATCCCGGTCTTCGAGCGCATCTCGCTGAACTCTTTGGAGAATCCTGCCGTCACATCATCCAGCCCCATGATCAGCTCGGCAATGTTCGCGTTCATCAGGTCGGTGTGCTTGTGCACGTCCTCCAGCGTGGCGTTCTCCACGTCCAGCTCGGTCCCCTGGTCCAGCCTGGTCCGCGCTTCCTCGATCCGGCTGGTGATGGCCGAAATCTTCGCCTGGGCCTCGGCGACCTGCGCCTGGCTTTCCCTGATCTGCGTCTCGAAATCGGCCATCCAACCCTCCGTTGATCAACCCTGCATCACATAATGATGTAACATCGAATTACATCAACCCGGCGCCGGTATTTCGGCGACCTCGCACGCAACTCTTGCAGCAAGGCACCCCATCCGCCAAGTGCGGAATATCCGCATCCCTTGGCCGTGTGCGGGCCAACAGGCGTCGGAACCCATGATCGCCAATTCCAGCCGGGGCCCGGATTTGCTATGCTTTTCGGGCCCCGACCTGGCAGGGGGTGCGGAGGCCGCCTTGCGCATATCTCGCAAACCGATGCGGCAGGGGGCCGCCTTGATGGTCGGCCCGCCGGTGCTGATGCTGGCGCTTGGCTGGTTCCTCGGTTTTGGCATGCCGAAGGACGGAGAGGCGGCGCCGCCGCAGCCGCCGACCGGCCAGGCGATCGGCGGGTTTTCCCTGCCGCCGCTTGCGGGCGAGAATGGCGGGCTTGCCGAAACGGACCTGAGGGGCAAGGTTTCGGTGGTGAATTTCTGGGCCTCGTGGTGCCAGCCCTGCCGCGAGGAAATGCCGCTTCTGCAGGAACTGGCGGCGATGCCCGGCGTCACCCTCTTCGGGATCAACTCCAGAGACCGCCCCGCGGCGGCGCGGCGGTTTCTGTCGGTCGCAGGCGATCCTTTCGCGCGGATCGGCACGGACCCGGACGGTGCCGTGGCCAAGGCCTGGGGAGTCTACGGGCTGCCGGCGACCTTCGTGGTCACGGCCGAGGGCCGCGTCGCGCATGCGCTGATCGGACCCCTGGACCGCGACCTGCTGGAGCGGGAAATCCTGCCGCTGCTCGCCGGGCCTTCGCCGGCGCGTTGAACCCCGGCGGGGGTCAATGCCCATGCGGGCCAAGCCGGTGATGCAGGCGCGAGTCGTGGGTCTTGAAATGGTCGGTGAACCAGGCCTCCAGCACCTTTGTCAGCCGTTCGGCCGTATCGGTCCGGCCGATGCCGACGCCATCCATGATGTCGCGCAGGCTGTCCAGAAGGCGCTCGTGGTCCGTCTTGTGCGGGGTCAGCTGATCGTAATGCGCGCGCCGCATCTGGTTTTCCTCTTGCGCGAAATGCGCCGAGATCGCCTGGAACAGGTCGCCGAGCGAGCGGTCGACATCGGCGCCGGGCCGCCCGTCCAGGATCGCTCCGGCCGCGATGTTCACCAGATCGACCAGCTCGCGGTGTTCGTGATCGACGGCGGGGTCGCCGACGCTGAACTCGGGTTTCCAGGCGATGGGGGACATGGCGGTCGCTCCATTGGGTCAGTGCAGGAAGAACCTGCCCGCCGAGGCGTCGAAGTCGATGGCCTGACTTTGCGCCGGGACGAGGTCTATGTCGAAGGTAGCTTCTTGGGTGAAGCCGGCAACCGCAGGGTCGTCGCGCATCCGGAGATCGACCTTGTAGCGCCCGGCGGGCAGTTCGAAACGGTGGTAGACGCGCGAGGGGCCGCTGCCCGCCAGGCCGCTGGGGGCAAGGTCGGCGGCAAGGACGGGCTGGCCGTCGATGTCCATCTCGATCCGCACCGGCGCCCGGCGGCGGTCGCAGATCTGGGCGTCGCGCATGTTGGGGGGGAGTTTCGCAAGCTCGTCCTCGGTGCGGTCGCGGCAGTTGCGCGCGCCGCTGTGGCTGAAGCTCAGCCGCAGCACGGCCTCTCCGGGGGGAAGGCTTTGCCAGGCGGGCCAGGCCGACAGCGCCGCCGTGGCAAGCACGGTCGCCAGGGACACCGCGCCGCCCAGCAGCAGATGCCGGGCGCGACCGCGCCAGTCGATCCCGAAACGGCCCGGCCCGGTCATTTCGCGCCCTCCTGCATCTCGTCGAAGGCGTCCGCCTCCAGCTTCCGGGCCCCTTCAAAGGGCGGAAGCGCGGCAAGGCGGGCCGAGAAACCGGCCAGTTCGCCGTCCAGCCGGGCGGTTTCGGTGGGCCCGGCCCAGACCGTCGCCAGTCTTTCGCGCGGCACCCGTGCCCGCAGGTAGGGGTCTCGGATGCGGTCGAAGCGGGCCTCGGTCCAGGCGATGCCAAGGCGGTTGTAGCAGTCACGCTCGGCGCATCCGGCGACGGCGACGCCATCGGCAAGGTCGCGGCTGATGATGAAGTCGATCAGCGAGGGCGGCGCCATCGCCACGCAGGGCAGGACCACGCGCCCCGGAGCCTCCGCCGCCGCCGCGCCATGCGCGCAGGCCAGCGTCAGCACCCGGCCCTGGCGGCCCTCCAGCGCGGAGGCGGCTGCGATCACCTCGGCCCGGACCTGGGAGAGCGGGCGCCCGGGCAGGTCGATGCCGGTGATCAGCGGGCCGGAGCGGCGGAAGGGCGTGGAGGAGGGGCAGGAGCCCATGCAGATGCCGCAGGCGACGCAGCGGGCGGCGTTGACCTCGACCTCGTGGGTGAAGGGCAGCCCGTCGCTGCGCGGCACCAGGGTGATCGCGGCATAGGGACAGTCGGCGACGCAGCGCGAGCAGCCGTTGCAATGGTCAAGGAACACCTCGGCCGCCGCCGCCTCGCGCCGGCGCGGCAGCCAGGGCAGGCCTGCCAGGAGCAGGGTGAAGGCCAGCACGCCGCCCCAGATCACCCCCGCCGGGACAGATTCGATCACCGGGTAAAGCGACAGCAGGAACCAGTCGATCCCCACCGCCTGCGGCACGGTGGCAAGGTCGGCGGCCTCTTGCGAAACGGCGGGCATCAGAAGCGAGCCGGCCACCAGCCCGGCCAGCGTGACCACCGCCAGCCCGCGCGGCGGGCGGGTGCGCGCCTCGGTGATGCGCTGGATGTGGATCCACATCAGCAGCAGCAGCAGCAGCGGAATGGCGATGTGCAGGAAGACCATCAGCGTGAAGAACCGGCTGGACAGCGTCTGCGGCGACAGGAAGTTGCGGGCGATCGGCTCGGCGAAGATGCCCAGCGTGTCCAGAAGCTCGGTCGTGGTCAGGGCGACATATTGCGCCAGCTTGTCCCAGACCAGCCAGTAGCCGGTGATGCCCGAGAGGTAGACGAACCAGATCACGAAGACCCCGGTCAGCCAGGAAAACCAGCGCTTGCCCCGGTAACGGTCCAGCGCCCATTCGCGCAAGAGGTGCAGGAACATCATCAGCACCATCAGGTCCGAGGCATAGCGGTGCAGGCTGCGCGCCAGGCCCGCGTGCCACCAGTGGTCGTTGGTCAGCCACTCGATCGAGGCATGGGCCTGGGTGACGCCGGTGTCGAAGAAGATGAAGAGGTAGATGCCGGTGGCCGCGACCGTCCAGAACAGGAACCAGCCGATCGGGCCAAGCTTGGCCAGCGGGTTCCAGTCCGGGCCGAAGGCGCGGTCAAGGATGCGTTCGGCCCGGTCGAAACCGTTGCGGACCCAAAGGCGGGGGCTGCTCATGACGCGGCCTCGTTCCGTCCCCGCAGCGACCGCAGCGCGCGCCTGCGCTCCAGCCAGAGCCGCAGGATGAAGAATCCGGTCAGAAGCAGCGAGGCCGCGCCGAAGAAGATGCCGAAGAAGATGCCGTAGTCGAAGCGATAGGCGCCGGTCAGCGGATTGTAGACGGTGCAAAGGAAGTTGATCCGGTTCCACAGGTCCTGCGGCGCGAGGGAGCGGGTATGGGTGCCCAGCACCAGCTCTTTCAGCGGCTGGATCAGCACCTGGGGCGGGAAGGCCTCGCCATAGACCTGGCGGTAGACGGTGCCGTCGGCGTCCAGGATCGTCGTCTGCGTCACATGCTCGAAGCTGCCGGCAAGGGTGGCGTAGGAAAAGCCAAGCTCCTCAAGGAAGGCGGTCGTCGTCTCGGGGTCGGCGCTGGCGATCCGCCAGCCGTCGATGCTGGTCAGGTCATGCGTCCCGGCGAAGGCGGCAAGCTGCGCCGGCCGGTCGCCGCTTGCGTCGAAGCCGAAGGTGAGGATGCCGAACCCGTCGCCGACCGCGCGGCGGGCCGTGACGACCTGCTCGCGCAGGTAGTCGGTGGTGATCGGGCAGACCGTGGCGCAGCTGGTGTAGACCAGCGAGACCACCAGCGGCTTGCCGCGCAGGTCGGCCAGGGCAAGCGGCTGGCCGTTGTGATCGGTCAGCACATGCTCCGAGACCCGGCCGCCGATCGCCGCCTGGCTTTGCCCATAGGCGGTCTCGGCATCGAGGCGCGGCGTGTCGGCCCGGGCGGCAGGGGCAACGGCCAGCAGGCAGGCCGCAAGGCAGGCGTTTCTCAGAACGCCCATGCCAGGCCCCGATCCAGCACCACGCCAAGCGACAGCAGGGCGAACTGGCCCAAGGAGGCGCGGAAGGTCGATCTGGCCGCCTGTTTCGACGGCTGGTTCGTCAGCCGCCAGCTGGTCGCCAGGAACCAGAGGCCCCCTCCCGCCGCGCACAGCCAGTAGACCGGGCCCAGGCCGTAGAACACCGGGCCAAGCGACAGGACCACCAGCACCGCGACATGGATGAAGATCACCGGCCCCCAGGTCTCGGGCCCGGTCACGACCGGCAGCATCGGGATCCCGGCACGGCGGTAATCCTCCTGGCGCAGGGCGGCCAGCGCCCAGAAATGCGGCGGGGTCCAGAGAAACAGGGTCGCGGCCAGCAGGATCGGCACCGGCCCCAGCGCGGGGCCGAAGGGATCGGCCGCCGCCGCCGCCCCGGCCAGAAGCGCGAAACTGCCGGCCGCGCCGCCGATCACGACGTTCCAGACCGTGCGCTTCTTCAGCCACAAGGTATAGACCACGCCATAGGTGAAGGCCCCGAGGAAGATCAGCACGGCGGCCAGCGAGCCGCCGACCGACCAGCCCATGATGATCGAGGCCGCCAGCAGCATGGTGAAGGTCAGCGGCCAGATCGGCCCCTCCTTCAGTCGGCCGCTGGCGAAGGGCCGGTTGAAGGTGCGCGCCATCAGCCGGTCGGTGTCGCGCTCGAAATACTGGTTGAAGGCCCCCGCCGCGCCGGAAGCGCCCAGCACGGCGAGGGTGAAGACGGCCGCTTCCAGCCAGCCCAGCCGGCTGCCGCCGGTCATGATTCCGACCAGTGCGGCAAGGGCGATGAACGAGCCGATCCGCAGTTTCAGGATCGAGACGGTCATGGTCATGGCGTCGCGCATGGGCTGGCTCCTGTCAGTTCGGTTCAGTTGAAAAGCCAGAGTTCCGACAGATATTTCCAGTTCACGAAGTAGTAGAGGATGAAGCAGGCGAAGAAGATGCCGACCAGGATCAGCGTCCCCGGAAGCTTCAGCGTGGCATGGCTGCCGTATTCCGAAACCGCCTCGCGGCTCTTGTCGTGCAGCGGGAAGGTCAGTTTCGCGCCCGGCTGGTCCAGCCGTGGCCCGGCCAGGATCGAGCCGACGACGATGACGATGAACATCACCCCGCCAACCGCCGCCATGATGGCGGAGATCCCGTTCAGCCCCATCATCAGATAGGCCGCGGCCGGGAACTCGTAGGCATGGGCCGCGTCGGTCAGGGACATGTCCCAGTGCCGCCGCGCCACCCCCAGCGTCCCCGCCCCCATCATGAACAGCGAGATGCCACCCGCGCCGATGCCGAAGACGAAGGGCTGCCACTTCGCCAGACCGGGCCAGAGGATGTCGCGCTGGAAGATCAGCGGCACCACCAGGTAGGTCATCGCCATGAAGGCCAGCGTCGTGCCCGCCACCACCGTGCCGTGGAAATGGCCCGGCACATAGATCGTGTTGTGCATCAGGACGTTCAGCTGCTCCGTCCCCAGCACCACGCCCGAGATGCCGCCGATGAAGCCGAACATCACCAGGCTCAGGAACATGCCGGCAAAGGCCGGATTGCCCCAGGGCGCCTTGGTCAGCCATTCGAAGGCGCCGCGGGTGAAGCCGTTCCTCCGCTGCGCCGCCTCGATCGCGCCGGGCACGGTCAGCCCGTGGATCATCGAGCCCATGACCGCCAGATACATCATGTAGCTGGTGTTCACGATCTTCCAGCTCGACGACATGCCCGGCTCGGCCAGGATGTGGTGGGCCGAGGCGAGCTGCAGGAACAGGATGTACATGAAGAAGGCCATCCGGCTGACCTTCTCGGACAGCGGCTTCGCCCCCACGACCATCGCCCCGATCGCATACCAGATCGACACATGCGCCGAGACGTTGATCTGCTGGCTGGAATGACCCATCCCCCACCAGACCACCTTGTACATCAGCGTGTCGATGTTGGTGATCAGGCCCAGCGACCAAAGCCAGGTCGGGATCAGGATGATCGCGCCCGAGGCCAGGGTGAAGACGGCGATGATGCCGGCCGTGATCGCGCCGAAGGTGACCAGCGGCACCGACCCGTCATAGGTCCTTTCGTTCTTTGCCACGACCAGGGTGGCGAAGAAGACGAAGACCGCGATCAGCGCGCCGACCGCGAAGATGATCAGCGACAGGTAGAACCACTGCGAGGCCATCATCGGCGGGTACGAGGTGAACATCACCGTCGAATCGCCGCGCAGCACCGCGTAGTTCGCCATCACCGCGCCCACCACCATCAAAAGGAAGGCGAACCAGGCGATCTTCGGCGCCGCCAGCCGCGATCCCAGGATCACGGCCGAGGCAAAGTAGAGCACCGCGATCTCGAAGAAGATGATCCAGAACAGAAGCACGTTGGCCCCATGCCCGGTCAGCACCAGATAGAACCATTCCGCAGGCAGAAGCTGCACCGCGGGCCAGCGGGTCAGGGCCACCATAAGGCCCATCAGCCCGCCAAGCGCCAGGAACAGCACCGCTGCCACGGCATTCACCTTGATCAGCGCCTCGGCGCTGGACTCGATCCTCAGCCCCGAGAAGCGGCAGGCCCGCCACGAGGTTCCCGCGCGCGTTCCGTTCAGCGCACCCTGGTCGATTGTGGTCATCTCTGTTCCCCCTCAATCCACGATCCGGATGCGCCCGGTCATCGTATGATGGCCGATCCCGCAGAATTCGTTGCAGACGATGCCGAAACTGCCGCTTTCCGTGGGAGTCAGGGTGATGATGTGCTCGTATCCCGGATGGACCGAGATGTTGATGTTCGTCGGCTGCAGCGAGAAGCCGTGCTGCCAGTCGGCCGAGGACAGGTGGATGCGGTAGCTTTCGCCCTTCTTCAGCTCGAGAATGGGCCAGAACTCCCACAGCCGCGCCAGGATATAGGCGTCGCCGCCGACGGGCGGCCGGACCACCGGAACCCCGTCCTCCTCAAGCGGCGTGCCGTCGTCGGCCACGGCCTGGAACTCGGCCGCAAAGGCCTCGACCCGTTCGGCATAGACCTCGGGCTTGATCTTGTAGGTCTCGTTGGACAGGTTCTGCTGGCCGATGAAATGCCAGGCGATCATGAAGAAGAACATGAACAGCCCCCAGAGGAAGGCGATCACGATCCAGGCCAGTTCGATGCCGTGGATCGGCTCCTTCCACCAGAGCCGGTTTGAAGGCGGGTGAATTGCCATGATTGCACCCGCTCAATCTGCTACGGGGATGGAGGCGATCTCCATGACCCCCCAGACGATGTAAAGCACCGTCGGGATGGTGATCCCGAGGAACAGGAGCAGGAACGGATTGTCCAGGACCTGCTGCATGAAAGGCTCGTCCTTCGGCGGGCTCCCGTCTTTCGCCGGGGCCTCGGTCTTGTCGTCCATTTCTGTCCCTCCCTGATTTGGGCGGACACAGCGTCATCTCCCTGGAAAACAATACTTCCCGTTCCCTCGACGCCGCCGCCGGGATTGCATGCAAACACCTCTTTTCAGGTCGTCACCGGAACTTCCCGAACACAGACGTCCGGTGCAGCTCATCTCCGCGCCCTGGATGCGGCGCGATGTGGGCTAGGGCAAAGTAACGCATGAAACACGACCGGCAGACTTGATCTAAGTCAATGCAAAGGCTGCCCCGCCGGGAATTGGCATCGAAGATGCGACTTCAAACGCAACCTGTCCCGGTCAGACGCCGTCAACGATGGTGACATGCGCGACGGCCGCCTTGTCGCGATAGCGCCGGGCTTCCTGATAGGCCGCCGAGTCGTAGCAGGCCCGCGCCTCGGCCAGCGAGGCGAAGCGGATGATCACATGGCGCTGCATCTCCGGCCCCTCGCGGACATCGGCCTCGCCTCCCCGCGCCAGAAAAGTGGCGCCATGGTCCGCAAAGACGCGCGCGGCACGTTCCTGGTATTGCTTGTAGGCCTCGGGGTCGGTCACGGTGACATGTGCGATCCAGTAGGCGCTCATGGCGATGTCTCCAGGGTCTGGCGGGCGATCTCGGCCGCGTCCCGCAGGTGGTCGTTGACCGCGGCGGCGGCGGCTTCCGGATTGCGGGCGCAGATCGCCTCGCAGATGCGCGCCATATGGGCGGGCCCTGAAACGCGCCGGTTCGAACTTGCCAGCGTCAGCGCGCGCAGCCGCGAGATCCGCCCGTTCAGCCGCTGTACGATGTCCCAGGCGATGTTGTGGCCCGCGGCGAGGAAGATGACCTCATAGAAGGCGGTCGTCGCGGCATAAAGCTGGGTGGGGCTGCCTTCGGCGAAACTGCGGTTCAGCTCGGCCAGCGCGGCGCGAAGCCGGGTGGCGGTGGCCTCGCCGGCCTCTCTGGCGCAATCGGCGGCGGCGTCGGCCTCGAGCAGGCGGCGGATATCGTAGATCTGTCGGGCGTCCCGCCAGTCAAGCCGCGCCACCACCGGGCCCGAGCGGGGCTGGGTCTCGACCAGCCCTTCCGCCTCAAGATAGCGGATCGCCTCGCGCACGATCGAGCGGGAGACGCCCAGCTGGTCGCACAGCGCCCGCTCGACCAGGCGCTCGCCCGAGGTGAAGCGCCCCGAGATGATCGCCTGGCGCAGCTTGTCCACCGCCAGGGCGCGCAGGGTCGTGACGGGATGGTCGATGCGAAGGTCCTGTTCCATGCGCGCAGCCTAGGCGGCTGGACGCGGCTCTGCAACAGGTTCTTGACATATGGTCATCTGGTATACCAACATACCAGGCAGAGAGAAGGAGGCCGCCGATGCCCGCAGAGATTCGCAAGACCCTGACGCTGGTCGAAACCACGCTGATCGAGGGCGGGCGCGCCGCGCCGGTGCCGCTCAAGCTGATCGCGGCGGTGGCCGTGCTGAAGAACCCCTGGGCGGGGCGGGGCTTCGTGCAGGACCTGAAGCCCGAAATCCACGCTGTCGCCCCGGAACTCGGCGCGCTGCTGACCGGCATGATCCTTGATGCCGCAGGCGGGGCCGACCGGGTGGAAGGCTACGGCAAGGCGGCCGTCGTCGGCCTTGACGGCGAACTGGAACATGCCAACGCCCTGATCCACACCCTGCGCTTCGGCAACCACTACCGCCAGGCGCTGGGGGCGAAGACCTATCTTGCCTTCACCAACGTCCGTGGCCCGGCCAACTGTCCGGTGATGATCCCCCTGATGGACAAGCACGACGAAGGCCGCCGCTCGCATTACCAGACGGTGCATTTCTCGATCCCCGACGCGCCTGCCGCCGACGAGCTGGTCGTCGCGCTGGGCGCCTCCACCGGGGGCCGTCCGCACCACCGGATCGGCGACCGCTACCAGGACCTGAAGGACCTCGGCCATGATGTCGCGAACCCTGCGGCTGTCTGACGGGCTCGCCGTCCGCATCCTCGAGGCGGGGGCCGGCGCGCCGCTCCTGCTGATCCACGGCGTCGGCATGCGGGCCGAGGCCTGGGGGCCGCAGATCGAGGCGCTGTCGCCCGAGTGCCGCATGATCGCGGTCGACATGCCGGGCCACGGGACAAGCGATCCATTGCCGGGAACACCGGACCTTGCGGATTACGTCGCCTGGGCCGCGCGGGTGATCGGGGCGCTGGGCCTGGGGCCGGTCTCGGTTGCCGGGCATTCCATGGGGTCGCTGATCGCCGCCGGGCTGGCGGTCGAACGTCCCGACCTGATCCGCCGCGCCGCGCTCCTGAACGGCGTCTTCCGCCGCAGCCCCGAGGCCAAGGCCGCGGTTCTGGCCCGCGCCGACGAGATCGCCCTGGGCGGGGGCAATGTCGACGGCCCGCTGTCGCGCTGGTTCGGCCCCGGGGATGCCGCGGTCCGCGACCGGGTGGCGGGCTGGCTGCGCGCGGTGCCGCAGGCGGGTTACGCCGCCGCCTACCGCGCCTTCGCCGGGGGTGACGCCATCTATGCCGACCGGCTGACCGCGATCCGCTGCCCGCTTCTGGCGATGACGGCGGATGGCGACGCCAATTCGACACCCGGAATGAGCCGGGAGATGGCCGCGCTCGCGCCCTTCGGCCGTGCCGTCGTGGTCACCGGCCACCGCCACATGCTGAACCTGACCGCGCCCGAGATCGTCACGGCGGAACTGCGCCGCTGGCTTGCCACCGAGGAGAGTGTCGCATGACCGCCCTTGATCCACGCGCCCTGCGGGATGCCTTCGGTTGCTTCATGACCGGCGTCACCGTCGTCACCACGCTGGATGCCGCGGGCAAGCCCCTGGGATTCACCGCGAATTCCTTCTCCTCCGTCTCGCTCGACCCGCCGCTCCTGCTGGTGTCGATCGCCAACAGCTCGGCCAACCTGGGCAATTTCACCGGCGGCAGGGGCTTCGCGGTCAACATCCTGTCCGAAAGCCAGAAGGACATCTCGGCCACGTTCGGGCGCCGCTCCTCCGGCGACCGCTTCGCCCAGGTCTACTGGAAGCACGGGCCGGTCGGCTCGCCGCTGATCGCAGGGGTCTCGGCCTGGTTCGACTGCACGCTGGAGCAGGCGATACCGGCGGGGGACCATACCATCCTGATCGGCCGGATCGGCGGTTTCGAGGCCAGCCCGCATCCCGGTCTCGGCTACTATCGCGGCGCCTACACCACCCCGGCCGCGACGGCGGCGGAGCTTCCGGCCGGGCCGGATGTGGTGATCTCGACCGTGCTCGAGGCGGCGGGGCAGGTGCTGCTGGTCGACGACGGGCGCGGCGGGCTGTCGGTGCCGATGGCGCGCGTCGGCCGCGAAGGCGTGCAGGCCGCGCTCGACGCCCTGATCGCCGGTGTCGGGGTCAAGGCCGAGGCGGGCTCGATCTACGCGGTCTACGAGGATGCGGGCACCCGGACGCAGCATATCGCGGTCCGCTGCCCCGCCGTCGCCGCCCGGCCCGCTAGGGGCGCCTTCGTGGAGCTGTCGCGCGCGGGTGTTGCCGATGTGACCGACCCGGCGCTGCGTCATATGCTCGAGCGGCTGGCCGACGAATCCCGCATCGGCAACTACGGCATCTATTTCGGCAATCATCAGCAAGGCCGCGTGCAGCGCATCGCAGAGGACAGCAGCAAATGAAATTCTCGCTTTTCATCCATATGGAACGCGTCTCGGCCGAGGATGACGAGAAGCGGCTATACGACGAGATGATCGAGCTGTGCCGCATCGCCGACGAGGGCGGGATGCATGCCATCTGGACCGGCGAGCATCACGGGATGAACTTCACCATCGCACCCAATCCTCTCCTGAACCTGGTCGACCTCGCGCGGCGGACGAAGAACGTGCGTCTGGGCACCGGCACGGTGATCGCCCCCTTCTGGCATCCGATCCGCCTGGCGGGCGAGGCCGCGATGGCCGACATCATCATGGACGGGCGGCTCGACCTTGGCATCGCCCGCGGTGCCTACAGCTTCGAATACGAACGCCTCGTGCCGGGGCTCGATGCCTGGAACGCGGGCGGCCGGATGCGCGAGCTGATCCCGGCGGTCAAGGCCTTGTGGGAAGGTGACTATACCCACGACGGCCAGTACTGGCAGTTCCCGAAGACGACTTCCTCGCCCAAGCCCCTGCAGCGGCCGGGCCCGCCGGTCTGGGTCGCGGCGCGCGATCCGAGCAGCCATGACTTCGCCGTCGCCAATGGCTGCAACGTGCAGGTGACGCCGCTGCATCTGGGGGACGAGGAAGTGGTCAGCCTGATGGACCGCTTCAACGCCGCCTGCGCCGCGCATCCACAGGTGCCGCGCCCGAAGATCATGGTGCTGCGCCACGCCTATGTCGCCGACAGCGAGGCCGACGCCCGGCTTGGCGCCGAGGAGATCAACCGCTTCTATTGCTACTTCGGCGCCTGGTTCAAGAACGAGCGCCCGATCAGCCAGGGCCTGATCCAGCAGCTGACCGACGAGGAGATCGCCGCCCATCCGTTCTATTCGGCCGAGGCGATGCGCAAGAACCAGATCATCGGCGAAGCCCCCGAGGTGATCGAACGGATCAAGGGCTATGAGGCGCTGGGCTATGACGAGTTCAGCTTCTGGATCGACACCGGCATGAGCTTCGAACGCAAGAAGGCCTCGCTTCGGCGCCTGATCCGTGACGTGATGCCAGCCTTCGCCTGACAGGGGGACCGCGATGGACCGCTTCCAGCACTATATCGACGGCCGGTTCGAGGACGGGGCCGAAAGCTTCGCCAGCGTCGATCCGGCAACCGGCGCGCCCTGGGCCCTGATGCCGCTGGCTTCGGCCGCAGATGTGGACCGGGCGGTGCAGGCGGCCCATCGCGCCTTCACCTCTGCGCCCTGGGCGGGGATGACGGCCGGCGCGCGGGGCAAGCTCCTCTATCGCCTGGCCGAGCTGGTGCGTGCCGCGGCCCCCCGGCTCGCGGCGCTGGAGACCCGCGACACCGGCAAGATCATCCGCGAGACCTCGGCCCAGATCGCCTATGTCGCAGAATACTACCAGTACTACGCGGGCCTCGCCGACAAGATCGAGGGTGCGCACCTGCCGATCGACAAGCCCGACATGGAGGTCTGGCTGCGCCGCGAACCCGTCGGCGTGGTCGCGGCCATCGTGCCCTGGAACAGCCAGCTGTTCCTCTCGGCCGTCAAGCTTGGCCCGGCGCTGGCGGCGGGCTGCACGGTGGTGCTGAAAGCCTCGGAGGACGGGCCCGCGCCGCTTCTGGAATTCGCGCGGCTGGTGCATGACGCGGGCTTCCCCCCCGGCACCGTCAACATCCTGACCGGCGGGCCCGAGGCGGGCCGGGCGCTGACCACACATCCGAAGGTCGCCCATATCGCCTTTACCGGCGGGCCCGAGACCGCGCGGCATATCGTGCGGGCCAGCGCCGAGAACCTGGCCAGCACCTCGCTGGAACTGGGCGGCAAGTCGCCCTTCATCGTCTTCGACGACGCGGATCTGGACAGCGCCGCCAATGCCCAGGTCTCGGGCATCTTTGCCGCGACCGGGCAAAGCTGTGTCGCCGGATCGCGCCTCCTGGTGCAGCGCGGGGTGAAGGACGCGCTCCTTGCCCGGCTGAAGGCCAGGGCCGAGGCCGTGGCCATCGGCGCTCCCGACCGGATGGAGACGGAAGTCGGCCCCCTCTGCACCGCCCGCCAGCGCGAGCGTATCCTGGCGCTGATCGCCCGCTCGACCGCCGCCGGGGCCAGGCTGGTCACCGGCGGGCAGCTCTCCGAAGGGCCGGGCTTCTACTTCCCGCCGACGATCCTGGACTGTTCCGAAGCGCCCGACGCCCCCGCCCTGGCCGAGGAGTTCTTCGGCCCGGTCCTCTCGGTCGTGACCTTCGACACCGAGGCCGAGGCGCTGGCGCTGGCCAATGACACCGAATTCGGCTTGGCCTCGGGCGTCTTCACCCGCAGCCTGACCCGGGCGCACCGGATGATCCGGGGCATCCGCGCCGGGGTGGTCTGGGTCAACACCTATCGCGCGGTCTCGCCCATCGCGCCCTTCGGCGGGCACGGGCTCTCCGGCCATGGCCGCGAGGGCGGGCTGGCGGCGGCGCTGGACTATACCACGGTCAAGACCGTCTGGCTGCGAACCTCGGACGAGCCGATCCCCGATCCCTTCGTCATGCGCTGAGCATCCGCGCGCCCGCGCCGGGTTCCGCCCCGCTTCCGGCGGGAATGCGGCAGGAGGGCGGGTTGACAATCCGGCCCGTCGCGGGCCGACTACGGCGAGGGTCCAAGGGAGGCGAAGATGTTCCGCGCGCTGGTTCTGGAGAAGGAAGGCGATGCCGCCGTGGCCCGTCTGCGCGAGCTGGACGAGAGCGCGCTGCCGCCGGGCGACGTCACGGTGGCGGTCGAATATTCGACGCTGAACTACAAGGATGGCCTCGCGCTGTCGCCGAATGGCGGCGGGATCGTGCGCAGCTGGCCGCATGTGGCCGGGATCGACTTTGCCGGGACGGTCGAGGCCAGCGACGATCCCCGCTACCGGCCGGGCGACCGGGTGGTCCTGACCGGCTGGCGGGTGGGAGAGGCGCATTGGGGCGGCTATGCCCAGAAGGCGCGGGTCAGGGCGGACTGGCTGGTGCCGCTGCCCGAGGGCCTGACCACGCGGCAGGCGATGGCGGTCGGGACGGCCGGGTTCACCGCGATGCTGGCGGTGATGGCGCTGGAGGAGCACGGGCTGACCCCGGACAAGGGCGAGGTTCTGGTGACCGGCGCGGCGGGGGGCGTGGGGTCGGTGGCGGTCGCGATCCTGGCCCGGCTGGGCTATCGGGTCGCGGCGGTGACGGGGCGGCCGGAGACGGAGGGCTACCTGAAGGGCCTCGGGGCGGCCCGGATCGTGGCCCGCGAGGAGCTGGCCGAGACGGTGAAGCGGCCGCTGGAGAGCGAGACCTGGGCGGGCTGCGTCGATGCCGTCGGGGGCGCGATGCTGGCGCGGGTGCTGGGGCAGATGAAGCACGGGGCCTCGGTCGCGGCGGTGGGGCTGGCGGGAGGGGCGGCGCTGCCCGCCTCGGTGATCCCGTTCCTCTTGCGGGGGGTGAACCTGCTGGGGATCGACAGCGTGCCGGTCCCCTATGAGCGGCGGGTGCGGGCCTGGGGGCGGATCGTCACCGACCTGCCGATGGAGAAGCTGGAGGCGATGGTCCGGCCGGCGGTGCTGGCGGACCTGCCTGCCCTGGGGGCGGCGATCCTGAAGGGGGGCGTGCAGGGGCGGGTGGTGGTGGATGTGAACGGCTGAAGGCTGTCCACGCGTGGCGCGGTGGAGGGTGCAAGGGATTTCAAGGGGTTGGGTTTTGGCGTTAAGAGTTTGTAAAGGGGTGGGACCGACAGGCGACGCCAGGCGGGCATGAGGTGCCTCCATCGACAGCCCGGTGCGCCCGCCGGTGGGAGGGCGCGGTCCGGTGCCGGGATGGCGGGGGCGGGATGGTGCGCTGTAGCGCACCCTACGATAGTGCTGCTGGCGGCTTTCCGTGGCGGCGGGGGGCTGTTGACTCCCCCGGTTTCTCCTCTATAAGGCCGCCACGTCCCGGGTCACTCCCGGGGCTTTTCATTGGTGTTGGTGGCCCCCGCAAGGGGATGCCTGTCGCCCTTCGGGGAAAGGACAACGCCCTTCACACATCGAAGGAGATCAGCGGTGACCAAACGCACCTCTGCCAAGTACAAGATCGACCGCCGCATGGGCGAGAACATCTGGGGCCGTCCGAAGTCCCCGGTGAACAAGCGCGAATACGGCCCCGGCCAGCACGGCCAGCGCCGCAAGAACAAGCTTTCGGACTTCGGCACCCAGCTGCGCGCCAAGCAGAAGCTCAAGGGCTACTACGGCGACCTGACCGAAAAGCAGTTCCGCAAGATCTACGGCGAGGCCGAGCGCGTCAAGGGCGACACCGGCGAGATGCTGATCGGCCTGCTGGAGCGCCGGCTGGACGCGGTGGTCTACCGCGCCAAGTTCGTCCCGACCGTCTTCGCCGCCCGCCAGTTCGTGAACCACGGCCATGTGACCGTGAACGGCCAGCGCGTGAACATCGCCTCCTATCGCGTCAAGGAAGGCGACGTGATCGAGGTGCGCCAGAAGTCCAAGCAGCTGGCCATCGTGCTGGAAGCCGTGGCCCTGACCGAGCGTGACGTGCCGGACTATCTGGAAGTCGACCACAACAAGATGACCGCGAAGTTCGTGCGCACCCCGGGCCTGGGCGACGTGCCCTATCCGGTGCAGATGGAACCGAACCTGGTCGTCGAATACTACGCCAAGAACTGATCCTGAGGTGCGCTATAGCGCACCCTACATTCGGGGCCGCGCCGCAAGGTCGCGGCCCTTTCCGTTTCCGGCAAGGAGACCGCCATGACCGACAAACCCGGTGTCGAGACCCGCTTCGAGCAGGGGCTTTACGCCAGCCGCTGGCTGATGGCGCCCATGTATCTGGGGCTGGCGGTCTCGCTGGGGATGCTGATGGTCATCTTCTTCAAGGAAATGGCCTATTACCTGCCGCAGACGCTGGACATGCCGGCCGACCAGGCGATCCTGGCGGTGCTGACGCTGATCGACCTGTCGCTGGCGGGGAACCTCCTGTTGATCGTGCTGTTCTCCGGCTACGAGAACTTCGTCTCGAAGTTCGATTTCGATACCGGAACGGACCGCCCGGCCTGGATGGGCAAGGTCGATTTCTCGGGGCTGAAGATGAAGCTGATCGCCTCGATCGTGGCGATCTCGGGGATCCACCTGCTCAAGGTGTTCATGTCGCTGGGCAAGGGCGATCCGGCCCATGCGGCCAGCGCCGAGACGATACGGTGGATGGTGATCATCCACCTGACCTTCGTCGCCTCGGGCGTACTTCTGGCGCTGATGGACTGGCTGACGTCCAAGGCCAAGGAACATTGACGGAAGGGATGGACGGATGACCATAGGGATTCACGCCCGGATCGAAGGCGCGCTGGTGATGATCGGCTTCGGCTCGATCGGGCGCGGCGTGCTGCCGCTGATCGAGCGGCACATCGGGTTCGACCGCGCGCGCTTCACGGTGATCGAGCCTTCGGGCGATTTCGCCCATATCCTGCGCGACCGCGGGCTGCGCCACCTTCAGCTTGCGCTGACGCCCGAGAATCTGGCCGAGGTTCTGCAGAGCCTGTTCCCGGAAGGGCGCGGGATGATCGTGAACCTTTCGGTCGATGTCGATTCGGTCGCGGTGATGCAACTCGCCCGGAAGATCGGGGTGCAGTATGTCGACACGGTGGTGGAGCCCTGGCCCGGCTATTATTTCGGCGACATGCCCAATGCCGAGCGGACCGGCTATCGCCTGCGCGAGCGGGTGCGGGAGGTCCGGAAGGCCCATGCCGGCGGGCCGACGGCGGTGTCCTGCTGCGGCGCGAATCCGGGCATGGTGTCGTGGCTGGTGAAGGAGGCGCTCCTGCGGCTGGCGGCCGATCTGGGCATCGCGGCCGAACCCCGCCGGCGCGAGGACTGGGCGGCGCTGATGCAGGGGCTGGGCGTCAAGGGGATCCATATCGCCGAGCGCGACACCCAGGTCTCGAACCGGCCGAAGCCGCCGGGGGTCTTCGTGAACACCTGGTCGGTGGAGGGTTTCCTGTCGGAAGCCTTCCAGCCCGCCGAGCTTGGCTGGGGCACGCACGAGAAGAAGCTGCCGCCCGGCGGCCATGTCTTCGACTATGGGCCGGGCCATGCGATCTGGATCGACCGGCCGGGCGCGGATACCCGCGTGCGCAGCTGGTGCCCGGATGTCGGGCCGCAGTTCGGCTATGTCGTCACCCATAACGAGGCGCTGTCGATCCCGGAGTACTATACGGTCCACGACGGGGGCCGTGCGGTCTATCGCCCGACCTGCCACTACGCCTATCACCCCTGCAACGACGCCATCCTGTCGCTGCACGAGGTCAAGGGCGCGGGCCGGCTTCCGGCGGCGCAGCATATCCTGGCGGTCGAGGAGATCGTCTCGGGCGGGGACGACCTGGGGGTGCTGCTTTACGGCCATGCGAAGGGCGCGATGTGGTATGGCTCGCGGCTGACCAGCGCGGAGGCCAGGGGGCTTGCCCCCTGGCAGAACGCCACCGGGATGCAGGTGACCGGGGCGGTGCTGGCGGCGATGGTCTGGGCGGCCGAGAATCCGGACGAGGGAATCGTCGAGGCCGACGAGATGGACCATGTCCGCTGCCTGGAGGTCCAGCGCCCCTATCTGGGCCGGATCGAGTGCCATTACACCGACTGGACGCCGCTGCGGAACCGGATCAACCATTTCCCCGAGGATCGGGACGAGGGCGATCCCTGGCAGTTCACCAACTTCCTTGTGCCGTGAGCTGTCGAATCGCGCGCTGAAGCGCGAAATCCGGTCCTCTCGCCGTCGGGGCCTCGCCCCTCTTCCCCGGCTGACGGGGGGATATTCGGACCGATGTGAAGCCATGCGGACCGGGGCAGGCCCGGTCCCGGCGCGTCATTGCTCTGGCCTTGTGCGCGCGGGGAAGCTAAACGAGGCGGGACTTCCCGGGGGCCACGATGAACGACCAGATCACGCCACAGCCAGGCATCCTTGAGATCGCGCTTTACGAGGGCGGCAAGGCGCAAGTGGCGGGTGTGGCCAATGTGGTGAAGCTGTCGTCGAACGAGAACCCGTTCGGCCCCTCGGACAAGGCGAAGGAGGCGTTTTCCCGCTCTGTCCACGCGCTGCACCGCTATCCGGTCACCGACCATGCCGACCTGCGCCGCGCCATCGCCGAGGTGCATGGGCTGGACGCCCGGCGGATCATCTGCGGGGTGGGGTCGGACGAGATCATCACCTTCCTGTGCCAGGCCTATGCCGGCCCGCGCGACGAGGTGGTGTTCACCGAGCACGGCTTCCTGATGTACCGCATCTCCAGCCTTGCGGTGGGGGCGACGCCGGTCGAAGTGGCCGAGCGCGAGCGGACGACGGATGTGGACGCGATCCTGGCCGCCTGCAACCGGCGCACGAAGCTGGTGTTCATCGCCAATCCGAACAACCCGACCGGCACGATGATCTCGGCCGCCGAGATCGCCCGGCTGGCCGAGAACCTGCCGCCGCAGGCGCTCCTGGTGCTGGACGGGGCCTATGCGGAATATGTGGAAGGCTATGACGGCGGCGCGGCGCTGGTCGATGCGCGCGACAATGTGGTGATGACGCGGACCTTCTCCAAGATCTATGGCCTGGGCGGATTGCGGATCGGCTGGGGCTATGGGCCGAAGCATGTGATCGACGTGCTGAACCGGGTCCGGGGACCGTTCAACCTGTCCACCACCCAGCTGGACACCGCCGAGGCCGCCGTGCGCGACCAGGACTATGTCGCCAAGTGCCGGGCCGAGAACACGCGGATGCGCAGCTGGCTGGCCAATGCGCTGGCCGAGATCGGCGTGCCTTCGGACACGTCGATGGCGAATTTCATCCTGGCGCGCTTCCACAGCCAGGAGGAGGCCGAGGCCTGCGACGCCTTCCTGCAGAAGCAGGGGCTGATCGTGCGCCGGGTCGCGGGCTACAAGCTGCCGCATTGTCTGCGCATCACCATCGGGGACGAGGCCTCGTGCCGGCAGGTCGCCCACGCGGTGGCGCAGTTCAAGGGGGTCAAATGACCTATCCCCGCGTCGCCCTGATCGGATTGGGGCTGATCGCCTCGTCCATGGCGCATGCGATGCGGGCGGGGGGGCTGGCCGGAGAGATCGTGGGCTACGCCAGGTCGGCCGAGACCCGGGCGGTGGCGCGGGCGCTGTTCTGCGACCGGGTGACCGAGACGGCAGCCGAGGCGGTCGAGGGCGCGGACCTCGTGGTGCTGGCGGTTCCGGTGGGCGCGATGGGCGCGATCGCGGCCGAGATCGGGCCGCATCTGAAGCCGGGGGCGACGGTGACGGATGTCGGCTCGGTCAAGCAGGCGGTGGTCGATGCGGTGGCGCCGCACCTGCCGGCGGGCGTGCATTTCATCCCTGGTCACCCGATGGCGGGGACGGAATATTCCGGGCCGCGCTCGGGCTTCGCGACGCTGTTCCAGAACCGCTGGTGGCTGCTGACCCCGCCCGAGGGCTGCGATGCAGGGGCCCTGGCGCGGCTGCGCGGGCTGATCGAGGCGATGGGCGCCAAGGTCGACACGATGGATGCGGGGCACCATGACCTGGTGGTCGCGGTGGTCAGCCATGTGCCCCACGCCATCGCCTATACGATGGTGGGCGTGGCCGACCATATGCGGCGCGTCTCGCAATCCGAGGTGATCAAGTATTCCGCCGCCGGGTTCCGCGACTTCACCCGGATCGCGGCCAGCGATCCGACCATGTGGCGCGACGTGTTCCTGACCAACAAGGAGGCGGTGCTGGATATCCTGGGCCGTTTCGCCGAAGAGCTGTTCGTGCTGCAACGCGCGATCCGCATGGGCGACGGCGAGCATCTGCACGCCTATTTCACCCGCACCCGCGCGATCCGCCGGGGGATCATCGAGGCCGGGCAGGACACTGCCGCGCCGGATTTCGGCCGCGCCGTCACTCCGGCGCAGGATGGCTGAGCGCGTGCGGCGGGCGCTGGCGATCCTGGCCCTGTGCCTTGCCGGTCCGGCCCTTGCCGAGGCCCCCGCCACCTCCTTGCGGCCGATGCCGAATCCGTTGGGCGCTGCCGCGGTCGCTGCCGCCGCGCCCGAGGCACCGGTCGAAGCCGGGGCCGCCCCCGCCATGGCCGCATCCCTGCGCCCGCAGCCCCGGCCGGCGGATCTGGCGCGGCGCATCGCCGAGCTGCGGGCGGCGGCTGCGACCACCGGGCTTGACCTCGCCTCGGCCGCGAGGCCCGAGCCGGATCTTGCCGCCGAGGAACCGCCCAGCCGCAAGGAGCGGCGGAAGAAAAAGCGCGAGATGGCCTCGATGGAGGGTTCGGTCTGCGGGGTCGCCGCGATCAAGGGCGAGCCGATCGCGCCGATCGGGTCCAAGGTGAAGGGTTGCGGCGTCGCGGATCCGGTCCGCGTGACCTCGGTCGCGGGGGTGCGGCTAAGCCAGGCGGTGACGGTCGATTGCTCGATCGCGAAAAGCCTGAACGCCTGGGTTGGGGAGGTGGCGCAGCCGGCCTTCGACGGCAAGCTCTCGGAATTGCGGATCGCGGCGCATTACATCTGCCGGGGCCGCAACAACGTGAAGGGCGCGAAGATCAGCGAGCATGGCAAGGGCCGGGCGGTGGACGTGGCGGCATTCGTGCTGACCAGCGGCAAGACGGTGACGGTCGCGGGCGATTACGGCCGTCTTCTGCGGCGGATCTACAAGGCGGCCTGCCCCTATTTCCGCACCACGCTCGGCCCCGGTTCGGATGGCTATCACGAGGATCATTTCCACTTCGACACCTCGGCCCGCGATGGCGGGTCCTACTGCCGCTAGCCGGTCGGCCTCAGCATCCGGGGCGCCTCGCCCAGGGGCAGGAAGCCGAGCGAGACCCGGCCGTCGGCCAGGGTGAGCGGGAGTTTCAGCGCGTCCGGGTCGCCCGATTCCTGCGCCAGCGCGGTGAGGAGCCGGGTCAGCGTCTGCGCCTGTTCCGGCTTGATCGCCCCGGCGGCGACCAGCGCGGGGACCAGCGGTTGCCAGTTGGTCACCGCGATCTCGACCCGACCGGCGGCAAAGCCCTGGTCGTCGGGCGCGATCCGGCCGCTGGCGCTGGCGGAAAGCTCGCCCCAGGCGAGCAGGCTGTCGGTCAGTTCCAGCGCGGCGAGGCGCGGGTGCGTCTCGGCCGCGAAACGGTCGAGCGGCGCGGTGAGGCTGGCGGTGGCCACCAGGCGAAGGGTGGCGATGCGGGGGGGCAGGCCGGAGCCCTCCCCGATCCGCGCCATCACCTCGGGGTCGGGGGCGAGGTCGGAGGCGTTCAGCGCCAGGACATAGGCGTCCGGCGCGTCGCCCGCGCCCGGCACCTCCTCGTCCGCGCTGATCGAGGCGACCGCGCGCCCCGCCGCCGCCGTCCAGCCCGCGCTGGAGCTGGCGGTGAAGGGCCCGCTTTCCACGATCACCGAGGCCAGCGGCAGATCGGTCGCGGGCCGGGCGCGGAAGCTGGCGCGCAGGCCTTCGGCCGCCAGTTTCACCTCCTGGCCCGGCAGGGTGACGACCTGCTCGGGCGGCAGGGCGGCGATGATGTGCCAGGGCTTCCAGGTCATCGCGAAGACCTGGACGAAGGGGGCCTGCCAGCCGATGCCGCGGGCCGGGTCGCGCAGGACGGGGCCGGTGACGGTCAGGTCGAAGCGGTTGGGGAAGCCCGCCAGCGAAAGATCGGACTTTTCGGCCAGGATGCCTTGCGCGGCGGCACCGGCGAACCAGTCCTCGGCCGCCTGGCGGATCGCGCTTGACCCGAGGAACCAGTAGCCGGACCAGAGCCCGGTCAGCACCAGCACGAGGACAAGCAGTTTGCGCATCCGGCAGCCCTTTTCTTCGCCCGCTTCCCCGTGTCTACAGGGGCGAAACGACAAGGGCCAGCCATGCACGCACCACTCTGGGTCTTCGGCTATGGATCGCTGATCTGGAACCCCGGCTTTCCGGTGGCGGAACGGCGCATTGCCCGGATCTCGGGCTGGCATCGCAGCTTCTGCATGCGCTCGATCCACCATCGCGGCACGGTGGAGGAGCCGGGCCTCGTCCTGGCCCTGGACCGGGCCCGGGCCGCCAGCTGCACCGGCGTCGCCTTCCGGGTCGAGCCGGGGGCCGAGGAACCGACCCTCGCCAGCTTGCGCGAACGCGAGCTGATCTCCTCGGCCTATCTGGAGCGCGTCCTTCCGGTCGCCACCGAAGACGGCGCGCTTCAGGCGGTGACCTATGTCATCGACGCGGAGCACGACCAGTATTGCGGCGGGCTTCCGCTTGCCGAACAGGCCCGGATCATCGCCACGGCCAGCGGCGGCCGGGGACCGAACCGCGATTACCTCTGGTCCACCGTGGCGCATCTGGCCGAACTGGGCATCGGCGACCCCGAACTGGCCTGGCTGGCCGACGAGGTCCGCCGGCTGGCCTGACCTTTTGCTTGGCAGACGCCGCTCACCTGTTACTCTGCCCGCAACATCGAACCAGAGGGCAGGCATGTCCCAGCCATATCAACAGGCCGCCGTCACCACGACCTTCAGCCAGCCGATCCGGGCCATCACCCAGATGCTTCTGGTCTGCCTTCTGGTGGGCGCGGGGGCCTGGGCGATCCACGGCCAGATCATCGACATCCTGCGCACCAACCCGCTGTTGAACGGGCTTATCGCCTTCGTCTTCGTCATCGGCGTGCTCACCTGCTTCTGGCAGGTCTGGATCCTGGCGCAATCGGTCTACTGGATCGAGAATTTCGTCCGCGCCACGCCGGGCGCCGCAAGCGACCGGCCGCCGCTTCTCCTGGCCCCTCTCGCCTCGCTGCTGCGCACCCGCACGGCGCGGATGTCGATCTCGGCGACCTCGTCGCGCTCGATCCAGGATTCGGTCGTCCAGCGCATCGACGAGGCGCGCGACATCACCCGCTACCTGATCAATCTCCTGGTCTTCCTCGGCCTTCTGGGCACCTTCTGGGGCCTTGCCACCACCGTTCCGGCCGTGGTCGAGACCATCCGCTCGCTCGCCCCGCGCGAGGGCGAATCCGGGCTGGACGTGTTCGCCAAGCTGATGGGCGGCCTGGAAAGCCAGCTGGGCGGGATGGGGACGGCCTTTTCCTCCTCGCTTCTCGGGCTGGCGGGGTCGCTGGTGCTGGGGCTGCTGGAGCTGTTCGCCGGTCACGGCCAGAACCGTTTCACCCGCGAGCTGGAGGAATGGCTGTCCTCGATCACCCGGATCGGCCTTGCGGGCGAGGGCGAGGGCGGCGACCAGTCGGCGGTGGCGGCGATGATCGACCATATGGCGCTGCAGGTCGAGCAGTTGCAGGCGATGCACGAACAGGCCGAGGCCGGCCGCGGCGCCTTCGAGGCCCGGATCGCCGAGCTGACCGCCAGCCTCACGCGGCTGGGCGCGCGGCCGGAAGGACAGGGGGATGCGCTCTTGCAGCGGATCGCGGATGGCCAGGACCGGCTGATCGCGGCGCTGGCCGGCGAGGGGCCGGGAAGCGGCGACGCCGAAAGCCGGATGCGCCTGCGCTCGATCGACGTGCAACTCCTTCGGATCCTCGAGGAAATGTCGGCCGGCCGGCAGGAGAGCATCGCCGACCTCAAGGCCGACCTGCTGGCGCTGACCAATGCCGTGCGCCAGCTTGGCCGGGGGGCGGGGCGCTGATGGCCAGCTCCCGCCGCCGCGATTCCTCGCTGATCTGGCCGGGCTTCGTCGATGCGGTGACGACACTCCTGATGGTGCTGATGTTCGTGCTGACCATCTTCACCATGATGCAGGCGGTGCTGCGCGACCAGCTGACCACGCAGGGCACCGAACTGGACGAGCTGACCGCGCAGGTCGCCGACCTGGCCGGGGCGCTGGGGCTGGAGCGGGCGCGGGCCTCCGGCCTCGAGACCGAGATCGCCACCCTGCGCGCCGGTCTGGCCCAGGCGCGGGCCGAGGGCGAGCGGCAGGCGGGGCTGGTGGCGGGCCTGACCGCCGATCTTGCGGCGCGGGAGGGCGAACTGGCGGCGGCCTCGTCGCGGATCACCGATTTCGAGGCCCAGGTCGCCGCGCTGATCCTGGAGCGCGACACCGCGCGGGGCGAGGTGACGGATCTGAAAACCGAACAGGCGCGGCTGGTGAACGAGGCCGAGGCGATGACGCTGGCGCTGGCCAGGGCCCGGCAGGAGGTGGACGCGGGCGCCGAGGCCGCCCGCCTTGCCGCCGCGCGCCGCGAGGCGCTGGAGGCGCTGGTCGCCGAGCTGCGGGCCAAGGACGCCGCCAATACCGAAGCGGTGAGCGAGGCCGAGGCGGCGCGGCTGGCGGATGCGGCCGCGCTGCAGGCGCTGCGCGACCGGCTGGCCAATGCCGATACCGAGCTGACCGCGATGACCCTCGCGCTCGAGGCCGAGCGGAAGCGGGCCGAGGAGACGCTGACGCTGCTCGCCGCGGCGCGGAAGGTGGCCGACACGGCGGGCGAGAAGGACGCGGCACTGGCGGCGGCCGAGACCGAGCTGCTGGCCGAGCAGGAAAAGGCCCTGGCGGCGGCGCGGGAGGTGGAACTGCTGAACCAGCAGATCGCGGCGCTGCGCGGCCAGCTGGGCAGCCTGCAAGCGGTGCTGGACGAGGCGAAGGCGAAGGATTCGGCCGCGCAGGTGCAGCTGGAGAGCCTGGGGACCGAGCTGAACGCGGCGCTTGCCCAGATCGCCGCCGAACAGCGCCGCCGCGCCGAGATGGAGGCCGCCGAGGCGGCGCGGCTTGAGGCCGAGAACCTGGACCTCGCCCGTTTCCGGTCGGAATTCTTCGGCCAGCTCTCGACCCTTCTGCAGGGGCAGGAGGGGGTGCGTGTGGTGGGCGACCGTTTCGTCTTCTCCTCGGAGGTGCTGTTCAACCCCGGCTCGGCCGATCTTGCGCCCGAGGGCCGCGCCCAGATCGCGGGGGTGGTGCGGACGCTGGATGGGATCCGCGACCGGATCCCGGCGGGGATCGACTGGATCATCCGGGTGGACGGCCATACCGACGATGTGCCGCTTTCGGGCAGCGGCGCCTTTGCCGACAACTGGGAGTTGAGCCAGGCCAGGGCGCTGTCGGTGGTCCGCTTCATGCAGGACGAGTTGGGCTTCCCGCCCGAGCGGCTGGCTGCGACCGGGTTCGGCGAGTACCGGCCGGTGGCGCAGGGGGACGACGAGGTCGCGCGCGCCCTGAACCGGCGAATCGAGCTGAAGCTGACCGAACGCTAGGCCCCCACCATTCCGTGACTGCGCCGCCGGGCGATCCGTGCTAGGCTATGACAAAAGATCCGTTGCTTGCATGTCGATGCCACTGGGGCGAACCGGGGCAGGACCGGCCCCGGCGCCCCCGAAACGGGAGGAAAGCTGATGCCGAAGACGATCGGAAATCCCTTGTCCTGGACCATGGGCGCGCTGGGCGCGGCCGCCGGATATGGCAGGGTGGTCGCCGCCCCCGCCGGCGACATGGCGCGGCCCCAGGTCCGCAGGCTGGCCCTGCACGATCTGCGGCTGGTGCTGCGCCGGGGCTGGGACGACCTAGCGGCGATGCGGTCGGACGTGATGTTCGCCTGCCTGCTCTATCCGCTGATGGGGGCGGTGCTGGTCGGGATCGCCACGCGGGGCAGCATGACCCATCTGGTGTTCCCGATCCTGTCGGGCTTCGCTCTGGTCGGCCCGGTGGCGGCGCTGGGGCTCTATGAACTCAGCCGGAGGCGGGAGGCGGGTGAGCAGGTCAGCTGGGCGGCGATGTTCGATGTGCTGCACTCGCCGCGCTTTCCCCGGATCGTGATGCTGAGCCTGTTCAACGGGGTGATCTTCATGGCCTGGCTTCTGCTGGCCGATGCGATCCATGCGGCCACCCTGGGGCCGGAGCGGCCGGCGAGCCTGGGGGCGCTGCTGACCCAGGCGGTCACCACGCCGGAGGGCTGGACGATGACGCTGGTCGGAACCGGAGTCGGGTTCCTGCTGGCGCTGGCGGTGCTGGCGGTCTCGGTCATCTCGTTCCCGCTGCTGCTGGACCGGGACGTGAGCCTGCCGGTCGCGGTGGCGACCTCGGTCCGGGTGGCGGTGGAGAATCCGGTGGTGATCGGCGCCTGGGGGCTGATCGTGGCGGTCCTGCTGGCAGTGGGGATCCTGCCGGTCCTCCTGGGGCTGATCGTGATCCTGCCGCTCCTGGGACATGCGACCTGGCACCTTTACCGGGCGGCCGTGGCCTGATCCCGGAGGGGCTGCTCCTCGTTCGACTTCGTCTCCTCGTCGCGGGGGCGAGGAGTGACGAAGTCATCGACGAGCGGCCCAAGGCAGAACCCCCGCCGGACCAGGGCGGGGGTTCGGTTTTTTATTCGGCGGTCAGCAGCGGGGGCTTCTGGCCGGTGAGGCGCGGCTTCGGCGGCTCGGCGACGTCGAGGACGATGGTATCGTCCTTGACCTCGACCCGCACCAGCCCGCCCTTGACCAGCTTGCCGAACAGCAGCTCCTCGGCCAGGGGCTTCTTGATGTATTCCTGGATCACCCGGGCCAGCGGCCGGGCGCCCATCTTGTCGTCATAGCCCTTGTCGCCCAGCCAGGCGGCGGCTTCCGGCGAAAGCTCGATATGGACGCCGCGGTCCAGGAGCTGGGCTTCCAGTTGCAGCACGAACTTCTCGACCACCTGCAGGATCACCTCCTTGCCCAGAGGCGCGAAGTTGATCACCGCATCCAGGCGGTTGCGGAATTCCGGCGTGAAGGTCCGTTCGATCGCCGCGGTATCCTCGCCCGTGCGGCGGTCGCGGCCAAAGCCGATCGCGGCCTTGGCCATGTCCGAGGCCCCGGCGTTCGAGGTCATGATCAGGATCACGTTGCGGAAATCGACGGTCCGGCCGTTGTGATCGGTGAGCTTGCCGTGATCCATCACCTGCAACAGGATGTTGTAGACATCCGGATGCGCCTTCTCCATCTCGTCCATCAGGAGGACGCAATGCGGATGCTGGTCGATGGCATCGGTCAGCATCCCGCCCTGGTCGAAGCCGACATAGCCCGGAGGCGCGCCGATTAGGCGGGAGACGGCGTGTTTCTCCATGTATTCCGACATGTCGAAACGGATCAGCTCCACCCCCAGAGAGGATGCCAGCTGCTTGGCCACCTCGGTCTTGCCGACGCCGGTGGGGCCGGCGAAGAGGTAGTTGCCGATGGGCTTTTCCGGTTCGCGCAGGCCGGCGCGGGCCAGCTTGATCGCCGAGCACAGCGCGACGACCGCCTTGTCCTGGCCGAAGACCACGCGCTTCAGGGTCTTTTCCAGATCGCGCAGCGTTTCGGCATCGTCCTTCGACACGGACTTCGGCGGGATGCGGGCGATCTTGGCGACGACGGCCTCGATCTCCTTGATGCCCAGCGTCTTGCGTCGCTTCGACTCGGCCACGAGATGCTGCGCGGCCCCGGCCTCGTCGATCACGTCGATGGCGCTGTCGGGCAGTTTCCGGTCATGGATGTAGCGCGCGGCCAGTTCCACCGCCGACTTGATGGCGTCGTTGGTGTAGCGCAGGTCGTGGTGTTCCTCGAAATGCGGCTTCAGGCCCATCAGGATCTTGATCGCATCCGGAACCGAAGGCTCGTTCACGTCGATCTTCTGGAACCGGCGGGAGAGCGCACGGTCCTTCTCGAAGTGCTGGCGGAATTCCTTGTAGGTGGTGGAGCCCATGCAGCGCAGCTTGCCGCCCTGCAGCGCGGGCTTCAGCAGGTTCGAGGCATCCATCGCCCCGCCCGAGGTCGCGCCCGCGCCGATGACGGTATGGATCTCGTCGATGAAGAGGATCGCGTCGGGATGGTCCTCGAGCTCTTTCATCACCTGCTTCAGCCGTTCCTCGAAGTCGCCGCGATAGCGGGTGCCGGCAAGAAGCGCGCCCATGTCCAGGCTGAAGATCGTGGCGCGGGACAGGACCTCGGGCGTCTCGCCCAGCACGATCTTGCGGGCAAGGCCCTCGGCGATGGCGGTCTTGCCGACGCCGGGGTCGCCCACCAGAAGCGGGTTGTTCTTGCGCCGGCGGCAGAGGACCTGGATCGCGCGCTCGACCTCGGCCTCGCGGCCGATGAGCGGGTCGACGTCGCCCTTGCGGGCCTTCACGTTCAGGTCGACGCAGTATTTCGACAGGGCGGATTCCTTGGCCTCGCCAGCCTCGGCCTTCGGCGTCTCATGCTGTTCGTCGGCCCCCTGGACCGGCCGCGCCTCGCCATAGGACGGGTCCTTGGCCACGCCATGCGCGATGAAGTTGACCGCGTCGTAGCGGGTCATGTCCTGTTCCTGCAGGAAATAGGCGGCGTTCGATTCCCGTTCGGCGAAGATCGCGACCAGGACATTCGCGCCGGTAACCTCGGTCCGGCCGGAGGATTGCACATGGATCGCCGCGCGCTGGATGACGCGCTGGAAGGCGGCGGTGGGCACCGCTTCCGAGCCTTCGACATCGGTGACGAGGGTGGAGAGGTCGTCGTCGATGAAATCGGTCAGGGTCTTGCGCAGCTCGTCGAGGTCGACGGCGCAGGCCTTCATCACGCGGGCCGCGTCGGGTTCGTCGATCAGGGCGAGCAGCAGATGTTCAAGGGTTGCGAGTTCGTGACGGCGCGAGTTGGCCAGGGCCAGGGCGCTGTGGATTGCCTGCTCAAGCGTGGTCGAAAACGATGGCACTTCAGTGCTCCTGTCCTGCGGGCCGGAAGGGGCGGGGGCCCGATACCGACCGTGGCCTCATAAGCTTAAAGTTCGGTTTTCTTTCCCGCACTTCAAGCGCAATCTTCCAGATTTAGGGGTTTCGGCCGGAAGATCACGCATTTCGTGATTGGGGGCGGTCAGAACCTGTCTTTCCGGGCCCGGATTTCGGCGAAGACCGTGACGGCATCGGCATCTGGCAGGCCGACGGCTGTCTTCAGCGCGGGCAGATGCGCCCGCAGGTAGGGGTTCGTGTCAAGCTCCACCCGGAGCGGGACAGGAACGGTGGCGATGCCCTGGGCGCGTTTCGCCGCGACCTCGGCGATCCGAGAGATAAGGTGCGGATTGCCGGGTTCAAGGGTCTGGGCGAAGCGCAGGTTCGAGGCGGTATATTCGTGGCCCGAGCAGATCAGCGTCTCGGGCGGAAGCGCGGCCAGTTTCTGCAGGGAGGCGTGCATCTGGGCGGCGGTGCCCTCGAACAGGCGGCCGCAGCCGCCGGACATCAGGCTGTCGGCGGTGAAGGCATGGCCGGGCATGAGATAGGCGACATGGCCGATGGTATGGCCGGGAACCTCGACCACCCGGACCTCGGTCGCGCCGATGTGGAAGCGGCTGCCCTCGGCCAGGGTCTCGTCCAGGCGGGGCAGGCGGTGGGCATCGGCGGCGGCGCCCCAGACGCGGGCCTGGGTGCGGGCGCGCAGGGTATCCACCCCGTCGATGTGGTCGGAGTGGTGATGGGTGATCAGGATGTCGGTCAGCCGCCACTGGTGGGCATCGAGGGCGGCGAGGACCGGCCCGGACTCGGGCGCGTCGATCAGGGCGGTGCGGCCGGAGGCGGCGTCGTGGACGAGGAAGGCGTAGTTGTCGGCGAGGCAGGGGACGGTGACGAGGTGAAGCGGCATGGTCTTTGGCCTTTCCGGGGCTATGATGGTCAGGATTGACGCAACGGGCGGCGACCGCAATGCACCTTGATGTGCTGGACCTGAGGAATTTCTACTACCGCACGCGGCTGGGCCGGGTGGCGCAGCGGGCGATCCGCAACCAGGTGGCGAAGCACTGGCCGCCGGCCGCAGGGCAGACGGTGGCGGGCTACGGGTTCGCGGTGCCGCTCCTGCGCCCCTACCTGCCCGAGGCGCGGCGGGTGATCGGGCTGATGCCGGGGCCGCAGGGGGTGATGCCCTGGCCGGCGGGGATGGAGAACGTCAGCGTCTTGTGCGAGGAGACCGCCTGGCCCCTGCCGACGGGTTTCGTGGACCGGCTGGTGCTGATGCACGGGCTGGAGACCTCGGAGCAGCCCTCGGCCGTGCTGGACGAGGCGCACCGGGTGCTGGCGCCGGGGGGGCGGGCGCTCTTCGTGGTGCCGAACCGGATCGGGCTGTGGTCGCGGCGGGATGTGACGCCCTTCGGCTTTGGCCGGCCCTATACGGTGGCGCAGCTGGAGGCGCAGTTGAAGCGGCACGGCTTCACCCCGGAGCGCAGCCAGTCCGTCCTGTTCGCGCCGCCCTCGCCGGCGCGGTTCTGGCTGCGGACGGCGGATTTCTGGGAGGGTTTCGGGCGGCGGATGCCCTGGCTGGCGGGCGGGGTGCTGATGGTCGAGGCGTCGAAGCAGCTTTACGCACCGACGCGCGGCGGGCTGAAGGCGGCGGTGAAGAAGCCGCTCAGGGTGCTGGAGGGCGTGGGCAAGCCGGCGCTGAACCGCGAGTAGGTGGCGTGTCGCGGGCGGTGGGCGGATCGCCCACCCTCGTCGCGGCCAGGCGGGCCGACGGTACCCGGGGCGGGATGCGGCGGAGCCTCCGGCGGGAGTATTTCCGCCAAGAGGAAGGCGCGGGTGTAGGGTGGGCGATCCGCCCACCCCCCCGCCACCCCCTGTCAGAGGATGCGGACCTGGGTGCCGACGGGGCAGAGGGCGAAGAGCTCCGCGATGTTCTCGTTGAAAAGGCCGATGCAGCCGTCCGAGGACCTCCGGCCGATCTTCCGCGTGTCATGGGTGCCGTGGATGATGTAGGCGGGCCAACTGAGATACATCGCATGGGTGCCGAGCGGGTTTTCCGGGCCGGGGGGCACCGGCTTCCAGTCGGGGTAACGCTGCATCTGAGAGGCGGTGGGGGTCCAGCTGGGGCCGACCTTCTTGCGCACGATCGAGGTGTAGCCGCGTTTGGTCAGCTCGTCGGTCAGCGGGACCGAGGTCGGGTAGATCCGGTAGTCGCTGCCGTCGGCGCTCCAGAAATGCAGCGCGCGCGAGGCGGTGTCGGCGACGACGGTCGCGGGGCCGAGGCTGTCGAAATGGTCGCGCCAGTCCTGCATGACGAAGCCCGAGACGTTGTTGCGCACCGTTGCGCCCTCGCCGGCCCGCGCGGCCGTGCCGAGAAGGGTCATTCCGCCGGCCATGCCGGCCGCCATGCCGAAGATCCTGCGCCGCGTGTAGACGGGGTCCATTCGACCTCTCCTTGTTCTGCTTCCGATGGGCGGGAAGGTTCCCCGCCCGGCCGGAAAGGTCAACCGCCGGCGGCCGCGCCTGACGCCGTTGTGAGCGGTGCGTGAGCCCGGCGGCGGCCCTGCCCGCGCGGCCGCTCCGTGGTGTTTGCGCAACCGGGGCCCCGCCACCGCGAGAGAGGCCCGAGAATCGCTGTTCAACCCGGTTGCGGGGTGGGAAAGCCTCTGCTAAGGACGCCCGCGACGGATGGTGCGCGCCCCAGACGACTGTTGAAGTGTGCGCCAAAGGACCGCCCGGTTCGCATGAGCCCAGGGCATCAAAAAAGCGGAAGGGTTGACGTGTCAGAACCGGCTTCGATCTCTCTGGGCATTGCCTCGCGCTACGCTTCGGCCTTGTTCGACCTGGCGAAGGACGACAAGGCGCTGAAGGCGCTGGAAACCGACACCGCCGCCTTGTCCGAGACGCTGGCCGCCAGCGCCGAGTTGCGCGACGTGATCGCCTCTCCGGTCATCAGCCGCGAGGACCAGGGCCGCGCGATCGCCGCCATCGGCGCCAGGCTGGGGTTGAACCCGCTGGTTGCCAACACGCTGGCCCTGATGGCCGACAAGCGCCGCCTCTTCGTGCTGCCGCAGTTCCTGACCGCGCTGGCCGAACTGATCGCCGCCGAGAAGGGCGAAGTGACCGCCGAGGTCACCGCCGCCCGCGCCCTGTCGGCCGCACAATCGAAAAAGCTTGCCGAGACGCTGAAGGCCCGCGTCGGCAAGACCGTGAAACTGAAAACGACCGTCGATGAATCCCTCATCGGCGGTCTCGTCGTCAAGCTGGGCTCGACCATGATCGACACCTCGGTCAAGGCAAAGCTCGCGGCCCTGCAAAATGCAATGAAAGAGGTTGGGTGATGGGAATCCAGGCTGCTGAGATCTCTGCGATCCTGAAGGAGCAGATCAAGAACTTCGGCAAGGACGCGGAAGTGGCCGAAGTCGGTCGCGTGCTGTCGGTCGGCGACGGGATTGCCCGTGTGCATGGCCTCGACAACGTGCAGGCCGGCGAGATGGTCGAGTTCCCCGGCGGCATCCGCGGGATGGCGCTGAACCTGGAAGTCGACAACGTCGGGATCGTGATCTTCGGCTCGGACCAGGACATCAAGGAAGGCGACACCGTCAAGCGCACCAAGTCCATCGTGGACGTGCCGGCGGGCAACGAGCTTCTGGGCCGGGTCGTGGACGGCCTCGGCAACCCGATCGACGGCAAGGGCCCGATCAACGCCTCCGAGCGTCGCATCGCCGACGTGAAGGCCCCCGGCATCATCCCGCGCAAGTCCGTGCATGAACCCATGGCGACCGGCCTCAAGGCCGTCGACGCGATGATCCCGGTTGGCCGCGGCCAGCGCGAGCTGATCATCGGCGACCGCCAGACCGGCAAGACCGCCGTGGCGCTGGACACGATCCTGAACCAGAAGTCCTACAACGAGGCGGCTGGCGACGACGAATCGAAGAAGCTGTACTGCATCTATGTCGCCATCGGGCAGAAACGCTCGACCGTGGCGCAGCTGGTGAAGAAGCTGGAAGAGACCGGCGCGATCGCCTACACGATCGTCGTGGCCGCGACCGCCTCGGATCCGGCGCCGATGCAGTTCCTGGCGCCCTATGCCGCGACCGCGATGGCGGAATTCTTCCGCGACAACGGCCGCCATGCCCTGATCATCTATGATGACCTGTCGAAGCAGGCCGTGGCCTATCGCCAGATGTCGCTCCTCCTCCGCCGTCCGCCGGGGCGTGAGGCCTATCCGGGCGACGTGTTCTACCTGCACTCGCGCCTGCTGGAGCGGTCCTCGAAGCTGAACGAGGATTTCGGCGCCGGCTCGCTGACCGCCCTGCCGATCATCGAGACCCAGGGCGGCGACGTGTCGGCCTTCATCCCGACCAACGTGATCTCGATCACCGACGGCCAGATCTTCCTTGAGACCGAACTCTTCTACCAGGGCATCCGCCCGGCCGTGAACACCGGCCTGTCGGTGTCGCGTGTGGGCTCGTCCGCCCAGACCAATGCGATGAAGTCGGTGGCGGGCAAGGTAAAGCTGGAACTGGCGCAGTACCGCGAGATGGCGGCCTTCGCGCAGTTCGGGTCCGACCTCGACGCCTCGACCCAGCAGCTGCTGAACCGCGGCGCGCGTCTGACCGAGCTGATGAAGCAGCCGCAATATTCGCCGCTGACCAACGCGGAAATCGTCTGCGTGATCTTCGCGGGCACCGCCGGCTACCTGGACAAGATCGCGGTCAAGGACGTGGGCCGGTTCGAGGCGGGGCTGCTGAAGCACCTGCGCACCAACGGCAAGGCGCTTCTGGAAGACATCACCAGGAACGACCGCAAGGTGGCGGGCGATCTGGAAAAAGCGATCCGTGCGGAACTTGACGCCTTCGCCAAAGACTTCGCCTGAACGCCCTGAAGGAGTAGGCAGATGCCCAGCCTAAAGGACCTGAAAAACAGGATCGGAAGCGTCAAGAACACGCGGAAGATCACCAAGGCGATGCAGATGGTCGCCGCGGCCAAGCTGCGCCGCGCGCAGGAGGCCGCCGAGGCCGCCCGGCCCTTTGCCGAGCGGATGACCGCGGTGATGTCGGCCCTCGCGGCCGGCGTCGGCACCGGCGACGGTGCGCCGAAGCTTCTGGCCGGGAACGGCCGGGACCAGGTGCATCTTCTGGTGGTGATGACCTCGGAGCGCGGGCTTTGCGGCGGCTTCAACTCGTCCATCGTCAAGCTGGCCCGTGCGCGGGCCAACGAGCTGGCGGCGGCGGGCAAGACGGTGAAGATCCTCACTGTCGGCAAGAAGGGCCGCGAGCAGTTGAAACGCGACTGGGGCCATGCCTTCGTCGGCCATGTCGACCTGAGCGAGGTGAAGCGCGTCGGTTACGCCAATGCGCAGTCGATCGCGCGCGAGGTCATGGCGGCCTTCGAAGCCGGTGAGGCCGATGTCGTCACGATCTTCTACAACCGCTTCCAGTCGGTGATCAGCCAGATCCCGACCGAGCAGCAGGTGATCCCGGCCAAGTTCGAAGGCACCGGCGCCACGGCGCTGTATGACTATGAACCCTCGGAAGAGGCGATCCTGGCCGACCTCCTGCCGCGCGGTGTCGCGACGCAGATCTTCACCGCTCTCCTGGAAAACGGCGCCAGCGAGCAGGGCGCGCGGATGTCCGCGATGGACAACGCGACCCGCAACGCCGGCGACATGATCAACCGCCTGACGATCCAGTACAACCGGAGCCGCCAGGCCGCGATCACCAAGGAACTCATCGAAATCATTTCGGGCGCCGAGGCGCTCTGACGAACCCGGAGTAAAGACACATGGCAAAAGCCCCGAAAGCTTCCGCCGGCCGCGTGACCCAGGTCATCGGTGCCGTCGTCGACGTGCAGTTCGATGGCGCGCTGCCCGCCATCCTGAACGCGCTGGAGACCACCAACAACGGCAAGCGGCTGGTTCTGGAAGTGGCGCAGCACCTGGGCGAGAACACGGTGCGCACCATCGCCATGGACGCGACCGAAGGCCTGGTGCGCGGGACCTCCGTGACCGACCTCGGCGCGCCGATCTCGGTGCCGGTGGGCGACGCGACGCTGGGCCGCATCCTGAACGTCATCGGCGAGCCGGTGGACGAGAAGGGCCCGGTCGTGGCCAAGGAAACCCGCGCCATCCACCAGCCCGCCCCGGCCTTCAGCGAGCAGGCGACGGAAAGCCAGGTCCTCGTCACCGGCATCAAGGTCATCGACCTGCTGGCGCCTTACGCCAAGGGCGGCAAGATCGGCCTCTTCGGCGGCGCCGGCGTGGGCAAGACCGTTCTGATCATGGAACTGATCAACAACATCGCCAAGGTGCACTCGGGCTATTCCGTGTTCGCCGGCGTGGGCGAGCGGACCCGTGAGGGGAACGACCTCTACCACGAGATGATCGAATCGGGCGTCATCAAGATCGACGACCTGACCGCCTCGAAAGTGGCGCTGGTCTACGGCCAGATGAACGAGCCTCCGGGGGCCCGTGCCCGCGTGGCGCTGACCGGCCTGACCCTGGCCGAGCAGTTCCGCGACCAGTCCGGGACCGACGTTCTGTTCTTCGTCGACAACATCTTCCGCTTCACCCAGGCGGGTTCGGAAGTGTCGGCGCTCCTTGGCCGTATCCCCTCGGCCGTGGGCTACCAGCCGACGCTGGCGACCGACATGGGCGCGCTGCAGGAACGCATCACCTCGACCAAGGCGGGCTCGATCACCTCGGTGCAGGCGATCTACGTTCCGGCCGACGACCTGACCGACCCCGCGCCGGCCACGTCCTTCGCCCACCTCGACGCGACCACGGTTCTGTCGCGTGCGATCTCGGAACTGGGGATCTACCCGGCGGTGGACCCGCTCGACTCGACCTCGCGCCTCCTCGATCCGGCGGTCATCGGCGACGAGCACTACCAGGTCGCGCGTTCGGTGCAGGGGATCCTCCAGCGCTACAAGTCGCTGCAGGACATCATCGCCATCCTCGGCATGGACGAACTGAGCGAAGAGGACAAGCTGACTGTGGCCCGCGCCCGGAAGATCCAGCGCTTCCTGTCGCAGCCCTTCGACGTGGCGAAGGTCTTCACCGGCTCGGACGGCGTGCAGGTGCCGCTGGAGAAGACCATTGCCAGCTTCAAGGCGGTGGTGAACGGCGAATACGACCACCTGCCGGAAGCCGCCTTCTACATGGTCGGCGACATCGAGGAAGTGAAAGCCAAGGCCGCCAAACTCGCTGCGGCAGCGGCGTAAGGGGGCGAGATGGCCAGCACGGTGCAATTCGACCTAGTCAGTCCGGAGCGGCGCCTCGCGTCCTATCCGGCGACCGAGGTCCAGATCCCGGGCGCCATGGGCGACCTGACGGCGATGGAGGGGCACGCCCCCACCATCACCTCGCTGCGGCCGGGCCTGCTGAAGGTGGTCTCCTCCGAAGGGACGAAGGCCTATGTCGTGACCGGCGGCTTCGCCGAGATCAGCGCGACCGGCGTGTCGGTGCTGGCCGAGCAGGCGGTGGCGCTGGACGAGATGACCCCGGCGCAACTGGATGCGCTGGTGGCCGATGCCTGCGAGGCGGCGGCGGTCAACACCGACAAGGACGCGGCCGACAAGGCGGTGGCCGACCTTTACGCGATGCGGGCCCAGGCCGGGATCTGAGGCCGGGCGGCGGACTGTCCTGAAAGGCCCCGAGGTTTTCGGGGCCTTTTCCATTTGCGGCGCTTAGGCGGAGGGATCTGCGGCGTCCGGCCCGTTCAACCGCGAGCGCGCCAGCCAGCCGGAGACGGTCCAGCACCCCATCGCAATCGCCGCGCCCACATAGCCGTCCACCGCGTAATGCCAGGCAAGCAGCACCGATCCCAACATGATCGAGGTGAGGAAGCCGATAGCGACATAGCCCGCGTGGCGCGACAGCCGGAAGGCGAACAGGGTCATGAGCATGGTCGAAGCCACATGCATGCTCGGGAAGGCGGAGATCCCGTTCATCCCCTTCGGATGGCCGTGGATGTTCCAGAGCAGCGACTGGGTATCGACGACGGAGAGCGCGCCGGTCGCAGCGTGCTGGCCAAGCCGGGCAATCAGGCCGGCGTAGGCGTCCCCAAGACCGAGGAGGGCATAATAGACCGGACCGGCAGAAGAAAACAGGATCGCGACGAGATTGCCCCCGATCGCCCAGGTCAGGACGAAGGCGATGAGAAACTGCATCCGCAGGGCGCTGTCCGGGCGCAGGAAGCAGGCGGCGACCAGCGAGAAATACATCATGAAAAGCCAGATGTTATACAGGCCGGTGAACAGCGAGATCCCGTAATCGCTGCCGAACAGCGCGTGAAGATACTCATGCGGAAGCACACCGAAATGCAGCAGGCGATCCAGCTTCATGAAGGTGACGTCCCAGCTGAAGGGATTGATCTGCGGCAGCAGGTTCTTGATCTGGGCGAAGGCGACCAGCGTCCCGGCCATGAGCAGGACTCCGATAACGCCGCAGATCATGCGGTCGCGATCGGTCAGAAAGCCGCGCACATCGTTTTTCAGGTGGCCGATGCGGTCGTCGACGCGCAGGACATAGGTCAGGTAGAGCAGCCGTCCGAACAGCACGAGAAAGATCATCTGCGGGATCTTGGTGGCAAAGCTCTTGACCAGGATGCCGGCCTTGTCATCCCCGATATTCACCGGGTGGTAGGTGGACAGCCACCAGGCCACGGCGCCGTGGACGAATACCAAAAAGGCCAACACGGCGTGCCGACGCAAAAGCTGCCCGACGCCGGAAGTCTCGCTCATCACAAGGGTTCGCATGATCCGCCACATTTACTGAACAATTGCGTCTTTGGAACGCAATTGCGGCCTAAACTTGGCTGAACCTGACAAAATCCGCGATGATCAGCTGCGCTGATAGAAGCCCTCGTAGATCGGGACCAGGGTATCGGTCTCGAACAGCGAGGAGACGGACATGCCGCCCCAGATGTTCAGGATGGCCTGGGCGAACATCGGCGCGGTGGGGACGATGCGGATGTTCCTCGCGCCCTTCACCTTGTCGCCCTGCTCGATCGAATCGGTGATGACCAGCGATTTCATCACCGAATTCGACACCCGCTCCACCGCCGGACCGGAAAGGACGCCGTGGGTGATGTAGCTGTGGACCTCGGTCGCGCCGGCCTCGATCAGGGTTTCGGCGGCCTTGCAGAGCGTGCCGGCCGTGTCGCAGATGTCGTCGACGATGATGCACTTGCGGCCCTTCACGTCGCCGATCACGGTCATCTCGGCGACCTCGCCCGCCTTCTCGCGCCGCTTGTCGACGATGGCGAGGGGGGCGTTGATCCGCTTGGCCAGTTCGCGCGCCCGGGCCACGCCGCCGACGTCGGGCGAGATGATCATCAGGTCGTCCATCTGGCCCTTGAAGTGATGCTCGATGTCCAGCGCGAAGACCGGCGAGGCATAGAGGTTGTCGACCGGGATGTCGAAGAAGCCCTGGATCTGCGCGGCGTGCAGGTCGAGCGTCAACACGCGGTCGACCCCGGCGGTCTCGATCAGGTTGGCGACCAGCTTGGCGGAGATCGGGGTGCGGGCCTTGGCGCGGCGATCCTGGCGGGCATAGCCGAAATAGGGGATCACGGCGGTGATGCGGCTGGCCGAGGAGCGGCGCAGCGCGTCCACCATGATGAGGAGTTCCATCAGGTTGTCGTTCGCCGGGTTCGAGGTCGGCTGGATGACATACATGTCCTCGCCGCGGACGTTCTCGAACACCTCGACGAAGATCTCCTGGTCGTTGAAGCGTTCGACCCGCGCATCGACGAGGTTCACGCTCATCCCCCGGTGCATCGACATGCGGCGGGCGATCGACTTCGCCAGCCCCTGGTTGGCGTTTCCGGCGATGAGCTTCGGTTCGGTGACGGCGGGCATGGCGGCTCCGGGCAGCGGATTCGGGACTGCCTGTCGCTTATCACCGGGCCGGGGGCTGCGCAAACCGGGGTTGCGAAAAATCAGAAGGCATCGAGGAAGGAATCCACATCGGCCTCGGTCGTGGACCAGCTGGCGACGAGGCGGGCACGCTCGCGGCCCTCGGGGGCGGGGAAGCGGTAGTAGACCGCCCCGGCGGCCTCGAGCCGGGCATGGGTGCCTGCGGCCCATTCGGGGAAAAGCATGTTGGCGGGGGATTCGGGGACATGCGCCTGGCGGTCGCGCAGGCCGTCGGCAAGGCGCTGGCCCATGGCGTTGGCGCGGGCGGCGAGGCGGAGCCAGAGGCCGTCGGCGAGGTAGGCCTCCATCTGCGCGGAGAGGAAGCGGTGCTTGGAGAAGAGGTGTCCGCCGCGCTTGCGGCGGAGTTCCAGCTCCCAGGCCTTCTCCGGATTGAAGAGGACCACGCCCTCCACCCCCAGGCAGCCGTTCTTGGTGCCGCCGAGCGAGAGCACGTCGATGCCCGCCTTCCAGGTCATCTCGGCCGGGGTCGCGCCGGTGGCGACCAGCGCATTGGCGAAGCGTGCGCCGTCGAGGTGGCAGGGGATGCCCTTCGCCTTCGCCATCGCGGTCAGGGCGGCGATTTCAGCCGGTGTGTAGACGGTTCCGGCCTCGGTCACGTTGGTCAGCGACAGCATGCCCCGCTGGACGCCGTGGACGCCGCCTTCGCCGGTCGTCGCCAGCGCGGTGGCGAAAGTCTCGGGGGTGATCCTGCCCTGCGCGCCCGGGACCAGCACCAGCTTGGCCCCCGAATAGAACTCCGGCGCGCCGCATTCGTCCTCGGCGACATGGGCGTGGGTGTGGCAGAAGACCGCGCCCCAGGGCGGGCAATGCGTGGCGATGGCCAGGGCATTGGCGGCGGTGCCGGTGGCGACGAGGCGGACCTCGGCCTCTGGCGCCTCGAAGATCTCGCGCACGAGGGCGGTCACACGCTCCATCGCGGCGTCGGCGCCGTAGCTGCGTTCGTAGCCCGCATTGGCGCGCTGGATCGCGGCCATGACCTCGGGTGCCGCGCCGGAGGTGTTGTCGGAGGCAAAGCGCATCAGGGGGTTTCCTCGATCAGATAGTCTTCCCAGTCATCCTCGGGGACCGCGCCCTCGGGGATGGTCATGCCGCGGATCGACTGGCCGGCCCTGTGGGTGCTTTCGGGATCGCCGGTCAGGAGCGGGTGCCAGTCGGGAAGCCGCTTTTTCTGGAACAAAAGCTTGTAAGCGCAGGTCGCGGGCATCCAGTAGGCGATCTTCGGCAGCGTCTTCGGCGTGAGGACCACGCATTCCGGGACGTGCTGCTTGCGGTTCGGATAGTCGCGGCAGCGGCAGGTGTCGCCGTCCAGCAGGCGGCAGGCGATGCGGGTATAGGCGACCTCGCCGGTATCCTCATATTCCAGCTTGTTCAGGCAGCACTTGCCGCAGCCGTCGCACAGCGCCTCCCATTCCTGTTGGGTGAGCTTGTTCAGGGGGACGGTTTCCCAGAAGCGGGGGCGAAGATCGGTCATGGCCGCAAAGTGGGGCGGCGGCGCGGAAAAGGGAAGGGCCTAAAGCACCAGCCGCATGAGCGGGCGGGTCTCCTTGACGGCGGCGACGGTCTGGAAGCCGGCGTCCTGGAAGGTCCTGGCGGGGCCGACGAAGAGGGGGATGGACTTCGGCCGCGATCCCAGGATGGGCGCGGCCTCCAGCGTCCGGGCGCCGCTGCGGCGGGCATGGGCGATCCCCTCGGCGAGAAGCGCGTGGGTCAGGCCTTTGCCGCGATGGCTGCGGCGGAAGAAGAAGCAGGTGATGGCCCAGACGGCGGGGTCGTCGGCTGGCGCGTCGGGCCGGGGCGAGGAGACGCGGCCGGGGTTGTTCCATTCCGGAACGTCGGCGCGGGGGCCGATCTGCATCCAGCCCACGGGATCGTCGCCGTCGTAGAGGAGAAGCCCCGGCGGCGGGCCGCGGCGGATTCGGTCCAGCATCACCTCGCGCCGTTCGTCGCCGGTCATCGCCTGGCGGACCTTGGGACGGAGGCGGAAGGACGTGCACCAGCAGCCGTAGCAGGCGCCATCCGGGCCGAAGAGGGCAACGAAATCCGGGATGCGGTCCGGGGTCAGCGGATGGATCTGCAGGTCGGGCATCGGACCTCCCGTGCGCTGTCCTCAGGATGTTCGGGCCCGTCCGGCCTGTCAATCAGAGCGCGGACAGAATTTGCCGTGCTCTGGCGCAGTCGGCGTCCATCTGGGCGATCAGCGCGGGAAGGCCGTCGAACTTCAGCTCGGGGCGCAGGTAGTCGACCAGCGCGATCGACAGGTGCTGGCCGTAGAGATCGCCCTTGAAGTCGAAGAGGAAGGTTTCCAGGTTCGGGCGGTTCTCGCCGAACATCGGGCGGACGCCAAGACTGGCGGCGCCCCGGTAGCTGCCCCGATGCGGGCCGGTGAGGATGTCGGCAAGGACGGCATAGACGCCGAGCCGCGGCAGGTGCAGCCCCTCGACCGACATGTTGGCGGTGGGAAAGCCCAGGTCGCGGCCGCGCTTCTCGCCGTGCAGGACCTCGCCGTCGATCCGGTGCCAGTGGCCGAGCATGGTGGCCGCATCGCGGGGGCGGCCCTCGGTCAGGGCGCGGCGGATGTTGGTCGAGGAGATCTCGGTGCCGTTGTCGGCGACCAGCGGCGCGATGGTGCAGCGGATGCCGCGCGCGGCGCAGAGGCGGAAGAGATCCGGCGCGGTGCCGGCGCGGTCCTTGCCGAAGCGGAAATCCGCGCCGACGACGACATGCGCGATGCCGAGCCCGTCATGCAGGACCTGATCCACGAAGCCCTCGGGCGTGAGGCCGGCGAGGGTGGCGTCGAAGGGAAGCTGGAACAGGTGATCGACCCCGAGGCGGGCCAGGCGGTTGGCGCGAGCCTCGGCGTTCATCAGCCGGAAGGCGGGGGCGCCGGGGGCGAAGAACTGGCGGGGATGGGGCTCGAAGGTGACGATGCCAAGCGGAGCCGCGCCGCGCGCAAGGTCGATCACCGCCTGATGGCCGCGGTGCACGCCGTCGAAGTTGCCCATCGCGACCGAGGCGCCGCGGGCGGAGGGGTCGAGGCCCTGCCAGTGAAAGTGCTCTCGCATCCTGCCCTTTGCGGGCCGGGGCCCGTCAGTCGAACTTGCGGCTGGGCGCCAGAACCAGCGCCTCGCCCTTCAGGACAACGGTTTTACCCACCGAGGCGAGGGTTTCAAGGGTGACTCGGCGTTTGGCATGGTCGATCGCGGTCACGGTGACCTCGGCCCGGACCATGTCGCCGGGGCGGACGGGAGCCATGAACTTGAGGCTTTGCCCGAGGTAGACGGTGCCGTGGCCGGGAAGCTGCTCGCCGATGACGGCGGAAATCAGGCCGGCGGTGAGCATCCCATGGGCGATCCGGCCCGCGAAGATCGTGTCCTGGGCATAGGATTCATCCAGGTGGACAGGGTTCCGGTCGGTGGAGACTTCGGCGAAAAGCTCGATATCCCGGTCGGTTACCACTTTCATCAGGTGGCGGGACATGCCGATTTCGATGTCCTCGATGCAGATCGTCCCGCGGGGCATGTTGTCCAGCATGGTGGGCGTGTCCCTTTCATCCATGCGGGAAGGCTAGCACATGCTGCGACGCGGCACAATCGGCCGCGCAACAATTGTTCAAGTTCGATTGCGAACGTGAATGAAAGTTACCCTGTCGTCAGCGAAGCCGCCCGATGGCATAGCTGGGCGAAAGCTCGCGGCCGGCGAGCCAGTCCAGCAGAAGCCCGGCCTCGGGGGCCTCGACATCGGGGCCGAACCTTTCGGCCTCGAGCCCGCCGGTGATGAACAACGTGTCCAGCCCCTCGGCGATGCCGCCCTGCACGTCGGTGGCGATTCCGTCGCCGATGCAGAGGATCTGCGGATCGGGCCTGCCTCCGGCTTCGGTCAGGCGGCGGCGGGCGAGGTCGTAGATCGGTGGATGCGGCTTGCCGAAATACAGCGTGCCGCCGCCCATCTTCTCATACATCTCGGCCAGCGCCCCGGCGCACCAGAGCCGCTTGTCGCCAAGGTCGACCACGATGTCGGGATTGGCGCAGAGCATGGTCAGGCCCATGGTCTTGGCCAGAAGGAGTGCGGCGCGGTAGTCTTCGGGTGTTTCGGTGTGGTCATCGAAAAGGCCGGTGCAGACGATGCCCTCGGCCTCTTTCAGGGGGACGCGGGTGATCGGCGGCTGGGTCGCGGCGAAGGCCGCGAGGTCGGGGGCGAAGTCGTTGAAAAAGCTTTCGTCCTTCGGCGCGCCGATGTGGTGGACGCGGCGGCCGACGGCGCCCGAGAGCATCCCCATCTGCGCCGCATCGCCCGAGGTCGCCACCTCGTCCCAGCAATCGCGGGGGACGCCCATGGCGTCGATCTGGGCGATGACGCTGGCCTTGGGGCGGGGCGAGTTGGTCAGGAGGACGACCTTGCCGCCTGCCGCGCGGAAGCCCTGCAGGGCTGCGACGGCGGCGGGAAAGGCCGCATGGCCGTTGTGCAGGCAGCCCCAGAGGTCGCAGAACAGGGCGTCGTAGCGCCCCGAAAGGTCGGCGAGCGAGCGGATGATTTCGGTCATGCGGGGGGCCTTTCCGGTGGAGCTTCGGCCAAGGTTGCCGCGTCTGGCATCCGTCTGGCAGGCGTCTGGCAAGCGTCGGGCATCAACGCCCGACGCCTCCCTTGGTTTCGTCAGAGCTTCAGCGCCGGGATGATCTGCTTCTTGCGGCTCATGATGCCGGGCAGGACCACGGTGTCGCCGGTGACGGTCGCGCCGAAGGAGGTCTCGGCCAGCTGCTTCACCAGGTCGTTCGGGACGAGGAGGGTCGCCTCTTCCTTGATGATGTCCACCACGAACAGCAGGACCTGATCCGCGCCGTCCTCCTTGGCCACATCGGCCATCGAGCGCATCAGGCTGGCCTTGCGGTCGAGGACGACCTTGGGCGCGGTGGTCTCCAGCACCGAGACGCGCAGTTCCTTGCCGGCGACGTTGTATTCCTTGGAATCCATCCGCAGCAGTTCCGCGTCGGAGAAGGCCGAGACGTCGGACTTGGCCTCGAACATCTTCGCGGCCAGCCCGGAGATCGAGACGCCGAGGTCGGCGGCCAGCTTCTCGGCCACGGCGCGGTCATGCGGCGTGGTGGTGGGCGAGCGGAACTCCAGCGTGTCGGAGAGGATGCAGGAGAGCATCGCGCCCTTGATGCTGTCGGGGGCCTGGGCCAGCGTGTCGCCGATCAGGTCGTGCATGATGGTCGCGGTGCAGGCGAGCGGGCGGATGGTGATCTCGATCGGGTTCTTCGTCCGGATGCCGCCGGCGAGGAGGTGGTGGTCGATGATGGCCTGGATCTTCGCCTCGTTGATCGAGGCGGGCAGCTCGGCCGGGTTGTTGGTGTCGACGATGACGACCTTGTCCTCGGCGGTCACGTCCTGGATGATCGCGGGCTTTTCCAGGCCCCAGTGCTTCAGCACGAAGGCGGCCTCGGTGTTGGGCTCGCCCAGGAGGACGGGTTTGGCGGGGGTGCCGGTCTCGTTCAGATACCAGGCCCAGATGATCGGGGAGCCGGTGGAATCGGTGTCGGGGGATTTGTGGCCGAAGACGAGAGTGGTCATGGGGTTGCCCTTGGGTTTCGCGATTTCGCGCGCGGTATAGGCGAGGGCGGCCGGATTGTCACGTCCGGGCGTGGCGAGAGGGGGGCGGTAGGGGCGGGGCCGGTCGGCGGGGCGGGCCAAAACCTTTCGAAAGGTTTTGCAAATTCCTTCGTAGGAATTTGGGCCCCCGGGCAGGCGTCGGGTCAGAGCGGCAGGGCCTCCAGGGTGAACCCTTCCTGTTGCAGCAGGTTCAGCACGCCCTGTTCGCCCGAGAGGTGCAGCGCCCCGAAGGCGGCAAAGACCGGGCCATCGGCGGCGGCGGCGGTCAGGACCGGAATCCAGGACTGGTTGCGCCGGTTCATCAGCAGCTCCTCCAGCCGGGCGAACTCGGCGTCCACCATTTCCGGCGTATAGCCGGGCAGGCCGTAGGAGACATCGCGCATGTATTCCCAGATCACCCGGCTTTCCCCGGCGAAATAGCTGTCGGCGAGGGTGGCGGAGTAATCCTCGGAGCGATCCTCCAGCGCGAGGGTGGACTGGATCATCGCGACCATTTCCTCATGCGTCATGGCGTCGAAGATGCCGAAGACGGTGTCGAAGGGCTCCAGCCCGCGGACGGGGACCGAGGCGGCCCGGGCGGCGTCGATCACCATGCCGTCCAGGCCCTTGGGGTCCTGCATCCGGGCCATGGCGCAGGGCGGGATCGAGAGCATGACCGTCACATACCAGGGCTGCATCTTCCCGGCCATGAAGGCCGGGATGCCGCGCAGTTCCATGGCGGCGCGCAGCTGGGCCCAGACCTCGGGCGGGAGTTGCTGGTTCAGGGTGGGGCCGGTGGTGATCACCATCCTGGAGGGGTCGCGGGCGACAAGCGCCTGCAGCGCCTTTTCCTCCTCGGGGCCGGCCTCGACCAGGACGGTCGTCGCGGCCCGGATCGCCGGGGTGACGGCCTGCAGCGTGGGGGCGTGGCGCGGGTCGTCGAAGTGATAGGTGCCGATCAGGGTGATGACCTCGTCGCCCCGCGTCGCGCGCCAGTAGTTGCCGCGCGCGAAGGGCACGGCATCGGCGGCGGCGGTGATCGCGGCGCGGCGTTCGGCGGGCATCTCGGCGAGGAGGTTGGTTCCGGCACAGTCGGCGTGAAGCGGCCCGGCGAGGCCGGCGAGGAGGAGGGCGGCGAGGGTCGACAAGAGGCGCATGGGGCTCCATCGGGCAATTCGGGTCGGCCGCATCGTGGCAGGGGATCGGCAAAAGGCAAATCAAAAGACCCGGCCGAGGCTGTTGACACATGGCGAGGCTTGGCCTACGTCAGGGGCCGTTAGCACTCATCGGATGTGAGTGCTAACCGAGATCAAACCTGGAAACTCAAGGGAGTACCCCAGATGGCTTTCAAACCGCTGCACGACCGCGTTCTGGTCAAGCGTATCCAGTCCGACGAAAAGACCAAGGGCGGGCTGATCATCCCGGATACCGCCAAGGAAAAGCCCGCCGAGGGCGAGATCATCGCCGTGGGCGAAGGCGCGCGCAAGGATTCGGGCGAACTGATCGCTCCGTCGGTCAAGGCCGGCGACCGCATCCTGTTCGGCAAATGGTCGGGGACCGAAGTGACCCTGAACGGCGAAGAACTGCTGATCATGAAGGAAAGCGACATCCTCGGCATCATCGGCTGAGCGGTCGCACGGGATGGTGCGCTGTAGCGCACCCTACGAAACGCAATAGGAGCTACGAAAAATGGCTGCAAAAGACGTCAAGTTCGACACCGAGGCCCGCGACCGCATGCTGCGCGGCGTCAACATCCTGGCCGACGCGGTCAAGGTGACGCTGGGCCCGAAAGGCCGCAACGTGGTGATCGACAAATCCTTCGGCGCGCCGCGCATCACCAAGGACGGCGTGACCGTCGCCAAGGAGATCGAGCTCGCCGACAAGTTCGAGAACATGGGCGCGCAGATGGTGAAGGAAGTCGCTTCCCGCACCAATGACGAGGCCGGCGACGGCACCACCACCGCCACCGTTCTGGCCCAGGCGATCATCCGCGAGGGCATGAAGTCGGTCGCGGCCGGTCTGAACCCGATGGACCTGAAGCGCGGCATCGACCTCGCGACCGCCAATGTCGTCGCGGCGATCAAGGCGATGGCCCGTCCGGTCAAGGACTCGGCCGAAGTCGCGCAGGTCGGCACCATCTCGGCCAACGGCGAAACCGAAATCGGCCGCCAGATCGCGGAAGCGATGCAGAAGGTCGGCAACGAGGGCGTGATCACCGTCGAGGAGAACAAGGGCCTGGAGACGGAAACCACCGTCGTCGAAGGCATGCAGTTCGACCGCGGCTACCTGTCGCCCTATTTCGTCACCAACGCCGACAAGATGATCGCCGAGCTGGAAGACGCCTACATCCTGCTGCACGAGAAGAAGCTCTCCTCGCTGCAGCCGATGGTTCCGCTGCTGGAAGCCGTGATCCAGTCGCAGCGCCCGCTGATCATCGTCGCGGAAGACGTGGAAGGCGAGGCTCTGGCCACGCTGGTCGTCAACAAGCTGCGCGGCGGGTTGAAGATCGCCGCCGTCAAGGCTCCGGGCTTCGGCGACCGTCGCAAGGCGATGCTGCAGGACATCGCGATCCTGACCGGCGGCCAGGTGATCTCGGACGATCTCGGCATGAAGCTGGAGAATGTCGGCCTCGACATGCTGGGCCGCGCCAAGAAGGTGATCATCAAGAAGGATGACACCACCGTCATCGACGGCGCTGGCGACAAGGCCGAGATCGAGGCCCGCGTCGGCCAGATCCGGGCGCAGATCGAGGAAACCACCTCGGACTACGACCGCGAGAAGCTGCAGGAGCGTGTGGCCAAGCTGGCGGGCGGCGTCGCCGTCATCCGCGTCGGCGGCATGACCGAAGTCGAGGTGAAGGAGCGCAAGGACCGCGTCGACGACGCCCTGAACGCGACCCGCGCGGCCGTGCAGGAAGGCGTGATCGTCGGCGGCGGCGTGGCGCTGGTGCAGGCTGCGAAAGGGCTGGAAAGCCTGAAGGGCGCGAACAGCGACCAGGACGCGGGCATCGCCATCGTCCGCCGCGCGCTGGAAGCGCCGCTGCGCCAGATCGCCGAGAACGCCGGTGTCGACGGGGCCGTCGTCGCGGGCAAGATCCGCGAATCGAAGGACAACGCCTTCGGCTTCAACGCGCAGACCGAAGAATATGGCGACATGTTCAAGTTCGGCGTGATCGACCCGGCCAAGGTGACCCGCACCGCTCTGGAAGATGCGGCTTCGGTCGCCTCGCTGCTGATCACCACGGAAGCGATGATCGCGGACCGTCCCGAGCCCAAGGCTGCCCCGGCGATGCCGGGCGGCGGCGGCATGGGCGGGATGGACTTCTGATCCACCTGCGATCCAGTTCGGGAAAGGGCGCCTTCGGGCGCCCTTTTTCATGGGCATAAGGTGGGCGGTATCGCCCACCCTACGCTTGCGCTGGGGGACCGGCGGCGCGCATGGTGCCGGCCATGCGCCTCATCCTGTTGACAGCCCTCACCATGCTGGCCTTCGCGGCCAATTCCGTGCTGAACCGCTGGGCGGTGGGGCCGGGACATATCGGCGCGGTGGAGTTCGCGGTGGTCCGCCTCCTGGCGGGGGCGGCGATGCTGGCGGGGCTGGTGCTGTGGCAGCGGGGCGGCTGGGCCTGGCCCGGACCGCGCGGCCGGGTCGCGGGCGTGGCGGGGCTGTCGGCCTATCTTCTGGGGTTTTCGCTGGCCTATCGTGGCCTCGACGCCGGGACCGGGGCGCTGGTGCTGTTCGGGGCGGTGCAGGTGACGATGTTCGCCGGGGCGCTGATCGCGCGCGAGGCGGTGCCGCCCCGGCGCTGGGCGGGGGCGGGGCTGGCGCTGGTCGGGCTGGCGCTGGTCGCGGCGCCGGGGGCGGCGGGTCCTGCGCCGCTGGCGTTGATGGCGGGGGCGGGAGTGGGCTGGGGCGTCTATTCGCTGGCCGGGCGCGGCAGCGCGGACCCGCTGGCGGCGACGGCCTGGAACTTCCTGCTGTCGGTGCCGCTGGTGCTGCCGCTGGCGCTGCTGGCGGGGCTGTCGGCGCCGGATGGCAGGGGCGTGGCGCTGGCGGTGGTGTCGGGGGCGGCGACCTCGGGCCTGGGCTATGCGCTGTGGTATCGGCTGCTGCCGCAGCTGGGCGCGGCGCGGGCGGCGGTGGCGCAGTTGTCGGTGCCGGTGATCGCGGCGCTGGGCGGGGCGGCGCTGCTGGCGGAACTGCCCGGCCCGCGCTTCTGGGCGGCGGCGGGGCTGGTGCTGGGCGGCGTCGCGCTGGCGAGCCTGCCCTACAGGTCCTTGACCAGCCGCTCCAGCCCGTGACCCGTCACGGCGTCCTGGCGGCGGATGCCGGTGGGGCGGAGGCCCTCGCGCAGCCAGAAGGCGCGGCCGCGCGGGTTGGCGTCGAGGACGGCGAGATAGAGACGCCGTGCGCCACGGCCGCGGGCCAGGCCTTCGGCATGGGCGAGCAGGCGGCGGCCGTGGCCCGCGCCCTGCGCCCAGGGGCCGAGGATCATCAGCCCCAGATAGGCGTCGCCAGGATCCGGGAAACCATGGGAGAGTTCGGCCACGCCGGAGAGGCGGTCGTCCAGGAACAGGCCGAGGCGGTGGCTTTGCGCGGGATCGCAGCCGGGCGGGGCGTCGGTGAAGAACTCGCGCGCCTGACGGTCCGGGTCCAATGCGCCCTCGGCGAGCAGCCAGTAGTCGGGGGCCTCGCGGTAGAATTGCGCGACGAGGTCGGTGTCGGCCGGTGAGAGCCTACGGATCGGCATGCGCAATCCCCAGGACCTCGAGTTCCATCTTGCCCGCCGGGCGGCGCCAGGTCACCACATCGCCGACCTCGGCCCCCAGAAGCGCCCTGGCGAGGGGGGAGCCGGGGGCGATGCGGCCGAGGCTGGCGTCGGCCTCGTCCTCGCCGGTGATCTCGTAGCGCGCCTCGCGGCCGTCCTCGTCCGCGACGGTCACGACGAGGCCGAAGGCGACCTCGCTCAGGTCGTGGGTGGCGGGGTCGATCGGCACGGCGGCCTTGAGCCGGGCCTCGAGCCAGCGGATGTCGCGTTCGGCGGCGGCCTCGGGCAGCTTGTCCAGCCGGTCGGGGCGGGCTTTGAGCGCCACAAGCTCGGCCTGCCGCCGGGCAAGCTGCGCCTGCAATTCGGCCAGCCCGCGCGGGGTGACCGGGTTCGGGCCGGGGGGCACGGGACGTTCGGGCAGGTCGGGACGGTCGCTGCCCGCGTCCTCGTTCACGAAGGCGCGGCTCATCGGGTCAGAAGCTCCAGCGGGTCATAGGTCGGGCCCTCGCCCCAGGCGGCGGTCGCCAGGCTGTCGGGCTTGAAGCGGATCCTGCGCAACTCCTCGCGCGAGAAGAAGCGGCGGCGGGTCACCACACGCTCGGGGTCGGCCCAGCTGTCGGAGAGCGTGCCCGAGACGAGGCGGCAGTGGAAGAAGACCTCGACCTGGTGGAAGCGCGAGGGCGGGTGGTGGAACTCGTTGATCAGGGCGGGCGCCCCGACCTCGATCGTCAGGCCGGTCTCCTCATGCACCTCGCGGATCAGGTTCGCGGGGAGCGAGCTGCCGGGCTCGACCCCGCCGCCGGGGGCGCACCAGAGATCGGCGCGCGGTCCGGCCCAGGCGTTGACCAGGAGCAGGCGGTCCTCTTGCAGGATCAGGGCGCGGACGGCGATGCGGGGGCCGGGTCTGGACATGGGCGGAGCCTGTGACGCTGCGGCGGATTTGTCCAGTGCCGCGATTTCCGCCTTGCCGGGCCGGTCCGCCGGGCAGAGTGTTGCGGCATGGGATTGCGCGCACGCCTTGTCCGTTTCCTGTCCGCCCCGGCGACCGAGACCGGCGCGGGCGGGACCGGGACGGTCGTGCTGCTGCATGGGCTGGCGCGCAGCGATGCCTCGCTGGCCCCGATGGCGCTGGCCCTGAAGACGGCGGGCTATCGGGTGGTGAACTGGTCCTATCCCTCGACGAGGGCCGAGCCGGCGGCGCTGGTGGCCGAAGTGGGCCGGGCGGTTGCGGAGGCGGGGCCGGGATCGGGGCCGGTGCATTTCGTCACCCATTCGATGGGCGGCATCCTGTTGCGCGCCTGGCTGGCCGAAGCGCGGCCCGAGCGGTTGGGCCGGGTGGTGATGCTGGCGCCGCCGAACCACGGCTCGGAGCTGGTGGACCGGCTGGGCGACCTGGCGGCCTTCGCCTGGGTGACGGGCGCGGCGGGAAAGGTCCTGGGCACGGGGCCGGACAGCTGGCCGAACCGGCTGCCGGCGGCGGACTATCCCCTGGGCATCATCGCCGGGACGCTGTCGCTGAACCCGGTCTGGAACGCGATCCTGCCGGGGCCGAACGATGGCAAGGTGACGGTGGAGAGCACCCGGCTGGAGGGGATGGCCGGCCATCTGGTGCTGCCGGTCACCCATACGTTCATGATGGTCAACCCATTGGTGATTGCCCAGGTGCTGGCTTTCCTGAAGGCGGGGCGGTTCGATCCTTCGCTGACGCTGGCCTCGGTCGTGAGAGGGACTTTTCAGGCGGGGCGGTCTGGCTGACGACTTCGGGCGTGCCGGTGTCGGGGCGGCCCTTCTGAAGCTGGCTGCGCCCCATCGCGGCCAGGGCCTCGTACTGCTGGACGAAGGCGGCAAGCTCGCGTTCCTCCAGCTCTTCCAGGTCGAGCAGCGACAGATGCGCGCCCTTGGTGGCGCGGATCAGTTCATCCAGCTTGAGCTGCATCGCCACGGTGTCGCGGTTCTGGGTATTCTGGATCAGGAAGACCATCAGGAAGGTGATGATCGTGGTGCCGGTGTTGATCACCAGCTGCCAAGTGTCGGAAAAGCCGAAGACCGGGCCCGTGACCAGCCAGACCACGATCAGCGCGACGGCGAGGAGGAAGGTCATCGGCCGCCCGGAAAGCTGGGCGATCCAGCGGGCGGCGTGGGTGTAGACAGAGGCACGTTCGGACATGTGCGACCTTTGCAGCGGGGGCCCCGAATAACGCCGGTTCCGCCATTTGGTGCCATGCGACATGGGATCAGCGCGTGATGCGGTTCACATGCCCCATCTTCCGGCCGGGACGCGGTGCCCCCTTGCCGTAGAGATGGACGGCCGTATCGCGGGATTTCAGGAGATCCGGCACGCGATTGACGTCGTCGCCGATCAGGTTCTCCATCACCACGTCGGCATGGCGGTTGCCGTCGCCCAAGGGCAGGCCCGCCACGGCGCGGATGTGCTGCTCGAACTGGTCCACCGCGCAGCCCTGTTGCGTCCAGTGGCCGGAGTTGTGGACGCGGGGGGCGATCTCGTTGACCAGGAGGCCGTGGGCGGTGACGAAAAGCTCTACCCCCATGACGCCGACGTAATCCAGCGCGTTCAGGATGCGGGCGGCGACCAGCACGGCATCGGCGCGCTGGGCGGGGGACAGGCGCGCGGGCACGGTGGTGGTGCGCAGGATGCCGTCGCGGTGGATGTTCTCGCCGGGGTCGAAGCAGGCGACGGAGCCGTCGAGGCCGCGGGCGGCGATGACGCTGACCTCGCGCTCGAAGGCGACGAAGCCCTCCAGCACGGAAGGGGCATCGTTCATCGACGCCCAGGCGGCGGGAATGTCGGTCTCGTCGTCAAGTTTCACCTGCCCCTTGCCGTCATAGCCAAGCCGCGTGGTCTTCAGGATCGCGGGCAGGCCAAGCCTGTCGGCGGCGGCGCGGAGGTCGTCTTCCGAATTCACCGCAGCCCAGGGGGCGGTCTGCAAGCCAAGCTCGTTGAGGAACGACTTCTCCTTGATCCGGTCCTGGCTGACGGCGAGCGCCCGGCGGTTCGGGCGGATGGGCCGGAGCGATTCCAGGAGGTCGAGCGCCGAGGTGGGGACGTTCTCGAATTCGTAGGTGATGACGTCCACCGCCTCGGCGAAGCGGCGCAGGGCGGCCTCGTCCTCATAGGGGGCGGTGGTCACGCTGTGGGCGACGTCGCCGGCCGGGGCGGCGCCGGGTTCGTAGACATGGCAGCGGTAGCCAAGGCGGCTGGCCGCGACCGAGAGCATCCGGCCAAGCTGGCCGCCGCCGAGGATGCCGATCACCGAGCCTTGCGGAAGTTCACTCATCCTTGGGCTCCTCGGGGATGGAGGCGGAAAGGGCCTCGCGCCAGGCGTCCAGCCGTTCGGCAAGTGCTGCGTCCGAGACGGCCAGGATCGCGGCTGCCATCAGCCCGGCATTGGCCGCGCCGCCGATCGCCATGGTGGCGACGGGATAGCCCTTCGGCATCTGGACGATGGAATAGAGCGAATCGACCCCGGACAGCGCGCGGGTCTGGACCGGCACGCCGATCACCGGCACCCGGGTCTTGGAGGCCATCATGCCCGGCAGATGCGCCGCCCCGCCCGCGCCGGCGATGATGACCTTGAGGCCGCGCGCCACGGCGGTCTTGCCATAGTCCCACAGGCGATCCGGCGTGCGGTGGGCCGAGACGATCTTCGTCTCGTAGGCCACGCCAAGCTCATCCAGGATTTCGGCGGCTGCCCTCATCGTCGGCCAGTCGCTTTGCGACCCCATGATGATCCCGACCTCTGCCATGGCATACCCCGCTGTCACCCTGCCCGCCGCTTATACGAAAGCGGCCGGGCGGGGCAAGCCGCAGTCAGGGGGTACGATCCTCCCGCAGGTCGCGCAGGAGCATCTCGCGCAGCTGCTGCACCAGGGGCGGCGGCTCGCCGGGTCCGGGCACGAGGCTGAGGTCGAGGACCGGCAGGGCGGGAAGCCCCTCGGCCTCGCCCAGAAGCTTCAGGCCGGGCGGCACGCAGGACTGGATCAGCCCGACGACGGCCAGCCCTGCCTGCGCCACGGTGATCAGCCCCGGAAGGCTGTGGGTTGTCGAGACCACGCGGTAGCGGCGGTCCGTGGACTGCAACGCCTCGACCGCGAAACGGCGGGCGAGGTCCCCGGCCTCGAAGAGCGCGACGGGCAGCGGATCGCGCAGCCAGGCGGCGTGTTCGGGCGAGGCGGCCCAGACGAACCGCTCGCGCCGCAGGACGGCGAAGGGTTGGTGCGGCTCGCGCGTGACCAGGGCGAGGTCGAGTTTCCCCGTCTCGAGCAGGCGCAGGAGGGTGGGCGAGGAGGCGAAGGTCAGCTCGATCTCGGCCAGCGGATACTCCTGCCCGAAGCGGGCGAGCGTCGGGGTCAGAAGATAGGCGGCATAATCCTCGGGCATCCCGAGGCGCACCACGCCCGCGGCCTCGGTCCGGCGCAGGCTGGCCACCGCCTCGTCGGAAAGGCGCAGCAGGCGGCGGGCATAGAGGAGCAGGTCCTGCGCCGCCGGATTGGGGCGGAGATTGCGCCCCTCGCGCTGGAAGAGCGGGCGGCCGACCTCTTCCTCCAGCCGCTTGATCTGCATGCTGATCGCCGACTGGCTGCGCCCGACCCGGGATGCGGCAAGCTGGATGCTGCCGCAGTCGATCAGCGCGACGAAGCTGCGCAGCAGGGCAAGGTCGAGCGGCTGGGGCATCGTTTCAGAAATATTGAAGAATTTCGTCAATTATATTCGTTTGTGTGATGCGTTGGCCAGCCCCTAGATGGGCCGGAACGCAAAGGGGCCGATGATGCGCTACGGAACGGGCATGGTCATGGTGCTGATGGCGGGGGTCCTGTGGTCCTTCCAGGCGCTGATGATCCGCCAGATCGAGGTCGCGGGGCCCTGGACGATTCTGGTCTGGCGGTCGCTGGCCATGGTGCCGGTGCTTCTGGCCTTCCTCGCCTGGCGCGCGGGCGGGTCTCCGCTTCCGGTCCTCCGCCGGGCGGGGCTGGCCGGGGTTCTGGGCGGGATCGGGCTGGTCGCCGCGATGGGCGGGGCGATCCTTGCCTTCCAGACCACGACCGTCGCCAATGCGGCCTTCCTGCTGGCGGCTTCGCCCTGCCTGGCCGCGATCCTCGGCTGGCTGATCCTGCGGGAGGCGGTGGCCCCGCGCACCTGGGGGGCCATCGTGCTGGCGCTGGTCGGCATCTTCCTGATGGTGCGCGAGGGGCTGGCCGCCGGCGCGCTGATCGGCAACGCGGCGGCGCTGGTTTCGGCCCTGGGTTTCGCTGCCTTCAGCGTGGCATTGCGCTGGCGAAGGCTGGAAGACAGCCTGCCGTCCTCGATCCTGGGGGCCGCCTTCGCCGTGGTCGCGGGGACGCTGGCAACCGTGCAACAGGGCCAGCCGCTGGTGATTCCCGGAAGCGACCTGATGTGGTGCCTGCTGATGGGCGTCGTCGCCCTGTCCGGCGGCATGGTGCTTTACACGCTGGGCAGCCGCGTGGTGCCTTCGGCCGAACTGACGCTTTTGTCGAACACCGAGGTGCTGCTGGCCCCGTTCTGGGTCTGGCTGATTCTGGGCGAAACCGCGAGCGCGGGCATGCTGGTGGGCGGCGCGGTGGTGCTGGCGGCGATCCTGTTCAACGCCTGGGCCGGCGTGCGCCGGGTGGTGCCGGCCTGACGCTCCGGACGGACGGCCCCGTCAGGCGATGATGTCGGGGATCAGCTGGTCCTCGATCTTGACGATCTGGTCCTTGAGCGACAGCTTCTGCTTCTTCAGCCGCCGCAGCGTCAGCTGGTCGGGGCGGCCCGTCTCCTCGAGCGCGTGGATCGCCGCGTCCAGATCGCGATGCTCGCGCCGCAGGACCTCCAGCTTGATGCGGAGCATTTCCTCGAAACTGAGTTCGGATGGGGCATTCATCGGCGGCCGACTCGCTTCCTGTCTGTTCCTGCAGAGTATATGAAAGCCGGGGCCCTGGGTGAAGGTTTCTTCCGGTAAGCACCGGGAAATCCACCGGGGACGGGACTTGCGAGGGGGCCGGGATCGCCCCATATTCAAGTTCAAGCGGTTGCCGCATACGGGGCCGCTGGCCGAACTGTCGCTTCATCAAGGACCGTCCGATGACGAAACTGAGCTTTGGGGCCCACCCGTATCTTCTCGGGTTCGAACAGCTGGAAAGGCTGGTGGAACGCACCGCGAAATCGGGGGCCGAGGGCTATCCTCCGTTCAACATCGAGGCGGTGGCCGAGAATGCCTACCGGATCACGCTGGCGGTCGCGGGCTTCCGCGAGGAGGACCTGTCGATCACCGTCGAGGACCGGCAGCTTGTCGTCAGGGGCCGTCAGGCCGATGACGCGGGCGAGCGGGTGTTCCTGCATCGCGGCATCGCCTCGCGCGCCTTCCAGCGGAGCTTTGTGCTGGCCGACGGCGTCGAGGTGGCGGGAGCCACGATGGAAAACGGCCTGCTCCACGTCGATCTGCGCCGGCATGTGCCGGAGACCGTGGTGCAGACGATCAGGATCGGTCGGAACAATGCCAGCCAGAGAGAAGGGGGCAAGACATGAATACTCCATTCCCAGGGTTGCCGCAGGGTGGTGACCGCATCGTCTATGTGCGCGAGGTCCATGTCGAGGACCTGCCGGCCGAAGTGCGCGAGCAGGTGGACGGGCTTGAGGTGATCTGGTCGGTCAACGGGGCCGACGGACGCCAGCTGGCGCTGGTCGCCGACAGGAAGCTTGCGTTCCTGCTGGCGCGGGAACACGATTTCACGCCGGTGAGCGTGCACTGACTGGCCTTCGGCGACGGAACCGCTACGCTTCGGCGTAAGTGTGTTGTGTCGTGAACGGAGGTCGTCGTGAGAACCACAACCGGATATTCGGGCGCCCAGATCGCCCTGCATTGGCTGATCACCATCCTGATCCCGCTGGCCTGGCTGTCGGGCGAAGGCGCTGAAGACGCGCTGGACGCCATCCGAGAGGGCGGCACGGCAGGTTTCGTGCCGCATGTGGCCTTCGGCCTGGCGATCCTGGCGCTGGTCGCGGTGCGGATACTGGTCCGGCTTGGCCGGGGCGCCCCGGCGGCTCCGGGCAGGCCGGGCAGCTTGCCGGTGCTGGCGGCGGACTGGGGACACCGACTGATCTATCTGCTGATGGTCGCGGTGCCGCTGGGCGGGATCAGCGTCTGGTTCCTGGGGCTGAGGGTGGGCGACATCCACGGGCTTGCCGCCAACATCCTGATGCTGGTCGTGCTGGGCCATGCGCTGATGGCGCTTTACCACCAGTATGTGCTGAAGGATGGGCTGATCCGCCGGATGATGCGGGCGGGGTAGCTCTGCGTGGGCAGATTGCCCACCCTACGAATTCGTTGGATTGATACGAAAAGGCCGCGCCCGGAAGCGCGGCCTTTGGATTATCGCCGGGATCAGGCGCGGATCAGGCCCATCTGTTCCAGCTTCAGGAGCACCTGGTGCGCGCAGTGGTCGACGTCGACGTTCTCGGTGTCCACCACAAGCTCGGCCTTGGCCGGGGCCTCGTAGGGGTCGGAGATCCCGGTGAACTCCTTGATCTTGCCCTCGCGCGCCAGCTTGTAGAGGCCCTTGCGGTCGCGGCGCTCGCATTCCTCGAGGCTGGTCGCGACATGGACCTCGACGAAGGCGCCGAAGGCCTCGACCATCTCGCGCACCGCGCGCCGGGTGGCGGTATAGGGCGCGATCGGGGCGCAAAGCGCGATGCCGCCGTTCTTGGTGATCTCGGACGCGACATAGCCGATGCGCTTGATGTTCAGGTCGCGGTGTTCCTTGGAGAAGCCCAGCTCGGACGACAGGTGCTTGCGCACCACGTCACCGTCCAGCAGCGTGACCGGGCGCCCGCCCATCTCCATCAGCTTGACCATCAGCGCGTTGGCGATGGTGGATTTGCCGCTGCCGGACAGGCCGGTGAAGAACACGGTGAAGCCCTGTTTCGACCGCGCCGGGCTGGTCTTGCGCAGTTCGTTCACGACCTCGGGGAAGGAGAACCATTCCGGAATCTCCAGCCCCTCGCGCAGGCGGCGGCGGAGTTCGGTGCCCGAGATGTCAAGGACGGTGGAGCCCTCCGGGATCTCGTTCGCGGGGAAATACTGGGCCTTTTCCTGCACATAGACCATGTGCTTGAAATCGACCATCTCGACGCCGATTTCCGCCTGATGCTTGCGGAACAGCTCCTGCGCGGCATAGGGGTCGTAGAAATCCTTGCCCTGGCTGTTCTTGCCCGGACCGGCATGGTCGCGGCCGACGATCATGTGGGTGCAGCCGTGATTGCGGCGGATGATGCCGTGCCACATCGCCTCGCGCGGGCCGGCCATGCGCATGGCGAGGTTCAGGAGGGAAAGCGCGGTGGTCTGCGCCGGATATTTGTCCAGCACCGCCTCGTAGCAGCGGACGCGGGTGAAGTGGTCGACGTCGCCCGGCTTGGTCATGCCGACGACCGGGTGGATCAGCAGGTTCGCCTCGGCCTCGCGCGCGGCGCGGAAGGTGAGTTCCTGGTGCGCCCGGTGCAGGGGATTGCGGGTCTGGAAGGCGACGATCTTGCGCCAGCCCAGCTTGCGGAAGAGGGCGCGGAGTTCGTTCGGCGTGTCGCGGCGGGCCTTGAAGTCGTAATGCACCGGCTGCTGGATGCCGATGACCGGGCCGCCGAGATAGACCTTGCCGGCCGTGTTGTGCAGGTAGTTCACCGCCGGATGGGCGACGTCATCGGCGCCGAAGACCTTCTCGGCCTCGTTCGCCTTGTTCGGGATCCATTTGTCCGAGATCGACAGGATCGCCAGGATCACGCCTTCCTGGTCGCGCAGGGCGATGTCCTGGCCGGGCTCGACCTTCTCGGCGAAGGCTTCCGAGACGTCCAGCGTGATCGGCATCGGCCAGAGCGTGCCGTCGGCCAGGCGCATGTTCTCGACCACGCCGTCGTAATCCGCCTGGCCGAGGAAGCCCTTCAGCGGCGAGAAGCCGCCGTTCATCAGGAGTTCCAGGTCGCAGATCTGGCGCGGGGTCAGGTCCCAGGAGGGCAGCTGCCCGGCCGTGAGCTTCAGCTTCTGGGCGGATTCGGAGGAGACGTAAAGCTCGGGGATGGGCGCGTGGTTCGGCAGGGACATCGGAAAACCTTTCAGCGGGGTCCGCAGTTGCGCGGGTCCGTAGCCCGGGAAAGGGGCGCAATTCAAGCGAATGAGCGGAGAAAAATGGGAGAAAAGGCGGAAATCGCGGGCGATCCGGGGCAGGCGGGCAACGGTTCTGCGCTGCGGCAAGGGGCGGGACGGATTTCCCGCCGGGCGGGCGGATCGGCGGGTTTGCGGAACGCTGTTCCTGCGGGGAGGCTCGTCGATGACTTCGTCACTCCTCGCGGGATCCGCCGACGAGGAGACGAAGTCGAACGAGGAGGGGTCAGGCCAGGTAGGCGCGGAAGCTGCGGATCACCTGTTCGTAGACCGCGCGCTTGAAGGGGACGATGCCCTCCACCATCTCGTCGGCGAGGATCCAGCGCCAGGTCGAGAATTCGGGCGCGGGCGTCTCGATGCGGATGTCGCTGTCCTTGCCGGTGAAGCGGAACAGGAACCATTTCTGCTTCTGTCCGCGATACCTGCCGCCCCAGACCTTGCCCAGAAGCTCGGGGGGGAGGTCGTAGGTCACCCAGCCATGGGTCTTGCCGACGAATTCCACCATGTCGCGGGTGAGGCCGGTTTCTTCCCAGAGCTCGCGATAGGCGGCTTCGCGGGGCTTCTCGCCCTCGTCAATCCCGCCCTGGGGCATCTGCCAGGCGGGGGCGGGGTTGTCGATGCGTTGTCCGGCGAAGATCAGGCCGCGGGCGTCGATCAGGACGATGCCGACGCAGGGACGATAGGGCCGGTTTTCGGGCTGGGTCATGGTTGGCTGCAAGGGGGCGGGCGCCCGCCCCCCTTCCTTGGTCAGGGCTGTTGCGGGGCGATGGCGGTCAGCCCCTTGATGATGTCCACGGCATAGGCCAGCTGGTAATCCTCGTCCCGCAGCTTGGCGGATTCCTCGGCGCGGACCAGTTCCTCCTCGTAGAGCCGCTTCTCCTCATCCGTCATCGAATCATTGCTGATCGCGCCGCGCAGGTCGGCCTCGGACCGCTCGCGGACGGCGGAGGATTTCTCCTCCTCGGCCGCCGCGACCTCGGCGGGCGGCGGGGCGGGCTGCTGCACCACGATGTCGGGCGAGATCCCCAGCGCCTGGATCGAGCGGCCCGACGGCGTGTAGTAGCGCGCCGTGGTCAGTCGCATCGCCCCGTCGCCCCTGAGCGGGATCAGCGTCTGGACCGAGCCCTTGCCGAAGCTCTTGGTGCCGACCACGATCGCGCGGCGGTGGTCCTGCAGGGCGCCCGCGACGATCTCGGAGGCCGAGGCCGAGCCGCCGTTGATCAGAAGCACGATCGGCTTGCCCGACACCAGGTCGCCGGCCTCGGCGTTGTAGCGTTCGCCGCTTCCCGCCTCGCGGCCGCGGGTCGAGACGATCTCGCCCTTTTCCAGGAAGCTGTCCGAGACCGAGATCGCCTCGTTCAGGAGGCCGCCGGGGTTGTTGCGCAGGTCGATCACGACGCCGTCCAGCTTGTCCATGCCGCCCAGTTCCTCGATGCCCTTGTTCAGGGCCTCGACCATGCCGCTGGTGGTCTGGTCGTTGAAGGTGGTGATGCGCAGGACGACGGTGCTGCCGACGGTGCGGCCCTTGACGGCGGTCAGCTTGATCGTGTCGCGGATGATCGAGACGTCGAAGGGCTCGGTCACGCCTTCGCGCACGACGGTGATGATGATTTCCGATCCGACCGGGCCGCGCATCTTGTCCACCGCCTCGTCCAGCATCAGGCCCAGGATCGACTCGCCGTCGACATGGGTGATGAAGTCGCCGGCCTGGATCCCGGCCTTGGCGGCGGGGGTGCCGTCCATCGGCGAGATCACCTTGATGAAGCCTTCCTCCTGCGTCACCTCGATCCCGAGGCCGCCGAACTCGCCCTTGGTCTGGACCTGCATGTCCTCGAAGTCCTTGGCGGAGAGGTAGGAGGAATGCGGGTCGAGCGAGGTGAGCATGCCGTTGATCGCGGCGGTCACCAGGTCCTCGGTCGAGACTTCCTCGACATACTGGGCGCGGATGCGCTCGAAGATGTCGCCGAAGAGGTCGAGCTGTTCGTAGACCGAACCTTCCTGCGCGCTCTCCTGCGCCAGAAGCGGACCCGCGACCTGGGTGGTGACAAGGCCGCCGGCGACTGTGCCGACCAGGGCGGCCATCAGGTGTTTCTTCATGCTGCGTCAGTCCTTTGTGCGGGCGGTGGCGGCGAACCAGTCCATCGGGTCCACCGGGGCCGCGCCCTGTCTCAGTTCAATATAAAGCGTTTCCGTGTCGCGCCCGCCAGAGCCATCTGCGGACGGGGCCATGAATTCCTCGGAGGCGGAGGCCGGGCCGCCCATCAGGCCGACCGCCGCGCCCGCGGCCACGACTTCCCCCACCTCTCCGTAAAGCGTTCCGAGGCCGGCCAGAACCAGAAGATAGCCGTCCCCCGGCTCCAGGATCATCACATTTCCGTAGTCGAGCAGCGGGCCCCGGTAGCGGACCGTCGCGGGCCAGGGCGCGGCGACAAGGGCGCGGGCCTGGGTGGCAAGGGTCAGGCCGGGGCGGCGGACGCCGGCGGCGTCGGCCTCGTCCGGGCGGCGCAGGAGGGTGCCGAGCGCGGGCAGCGGCAGGTGTCCCTTCTGCGCGGCGAAGCTGGTGCCGGCCTGCGGGTCGGGGGAGAGACCGGCGGCGAAGGCGTCCAGCGTGTCGGCGCTTTCCAGAAGGCCGCGCAGCGCCTCGGGATCCTCGGTGAAGCGGAGGGGCAGGTCGGTGCGGTCCGAGATCGCCTGCGAAAGCCCGGTCCGGGCGATCTGGGCGGCGGCGAGACCGGCCTCCAGCGTCTGGCCGGCCGAGAGCTGCAGGGCGCGCAGGTCCGCGAGTTCCTGAAGCTCGGCCTTCAGCGCCAGCGCCTCGGCCTGCAGGGAGGGGGTGACCTCGGCCATCAGCATCCCGGAACGCGCGGTGCCGAGCGCGCCTTCGGGGTGCAGCAGGAGGAGCGGGCCGGGGTTCGCCTCCATCGTCGCGAGGACGCCGAGGAGGCGGCCGATCCCGTCGCGCTTGGCGTCGAAGGCGCGGACGAGGGTCGCCTCGCGCAGGGCGGCCTCGCGCAGGGCGGCGCGCAGGGCGGCGAGGCCCTGTTCATAGGCGCGGATCGTGCGGGAGAGTGCGGCCACCCGGTCGCGCGCCTCGGTCGCCTCTTGCAGGGCGGTGACGGAGGCCTGCAGGTCCGCCGCCGCCTGCGCCGCCTGCTGGGCCACGGTCTGCGCCCCGGCCGGGGCGGCGAGGAGCAAAAGCAGGGCGGCGGCGCGGATCATGCGATGAGGGTCTGGCCGGTCATCTCGGCGGGCTGCGGCAGGCCCATCAGCTGCAGAAGCGTCGGCGCGAGGTCGCAAAGCCGCCCGTCGCGCAGGGTCGCGCCCGCGGGGCCGCCGACCAGGATGACGGGGACGGGGTTGACCGTATGCGCCGTATGCGGCCCGCCGGTGACGGGATCGACCATCACCTCGCAGTTGCCATGGTCGGCGGTCACGATCATCGCGCCGCCTTTCGCCTTTAGCGCGGCCAGCACGCGGGTCAGGCCGCGGTCCACCGCCTCGCAGGCCTTGATCGCGGCGGGAAGGCTGCCGGTGTGACCCACCATGTCGGGATTGGCGTAGTTCACGACGATCAGGTCATAGCCCTTGTCGATGGCTTCCACGAGGCGGTCCGAGACCTGGTCGGCGCTCATCTCGGGCATGAGGTCATAGGTCGCGACCTTGGGCGAGGGCGGCATGGCGCGGTCCTCGCCGGGGTAGGGTTCTTCGCGGCCGCCGTTCAGGAAGAAGGTGACATGGGGGTATTTCTCGGTCTCGGCGAGGCGGAACTGGGTCTTGCCGTGGCTGGCGACCCATTCGCCGAGGGTGTTGACCAGCACGCGCTTGGGGAAGGCTGTGGCCATGAAGGCGTTGTGGGCGTCGGAGTATTCGACCATTCCCAGCAGCGCCGACCAGCCGGGCCGGGGGCCGGTGGCGAAAGCCGCGAAACCGGGCGCACCGATCGCCGACAGGATCTCGCGCGCGCGGTCGGCGCGGAAGTTCAGGCAGAAGACGCCGTCGCCGTCGCTGGCCCCGTGATAGCCGTCGATCACCGTGGGGGCGAGGAATTCGTCGGTCTCGCCCTTGCCGTAGCTATTGGCGACGGCGGTCAGCGCATCGGGCGCGGTCTCGCCCCGGGCGCGGACGATCGCGTCATAGGCGCGGGCCACGCGCTCCCAGCGGTTGTCGCGGTCCATCGCCCAGTAGCGCCCGGTGACGGTGGCGATGCTGGCGCCATAGGGCAGGCGCCTGACCAGCGCCTCGACGAAGCCCTGCGCCGAGGAGGGCGCGACGTCGCGCCCGTCGGTGATCGCATGCAGCGCGACCGGCACCCCCAGCGCGGTCAGCGCGCGGCAGGCGGCGAGGACGTGGTTGACATGGCCGTGCACGCCCCCGTCCGAGACGACGCCCAGAAGATGCGCCACCCCGCCCCGGGCCTTCACCTTCGCGGCGAAGTCGAGGAGGGCCGGGTTCCGCGCGAAGCTGCCGTCCTCGACCGCGAGGTCGATCGCGCCGAGGTCCATCGCCACCACGCGGCCCGCGCCGATGTTGGTGTGGCCGACCTCGGAATTGCCCATCTGCCCGGTCGGCAGGCCCACGTCCGGCCCGAAGGTGGTCAGCGTGGCATGCGGGCAGGTTGCCCAGAGCCGGTCGAAGGCCGGCACATCCGCCTGCGCCGGGGCCGAGGTCGCCGGGTTGGGGCCGATGCCCCAGCCGTCGAGAATGCAGAGGACGACGGGTTTCGGCGCGGACATCGGCGGGCTCCTTCCTGGCGTGTCAAGGCTTTTACGCGCGCCGAAGGGGCGGGGCAACCGGGACCGCTCTTCGTGTCGCTGCGCTCGCTCATCGCTGTGTCAGGCCTGCCGGGTCGCCGCCTTCTCGCGCAGCCGCTGGCGCCAGAGGGTGAAGACCCCCGCCGCCACGACGATCCCCGCGCCGATGGCGACATTGGTGCGCAGCGTCTCGCCGAAGACGGTCAGGCCGATACCGGCGGCGAACACCAGTTGCAGATAGGCGAAGGGCTGGATCGCCGAGGCCTCGGCCACCGCGAAGGCGCGGATCAGGAGCCAGTGGCCAAGGACCGCCGTGCAGCAGAGCGTGGCCATCCAGCCCCAGTCGGCCAGGGCCATCCATTCCCAGGTCCACAACCCGAAGGGCGTCATCGCCACGGCTCCGACGGCGCCGGTCCAGAAGAAGCTGACCGCGGCGCTGTCCTTGCGCGCGACATAGCGGGTCAGGAGGCCGTAAAGCGCGAACATGAAGGCCGCCAGAAGCGGCACCAGCGCCCAGGGCGAAAAGACCGAGATGCCGGGCTGCAGGATGATCAGAACGCCGGCGAAGCCGACCAGGATCGCCGTCCAGCGCCGCCAGCCGACCTTCTCGCCCAGCACCGGGCCGGAAAGCGCGGCGACGAGCAGCGGATAGCAGGTGAAGACCGCATGCGCCTCGATCAGGCCGAGCTGGACGAAGGCCACGACCATGACGCAGATCTCGGCCACCAGGATCAGCCCGCGCGCCATCTGCACCAGCGGATAGGACGAGCGGCTGGCGGCGGCGATCCCGCCGGGGGCGCGGGCGGCCAGCGCCACGACGAACAGCGCGAAGAACCAGAAGCGGATCATCACCACCATCATCACGCTGTAATTCTCGGCCAGATGGCGCGAGATCCCGTCCTGCGCGGCAAAGACCACCGTGGTGGCGATCATCAGCCAGATGCCGAGCCGGGTGTTCTGCGGGGCGGAGTGGCTGGTGCTCATGCGGCGCGGCGCTCCAGCGACAGCGAGTAGAGGCCCGCGCCGACGACGATCGCGCCGCCGATGGCGACGGGAAGCTCCAGCACCTCGCCGTAGATGGCGATGCCGATGCCGGTCGTGAACACCAGCTGCAGGTAGGAGAAGGGCTGGACGCGGGCGGCCTCGACCTGCTGGTAGGCCTTCAGGACCAGCCAGTGCGACAGGATCGTGAGGCCGGAATAGATCGCCAGCAGGCCGAGGTCGAGGGCGGCGATGGGTTCCAGTTGCGGCAGGCCGATCCCGGTCATCAGCACCGCGCCGATCACGCCGGGCCAGAAGAAGGCGGGGAAGGTCGGCTCCTCGCGCGTGGTGAGGCGGGTCAGGACCGAGTAGAGTGCGAAGAGAAGCGCCGAGGCGAGCGGCAGGAGGGCGGCCCAGGAGAAGACCCCCATCCCCGGCCGCAGGATCACCAGCACCCCCACCAGCCCCGCGCCCACCGCGGCCCAGCGTTGCCAGCTGATCCGCTCGCCCAGGATCGGGCCCGAGAGGGCGACGATCAGGAGCGGGCAGACCGAGAAGACGGCAAGGCTGTTGATCAGCCCGATCAGCGTATAGCCCCAGACGATCAGGCAGATCTCGGAGACGAGGAAGACCGAGCGCAGGACATGCGCCGGCAGCCGGGAGGAGCGGATCGCCGCATGCGGCCCCTCGGGGCGGCGCAGGGCAAGCAGGATCACGAAGGCGGCAAAGACCCAGTAGCGGATCATGATGATCGACAGGGTCGAATAGGCGCTGGCGAGATGCTTGGCGAAACCATCCTGCGCCGCGAAGGTGGCGACGGCGGCGATCATCAGCCAGATGCCGAGGACGGGGTTCTTGGATGCGGTCATGGCGGGCCTCGCTAGCACGGGGCGCGGGCAGGGGGAAGGGTTGCCGTCAGGCGGACAGGCGGCCGGTCGTCATGTGGCGCTTGCGTCCGAAGCCCGGCTGGCGGGTGACCTGGAACCCGGCCCCGGCCAGGGCGCGGCGCACGTCGCCGGCGGCGGTATAGGTGGCGAAGCTGCCGCCCGGCGCGGTGTGGCGGGCGACCTCGGACAGAAGGCCGGGCGACCAGAGTTCGGGGTTCTTCGCCGGCGAGAAGCCGTCGAGGAACCAGGCATCGGCCCGGCCCGGCCAGCGGGGCAGCGTCTCGCGCGCGTCGCCGATCAGGATTTCGGCGGTCAGGCCGGGGAAGCGCAGGCGGCGGACCGGCGCCTCGGGGGGTGCGGCCCATTGCGCCAGGAAGGCCGGGGCGAGAGGGGCGGTCTCGGGGAAGGCCCGCAGGGCGCGGGCGATGGCCTCGGGCGGCAGGGGGAAGGCCTCGAAGCTGGTATAGCGGAGCTGTCCCGGCCCCCGGTGGGCGAGGAGCGTTGCCAGAAGGTTGAGGCCGGTGCCGAAGCCCAGCTCGGCGATATGGAAGCCGTCGCGGAACCGGCCCGGCAGGTCGTTGCCGCTCAGGAAGACGTGCCGCGTCTCCTCCAGCCCGCCGGCGAGCGAGAAATAGGGATCGTCGAACCGGCGCGAGACCGGGGTCATCTCGTCGCGCCAGTCGAGTTCGGGGTGGTCGGCGTGGGGCATCGGCGTTAGTCCTCTGGTCCTGTTTGATGCTTGGGGGACGGCGGGATGGCAAGGGTGGATGTCACGGTCAGGGGTGCGGGGATCTTCGGGCTGTCGGTCGCCTGGGCCTGCGCCCGGCGCGGCGCGCGGGTGCGGGTGATCGAGACCGCGCGGCCCGGCGCGGGCTGCTCGGGCGGGCTGGTCGGCGCGCTCTCGCCGCATGTGCCCGAGGCCTGGAATCCGAAGAAGGCGTTCCAGCTGGAGAGCCTGCTGATGGCCGGGGACTGGTGGGGCGCGGTCGAGGCGGAGACGGGCCTCGTCTCGGGCTATGGCCGGGTGGGCCGGTTGCAGCCCCTGGCGGACGAGGCCGCGGTCGGGCTGGCGCGGGCGCGGGCCGAGGGGGCCGCGAAGCTCTGGCAGGGGCGCGCGGAATGGCGGGTGGTCCCGGCGCAGGGGCGGGACTGGGAGCCGGCCAGCCCCTCGGGCTGGCTGGTGGAGGACACGCTCTCGGCCCGGCTTTCGCCCCGGCTGGGGCTGGCGGCGCTGGAGGCGGCGCTGAAGGCGCGGGGGGGCGAGCTGCTGCTGGGCGAGGGCGAGGAGGCGGGGGCGGTGGTCCATGCCACGGGCCTGGCCGGGCTGGAGGCGCTGTCGGCGGCGCTGGGGCGCCGGGTCGGGGCGGGCGTGAAGGGTCAGGCCATGGCGCTGCGCTTCGAGGCGGGCGGGCTGCCGCAGATGTTCCTGGAGGGGCTGCATGTCGTGCCGCATGTGGACGGGACGGTGGCGATCGGTTCCACCGCCGAGACGGCCTGGGAGGCGGAGGGGACGGACGGGCAGCTGGAGGACCTCCATGCTCGGGCGGTGGCGGCGGTGCCGGTGCTGGCGGGCGCGCCGGTGGCGGCGCGCTGGGCGGGCGTGCGGCCCCGGGCGGCGAGCCGTGCGCCGGTGCTGGGGGCCTGGCCGGGGCGGGCGGGGCATTGGGTGGCCAACGGGGGATTCAAGATCGGCTTCGGGATGGCGCCGAAGGTGGCCGAGGTGATGGCCGACCTGGTGCTGGAGGGCCGCGACGGGGTGCCGGAGGGGTTCCGGGTCGAGGCGCGTCGCTAGCTGTGAATTCTCAGGAGGTTGTTCACCCGAGGCGGGGTTAGGCTGCAATCGCCAAACTCCAGCCGAGGACCCCGCAGGATGAACAACCCGCACCAAGGTGCCCGCCTTACCGTCTACAGTCGA
>NZ_JAEACP010000016.1 GCF_015999335.1 Tabrizicola soli | reverse complement strand
CGGCGTCAGCCGCTCCATCTGTTCGTCCGTAAGCCAGAAAAGGTTGCTCATCTTCACCCCCGTCAGTTCGGGAGCTTGAATCATGCAGGCCGGGTCGCCTCAAGCCAATCAATGGGTCCTGACCCTACGAGGTCATGGACCCACGCGGCGCCAAGGAAAGCGCCCGCCGCGCCAGCCTCTACAATCGGGCGATTTCCACCTTGGACAGATCAGTTCCGGACATCGACGTTTTGGCCGACATGATCGCCTGGAGCGAACGGCGGGGCAATGTGGCCCCGAATACCCCAGATACCATCATTTTGGTGAACGGCCTTGGCGGCAAGGGCCTGATGCGCCCGCCTATCGCGCCACTTGAACCCCAAACCTCCCACAAGGAAGAGGATGAGGCCCTTGCGGTGGATGCCGCCCGCGCCTCGATCCTCTACCCCGCAGACAAAAGGGCATCCTGATGCTGACCAAGCCTATCATCAGCGAGATGGATGCGGTTGTTCGGCACTTCGCATGGCGTGAACGGCATTCCTGTGCCCGCAAGAATCTTCTGGTGGTCGATGAGTTCCAGACCATGGAAGATGCGGTGAAGCGGGAACTGTTCCGCATCCACGAGACCTGCGGCTTTGCCCTTGTCCTTGGCGGCAATGCCGAGCGCATCGCCACCTCGGGCAAGAAAGACTCGGTCGCGCTTCAGCAGATCGAAAGCCGGATCGGTGCCCGTTTCTTCCTGCCCAACCTTGATCAGGGCGACTGCGAGCTGATCGCGAAGGCCTATGGCGTCAAGGATGAAGCCGCCCTCGGGGCCGCGCTCACCCTCGGCACCAAAGGCAATGCCCGCGAACTGGTCCAGACCCTGCAGATGGCCCGGCACGGTGCGCAAGGCGGGGCCGTGAGCCTCTCGAATATCCGTGAGGCTCTGGTTCTCGTCACCGGCAAGACGGATGCCCTCATCTCGACCGCGCCAAGCGCTGATTTCCGCTATCCAGAAAGAAGTTTACCATGGACGCTATTCGCACCGACAATTACGGCGGCATTCCCGAGCTTCTGGAAACCATGCACACCGGCATCAGTATGCTGGAAGCCTTTGGCACGATGATCGGCTACACGCTGACCTCCGGCGATGACAACAATCAGATCAGTTGGGACGCGGAAAGCATCATCCGCCAGCAGTGTCAGGATTTGCAGTTCATCCATACAGCGCTGAGGGTCCAATTCGACGCCATGCGCGAAGCGAAACTGAAAGTCCGCAATATCCACGAGGTCGCGCGGCAGGCCGGTGTTCCGGTCGAGGTTGCTGAAATCTGCGTGTTCGTTGCCACCGGCATTCAGGTGCGCGTCAACGGTAAGCTTCCTCCGTTCCAGAGCTAGCAATTTATGAGTGCGTGGCCTAGCCTACACGCCGATGCAGGATGCCGCCATGGAACAACCGTCCTTCGGCTATACCTACACCCTCAAGGGGCATCCCTTCGTTAAACCGCCCCGCTGGGAAGGCGGCAAGCGGTCGTGGATTTACGGCGTGACCTATGAACGCAAGCCGGTGCTGACCGGCATCGCCTCGGGTTTTCTGTTCAGCAATATCGTCGGGGCATGATCATGACCGGGACAACAGGCAAATACGGTCCTATCGAAGTCTTCCGCACTGGCACCTTCCAGCCCATGGGGGGCACGGCCCAGACCATCACCGAGGCGAGCCTTCGGCAGATCGCCGCAACTTATGACAGGGAGCTTGCGCAGGCCCCTGTCGTGATCGGCCACCCCGAGATTGACGCCCCCGCATTTGGCTGGGTGGAAAGCCTCTATGTCGAGGGCGGCATCCTCAAGGCCACGCTTCAGGACACGGTGGCGGAATTTGCCGAGGTGGTGCGCAACGGGCGTTACAAGCGCGTTTCCATCTCGCTGTTCCTGCCCAGCAGCAGCGCCAATCCGAAGCCCGGCACCTTCTATCTGAAGCATGTCGGCTTTCTGGGCGCGGCAGCACCTGCCGTGCCCGGCTTGAAGCCGGTCAAGTTCCACGGCGGCACGGGTGACAGCCTGATATTCAGCCAGGACAGGCCCGGTGCCGCCAGCTTCGCCCAGAATGACAAGCTGATGCGCCTGCGCCGTCAGGTCCGGGAACAGGAGGTTGAAAAGCTGATTGGAGAGGGCCGGGTTCTGCTGGTATTCAAGGATGAATGACGGCGAGACTGTCAGCTTTTCTGACGGCGGCGATGCCGTCACCCGCAAGGGCTGGTTCCAGTCCTACCTCGCCCGTCAGCCGCAGGTCGTCAACTTCGGGGAAATGGATCTTGGCCCCGATCCGATGGCCGGCCCGCCCATGCGGCCCGGCCACAATATTCCTGACGGCCACAAGGTGGACCGGAAGGGCGAGGCGACATTCTTCGCCGCCCGGAGGATCGCCCGTGAAAAAGGCATCAGCTTCGCCGATGCGGTTGACCAGGTGATTGAAGGGGGCGGGCGGTGAGCGGGATCAGCATCAGGATTAACCTCGACGGGGCAAGCGCCAACCTAGACGCGATCCTTCGGCACATGGCCGACATTCGGCCATTTTACAGATCAATCGGGAACCACATGGTCAAATCGGCCAGCGACAACTTCCACGCGGAGAGCGGCCCGGACGGAACGCCGTGGACGCCTCTGAAGCCTGCAACCATCCGGGCACACGCCAAGAATTTCCGGTCTGCCCTGTCTATCTTGCGGGATCGCGGTCTTCTTGCAGGGTCGATCAAGTTCGAAGTCGAGGCCGACAGGCTGAGGGTCGGAGCGGTGGCCCCCTACGCCGCAATTCATCAGCTGGGCGGCACGATCCAGAAGGCGGAAGCCAAACGCCGGGTGGCAGGACGACGCTTTGCGACACGCGACGAGCGCCCAGACGGCGCGGAAGTGCCGATCCGCGCCCATACGATCACCATCCCAGCCCGCCCGTTCCTCGGCCTTGGCTCCCGTGATCTGGACGTGATCACCGCAGATGCAGAAGACTGGCTGACCCGCTGAGCGGCCCTGAATGCTTGGATTCGGGATGGCTAAGGTGGTTCAACCATCCCAGTCGTCGGCTTTGATACCGATCCACCAGTGCGCTCACGACGACAACCACAGAATACGCCATTGCGTGCCCCCACGCAAATGTCAGGTGGATGTGGCCTGATGCGCGGTATCTGTCAGGAAAATGCTGGCTAGATGCTGCCTCCGTGCGGGCTGATCGCGCGCTTTCGACCTCCTTCTTTCACCACCGCTTCGGGCGAGATTCAGTAAGCCATTGGCAGCGATTCATTCTCAGAGATTTTCCACCGTTCCAAATGAAAGTCCCCCTCCAATGGACGGTGAAGAAGGGCAAGAGAATAGAGACCTCCCGCGCAGATCGGGTGCCAGTGACCTGACGTTCGATGCCGAAGGGCCGCATCCTCCCGGGACCTCCGGCCCGTAGGGCGGGACCAAGGAGCCGGATTGTCCGGCCTGAGGTCACCGGCCGCCAGGACCGGGGAACGCGTCGACTGTCCACAGACTTGATGCGCGGGCGCGGAGATACCTCCAGACAGGGAGCTGGATTTCGACGATGATATACTCCGCGTAAACCGGCGGAACCGGGAAGGGCAGAAGCCCGCCGCACAGCTCCGTAGGGGTCCTGAAGAACAACGAGCTCTACGTTGGCCGGTTGGTCTGGAACCGTCAGCGCTTCGTGAAGGATCCGGACAGCGGCAAACGGCAGGTCCGGATGAACCCTGCCTCCGAGTGGATCTCCGAAGAGGTGCCGCATCTGCGGATCATCGACGACGCCTTGTGGGCCCGGATGAAGCAGCACCAGGGCGCGATCCGGGAGGAGATCCTGACGGAGCGCGCTGAAGGCCCCAAGGCACCCAGGATCGAACGGGGTCATCGACCGCGCTACCTGCTGTCGGGGTCGCTGACCTGCGGCTGCTGTGGCTCGGCCTATATCCTGATCAGCGCAAGCCGGCTTGGCTGCGCGGTGGCGCGCAATTCCGGGACCTGCTCGAACCGGAAGACGATCAAACGGACGGATGTCGAGACCCGGGTTCTCTCGGGGTTGAAGGACCACCTTTTGCATCCCGATCTGATCCAGGAGTTCATCGCGGAGTTTCAGCGGGAGAGCCGGAAGGAGCGGCTGGCTTGCGGCCCTGTCAGACCAGATCCTCCGCGATCTCTCGCCGCGTCCGGCCACTGGTCAGTGCCAGCCGCACCGCTTCACGCCGAAACTCCGGCGTCGGCCGGTTCCCGTTTCCCAGAGAACACCTCCTGGTTCCTCAGTTGGTGCTCTCCACTTTTCCCGGGAAAGTCCAATCAGGCCAAGCGTCTCGCGCACCTTGGGGAAGTCGACGATACCGTTGATCTTGACAATGCGCCGGGCAATCCCCACCAGAATACGAAGCTTCGCGACAGCGCGCCTGGCATTGGTGATCCTGCAGGACATGCGCGCAGGTCTTGTGCCGTTGCGCCTGGCCCATGGAGATGTCCTTGCAGAAGAAGACCCGGTCCCAGGCACTCTCGACCTCGTCGAAATAGACCACTGTATCGGTCTCGTCGAACTTGCTGGACAGCGGAGTGTCGAATACGGAAACAGCCCCCGCTTCATGGACCGGCGAGAATAGAACTTCAGTCCTTTGCTGTTCACCGGAATGCAAGCCAAGCCTGGCGGCTGACTTGAGTGATCCTCCTATGGGTCGCAGAATTTTTGGAATACTGTATTATCGTGATCGAGATAGAAGAAGGCTATGGATCGATCCTCGGGTGGTCCCAAGGGGAAGGTGCGGCCCGGAGACCGCAAGCCGCCTACACGGGGATATTGTCGATCAGCCGGACCCCATCCAGCCAGGCCGCCGCCAGCATCCGGCGCGGGCGACGCGGGTCGTCCGAGGGCATCAGCGTCTCGGCGTCGCGCAATTCGATGTATTCCACCCGCTCGAAGCCCGCCTCGCGCATCGCCTCGGCCGCCTCGCGGATCGCCATGCGGTCGGCGTGGCCCGCGCGGATGTCCTCGGCCGCCCGGCTGATCGCCGCAAAAAGCACCGGCGCCTTCGCCCGCCCCGCCGCCGTCAGCCGCACGTTGCGCGAGGACATGGCCAGCCCGTCCGCCTCGCGGATCGTCTCGCAGCCCACCACCTCGACCGGGATGTTCAGGTCTCGCACCAGCCGCAGCACCACCTGCAACTGCTGCCAGTCCTTCTGGCCGAAATAGCCCCGATCGGCGAGCGTCATTCCGAACAGTTTCGTCACCACCGTCGCCACGCCGTCGAAATGGCCGGGGCGCATGTGGCCCTCCAGCGGCTGCGCCACGCCTTGCATCGTCACGTTGGTGATGAATCCTTCGGGATAGACCTCCTCCACCGGCGGGGCGAAGATCGCGTCTACCGGGATCGCTCCCAGAAGCTCGGCATCCGCCTCCAGGGTGCGGGGATATTTCTTCAGGTCGTCCGGGTTGTTGAACTGCCTGGGGTTCACGAAGACCGTGGTGACCACCCGGTCACATTCCGCCCGCGCCCGACGCGCCAGCGACAGGTGGCCGTCATGCAGCGCCCCCATCGTCGGCACCACGCCGATCACTTCGCCCGCCGCCCGCCAGCCCCGCGCCACGGCCCGCAGGTCGGCCACCGTCTTCAGGATCATTTCTTCACCGGCACCGCATCGGGGAAAGAGTGTTCGGCCGCCGGGAAGGCACGCGTGCGCACCTCGGCGGCATAGGCGGCGATGGCCTCGTCCGCAGCGCGGCCCAGCTCGGCAAAGCGCTTGACGAACTTGGGCCGGAATTCGGTAAAGAGGCCCAGCATGTCATCCACCACCAGCACCTGCCCGTCGCAATGCACCCCCGCACCGATGCCGATGGTCGGGATCGAGAGCGCCTCGGTGATCCGCCCCGCCAGCCCCTCGGGCACCTTCTCCAGTACGACCGAGAAGGCCCCCGCCGCCTCGACCGCCTTCGCATCCGCCATCACCCTCGCGGCCTCGTCCTCGCGGCCCACCACCTTGTAGCCGCCCAGCGTGTTCACCGCCTGCGGTGTCAGGCCGACATGCGCCATCACCGGCACGCCCCGCGCGGTCAGGAAGGCAATCGTCTCGGCCATGTGGGCGCCGCCCTCCAGCTTCACCGCCGGGGCGCCGGTCTCGGCCATCAGGCGGCTCGCGTTGCGGAACGCCTGCTGCGGACCCTCCTCATAGGACCCGAAGGGCATGTCGATCACCGGCATCGCCTTCTGCGCCCCCCGCACCACCGCGCGGCCGTGCAGGATCATCATTTCCAGCGTCACCCCCAGCGTGGAGGGCAGGCCGTGGATCACCATTCCCACCGAGTCGCCCACCAGAACCACGTCGCAATGCGCATCGACCAGTCGTGCGACCGGGGTTGAATAGGCCGTCAGCACCACCAGCGGCACGCCGCCCTTGCGGGACCGGATATCGGGGGGAAGCACGGGCCGGACCGGGGAAGTCGCGCTCATCTTGGGCCTCGCAGGCGGGTTCGCTCTCCGGCCATATGGGCACAAGCGGAAAGCCACCGCAACAGATTTGCGCCGCAGCGCAGCACCGCCGAAACCGCCGCCACGGGCTTGACCGCGCCGGGCCGGTTGCCCTGAATGGAACCAAAGGAGAGACCAATGACCCTGTTCCAGCGCGTCAACCGCATCGGCACCGTGCCCGAAACCACCCGTCCCGCGCCCGAGAAGGTGATGTCCGGAGATCCGGTCCATTCGACCTGGAGTCTGGAGGAAACCGATGGCCTTTACTGCGGCCTCTGGCAGTCTACCCCCGGCAAATGGCGGGTCAGCTACACCGAGTGGGAATATTTCCACATCCTCAGCGGCTATTCGATCCTGACCGGGGCCGACGGGACCGTCACCCAGCTGCATGCGGGCGACAGCCTGATCATCCGCCCCGGCTTCGAGGGCACATGGGAGGTCGTGGAGACCACCCTGAAGGACTACGTCATCCGTTCCTAGAGCTGTCCGAGGTCCCGGCCGTCACCACCGCCTCGGCGGGGGCGGGGCGGGGGCACTCGTCGGGTTCGATCCCGCGGCGCTGGCAGGCGGCAAGGCGCTTTTTCTCGGCCTTTTCGGCGGCGGCGAGGTCCTTTTCCTCCTGCCTGGCGATCCTTGCCAGGTCCTCTTCCTTCTTCGCCAGGTTCTCGGGCGTTTCGGGGACGACGCGGCCGTATGCGTCGGTCATCTGCGGGCCTTCGATGGCCAGGCTCTCCGCCTCGGTCCGCACCTTCACCCGGGCGCCATGCGGCACCTTGCCGTAAAGGTCGAGAATGTCCTGGTTGAACAGGCGGATGCAGCCCGCGCTGGTCGCATGTCCGACCGAGGCCGCGTCCGAGGTGCCGTGGATGCGGAACATCGTGTCGCGCCCGCCGCGATAGAGATATAGCGCCCGCGCGCCCAAGGGATTCATCAGCCCGCCCGGCAGGCCGCCGGCATAGGCCGCATAAAGGTCGGGCCGGGTGCGCACCATGTTCCTGGTCGGCTGCCACGAGGGCCATTCCGCCTTGCGCCCGACCACCCCGGTGCCGCGGAAGGACAGACCCTCACGCCCGACCGCGATCGGATAGCGCGTAGCCGTCCCGCCCTCGCCCACCAGATAGAGCTTGCGCGAATAGGTATCGACCACCACGGTTCCCGGAGCCTCGCTCCCGCTATAGGCCACCTCCTCGCGGCGGTTGCCGTCGTAGAGGTATTTCGCCGGAACCGGCTCGATGAAGAACTCACCGTCCTGGACGCCCTCGTAGCCGGGCACGACGGGCGGTTCCTTGGAGGTGGGGGCACCGGCGCAAGCGGCCAGCAAAGGCAAGGCGAGGATCGCGAGGATCCGGGCGAGGTGGGGTTTCACTTTGCAGACTCGAGGTTGTGGCAGCTTCAGGCCACCTTGCGCCACGGGGACAGGCATCCGTCAAGCCTAAAAGCGCAGGTTTTCCTTATTCTTCGGGGTTGCGGCCGTCACGACGCCGGAACGGGAACCGAGTCTGGGTCGGCCGCGTTCCCGACGGTTCACCATGGGCCGGAACGGTCCTGCCAAGCGACTCACCCGGCCCGGCCGCAAGGCCCCGGCCTACAGGATGCCAGGCGGTCCCGGCCCGGAAGCTTCGCGGCCAGCGGCCCCGCCATCGTCGACCCTTGTCCCTGCATGTGTCCTTGTGACCTTTCGCGCAAGCGCGATTTCGGCCCTTGCGGGGGCGGTTTGCGACCCCATCTAAGGCGGGTGAACATGGCAGAGAGGTAGGAAATGCGCTGTCCGGTCGACAACGAGACTCTGGTGATGGCCGACCGTGGCGGGGTCGAGATCGACTACTGCCCGAAATGCCGCGGCGTCTGGCTGGACCGGGGCGAGCTGGACAAGATCATCGAGCGTTCGGCGGCGGCCTCGGCCCCTGCGCCTGCTCCGGTGGCCCCGCCCCCGCCGCCGCAACAGGCCGCGCCGGTCTACCAGCCCGAACCCCGTGGACAGTATCGCGAGGATGACCGGCGCCGCTACAGGGACGATGACGACAACGATCACCGCCCCGGCTACCGGAAGAAGCGGCGCGAGAGCTTCCTGTCCGACCTGTTCGACTTCTGACCGGACGGACCGGGCGACCGGGACCGGCGAAAGGCAACTAACCCCTTTCGCCGCCTCGGGGCTTGGTCTACCACTCCGACATGACCTGGAACATTCCGAACAGTCTTACCGTTCTTCGCCTGCTGGCAGCGCCGGGCGTGGCGGTGATGTTCCTGTATTTCCACCGCCCCTGGGCCGACTGGTTCGCGCTGGCGCTTTTCGTCGGCGCGGCGCTGACGGACTGGTTCGACGGCTACCTCGCCCGGCTCTGGAAGCAGGAATCGAAGTTCGGCGCGCTGATGGATCCGATCGCCGACAAGGCGATGGTGGTGATCGCGATCATGGTGATCACCGGCTACAACGGGATGAATCCCTGGCTGATCCTGCCCGCGACGGTCATCCTCTTCCGCGAGGTCTTCGTCTCGGGCCTGCGTGAGTTCATGGGGGCGAAGTCCGGGCTGCTGAAGGTGACGAGGCTGGCCAAGTGGAAGACCACGGCGCAGATGCTGGCGATCGCGGTGCTGTTCCTGGGCACGGGGCTGGAATATCTGAACGGCGTCGCGATGCAGGGCATGACCCCCGAGCAGTATGTCGAGGCCGTGATCGCCGGCACCGCCGACCCGATCCGGGCTTGCGGCAGCCGGGACTGCGCCTCATATGCCAATCTGGCGGGGATCGCGCTTCTGTGGCTGGCGGCCTTGCTGACGGCGGTGACGGGCTGGGAATACTTCGCCAAGTCGCTGCCCTATCTGCGGGACGTGAAATGATCGACGTTCTTTATTTCGCCTGGGTGCGCGAGCGCATCGGCCTGCCGCGCGAGCGGGTCGAGACCGGGGCCGCGACGGTCGCCGGGCTGGTCAAGGAGCTTTGCGCGCGGGAGGAACGCTATGCGGCGGCCTTCGCCGACATCTCGGCCCTGCGGGTGGCGTTGGATCAGGAGCTGGCCGATTTCGATGCGCCTCTCGCCGGGGTGCGGGAGGTTGCCTTCTTCCCGCCGATGACCGGGGGCTGAGATGCGCGTTTCCGTCCAGTCCGAGCCGTTCGACCTGGGAGCCGAGGTCGCATCCTTCACCGCCGGGGCAGCGGGGGCGGGGGCGGTGGTCAGCTTCACCGGCATCGTGCGGCCGGACGGCGGGCTGACGGGCATGGAGATCGAGCACTACCCCGGCATGACCGGGAAGGCGATCCAGGCGATCCTGGCCCAGGCGGTGGACCGCTGGAAGCTGGTGGACGGTCTGGTGATCCACCGGCACGGGCGGCTGGCCCCGGGGGAGACGATCATGATGGTCGCGACGGCCGCGCCGCACCGGGGGGATGCCTTCGCGGCGGCGGAGTTCCTGATGGACTACCTGAAATCCCGCGCCCCGTTCTGGAAGAAGGAGAGCCGGGACGGGGGGGAGAGCTGGGTGGCGGCGAAGGACTCGGATGAGGACGCGCTGAAGCGGTGGTAGCGCCACGCGTGGATACGTCTGCCGGTCCAATGATTTCAAGTCCTTGGCTGCGGGCATTAAGGGTTTCTTAGAAAATTGCGGCGGCCTGTGCGGCAGGCGGGGTGCCCGCCCCAAGTTCTCCTGACCTTCGTGGAGGGGTGAATCGAACCCGCCAGAGAAAGGTGCCGGGTAACGGGGGCACCGTCACCGGCCCATGAGTCAGGCAATGCGCGCGGCATGCAGGTTGCCGGTCTCTGGAGCGGTTTCCCGGGTGGGTATCGGGTTCCGCCTTTACCGGGCGATCGGTCCATGCCGCGTTCAGGATTTGCCGGACCCGGACGCAAAGCGGCTGCGCCAGGCGGGTTGCAGGTCGCCTTGCATCGGCTCGGCCAGAAAGACCGCCCTTGCGATGGCGCGGGCAAGGCAGGTGGCGGCGGCGTGGCCAAGCTGGAACATATCCGTCACGGGGTCGGACAGCGCCCGTGCGCCGGTCGAGACGCCGAACACCAGATCGCCGTCCAGCGGCGTGTGCGCGGGCGCCAGCGCGCGGGCCATGCCGTCATGGGCGGCGGTGGCGAGGCGGTGTGCCTGTGCCTTGCCCAGGTCGGCATCGGTGGCGACGATGGCGATGGTCGTGGCCTCACCCAGGCGCTTGCGGGGCAGGGGGGCCTCGTGCGCGACCATCGGCGCGGGACCCAGGCCGCCGAATTCCTCGCCTTCTTCCCACGGGGCGGCCCAGAAATGGGCGGTCTCGCCCACCGTCGCCTGACCCAGCGCGTTGACCGCGACCAGCGCGCCGACCGTGATCCCCGAGGGCAGCACGCAGGAGGCCGAGCCGAGGCCGCCCTTCAGATTGCCGGTCATCGCGGCATGGCCTGCGCCTGCGGCGCCAAGCGCGAAGTCGCATCCGGCACCCTCCAGCGCGGCGCGGCCGAGCGCGGGATAGGGGCTGTCGCCCCATTCCTTGTCGCCGCCGTTCAGGAGATCGAAGAGGATCGCCCCCGGCACGATCGGCACGCGAACCGGGCCGACGGGGAAGCCCCGCCCCTGGGCGCGGAGGCCCGCCATGATCCCGGTCCCGGCATCGAGCCCGAAGGCCGAGCCGCCGGAGAGGAAGAGCGCGTCCACCTCCTGCACCAGCCGGTCGGGGGCGAGAAGGTCGGTCTCGCGCGTACCGGGCGCGCCGCCCATGACATGGACGGCGGCAATGAAGGGCAGGTCGGCGGTCAGGACGGTGACGCCGGAGCGCAGGGCGGCGTCCTGGGCGTTGCCGACGCGAAGGCCGGGAACATCGGTGATCAGGTTCTTCGGACCGGGGCGCATCGGGCAAGTCTAGCCGAGGTGCAGGGGCGCGGGAAGGCCAAGCCGTCGCGCGCGGTGCGGGCGGCTGCAGGGTGGGGCGTGGCGCAGATTCTTTCTCGACCGAAGATCGGGGAAGGGTGGATCCGGTTTGGTGCGCTGTAGCGCACCCTACGACGACGAGTCAGCCTTTCGCCGAGAAGTAGTCGGCGATTGTCCTCGCCATCGCTTCGGAGATCCCGTCCACGGCCTGGAGGTCGGCCACTCCGGCCCGGGCCACGGCCTTGGCGCTGCCGAAATGTTGCAGGAGGGCGCGTTTCCTCATGGCGCCGATGCCGGGAATGTCGTCGAGCGGCGTCAGGCTGACGGCCTTCGCCCGTTTGGCGCGATGGGCGCCGATGGCCCAGCGGTGGGCCTCGTCGCGCAGGCGCTGGATGAAGTAGAGGACGGGGTCGTTCCTCTGCAGGGCGAAGGGGCGTTCGCCGGGGCGGTGGAATTCCTCCTTGCCCGCGTCGCGGTCGATGCCCTTGGCCACGCCGACCATGGCGATGTCGTCTACGCCCAGTTCCGCCATGATCCCGGCCACGGCCGAGACCTGCCCGGCGCCGCCGTCGATCAAGAGGAGGTCGGGCCACATGTCGGTCTTGCGCTCGGGGTCCTCCTTCAGCAGGCGCTCGAAGCGGCGGGTCAGGACTTCCTTCATCATGCCGAAGTCGTCGGAGTTGGCCCCGGCCTCCGACCGGATGTTGAACTTGCGGTATTGAGATTTCAGGAAGCCCTCGGCCCCGGCGACGATCATGCCGCCGACGGCGTGCGCTCCCTGGATGTGGGAGTTGTCATAGACCTCGATCCGCTGCGGCGGGCCGTCGAGGTCGAAGGCTTCGGCAAGGCCCATGAGGAGCTTGTTCTGCGTGGTCGACTCGGCCATCCGGCGGGCCAGGCTTTCGCGGGCGTTCCTGACCGCATTCTCCACCAGCTCGGCTTTCTCGCCACGCTGGGGCACGGCAAGCTCCACCTTGCGGCCTGCGCGTGCGGCAAGGGCCTGTGCCACCAGGTCGGGGTTGTCGACGGGGTGCGACAGCAGGATCAGCCGGGGCGGCTCCTTGTCGTCGTAGAATTGGGTGAGGAAGGCTTCCAGGATCTCGGGCGCCTCGGCCCCGGCGCCGGTCTTGGGGTAGAAGTCGCGGTTGCCCCAGCTTTGATTGGCGCGGATGAAGAAGACCTGCACGCAGGCCTGGCCGTGTTCGAGGTGGAGCGCCACGACATCGGCCTCGGTCACGCCCTGCGGGTTGATGCCCTGGCTCTGCTGGATCTGCGTCAGCGCCTTGATCCGGTCGCGCAGCGCGGCGGCGCGCTCGAACTCCATCGCTTCCGAGGCGGCGGCCATGTCGCGGGCGAGGTCGGCCTGGACCGAGGTGGTCTTGCCCTCGAGGAACCGCTTGGCGTCGTCGACGAGGGCGGCGTAGTCCTCGGCGGTGATCTTGCCGACGCAGGGGGCCGAGCAGCGCTTGATCTGGTATTGCAGGCAGGGGCGGGTGCGGCTGTCGAAGATCGAGTCGGAGCAGTTGCGGAGGAGGAAGACCTTCTGCAGCTGGTTCAGCGTGCGGTTCACCGCGCCGGCGCTGGCGAAGGGGCCGAAGTAGGCGCCCTTCTCGGACTTCTTGCCCCGGTGTTTCTTCAACTGGGGGAAAGGGTGTTCAGCCGAGATCAGGATGTTCGGGAACGACTTGTCGTCGCGCAGGAGCACGTTGTAGCGCGGCTTCAGCTGCTTGATCAGGTTCTGTTCCAGAAGCAGCGCCTCGAGTTCCGTTCGCGTGGTCAGGAACATCATTGACGCCGTTTCGTGGATCATCCGGGCGATCCGGCCGGAATGTCCCGTAGGGCGAGCGTAATTGGACACGCGCGCCTTCAGGTTGCGCGCCTTGCCGACGTAAAGCACCTCGGAGGCGGTGTTCAGCATCCGGTAGACGCCCGGCGAGCCGTCGAGCGTCTTGAGGTAATCCTGGATCACCTCATGTCCGGTGCGGGGTTTTTCGTCGGTCATCTGGCGGCGTCGATTCTAGGGGAAGGGCTGCACTGAACGGGGGGTGGTGGCAAGAGCAAAGCTGTCCACGGAATCTGGGGATAACTCTGCGGAGAAGATTTCGGGAGCGGCGAATTTCCCTTGTTTTCGGCTGGTTTCGTGAGGTTGCCTGTTTTTTAGGCAGATTTTTAACCATTTGAAAAGAAAGGGAAAATATTTCAGGTCGGACGCAAATCCCTGATATATCAGGCGAATTGTAACCGGACTGTGAAGGCGCGGCCGCAAGTGGACAAGTTGCCGCAAGGACATTCCGGAAGGGCTATTCCACGCCCAGAACATCGGGGGTCTTCCAGCCGAGATGCTGGCCTCCGTCCACGGCGATGAACTGGCCGGTGACACCGGGGCTGTCGAGGAAGAATCCCAGCGCGGCTGTGATGTCGGCGGGGTTCGCGCCGCGCCCCAGAACCGTCGCGGCGCGCTGGCGGGCGAAATGGCCGTCGCTTTGCCGGGAGCCTTGCAGGGTGGGGCCGGGGCCGATGGCGTTGACGCGGATATGGGGGGCAAGGCCCTGCGCGGCGGTCTGGGTCAGGGCCCAGAGGCCCATCTTGGCGATGGTGTAGGTGCTGAACTCGGGCGTCAGCTTCAGGACGCGCTGGTCGATCATGTTGACGATCAGGCCAAGGGGCAGGGGCTCTCCGGCCGCGTCGGTGCTGGCGGGGGGACACTGGCGGGCGAAGGCCTGCGTCAGGACATAGGGCGCGCGCAGGTTCGATTCGATGTGGCGGTCCCAGCCCTCGCGGGTAGAGGTCTCGATCCGGTCGTATTCGAAGATCGAGGCGTTGTTGACCAGCACGGTGAGCGGGCCGAGCGCCTGTGTCGCGGCGGGGATCAGGGCCCGGACCTGCGCCTCGTCCAGAAGGTCGGCCCGGAAGGTCCGGGCGCGGCGGCCCATGGCACGGATCTCGGCCACGACGGCCTCGGCCTCGTCGGTGGAGGAGGCGTAATGGACCGCAACGTCATGGCCGCGCCCCGCGAGGTAGAGCGCCATCGCCCGGCCCAGCCGCTTGCCCGCCCCGGTGACCAGCGCCGTCATTTCGCGCGGCCCCCGCAGTCGCAGCCGCCGCGCCCGATCAGGTAGCGCCCGCATTTGCCGCAGCGCGGGGCGCCCTTGCGCTTGCGCAGCACGGGCGGCAGGGCCGAGGGGAACAGCACCCGGCCGACGATTGCGACCAGGAACATGGCAAGCATGAAAAGAAGGATGATCTTCAACAGCATCTAGAGACCGTAACGCGCCCAGAGCGCCCTGTCCTCGACCGCGCCGAGGGTTTCGTCGATCAGCGACATGCCGAGGCGCTGGAACAGGCTGCGCTTGCGGCCGAGGGGCAGGAGCTTCACCTTGTCGCCGTAAAGCTGCTTCAGCCGGGGGACCATATGCGAAACCCCGTCGGCCAGGCCAAGGTCCACCGCCTGCTGGCCCACCCAGATGTCGGCGTTGAAGAGGTCGGCGGTTTCGCTGAGCCGGGTGCCGCGTGAATGTTTCACATGGTCGATGAAGGCCTGGTGGATCGGGCCCTGCAGGGCCTTCAGCCGCTCCACATCCTCGGCCTTCTGCGGCAGGAACGGGTCGGCAAAGCTTTTCGAGCGGCCGGCGGTGACGACGCGGCGCTCGACGCCCTGTTTCGCCATCAGCTCGGGGAAGCCGAAGGAGGCGAAGATCACCCCGATCGAGCCGACAAGGCTGCTGGGATCGACATGGATGTCATCCGCCGCGCAGGCAAGCCAGTAGCCGCCCGAAGCCGCCACGTCCTCGACGAAGGCGTGGACGGGAATCTTCTTCTCGTCCGCCAGCCGCCGGATGCGGGCGGCGATCAGAGAGGATTGCACCGCCGAGCCGCCGGGGGAATTGACCTGAAGCGCCACCGCCACCGGCTTTGCGCGGAAGGCCTTTTCGATCAGCGGGGCCAACGCCTCGTCGCTGATGGAGCGGGTGCCGGTGCCGATGGTGCCGGCCAGGCGGATCACCGGGACGAAGGCGGGTTTCGGCAGGAAGGGGATGAAGCGGCGCATGAGGCCAGAGGTAAGCCCTATGGGGCTTGCGGGCAAGGGCGGGGAGGGGCAGGGTCGTGGCATGATCGAAAAGCTGGAAATGTTCATCGCGCTGGCGAAAGAGCGGCATTTCGGCCGCGCGGCCGAAGCCTGCGGCGTGACGCAGCCCTCCTTGTCCTCGGCGATCCGGCAGCTGGAGGATCAGCTGGGCGTGCAGCTGGTGTTCCGGGGCAGCCGGTTCCAGGGCCTGACCCCGGAAGGGCAGCGCGTGCTGGACCGGGCGCTGGGCATCGTCGGCGACGTGCGGGCGCTGAAGGACGAGATGCGGGTGGTGCGCACCGGCCTGTCGGGAAACCTGCGGATCGGGGTGATCCCGACCGCCTTGCCGATGGTCGCCGACCTGACCGGGCCTTTCACCAAGAAGCATCCGAATGTGCGGGTCTCGATCCTGTCGCGGACCAGCATCGAGATCCTGACCGGGATCGAGGCCCTGGACCTGGAGGCCGGGATCACCTACCTCGACAACGAGCCGCTGGGCCGGGTGTCGCAGGTGCCGCTGTACACCGAGTTCTACCGCCTGCTGATCGCGCCGGGATCGGAGCTTGCCTCGCGCCGGCATGTCACCTGGAACGAGCTGTCCTCGGTGCCGCTTTGCCTGCTGACGTCCGACATGCAGAACCGGCGGATCGTGAACCAGCACCTGGGCGAGGCGGGGGTGGATGCGGTGCCGATGATCGAATCGAACTCGACCATGGCGCTGATGGCGCATGTACTGACCGGGCGCTGGGCCTCGATCGTGCCGAAGAAGCTGGCGGACATGTTCGTGGCGGACGGGCGGCTGCATTCGATCCCGATCGTCGAGCCGGAAGCCGAGCACACGGTCGGCCTGATCGCGGCCCGGCGCGACCCGCAGACGCCGGTGTTGCAGGCGCTGGTGGACGAGGCGATCCGGCTGTTTCGATAGGCATCTCCTATCAATTGACGATATATCGACATTGATTATCCTATCGACGGGCGTATACCGCTGCATGCTAGCAAGAGGTCGCCCGCATGCTCGATTCCCATCCCCATTCCGACCGGATCGCCGAAATCCTCGAGGCCCATCGCGGGCTTGAGGGGCCGCTGCTGCCGATCCTCCATGCCATCCAGGAAGCCTTCGGCCATGTGCCGGAAGCTGCCGTTCCGCAGATCGCCAAGGCCCTGACCATGTCGAAGGCCGAGGTGCATGGCGTGATCAGCTTCTACCACGATTTCCGCAAGGCCCCCGCCGGGCGGCATGTGCTGAAGCTGTGCCGGGCCGAGGCCTGCCAGACCATGGGCGCGGATGCGGTGGCCGAGCAGATCAAGAAGGCGCTGGGGATCGACTGGCACGAGACGACGCCGGACGGACGCGTCACGCTGGAGCCGGTGTTCTGCCTGGGCCTCTGCGCCTGCGGGCCTTCGGCGATGGTGGACGGGCGGCTGGTCGGCCGCTGCGACGAGTCGGTGCTGGCGGAGGTGGCGAAATGAAGATCTACGTTCCCCTGGATTCGGCGGCGGTCGCGCTGGGCGCGGACAAGGTCGCGGCGGCGATCACGGATGAAGCGGCGCGCCGCGGCGTGACGGTTGAGGTGGTGCGCAACGGCAGCCGCGGGATGGTCTGGCTGGAGCCGCTGGTCGAGGTGGTTTCCGCCGAGGGCCGCCTGGGCTTTGGTCCGATGGCGGTGGCCGATGTGGCCGGGCTGTTCGGCGATCTCGCCTCGCATCCCAAGGCGGTGGGGCTGGTCGAGGAATTGCCCTGGATGAAGGGCCAGACGCGGCTGACCTTTGCCCGCGTCGGCGTGATCGACCCCCTGTCGCTGGACGACTACCGCGCGCATGGCGGCCTGGTGGGGCTGGAGCGGGCGGTGAAGATGGCCGCGCCCGAGATCGTGGCGGAAGTGACCGAGTCCGGCCTGCGCGGCCGGGGCGGCGCGGGCTTCCCCACGGGGATCAAGTGGAAGACCGTCTCGGAGGCGGTGGCGGACCAGAAATACATCGTCTGCAACGCCGACGAGGGCGACAGCGCCACCTTCGCCGACCGGATGCTGATGGAAGGCGATCCCTTCACCCTGATCGAGGGCATGGCGATCGCCGGGCTCGCCACCGGGGCGACCAAGGGCTACGTCTACATCCGCAGCGAATATCCGGTGGCGATCCGGGTGATGGAAGCCGCCGTGCGCATCGCGCGCGAGGCGGGCGTGCTGGGCCCGCGCTTCGACATGGAGATCCGCGTCGGCGCCGGGGCCTATGTCTGCGGCGAGGAAACCTCGCTCCTGAACTCGCTGGAAGGCAAGCGCGGCGTGGTGCGGGCCAAGCCGCCGCTGCCGGCGCTGCAGGGCTTCCTGGGCCGGCCGACCGTGGTCAACAACGTGATCTCGCTGGCCTCGGTGCCGGTGATCATGGCCAGGGGGGCGGCCTACTACAAGGACTTCGGCCTTGGCCGGTCGCGCGGCACGATCCCGCTGCAGATCGCAGGGAACGTGCGCTTCGGTGGCCTCTACGAGGTGGCCTTCGGCCTGACCCTCGGCCAGATCGTGAACGAGATCGGCGGCGGCACCGCCTCGGGCCGCCCGGTGAAGGCGGTGCAGGTCGGCGGGCCGCTGGGGGCATGGTTCCCGGTCTCGCTCTTCGACACGCCCTTCGGCTATGAGGAATTCGGCGCGAAGGACGGGCTCATCGGTCACGCCGGCCTGACGGTGGCTGACGACACCATCGACATGCTGCAGATGGCCCGCTTCGCGATGGAATTCTGCGCGATCGAGAGCTGCGGCAAGTGCACGCCCTGCCGCATCGGCTCGATCCGCGGGGTCGAGACGCTGGACCGGCTGGCGCGCGGCGATACGAGCGCGATTCCGCTGATCACCGACTTGTGCAACACCATGAAGCTGGGCTCGCTTTGCGCCCTTGGCGGATTCACCCCATATCCGGTGATGAGCGCCCTCACCCATTTCCCCGATGACTTCGTCCGCGCGAAGGAGGCTGCCGAATGAAAGACTTCATCATCCCCGACCGTGACTTCGGCACCCCGGCCGCGAAGTCGAAGAAACTGGTCACGCTGAACATCGACGGCTACGACGTGACCGTGCCGGAAGGCACCAGCATCATGCGCGCGGCGGCCGAACTGGGCATCTCGGTGCCCAAGCTCTGCGCCACCGACAGCATGGACGCCTTCGGCTCCTGCCGCCTGTGTCTGGTCGAGATCGAGGGGCGGAACGGCACGCCCGCCTCGTGCACGACGCCGGTCATGCCGGGGATCAAGGTGCACACCCAGTCGCCGAACGTGCAGCAGATCCGCCGCGGCGTGATGGAGCTCTACGCCTCGGACCATCCGGTGCCGGGCCTGACCGATGCCGCGAACGGCGACAGCCAGCTGCAGACCATGGCCGCCCGCGTCGGCCTGCGCGAGATCCGCTATCAGCCGGTCGCCGACCATGTGCGCCAGTATGGCGCGGATGGCACCGCCAACCCGGACTGGCGCCCGGTCGACGAGAGCAACCCCTACTTCACCTTCGACAGCTCGAAATGCATCGTCTGCTCGCTTTGCGTGCGGGCCTGCGAGGATGTGCAGGGCACCTTCGCCCTGACCATCGAGGGCCGGGGCTTCGACAGCCGGGTCAGCGCCGGGGTGTCGGAGGACAACTTCCTGTCGTCTGACTGCGTGTCCTGCGGCGCTTGCGTGCAGGTTTGCCCGACCGGCAGCCTGCAGGAGAAATCCATCGCCGAGATGGGCCTGCCTGACCGTTCGGTCATCACCACCTGCGCCTATTGCGGCGTCGGTTGCTCGTTCAAGGCCGAAATGCGCGGCGACGAACTGGTGCGGATGACGCCCTACAAGCACGGCAAGGCCAACCGGGGCCATTCCTGCGTCAAGGGCCGCTTCGCCTATGGCTATGCCACGCACCAGGACCGCATCCTGAACCCGATGATCCGCGACGCGATCACCGACCCGTGGAAAGAGGTCTCCTGGGCCGAGGCGATGGAATTCGCCGCGGCGAAGATGAAGGGGCTCCAGGCCAAGTACGGCCGGAACTCGGTCGGCGTGATCACCTCCAGCCGCTGCACGAACGAGGAGACCTATCTCGTCCAGAAGCTGACCCGCGCGGTGTTCATGAACAACAACACCGACACCTGCGCCCGCGTCTGCCATTCGCCTACCGGCTATGGCCTGGGCCAGACCTTCGGCACCTCGGCCGGCACGCAGGACTTCGACTCGGTCGAGGACTCGGACGTGATCATGGTGATCGGCGCCAACCCCTCGGCGGCGCACCCGGTCTTTGCCAGCCGGATGAAGAAGCGGCTGCGCAAGGGCGCGAAGCTGATCGTCGTCGATCCGCGCCGGACAGAAACCGTGGAAGGCCCGCACTACAAGGCCGACCATCACCTGGCCCTCACGCCGGGGACGAACGTGGCGGTGGTCTCGGCGCTGGCGCATGTCATCGTGACCGAGAAGCTCTACGATGAGGAGTTCATCCGCACCCGCTGCGACTGGGACGAATTCCAAGACTACATGGAGTTCATCGCCGATCCCAAGCACTCGCCCGAGGCGCTGGAACTGGTGACGGGCGTGCCGGCCGCGGAAGTGCGTGGCGCGGCGCGGCTCTATGCCACCGGCGGCAATGCGGCGATCTACTACGGCCTCGGTGTGACCGAGCACAGCCAGGGCTCGACCACGGTGATCGGCATCGCCAACCTCGCCATGCTGACCGGCAACATCGGTCGGCAGGGCGTGGGCGTGAACCCGCTGCGCGGCCAGAACAACGTGCAGGGCTCCTGCGACATGGGGTCCTTCCCGCATGAACTGCCGGGCTACCGCCATGTGAAGAACCCGGAAGTGCGTGCGATCTATGAAAAGGCCTGGGGCGTCACCATCGACCCCGAGCCCGGCCTGCGCATCCCGAACATGCTGGACGCCGCCGTCGAGGGCACGTTCAAGGGCCTTTATTGCCAGGGCGAGGACATCCTGCAATCCGACCCCGACACCCATCATGTCGCGGCGGGCCTGGCGGCGATGGAATGCGTGATCGTCCACGACCTGTTCCTGAACGAGACCGCGAACTATGCGCATGTGTTCTTCCCCGGCTCGACCTTCCTGGAGAAGGACGGCACCTTCACCAACGCCGAGCGCCGAATCAACATGGTCCGCCAGGTGATGGCGCCGAAGCAGGGCTACGCCGACTGGGAAGTCACCCAGATGTTCGCCAACGCCATGGGCGCGAACTGGAGTTACACCCATCCGTCGCAGATCATGGACGAGATCGCGATGACCACGCCCTCCTTTGCCGGCGTGACCTACGAGAAGCTGGAGACGCTGGGCTCCGTCCAGTGGCCCTGCAACGAGAAGGCGCCGGAAGGCACGCCGATGATGCATATCGACGGCTTCGTCCGCGGCAAGGGCAAGTTCATCCGCACCGAATATGTGGCGACGGATGAAAAGGCCGGGCCGCGCTTCCCGCTCTTGCTGACCACGGGCCGGATTCTCAGCCAGTACAACGTGGGCGCGCAGACGCGGCGGACGGCGAACGTCGTCTGGCACGACCAGGACCTGCTGGAGATCAACCCGCATGACGCCGAGAACCGGGGCATCCGGGAAGGCGACTGGGTGCGGCTGGCCAGCCGGGCGGGGGAAACCACGCTGCGGGCGACGATCACCGACCGGGTGGCGGCGGGGGTGGTCTACACCACCTTCCACCACCCCGACACCCAGGCCAACGTCATCACCACCGATTTCTCGGACTGGGCGACGAACTGCCCGGAATACAAGGTGACGGCGGTGCAGGTCTCGCCCTCCAACGGCCCGTCCGAGTGGCAGGAGGAATATGCCGCGCAGGCGGCCCTGTCGCGACGGATCCTGGCGGCGGAATGAAGGGCGCGCGGGCCACGCCCCGGCTGGTGTTCGGCCCCTCGGTGACGCCGGGGGACCGGATCCTGCCCGAGGAAGTGGCCGTCGCGCTGTCGTTCAACGGCACCACGCAGGCGGTGATGATGGCGACCCCTTCGGACCTGGAGGACTTCGGCTATGGCTTCGCCGTGACCGAGGGGATTGCAGGCCCGGAGGAGGTGCTGTCGGTCGAGGTCGAGACGGTTCCCCGGGGCCGCGACGTGCAGGTCTGGCTGAAACCCGAGGCCGAGGCGCGGCTGGCCGCCCGGCGGCGGGTGATGGCGGGGCCGGTCGGTTGCGGGCTCTGCGGGATCGACAGCATCGACCAGGCGCTGCGCGAGGTTCCGGTGGTGGGGCCTTCGGCGTTCCGGATGACGCCTTCGCAGGTCCGGGAAGCCGTGGCGGCGCTTCCGGGCGAGCAGCGGCTGCATGACGCGACGCGCGCCGTGCATGGCGCGGCGTTCTGGAACGGGCGGTTGCTCTTGGCCCGGGAAGACGTGGGCCGGCACAATGCGCTGGACAAGCTGGTGGGCGGGATGGTCCGGCAGGGAACCCGGCCGGAGGGTGCGGTGGTGCTGACCTCTCGCGTGTCGACGGACATGGTGCAGAAGGTGGCGATGCTGGGCGCGCCCATGATCATTGCGGTCTCGGCCCCGACGGCCGAGGCGGTGGAACTGGCCGAGCGGGCGGGGATCACCCTGGTCGCCCTGGCGAGGGGGGACCGATTCGAGGTCTTCTCGCATACGGATCGCTTGATGACGGAGGGGGCCGATGTCGGCTGACAAGATTGTGCGGATGGCCAACCAGATTGCGCTGTTCATGGAGACGAAGCCCCATGCCGAGGGGGTCGCGGGCCTAGCGGGCCATATCAACGACTTCTGGGAGCCCCGGATGCGGCGCGAGTTCTTCACGCTGGTCGACGCCGGCGGGGCGGGGTTCCGGCCCCTGGTGCTGGAAGCGGCCCCGTCGATCCGGCGGCCGGTCGCCGAGCCCGCGTCCTGATCGGGGCGCCGGAATTCTGAAGGAGAATTCCGGTCCGGAAATCGTTCGATTTCCGGGGGTCGCGCGTTGGCCAGGCGGGAGTCCTTTGCACTGATCGACGCCGTCTGGCCCCGTCGGTCCCCGGCGCGGTCACTCTTTCAGCACGCCTTCCAGATGTGCGCCGTAGCTCGACTTGCCGAAGACCTGCGCCCGCTCGGCCAGCCCGGCGCGGTCGATCCAGCCTTGGTGGAAGGCCACCTCGTCCGGCGAGCCGACCTGCATCCCTTGCCGGTCTTGCAGCGTGCGTACGAAGTTTCCGGCATCGAGAAGGCTGCCCGGAGTGCCGGTATCGAGCCAGGCAAAGCCGCGGCCCATGCGCTCGACCTGCAGGCTGCCCTCGGCGCGGTAGTGTTCTAGGAGGTCGACGATCTCCAGTTCTCCGCGCGGCGAGGGCGTGATCCTTGCGGCGAGATCGGGGGCGCGGCCGTCGAGGAAGTAGAGCCCGGTGATGGCGAAGCTGGAGGGCGGGTCCCGCGGCTTTTCCACGATCCGGGTGACACGGCCTTGGGCATCGAAGGCGGCGACGCCGTAGCGTTCGGGGTCGGCGACGTGGTAGCCGAAGACGGTGCCACCGGAGGGTTGCAAGTTGGCACGGTGCAGGATCTCGGGCAGGCCATGGCCGAAGAAGATGTTGTCGCCCAGGACCATGGCCGAAGGCGCTCCGGCAAGGAAATCGCGGGACAGCAGGTAGGCTTGCGCCAGGCCCTCGGGGCGCTCCTGGATGATCCAGGTGAAGCTGAGGCCCCATTGGCTGCCGTCGCCCAGGAGGCGCTGGAACTGCGGCTGGTCCTCGGGCGTGGTGATGATCGCGATCTCGCGGATGCCGGAGAGCATCAGGACCGAGATCGGGTAATAGACCATCGGCTTGTCGTAGATCGGCAGGAGTTGCTTCGAGGTGCCCAGCGTGATCGGCCAGAGCCGGGAGCCGGTGCCTCCGGCGAGGAGGATGCCCTTGCGGGTCATGGATGAAGCTCCTTCACGATGGTGGCGAGGCCCGGCCGCCAGTCGGGGCGCGGGATGCCGAATGCCGTGGTAAATGCGCTGCAATCAAGGCGGGAATTCAGCGGGCGTCGGGCCGGAGTGGGGTAATCGCTGGTCGGGATGCCGTCGATCCGGCAGGGAAACCCGGCCTCGGCCATGATGGCGCGGGCGAAACCGGCCCAGCTGGTGTCGGGTCGGCCGGAGAAATGGTGGGTGCCGCCCGGCGCGCCGCGGGTCAGGGCCCGGGCGGCGGCGACCAGGGCCTGCGCGACGGCGGCGGCGGGGGTGGGGCCGCCGATCTGGTCGGCGACGACCGCGAGGCTGTCGCGCTCGGCCCCGAGGCGCAGCATGGTCTTGACGAAATTCGCGCCGTGGGCCGAGACGACCCAGGAGGTGCGCAGGATCAGGTGGTTGCCGCCTGCGGCGCGGATGCCCTGCTCGCCGGCCAGTTTCGACCGGCCATAGGCGTTCAGCGGCGCGGCGGGGTGGTCCGGCGCGAAGGGCCGGTCGCCCGATCCGTCGAAGACATAGTCGGTGGAGATGTGGAGGAAGGGGAGGCCCCGCGCGGCGGCAGCGCGGGCCATTGCGGTGGGCGCGTCGCCGTTGACCAAGGTGGCGGCGGCCTCCTCGGTCTCGGCCTTGTCCACGGCGGTCCAGGCGGCGGCGTTGATCACGGCATGCGCGTCGGTGGCCGCGATGGCGGCGGCGCAGGCGGCGGGGTTCGTCAGATCGGCGTCCTCGCGGCCAAGGAAGGTGGCGTCCGGCGCGATCCGGGCAAGCTCGCGGGCGACCTGGCCGGTCTTGCCGAAGACGAGCAGTTTCATGCCTTCCCCAACCGTTCGCCCACGCCCTTCCGGTCGAGCAGCGGGCGCCACCAGGCTTCGTTGTCGAGATACCAGCGCACGGTGCGGCGCAGGCCCTCTTCCACGGTGACCGAGGGCCTCCAGCCGAGTTCCTCGCGGAGGCGGGTCGGGTCGATGGCATAGCGGGCGTCGTGGCCGGGGCGGTCGGCGACGAAGGTGATCTGGTCGGCGTAGGGGGTGGCCTTTGGGGCCATCTCGTCGAGGAGCGCGCAGATGGTGCGCACGAGGTCGATGTTGCGGCGTTCGTTCTCGCCGCCGATGTTGTAGCTGCGGCCCGGTGCGCCCTTTTCCAGGACGAGGAGGAGGGCGTCGGCGTGGTCCTCGACATAGAGCCAGTCGCGGATGTTCTCGCCGGTGCCGTAGACCGGGATGGGCTTGGCGTGAAGGGCGTTCAGGATGGTGACGGGGATCAGCTTTTCGGGGAAATGGTAGGGGCCGTAGTTGTTGGAGCAGTTGGTGAGGACGGTCGGAAGCCCATAGGTTTCGGCCCAGGCGCGGATCAGGTGGTCGGAGGCGGCTTTCGACGCGGAATAGGGCGAGCGGGGGTCGTAGGGGGTGTGTTCGGTGAACTGGCCGGTGGGGCCGAGGGAGCCGAAGACCTCGTCGGTGGAGATGTGGTGGAAGCGGAAGCTTGCGGGTTTGCCGTGGCGGGTCCAGTGGGTGCGGGCGGCTTCGAGGAGGTTGAAGGTGCCGGTGATGTTGGTTTCGATGAAATCCGCCGGCCCGTCGATGGAGCGGTCGACATGGCTTTCGGCGGCGAGGTGCATCACGGCGTCGGGGTTGTGGGTGGCGAAGATGCGGTCCAGCGCGGCGCGGTCGCGGATGTCGGCCTTCTCGAAGCTGTAGAGGTTGGAGTGGGCGACGGAGGCGACGTTGGCCCCGTTCGCGGCATAGGTCATGGCGTCGAGGTTGACGACCTCGTGGCCCCGGGCCACGGCCAGACGGACGACGGCGGAACCGATGAAGCCGCAGCCTCCGGTGACGAGAAGTCTCATTTCGCCTCCCAACGGAAGGGCTGGCCGATCCCGGCCAGCAGGGGGGCGCTTGCGTCCTTGTCCGAGAGGATCGGCGCGGAGGTGCCCCAGTCGATGCCGAGGGCGGGATCGTCCCAACGGACGGCGCCGTCATGCTCCGGGCTGTAAAGGTCGGTGCATTTGTACTGCACCTCGGTGTCGTCGGCCAGGGTCAGGAAGCCATGCAGGAAGCCCTTGGGGACAAGGAGTTGCCGCCCGTTCCCGGGGGTCAGTTCGACGGCGACATGGCGACCGAAGGCGGGCGATCCGGTGCGGATGTCGACTGCGACGTCAAGGATCGCGCCGCGGGTGCAGCGCACCAGCTTGTCCTGCGCGCGGGGAGGCGACTGGTAGTGCAGGCCCCGCAGGGTGCCTTTCGCGGCGGAGAAGGAGTGGTTGTCCTGCACCCAGGGCAGGTCGAGGCCGGCATCGGCCATGCGGGCGGCGTTCCAGCTTTCGGTGAACCAGCCGCGCGCGTCGCCGAAGCGGCGGGGGGTGAGGACCAGGACCTCGGGCAGGGCGGTGGGTTCGATCTGCATCGGAAACTCGTATCGGCTCCGGGCAGGGTTGCGTCGAATGGCTGCGAATTGCAAGCCGGACGGGCTTGCTGGCCTATGGTCTTGGGCGGAGGTTCTGCTAAAGGGGCGGCGTGAGCAAGCGGAAGGACCGGACATGACCCATCTCTGGGTGCGCGCCGAAGAGCGGCCGAACGAGGAGCGCGTGGGGATCACGCCCGAAGGCGCGGCCGCGCTGGTCCGGGCGGGGATCCGGGTCACGGTGGAGCGGTCCTCGGTCCGGGCGATCCCGCTGGACGGCTATGTGGCGGCGGGCTGCGGGATCGCGGCCGAAAACTCCTGGCCCGGGGCCCCGGCGGAGGCGATCGTCTTCGGGCTGAAGGAACTGCCCGAGGTGGGCACGCCGCTGACGCATCGGCACATCATGTTCGGCCATGCCTACAAGGGCCAGCCGGCGGGGCGGGTGCTCTTGCAGCGGTTCAAGGCCGGGGGCGGGACGCTGTATGACCTGGAATATCTGGTGGACGAGGGCGGCCGCCGGGTCGCGGCCTTCGGCTATTGGGCGGGCTATGCCGGGGCGGCTGTCAGCCTGAAATGCTGGGCGGCGCAGCAGCGCGGCGGGATCGCCGGGCCGGTCCGGAAGGTGGCGTCGAAGGATGCGCTTCTGGCCGAGCTGGGCGCAGAGCTGGCGGGCCTCGGCCGGCCACGGGCGATCATCATCGGGGCGCTGGGGCGCGTGGGGACCGGGGCGGCGGATCTGTGCGACGCCATGGGCGTCGAGGTGACGAAATGGGACATGGCCGAGACCGCAAGCGGCGGGCCGTTCCCGGAGGTGCTGGAGCACGAGATCTTCCTGAACTGCATCCTGGCGCGTCCGGGCTGCCCGGTGTTTGTCCCGGCGAGCGCCAAGACCGATCCGAGGAAGCTGACGGTGATCGGCGATATCGCCTGCGACCCGACCTCGGATTTCTCGCCGATCAAAGTCTATGACCGGGCAACGGACTGGGACGCGCCGGCGCTGCGGGTGGCCGAGAACCCGCCGCTGGACGTGACGGCGATCGACAATTTGCCCAGCCTGATGCCGGTCGAGTCCTCGCAGGACTATGCGGCGCAGCTTCTGCCTTCGCTGCTGACGCTGAAGGACCTGGACAAGGGCGTCTGGGGGCGGGCGAAGGTGGAATTCGACAGGCACGTCGCGAGCGTGTGAGAGGGCGCAAATCTTTTCGAAAAGATTTGCAAGAGTTTTCGAAAACTCTTGGTCGCGCATCGGCCAAGCGAGGGGAGTGAGAACATGACGATCCATTGGTGCGGCACGGGGCTGTCGTCGATTCCGGGGCTGCGGCGGCTGATCGAGGCGGGCCATCCCGTCACGGTGTGGAACCGCACGGTCGAGAAGGCGCGTGCCGAGGTCGGCGACCTGACGCAGGACATCCGGCCCTTCAGCCTGGAGGCGCTGGCCGCCGTGCTGAAGCCGGGCGACATCGCCGTGTCGATGCTGCCCGCCGACCAGCATGTCGGGATCGCGAAGCTCTGCCTGGAGAAGGGGGCGAACTTCTGCTCCTCCTCCTACATCGCGCCCGAGATGCGGGCGCTGGACGAGACGTTCCGGGAAAATGGGCTGGTCTCGGTGAACGAGGTCGGCCTCGATCCCGGCATCGACCACCTGATGGCGCATGACCTGGTGGCGCGGTACCGCGCGTCCAAGGCCTATGATCCCGAGAATGTGCTGTCCTTCACCTCGTACTGCGGCGGGGTGCCGAAGGTCGCGAATGCCTTCCGCTACAAGTTCAGCTGGGCCCCGGCGGGGGTACTGAAGGCGCTGCGCTCGCCCTCGCGCAGCTTGCGGCATTTCTCGGAACTGCGGGTCAACCGGCCCTGGGATGCGATCACCCGCTATGACGCGCCCCTGCCGGTGCCGGAAAGCTTCGAGGTCTATCCGAACCGTGACAGCTATCCCTTCATGGAGGAATACCGCTTCGAGAAGCACTGGAAGGTGCGCGACTTCGTGCGCGGGACGATCCGGCTGAACGGCTGGGCCGACGCCTGGGCGCCGATCTTCCGAGAGATCGAGGGGCTGGAGGGCAAGAGCGCGGCCGAGGTCGATGCGGCGCTGAACGCGCGGGCGGCGGAACTGCTGAAGGAGAATTCCTATGCCGAGGGCGAGCCGGACCGGGTGGTCCTGTTCGTGGCGCTGAAGGCGGAAAAGGATGGCAAGCCGGTGTTCCACCAGACCTGGGCGATGGATGCCTGGGGCGATGAGCGCGGAACGGCGATGGGGCGGCTGGTCTCGATCCCGGTGTCGCTGGCGATCGAGGCGGTGATGAACCGCGAGATCGCGGCGGGGGTGCATGGCGCGCCGCATGATCCGAAGCTGCTGGCGCGCTGGCTGGGCGAGGTCGGGCATCTCGCGCAGGTGCTGCAACGCATCGACCATCTGGCCTGAGGCTTTCTCCACTTCGTCTCCTCGTCGGCGCAGACCCGCGAGGGGTGACGAAGTCATCGACGGGCGGGCCGGTCTTGCCTATCATCGCCGCACGTTCCGGGGCTACCGGACAGGTGAGCGAGGCGGGGCGTGGGCCGGATCAGCAACGCGTCAGGGCGATTGGACCGGCTGGCCGACCGGCTGGCGGTGCTGGCGGCGCTTCGGGCGCGGCCGGCCTCGGGCTTCGCGGTGCAGCCCGAGCCCCGCTCGGTCGGGTCCGTCACGCGGGGCGAGCGGCTGGTGGCGGGAGAGGTGTTCCTGGCCGGACATCTGGTCGCGGCCCCCGGCGTCCCGCTTTGGGACATCGCCGCGCCGGATGCCGATTTTTCCGCCGCGGCGCAGGGGTTCGGCTGGCTGGACGATCTGGCGGCCCTGGGCACGAAACCGGCCCGGCGGCAGGCGCAGGACTGGACCTGGCACTGGATCGCCCGACATGGCGCAGGGCAGGGAGCGGGCTGGACGCCCGAGCTGACCGGGCGGCGGATCCTGCGCTGGCTGCATCATGCGGCACTGCTGCTGGCGGGGCGCGACCGGGCGCAGGCGGGGGGCTTTTACCGCGCGCTGTCCCGGCAGGCGGCCTATCTGGCGCGGCGCTGGAAGGCGGCCCCCGCGGGCCTGCCCCGCATCGAGGCGCTGGTGGGCCTGGTCCATGCCGGGGTCCTGCTGGCCGGGATGCAGCGGCTGATCGGCCCTGCGACGGCGGCGCTGGCGGCGGCCTGCGAGGCGGAGATCGACGCCGAGGGCGGCATCGCCTCGCGCAATCCCGAGGAGCTTTCGGAGCTGCTGACGCTGCTTGCCTGGACGGCCGGCGTGCTGACCGAAGGCGCGCATCCGGTGCCTGCGGCCCTGTCGGCGGCGATACGGCGCATCGCCCCGACGCTGCGGGTGCTGCGCCATGCCGATGGCGGGTTGGCGCGGTTCCATGGCGGCGGCGCGGGGGCCGAGGGGCGGCTGGATCAGGCGCTGGCGCTGGCCGGGGTGCGTGCGGGGGCGTCCGCGCCGATCGCGATGGGTTTTGCCCGGCTGAGCGGGCGGCGGACCACGGTAATCGTCGATGCCTCCGCGCCACCCGGAGGGCGGGCGGCGCGGCGGGCGCATGCCTCGACCGCCGCTTTCGAGTTGACCTCGGGGCGGCGGCCGGTGGTGGTGAGCTGCGGCGCGGGCGAGGCGTTCGGCCCGGCCTGGCGACAGGCGGCGCGGGCGACGCAATCGCATTCGGTGCTGGCGATGGAGGGGGCCTCGTCCTCGCGGCTGGGGGCGGGCGAGGATCTGGCCGAGCGGGCGGTGGTGACGGCCTGCCGGATCACGCCGGGGCTTGAGGGGACGGACCTCTACCTGGCGCATGACGGCTGGCTGGCGAGCCACGGCCTGACCGCCAGCCGGAGCCTGACCTTGAGCCATGACGGCCGCCGCCTGTCGGGCGTGGACAGCCTGACCGCGTTGACCCATGAGGCGCGGCGGCGCTTCGAGGAACTGATGACCGCGACCGCGATGACCGGGGCGGGTTTCGCGATCCGCTTCCACCTGCATCCCGAGGTGGAGGCCGAGCTGGACCTGGCCGAGGCTGCCGTCACGCTGCATCTGCGCAGCGGCGAGGTCTGGATCTTCCGCTTCACCGGCCCCGTGGCCCTGGGGCTGGAGCCCTCGGCCTATCTGGAGGCCGGGCGGTCGCAGCCCTGGCCCTGCGCCCAGATCGTGCTGCACGGCAACGCGCGGGGATTCGAGACGCGGATAGGCTGGACCTTGGCGAAGGCAAAGGATACTCCGCTGGCCATCCGGGACCTGGACGGCGCCTGACGGTCGCCCGAAGGCCCCGCCGGGCATCTGAGAGGGTATCGCCATGACCAACCTCGTCCCCATCGGCCGCGCGCTGATTTCGGTTTCCGACAAGTCCGGCCTCCTGGAGCTGGCGCGGGCGCTGGATGCCCAGGGGGTCGAGCTGATCTCGACCGGGGGCACCTCGATCATGCTGCGGGCGGCGGGGCTGAAGGTGCGGGACGTGGCCGATGTGACCGGCTTTCCCGAGATGATGGACGGTCGCGTCAAGACCCTGCACCCGATGGTGCATGGCGGCCTCCTGGCGCTGCGCGACGATGACGAGCATCTGGTCGCCATGGCGGCGCACGGGATCGAGCCGATCGACCTCTTGGTCGTCAACCTCTACCCGTTCGAGGAGACGGTGGCCAAGGGCGCGGACCATGCCACCTGCATCGAGAATATCGACATCGGCGGACCGGCGATGATCCGGGCGGCGGCGAAGAACCACAAGTTCGTGACGGTGGTGACCGACCCGGCGGATTACGGCCCGCTCCTGGACCAGATGCGCGCGCATGACGGCGCGACGACCCTGGCCTTCCGGCAGAAGCTGGCGCTGACGGCCTATGCCCGGACGGCGGCCTATGACACCGCCGTCAGCACCTGGCTGGCGGGCGAGATCAAGGAGCCGACCCCGCGCTATCGCAGCTTTGCCGGCAAGCTGGCGCAGCCCCTGCGCTATGGCGAGAACCCGCATCAGGCGGCCGCCTTCTACCTGGACGGCAGCCGCCGCCCCGGCGTGGCGACGGCGCGGCAGTGGCAGGGCAAGGAGCTGTCCTACAACAACATCAACGACACCGACGCGGCCTTCGAGCTGGTGGCCGAATTCGCCGGCGGCGCCCCGGCCTGCGCGATCATCAAGCACGCGAACCCTTGCGGGGTGGCCACGGCCGCGACCCTGACCGAGGCCTACCAGCGTGCCTACCAATGCGACCAGACCAGCGCCTTCGGCGGGATCGTCGCGCTGAACCAGGTGCTTGACGGGGCCACGGCGGAAGAGATCGTGAAGATCTTCACCGAGGTGGTGATCGCCCCCGATGCGACGGAGGAGGCCAAGGCGGTGTTCGCGGGCAAGAAGAACCTGCGGCTCTTGACCACGGGCGCGCTGCCGGACGCCAAGGCCGGGGGGCTGGCCTTCAAGCAGGTGGCGGGCGGCTTCCTGGTGCAGGACCGCGATGCGGGGCATGTCGCGCCGTCGGACCTGAAGGTGGTGACCAGGCGCGCGCCCTCGGATGCCGAGATGCGCGACCTGATGTTCGCCTGGACGGTGGCCAAGCACGTCAAGTCGAACGCGATCATCTACGTCAGGGACGGCGCGACCGTGGGCGTCGGCGCGGGCCAGATGAGCCGCGTCGATTCGACCCGGATCGCCGCCCGCAAGGCGCAGGACATGGCCGAGGCCCTGGGGCTGGCGGGGCCCTTGACCAAGGGTTCGGTCGTGGCCTCGGACGCCTTCTTCCCCTTCGCCGACGGCCTCATCACCGCGGCCGAGGCCGGGGCGACGGCGATCATCCAACCGGGCGGCTCGATGCGCGACGACGAGGTGATCGCGGCGGCGGATGAGCGTGGGCTGGCCATGGTCTTCACCGGCATGCGGCACTTCCGGCACTGATGATGCGGCGATTCTGGCTGAGCGCGCTTGCGACCTTTGTCCTGGACCAGCTGACCAAGCTGGCCGTGGTCTTCGGGCTGGACCTGGCGAACCGGGTCGAGATCGATATCTTCCCGCCCTTTCTGGTCTTCCGCATGGCTTGGAACCGGGGGATCAACTTCGGCCTGATGGCGCATGGCTCGGACATCGCGCGCTGGGGGCTGATCGCGGTGGCTCTGGCGATCTCGGCCTGGGTGATCTGGTGGCTGCGGCGCACACCTGGCGGGCGCTGGCTGCAGGTCGCGGGCGGGCTGCTGGTCGGCGGCGCGCTGGGTAATGTGGTGGACCGGCTGGCCTATGGCGCGGTGGCGGATTTCCTGAACATGTCCTGCTGCGGGATCAAGAATCCCTATGCCTTCAACGTGGCTGACATCGCGATCTTCCTGGGCGCGGTCGGGCTGGTGTTCCTGGCCGATGGCCGGAAGGACGGCGGGAAGCCTTCCCGCGCAAGGAAGTAATCCCCCCGTGACGACCGGATCGCTTTAGGCTAAGAGGGGGCAAAGACGGGTTCGGAGGCAGGCATGCAGGCGGCAAGGGGCAAGGCGTTCATCGCGGTTGCAGCGGTGTTTGTCCTTACGGCTTGCGGCGGCAAGGGCGCGCCCGAGCTGATGAACCTGCGGACGGGCAGCGGGCCGGACGAATTCGCCATCGTGCCGCCGAAACCGCTGGAAATGCCCGAAACCCTGACCGACCTGCCCGAACCGACGCTGGGCGGGACCAACCGCACCGACCGCCGCCCCGAGGATGACGCCGTCATCGCGCTGGGCGGGCGTCCGGGCGCGGCCGGCGGCATCCCCTCGGCCGACAGTGCGATCTACGCCCATGCGGCGCGGTTCGGGGTCGACTCCGGCATCCGCGCGACGCTGGCGGCCGAAGACCTGGAATGGCGGCGCGACAACAACGGCCGGATCCTCGAGCGGCTGTTCAACGTGAATGTCTACTACAAGGCCTACCGCGACCAGAGCCTGGACCAGCAGGCTGAACTCGCCCGCTGGCGCAGGCTGGGCCTGCGCACGCCCTCGGCCCCGCCGCGCAAGGCTGGCGAAGAGTAACAAGCGCGTTCCCCCGCCTTGATCGCAGGCCGCCGGTCTGCACTATGCCCCCACGCCATAGGGAGAGCCTGATGCATCGTGATCTTGTCCGGGGCGCCGCCCTGTCGCTGGCGCTTGCCCTTCCCGTGGCGGCCGAGCCAGTGACCACCTTCACGCTGGACAACGGCCTGGACGTGGTGGTGATCGAGGATCACCGCGCCCCGGTCGTGGTGCAGATGATCTGGTACCGGGTCGGCGCGGCGGACGAACCCGCAGGCCATTCCGGCATCGCGCATTTCCTGGAACACCTGATGTTCAAGGGCACCGAGAAGGTGGGGCCCAACCAGTTCTCGGCCATCGTCGAAGCGCAGGGGGGCGACGACAACGCCTTCACCTCTTGGGACTATACCGCCTATTTCCAGCGCATCGCCGCCGACCGGCTGGAGTTGGTGATGGAGATGGAAGCCGACCGGATGCGCAACCTGCGCCTGACGGAAGAGGATGTCGCGACCGAGCGGCAGGTGATTCTGGAAGAGCGCGCACAGCGGACGGACAGCTCTCCCGGCTCGCTCTTGTCAGAACAGATGCGGGCGGCGCAGTTCCTGAACAATCCCTATGCCATCCCGGTGATCGGCTGGCGGCATGAGATCGAGGCGCTGGACCGCGAGGATGCGCTGTCCTATTACGAACGCTTCTATGCGCCCAACAACGCCACCCTGATCATCGCCGGCGATGTGCAGCCCGATGCCGTGAAGGCGCTGGCGGAAAAGCACTACGGCCCGCTGGAACCCTCTGACGGCATCGCGCCGCGCACGCGCCCGCAGGAGCCGCCGCAACTGGCCGAACGCCGGATCGCGCTGGCCGACGAGCGGGTGTCGGAGCCCTATCTCATCCGCACCTACCTCGCGCCCGAGCGCGACCCCGGCAACCAGAAGGACGCCGCCGCCCTGACCGTGCTGGCCGAGCTTCTGGGCGGGAACGGCCAGACCTCGGTCATGGCGCGGGCGTTGCAGTTCGATGCGCAGGTGGCGGTCTATGCCTCGGCCTTCTATGACGGGACCTCGATCGACGATGCGACCTTCGGACTGGTCGTCGTGCCCGCGCCGGGAGTGGAGCTTCAGGTCGCCGAGGCCGAGATGGACCGCGTCCTGGCCGATTTCCTGGAGACCGGCCCCGATCCCGCCGCGCTGGAGCGGATCCGCACCCAGGTCCGCGCGGCCGACATCTACGCCCGCGACGACGTGAACGCGCTGGCCCGCCGCTATGGCGAGGCGCTGTCGGTCGGACTCTCCCAGGCCGACGTCGACACCTGGGACGAGGCCCTGTCGGCCGTGACCGCCGAGGATGTGGTCGCCGCCGCCCGCAAGGTTCTGGACCGCAGGAACGCCGTGACAGGCTGGCTGACCCGGCCCGAGGGCGCCCCGGCCGAGGTCGCCGCGCCCGAAGCGCCCGTCGAACCCGCAGGAGAGACCGAATGATCCGCGCCCTTTTCGTCCTTCTTGCGCTTGCGCTGCCCGCGCGGGCCGAAATGCAGATCCAGGAGGTCACCTCGCCCGGCGGGATCACCGCCTGGCTGGTCGAGGATCACAACATCCCCTTCACCGCGCTGGAAATCCAGTTCCGGGGCGGCACCTCGCTGGACGCGCCGGAAAAGCGCGGGGCGGTCAACCTGATGACCGCGCTGATCGAGGAGGGCGCGGGCGAGATGGACAGCCGCGCCTTCGCCGAAGCGCGCGACGCGCTGGCGGCCGAGTTCCATTTCGACGCGGGCAAGGATTCGGTCGGCGTCTCCGCCCGCTTCCTGACCGAGAACCGCGATCAGGCCATCGACCTTCTGCGCGCGGCGCTGGTCACCCCGCGCTTCGATCAGGATGCGGTGGACCGGGTGCGTGGCCAGGTCCTTTCGATCCTGCGCTCGAACGAGAAGGACCCCGACAGTATCGCGTCGGAGACCTTCGACGCTCTGGCCTTCGGGGCGCATCCCTATGGCTCGACCGGGGACGGGACCATCGAGACGGTCACCGCGCTGACGCGGGACGATGTGGCGGCGGCGCACAAGGCGGCGCTGGCGCGTGACCGGATCTTCGTGGCGGCGGCGGGGGATATCACGGCCGCGGAGTTGGGGCCGCTGCTGGACCGCCTGCTGGGCGACCTGCCCGCGACCGGCGCGCCGCTGCCGGGGCGCGCGGAATGGCTGTTGCAGCCGGGCGTGACGGTCACGGATTTCCCCAGCCCGCAATCCACCGTGCTCTTCGGCCACCAGGGCATCAAGCGCGACGATCCCGACTTCTTCGCCGCCTTCATCCTGAACGAGGCGCTGGGCGGCGGCCGCTTCACCGCGCGCCTGATGAGCGAGGTCCGCGAAAAGCGCGGGCTGACCTACGGGATCGGCAGCTATCTGGTCGGGCTCGACCAGGCCGAGATCTACATGGGCCAGTTCTCGGCCTCGAACGACAAGGTGGCCGAGGCGATCGCGGTGGTGCGGGCGGAATGGGCCCGGATCGCCGGGGAGGGGCTGACCGAACAGGAGCTTGCCGATACCAAGACCTATCTCACCGGCTCTTACCCGCTGCGCTTTGACGGCAACGGGCCGATCGCCAGCATCCTTGTCGGGATGCAGATGGAGGGCATGCCGATCGACTATGCGGTGACGCGGAACGCGAAGATCGAGGCGGTGACGATGGAGGATATCCGCCGAGTCGCGGCGCGGCTCTACCAGCCGGAGGCGCTGCATTTCGTCGTGGTGGGCCAGCCGACGGGGTTGTGACATCCCTTCCCCGACTCGGGCGGGACTGCTACAGATGGGGGCATGACGTTGCACACCCCCAAGATAACGGGCGCTGACGGCCGCCCGGTCATCCGGCAACTGGACGAGGCCGCGATCAACCGCATCGCGGCGGGCGAGGTGGTGGAACGTCCGGCCTCTGCGGTGAAGGAACTGGTCGAGAACGCGCTGGACGCGGGCGCCAGCCGGATCCAGGTGGATATCGCCGATGGCGGCAAAACGCTGATCCGGGTCACGGACGACGGCTGTGGCATGACGGCCGAGGACCTGCCGCTCGCGCTCTCGCGCCACGCGACGTCGAAGATCGACGGGTCGGACCTCCTCGACATCCGCAGCTTCGGCTTCCGGGGCGAGGCGCTGCCCTCGCTGGGCTCGGTCGGGCGGCTGACCATCACCTCGCGCGCCGGGGGCGAGGCGGCGCAGATCGCCTGCGAGGGGAGCCGGCTCTCCCCCGTCCGCCCGGCGGCGCTGACGCGGGGCACCGTCGTCGAACTCCGCGACCTGTTCTTCGCCACCCCGGCGCGGCTCAAGTTCCTCCGGTCCGACCGGGCCGAGCTGCAGGCGGTGGCCGAGGTGATGCGGCGGCTGGCGATGGCCGAGCCGCAGGTCGGCTTCACCCTGCGCGACGTGACCGGGGGTGAGGCGCGGGTCCTGTTCCGCGCCGATCCGGCAAGCGGCGACCTTTTCGACGCGCTGGAGGGGCGGCTCTCGGGCATCCTCGGCCGCGAATTCACCGAGAACGCGCTGCGGATCGACGCCGAACGCGAGGGGCTGCGGCTGCAGGGCTATGCCGCGCTGCCGACCTATTCGCGCGGCTCGTCCTCGCAGCAATACCTGTTCGTGAACGGCCGCCCGGTGCAGGACCGGATGCTCTACGGCGCGCTTCGGGCGGCCTATTTCGACGTCCTTTCCCGCGACCGCCACCCGGCCGCCGTGCTGAACCTGATCGCCGATCCGCAGCGGGTGGACGTGAACGTCCACCCCGCCAAGGCCGAGGTCCGCTTCCGCGAGCCCGACGCGGCGCGGTCCCTCATCATCACCGCCCTGAAATCGGCGCTGACCGGGGCCGGTCACCGTGCCTCCTCCACCGTCGGCGCGGCGACCCTGCAGGCCATCCGTCCCGTCTACCAGATGGACCGCCCCAGCCAGCCGACCCTTGCCCGCGCCTTCGCCTTCCAGGCCCCCCAGACCTTCGCAGGCTTTGCCGAAGCGCCGATGGCCCCCGCCTTCGCGCCCCCCCGCGAGGCGGAGACGACGTCGAACGACGAGCACCCCCTCGGTGCCGCCCGCGCGCAACTGCACGAGAACTACATCGTCGCCCAGACGGCGACCGGCATCGTCATCGTCGACCAGCATGCCGCGCATGAACGCCTGGTCTACGAGCGCCTGAAACGCCAGCTGGCCGAGACCGGCATCCGCGCCCAGGCCCTCCTGATCCCCGAGATCGTGGACCTCTCGCCCACCGATGCCGCCCGCCTTCTCGACGCTGCGCCCGCGCTGGCCGGGGTCGGGCTGACCATCGAGCCCTTCGGGGGCTCCGCCGTGGCGATCCGCGAGGTTCCCGCCGTGCTGGGCCAGGTCAACGGCGCAGCCCTCTTGCGCGACATCCTCGACGAACTGACCGACAGCGGCGACAGCACGCTTGTCCGGGCGAAGATCGACGCCATTCTTTCCCGCATGGCCTGCCACGGCTCCGTCCGCTCCGGCCGCCAGATGCGCCCCGAGGAGATGAACGCCCTCCTGCGCGAGATGGAGGCGACGCCGCTTTCGGGCCAGTGCAACCACGGCCGGCCGACCTATGTCGAGCTCAGCCTCCACGACATCGAACGCCTGTTCGGCCGCCGATGATCACGCTGTTCGGCCAGAGCTACCAATGGAACGCGCCCGAGATCCTGCTCCTCGGCGGGGCCGCCCTCGTGCTCCTGATCCTCCTCGTCCTCATCCTCCGCGCCGCCGCCCGCGCCTCCTCCACCGCCGAACCGCTGTTGCGCGAGGTCTCCTGGCTGTCCTCCCGCGTCCAGACCCTGAACGACGGGCAGGAACGGCTGGCCGGGGGCCTGCACCATGTCTCGGAGGCGCAGGCCGTCAGCCAGACCGCCATGCTGCAGGTGATGGAGCAGCGCCTGGCGGATGTGCAGCGCCAGATGACCGAGGCCCTGCACGGCACCTCGACCCGCACGGCGCGGTCGCTGGGGGAACTCCAGCAGCGGCTGGAGACCATCGACAAGGCGCAGGCGAATATCGAGAAGCTGTCCGGCAACGTCCTCAGCCTGCAGGACATCCTGTCGAACAAGCAGACGCGCGGGGCGTTCGGGGAAATCCAGCTGCACGACATCGTGCAGAAGGCCCTCCCGAAGGACGCCTATACGATGCAGGCGACCCTGGCGAACGGTCGCCGCGCCGACTGCCTGATCCACCTGCCCAATCCTCCCGGCCCCATCGTCATCGACGCCAAGTTCCCGCTGGAGGCCTACGAGGCCCTGCGCCGCGCCGACACCCCCCGCCTCGCGCAGGAGGCCGCGCAGGCGATGCGGCAGGCCGTCCGCGCCCATATCCGGGCGATCAGCGAACGCTATATCCTGGAGGGCGAGACGGCGGACGGCGCGCTGATGTTCCTGCCCTCGGAAGCGGTCTACGCCGAACTGCACGCCAACTTCCCCGACCTGGTGCGCGAGGGCTTTGCGGCCAAGGTCTGGATCGTCTCGCCCACCACCTGCATGGCGACGCTGAACACGATGCGCGCGGTGCTGAAGGATGCAAGGATGCGGGAACAGGCGGGGGCGATCCGCAAGGAGCTGTCGCTGCTTTATGCCGACGTCGAACGGCTGGGGACGCGGGTGGAGAACCTGGACCGCCATTTCGGCCAGGCGGCGAAGGATATCGAGGAGATCAAGATTTCCTCGGACAAAGCCACGAAACGCGCCCGGCGGCTGGACAATTTCGACTTCGAGGAACTGGCCCCCGACACTCCCGCGAAGGTGATCGGCGCGGCGGAGTGAGGTAGGGTGGGTGGTCCCGCGATTCCTCGCGGATTCACCCGCCGGCCGATAGGAACACGATGCGCCACCTGACCCCTGCCGACTACACCCGCCAGCCCTGGAAGAACGGCAAGGGCAACACCACCGAGCTTTGGCGGCTTGAGCGGGACGGCCAGCTCCTCGTTCGCCTCTCCCGTGCCTCGGTGGTCGAGGACGGCCCGTTCTCGCTCTTTCCCGGCATCGAGCGGAACCTGACCGTGCTCTTCGGCCCCGGCTTCCGGCTGACCGGGCCGGGCCTGGATTTCCGCTGCGAGCCGCTGGTGCCGGTGGCCTTCCCCGGCGACGTGGAGGTCACGGCGACCGAAACCAATGGCCAGCAGTCCGACGATTTCAACGTCATGACTGCGCAGGCGCTGGCAAGGCCGCAGGTCATCGTCGCCCGGAACGACAGCCTTCCCGCCAAGGGGACCCTCGCGCTCTACGCGCTTGGCCCGTGCCGCATCAATGGCGCCGCCGTGAACCGCGACGACCTGGTCCTGACCGATGGCCCCGCCCGGTTGGACGGCGACTGGCCGGTGATCGCAGTCAGGTTGCAGCTTCCGTAGGCCGGGCTTCAGACCGGCGCCCCGGTCAAATCCGGAACAACGGCTGCGCCAGGCGCGGGATCAGGCCTCGAAACCGCAGCGGCGCATCCGTCGCCGCCAGGCAGATGCAATCCTGCCCGGCCAGCGCGACCGGAGTATGCTCCAGCGCCTCGTCCGCGATCTCGACATCGCCGCGGGAGAAGCGGTCGGTCTCGTCGGCGAAGGCGCCCTGCAGGACCAGCGTCAGCTCCAGCCCGCGGTGGCCGTGGTCCGGTACCGCCGTTCCCGCCGGGATATAGAGAAGACGCGCCGTCGCGTCGCGGTCGGTCGGCAGGATCGCTTGCCGCACCCCGCCGCCCACCCGCCGCCAGCGCACCGCCGGGAGATCGCCGCCGACATAATCCACCAGCGGCGCCGGGAAGATGCCCGCCGCACGCCGGGGCTTCGGGGCCGCGGCCCGCGGCAGCCACTCGATCCGGGCCAGGGTTCGCGCCAGGGCGTCTTCGCCCATGGCGATCTCTCCGGCTTCTTCCAGCACCGCGCCGCCGACCGCATCGAACGAGTCCGCCTGTGCCCGGCAGTCGTCGCACAGCGACAGATGGGCCGCCACGACCAGGCTGAACGCCTCGGGCAATTGACCGGCGGCATAGGCCATCAACAACTGGTCCGAGAGGTGGTGGCGTATCGTCATGTCCGCTTCGGTCCTTCACCCATCCGGTGGCGCAGCTTGTCCAGCGCCAGCCGTATCCGCGACTTGATCGTCCCCAGCGGAAGCCCCGTCTCGGCGGCGATCTCGCTATGGGAAAGCTCGCCATAGAAGGCGCGCTCGATCAGCGTCCTCTGCGGCGTGGGCAATGCGGCAAGCGCACGGCCCAGCCGTTCCGTCTCCTGCCGGGTCTCCAGCGCCTCGGCCTGGTCAGGCTCGGGCGCGGGGCCCCAGTCCAGCTCCTCCGGTTCCGCCCGGCGCGCGCGGCGCAGGGCGTTGATCCGGCGGTTGCGGGCGATCGTATAGACCCAGGTCGCCACGCTGGCCCGCGCCGGATCGAACAGATGCGCCTTCTGCCAGAGCACCGCCATCACGTCCTGCGCGCATTCCTCGGCCAGGGACGCCCCGGCGCCCGACTTCATCAGGAAGGCCTTCACCCTCGGGGCGAAATGCCGGAACAGGACGGCAAAGGCCGCCCTGTCCTGATGGTCGCGCACCCGCAGCAGCAGGGCCGCCCAATCCGTCTCATCCTCGCTCGACACCAGCCCGTCCTTCTTCCGGCGTAGCACGGCCCTTCCCGCCGCGCCGCGATGGCGCGATGGACCTGCCTGTCCCGTGATAGCGAATTCGCCGGTGTCCAGCATCATGCGATTTCATACGCCGCAGATGCCGGGCCGGATCACACCTCCGCGCGGGACAAGTGATCCGATCCGGCGCGGCCTGCGTAAGTGCCGAAAATCACCGAAGGAACCCACCGGAATGCCGTTCGAGACCTTGGGCCAGGCTCCTCGCCGCATCGCCGTCATCGGAGGGGGCATTTCGGGGATGGCGGCCGCACATCTGCTGGCCGAGACCAACACAGTCGTCCTGTTCGAGGCCGAACCGCGCCTTGGCGGCCATGCCCGCACCGTGATCGCGGGCAAGCGCGGCGACCAGCCGGTCGACACCGGCTTCATCGTCTTCAACCGGATGAACTACCCGAACCTCGTGCGCCTGTTCGAGAAGCTGGGCGTCTCCACCGTCGAAAGCCGCATGTCCTTCGCCGCCTCGATCCGAGGCGGCGCGCTGGAATACGGGCTGGCCACGATGGACACGCTCTTTGCCCAGCGCAGGAACGCCTTCAACCCGCGCTTCCTGCGGATGCTGGCCGACATCCTGCATTTCAACCGCAATGCCGTGGCCCTGGCGGCCGACCCCGCCATGACGATCCGCGAACTGCTGGATCGTCTCGGCACCGGGCCCTGGTTCCGCGACCATTACATCACCCCCTTCTCGGGCGCGATCTGGTCGACGCCGACGCGCGGCATCCTGGACTTTCCGGCGCGGGCGCTGGTGCGCTTCTTCCGCAACCATGCGCTGATGGGCCACAAGGGCCAGCACCAGTGGTATACCCTCCGCGGCGGCTCGGTCGAATATGTCCGCCGGCTTGCGGCCACGATGACCGCGCAAGGCGTCCACATCCGCACCAATACGCCGGTGGCCGGCGTGCGGCGCGAGGCGGGGTCGGTCCTGGTCCGGGCGCAGGGCGGAGAGTGGGAGCTTTTCGACGACGTGGTCCTGGCGACGCATTCCGACATCTCGCTGAAGCTTCTCGCCGACGCCACCCCGGCCGAGGCGGGGGCGCTGGCCGCGATCCGCTACCAGCCGAACCAGGCGGTGCTGCATTCCGACCCCTCGCTGATGCCGAAGTCGCGCAAGGTCTGGTCCTCCTGGTCCTATGTCGAGCCGAAGGCAGGGCCGGGAGAGCGCATCGACCTGACCTACTGGATGAACAGCCTGCAGCCGATCCCGCAGGACGATCTCCTGTTCGTCACGCTGAACACCAGCCGCCCGATCCGCGAGGACCTGATCCATGACGTGACCACCTTCCACCACCCGGTCTTCGACCTGGCCGCCCTGGCCGCGCAGGACCGGCTGCGCGCGATGAATGGGACCGGCAACACCTGGTTCTGCGGTGCGTGGATGCGGAACGGCTTTCACGAGGATGGCTTCGCCTCGGCGGTCGATGTGGTGCAGGCGATGGGAGAGCGGCAACGCTTCCGGCTGGCGGCATGACCAGGGTCGAGCGGATCCGGGCCGAGACCTTCCACCGCCGCAAGGGCCCGGTGAAGAACGCCTTCCGCTATTCGGTGGACTATGTGCTGCTGGATCCCGACCGGGCGCAGGGACCGTCGCTGTTTTCCCGCAACCGGGGCAACCTGATGGCGGTGCGTGACAGCGACCACGGCGGCGCTCCGGGGCGGGGGCGGGGCGCCGCATGGGCGCGCGAAGTGCTGGCGGGGCAGGGGCTGGCGCATGACCGGCTGCTCCTCCTCGCCCAGCCACGCCTGCTCGGCCATGTGTTCAACCCGGTCAGCTTCTGGCTGGCCCAGGATGCCTCCGGCCAGTTGCGCGCCGTGATCGCCGAGGTCACCAACACCTGGGGCGACCGGCATTCCTACCTCTGCCACCGCGAGGATCGTGGCCCGGTCACCCGCGAGGACACGCTTCGGGCGCAGAAGATCTTCCACGTCTCGCCCTTCCAGCCGGTCGCGGGGCGCTACGACTTCCGCTTCGACATCCGGCCCGACCGGATCGGGATCTGGATCGACTACACCACGCCGGACGGCGGGCTTTACACCAACCTGATCGGCCCACGCCTGCCCCTGACCAATGCCGGGATCATCGCCTCGGCCCTGCGCCGCCCCTTCGGCTCGCGCCGGGTGCTGGCGCTGATCCACTGGCAGGCGCTGAAACTGTGGTGGAAAGGCGTCCGCTTCACCCCCTGCCCGCCGCCGCCCCAAGGCGAGGTCTCCGGTCCGGCATCGCCCTTTCAGACTGGCCCAAATATCCCCGCCGGAGGCACGCGCAAGCCGCGTCGTAGGCGCCCGACATGAAAGGCGCCAGGCGGGGGCGGGAGTTCCGGGGCAAACGCTACTGGCTGGTCGGCGCCTCGCATGGGTTGGGCCTCGCGCTCGCCCGGCTGATGTCCGAGGCGGGGGCCGAGCTGATCCTCTCGGCCCGCGATGCCCAGGCGCTGGACGCGGCGGTGGCGGGCCTTCCGGGCAAGGCCCGGGCGCTGCCGGTGGATGTGGGCTGCCGCGCCAGCGTGGCGCGGGCGGCAGAGCAGTTGGGCGATCTGGACGGGATCGTGTTCCTGGCCGGCGTCTACTGGCCGATGCGGGCGCAGGACTGGGATGCGACGAAGGTCGAGGCGATGGCCGAGGTGAACTTCACCGGCTGCATCCGCGCCCTGGGGGTTGCCCTGCCCGCCATGCTGGCGCGGGGGCGGGGGCATGTGGTGATCACCGGCTCGCTCTCGGGCTTTCGCGGCCTGCCCGGCGCTATCGGCTATGCCGCGTCCAAGGCCGGGGTCATGGTGCTGGCCGAATCGCTACATGCCGACCTGCGCCGGTCGGGCATCGCGGTGCAGCTGGTGAATCCGGGCTTCATCCGCACCCGGCTGACGGCGAAGAACGATTTCGCCATGCCCTTCGTCATGCAGCCCGAGGCCGCGGCAAGGATCATGTTCCGGCACATGCGGTCGGGCCGGTTCAAGACCAGCTTCCCGACGCTCTTTTCCTGGATCTTCCGCGGCGGTCGGCTCCTGCCGGACTGGATCCATTACCGCCTTTTCCCGCCCCGCGAATGAGTAGGGTGGGCGATTCGCCCACCCTGCGCCTGGGCTTACTTCAGCGTGGCGAGATAGGCCGCGATATCCTCGGCTTCCTCGGCCTTCGGCAGCTTGAAGGTCATCTTCGACTTCGCGGCGTCATCGCCCGAGGCCGTCTTCACCCAGGCGTTCGGATCGGCCAGGTAGGTGACAAGCTGCGCCTCGTCCCAGACCGCGCCCTTTTCCTTGGCCGCCAGGATGCCGTCGCCGTATTTGAAGTCGGCCGACGAGGCGACCGGGTTGCCGACGATGCCCCAGAGGTTCGGGCCGGTCTTGCCGCCCTTCACCACCTCGGTTCCGTCCGCAGCCACGATCGAGTGGCAGGACTTGCACTTCTTGAAGCTGTCCGCGCCATCCTCGGCGCTGGGATCGGCAAAGGCGGGGGCCGCGAAGGCCGCGAGGGCGAGAACGGGGAGAAGTCTTTTGAACATGGGTCTTCCTTTCAGCTGCGTAACGGTCGGATCTGGCCATGCCATATGGCGGGCCCGGTATTCCTTGACTTTTGTCAGTTCTAGCCTGTCCCCTCGGCCTCGGCAATCAGGCGCGTCACCCAGCGGGCACCTGCCCAGGTGGCGGGCAGTCCCAAGGGCAGCGACAGCCAGAGCGCCGTGACCGGGGGAATCGCGGGCAGGCCGATGCTGACGCCGATCAGCCCCAGGAGGAAGAGGTTGATCGCCACGGCGCCGGTGGCAAAGGGCCACAGCACCGCCAGAAGCCGCCACGACGGCTGTCTAGTGGCTGGTGCCGTCCTCGAAGGTGATCTTGTTCCAGACATTGTATTTCCCAGACGGCTTGACCATCGGCAGCCGCTCAAGTTCCGTGAAGGTCGCCGCATCATAGATGATGACCGCGCCATCCATTTCCCAGATCGAGACCAAAGCATATTTCCCGTCCCGGGTGAATTCGGTATGCGCCACGGTCTTGCCGGGCTCCGGCTTCAGGACCTTCACCACCTCAAGCGACTGCTTGTCGATGATGTGCATCTCGCCCTTGTGCTCGCCGGTGAAGACATCGGCCCAGAGATAGGGCGTGCCGTCATGGCTGCGCAGGAAGAAGCCGGGGCCCGAGGTCTCGATCACCTTGACCAAGCTCCAGTCCTCCATGTCGATGATGCTGATCCGGGGTTCGTTCAGATGCGGGATCGCGACGACGCGGTGGCCGTTCCTCTCCCAGCTGATTCCCGAGCCGAGATGCGGCATCCCCGGCAGGGGCAGGCTGGCGATCTCGCGGCCGACGTCCAGATTCACCACGACGCCGGTTTCGCCCTCGCGGTTCGCGCCGATCAGTTCCCGGTAGTCGGGCGAGAAGAAGAAGTCGTCCAGCGGCGCCGAGACGTCGATCCGGCGCCGGGCGAAAAGGCCTTTCTCCACCCCGACCGCTTCCTCCATCCCGTTCTCGTTGTTGTGGACGAAGCCCTCCGAATAGGGCCCGCCGTCCTCGGTGAAGGCGACCTCCCAGATTTCGGGGACGTCCTTCAGCGCCAGGACGAAGGTCCCGCGCTCCGGGGCCTGGTAGACGGCCGAGACGCGGCTGGGCTCGCCCTTGCGGCCCGAGACCTCGAACACCCTGGCCACGGTCAGGTCGGCGGCGTTCAGGATGGTCAGGGTGTTCGGCAGGTAGTTGGCGACGGCAAGGTATTTCCCGTCCGAACTCATCGCGATGTTGCGGCTGTTCAGGCCGGCACGCACCCGGCCGACCTCGTGCAGCGACCAGAGATCGTATTTCTGCACCCAGCCGTCGCGTGACATGACGAAGACATAGCGCCCGTCCGAGCTGAACTTCGGCCCGCCATGCACCGCGAAGGGCGTCTCGAAGCGATCGAGGACGTCGAAAGTGTCGCCGTCGAGGACCGAGATATGGCTGTCGCCGGTTTCCACCACCAGCGTCACGTTCATCGGATCGGCGGTGAACACCGGCGCGGCGGCGGGGGTATAGTCGTCCCGCAGGCTGCGGGTGGCGAGGATTTCCGCCTCGCCCCAGACCGGCGCTTCGGCCAGGGGCTGCGAGATGAACTCGGCTACGGCGGCAACGCTCTCGGGCGAGAGCTGGTCCTTGAAAGCCGGCATCTGCGTCATGGCGCGCCCGTCCGCGATGACGGCCGTCAGCCTGTCGCCCGCCAGCCGCCCCAGGCTTTCCGGGATCAGCGCCGGACCCTGCGCGCCCAGCCGGGTTTCGGCGTGGCACGAGGCGCAGAGATCGGCATAGATCGTCGCGCCATCGGGCCCGGCAAGGGCAGGGGTGGCGACAAGCGTCAGGGCCAGCAGGACGCCGGAGAACCGGCGTCGCGCCCCCCACCCCCATCCCCTCCCCACGGGGGGGAGGGGAAGCGTGAAATGGTCATGGCGGGGACGGGTGGCCGGGCGGGCAGGCCTGTCAGGCGAATCGATGCGCGGGGTCATGGCTCTTTCCCCGGAAGGGGGTGACGGTGACGCGGTCGGCCTCGTCCACCCCGATCTCGGCATTGGTCAGGTAGCAGGCCGGATCCTCGGCCCAGGGGTCGCCGGTGACCTGCAGGGCGCGGATGCGGGTGTTGCCGCCGCAGATGTCCTTGAAGGCGCAGGCGCCGCAGCGGCCCTTCAACGGGCGCGGGCGCTGCCGCAAGGTCGCCAGCATCGGGTCGGGGCCGGTCCAGAGCTGGCTGAAGGGCGTATCCTTGACGCTGCCCACGGTGTAGTCGGACCAGTAGGTATCCGGATGCACCTTGCCCTGCGGGTCGATGTTCGCCACCCCAAGGCCGCTGGAGTTGCCGCCCCAGGCCTCAAGGTGCTGCGCCACATGTGCGGCGCGCTGTTCGGGGAAGTTGCGCTCTACCCAGCGCAGGAACCAGACCGCGTCGGCGTCGTTGTTGCCGGTCACGATCTCCAGGGGCTGATCCTCGGCCACCGCGACCCAGGCCCTGTCGATCAGCTGGGTCATCGCCTTGCGGGTGCGGGCATGGGCGGTGTCGTCGCCCCGGTTCTTGTCACCGCGCCCGGCATAGACGAGGTGGGAAAGGTAGAACTTGTCCACCCCTTCCGCATCGCACAGGTCGATCATCGCCGGCAGCATGTCGGCGTTGTCCTCGGTGATGGTGAAGCGCAGCCCCACCTTCACGCCCTTGGCCTTGCAGGCCCGCACCCCGGCCAAAGCCGCATCGAACGCCCCGTCCACACCGCGGAACCAGTCGTTCATCTGGCCGATCCCGTCCAGCGAGATCCCGACATAGTCGAATTCCAGATCCGCCAGCCGGTCGATGTTCTCGGCCACCTTGGTCCCGTTGGTCGACAGCGACAGGTGACGGAACCCCAGTTCCCGCGCCCGTTCGGCCAGCGGGAAGAAGTCGAAACGGCTCAGCGGTTCGCCGCCTGACAAGATCAGCGCCGGGATGCCGAAACCCGAAAGGTCTTCCAGCACGCCCATCGCCTGCTCATGCGTCAGCTCGCCCGGAAAGGGCACATCGGCGCTGGTGGTATAGCAATGCCGGCAGCGCAGGTTGCAGGTGCGGGTCAGGTTCCAGATCACCACCGGCTTCACCGGACCCGACCGGCGGCGGACGGGGGTGGGGTGGACCAGTTCGCGCATGTATTGCGTCAGGCGGAACATCAGCCTTCTCCGGCAAGGCGCATCCCGGTCTTCTTCAGGATGCGGGTGGAATACAGGATATCATGGCTGCGGCAGGCGTCACCCAGCAGCGCGGCGACCTCGGCCCGCTTGGCCTCGACCTCGTCGCGGGTCTTGCCATGCAGCATGGCGAACAGGTTGTAGGGCCAGTCCGGCAGGGCGCGCGGCCGCAGGTAGCAATGGCTGACGAAGGCCAGCGCGCCGACCCTGGCGCCCAGCGTCTCGGCCACCGGATCGTCCAGGTCCCAGACGCTCATCCCGTTGGCGGCCATTCCCAGCGCGTAATGGTTCGGCGCCACGGCCACGCGGCGGATGACGCCGTCGTCCTGCATCGCCTGCATCCGGGCGATGACCTCGTTCTCCGGCAGGAACAGCCAGCGCCCGACCTCCTCGAAAGGATGCGGCGTCAGCGGCAGGCCCGAGGCCGTTGCCTTCAATATCCGCCGGTCGGTTGCGTCAAGCGTCATGCCTCTACCCGGAAGCCGATGAAGAACTCTTTCAGTTTCGGAAAGCGCAGGACCTTCAGCCCCGTCTCCCGCTCGATCCGCGCCGCCGTTTCCGCGATCTGTTCGGCCTTTTCGCAGGCCAGGACGAACCACATGTTCAGCTGGTGCTGGCGTTCATAATTATGCGCAACCTCGGGAAGTTCATTGACATAAGTCACGACCTCGTCGAACTGCCCGGCCGGGACCGACATGGCGCACAGGCAGAAGGCCCCGCCCATCGCCTCGGCATCCAGGAACGGACCGAAGCGCGTGATCGCCCCGATCTCGCGCAGTTGGGCGATGCGGTCGACGACCTCGGCCTCGGTCAGCCCGGCCTCGGCCGCGATCGGGGCGAAGGGGGCATGGGTCAGCGGCAGCCCGTCCTGAAGGCGGTTGATCAGCAGGCGGTCGGTCGCATCCAGGGCATCGGGGGGAAGGGTTGCGCGCATCAGGCAGCCTCCTGCAGGCGGGCACCGGACTGTTTGAAGCAGCGGGTGGAGAACAGGACACGGTGGTCCGCCCCGGCCAGTTCCGGCAGGGCGCGGGCGGTTTCCAACACCGCGAGCGCCTCGGAGCGCGAGCGGGCGTGGATCATGCAATACAGGCGATAGGGCCAGACGCCGGGGACGGCGACGCGCTCATAGGCCAGCGTCACCCCTGGCAGCGCGGCAAGGGCGCGACCGGCGGCCTCGGTCTGCGCGACGTCCCAGACCACCATCGCATTGGCGGTGTAGCCCAAGGCGCGGTGCCGGACGATCACGCCCAGCCGGGTCAGGATCCCTGCCGCCAAGAGGTCGCCGATGCGGGCGGTCACCTCGCCCTCCTCGCGGCCAAGCTTCAGCGCCAGCGCGGCATAGGGCTGCGGCACCAGCTCCAGCCCCGCGCTGAGGGCGTGCAGCAGCGGCCGGTCCTCCGGGCGCAATGCGGCGGTCTCGACCTGCCGCCCGCCGGGCATTGCGACCGGGCCACCTGCCAGCGGAAAGCCGAGGTCGATGTTGAACGGCCGCACCAGCCGCAGGTCCAGCAGTCGCAGGCCGGTCGCGGCCTCGATCCGTGCCAGCATTGCCGAAAGCGCCGCTCCATCCGGCGCTGTGGCGACGAACCAGAGGTTCCAGTCCGCCTCGCGCAGGTAGGAATGGTTCACCCCCGGCTCGGCCCCGACGATGGCGGCGACCTCATCGATCCGCGCCTCCGGCACCGCCAGCGCGGCAAGGGTGGAGGCCCCGGCGGTGTTCGGCCTGACCGTGCCGCCGACACGGCTGATCCGCCCCGCTGCCTGCATCCGGGCCAGCCGCCCGATCACCTCGGCCTCGTCCAGGCCAAGCACCGTACCGATCCGGGCGAAAGGCCGGGCCTCCAGCGGGAAATCGCGCTGGAAGCGGTCGAGAAGGGCAAGGTCGGTCGGGTCGATCCGGTCCATGTCAAAGCCCCGTCTGATGCGCCCGGGCGGTGAAGAAGATGCCCGAAGGCGCCTCGGCCGCGATCTCGGCCACCTTCTCGCGGGTGCGGGTGTCGTAGATCAGCACCTTGTTGTCATCGCGGCTGGAGATCCAGACCTCGGCCCCGCGCGGGGCGAATTCCATGTGCAGCACCGCCTTGCCGGGGCTCAGGGTCGCCACGACCTCATGCGTGCGACTGTCGACCACCTGCACCGTATCGTTCAGCGGCGTCGCGAAGTTGACCCAGACATAGGGGCTGGCGGGCTGGGCGATGATGAACACCGGCTGGCCATGCACCGGCGTCGTCGCCACTGTCTTCTCGCTCGCGCGGTCCACCCACAGGATCTCGTGCCGCCCCACGGCGGGCAGGGCATATTGTCCCTCGGTGAAGGCCCAGCCCTGCAGGTGCGGCATCTTGTAGACCGGCATGTCCTCGCCGTCCTTGCCGTAGTCGGTCAGGAACTTCTGCGGCTTCGGCGCGGGGTCCCAAAGGTCGAAGGAGGTCACGCCCTTCTCGCCGAAGAGGCCCACCAGATAGGTATGCGCATCGTCGGTCAGCACCGCGTCGAACGGGTTCTTCCCGGCATTTCCCAGCGGCGTGATCACCGGCTCGGCACCCGAGAAATCGCCCAGGAAGACCTCGCCCGTGTCCCAGATCGTCCAGGCGAAGCGGCGGCCGGGGACATCGACCAGACCGATGGTCTTGCCCGCCGCCGGAATGTCCGCGACCAGCTCCAGCGTCTGGGCGTCGAAGACCTTTACCCCGCCGGGCTCGTAGTTCGACACCGCGACCAGCTTGCCGTCATCCGAAATCGCCCCGCCGATCGAGTTTCCGGCCTGCACGGTGCGGGCGACGACCTGGCGGGTCAGGATATCCACCTTGGTCAGCCCGCCGTCGCGGCCGAAGACATAGGCAAAGCGTTCGTCCGGCGAGTAGGTCAGCGAGGCGTGGCTCAGGTCGCCCAGCCCCTCGATCCGGCCCAGCGCGGCACGGTCCGAACGGTCGACCAGCACCAGGCTGCCGGTCGCGCGCTCGATCACCAGACCCAGGTCGCCGGTCGCGACCAGATCCTCGGCCCAGAGCGGCGTGGCAAGGAAGGCGGCCAGAAGGGCAAGGCGTTTCATGGGGTTACCCCTTTCAGGTAATCGGCGATCCACAGCGCCTCGTCCTCGGTCAGAAGGGGGCGCCAGGGCGGCATGGCGGTTCCGGGTACGCCATCAAGGATGATCAGCGCAAGCGTTTCCCGGTCGGAAGGGGCCAGCGCCTCATGCGTGAGCGGGCGGCCGAGACCGCCCTTCATCGTCAACCCGTGGCAGGACCCGCAATCCTGCACCACCATATGCTCCAGCGCCGCAGCCCGGTCGGGGGCGATCTCGGCGGCGGCGGGCGTGGCCAGCAGGATCAGCAGGCACAACTCCTTAAGCACCGCGTGCACGCGTGCCGGCGGGCGAGGAGTGCACGAAGTGCTCGACGAGCGGCGGCGGTCAGGCATAGGCCGCCATCCCGGCCCCCTCGCACAGGGAGGCTTCCAGGGCGGTGATCTCGGGATACATGCCCGCGACCTGGCCGATGATGAACAGGACCGGGGCTTCGGGCTGGGTCTTGGCCACATCGGTGCCGATCTGGCCCAGGGTGGACAGCATCCGCGTCTCGCGCGGGGTGGTGGCGGCGCTGACCGCCAGCACGGGCAGCGAATGGGCCAGCCCGTGCCGCATCAACTGCAGCGCGATCTCGGCGATGTTGCCTGCGCCCATGTAGACGACCAGCGTCGTGTCGCCGCTGGCCAGCGAGGCCCAGTCGAGGTCCAGCGCCGCGTCCTTCGCGCGGTGGCCGGTGACATAGCGCACGCCCGTCGCCAGGCCGCGATGAGTCAGCGGCACCCCGGTGGACGCCGCCGCGCCTTGCGCCGAGGTGATGCCGGGGATGTAGCTGGTCGCGATGCCGGCCTCGCGGCAGGCCTCGGCCTCTTCCGAGCCGCGGCCGAAGATCAGGGGATCGCCGCCCTTCAGGCGCGCGACGGTAAGGCCCTCGCGGGCAAGGTCGACCAGCAGCGCGTTGATCGCCTCTTGCGGGACCTTGTGGAATTTCGGCAGCTTGCCCACGTCGATGCGACGGGTGGCAGTAGGGACCAGATCCATGATCTCGGGGCTGACCAGCCGGTCGTGCACCACGACATCCGCCGTCTGGATCAGCCGCAGCGCCTTGAGCGTCAGCAGCTCGGGGTCACCGGGACCCGCGCCGATCAGGTGGACATGGCCAGAGGTGAGATGGCGGTCCAGGTCTTTCATGGCTGTCGGGTCCCGATGGCTGGAAGGAAAAAGGCGGGGATGGGGGAATGAATCCACCCCCGCCAGGTTATGCCCGCGACACGCCTGCCGCAGGCACGGGATTGCTCAGTAGACGTCGTCCTTCGTGTTCAGCACGTTGAACTTGCCGGTCGGGGTGATCAGTTTCGGGTCCTTGATCACCTTCTTCAGCTCCAGCGTCTTGTCATCGACCACGACGATGGCCGATTCCTGCTCCTTGCCGTTCCAGACGCTGAACCAGACCTCGGTGCCTTCCTTGTTGAACTCGGGCTGCACCACGCGCGGCTGGCCTTCCGGGATCCCCGCCCATTCCGCGATCGGAAGGGTGACGAATTCCGGATCGGTCTCGGTGTCGCCGCCCATCTTGGAGATGTCGAACACCGCGACCGAGGCCGAGATCTCCGCATCCGGGTTCAGGGTGGCGTCGACGTAGAGGTGCGTCGAGTTCGGGTGGGTCTTGATGAAGAGCGACCCGCCGCCCAGGGCGTAGAAGCTGTCCACGACCTTCCAGGCCTGGTCCGGGTGCCCTTCCGGGTCGGTCCCGATCAGCGCCACCGATTCGTCACCAAGGTGCGAGGTCGCCCAGACCGGACCGAAGACCGGGTGGTTGAAGTTCGCGCCGCGGCCCGGGTGCGGGGTCGCGCCGCCGGTTTCCACCAGCGCGGTCAGCTTGTCTTCCTTGGTGTCCACCACCGCGATCTTGCCGCGCTGGTTCGCCGCCACCATGAAATACCGCTTGGTGCTGTCGAAGCCGCCGTCATGCAGGAAGCGCTCGGCCTCGACTTCCACGGTCTTCAGGTTCTTCAGGTCGGTGTAGTCGACGAAGATGATCTTCCCCGTCTCCTTCACGTTCACGATGAACTCGGGCTTGTAGTGCGACGACAGGATCGAGGCCACGCGGGGTTCCGGGTGGTAGACCTGCTCGTCATAGATGTTGCCGCGGGTCGAGACGATCTTCTTCGGCTCCAGCGTGTCGCCGTCCATGATCACATATTGCGGCGGCCAGTAGGCCCCGGCGATGGCCAGCTTGTCTTCCCAGCCCTCGAACTTCGAGGTCTCGATCGAGCGGGCCTCGATGCCGATCTTGATCGAGGCGACCGAGGCGGGCGTCTCCATCCAGAGGTCGATCATGTTGACCAGGCCGTCCCGGCCGATCACGAACAGATAGCGGCCCGAGGCCGAGATCCGGCTGATGTGCACCGCATAGCCGGTGTCGATGATCGCGCGGATCTCGTAGGTGCCACCGTCGATCAGGGCGACCTGACCCGCGTCACGCAGCGTCACCGACATCAGGTTGTCGATGTCGATGTCGTTCATCTTTTCTTTCGGACGGTCCTCGGGTTTGACCAGGACCTTCCAGGACGCCAGCATCTCGGGCATGCCCCATTCGGGCGGCGCCGGCGGTTCCAGCAGCAGATAGCGGGCCATCATGCCCGTCTCTTCCTCGGTCATCGCGCCCGAGGTGCCCCAGTTCGGCATCCCCGCGGGCGAGCCGTAGGTGATGAAGCTGTGCAGGTAGTCATAGCCGTTCGCACGGGTGATGTCGGTGGTCAGCGGCTTACCCGTCGCCCCCTTGCGCAGCACGCCGTGGCAGCCGGCGCAGCGTTCGAAGTAGATCGTCGAGGCCTTCTGGAATTCCTCCGGCGTCATCACCGGATCGTCGGGCTTGAAGCCCGGGATTTCCACCTTGAGCTGGCCGAGCGTGGTCATCGAGGGCTCATAGGCGGCGGCGGGGGTGTCCGCGTGATCCTTCGGCTTGTCTTCGGCCATTGCTGGCGCGGCGACAAGGCCGAGGAACAGGGCCGCGGTGCCCATCAGGACTGTCCTGGCAGGTCTGGCTCTGGGGGTCATGGATTTGCTCCGTTAGCTGGTGAGGCTGGAAGGGACATTTAGCCGATGACGGATCCGTTACCTTGATTAAGGTCAAGGCGGCCTGGGCCATCACGCCGCAGGGTCGCGGCACCGGACGGATCCTCCCGACATGCGCATCATCCTGACTGCCCTCTTCCTGCTGCTCTCGCCCCTGGCCGCCCTGGCGGGGGGGCTGATCGCCGACGACACGCTCGCGGTGACGGCGCCCACACCCGAACAGGCGGCAGAACTCCTTGATCTTTCTGGCCCGGTGCAGCTTGCCCGCATCGACCAGGGCGTGCCCGGATGGCAGGTCAGCCAGGCGGGCAGGGTGGCGGGCCAGATCGGCTCGACCTGGGAAATCTCGACCACGGTCGGCTATTCCGGGCGCCCGCTCGACGTGCTGGTGGCGATCTCGCCCCAGGCGCGGATCACGGGGGCGATTCTGGTGCGACATGATGAACCAGTCCTGACGCTGGGCATCTCGGATGCCGACATCGCCGCCTATGTCGCGGGATTCCGCGGCTTCGACCTTGCTGCGACCGGCCCGGCCGAGGGATTGCCCGACGTGATCAGCCGGGCCACCGTCTCGACCGGGGTGATTCGCGATGGCATCCTCCGCACCGCCCGGACCCTTGCCATCGGCCGCGGCCTGATGGCCGGGGGCGGCGGGATCGACCGGCTGAGCTATCAGCCGCTGGGCTGGGACCAGCTTCTCGGGCTGGGGGCGCTGGCCGAGGTCCGGGTCACCATGGCCGAGGCGGCAAAGGCGCTGGCCGGGGCGAAAGTGCCGGTCGAGCCGGGCGACGGCGATTTCCTGCGTCTCTGGGCCGGGGTGATCGACACGCCGACGGCGGGCAAGAACCTCTTGGGCCAGCGGGAATTCACCCGCGCCATCGGCAACCTCGGCGCGGGCGGCTCGGTGCTGATCGTGATGTCGCAGGGCCTGCAGTCGCATCGCGGCACCGACTGGACCAGGACCGGCGCCTTCGACCGGCTGACCGTGGTGCAGGGCGAGACCCGCTGGCAGCCCGGCGCGGACGATTATCAGATGGTGAAGCATCTGGCGCTGGAAAACGTGCCGCAGCTGAAGGAGATCAGCCTTTTCGCCCTTCCGGCCCTGATCGACCCCACCCAGCCCTTCACGCTGGAGGTCCGCGCCACCCGTCCCACCGAAAGGGGCGAGGTCGCCATGACCGTGGCGCTGCCCTACACCCTCCCCGACGCCTTCCGCCTCGCCGCGCCGACCGAGCCCGAGCCGCTGTGGAAACAGGCCTGGCAGACGAAGCGCCCGCAGGTCGCCGTCGTGGCGCTGATGCTGACCGTCCTCACCCTGATCCTGTTCGCGCAGGAATGGATCACCCGGCGGCCGCGCCTGTGGCGCATCGGGCGTCTTTCCTTCCTCGCCTCGACCTTCCTCGTCCTCGGCATGGGGCTAAACGGGCAGCTTTCCGTGGTGCAGGTCGTGGCCTTCGTCCACTCGCTCCTGACCGGCTTCCGCTGGGAGACCTTCCTGATCGAGCCGGTCATCTTCATCCTGTGGAGCTTCACCGCGCTGGGGATGCTGTTCTGGGGCCGGGGGGTCTATTGCGGCTGGCTCTGCCCCTTCGGCGCGCTGCAGGAACTGGCCAACGCCGCCGCGCAACGCCTTGGCGTGAAACAGATCGCCGTGCCGCAGGCCCTGCACGAAAGGCTCTGGGTGGCCAAGTACACCTTGTTCGTGGGCATCCTGGCCCTATCCTTCTACTCGATGCACCATGCCCTGATCCTGGCCGAGGCCGAGCCGTTCAAGACCGCAATCTCGCTGCGCTTCATGCGCGCCTGGCCGTTCCTGCTGTTCGTCGCGGCGCTCCTCGGCGCGGGGCTGTTCGTCGAGCGTTTCTACTGCCGCTACCTCTGCCCCCTCGGCGCGGGCCTTGCGATCCCGGCCAAGCTGAAGATCTTCGACTGGCTGAAGCGTCGTCCGCAATGCGGCCGCGAATGTCGGATGTGCGAGACGAAATGCACCGTCGGAGCGATCGATTCGATCGGTCGGATCAATGCGAATGAATGCGTCCTTTGCCTGCGCTGCCAGGTCATCATGAACGACGGCACCCAGTGCCCGATCCTGAAGCGGCGCGCCAGAAGCGAAGGAGCCCCGGCATGACCGCGCTCAAACGACTGTTCGGTGAAGGTTTCCGGGTGTTCTTCCTTGCCGCCGGCCTGTTCGCCGTCCTCGCGATGGCGGTGTGGCAGCTTTACCTGACCATCCAGGCCCTTGGCGGAGTGATGCAGCTGCCGACCGCCGCGCCGCCGCAGCTGTGGCACGCGCATGAGATGATCTTCGGCTATGCCTCGGCGGCGCTGGGCGGCTTTCTCCTCACCGCCGTGCCGAACTGGACCGGGGCGAAATCCGCGCCGCACCTCTTCATCGCCGTGGTCGCGGGCTTCTGGCTGGCGGGGCGGATCGCGGTCCTGGCCTCGGGCAGCCTGCCGCCGGTGCTGGTCGCGGTGGCCGACCTTTCCTTCGTCCCTGTCCTTGCCGCCAAGCTTCTGGCCCAGCTTCTGAAGCGCCCCAAGCCGCAGCAGCTGATCATCCTGGCCATCCTGACGGTCTACTGGATCGCTAACCTCCTCGTGCATCTGGAGTGGATCGGCCTGACCTCCGACACGGTCTGGAGCGGGCTGCGCGGCGGGCTTCTGACCCTTGCCGCCATGATCATGGTCCTCGGCGGCCGCGTCACCCCCGGCTTCACCCGCAACGCCATGGTCCAGTCGGGGCGCGAGGACCGCCTGCCCTGGAACCCGATGCCGCTGGCCGGCTTCTCGATCGCCGCCGCCATCACGCTGCCGCTGGGCTATCTGCTGGGCCTGCCCGAGGGGCTTCTCGGCCTTCTCGCGCTGGTTGCGGGGGCGGCCGGCCTGATCCGCGTCGTGCTCTGGCGCGGGCTCTGGACCCGGGACAAGCCGATCCTCTGGTCGCTGCACCTGTCCTACGCCATAAACGCGGCCGGGCTCGTCGCGCTGGGGCTGGCGAACCTCGGCCAGGGTTCCGAGATCGCAGCCCTGCACCTTCTGGGCATCGGCGGGGTCGGCGGGATGACGCTGGCGGTCATGTCCCGCGCCTCGCTGGGCCATACCGGACGCGCGCTTGTCGCCCCCGGCCCGGTGGCGCTGGCCTATGCGCTGGTGCCGCTGGCCGCGCTGGCGCGCTTCGCCGGCTCGGCGATCCCCTCGCTTTACACGCCGGGCGTCCTGACCGCCGGTGCGCTCTGGCTGCTGGCCTTCCTGCTCTACGTCGTCGCGCTCTGGCAGGTCTTCTGGGGGCCGCGCCAGCCCCGCAAACCGGCAGGGAGGCCCCCCGCATGAACCGCCGCCGCTTCCTCTGCATCTCGGCCGCGGCCCTGGTGCCCATGCCCGGCCATGCGCAGGCCGTCACCGACTGGCAGGGCCACGGCCTTGGCACCGCGCTCTCCCTGCGCCTTGTCGGGGCAGAGCCGAACCACACCCGCCAGACCTTCGCCCGGGTCGAGGCCGAGATCGAGCGGATCGAACTGCTCGCCTCGCTGCACCGCGATTCGGCGCTGACCCGGCTCAATCGCGACGGCCGTCTCGCCTGGCCCGCGCCCGACCTGGTTTCCCTGCTGAAGCTGGCCGGAGAGGTCCATGCCGCGACCGGGGGCGCCTTCGACCCGACGGTGCAGCCGCTCTGGCGGGCCCTCGCCGACGCGGGCGACACCGAGGCCGCGCGCAAGCTGGTCGGCTGGGACCGCGTCCGGCTTGACGAGACCGAAATCCGGCTGGAGCATGGCCAGGCGCTGACCCTGAACGGCATCGCCCAGGGCTGGGCCGCCGACAGGATCGCGGCCCTTCTGCGCCGCGAGGGCTTTTCCGCCGCGCTGGTCGACATGGGAGAGGTCGCCGCCCTGGGTCAGGGTCCGCAAGGCCCCTGGATCGCCCGGATCGAGACGCCCGAGGGCCGGATCCTCGCCGAAAGCCACCTGACGAACCGGGCGCTCGCGACCTCGTCGCCCTCCGGGACGCTGGTGAACGGCCGGCCGCATATCCTGGGTCCGAGGGGGCAGCAGCCGCGCTGGCAGACGGTCAGCGTCAGCGCGGAATCGGCCGCGCTGGCCGATGCGCTTTCCACCGCCTTCTGCCTGATGGACAGCCCGCAGATCGTCGCGGCGCTGGGCTGGTTCCCCGGCGCACGGCTTGAGGCGCTGGCCTGACAACTCTTTGACCGGCGCCCGTCGTGCGCCGGTTTTACTCGGTGCGACAAAGACTTCACCGGCCTGAATGTCGCACCCGCTGGTTGACTTCGGTCAAGGCTGCTGCTTAACCAATGTCTCACACACACGTTACCTGTAAGCTTCTCGGGAAGGATTCCGCCATGCGCGAAGTCATGACCAAGAGCATGGCCCGCAACATCTTCTACGGCGGTTCCCTGTTCTTCATCCTGATCTTCGTGGGCCTCACGGTCCATTCACATTACTACATCACCACCACCTCGACCGACAAAGCCACGCTGACCGAAAGTGTCGTGGCCGGCAAACACCTGTGGGAAAAGCATTCCTGCGTGAACTGCCACACGATCCTTGGCGAAGGCGCCTACTACGCGCCCGAACTGGCCAACGTGATGACCCGCTGGGGCGTCGCGCCCGGCGACCACCAGGGCGCCTTCGAGGCGCTGAAGACCTGGATGGACGCCATGCCCTCGGGGATCGAGGGTCGCCGTCAGATGCCGAACTTCGGCCTGACCGACGCCGAATACCAGAACCTCGCCGACTTCCTGCTCTGGACCAACACGATCCGGGCGCAGGACTGGCCCCCGAATGACGCGGGCTGAGGAGTGAAATCATGAAATACCAGACGCAGAAAATCGCGCTCGGCTACTTCGCTGTCGCGCTGGCGCTCTTCGCCGTGCAGGTCTCCATGGGCCTGATCCTGGGCTGGACCTATGTCAGCCCGAACTTCCTCTCGGACATCCTGCCCTTCAACATCGGGCGGATGCTGCACACCAACAGCCTGGTGGTCTGGCTGCTGCTCGGCTTCTTCGGGGCGGCCTACTATCTCGTGCCCGAGGAATCGGAGCGCGAGATCCATTCGCCGACGCTGGCCTGGCTGCAATTGGCGATCTTTGTCCTCGGCACCGCCGGGGTCGTGGTGACCTATCTTTTCAACCTGTTCGACGGCAGCTGGCTCATGGGCAACGAGGGGCGCGAGTTCCTCGAACAGCCGCGCTGGGTGAAGGTGGGCATCGTCGTCGCCGCGCTGATCTTCCTTTACAACATCACCATGACGGTGCTGGCCGGGAAGAAGACCGCGATCACCAACATCCTGCTCCTGGGCCTCTGGGCGCTGGCGCTGCTGTTCCTGTTCGCCTTCTACAACCCCGGCAACCTGGCGCTCGACAAGATGTACTGGTGGTATGTCGTCCACCTCTGGGTCGAAGGCACCTGGGAACTGGTGATGGCCTCGATCCTCGCCTTCCTGATGCTCAAGCTGACGGGCGTCGACCGCGAGGTCGTCGAGAAATGGCTCTACGTCATCGCCGCCCTGGCGCTGTTCTCGGGGATCCTGGGGACGGGGCACCACTACTTCTGGATCGGTACGCCGGGCTACTGGCAGTGGATCGGCTCGATCTTCTCCAGCTTCGAGGTCGTGCCCTTCTTCACGATGATGAGCTTCGCCTTCGTCATGGTCTGGAAAGGCCGCCGCGACCACCCGAACAAGGCTGCCCTGCTGTGGTCGCTCGGCTGCGCGACGCTCGCCTTCTTCGGCGCCGGCGTCTGGGGCTTCCTGCACACGCTGCACGGGGTGAACTACTACACCCACGGCACGCAGATCACCGCCGCCCACGGCCACCTGGCCTTCTACGGCGCCTATGTCTGCCTCAACCTTGCGATCATCACCTATGCGATGCCGCACCTGCGGGGGCGTGACCCCTATAACCAGGTGCTGAACATGGCCTCGTTCTGGCTGATGTCCGGTGGCGTGGTGTTCATGACCTTCACGCTGACCTTCGCCGGCACGGTGCAGACGCACCTCCAGCGCGTCAACGGCGAGTACTTCATGGACGTGCAGGACCAGCTCTGGATCTTCTACGCCATGCGCTTCGGCTCGGGTGTCGCCGTGGTCCTGGGCGCGCTGCTGTTCATCTACTCCGTCGCCTTCCCGCGGCGCGAGGTGGTGACGCCCGGCCCGCTGGAAAGCGGTCGTCTCGAGCATGACCCCGACCATGTGGCTGCGGAGTAATGACCATGGACGGAACCCTGATGGGGGCGGCAAACGCCCCCTTCTACCTCCCGCAAGGGGATGAGGTCCAAGTCTTCCAGGCCGCCGCCGCGCGCAAGCTGCCGGTCCTGCTGAAAGGCCCGACCGGCTGCGGCAAGACCCGGTTCGTCGCCCATATGGCGGCGAAACTGGGCCGCCCGCTCTATACCGTCGCCTGCCATGACGACCTCAGCGCCGCCGACCTGATCGGCCGCTGGCTCCTGAAAGGCGGCGAGACCTCCTGGGCCGACGGCCCCCTGACCCGCGCCGTCCGCGAAGGCGCGATCTGCTATCTCGACGAGGTGGTCGAGGCCCGCAAGGACGTCACCGTCGTCCTGCACCCCCTCACCGACGACCGCCGCATCCTGCCGATCGACCGCACCGGAGAGGAACTCGAGGCCCATCCAGACTTCCTCCTGGTCGCCTCCTACAACCCCGGCTACCAGAACATCCTCAAGACCCTGAAGCCCTCCACCCGGCAGCGCTTCGTGTCGCTGGAATTCACCTTCCCCAAGCCGGAACACGAAATCCCCGTCGTCGCCCGCGAATCCGGCCTGGCCGAGGATCGCGTCGCCCCGCTGGTGCGCCTTGCGGGCAAGCTGCGCGCGATGAAGGGCCAGGATCTCGAGGAAGGCGTCTCCACCCGCCTCGTCGTCTATACCGCCCAGCTCATCGCCGGGGGCATGCCCATCGAGCGCGCCATCCGCGCCGCGATGATCGAACCCCTGACCGACGACCCGGATGTGAAGGCCGGGCTCCGCGATCTCGTGACCGCCGTTTTCGGGTGAGGCCGGCAATGTCACGGATCGACTTCGAGCCATGGGAACCCGAGGAATCCGTCGGGAAACTGTGGCACGCCTTTGCCAGCCGTCTGGACGCTGATCCCGTCCACGATGGAGCCCGTGTCCTGCTCTCACAGGTAGGCGGACGGTTGGCAGTCCTGTTCCACGGCCTTGGCGGCGACGCCGCCGTGGAAATCAAGCCGGTGGCCGAGGAAACCTCGCACCACCGGCTCTCCTTCCTGCGCCGCCTCGGCACCTGGGCCGAGACCGCACCCCGCGCCAGCTTCGACGGCGCCACCCTGCGCCTGCCCGAATCGCTCGCCGCCTTCCCCGCGCCCGAGGCCAATGCCGCGCTCTACCTCTGGCTCGCCGCCGCCGCCGTGGCGCTGAAGGACCAGACCCCGGCCGCGATCTCCGACCCGCTGCAGGCCGACCTCGCCGCGATCGAAACGGCGAAGGCGATGACCGCCGAAGCCCTGCGCCTCGCGCCCGGTTTTGCCAGGCTGCACGCCGACCTCTGCGCGGCGACGCTCCTCTTCCGCCGCACCGCGCCGCTTCCCCCGGTCGAGGCCGCGGTCGAGGCCCGGGTCCGCGCCGCCCTGGGCGAGACCATCGACCTGCTGCCGCTGCCCGCGAAGGCCCCGCGCGGCTATCGCTCCTTCCGCCCGGTGACGCTCTGGCCCGACTTGCGCACCCTGTCGCGCTCCGAGGCCACCGCGGTCGAGAACCGCCAGACCGAAGGCTCACCCGAAGAGGTGGCCGAGGAAAAGACCGCCCGCAAGGCCCGCCGCCGCAAGGCCGACCAGGCCGACCGCAACGACAGCTTCATCCTGCACAAGTTCGAGGCGATCCTGTCGATGACCGAGTTCCTCAACCTCAACCGCCGGGTGGAGGATGACGACGAGGATACCGCCCGGAAGGCCGCCGACGATCAGGACGAGATCGGCCTCGCCCAGGTCTCCAAGGCCCCGGCCACGCGGCTGAAACTCCATCTCGACCTCGCGCCCGAGGATGTGGACCGCGAACAGATTTCCGGCCGCTTCACCTATCCCGAATGGGACGTGCGCACGAACGGTTACCTGGCCAGCCACGCCTGCGTCCTGCATTCCCGCGCCGAGGCCAGCGAGACGGTGCCCGCCTTCCGCGCCGATCCCCGCGCCGCCGCCCGCATCCGCGCCGTCCGCCGCCAGTTCGAGGCCCTGCGCCCCAGCCTCGTCTCGACTCCCGGCCACCCGGACGGCGATGTGCTGGACACCGAACGCGCGGTCCGCGCCCGCGTCGACCTGCTCTCGACCGGGGAAAGCACCGACCGGATCTGGCGCCAGACCCGCCCCGAACGCCGCGACCTCGCGGTCTCGATCCTGCTCGACGTCTCGCGCTCGACCGAAAGTGCGATCCCCGGCCATGGTCACGACGGGCGCAGCGTGATCGACATCGAGCGCGAGGCGCTGGCCGCCCTGTCCTGGGGCCTTCACGCCTGCGGCGACAGTTTCGCGATCCACGCCTTCTCCTCGCTGAAGCGCAACCGAGTCTTCGTGCAAGAGGTGAAGGGCTTCGCCGAACCGATGGCCGAGGCGGTCGAAAGCCGCATCGCCGCGCTGAAGCCGGGCCATTACACCCGCCTTGGCGCCGCGATCCGGCATACCTCCGCGCTTCTGACCAGGGAATCGCGCAAGCGGCGGCTCCTGCTGGTCATCACCGACGGCAAGCCCAACGACCTTGACCATTACGAAGGCCGCCATGGCATCGAGGACAGCCGCATGGCCGTCCAGGAGGCCCGCCGCGCCGGTCACGCCGTCTTCGGGATCACCGTGGACCGCGACGGCAAGTCGTGGTTCCCGCGTCTCTTCGGGCAGGGGGCCTTCGCCCTGATCCCGCATCCCGAGAAACTGACCCAGGCGCTGCCGCAGATCTACCGGCAGTTGGTGACCGGATGAGCGACGCTCCTCGGTCACTTCCTGCCTCGTCGCAGACCGTCCCCACCCGCGAGGAGGAGACGAAGTCGCACGACGAGCACCCGCCCGGCCAGCTCCCCGGCGAGCTTCTGATGTGGGTGCTGATTCTCTCCGAGATCGCCGTCTTCGGCGCCGGCCTCCTGGCCTTCCTCTCGGTCCGCCTGACCGATCCGCAGGGCTTTGCCGAGGCGCAGGCCCATCTGCACCGTACCGGCGCGGCCGCCAACACCATCGTCCTCGTGACCTCCGGCTGGCTGGCCGCCCTCGCGACCCGCGCGGCCGAGGCCGGGCAGACCCGCCGCCTGCGCCTGCTGCTGGTCCCGGCGATCCTCCTTGGCGCGGTGTTCCTGGTCCTGAAGGGCAGCGAATATGCCGACCTCTTCGCGCAGGGGATCGGTACCGAGACCCACGCCTTCTACACCTTCAGCTTCCTCTTGACCGGATTCCACGCCGCGCATGTGCTGGCGGGGATGGTGCTTCTGGCCGTCGTGGGCTGGCTTGGCACCCCGAAGGCGGTCGAGACCGGGGCGGCCTTCTGGCACATGGTGGACCTGGTCTGGGTCCTTCTCTTTCCCGTGGTCTACCTGCTATGAGCCGCGTGACCAAAGCCTGGGCGCTGCTCATCGTCCTCTCCGCCGCCTCCACCGCCTTCGCGGCCTCGGGTCTTGGCGGCGCGGCGCTGGTGCTGCCGGTGTTGCTGCTTGCGGGACTGAAGGCGCATGTGATCCTGCGCGACTATCTCGGCCTTGCCGTCGCACCCGCCTGGCTGCGCGGCTTCGACCTCGGCCTCGCGTTCCTGATGCTGACCTTCGCCGGGCTCGCGCTTGCGGCCTGAGGTGTTAACGCCCGGTAAATGCCCGCGCATAACCCATTGAAAAGGCGGGACGCGCCAGATTGTCCACGCGTGGACAGCCCTCCACCCTCAACCCTTCGACCAGGCCCGCGCCGGGTCTTCCTCGACATAGTCCCGCAGCGCCGCCACATCCTCGATCGAGGCCAGGTTCTGCCGGATCGTCACCCCCTGTTCCTTCAGTCGCGCGAAGGCCCGGCTCAGGCTCTCCGGCTTCATTCCCAGGCGGCCCGCGATCAGGACCTTGTCATAGGGCAGCGTCACCTCGCAGGCCCCTTCCGCGCAGGGGGCCAGCTCCAGCAGGAATTCCGCCACCCGCTGCGCCCCGGTCTGCGCCTTCAGGGCCTCGACCTGGGCCACGAGGTTGTGCAGGTGGGCATAGGTTGCCGACAGGATCGAGATCGCCACCTCGGGATTCTCGCGGATCTGGCGCAGGAATGCGTCGGCCTCGATCCGGATCAGGCTGGTGTCGGTCACCGCCTCGGCCGCGACCGGGTAGGTGTCGTGCCGGAAGGCCACCGCCTCGCCGAAGCTCGCGCCCTTGGTGAAGACCCCCACCACTGCCTCGGCCCCCGAGGGCGCGATCCGGTAGAGCTTCACCCAGCCGTCCGCGACGATATAGATCGCGCTGGCCCGCTCGCCCTGCAGGAAGATGGTCTCGCCCCGCGCGAAGTTCCGCAAGCGGGCGGTTTCCAGCACGGCCCTGGCCACGGATTCCGGAGCCGCCGCCAGAAGCAGCGACCGCCGCGCGAGGGCAATGTGTTCGGATTTCATCAGCAGCCGCCCATTACCGGAATTCCCTGATCGCCTCTTTGGACCATCTGGCGCCGCAGCGAAAGCCGCTTTGCTGTCGCGGGGGATCAGGAAGGCGGGGCCGTGCCCGTAAGGCTGCGCCGCGCGCTGAGCACCGGATGCGGCACCGGGCGGCGGATGGCGCGGGCGCTCTCCAGGATGGCGAGGGCCCAGCCCGCGCTCCAGGCCAGCAGCGGGAGCAGGGGATCAGCCAGGGCAAGCCGAAGGGCGGCGGCAAGCTGCACCAGAAGGAAAGCCGCCGCCGTGACCCGCCCGACCTGCAGCCGTCCCGGCGCGCGGATCATCCAGGATCGGGCCATGACCGCAAGGATCATGCCGCCCATCAGCCCCATCGTCAGGGCGTGCAGGGCGGCGGGGACGGGCAGGGGCGAGAGGCCGGCAAGCGCCGCGCCGACCAGGGCGAGGCCCAGCGGCAGCCAGAGCCAGGCCGCCAGCAGGAGGAGGAGGTCGCCCTGCCGGGGGCGCAGGGCCGGGGCCAGGGGCCAGCGCAGCATCCGCAGGGCCTGGGCCGGCGCGGCCGTCAGGAGGGTGACGCCGGTCCAGACCTCGGGCGCGCCGCCAAGGTGCAGCGCCAGCGCGAGGGCCGTGACCAGATCCGCCAGCCGCCCCCCGCGCGGCAGCGGCGGGCGCGAGGCGCGGGACCCGGCGCGGGCGGCGAGGAAGGCCGGTACGATCCGCCCCCCGACCAGCGCGACGAGAAGGGCCATGACGAGGACGGCGGTCAGCCCGTCGCCGTCAAGCCGCAGGCGGAAGGCGACGAGAAGGAGGCCGAGCGGGGCCAGCGCGATCGGCAAGCGGGACCATGCCCCCGTGCGACCCACCGGAACCGCGAGGCAAAGCGCCAGGCCGACGGGGTAAAGCGCCTGCCCGGCCAGCGCCAGCCCGTCCGGCAGGCAGGCCCCGCCCGCCAGCCGTCCGGCAAGCCATGCCAGCACCAGAAACACCGTGGCGCGGGGGGAAACGCTGCCCGCTCCGCCCGCCTGTTTCAGCCAGTGCGGCAGAGCCGAGAGGAGATAGCCCCCCATCGCCGCGCCCGCGAAGCCCAGCACCAGCTCTTGCCGGTGCCAGGCCAGGGGATCGCAGGCCCAGGGCGAAAGCCAGACCAGCGGCACCAGCGCCGCCCAGACCGCCGCCAGCAGGAACAGCGGCAGGTGCGGCGCGCGCCAGAGCCCGGCCACCGTCAGGCAGCAGCCTCGAAGCGCGGGAAGAGGACGGTGTTTTCCAGGTGCATATGCGTCACCAGATCCTCGGAAAACTTGGCCAGCCCGGTATAAAGCGCGGTCCAGGAGCGGCAGGCCCCCTCGGGCAGGTTCAGTCCGTTGGTCACATGCTCGACCCGGGCCAGCAGCTCGGCGGCATGGTCATGCTCGTGCCGCATCGCGCCGATCGGGTGGACGATCATCGGATGCCCGCCCTGCCGCATCATCGGGAACAGGACCTGCTCTTCCTTTGCCATATGGCTTTCCAGCTCGTCCTGCAGGTCGATCAGCGCCTGGGTCAGGCCGAGGGGGGCTTCGTCATGGTCGCCGTGGACGGTTTCCACCTTCTGCGCCAGCGGGATCAGCCAGTCCATCTCGGTCCGGTGGGTTTCGTGGTAGCGGGCGAGGATGTGGTCGATCAGCGGCAGGGTCTCGGACGGGGCGTCGCGGCCTGCGCCGGCCGCCAGCGCGCGCAGTTCGTCCAGCACGGCATCCACGGCGAGGCCCTGCTTCGCCGCCGCCTCGGACAGCGACAGCGTGCCGCCGCAGCAGAAGCTGATGCCGTTGCGGCGGAAGACCTCGGCGGCGCCGGGCAGGGTTCCGGCGATGTCGCCGACGATGGCAGAGGGAGAGAGTTCGGTCATGGTTGTTGTCCTTCGTCCGGGTTCCAGGCGCGCGCCTGGGGGGTTGCGATGCGCAGGAGGTCGACCGCCCGTGCGGCGACCTGGGCGGTGATCTGGGCCGTCGTCTCGGGCCGCAGGTAGAAGGCCGGGACCGGGGGCATCACCACGGCCCCCATCTCGGTCACGGCGGTCATGTTGCGCAGATGCGCGAGCGTCAGCGGGGCCTCGCGCGCAAGGAGGACCAGCGGGCGGCGTTCCTTGAGCTGGACCGAGGCGGCGCGGGTCAGGAGGTTATCGTCCAGCCCATTGGCGATGCCGGCCAAGCTGCGCATCGAGCAGGGGGCGACGATCATGCCGTGGACCGGGAACGAGCCGGAGGCGATGGCCGCGCCAAGGTCGATCACCGGGTGCAGGCGTTCGGCGAGGCTTACCAGTTCATCCCGCGCGCCGGGACCGATCTCCAGCGCCAGCGTGCGTTCGGCCATGGCGGAGAGCACCAGCTCCACCGCCGCGCCTGCCGCGCGCAAGACCCGCGCGCAGTCCAGCGCCAGCGCCGCGCCCGAGGCACCCGAGACGCCAAGGACGACGCGGGCCGTCATCGGATGACCCCGCGCAGAAGCTCGGTCGCGCGTGCCTCATGCGCGGGGTCCAGGGCCATGACGCGCCCCCACTCCCGCGTCGTCTCGGCCCCGATCTTGGTGGTGGCGTCGATCCCGAGCTTGCCGGCCAGCCCCTCGCGCGGGGAGGCGAAGTCGAGATAGTCCATCGGCGTGCCGTCCAGCACCATCACGTCGCGCGCCGGGTCCATCCGCGTGGCCATGGCCCAGGCGATGTCGTCCCAGTTGCGCGGGTCGATGTCGCGGTCCACGACGACGATGGTCTTGGTATAGCTGAACTGCGCCAGCATCCCCCAGAGCGCCAGCATCACCCGCCGCGCCTGGCCGGGATAGCGCTTGTCGATCTGGATCACCGCCATGCGGTAGGAACAGGCGGCGGGGGGGAGCCAGAGGTCAGTGACCTCGGGGATCTGGGCGCGGATCACCGGCAGGGCGAGGGTGTTGAAGACCTCGCCGATGACCGAGGGTTCATCGGGCGGCCGGCCGGTAACGGTGGTGAGATACAAGGGATCGCGGCGGTGGGTGATGGCGGAGAGGCGCATCACCGGGAAGGGTTCGACCGAGTTGTAATAGCCGGTGTGGTCGCCGAACGGGCCCTCGGGCGCGGTCTCATCGGGGTGGACCCACCCCTCCAGGATGATCTCGGCATTGGCGGGGACGAGGAGCGGGACGGTTTTTGCGGCCACGATCTCGGCCCGCGCGCCGCGCAACACACCGGAGAAGGCCATCTCGGAGACGGTCTCGGGCAGGGGCAGGGCGGCCGACAGCAGCGTCGCCGGATCGGCCCCCAGCGCGATGGCGACGGGCATCGGCTCACCCGCGCGGAGCCAGCTGCGGTGATGCGCCGCACCGCCGCGATGGGCGAGCCAGCGCAGGATCAGGCGGTCGGGGCCGATCACCTGCGCCCGGTAGACGCCCAGGTTGTAGCGTGCCACCTGGCCTGCCTCGGACCCATGTGGGCGGGTCACGACGACAGGCCAGGTGACGAGTGGCCCGGCATCCCCGGGCCAGGGAGTCTGCACCGGGACCAGGGACAGATCCAATGGTGCAGACTGCTCTTGCGCCACCGCATGGCGCAGGAGTTTCGGGCGCCCCTGCAGCGCGGCCCGCAGGACGGGCCAGCGCGACAGGGCGTCGCGCATGCCTTCCACCGGGGCCGGGCTGCGCAGGGCGGCAAGGAAATCGCCGAAGGCGGGAACCTCGTCGAGCTGCAGGCCAAGGCCTGCCGCCACCCGGGCGGGCGTGCCGAAGAGGTTGGCGACGACCGGCATCGCCGCGCGCTTGCCTTCGCTTGTCGCGGCGTCGAAGCGCAGGATCGGCCCGCCCTTGCGCAGGGCGGCAAGCTGGACGGCGGTCATCTCGTGCCGCAGATCCACCGGGGCCGACAGGCGCGCCAGATCGCCGGCTGCCTCGGCATGGGCGAGGAAGGCGCGAAGATCGGAAAAGACGGGCAGGCTGCGCATGGCGGGATGGGTCCTTTGGCCGATGCGGATACCGCGAAGCGCGACGCGGCGACTTGACTAAGATCAATCACCGCGCGGCTTCCTTCGCCTATGACAGGGCAACCGACCAAGGATCGCCCGATGCCCCCCACCCTGCCGCGCCTGCCGCGTGCCCTCGGCCTTGCCGCCCGGCCCCTGCCGCTGCCGCCGCTGAACCTGCTGCTGGGCCGCCTGACCCGCCGCCTCTCGGACGCCCATCCCGCGATGCTGCGCCGGTTGGGCGACCATGCCGCCCGCCGCTTCCTGATCGACCCGCTGGACCTGCCTTGGGTGCTGCTCCTGCAGCCGCAGGACGCGGCCATGACCGCGCATCCGCGCGCGCGCCCGCCCGCGCATGACGCGCGGATCGCCGGGACGCTCTCGGCCTTCCTCGCGATGATGCACGGGGCCGAGGATGGCGATGCCCTGTTCTTCTCGCGCGATCTGACGGTCGAGGGCGATACGGCCGCCGTCCTTGCGCTGCGCAATGCGATGGACGATGCCGAACTGGACCTGACCGAGGAGCTTGCCGCGCTGTCCGGTCCCTTTGCCCGGCCGCTGCGCCGGGTCCTTGCCGGGGCCGAGCGCGCCACGGGACTGCACCTGCACCGAATCGGAGGCTTGCCATGATGGAACTCGTCTGCCCCGCCGGCACTCCGGCCGCGCTGCGCGCCGCGGTCGAGACCGGGGCCCATGCGGTCTATTGCGGCTTTGCCGACGAGACCAACGCCCGCAACTTCCCCGGCCTGAACTTCTCGCCCGAGGAGCTGGCCGAGGCGGTCGCCTTTGCCCATGCGCGGGGCGCCAAGGTGCTGGTCGCGATCAACACCTTTCCCCGCGCCGGGGCAGAACCCCTGTGGCACCGCGCCCTGGCCAATGCCGAGGCGGCGGGGGCGGATGCGGTGATCCTGGCCGACATCGGCCTTCTCGCCCATGCCGCCGACCGTCATCCGGGCTTGCGCCGGCATCTCTCGGTGCAGGCGGCGGCGGCGAATCCGGATGCGATCAATCTTTATGCGAGCGCCTTCGGCGTCAGGCGCGTCGTCCTGCCGCGCGTGCTGACCGTCGACGAAATCGCCGCGATCAATCGCGAGATCGACGTCGAGACCGAAGTCTTCGTCTTCGGCGGCCTCTGCGTCATGGCCGAGGGGCGCTGTTCCCTCTCGTCCTACGCCACCGGCCAGTCGCCGAACATGAACGGTGTGTGCTCTCCTGCGAGCCACGTCGTCTATGCCGAGGAGGGCAGCGATCTTGCCGCGCGGCTGGGGGGGTTCACCATCCATCGCACGCCGAAATCCGCCCCCGCCCCCTATCCGACCTTGTGCAAGGGCTGCTTCACCTCGGGCGAGCAGACCGGGCATATCTTCGAGGACCCGGTCTCGCTGGATGCGACGCACCTGATCCCGAAGCTGGCGAAGGCGGGCGTCTCGGCCCTGAAGATCGAGGGGCGACAGCGCAGCCGCGCCTATGTCGCGCAGGTCGTCCGCGCCTTCCGCGCCGCGGTCGAGGCGCAGGCGGCGGGCCTGCCCCTGCCGGAAAGCGTGCTCGCCCGCCTGACCGAGGGCCAAGCCGCCACCGCCGGCGCCTATGCCAAGACCTGGAGATGACCATGGAACTCACCGTCGGCCCGAACTTCTTCTTCTGGCCCGCCGAGACCGTGCGCGGCTTCTACCGCGAGCTTTCGGACGCGCCGGTGTCGCGCGTCGTGCTGGGCGAACTGGTATGCTCGAAACGCCTGCCGTTCTGGCAGGGCGAGATCCCCGGCGCGATCGAGGCGCTGGTCGAGGCGGGGAAAGAGGTCGCGATCACCTCGCTCGCGCTGATCACCCTGAAGCGCGAGCGGAAGCTTACGGCCGAGTTGCAGGACCTGGGCCTGCCGGTCGAGGTCAATGACCTGACCGCGCTGGCGCATGTCCCCGAGGGCCAGCCGTTCTGGGTCGGCCCGCTGGTCAACATCTACAACGAAGGCACGCTGCGCTGGCTGATCCGGCGCGGCGCGCGGCGGGTCTGCCTGCCGCCAGAGTTGACCCTGGCCTCCATCGCCGTGCTGGCGCGGCTGGGGCGCGAGGAAGGGGTGCCGGTCGAGGTCTGGGGCCATGGCCGCCTGCCGCTCGCGATCTCGGGCCGCTGCTACCATGCGCGGCTGCATGACCGCGCCAAGGACAGCTGCCAGTTCGTCTGCGATCAGGACCCGGACGGCCGCGACGTGGAAACGCTGGACGGCCAGTCCTTCCTTGCGGTGAACGGGGTGCAGACGCTCAGCCAGTCGACGGCCAGCATGGCGCATCAGGTCGCGGCGCTGGAGGAGGCCGGGGTCGCCGCGCTGCGCCTCTCGCCGCAGTCGCAGGGTTTCCGGGCGATCTGCGCGGGCTATGCCGACAGGCTGGCGGGCCGGATCGACGGCGCCGGGCTGGAGGCGATGCTGCGCCCGATGGTGCCGGGTGGCCGGTTGTCCGACGGCTTTCTCGCCGGCCCCTCCGGCGCGCATTGGTCGGCAGCGACGGAACCCGCGTAGGGTGGGCGATTCGCCCACCTTCCTTACGGAAGCCGCAGCCGCGCCAGATAGAACCCGTCCATCCCGCCGCGCTCGGCCCAGTAGTCCGGCCGCAGGCGCAGGCCCCCGGCCGGGGTCCACCAGTCGGCGGGAACGCCGGGCAGGTCGGCCCGCTCCACCGTCAGGCCGGGATTGCGCGCCAGCGCGGCGGCGATCTGGTCCTCGCCCTCTTCGGGCAGGAGAGAGCAGGTGGAAAACACCAGCCGGCCGCCCGGCCTCAGCCAGCCAAGCGCGCGATCCAGAAGCCTCGCCTGCAGTGCGACCAGCGCGGGCAGGTCGCTGCCGTCCTTGACGAAGGGCAGGTCCGGGTGCCGCCGGATCGTGCCGCTGGCCGAGCAGGGCGCATCCAGCAGGATTGCGTCGAAGGCGCCCTCGGGCTGCCAGTGCAGCGCGTCGGCGGTGATCGTCCGCGCGGTCAGCCCGGTACGCCTCAGGTTCGCCTCGACCCGGGCCATGCGCGGGGCCGAGATGTCCAGCGCCGTCACCTCCGCCCCTGCCGCGGCGAGTTGCAGCGTCTTGCCCCCTGGCGCGGCGCAGAGGTCCAGCACATGCTCTCCGGCCTGCGGCGCCAGCAGCCGCGCGGGCAGGGCGGCGGCGGCGTCCTGCACCCACCAGCCGCCCGCCTGATAGCCCGGCAGGGCCGAGACCTGGGCCGGCCCGCGCAGGCGCAGGCTGCCGGTGGGCAGGACCTCGCCCTCGGGGGCGGGGAAGCCGGGGCGCAGGGTCAGGTCCAGCGGCGGCTCCTGCGCCTGCACCGCCTCGATCGCGGTCACCACCTCGCGGCCATGGGCATGGACCAGCGGCTGGCGCAGCCAGCGCGGCAGGCGCTGCGGCAGCTGGCCCTGGAACGGGTCGCCCTCGGGCAGGGCGCGCAGGACCGCGTTCACCAGCCCGGCGAAATGGGCGGTGCGCTTGCGCTGGCGCATGATCTCGACGGCGGCATTCACCACGCCATGCGCGGGTGCGCCCAGGGCCCGCTCCACCACCGCCAGCCGCAGGACATTGCGCACGGCAAGCGGCGGGGCCTTGCGCAGATGCCGGTCCAGCACGCGGTCGGCGGGCTCCAGATGCCGCAGGACGGTGGCGGCCAGGCGCAGCGCCCGGGCGCGGTCGGCCGGGGAAAGGTCGGGGGCCGAGACATCCTCCAGCATCCGGCCCTCGCCGAGGATGCCGCCCAGGATCTCTGCTGCTGCGGCGCGTGCCGCGACGCCTTCGGCCATCGGCCCACCCCTTGTTGTCGCCTTCCCGGCGCGTATATCAGCAAAGGACCGCCGCACAAGGAAGCGGCGCAAGGAAACCGCCATGGACAAAGACGACCTGCCCCCCGCTGCGCAACGCGCGCTTGCCGAGGCCGAGGCCCGCCGCAAGGCAGCCGAAGCCAAGGCCCCGCTGCCGCCCGAACTCGGCGGTCGCGACGGGCCCGAGCCGGTGCGTTACGGCGATTGGGAGAAGAAGGGCCTTGCGGTCGACTTCTGAAATGCAGACGGGGGCCGCGACGGGCCCCCGCTGACAGAAGGATCTTGGCCGATCAGGGATTGGCGGCCAGATAGGCGATGACGTTGGCGCGATCCTCGGGCTTCGGCAGGCCGGCGAAGGACATCTTGGTGCCCGGCATCGCGCTCTTCGGGTTCTCGAGGAAAGCGAACAGGGCTTCGGGCGTCCAGGGCTCGGACGAATGGGCGGCCATCGCGTCGGAATAGGCGAAGCCTTCCACCGAGGCGTGGTTGCGCCCGACGACGCCGTTCAGGTGCGGACCGACGGCGTTGCTGCCGTCCATCTTGTGGCAGGAGCCGCACTTCTTGAACACCTTCTCGCCCGCCGCGGCATCGGCCGAGGCCATCAGCGCCGCCACGTCCACGGTTTCCGCCGCCGCCCCATCGCCCTCGGCCGGGGCTTCCCCGGCGCCGGTGTCGATCGTGTAGGCCTGGGTCAGCTCACCCTCGGCGCCATGGCCGGTGCTGCCCACCGTGTAAAGCCCGTCGGCGGCCCAGCCCGCCAGCATGAGGACAAGGAGCGAGCCGCAAACCGCGCCCACCGCCTTGGTCATCGTCATCGTGTCGAACATGGTTCACCTATCCGGGGTCTTCGTTCCGCGCGGTATCTATCCGCTTCCACCCGCAGGTTTCAAGGTGTAGACGCGCCATGATGCGCCCAAACGGGCGGATTTCTTGCGCAGGGAGAGGAAAGCCGATGGCCGGACGCATCGCATTCCAGGGCGAACTCGGTGCCTATTCGCACCAGGCCTGCCAGCAGTCCCGCCCGGATTTCGAGCCGGTCCCCAGCACGACCTTCGAGGAAGTGGTGGACAAGGTCGCGCGGGGCGAGGTCGACCTGGGCATGCTCGCGGTCGAGAATTCGACCTATGGCCGGGTGGCGGACGTTCATTCCCTGTTGCCGCGCTCTGGCCTGCACATCGTGGACGAGGCCTTCGTCCGCGTGCATGTGAACCTTCTGGGCGTCCCCGGCGCGAAGCTTGAGGATGTGAAGGAGGCGCATGGCCATGTGGTGATCCTGCCGCAATGCGCGGGTTTCCTGAAGGCGCATGGCATCCGCGGCAAGGTCAGCAGCGACAATGCCCGCGCGGCGCGCGAGGTGGCCGAGGCCGGGGACCGCAGCCGCGCCGCGCTGGCCAGCGAGCTTGCGGCCTCGATCTACGGGCTGGAGGTGCTGGCCCGCCATATCGAGGACCATGCCAACAACACCACCCGTTTCCTGGTCATGTCGCGCGAACCCGATTTCACCCGGCGCGGGACCGGCAAGATGATCACCACCTTCGTCTTCCGGGTCCGCAACATTCCGGCCGCGCTTTACAAGGCGATGGGCGGTTTCGCGACCAACGGGGTAAACATGACCAAGCTGGAAAGCTACATGGTCGGCGGCACCTTCACCGCGACCGAGTTCTACGCCGACATCGAGGGCCACCCGGACGACCCCAACGTCGCCCTGGCGCTGGAGGAACTGCGCTATTTCACCTCGGAAGTGAAGATCCTGGGCGTCTATCCGGCCGATCGCGAGCGGGGCTGATCACATTCGCCCGGCCCGGGAGCGGCCGTCCTGGTAGCCTGCCGCGATGCGCTGGGCCAGCTGGGCGGTGCGGGCGTCGAACTTCGCCTCGACCCGGCGGCGGGTCAGGCGCAGGGTGTTCAGGAACAGTCGCGCGGCCAGGGTCTTGGGCCGGACCTCGAGCACCACCCGCAGCCGGGTGCGGCGCGGCGAGAGGGCCAGGACCTCGAACCGCGCCGTGCCTTCGACCGAAGGACTGTCCAGGCTGTAGCCCATCGCCTTGTCCGGCGCGGTCTCGGTCAGGCGCAGGAGCATCTGGCGCACCTTGCCCCTGACCCTGCCGCGAATCCGCCAGGCCGAGCCGATTCCGCTGTGCGGGGCATCGGCGGGGCGCTCTACCTGGACACCCTGACGGATCGCCATGCGCTCCCAGGCCGCGTGGTCGGCAAGCGTGGCAAAGACAAAGGAGAGCGGCGCTTCGAGGTCGCTCTTCGAGGTCAGTTTCATCTCGGTTCCTTCATCGGGGACGGGGGCAGGATCGGGTCAATCCAGCCGGTCGGCAAGCCAGTTCTGCAGGATGAAATGCGCGATCGACCCTTTCCGCGCCGGTTTGATCTGCGGGTTCAGCCCGGCAAGGGCGGTGACCAGCTCTTCCCGGCTGACCCAGCAGGCCTGTTCCAGTTCCTCGGGGTCGATGGTGATGGCCTCGCTCAGCGCCTCGGTGCGGGCGCCGATCATCAGCGAGGCGGGGAAGGGCCAGGGCTGGCTGGCCAGATAGCCGACCGGCCCGCACAGGATCCCGGTCTCCTCCTGCACCTCGCGGCGGACGGCGGCCTCGATGGTCTCGCCGGGTTCGACGAAACCGGCCAGCAGCGAGAACATCCCGTCCGGCCAGCCGGCATCGCGGCCCAGAAGGACCGAGTTGCCGCGCGTGACCAGCATGATCACCACCGGATCGGTGCGCGGGAAATGATGCGCGCCGCAAGCCGGGCAGGTGCGCTGCCAGCCGCCCATCGCCAGATCCGAGGCCGCACCGCAGGCGGCGCAGAAGCGGTGGCTCGCGTGCCATTGCAGAAGCGCCTTGGCCGTGGCCACCAGTTCGGCCGCGCGGGGCGACAGCAGCGTCATCACGCCGCGCAGTTCCGCAAAGCCCCAGTCCGGCGGCAGGTCGGGGTGATGCTGGACGGAGGGATCGAAGAAGGCTGGCGGCACGCTGTCCTGGTCGGCGGCGGGCGTCCATGCCGAAAGCTCGGCGGCAAAGCGCGGGATCCCGTCGTCCAGCCCTAGGAAGACCGGCGGCGCGGCCGGCGCCAGGGCCGGGTGGCCGGGCGGAAGCCAGCCCGGCTGGTCGCCCCGCATCAGCGGCTTGCCGCGCCAGAGCGGCAGGATGCGGCCCCGCTCCAGCGCCGTGACCAGTGCCTGCGGGTCGCGGCGGAGCTGGGCGGCGCGATCCAGCGCAGAGCCGCCGAAAGTTACCGTTTCGGCAATCCGCATGATTTGGCCCTTCTCCCGGATTGTCGCCTCAAGGGGCGTGGTGCCGTGCTGTGATGGCAGAATCTGCATCCCGAAAGCAACCATGCCGTGAATTTCTTCAATTTGCCTTAACCTTGTCACAACTTCCGCGCCACTTCAGACCCGTCAAGATTGTGAAGTGCGATGGCGCGTGTTGTTCACCAGTGCTGCCGGGTGTTGCAGCCCCGTTTCCCGGAAGGGTCGTTAACCAGTGCTTAATGCGTCCGCTTTGACGAGTGATCCGCAACGATCCCCTGCCGACCTGCTTCCGTCCGCCGCGACCCAAGACCGGCAAGCCGGCGCAAGGGTCGATCTGCGCCTGATCGCCACAAGCGACCTGCACGCGACGCTTCTACCCTATGATTACTGCACCAACCGCCCGATCCGCGGCCGGGGGCTAAGCGAGATCGCCCGGCAGATCGCGGCCCGGCGGGCGGGCGCGGCAAATTCGCTCCTGTTCGACAACGGCGATTTCCTGCAGGGCAATTCCCTGGCCGATTACGTCGCGGGGAGCACGCGACGCCGCAGGGCGCATCCGGTGATCACGGCGTTCAACACGCTGGGCTATGATGCGGTGACGCTGGGCAATCACGAATTCAATTACGGCTTGCCGTTCCTTTCCGCCTCTCTGGCACAGGCGCGCTTTCCGGTCGTCTCGGCCAATATCGCGACCCGGCTGGGGCGAAGCCCGCAGCGGGACCGCACCTTCGTTCCGCCCTATGTCGTGCTGAAGCGGGTGGTCAGGGACCGCGAGGGACGGCCGCATCGGCTTCGGATCGGGGTGATCGGCTTCGCTCCGCCGCAGATCGAGGTCTGGGACCGCGACCATCTGGCCGGACGGATACGGATGCGCGACATCCTGGCCGCGGCAAGGGCCTGGCTGCCGCGGCTGCGGGCCGCCGGCGCCGACGTGATCGTGGCGCTGGCCCATACCGGCATCGGCCCGGTCGAGCCCCTGGACGGGATGGAGAACGCGGCCACCGCGCTTGCCTCCCTGCCCGAGATCGACGCGGTGATCGCCGGCCATTGTCACCTGGCTTTTCCCGGCGCGGCGGTCCCGGCGGGGCCGGGTGTGGACCCCGAGCGCGGGCTGCTGGCGGGCAAGCCCGCGGTTATGCCGGGCCATTCCGGCAGTCACCTGGGGGTGATCGACCTCGTGCTGTCCAGGTCTCTCACCGGCGGGCGGCGCTGGCTGGTGCAGGGTGCCTCGGCGCGGCTGGATGTGGTGGACGCCGGGCGGGATGCGCCGAAGCATCTTCTTCGGGCGATCGGGCCGGATCACCGCGCCGCGCTGGCCTGGTCGCGGCAGGTGCTGGGCCGGACAAGGGTGCCGCTGCACACGCATTTCGCCACGGTCGCCCCCAGCGCCGCGCTGGAGCTGATGGCCGAGGCAAAGGCCGCCCATGTCCGGGCCGCGCTTGCCGGTACGGCCTGGGACGGGCTTCCGGTGCTGGCCTCGGCCACGCCATACCGCTCGGGCGGGCGGGCCGGCCCGGGGAATTTCACCGACATTGCGCCCGGCCCCTTCCGGATGCGCAACCTGTCCGAGCTTTACCTCTACCCCAACACCCTGGCCGCCCTCGAGCTTTCCGGCGCCGAGGTCGCCGACTGGCTGGAGGTCTCGGCCTCGATCTTCCGCCTAGTGCCCGCGGGTTCGGTCGATGCGCCCCTGCTGGACCCCCACCGCCCGGCCTTCTTCTTCGACGCGATCCCGGCGCTCTCCTATGCGATCGACCTGAGCAAGCCTGCGCGCTTTGACGCCCAGGGTCGGCTGGCCGATCCCGCGGTGCGGCGGATCGTCGGCCTTTGCCACGCGGGCCGCACGGTGGCAAAGGATGACCGCTTCATCCTGGTCACCAACAGCCACCGTGCGAACCGGACCCGGGTCGAGGGTGCCGCGCAGGTGCCGGTCCTGCCGCAGGGACGGCGGGTGCAGTCGGTGCTTGCCGACCATCTGCGCAGCCGGGGCGAGGTCGGCGCTGCCCCGGTCCGGAACTGGCGCTTCCTGCCGATGCCCGGCACCTCGGTCGTCATCGCGGCTGGCGAGGGTTCGGCGCGGCATCTTGCGGACATCGCCCACTATCGGCCCCAGGCCCTTGGCACGGACAGCGAGGGCTTCTCCCACTATCGGCTGCACCTCTGATCGGTTATACCGCCCGCGCCCAATCCGGAGGCGGGGATGTATGACGCCGTATTCTTCGATCTCGACGGCACGCTGATCGACACCGAAAGCATCGCGCTGGCCACCGGGCTGGCGGCCTTTGCCGCGCATGGCCATGCGGTTGACGAGGCCTTCATGCACGCCCTCGTCGGCAAGGATGAACCGACGGCCGCCCGGATCATCCGCGCCGCGCTGCCCTTGGCCGACCTGGATGCCGTCAACCGCCACTGGCGCGAGGGCTTTGCCGCCGGGGTGGATGCGGGGCTGTCACTGAAGGCGGGGGCGGAGGAGCTTCTGGCCCGGACGGCGCGGCCCATGGCGATCGTGACCTCCACCAGCCGGGCGGGCGCACATCGCAAGCTGGCCATTGCCGGGATCGCCCGGAGCTTCGCCCATGTCGTGACCCTGGACGATGTGCGTGCGCCGAAGCCTGCGCCGGACCCCTATCTCCTTGCGGCGGGGCTGTTCGGCCTGGATCCCGCCCGCTGCCTGGTGTTCGAGGACAGCGAGACCGGGGCCGAGGCCGCCCACCGCGCCGGCTGCGTGGTGGTGCAGGTCCCCGACGTGGTCCCAAGCCAAGGCCGCTGGGCGCATCACCTGGCCCCCGACCTTCTGGCCGGGGCGCGGATGGCGGGGCTGCTTTAAGGGGGCGTGCGGTCGCACGCCACCTTGCACCGCATCCGCCTTTCACTTATATCCGCGCTCGAGAGGTTGGCGCGGGCAGGCGCCTCGCCAACCCGGTCAGGTCCGGAAGGAAGCAGCCGTAACGAGCCCCGCTTGGGTCGTTGTCCAGCCTCTCACCCAATCACCTCCCAAGCCTTTGATGCGGAATAATGCCCTTGCACTCAAGGACTTGGTGCCGTTTCTGGTGCCAGAGCAGGCGCCAGAATGGGGTTGGAGATGGCTGGGAACCCGCGATACATCGAGTCGAACAGGTCGCGCACCTTGGCGTTCGTCCAGACGAACGGACGCTGGATGTCTGGCAGCGCGATGTCGCCGAGATCGATGAAGTGGAGGAGACCATCCAGATCGTATTCTGCGCGCTTGAGCGGGGACTGGCTCCTGCAGTCGCCAGGTCACGGTGATCGGCCTTTCGCCCGTCCAGCTCTCGAACACAGGCCAACCGCAGTAGAGGAAGGGTGCGCCGTTGCCGTTGCGGAGCTTGCCGTTGCGCACGAAGAGATGGACGTGCGCCTGGTGCAGTTCCGGCGATCATCCGGCCGATCTGACCATCCCGGCGCGTCTGCGTCTGGCTCTGCCACTGCATCCATGTAGTCACCGACCACTATGCGCAGTTGTCCGCCCCGCTCGATGAGATCGCGGAACCAGAGTCGTGGTCAGCGTGCCGCCGAGCCCGTAGACCACCTCGTCCACATCACGGTGGAAATGCGGGCGGGCACACGGGCCCGGGGTGGAACGGTGAACTCGAACATCACGAGGTCGCCCGCGCCGTGGGACTCGTCGATCAGGAACTTCAACTCCAGATTGCCGAAGCGGTCCGAGCGGCTGGGTTCGATGACTTGCAGGAGGCGCATCTGGCCGTCTTCACTTACCCCCTGCCTGATGGCGTGCGGCCCTCGGACCTCGCCCGGCGGATGGAAATGACCCCGCAGGCAACGAATTACCTGATCGCCCAGGTCGAGACCCTCGGCTGGAACGCCGTGCGCCCGAGGGCAGTGACCGACGTCTGGTGCACCTGACACCCCGTGGCCGGCAGGTCGGCGAGGTCATCTACACCTGCCTGCGCGATGTGCACGTTGCCTGGGCCGAGGAGATCGGACATCTGAGTCAATCGGGCCGAAGCCGCACTGGGCCGATCGGGACGCAGTGGTCGTGGTCGAAGCCAAGGGCGGAAAGCGGATGGTGAGGCTCAGACTTCAAGCAGAGCCGTTACTCGTCCCCCGCCCGCCATTCCTTCCACCGCAGCGCCGCCTTGCCGCCGATCGTGGCGACAGGTTCCGGCGGGATCGCCCTGGCCGGCGCGGCCTCGGCGTAGTGCTGCCCCAGTTGCGACAGGTGCCCCAAGGCGCGCTCTGCCGCCACGATGCCGTTCGCGGTGGCGTTGGTCGCGCCGACCCCGTTGCATCCGGCGGCAAGCCAGAGGCCCTGATCCACCTCATCCACCACGGGCACGCTGTTCCATGTCAGCGCCATCGCGCCGGCCCATCGGTATTGCATCGGCAGTCCCGCAAGGTCCGGAAAGCGGGAAGCGAGCTTTCGGTCATGCACCCGCCCCGCGCTGGCGAGGGCCGCGTCGCTGACCGTGATGGACGGGTTGTAGGTGTATCGCGACCTTACGAGGATGCGGTCGCCCTCGGGGCCCGAGAGGCGGCGGATCGTCGTGCCCATCGGCAGGGCGGGCGTGGCGGCCCAGTTGCGTTCGCCCCCCAGCAAGGCCGGGTCGAAAGGTTTCGTCAGCGAGGCATAGGTGAAGACATGCATCAGCTTGCGCGGCAGCAGCCCGAAGCTTCGCGCGTGGCCGTTGACGGCAAGGACGACCCTCCCCGCCGCAACCGTTCCGGCCTTGGTTGTCACTTGCCAGCCGCTGCCCTGTCTCTCGATGGACAGGACGGGCGATTGCTCGAAGACCGTGACGGGATCGCGCAGCGCGTCAGCGAAGCGCCGCACGAAGTCGGCAGGCTGGATCATCGCCGTTCCCGGCGTGAACAGGGCCGAGGAGAAGGACCGCGTCCCGGTGAGCCGCGCCGTTTCCTCGGCGTCCAGCAGACGGTGCGCCTCGCCCAGCCCCTCCAACTGCTTTGCGTAATCCGCAAGATGATGATCCCCCGCCGCACCGCGCGCGATGGAATAGCGGCCCGACAGGGAAAACACCTCCGGCCCCCAGCCGTGTTCCTCGGCCATTCCTTGAGCCAGCGCGATGGCTGTCCGGTTCTTGAAGATGTCACGCCGCGCATGGGTGGCAGAGTCGCTGCCGAGGCTTTCGGCGGACACCTCATGCGGAAGGTCGATGATGAAGCCCGAATTGCGCCCCGCAGGTCCCCCGCCCACGATGCCCGCCTCCAGCACGGCCACCTGCAGGGTCGGATCGAGCTGCGACAGGCGGCGAGCGGCTGCCAGCCCCGCGAAGCCTGCGCCGATGATGGCGACGTCGGCCGTCACCGCCCCCAGCAAGGCGGGGCGCGGGCGGCGGTCCGGCAGCATGGCGACCCAGCCGGAAACGCCCGGCTGTCGCGGCAGGGCCTTGGCGGTGTAGCGAGTCATCAGGGTTTCTCTGCGTCGATCAGATCGCCCAAAGCCTCGCGGATCGCGGGCAGACGATCGGCGGGAAGTGCGCGCAGCGGCTTGCGCGGGTTGCCTGCGCCGTGGCCGGTCATGGCGGCTGCGGCATAGACGGACTGCACATAGTCGCCGGCCCAGATCAGCGACATGATCGGCTCCAGCTTGCGCCAGAGCGCCCGCGCTTCGGCCCAGCGACCCTCCTGCGCGGCCTTCACGACGGCAAGGCAGGTCTTGGGCGCGATGTTCGCCCCGCCCCAGATCAGCCCCGAGGCCCCCGCCAGCAGGGCATAGGGCACCAGCGTATCCGCTCCGTTCATCACCGGCAGCCCCGTCCGCATCAGCGACGCCTGCGCGGCCAGATCACCGCTCGAATCCTTGACCGAGGCAAAGCCCGGGATCGCGGCAAGCTTGCGGAACAGGTCGGGCGTGATCTCCACCCCCACCGCATGGGGCACGTTGTAGCCGATCACCGGAAGGCCCGCCGAGGCCACCTCGGCGTAGAAGGCGACGACGCCCTCGTCATCGGTCGGCCCCTCGAAGAAGGGCGGCAGGACCATCACCCCCTCCGCCCCCGCATCCTGCGCCCGCTTGGTCCGCATCACCACATCCTCGGCCATCAGGGCCGAGGTCTGCGCGATGATCCGCGCCCGGCCATTGATGACCTTTGCCCCACGTTCGATCACCTGCTGCGCCTCGTCGGGCGAGAGGTAGACATGCATCCCCGTTCCCGAGGACAGCACGAAGCCCGTGATCCCCGCCCCGAGGTAGCGTTCGATATTCGCCTCCAGCCGCGCGAAATCCACGCGGCCCGCGTCGTCGAAGGGCGTGGCCAGCGCGAGGTTCAGGCCGGAAAAGGCAAAGGCGGTCATCGGGGGTCCTTTCGGGGATCAATTGTCGAAGCGGATCGCCATGCCCTCGGGCGCGGCATACATCGCCATGTTGCGGCGCGAGAGGTCGAGATGGGCGCGCACCAGCGCCTCGGCACGGTCGGGATCGCGGGCTTCGATCGCGGCGATGATCTCGTCATGCTGGGCGGCGGCCTCGTCCCGCTCCTCGGCCATTTTGGGATGACGGGCGGCAAGCTGGTCCTCGTAGAAGACCTTGGCGATGCGGGCATGATCGATCAGGCAGCGCCGCAGGCTGGGCAGGACATAGGCGTTATGCGCCATCTCGCCGATCTTCAGATGGAAGCGGTCGTTCTCGAACACGCGGCCATCCACATCACCGTCGCGGATCGCGGCGCGGAAGCGGTGCTGGATCTCCTTCAGTTCAGCCACCTCGGCATCCGTGCGCCGTTCCGCCGCCAGCCGGGTCGAGGCGACATAGACGACCGGGGCAAACAGGAAGAAGTCCCGCAGCGACCGATAGCCGAGAGGCGTGACCCGCGCGGGGCGGTTCGGCTCCAGCTCGATATACCCCTCGCCAGCCAACTGCCGCATTGCCTCTCGCACCGGAGGGCGGGACAGGCCGAACTCCTCGGCCAGTTCCGTCTCGTCGATCACAGCGCCAGGCGCGAGGTGCATGGTGAGAATGCGTCGGCGCAGGGCACCGCCGAGGCTGGCCTTGCGATCCGGCGAAGCATGCGGGTCGGAGGGGTTCGTAGAGGGCATTAAAGGCCTCGCTTTCTTTGTCCTATCTATTGTAGACAGCTGGTAGTCCGTCAAGCCACAAATCTCCGACCCCACCCGCCTTGCCCTGCACGCGCCTTTCTGGAAACGTCACGACCATGAAGCCGACCATCCTCATCCTCAACGACTTCTCCGCGCCCCACAGAGAAAGCCTCGCCCAATGCTTCACCGTGCTGGGGCGGGACGATATCGCGGGTCCGGCGGCGGAAGAGGGCCTTTACCGGATCCGCGCGGTCGTGACGGACAGCGGTGCCGGATTGTCGCGCGACTTGCTCGCCCGTCTGCCCGCGCTTGAGATCGTCACCTGCTCCAGCGCGGGCTATGAAAGCGTCGATGTGGACGCGCTAAGCAAACGCGGCATTGCGATGACCAACGCCTCCGAAGCGCTGCTGGACGATGTGGCGGATACGGCCATGCTGCTGTTGCTTGCCAGCTGGCGCAGCCTGGTCGCGGCGCATCGCCATGTCGAAAGCGGGGATTGGGGCCGTCTGGGGGAGTTTCCGCTCCAGCGGTCGCTGCGCGGCAAGCGACTTGGCATCGTCGGGATGGGACGGATCGGTCAGCATCTCATCGGACGGGCCCGCGCCTTCGGTCTGGAACCCGCCTATTTCAACCGCACCGAACGACCGGAGGTCGGCGTCCCCTTCCAGCCGGACCTGACGGACCTCGCGGCCTGGGCGGACATCCTGCTCGTGATCGTCGCAGGCGGAGAGGGAACCCGCGGCATGATCGACGAACGCGTGATCCGCGCCCTTGGCCCCACGGGAACGCTGGTCAATGTCAGCCGCGGCTCGGTCGTCGATGAACCGGCCCTGATTGCCGCCCTCCGGGACGGCGGCCTTGGCGCGGCCGCACTGGACGTCTTCCGGAACGAACCGCATCCCGATCCTGCCCTGACCAGCCTGCCGAACGTCACGCTGCTGCCTCATATGGGAAGCGCCACGGTCGAAACTCGCTCGGCCATGGCACAGATCGTTCTGGACAACCTCGACGCCCATTTCGGCGGGGGCACCCTGCGGTCCGTGGTTGTCGAGCCACCAAACCGACGGCAGCACGCCCGCTTTTCTTGATGCCGTAAGTCCTCTCCGGGCTTGAGAAGGCGATGTCTGTCGACATGCGATGCAAGCATCTCTGGTCAGAGTCATCCGGTTGCAGCGGAAGGAGTGAATGGCCGCTGTGGGCCGCTTGCAGGTCGGTCAGGGAGTGGCAGGTTCGGGCATCCCCGACCGGCTGGATGCATCCCCATCTCAGGCGGGCGCGACCCGAGGATCACGCCCGACCGCGTCCGGGCGCTGCGACAGCTGCTTGACTCCTCATGAAGCTGGAGCCGGCCGATTGTCAGCCGTTCCCCGGAAACCAGGGGTCTTCGCCGCCCCCAACGCGCCAGCTGATTCCAGGCGCCGGTGGCGACTTGCCATGTTGCCGCGCCTGGCTGAGACTTCTAAGCTTGCCGCCAGATCATTGTTTTCTTGGACTTGATGGCTCTTCTCAACCTCATACGCTTCAAGACTGAGGACCGAAGGCCTCTGCTGGAGAAATGCCTGTCGGTCGACCTGGAAGTAGACCCGAAGACCATCAGGATCTTCGACATCGCTGCGGTCCGGCTCGACGGTGAATCTGCCATCCTCGCGCCGAAAGGCAGGACCGAACAGCGGCTGGACCAGCTTGAAAAAGCGCTGGGAAAGGTGGCACACGTTATCGGCCACAACATCCTGCGCCACGACATCGAGCACCTGCTCGCCGCGCGGCCACGGCTTGCTGCGAAGCTGGCTGCGCCGATCGACACGCTCTGGCTCAATCCGCTGGCCTTTCCGCGCAACCCCTATCACCACCTGGTCAAGCACTATCACGATGGTCGGCTTCAGGCGGGACACGTGAACGACCCCGAGCAGGATGCGCGGCTGGTGTTCGAGGTGCTCAGGAACCAGATCCGGGCACTGACCGAACTTGCGTCGCAATCCCCCGAGATCGTGTTGGCCTATCACTATCTCGCCACGCGCCGCGACCGCTCCGAGGGGTTCGACTCGGTCTTCCGCGACATTCGCAAGGCAGCGGCACCGGACCGCGCCTCTGCGCTCTTGGCCATCAGGACACTTCTCACAGGAAAGGCCTGCGGCGCACGGATCGGGCCGGCACTGGATGAGCTTTCCGATCCGCAGATGGGTTGGCCGATGGCTTATGCCCTGGCCTGGATTTCTGTTTCCGGCGGAGAATCCGTGATGCCGCCCTGGGTCCGCGCCGCCTTCCCCGAGGCCGCCCTGCTTGCCCGGGACCTGCGGGATACCAACTGCGGAAATCCGACCTGCACCTGGTGCGCCACGATGAACAACCCTGTTGGGGCGCTGAAGAGGTGGTTCGGCTTCGACGGCTTCCGGCCCCAGCCGACCGACAGCGCAGGCCGGCCGCTGCAAGAGGTCATCGTGGCCAAGACGATGGCCCATGCGAATGTCCTCGGCATCCTTCCGACCGGGACGGGCAAGTCGGTCTGCTACCAGGTCCCTGCGCTGAGCCTTTATGACAAGACCGGCGCGCTGACGGTGGCGATCTCGCCCCTCGTGGCGCTCATGGCCGACCAGGTGCAGGGGATGGAGCGGGCCGGGATCTCCTCGGCGGTGACGATCAACGGCATGCTCTCGATGCCCGAGCGGCAGGACGCGCTGGACCGCGTGCGGTTGGGCCAGGCGGCGATCCTGCTGATCTCGCCCGAGCAGCTGCGCAGCGTGTCCGTGCGTTCCGTGCTGAAACAGCGCGAAGTCGGGCTCTGGGTGCTGGACGAGGCGCATTGCGTCTCGAAATGGGGGCACGATTTCCGGCCAGACTACCGCTACATCGGCCGCTTCATCCGCGAGTTCTCGGGCGATGCGCCGCCAGCGCCAGTGCTGTGCCTGACGGCCACTGCCAAGCCCGAGGTTGTGCAGGACATCACGGCGCATTTCCGTGAACGGCTCGGAATCGACCTCGGTCTCTTCGACGGTGGCGCGACACGGACGAACCTGAGCTTCTCGGTGCGCGAGACAGGGCGGGAAAGCAAGCCGGACGACATCCTGACGGCACTCCGGGACCATCTTCCTGCCGATGGGAAATCCGGCGCGGTGGTCTACTGTGCGACGCGGAAGGAAACCGAGCGGGTCGCGTCACATCTGAAGGTCCAGGGCTTCGCCGCGGCTCACTTCCACGCGGGGCTCACGGCCGATGACAAGCACCAGGTCCAGGAAGCCTTCCGGGTGGGCGAGCTGCGCGTGATCGCCGCCACCAACGCGTTCGGCATGGGGATCGACAAGCCGGACATCCGGCTGGTCGTCCATGCCGACATCCCGGGATCATTGGAGAATTACCTGCAAGAGGCCGGACGCGCCGGGCGCGACCGGGCTCCTGCCCACTGCGTGCTCCTCTACCACCCGGACGATGTAGAACGGCAGTTCTCGCTGACCGCCCGCTCGCGCCTGGAACGGCACGAGATCGGCGCGATCCTGAAGGCGCTGCGCCGGATCGATGAGCACAGCCGCAACAGCGGGATCGTGGTGGCAACCACGGGCGAGATCGTGCGCGAGGAGAAGGACCGCGAATTCATCCGCGACGACGCGACCGACGACACGCGCGTCAAGACCGCCCTGTCCTGGCTGGAAGAGTCCACACTCGTCTCGCGCGAGGAGAACCGCGTGCAGGTCTTCCCCTCATCGCTGCTGGTCCGAACCCTGGCCGAAGCAGAGGCGCGTCTCGCTGGCACTCAGATCACCGGGGCGCATCGGCAAAAGCTTCTGACCATAGTGCGTCATGTGATGAACGCGCCCCCGGATCAGGGTATCACCACCGACGAGCTGACGGGGGTAAGCGGGCTGTCGCACCGCGAGCTTGCCAAGGCGATGGCCGACCTTGAAGCGCAGGGTATCGCGCGCAACGATATCGCCGTGACCGTCGCGGTCCATGTCGGCGTCGAGAACCAGTCGCGGCAGCGCATGGCGACAGCGATGCGGCTGGAAAATGCGCTGATCGCCCGGATGCGCGAGCTGGCACCCCAGGCGGAGGCAGAGCACGGCGCGGCCCTTGACCTAACGGTGGCGGCCCATGTTCTTCGGACCGATGGCCTCGACAATCCGAGCCCCCACATCCTGGAGCGCCTCTTGCGCAGCATTGCCCGAGACGGGCGCGACCGCGACGGCGGAAAAGGCAACATCCGGCTGCGGAAGCTGTCCGGCAAGGCGGTCGAGGTGGCGTTAGAGCGGCCCTGGCGGGTGGTGGCGCAAACCGCCGAGCTGCGCTGGATGGCAGCAGAGAAGCTTCTGGACTTCCTGATCGCCAAGGTGCCTTCGGGGACAAAAGGAAAGGACATCCAGGTCGAGACGACCATCGGCGACCTGCTTTCGGCTCTGACCGGCGACGCCCTGATCAAGGCGGCGGGCGTCAAGGACATGACCAAGCTGATGGAGCGCGCGCTGCTCTGGCTGCACGAACAGCAGGTGATGACCCTTGGCAAGGGCCTGACTGTGTTTCGGTCGGCGATGACGATCCACCTGAAGCCCAGCCGTGCGGGCTTCACCCGGAAGGACTTCCTGCCGCTCGAAGAGCATTATCGCGAACAGACGGTCCAGACCCATGTCATGGCCGCCTATGCCGAAACCGGGATGCAGGACATCGGCAAGGCGATGCAGCTTGCCGAGGACTATTTCGCACTCGACCAGGACACTTTCCTTCGGCGCTGGATGCCGGGCCGCAACGTCGAGATCCGTCGCCAGACCACGGGGCGCGCCTGGAAGCAAATCGTCGAGGACCTGGGGAACCCGGCCCAGCAGGACATCGTGGCCGACGACCGGGAAGAGACCAACGTGCTGGTCCTGGCGGGGCCCGGTTCGGGCAAGACACGGGTCCTGGCCCACCGTATCGCCTACCTTCTGCGGGTCAGGCGCGAGGATCCGACAGGCATCCTTGTCCTGACCTACAACCGCCACGCCGCAGGGGAAATCCGCGCGCGCCTGCGCCACCTTGTCGGGAACGATGCAGCGCGGGTGACCGTCTCGACCTGCCACGCGCTTGCCATGCGGCTGGTGGGCGCAAGCTTTGCCAGCAAAGGGACCGAGCCGAAGGACTTCGACGCCATTCTGCGCGAGGCTGTAAGACTAATCAATGGCGACGGTCTCAGCCGGTCCGAGGCGGAGGCGCAGCGCGAGGCGCTGATCCAGGGCTACCGCTGGATCCTCGTCGACGAATACCAGGACATCGGCCCCGAGGAATATGCCCTTGTCGCCGCCGTGGCTGGCAGGTCGCTGGACGATCCCGACCAGCGGCTCAGCCTCTTTGCCGTAGGTGATGACGACCAGAACATCTACGCGTTCACCGGCGCCTCGGTCTCGTTCATCCGCCGGTTCGAGGAGGACTACCGCGCCAAGCCGAAGTTTCTGACCGAGAACTACCGCTCGACACGCTATATCATCGACGCCGCGAACCAGGTGATCGAACCCGCCCGCGACCGGATGAAGGCCGGACATCCGATCACCGTGGACAAGCTGCGCAACCTGGAACCGGGCGGCGGGGCGATGGCGCGGCTTGACCCGGTCGGCCAAGGGCGGGTGCAATTCCTGGACGTGGCGGGCGACGACGCGGCTCAGGCCGTGGCGGCGGTGGACGAGCTGGTGCGCCTGTCGCGGCTCGATCCCGACTTCAGCTGGACGCGCACCGCGATCATCTCCCGCGACTGGAGAAGGCTTGGCCCGGTCCGCGCCTATGCCGAAAGGCTTGGGCTGCCAGTGGAGATGGCCAACGAGAAGCTGCCGAGCGTCTGGCGCCTGCGCGAGATGCAGCGCCTCGTCGCAGCCCTGCGGACCCGATTGACGACGATGCTGACCATCCAGAACATTCTGGATGTGCTGAACCGGCAGCCCGAAAACCGCTGGGTCGATTTGATCGCCGAAGGCGTCGCCGGACTTGCGCGAGAACTTGGCAGGAAGACCATTCCGGTCCCCGATGCGATCGACTGGTTGGCGGAATGGTCGCGCGACATCCGCAGCGCGCAGAGGGGGCTGCTGCTGTTGACCGCGCACCGGTCAAAAGGCCTGGAGTTCGACCATGTGGTAATCCTGAACGGCGGTTGGAAGGCACTTTCGCACGGCGAAGACGGCGAAGCGCCACGTCGGTTGTTCTACGTGGCCATGACGCGCGCGCGCCGCAGTCTGGCCGTCGTGACAAGCGGAGCGCACGCCTTCGTGCGGGCAGACAGCGACAGCGAAGTGCTGCGCAAGGTCGAGACGCCGCCCCGGCAGGACCTTCCGGACCCCGATCAGTATCAGGTGCCCGACCTGACGTCGGTGGACCTTTCCTACGCAGGTCGGCTGCCCGAGACCAGCCCAACCCTTGCCGCCATTTCTGCGGCGAACGTGGATGAGCGGGTCACTCTGGACTGGCGCGACGGCAAGTGGATGATCCTGGACGCCAGGCGCCAGGTGCTGGGCCGAATGTCCGGGAACTGGGCGCCACCCGAAGGAACTGATCTCGTGAGCGGAAAGATCGGCGCGATAGTGCGCTGGCGCAGATCAGACAACGAAGAGAGCTACCAGAGCTACCTCAAGCGCGACGAATGGGAGACCGTCCTGCCGGAACTGGTGTTTCGGAGGCGCGGGGGAAGGTGAAGCCGAGCCACGGTTATCGCTCGGAATCGTGCAGTGCCTTGCGGGTCTGCTGGAAGTAGCCAGTTTGCGCAGGTCGACCGTCGTCGTTGCCGAAGTGGCGAAGAAACCGAAAACATCTGCGCCGCGATATCCATTCCATCTGTCTACGGTTTTGGCAGAACCAAGCTGACCTGAGTCGTGCGAGACCGAAGCCCACGCCCGACCGTGGCCGAGTGCCGCGACGGCTCCTGGACACGGGATGAGGCGTCGGCGAGCGGAGGGTGCGCCGGTTCCCGGGCGAGCCGCTGCGTGTAGAGAACTCTTGGTGCCTTGCGATCTACCGCCTGGTGCCCGACACTGTTCGAAGGCCCCGAAATTTCGGTGCCAGAATATGGGCGATTTCCGGTGCCAGGGCTCCACCTAACTCATTGAAGTCATTGGAATGCGTGAGTTGTCCAGCCTCTCACCTTTCCCTCTTCACATCGTTGAATTTGCAGAAACTCCTTGCAGACAAGGGGTCAAGCTTCCTGCGCTGCTACAAGACGGCGCTCGGGGCGGGATGGAATACGTGCGGAAGGTCGTCGTTCCCGGAGATCTGACAGCTTATCGGAGGGAACAAGCTCTGTCACATCGGCCTGCCGACAACGCGAAGGAACGCGAGAAGCGGGCGCTGCGGATCGTGAACGCTTACGTTGCACAGATGACCACGCCCGCCAAGTCTGGGAGGCGCCTCGTGACGGTATCGCGTCCACGGGCGCTGTTCATGGCATCTGGTGGGATCTGGGGCCGAGAGGCGTCGGGGTGTTTGCCTCCAGTCGGCGCGTGGCATCGGACATACCAGCCACGCGCCCATTGCGTCTGCCTTAGAACTTCCGGGCCAGCGTCACGCGGAAGGTCTGGACCTTGGTCGCCAGCCAACCGTCGAAATTCGCGGCGTCGATCGATTCGTCGTAGATGCTGTAGTCGCCGAAGTCGGTAATCCGGTAATCGAACTTGAGCGAGAGATCCTTCGCGATCTGGGTTTCAGCCCCCACGCCGAGCGTAACGCCCCAGGTTTCGATGGAGAAGTCGTTTTCGGACGTTGCCGCTCCGCTGATCGAGGCCGAGCCTTCGAATTCGGCACGGGTTGCGCCACCCATGCCGAAGATCAACGTTCTGTCATTGACCAGATAGCCGAACCGCGCGCCCAGCGTCGTCAAGGTGGCCGGTTTGAAGTGGGTCTCGATCGCGAACGGCACGGATGTCGCAAATTCGGAGCCGGTATCGATCCCGCTCACGGCATGATCGAACTGCACCCCCCAGACCATATTGTCGGCGAAGCGGCGACCATAGCCCAGTTCGATCGCAGCGAAAGCGCCATCTCCTCCGTAGTCCGGCAGGTTCAGGCTGACGAATTCGCCGGGATCCGACGGATTGCTTATACGGGTCCCGAAATCATAGTTTGCGAAGCCGCTGCCAAGCGACAAGCCGACCCAAGGGCCGGTCCAGGTATCGGCCTTGGCGGGGGCCGCTGCTGCGGGTTCGGGTTCAACAGATGCGGGCGCAGGGCCTCCGGCCAGGGCGGGTGTGGCAAGGGCAATCGCCGCCGCGGCAAGCAGCGCAAAACTGGAAATGACGGCAGTCATGAATCTCTACGGGTTCCTCTGGTTGGCTGCCCAACGCAGCCCGCCATAGAAATCCGATCCGCACGAAGTCCCGCAACGTTTCAAAAGGGGGGATGTGGATATCCGGTGGTGTTCATCCTATCCATGGTGCTCGATCGGCGTGCCCGCGATGGCCAATATCTCTTATGGTATGCAATTGGGGCGGCAGGTGGCGACCTCTTTCCCCGGATCGCATTCGGCGCCGGGCCATTGGCACGGAAATCGCTGCCCTCGACCCACATCCGGCGCAGGATGACATCCAATGCGCCGCGCCAGCGCCCGCCTCTTCGTGTTTTGATCCGAAGTAGGCGGCGGCGGCCCGCTATCGGAATCCAGGCTTGAGATCCTCCGCAACGCCGGAAAACCGCAGAAGGTCACGGCTGTCGCCGGAAAGCGCGTCATCCTTACGAAGACCCCATGCAAGAACCGTCAGAAACGGGTGGCTCCAGCGCCCTGACGGATACGGTTGCTGGTGGCGAAGGTTTTGGCAGCGTTACCGATGGAGTGGAGTCCACCCGGCGGCATCGCATGGCATCACGAAAGTTATGCCAAGGACCAACTATTGGCCGACCGCCAGTCCCGGAATGATCCGGCAATGACCAATAGGACTCCCCAGCGTCAAATATGTGCCCCGCTTCAAATTAGATGCAGTCCTACAAACTACTTGCACAGCGAGAAAATCCGATGACCGAATCCGATCTGCCCACGAGGAAACTGCGCGTTCTGATTGCCGATGACCATCGGATGATTCTGGATATGCTCGCGCTATTCCTTTCCACATCTGCGGGATTACAGGTGGCCGTGGCGAACGACCTGGACGATGCAGTGCTTCAGGTCCAGCAGAGCGGGCCCTATGACGTCGTGCTGCTCGATCTCAACATGCCCGGAATGAACGGTGTCCAAGGCCTGCGCCGGATGGTGAGGCTGAACCATGGTAATCCGGTCGGTATCATCACCAGCAGCCCTACTGCGCGAATGACGGACGAGATTCTGAACTCGGCTGCTGCGGGAATCGTGCTGAAGACGACACCGTTCCGCAGTCTGGCAAATGCGATCCGCTTCATGCACGCGGGCGAGCGTTACTTGCCGATGGAACTGATGCGCCGCAGTTCCGAGCAGCTGCGCGAAGCACGCAAGAGCGAGCTGAGCGAAAGGGAAAACAAGGTGCTAGAGTATCTCGTCGAGGGGCAGACGAACAAGGCCATTGCCGTCGAGATGCAATTGGCCGAGCCGACGGTGAAGATGCACGTCACCGCGATCTGTCGCAAGTTGGGCGCGCACAACCGGACGCATGCTGTCGTGCTGGCGCGTGATCTGGGCCTGGTCTGAGCCGGGCCGGACTACCGGCCGGGGCGGTCCACGGGACGGAACCGCCGCCGGGCGGACGCATAACAGACATCGCGCAGCCACCGGATCGGCTGCTTCTTCTCATCCGTCCAAACCGACGCGCCGCCCAGGCACCATAGTGTCCACTATCGATGGCGGACGCTATCCGACACCCTCGTCCCGCGACCGTTCGGTCAGGCCAGACGCTTACGGAGCAACTATCGCCATGACGGCATCCATTCGGACAGTGCAGAATCCTTTTGCGCACTGGATTGCCGACAGGCCACGGGCGAAACAGAAAATTCCACGAGATTTCCTGCGCTTGGCCACGGCCGGGCCGTCGTCATAGGGGCCATGATGCCGAAATATCAGATCGTCTTGCTGACCATAACCGGCATTGCACTCATGGGCTGCGCGCCGCAGCGGCCGCTGACCTCCGAGCAGGTGGTCTATTGCGTACAGGCGCCGCCGGCGGGTTACGTGCTTTCACAGGACAAGTGGGATCCCTATCTGGTTCCCTGCCCGGTCGTGGTTCCAGCCGTCCCGCCCGTTTCGCCGGATCTGCCCGACCCGCAGCCGGGTCCGACGCCGACACCGAATCCGAATCCGACGCCGCGCAGGCCGCCCGGCGTGGTGACCGCCAACACCAAGGAGACCTATGCGGGGATCAACGACCGTGAGGTCGTCGCCGGCACGGACAAGACTGGTGTCCATATCGATCGGGAAACCGGCGATATCTCGTTCGACAAGTTCGGCAAATGACCCGCGCGCGCCATCTCCCCCTGCGGTCGCTGCGACTTGCGGCCTCGCTGATCCTTGCGGTCTCCGCCCCCGCTGCGGCGCAGAACTATTCCAGCGCCGGGCAAAGCTGGGCCGGCGTCTTCGGCTTCAACACCGCCAGTGACCGCAGCGTGGCCCTGCAGCGGGCCGAGGCGATCCGCAACGCCGAGGAGGGCGACCCGCAGGTCGTCTACAATACGAACAACTACAACGACAACCGCTCGAACTACATCGAGATGGATTCGGGCGGCGGCACGATCAGCGGCTCGTCCCAGATCGGCGATGCCATCGGCGAACAGACCTATTCGGTGGGCGCGCTGAACACCGGCTCGACCACGATCACGGTCGAGGGGGACAACAACAGCCTGGTGGCCAACAACACCGCCGAATCTTCGGGCTGCGTGGACGGCTCGATCGTGCACAGCGCGACCACCACCTCGCCGGGTGCGGCCGATGCCAATGCCTATGGCGGGTTGGGGAGCAGCTATACGCTGCCCTATGTCACCGTGACGGACAGCGGTCAGGTGAATTCGGCCTGCGCGATCCCCTGACCATGCGCCCGACCCTGGCCCTGTACCTTCTGCTGGCCCTTGCGGCCTGTGCGGTGCCGACACCGGGCGCAGTCACGCCCAAAGGAAAGAACGCCGAGATCGTGAAGGGCCCGCCGATGCAGGACATCGTGACCGACTTCGACCGGGCGCTGATCTGCATGAAGGGAAAGTTCCCCGAGCGCCTGTCCTTCGGGGTCGGGACGATCGCCGACACCACCGGCAAGGAACAATATGCGGACAGCGGCACCGGCAAGCTGGTGTCGCAGGGTGCGGGCGACATGGTGCAGTCGGCGCTGTTCCGGGCCGGGCTGACGGTGGTGAACCGCCGCGACCCCAACATTCCCCTGGCCGAGAACAACTGGGGCATCCGCAACATCCGCACCCAGATTCCGGCCGACCTGTTCATCTCGGGCTCGATCAACAGCCTGGATTTCATCCCCGGCGGCGGGGCCGAGCTGAGCGTGGCCGGCGTCGGCCCGCGCTACAGGCAGAACCGCGTCCTGATCGGACTCGATCTGGCGCTGACCGATGCGAACACGGGCCGCGTCGTCGCCAATGTCCCGCTGCAGAAGCAGCTTTACGAGAAGGAAATCGGCTTCGAGACCAGCCGCTACCTCGGTGAAACCCTGGTCGAGGCCGATATCGGCGGGATGGAGCGCGAGGCGCTGCAACTGACGCTGCGCCAGATGATGAGCTATGCCGTGTTCGAGCTTCTGGCGCAGACGCTGGACGCGGATGCCGCGGCCGCCTGCCGGGCCGAGATCAGGTCCATCGACGCCGCGCCAAGCGGGATGCTGTCGTCTGGGGATGGCAGCACACTTCGCGAGATCACCGCCGCGGCGGACGAGGCGGCGGCGGCGCGCAAGGGGCCACCTGCGGCAGCGGGTGCGGCCCCGACCGGGGCGGGCGGGGGAGGGCCCGCCCCGGCCAGCGCGGCCCCCGCCCCGCAACCGGCCCCGCAGAAATCCGCTGCGGCCAGCCCACCCGAGGCCCGCCAGCTGGCGGGCAACGCCACGGCTTATGCCGCAAGGGCGATTGCCGCCGCCGACCGCGCCGCCCGCTCCAAGACCGCCGAGGAGGCCGACAAGGCGGCGAGGGAAGCGGAAATGAACATGGCCATGGCGGTCAAGACGCTGAAAGAGGCTGCGGCCGCCGGATTGACCGGCCCCGAGGGCGACGCCGCCGCCACGCTGGTGGAACAGGCCATCGCCGTCGCGCAGGAGGCCCGCCGCCTGGCCAAGGCCAAGGCCGCCGCCGCCCCGACACCCGAGTCGCCCGGCGCGCCGGGACCGGATGACAAGAAGCTTGGAGGGACCGGCATGCCGACACCCTGAAGGCGGCCGGGCCGCTTCATCGACCATCCGTTCGGGTGCCCCACACCCGAACGGCAAGACCGGCCCCTCCTCGCGCCGGGTGCAATCGCTGTTTCCCATGGGGGTGGGAAACGGTCAATCAGGACAGGAAACTTCAGATGAAGAAACTCCTTGCAACTACCGCTCTGGCCCTTGTCGCCCTGTCGGGCGCGGCTTCCGCCCAGTCGGTTCTCGAGCGGGTACTCGATCAGATCGACGGCTCGTCCAACATGGAAACGGTGAACGGCGTCTTCGCCAACATCGCCGAGAACATCGGCACCGTGGGTGAAACCGGCGAGATGCTGACGGCCATCGACGGCTCGATCACCAACCTGCTGAGCGGCTTCGATGGTCCGACCGCCGATGTGAACAACGCCGTCACGGCCGTCGAGCAGGTCACGGTCGACCTGGGCGACATGGCCACCACGGTTCTGGGCGCGGTCAACACCGGCGACATCACCCTGGGCGTGAACCAGGACGTGAGCGAAGCGATCGCCGGCACCTCCTCGGCCGTCTCGAACGCCATCGACCAGCTGGGCGGCTCGGCCGACACCTCGGCGATCGTGCTGAACGTGGCGTCGAACGCGACCGACATCATCGGCTCGGTCAACACCACCTTCGACGGGCTGAACGGCTCGCTCGGCAACGTGGCGACCACGGTCCTTGGCGCGGTCAACACCGGCACCATCACCTCGGGCGTGAACTCGGCGGTGGAAGGCATCCAGTCGGGCATCGTCGGCACGAACTGAGCATGAACCCCACCCCCGCGGCGCAGGGTCGCGGGGGTCCCCCAACACAAGAGGTTCGAGATGAACAAACTGCTTCTGACCACGGCCCTTGGCCTGGCCCTGAGCGCCGGCGGCGCGCAGGCGCAATCCGTCCTGGAGCGCGTCCTGAGCACGATCGACGGCAACACCAACATGGAGAAGGTGAACGGCGTCTTCGCCAACATCGCCGAGAACATCGGCACCACCGCCGGTGGCACGGTCTGGACCGATGCCGACGACGCCGTGGTGACCGTTGCCGAGATGGAAGCCGCCTATGACGCTGCGCTGGCCACAGCGGTCACCACCGCACAGGGTAACGTCACCTACACCGACACGAACGGCGCCGATGTTGGCGGCGACAAGTGGGTCTACGACGGCGTCAACTACGACACCGAGGCCCTAGCGGACGCAGCGGCTGCGGCCGATGCCACCGCAGACTTCGCCGACTTCGGTGACTGGGCGACCACTGCCGGCTATACCAGCAGCTTCGTCGAGCCGCTGACCATGATGACGGCGATCGACGGCTCGATCACCAACACGCTGACGGGGGTGACCACCGCCACCGCCGACGTGGGCGGCACGGTCATCGCGCTGGATCAGGTCACGGTCGACCTGGGCGACATGGCCACCACCGTCCTCGGCGCGGTCAACACCGGCGAGATCACCCTGGGCGTGAACCAGGACGTGAGCGAAGCGATCGCCGGTTCGTCCTCGGCCGTCTCGGCCGCGATCGAGCAACTGGGCGGCTCCGTCGACTCGGCCGCGCTGGTGCTGAACGTGGCGTCGAACGCCACCGACATCATCGGCTCGGTCAACACCACCATGACCGGCCTGAACGGCAGCATGGGCGACGTGGCGACCACTGTCCTCGGCGCGGTCAACACCGGCACCATCACCTCGGGTGTGAACGCGGCCGTGAACGGTATCCAGTCGGGCATCGTCGGCACGAACTGAGACCCAACCGCCCCCGGCCCGCAAGGCCGGGGGCCCCAAGGCAGGGAGGTCCGACATGCTGCGAACCGCTTCGGTTTTGTCCTGCCATCTTCTGGTCGTTGCCGCGTTGGTGGCCAGCGCGCCCCCGGCCCGGGCCAGCGGCTCGATCCTGGAGCGCGTGCTCCGGTTGATCGAGGCGCAGGATTTCGCGGGCGTGTTCATCAACTCGGCCATCGCGATGGAGGGGCTGCACGACGCCGCGCTCACGCTTCAGCCGGGGCAGGAGGTGGTTGTGGGCTTCGATGCCCTCGGCAATCCCGTCACCGCCACGGCGGGGGCGACGGGTCTTGTGGTCGACGACGCGGCGGCGGGCGGCATTGTCTCGGGGCTGGCGCGGGGACTTTATCCGGTGGGCAGCGCGCTTTATTCGCTGCCGCCGGCCGGGCAGCTGTCGCTTTGGCAACAGGATGCGCAGGGCAGCGCGCTGCGCGAGGCGCGCGGCCTGATCGCGGGACGGGTCGACGGACGCATCGGCATTGCCGCCCTGGCCGACGACCTGCAGTTCGCGCAGTTGGGCGCGACCGCCGTCACCGACCGGGCCGTTACCGCAGCCACCGGGCGGGTCTTTGCCTCGACCGTGCTGGGCGTGTCGAACGCAGGCACGGTGCTGAGCGGGCTGACATCCGAGGCGCTGGTGCCCGACCTTTCCTCGGTGACCATGGGGGCGACGGGACGCATCGACCAGGCGATCGCGGCCGGCGGGGTCGAGGCGCTGGCGCAGTCGAGCCGCCTTATCTCGGGCGGAGACGGCCCCTCGCTGGTCGCGCTGAACCTGGGCAGCAACGCGCAGGACGTCACTGGTGCGGTGCGGCTGCAGGTGGAACGGGTCGCGGTGCGGGTCGGCGCCATTACCCCCACGGTCCTCGGGGCCGTGAACGACGGGCTCATCGTCGCGGTCGCGCCGTGACCGAAAGAGAGCCCATGGCAAACCTATGCCCTCACCCGTTTCAGGCGCGGGCCGATACTCTAGTATTTGCACTTGGCCCTAACCGACTGCCCTTTCGGCCGAGATGTCCGTCGGGCGAAAGCCTGTACCTTGGCGCCCGGATCTCCGGGCGCCCTTTTTCCTTTGCTCCAGCGGAACAGGCCCGTCCGGGTTCCTCCGGCCATCCATTTCCGAATGGAGCGCGGACCTGTCTTTCGTCAGTCTCGATTGATTTGATCGTTCGGTCAGATAAACGTCGCCAACCGAAAGCCGGGACGCAACGCCGGATGCACAGTAGAGAGTCATCTCCTTCATGTCCGAATTCATCGACGTCCTTATTGCCGACGATCATATCCTTGTGGCCGAGGCGGTGGCCCACATCCTGCTGCGCGAGGGTGATTTCGTCGCGCGCACCACACGCTGCCTCGACGAAGTTCTTGCGGCCCTTGGGGAGCAGAGCTTCAGCCTCGTCCTGCTGGACCTCATGATGCCGGGAATGGACGGTTTGCCCAGCATCGCACAGGTCATCGCTGCGGCGAATGGCGCGAAGGTGGTGCTGTTCTCGGGAAATGTCTCGACCGAGTTTGCGCTCAAGTCCGTCAACGCCGGGGCCGCGGGCTACATTCCCAAGACCATGCCGTTGCGGTCCCTGCCGGCGGCGCTGCGGCTGGTGTGTTCGGGAGAGGTCTTCCTGCCCGCCGGGAGTGCCGAGGGCCCGCCGCAGGGGCAGGGTGCCGAGGCGCGGCCGGTGCTGAACGCGCTTCAGGCGCAGATCATGAAGCTGGTGCAGGAGGGCCGCACCAACAAGGAAATCGCCCGGGCGCTGGAAAGCACCGAGATGGCGGTGAAGATGCATCTGCGCACGATCTTCGCGAAGCTGCAGGCCCGCAACCGGGCCCATGCCGTGACCATCGCGCAGGGGGTGGGGCTGATCTAGTGCGGGGGTCGCTCACCCGCAACGCGGTCAAGCGGTAACCGCCAAACCGCATCGGCGGCCCCGATGAACAACCCTCGATGCCCGCCTGCAATCGGGAACGGATGACTGTTCCCTCTCCAGCCGGTGGCTGCGCGACAAGCGTCGGCCTATTCCTGCCGCAACGGAACCCGGCATGGTTCTCAACGACAGGAACATCCCGCCGACCGTCCCGGTTGACCAGAAGCCGCAGCGGATGACGCCGGAAGGTTCCGGCATGGCGCGGGCAGGAAACTGGAGAGAGACATGGCACAACGATATGACGACGACGACCAGCGCATGGGCTCGTATCGCGGGCGAAGCGACGAGCGTTCCATGCGGGGCAGCTCTCGGGGTCGGGGCGGATCGTTCGGGCGCGGCTATCCGGAGGATGAGCGCGATCTACGGCGCGGCGCTTCCGGATTCTCGCGTCGGGATGACGAGGACGATTACGGCTCGTCCCGTGGCGACTGGTCGGAAGACGGCCGTCCCGGCGGCTATGGCTCGCGCGGGCAGTCCGGATACGGACAAGGCCGGGGTTATGGCGAATCCGGGGGCGGGATGTACCAGGGCCAAGGCTATTCTGGCGACCAGCAGGGCCCGGGCCGATCCAGATATGGGCAAGGCGGGTACGAGGACTATCATTCGGGCTATGGACAAGGCGGCCGCGGTCAGTCCGGCTATGGTGAGGGCATGGGTCAGCGCGGGTACCAGTCGGGCTACGGCCAGGGTGGCTACGGTCAGTCCGGACAAGAGCAGGGACAGCATGGCCGCATGGGCCATGACCAGCACTACCAGAACTGGCGCGAACGGCAGATGCAGGCCCATGACGAGGATTACCGGGCCTTCAACGAAGAGCGCCAGAAGAAATTCGATACCGAATTCGAGGACTGGCGCAAGAACCGTGGGGCGGGCTCCAGCGGCTCGAGCATGGGCGGCAGCACGGGAAGCGAAAGCGGCGTCGGCCCTTCGGGCAAGAAGACCTGACCGGAACGCACCGGCCGTTTCCGGCCGGTGCAACCCCGGAGCTGGCCGCTGGGACTGATCAGGGTGGATTTGTGCGCCGGGCGTCGCCCGGCCGCGGGACCTTCCGGGCGCGCGATGGCCTGCAGGGTGATGGGCGGATCGGGTTCACGCTGGACGGGTCCCCCTGCTCCCGTATCACATCGAGACAGATCCCGCCTGGTCGACGCAGGGGCCGACCTGACCAATGCCAGCCCCGGCCGGTGTGGTTGCAAAGTTCGGGCAACCGGAAACGCGATATCCCTCGAAGATTCTGTCACTTTTGGTCGCTTGATGAGCGACAGAAAGCGACAGTCAGGCATCTCGTCAGATCGACCCGGTCTGGTAGACTGATGCCCGACCGCCCTGAAACCCGGCGCAGTCCGGACTTGGGCAATCAGGGGAGGAGACTTCGAAATGACCGCATCCAGCAGGAACCTGAAGCTGAGCGCAGTGATACTGAACACGGCGCTTTCGATCGCGCCGCAACTCGCCCAGGCACAAGACGCACCCGTCATCAAGCTGACGGTCATCAACTCCTCGGAAACCGACGTGCCGACCTATATCCTCGGCCATGTGCTGGCCCGCGCGGGGCATGAGGTGGAATATGTCTCGGCGGACTACACGGCCGGGCTGACCGGGTTGCAGCAGGGCGACCTGCATACCTTCCTGTGCTGGGACACGACCTGGGACGCCTGCCAGGAGGCGGTTGCCACGGGCGACGTGATCAACGCCGGCTCCAGCGGCATCGGCGTCCGCGAGGGCTGGTGGTATCCGGCCTATCTCGAGGTCTCCTGCCCCGGTCTGCCGGACTATGGGGCCCTTCTGCAGGAAGGCTGCGTCAAGGCGCTGTCCACCGCCGAGACCGAGCCCGAGGCGCAGTTCGTGGCGGCCCCGGCAGACTGGATCACCTATGTCGACGAGACCATCGACGCCTTCGGCCTGCCGGTCCAGCCGATCACCTCGGGCAGTTCCGGGGCGCTGATCGCGACGGTGAAGGGGGCCTATGACCGGAAAGAGCCGGTCATGGGCTGGGGCTACAGCCCGCATTGGTTCTTCGACAAGGCCGAGGGCAATTACGTCGCCTTCCCCGCCTATGAGCCGGCCTGTTTCACCGACCCGGCCTGGGGTCCGATCCCCGACAAGACGCATGACTGCGCCACGCCATCGGGCTTCCTGTGGAAGCTGATGAACCGCGACATCGCGCTTGAAGCGCCGGGCGCGGCGCGGATCCTCTACCTGTTCGCGCTGGATGCCCGGACCGTTGCGGACGGGATGGAGAAGATCGACGTGGACGGGCAATCCTATGATCAGATGGCCGAGGACTGGGTGAACGCCAACGAATCCGTCTGGCGCGGCTGGCTGCGCTGACCGCCCTCTCGCCGTGCCCTTCCGGTCCGCCCGAACGCGGCGGGCCGATGCCTCCTGACCGAAAGACCCCTCCCATGACCGAGAACGGCCTTATCCGCTGCCAGAACCTGTGGAAGGTCTACGGGGCCGATGTGGGTGCCCTGCGCGGCCTGACGCCCGATGCGGCGCGGGCCCGGATCGCCGCCAGCGAGGGCTGGCTGACCGCGCTCGGGGACGTGACGCTGGAGGTCGCCCGCGGCGAGGTCTTTGTCATCATGGGGCTGTCGGGGTCGGGCAAGTCGACGCTGGTGCGCTGCATGACGGGCCTGGCCGCTCCGACGCTGGGCGACCTGATGATCGACGGGGTGAACCTGCGCGGCATCGATCCCGCGCTACTGATCGAGATGCGGCGGCACAAGATCAGCATGGTGTTTCAGGATTTCGCCCTGCTGCCGCACCTGAACGTCCGCGACAACATCGCCTTTCCGCTGCGTGTGCAGGGCATTCCGCGCGCGCGCCGTGAGGAGCTTGCCGACAGGCTGATCCAGACCGTAGGCTTGGGCGGGCGGGCGACCCACTTCCCCAAGGAACTTTCGGGCGGCCAGCAGCAGCGCGTCGGCATCGCCCGCAGCCTGATCACCGAACCCGAGATCTGGTTCCTGGACGAGCCGTTCTCGGCCCTCGACCCGCTGATCCGCGACGAGATGCAGGGTGAGCTGTTGCGCCTTCAGGCCAGCCTGCAGAAGACGATCGTGTTCATCACCCATGATTTCGACGAGGCGATCCGGATCGCCGACCGCATCGCGATCATGCACAACGGCCGCGTGGTCCAGATCGACACGCCAGAGCGGCTGGTTCTGGCGCCGGCGGACGACTACGTCGCCGCCTTCACCCGCAAGATCCCCCGCGCCCGCGTACTGCGCGTGGCCTCGGTGCAGGCACCGGCGAGCGAACGGGCCGCGGGCGCCCCGGTGAGTGCGGCGGCGCTGGTCGGCGATGTGGCGGCGCGGGTTCTGGCCTCGGAGACGCCGATCCCGGTTGCGGATGGCGCCGGGCGGATCGTTGGCTCGCTTGACCGCAGGACCGTGATCGAGACCGTCTTTTCCGGAGCGTCGGCATGATGCGGGTGGCCGCAACAGGTTCCGGGCGCGCGGTCTGGCCCCTGCTGGCCGGCATCGCCCTTTTGCTGGCGGGGCTGGCGCTGGCGGCCGGTCTGCCCGACTGGGCGCGCAGGCTTCCGGCCGACTGGCAGGTGGATGCGGCGGGGACATTGAACAGCTTCTTCAGCTGGTTGAGCCGGAAGGCCCATGTCGGGCCGCTGGCGGTCAAGGATATCACCCGTGCGCTTGGCACAGCAGTGGAACTGCCGCTGGATCTGGTCCGTGGCCTGCTGGCCGGGGGGTTCCGGCTGCGCCTCGGCGGGATGCGGCTGGAGATGGCCCCGCTGCCCTGGTGGGCGCTGACCGCCGTCTGGACGCTGGCTGCGCATCGGATCAGCGGGCGGGGCGGGGCCGCCCTGGTGCTGGGAAGCTGCCTCTATTTCCTGCTGTTCGGCCTGTGGGAACCGGCGATGTTCACCCTGGCCTCGGTGGCGCTTTCGGTGCTGGTCGGGGCCGGGCTGGGGCTGCTCCTGGGCGCCTGGGCCTGGCGCTGGCCGCGGCTCGATGCGGTGCTGACGGTGCTTTACGACATCATGCAGACGCTGCCGGTCTTCTCCTATCTGGTGCCGATCCTGTTGTTCTTCGGCTTCGGCCCGGTGGCGGCGCTGATCGCGACCGTGATCTATGCCATGCCGCCGATGGCCCGCAACACGACGCTGGCGCTGCGCCGACTGCCGCAATCGGTGGAGGATCTGGCCACGATGACCGGCTGCACGCCCCGGCAGCGGCAATGGCTGGTCCTGCTGCCCGCCGCGCGGCAGGGGCTGCTCACCGGGCTGAACCAGGTCATCATGCTTTCGCTGTCCGCGGTGATCATCGCCTCGATCATCGGGGCGGGCGGTCTGGGCAACGACGTGCTGCAGGGGCTGAAGTCGATGCGCCTCGGCCGCGCCTTCGAGGCCGGGCTGGGCATCACGCTTCTGGCCATCGTGCTGGACCGGATGTCCCGCGCCTATGCGCTGCACCGCCCCCGGCACGGCAGGCCCGGCAGACCGGCGCGGCTTCTCCTCGGCACTTTCGGCTTTCTGCTCCTCGCCCTTCTTGCGGGGCAATTCCTGCCGGTCTTGCGCGACTTTCCCCCGGCGCTGACGGTCTCGACCGGGAAGATGCTGGACGATGCGGTGGCCTGGATCAACCTGGCCTGGCAGGGCCCCATCGCGGCGCTGAGCGACGGCACCGTCCGCTACCTGCTGCGTCCCCTGAAGGAGCTACTTCTTGCCCTGCCCTGGCTTGGCGTGACGGCGGGCGCGGCCCTGCTGGCCGCCGCGCTTCAGGGGCCGAGGCTCGCCCTCGTCTGCGCAGCCCTGCTGAGCCTTCCGGCGCTGACCGGCTACTGGGACCAGGCGATGATCTCGCTTTACCTTGCGCTGGTCTCGACCCTGATCGCGATGGTGCTGGGGCTTCCCGTCGGCCTGCTGGCCGGGCAGCGGCCGCGGCTTGACCGGGTGGTGACGGCGGTGATCGACACGCTGCAAACCCTGCCGACCTTCGTCTATCTCATCCCGGTGGTGATGCTGTTCGGGCTGGGCGACTTTCCGGCGATGATGGCCATCGTGCTTTATGCCCTGCCGCCGGCGATCCGCTATGCCAAGGATGGCGTCGCCCGGGTGCCGCCAAAGCTGATCGAGGCGGCCGACATGGCCGGCTGCACGCCCCGGCAAAGGCTCTGGCTGGTGCAGGTGCCGCAGGCGCTGCCGGAGCTGATGCTGGGGCTGAACCAGACCCTGCTGATGGCCTTCGGAATGCTGGTGATCACCGCCCTGGTCGGCACCCGCGGGCTGGAGCAGGAGGCGCTGGTTGCCGTCAGCAAGGCGAAGGTTGGCGAGGGGCTGATCGCGGGGCTCGGCATCTCGGTGCTGTCGATCCTGGCCGACCGGCTGATCACCGCCGCCAGCCAGCGCCTGCGGCAAAGGCTGGGGCAGGGGTGATGCGGGCGGTTGCCGAGCAGGTCGCCGTCGGCCATTCCGGCCCTGCCGGTCTTGCCGCCGATGTGCTGCGCGGGATGATCCTGTCGCGCCGGATCTCGGTGCCCGAACTGGTGGCGGATGCGCTGGCCGCGATCGCGCGGCTGGACGGCGGGCTGCACGCGTTCCTCTCCACCTGTCCCGAGCGCGCCATGGCCGAGGCGCGGGCGGCGCAGGCGCGGCTGGATGCCGGGGGCGCGCCGGCGCCGCTGACCGGCCTGCCCCTGGCGGTGAAGGATGCCGAACCCGTCGCCGGGCTGCGCTTCACCTGCGGTTCGCTGATCCATCGCAGCCGAGTTGCCATCGAGGACTCGCTGCATGTCGCCCGCCTGCGCGCCGCTGGGGCGATCGTCGTCGGCAAGACCAACACGCCCGAGTTCACCCTTCTGGGCGAGACCCGCAACCGGCTTGGACCGGACAGCCGCAATCCCTGGAACCCGATGCTGACGCCGGGCGGCTCGTCCGGGGGCTCGGCTGCGGCGCTGGCGGCGGGGATGGTGCCGCTGGCGACCGGCTCGGACACTGCGGGCTCGATCACGGTTCCGGCGGCCTTCTGTGGCGTGGTAGGGTTGAAACCCGGCCATCGGCGGATCCCCCTATGGCCGGGCCCGGAGGACTGGGAGCCCTATTCCGATGTCGGGCCGATGGCGCGCACGGTCGCGGGGCTGGCCATGATGTTCGAGGCCGCCGTCGGGCGCGACCCGCGCGATCCGCAGTCGATGCTGCCGGTCCCCGCCCTGCGCCGCCCCGACACCCTGCGGATCAGCTGGGGGAACAGCCTCGCCGGTCTTCCGGTAGCCGGGGACTGCGCCGGGGCGGTGGACCTTGCCGTCCGGCTTCTGGCCGGGACGCGGCACGGCATCCGGCACGAGACCCCCGATATTCAGGATCCCGGCCCGTTGCACGACCTGCTGGGCGCGGTCGAGGAATACCGGATAAGGGGCGATCTCCTGCGCAGCCATCCCGATGCGCTGGTTCCCGAAACCCGCGCCATTCTGGAGGCTGGACGGAGGGTTTCGCCGCAAGTCCTCGCCCGGGCAAGGGCTGACGCCGCGCATCTTGCCGCAGGGTTCCGGGCCTTCATGGCCGGGCGGGATATCTTCCTTCTGCCCGCAACTGCCTGGCCGGCCTTCCCATTGCGCCAGCCGCCCCACCGGATCGCCGGGCGCGACGTGCTGCCGGATTGGCCCAGCTATGCGCCTTTCAACATGCTGGCCAATCTCACGGGCCTGCCGGTGGGGACGCTGCCCCTGGGCCTGACCGATGCGGGCCTGCCGGTCGGGGTGCTGCTCTTTGCCAATGCGGGGCAGGAAAGGACGCTCCTGTCGCTGATGGCGGAGCTCGAGATGCTACGCGGGCCGCTCTCGGCCTTCAGGCCGGCGCGTTGACCCAGGGGCGGGCGACAAAGGCGTCCTCGCCGGGGGCAAGGTCGTTCGTTACCGCCACGCGGATATCCTGCGGGATGACCGGGCTGGCGAGATCGTAAAGCCCGGTCCCCGCCAGCGCGGCGCGAAGGTCGATCTGGGGGCCAAGCGATTCCCAGATCACCCGGTAACAGGCCACATCCCGCGCAATCCCCGAGCTGATCCCCAGCGTCAGCCCCGACATGAGCGAGGATTGATCCATCCGCGAGGGCAGAAGGACGGTGGTCCACATCATCTGGCCGACATGGGCCTCGCGCTCGTGCACCAGGATGCGTTCGCCGGTGTGATAGAGGATTCCGGTATATTTCAGGATGCGCCGCGACCGCCGCTTGATCGCGGCATAATTCTCGATCGTCTTGCAATAGACAAAGCCGCCACGGCTGAACACGCTGACCAGCGAGCGCAGGATCATGTCCGGAAATTCGACGGGGCGGAAATAGCTGTAGTAGAATCCGAGATACGGTTCCAGCTGCCGCGAGGAGCGCGGGTTGATCCGGTGGAGGCCCGCGACAAAGGTGCCAAGCGGGTCCAGGGGCGTGGTGCTGCGGCGGCGGATGGCGATGATCTCGCGGAACTGCGCGTGATCCATCAGGATCTCGGCTTCCTCGACCCCGAAGAAGTCGCAGATCAACTGCATCCGGCGGGCGGTCGGTCGGGCAGCGCCGGAGAGATAGCGATGAAACTGCTGCCGATTCACCTCCAGCCGCCGGCAGATCTGCGAAACCGATCCAGAGTAGGACACGAGAAGACGGAGGTTCTTCTGGAAGTTCAGATTCATTCCTGCCCTTCTAGGCTTCGGATATATTTGAATCTAAAATTATAGCAGCAAGGGAAGATTGTCCTCCATTTTGGTAATATCCCCAACCTGGGGATTCACGCCTGCACCTTGATAAGGCCGACCCGTGGCTGACGATCCTGGCTACCCCTCCCGAACCGCCCGGTCCACGATCATCATCGGGCAGCCCCGCGAGCAGGTTTCCACCCTGGCTTCGATGCCGTAGAGTTGGCGGATCAGCTCTGGCCGTAATGTTTCCAGCGTCGGGCCGGCGGCAACGATGCGGCCTTCCGCCACCGCGATGGTCATGGTGCAGGCGCGCATGACCTGGTTCAGGTCATGGAGCGCGAGGATCGTCACCGAGCCGGTGTCGGCGGCGTAGAGGCGCAGGTATTCCAGCACCTCGTATTGCCGGTAGAGGTCGAGCGCGGAGGTCGGTTCGTCCATCAGGACGATGCGGGGTCGGCTCACCAGCGTCTGGGCGATGGACACCAGCTGGCGCTGGCCGCCGGACAGCTCGGACAGGGGCCGGCCGGAGAGGGCCGTGATCTTCAGGCCGGCAAGGATCTCGTCCACGGCGGCCAGTTCGCCCGCCCCCATCCGCCAGCCGCCCCGGCCTTGTTTCAGCGCAAGGATCACCGATTCATAGACGCTGAGGGCTGCGGTCATGCCGGTGTCCTGCGGCATGTAGCGCAAGTCGTGCAGCCCGGCACCGACGAACCTGACTTCTCCCTTGCCGGCCAGTTGCCCGGCGATCCGGCGGAAGAGCGTGGACTTGCCGGCCGCGTTGGCCCCGACCAGCGCGGTCAGGCGGCCCCCGGCGATCTCGGGTGTCGAAGCCTCGGCATAGACGACCTTGCGGCCATAGCGCGCCTCGACCGCGTTCAGTTGCAGGCTTACCATTGGCGACGTCCGTGGGTGAAGATCAGGGTGGCGAAGAAGGGCACGCCGACCAGCGCGGTGATGATCCCGATCGGCAGGACCGCGCCGGGCAGGATCGCCTTGGACAGGACCGAGGTGGCCGACAGGATCAGCGCCCCGGCCAGGATCGAGCCCGGCAGGAAGAAGCGCTGGTCCTCGCCCAGGAGAAGCCGCGCGATATGCGGACCGACGATGCCGATGAAGCCGATGGTGCCGACGAAGGACACCGGCACCGCCGCCAGCGCCGAGACAAGGACCAGCGTCTCCAGCCGCAACCGGCGCACGGGCACCCCCATCGCGGCGGCGCGGGTCTCGCCCAGCCGGATCGCGGTCAGTGCCCAGGCGCGGCGGGCAAAAAGCGGTGTCACGATCACCAGGATCAGCGCCGTCACGGCGACCTTGGTCCAGGTGGCCTTGGTCAGGCTGCCCATGGTCCAGAACACCACGGCGGCCAGCGCCTGTTCCGAGGCGAAATACTGCAGCAGCGCCAGAAGGGCGTTGAAGGTGAAGACCAGCGCGATGCCCAGAAGCACGATGGTCTCGACCGTCACGCCCCGCATGGTGGAGAGTGCGAAGATCAGCAGCGCGGCGACCATCGCCATCGCGAAGGCGTTGATCGGCACCATCAGCGCCAGCGCGGTCGGCACCAGCGCCACGCCCAGGACCATCGCCAGCGCCGCGCCGAAGCTGGCGGCGGCCGAGATTCCCAGCGTGAAGGGGCTGGCCAGCGGGTTCGCCAGGATGGTTTGCATCTGCGCCCCGGCGAGCGAGAGGCAGGCCCCGACCGTCACCGCCATCAGCGCCATCGGCATCCGGATCTCCCAGACCACCATGCGCATCTGCGCCTCGGCCTGCGCCGGTTGCAGAAGGGTGGCGACCACCTCGCCCAACGCATAACGGGCAGGACCGAGCGAGACATCGACGGCTACCGACAGCGCCAGAAGCAGGGACAGCCCGGCAAGGATCAGGATGCGCCGCAGGACAAGCCGGCGGTAGGGGTGGTGCCCTGTCTCTGCGGGCACCTGGAGATCGGCGAGGCTGGTCATGGAAGGTCCCCGAACGGGAGGGGCGGCACGGGATGCGCCGCCCGGATGCGATCAGTTCAGCGAGACCCAGTAGCCGGGCCGATAGTCCACGGGCAGAAAGCGGCTGTGCAGTTCCTTCAGCGTGGCCTCGGGGTCGAGGTCGGCAAAGAGCTCGGGATGCAGCCATTTGGCCAGTTGCTGGACGGCGACGAAGCTGTAGGGGTTGTTGTAGAACTGATGCCAGATGGCGTGGACCCGACCGGATTCCACCGCCCGCGTCCCGGCAAAGGCAGGGCGCTGCATCAGCCCGGCAAGCTTGTCCTTCGCCACCGCCAGGTCGGCGCCGGGCGCGACACCGACCCAGGCGCCTCCGGGGACATAGGCTTGCCAGTTGCCGCCGGTCACCACCACGACCTCGGGGTCCGAGGCGACGATCTGCTCGGCGTTCACCGTGCCGAAGGTCCCGGGAATGAAGGGCGCGGCCATGTTGGTGCCGCCCGCTTCCTCGACCATGCGGCCGAAGTTATCCGACCCGAAGGACATGCAGCAATCCTCGGAATAGCCCCCGGCGCGTTCGACGAAGACCAGCGGCCGGGCCAGCCCGGTCTGCGCGGCGATGACCGAGCGGACCTTGTCCATCTCGGCGGTGAAGAAGGCGTTGAACTCGGCCGCGCGGTCTTCCCTGCCATAGAGCTGGCCGATCAGTTCCATCGACTTCATGGTGTTCTCGAAGGGCTTTTCGCGGAAGTCGACGTAGACGATCGGGATGCCCACCGCGGCGAGCTTTTCCTCATACCCGGCCTCGTCGGTCGCGGCCTTCGCCTCGAGGTTCAGGATCATCACGTCGGGATCCAGCGACACCGCCTGCTCGATGTCGAAGGTGCCTTCCTTGAAACCGCCGAAGGTCGGGATCGCGCCGATCTCGGGGAATTGCTCCAGATAGGCGGCATAGCTGTCCGGATCGGCCTCCCTCAGGTCGTCGCGCCAGCCCACGACGCGGGCGAAGGGGTCCTCGGTTTCCAGGACGGCGGTGAAGAACGCCTGCCGCCCCTCGCCCAGGATCACGCGCTGGACGGGAGTCTCGACCTGCACCTGCCGTCCGGCAATATCGGTGAGGGTGACTGTGTCGGCTTGCGCGAGGCTGGCTGCGAACAGGCTCAGCGCAGTCGCGCCGAGCAGGGTGGGAAGACGGGTCATCGTGGCTCCTTGGTTGTCGTAGGAGGAGCTAGATTTCCTTAGTTTGTTTGTCAACAATATATTCCGACTTGTTTAGTCGGAAATGATCGGCTAACCACCGCAAGAACCACCGGCTGGTAACGAGCTGATCGCAATGAACATTCCCACTTCCCTGACGAATCGCGACCTGCGGGACGAGATCCGCGACTACTGGTCCGACCGGGCGGCGACCTTCGATCAGGACCCCGGCCACAAGATCGCCGTAGGGGCCGAGCGGGCGGCCTGGATGGGGCTGTTCCGTCGCCATCTGGGCGCGGCCGAGGGGCGGCGACTGCTGGACCTTGCCTCGGGGACCGGAGAGATCGCGCTTCTCTGCCACGACCTGGGCTACCGCGTGACCGGACTGGACTGGGCCGAGCCGATGCTCGCCCGCGCCCGCGCCAAGGCCGCGGCGGCCGGGGTGCCGGTCGCGTTCCTGCAGGCGGATGCCGAGCGCACCATGCTGCCCGCGGCATCGCAGGACGTCATCGTAACCCGCCACCTGGTCTGGACGCTGGTCGATCCGCAGGCCGCCTTCGCAGAGTGGTTCCGGGTGCTGGCCCCCGGCGGCAGGCTGCTGGTGGTGGACGGGGATTTCGTGACGCGCAGCTTCCTCGGCCGTCTGCTGGCCCGCCTGGCCGGCCCTTCACATTCGCGATGCGGTGCCGAGCTGGCTCTGCGCCATGCCTCGATATTGTCTCAGGTGCACTTCTCGCGCGGGGCGCGGGCCGACACTGTTGCCGCGCTATTGCAGGAGGCCGGGTTTCGGGAGATCCGCATCGACATGCGGCTGGCTGCCATCCACCGTGCACAGGCGCGGGACCTTGGTCTGGCCAAATCACTCCTTCGCCGCAGCGAACACCGCTACGCGATCAGCGCAACCAAGGCAGGATAAGCACGGGATCGCCCCCCGCTTGCCTGCCGCGGTGCCGGTACCTGGCTCGACCTGGCGGCCCTGCCTGGCGCGGGCAGATCGCCGGCGCGGAGCCGGATGCGCGGCAGGGGATGGCCGAGCTGGCCCAGGCGGGCTGTCCCTTCCACAGCCAGGTCGAGATCGACGAGAGCACCTTCGGTCCGGCCCGCTTCCGGGGCGTGGGGGCCGCGGCGCGGGCCCGGCTTCTTTCCATTACCCCAGCCATGTGCTCGACGCGTAGATGCCGGTCGCCGACTGCGTCGCGGCAAAGTGGTCCGCGCGCGACCTTGTGTCGTTGAGATTTTCACCTTGTGGCTTAACATCACGGACAGGCCCGATCCTGCAGGGGGCACAACAAGGATACGAGGTTATCCATGTCAGACGGATTCCCGAACAATGTCGACAGCCGCTCGCCGTTCTGTTCGCTTGCGCCCAACTGGAAGATGTTCGTCCTGCGCGGGGTCATCGCGCTGGGGATCGGCGTGCTTGCCTGGCTCCTGCCCGGTGAAGCGGTCATGGCGCTGACGCTGGTCTTCGGCGCCTTCTCCTTCGTCGACGGGATCTTCGCGCTCTGGGCCGGGGTCACCAACCTGCGTGCGGGCGAGCGTTGGGGGTGGCTGATCGCCAGCGGCCTTCTCGGGATCGCGACCGGCGTGGTGGTGGTGCTGTCGCCCCTGGTCGCGACCCTGGTCATGGCGGTGTTCCTGTGGTCGATGGTTTCCTTCTGGGCGGTCGTCACCGGGGCCGCGCAGATCGCCGCCGCGATCCGGCTGCGCAAGGAGATCGAGGGGGAATGGGTGCTTGGTCTGAGCGGGCTCATCTCGGTCCTCCTGGGGGCGGCCGTGCTGTGGTTCATGCTCACCGCACCCGAGGGCGGCATCCTGGCGCTGGGCTGGATGCTGGGGCTTTACGCGGTCCTGTTCGGCATCCTGATGATCCTGCTGGGCCTGAAACTGAAGCAACTCACGGGGGCTGGGCGATGAACCAGGTGATGCCGGCGCTGTTTCTGGGCCATGGCAGCCCGATGAACACGCTGGAGGAGAACGGCTATACCCAGGCCTGGCGCCGGCTGGGGGAGGCGCTGCCACGACCACGCGCCATCCTTGTCGTCTCGGCGCACTGGTTCATCGGCGCGACCGCCGTCACCGCCATGGCGCGGCCGCGCACGATCCATGACTTCTACGGCTTCCCGCAAGAGTTGTTCGAGTTCGACTATCCGGCGCCGGGCCTGCCGGAGCTGGCCGGCGAGATCGCCGAGGTGGTCAAGCCGCATTGGGTGGGGGCCGACCATGACCAGTGGGGCCTGGACCATGGCACCTGGAGCGTCCTGGCCCATCTCTTCCCCAGGGCCGATGTTCCGGTGGTGCAGCTGTCGATCAACGCGCTGAAGCCGATGGACTACCACCTTGACCTGGCCGCCAAGCTGAACAAGCTGCGCAGCCAGGGCGTGATGATCGTCTCCAGCGGCAATGTGGTGCACAACCTGCGCCGGATCGAATGGAACAAGCCCGATGCCGGCGCCGCCTGGGCGCAGCGGTTCGACGACATGATCGCCCGCCAGATGACCGAAGCCCCGGCCGATATCCTGAAATCGCTGGAACATCCCGACTATGACATGGCCGTGCCCACGCCCGACCATTTCATCCCGCTGCTCTATACCGCCGGGCTGGCGGCGGAAAAGGCGGACGCGAAGACCCTCTTGCGCGGCTATGCGCTCGGGTCGCTGTCGATGACCTGCTATGGCGTCGGCATGGAGGGTGTGACCTGCGAGGAGGCCGGGGGCGCTGCCCCCCTGCCGCAGGGCGTGCCGCCGGACCAGACCAACATCTGAACCCCGGTCCGTAACGGGTTCGGAACATGGGCGATTGTTCCAAGGCCATCCGGGGAGTATGATGTTCCCATCATCGGCAACGGACGGAGATAGTCATGTATGGCACGATCGTTCTGGCCTATGACGGGTCTCTCGAGGGCCGGCTCGCCCTTCGCGAAGGGGCCCGGCTGGCCCAGCTGTGCAAGGCCCGTGTCGTCCTGGTCGCCGTCGTCGAGCCGGTGCCCGAGCTTTTCGTCGGCGATCTCAGCCCGGTCTATCTGTCCAGCGACAAGGCCGGCGAGATCCAGAAGATCCTGGATGAGGGCGTTGCGCGTCTGAAGCGCATGGGTCTTGTCCCCGAGGCGAGGCTGGAGCGCGGCCAGCCGGCCGAGCGGATCACGGCCATCGCCAAAGAGACCGGCGCGGATCTGGTCGTTGTCGGGCACCACAAGCAGGGCTCCCTGGCGCGCTGGCTGCTGGGGTCGGTCACCGCGACGCTGGTCGACACGCTTTCCTGCAGCCTCATGGTTGCCCGGCTCGATATCCCGGACGAGGTCCTGTTCGGAGAGGCCGCTCCGGGCTGAGCGCGCGGCTCGGGCCATATCGTCCGACCGCGCGCAAGAGTCGTGGCTGCGCCCTCAGATCGCGGCCACGGCCTTTGCCAGCAGGTCGCGCACCTCGCCCGCGACGCGTTTCAGTTCTGCATTCTCGATCGCCTGCATCGAGGCGACCGGGTCGATCGCGCTGACTTCCACTCCGCCTTCGGTCTCGCGCAGGATGACGTTGCACGGCAGCATCGCGCCCACCCTGGGCTCGATCCCGATGGCCTGATGCGCCATTCCGGGATTGCAGGCCCCCAGGATGCGATATGCGGGCATCTCGACATCAAGCTTCTTCTTCAACGTCGCCTTGACGTCGATCTCGGTCAGCACGCCGAAACCGTTGTCCGCCAGGGCCTTGCGCGCCCGCGCATCGACGCTGTCGATGTCCTGGCCCGAAATCACTCGATTGATCGTATATGTCATCAGCGCGTCCTTTCTTGCTTTCTGCAGACTTGCCTCTGGCTATAACGCCTGCACCATCATCCCGTTGCGGGCTGCCGGAAGGTTCGGCAACCCTATCACATCGAAGCGGTGACCACGACTTCACGCCTCTGCTCAGCCGAGAAGCCCCAACTCCCGGTCGCTTGCCGAGCCGTCGTATTTCCCACGGGGTGGCCAGGGGCGGTCCTTCCAGTGCGGGGTGAAGGCGAAGCTCGACACGCTCCGCCCCTTGACCAGCGCGCCGTTGCCGGCCCCAAGGGCATAGTCGTAGTACAGCTTGACGATCTTCTCGCGCGTTACCTGCCCGGCGGCGGGATGCGCAAGGCAGGCCTGCACCCAGGCGCGGACGCGGTGGTAGTCGGAGGTATCGGGCAGCTGGAACCCCTCGTAATAGTCCAGGAACCAGAAACGCATGAACATCGGCGTGAACACCGCCTCGGCCAGGCCGAAACTGTCGTACAGGAAAGTGCCGGCCGGGTTGTGCTCCAGCAGGAAGGCGTTCAGATCGCGGTAGATCGCCAGAAGCTTCGCCTCATGCTCGTCGCGGCGGGCGCGGTCCTGGTTCATCACGAACAGGTAGCCGGCCGTGGTGAACGGGCCTTCCCGGCCGATCAGCATGGATTCCACCGCATGTTCGGCAGGATCATGGCGGCGCAGCATCGGGCCGGGCAGCGTCTCGTCCAGATAGCGCAGGATCACCAGGCTTTCCTTCAGGATCCTGCCGTCCGGCGTCTCCAGCACCGGAAGCGCGGTCGTCCCGCGCGTCTTCGCAAGCAGTTCGGGCGCGCGCGGCCTGGTGATGTCGACCACCCGGAATTCCACGGCATCCCGTTGCCCGCGCAGGGCCAGCAGGATCTCCAGCCGCTGCGAAAAAGGGCAGACGGGGATGTGATGGACGATATGTCTTGCGTTCATTGAAAGGGTCCGGCGGCAAGGTCGCGCGATGCAAGCACAGGCGTGGGGCAAAGTCACCTCCCCTGCTTGCCCCTGCCGCCCGGCCCCGGCTAAGGTGGCGGCATGACTGACGCGACTCCCGCCTACCAAGTCCTTGCCCGCAAGTACCGCCCCCAGACCTTTGCCGACCTCATCGGGCAAGAGGCGATGGTCCGCACCCTGAAGAACGCCTTCGCGGCCGACCGCATCGCCCATGCCTTCGTGATGACCGGGGTGCGCGGGGTCGGCAAGACCACCACGGCGCGGATCATCGCCAAGGGACTGAACTGCGTCGGCCCGGACGGCACCGGCGGGCCCACGACCGAGCCCTGCGGGGTCTGCGAACCCTGCCGCGCCATCGCCGAGGGGCGGCATGTGGACGTGATGGAGATGGACGCCGCCAGCCGCACCGGGGTCGGCGACATCCGCGAGATCATCGACTCGGTCCACTACCGGGCCGCTTCCGCGCGCTTCAAGGTCTACATCATCGACGAAGTGCACATGCTGTCGACCGCCGCCTTCAACGCGCTGTTGAAGACGCTGGAGGAGCCCCCCGCCCACGTCAAATTCATCTTCGCCACCACCGAAATCCGCAAGGTCCCCGTCACGGTCCTGTCGCGCTGCCAGCGCTTCGACCTGAAGCGGATCGAGCCCGAGGTGATGATGGCCCACCTCGCCAAGGTGGCCGAGCTCGAGGGCGCGAAGCTCGCCCCCGACGCGTTGGCGCTGATCACGCGCGCCGCCGAAGGCTCGGTCCGCGACGCGATGAGCCTGATGGACCAGGCGATTGCGCATGGGGCAGGGGAGACGACGGGCGACCAGGTCCGCGCCATGCTGGGCCTCGCCGACCGGGGCCGCACGCTGGACCTTTTCGATCTGATCATGAAGGGCGACGCCGCGACCGCCCTGGCCGAACTCAGCGCCCAATATGCCGACGGGGCCGACCCGATGGCCGTGCTGCGCGACCTGGCCGAGATCACGCACTGGATTTCCGTCATCAAGATCAACCCCTCGGCGGCCGAGGATCCGACGACCCCGCCCGATGAGCAGACGCGCGGGCAGGATATGGCCTCCCGCCTGCCGATGCGGGCGCTGACGCGGATGTGGCAGATGCTGCTGAAGGCCATCGAGGAGGTCTCCCTGGCGCCGAACGCGATGATGGCGGCCGAGATGGCGGTGATCCGCCTGACCCATGTCGCCGACCTGCCCGACCCCGAGACTCTGGTGAAGAAGCTTGCCGACAGCCCGCGTCCCGCCGGGATGCCGGGCGGCGCCCCAGCAGGCGGCGGGACCGTCCACGCGCCACGGCTGGCTCCGGTCCACGCTGCACCGACTCGCGGTCCGACCATGACCGCCGCCGCTCCGGTCCTGGCCGAAAGCCAGCTTCAGGTCTACGCCACCTTCGACCAGCTGATCGAGCTGATCCGTTCCAAGCGCGACATGCTGCTGCTGAACGAAGTGGAAACCGGCCTCCGCCTCGCCCGCTACGCCCCCGGCCGGATCGAGTTCGAGCCCGCACCCGGCGCGAAGCCCGACCTTGCCGCCCGCCTCGGCCAGCGCCTGCAAGGCTGGACCGGCGCGCGCTGGGGCGTCTCGGTCGTGGCCTCCGGCGGCGCGCCCACCATTGCCGAGGCGCGCGACAGCGAACTGGCGCAGGTGAAGGCCGAGGCGGCGGAAAACCCGCTGGTGCAGGCGATCCTGACCGCCTTCCCCGGCGCGGAGATCACGGAAGTCCGCGCCCCCGAGGCCATCGCAGCCCAGGCCGCCGAGGCCGCGCTGCCGCTGGCGGAACCCGAGGTCGGCGACGACTGGGACCCGTTCGAGGAATGATCCCCCGCCGCGCCGAACCCAAGGACGCGGCGACCCTCGCCTGGCTGAACGCCCACCTGCAGGGTTGGCACGCGGAACATTACCCCGACACCTTCCACCCCCATCCCGACCCCAAGGCACTGACCGCCCATTTCGCCGCGCGCCTGGCCGACCCCGCCGTCACCGCCTTCCTGGCCGGCGACCCTGCGGTCGGCTATGCCCTCTGCAGCCTGCAAGAGCGTGAGGCGTCGATCTTCTCGCCCACGATCCGCCGCCTGATGATCGACCACATCGCCGTCGCCCCCGAGGCCCGGCGGCAGGGCCATGGCAAGGCGCTGCTGGCGGCCGCACGCGCCCTTGCCCGCGAGCTTCGGGTCGACGAGATCCTGCTGGATACCTGGGAGGGGAACCACGAGGCCCATGCCTTCTTCCGCTCCGAAGGCTTCTTGCCACGTCGAATGCTCCTCCGCGCCACGCCCTGACCTTGCGCCGCCCGCTCCGCGCCCGTATCTCACTTGAAACGGACGGAGAACGAGATGCTGAAGGGTCTGGGTGCATTGGGCGGGCTTGGCGACATGGCCAAGATGATGAAGGCCGCCACCGAGATGCAGACGAAGATCACCGAACTGCAGGCCGAACTGGCCCGCACGGTGGTCATGGGCGAGGCCGGGGCCGGCCTGGTCAAGGCGCGCGCCACCGCCAAGGGCGAGGTGACGGGGCTGGACATCGATCCCTCGATCCTGGTCGCGAGCGAGAAGGAAGTGGTCGAGGACCTGATCCTCGCCGCGATCCACGACGCCCAGGCCAAGGCCAAGACCCGCACCGACGAGGAAATGGCCCGCCTGGCGGAATCGATGGGCGTGCCGCCCGGCGTGAAGCTGCCGTTCTGATGGCCGACGGCACCGGCATCGAGACGCTGATCGATCTGATGGCGCGCTTGCCGGGCCTCGGCCCCCGCTCGGCCCGCCGGGCGGTGCTGGCCATGCTGAAGAAGCGGGCGCAACTCATGGCGCCCCTGGCCCAGGCCCTGGCCGAGGTGGCGCTTTCCGCCAAGGATTGCCGGGTCTGCGGCAATATCTCGACGACCGATCTCTGCCCGATCTGCACCGATCCCGCCCGCGCCACCGGCGAGATCTGCGTGGTCGAGGATGTCGCCGACCTCTGGGCGATGGAGCGCGGGCAGGCGTTCCGCGGTCGCTATCATCTGCTGGGCGGCACGCTCTCGGCGCTGGACGGGATCGGGCCAGAGGACCTCGGTATCCCCCGCCTCGTCTCCCGGGTGGCCGAGGAGAGCACGCGCGAGGTGATCCTGGCGCTGAACGCCACCGTCGATGGCCAGACCACGGCGCATTACATCGCCGACGCGCTGGCGGGAACGCAGGCGCAGATCACGACCCTGGCGCAGGGCGTGCCGGTCGGGGGCGAGCTGGACTATCTCGACGACGGCACGATCGGTGCGGCACTCCGGGCGCGGCGGCGGCTTTAGGCCGGGACCGGGGGCGCAACCGCCAGCAGACCCGTGTCCGATTGCATTTCCTCCCCCGCCGGCATATCTGGAACACCTGACGCAAGGGGCAGAACAGGCGCCAAATGAACTGGATCACCAACTACGTCCGTCCGAAGATCAACTCGCTGTTTTCCCGCCGCGAGGTGCCCGAGAACCTGTGGACGAAGTGCCCCGAATGCGGAACCATGCTGTTCCACCGTGAGCTTTCGGCGAACCTGAACGTCTGCTCGACCTGCGATCACCACATGGCGATCACCCCGCGCGAGCGGTTCGAGGCGCTGTTCGACGGCGGCATCTTCACCGAGGTGAAGGTCCCCGAACCCGTCGCCGATCCGCTGCATTTCCGTGACCAGAAGAAATATCCCGACCGGGTGAAAGCCGCGCAGAAGGCCAGCGGCGAGAAGGACGCGATGCTGGTGGCCGAGGGCGAGGTGAACCGCACGCCCGTAGTCGCCGCCGCGCAGGACTTCAGCTTCATGGCCGGGTCGATGGGCATGTATGTCGGCAACGCGATCATCGCGGCGGCCGAGCGTGCGGTGAAGCTGAAGCGTCCGCTGGTCCTGTTCTCGGCCTCGGGCGGCGCGCGGATGCAGGAGGGGATGCTCTCCCTGATGCAGATGCCGCGCACCACCGTCGCGGTGCAGATGCTGAAAGAGGCCGGCCTGCCCTATATCGTCGTCCTGACCCATCCCACGACTGGCGGCGTCACCGCCAGCTATGCGATGCTGGGCGACGTCCAGATCGCCGAACCCAACGCCCAGATCGGCTTTGCCGGGGCGCGCGTGATCGAGCAGACGATCCGCGAGAAACTGCCCGAAGGCTTCCAGCGCGCCGAATACCTGCTGGACCACGGGATGCTGGACCGCGTGGTGCATCGCAAGGCGATGAAGGAGGAACTGGTCACGCTGATCCGCATGCTGACCGGCCAGCCCCCCGCGATCCGGGGCGACCTGCCGCCGCCGGTCGACAAGGCCGAAACCGAAGCATGACCGCGACGCAAGGTTCCGACGTCATCCTCGAGCGGATGATGACGCTGCACCCCAAGGTCATCGACCTGACCCTGGCGCGCGTCGAGCGACTGCTGGAGGTGCTGGGCCACCCCGAGCGCCGCATTCCCCCGGTGATCCATCTGGCCGGGACGAACGGCAAGGGCTCGACCCAGGCGATGATCCGCGCGGGGCTCGAGGCCGGGGGCGACCGCGTCCACGCCTATACCTCGCCGCATCTGGCGCGCTTCCACGAACGCATCCGCCTGGCTGGAGAGCTGATCTCGGAACCCGCGCTGACCGCGCTGCTGGACGAATGCGTGACCGCGAACGGACCGGACGAGATCACCTTCTTCGAGATCACCACCTGCGCCGCCTTCCTGGCCTTCGCCCGGACCCCGGCCGACTGGACGCTGCTGGAAGTCGGCCTTGGCGGGCGGCTGGACGCGACGAATGTGGTGGACCAGCCCCGGCTGACGATCCTGACCCCGATCAGCCTGGACCACGAGGCCTTCCTTGGCGACACGATCGAGAAGATCGCCGGGGAAAAGGCCGGGATCATCAAGCGCGGCGCGCCGGTGATCGTCGGGCCGCAGTCCGAGGCGGGGCTGGCGGTGATCGAGGCCCGCGCCGCCCGGCTGCGTGCCCCCGTGCTGGCCTACGGGCAACACTGGCATGTGTCCGAGGATCGTGGACGGCTGGTCTATCAGGACGAGAACGGTCTTCTCGACCTGCCGCTTCCGAACCTGCCCGGCCCGCACCAGATCCAGAACGCCGGGGCCGCCATCGCCGCCCTGCGCGCGCTTGGCCGCGACGAGGCCGCCTGCGAGGCGGCGGTGACCCGTGCCGTCTGGCCCGCAAGGATGCAGCGCCTGCGCCACGGCCCGCTGGTCGAGCTTGCGCCGCAGGTGGAACTCTGGCTCGACGGCGGCCACAATCCCGCGGGGGGCGAGGCGGTGGCGGCGACGCTGGCCCGGCTGGCCCGGCGCGAGACGCATCTGATCTGCGGCATGCTGAACACCAAGGACGTGACCGGCTACATGCGCCCGCTCGCGCCGCATGTCACCTGCCTGCACGCCGTGTCGATCCCGGGCGAGAAGAACACCCTGCCCGCCGAAACAACCCGCGACGCCGCCCGTTCGGCGGGGCTGCAGGCGGTGACGGCAGGCTCGGTCGCCGAGGCGCTGGCCGGGATCGCAGCGGTTGCGCCCGAGGCGCGGGTGCTGATCTGCGGCTCGCTCTATCTGGCCGGCACCGTGCTGCGCGAGAACGGGTGACCGCGAAACGCTCGTCGATGCACTTCGTGCACTCCTCGCAGAGGACCGGCCGACGAGAAGACGAAGTCGAACCAGGAGGGCTCGTCAGCCCCCCACCCCGTAACGCGCCAGGAACATGTCCACCGCGCCGTGCACGCTGCGACGGGCAAGCTCGGGCGTGATCGTTTCGGTCATGCTGAAGATCAGCTTCTCGTGGATCGACGCCTTGCACAGTTGCGCGAACTGGTCGGCCGCAAGATCGAGATCGTCGATCCGCAGCGCCCCCTGCGCGACGTAGGATCCCAGGTGGTGCACCAGCCGGGCGTGGATCAGGCCCGGACCGAAGTCATGGAACTGGCGGCCGAGACCCGGAAAACGCTCGCCCTCGCCCACCACGATACGGAACATGCGCTGGCCGAAGTCGGACAGCTGGAACGCCACGATCCGCTCGGCCGCGATGGTCAGCGCGGTGCGCACCGGCACCTCGGCCGTGACCATGGCCTCGGCTTCCTCGGTCTGGCGGAGACATTCCCCGCGCGCCACCTCCAGGAAAAGCAGCTGCTTGTCGGGGAAATAGGCGTAGATCGTCGCCTTCGACACCCCCGCCTCGCGGGCGATGTCGTCGACCGACGCCCGCTCGAACCCGTCGCGCATGAACACCTTGCGTGCGCCGTCCAGCACCTGGCCGAACTTACGGCCGCGCCGGACCCGCTGATCGGAAATGACGTTCATCGCACACCCATGGCCCGACCATAGATGATCGGGGCCCGGCACAGCAAGCGGGCGGCGCTGCGGGTCACTCCTGGACCTGACACCCTTGCCTTTCCGCCGGACAATCCTTGGTGGACGGGCCGGTGATCGTCTCGGGAAAGCTGATCTGCGGCAGCAGGGTCGAGAGGGATTGCGCGGCGACCGGACCGGAGAAGGTCGTGGCAACGGCAAGGGCCAGCAAGAGGCGGTGCATTTGAAGACTCCATTTTGAACTCATCGGTTCAGATCGAGTCTCTGAACTGATCGGTTCAAATTTGCAAGCGCATTCTGAACTCGACAGTTCAGAATGCGCGATTGCGCCCGATATGGGGATGGATAGATTAGAATGATTCTAGAAAGGAATCCTGCCGTGCTCTCCGCCCTGACCTTCCGCCGCCGCTTCTCGGACCTTTCCGAACAGGAAGTCCTCGCCCTCGCCATCTCCTCCGAGGAGGACGACGCTCGCATCTACCGCAGCTATGCCGAACGCCTGCGCGGCGACTATCCCGCATCGGCCCTTGTGTTCGAGGACATGGCGCAGGAGGAAGACCAGCACCGCAGCCGCCTGATCGAGCTGCACCGCGCCCGTTTCGGCGAGGTGATCCCGCTCCTCCGGCGCGAACATGTCGCCGGATTCTACGCCCGCCGCCCGGTCTGGCTGGCCGAGACGCTGCCCCTGGACACGATCCGGGCCGAGGCGCGGGCGATGGAGAAATCGGCCCAGGACTTCTACCTGCGCGCAGCCGCCCGGACCCAGGATGCGGCCACGCGCCAGCTCCTGGGCGATCTCGCCGCCGCCGAGGCCGGGCACGAGGCCCATGCCGAGGGGCTGGAAGCGCGCCATCTGACCGAGGACGCCCGCAGCGCCGAGGACCAGAGCGCGCGGCGCCAGTTCATCCTGACCTGGGTGCAGCCGGGGCTGGCCGGGCTGATGGATGGTTCGGTCTCGACCCTGGCGCCGATCTTCGCCACTGCCTTCGCGACGCAGGACACCTGGACGACCTTCCTCGTCGGCGCGGCGGCCTCGGTCGGCGCGGGGATTTCGATGGGTTTTACGGAGGCGGCGCATGACGATGGCGTGCTCTCCGGCCGCGGCTCGCCGTTCAAGCGGGGGCTGGCCTCGGGTGTGATGACCGCGCTGGGCGGCCTTGGCCATGCGCTGCCCTATCTGATCCCGGATTTCTGGACCGCCACCACCATCGCCATCATCGTCGTCTTCATCGAGCTCTGGGCCATTGCCTGGATCCAGAACCGCTTCATGGAGACGCCCTTCCTGCGCGCGGCGCTGCAGGTCGTCCTCGGCGGGGCGCTGGTCTTTGCCGCCGGGGTGCTGATCGGAGGCGGCTGAGGCCTATCGCTGCGTCGCCACCCGGCGGGGCGTCACCGGGGCTTCTGTCGCCGGTTCCTGGCCCAACGGGGCGATTTCCTCGCGCATCCCTTCCCCTTCGGGATGCAACTGCAGCGGCAGGAGCATCGGTTCCGTCGCGAGTGTTGTCAGCCGTTTGGGGCGGGCGACGGCCATGGAGGGGCGGGCGAGGTCCTGTTTCGGGCGGGTGCTGGCGTCGTTCACCTTGATGACGGTGAAGCTGATGTTGTCCTGGTCCGGGTCGCCCAGCCGGGCCAGCTCCTCCAGCAGCCGCTCGGCGATCTCGGTCGAGCGGCTCTTGCGGTACTTGTGCAGCACCTTCCCGATCTGGGCATCGGTCAGGAACTGCAGCC
>NZ_JAEACP010000015.1:108495-121205 GCF_015999335.1 Tabrizicola soli | reverse complement strand
CCCGCGCGGAACCGCGCCAGCCACTTGCGCACGGTTCGGAGGGAAACACCGAAAGCGGCAGCCACCTCGGCGGCCTTCTGTCCCGCGCAGAGGCGGGCGACGATCTGCTCTCGACTGTAGACGGTAAAGCGGGCACCTTGGTGCGGGTTGTTCATCCTGCGGGGTCCTCGGCTGGAGTTTGGCGATTGCAGCCTAACCCCGCGTCGGGTGAACAACCTCCTGAGAATTCACAGCTAGCGCCGCGCCGACCTTGCGTTGGTCGCCCCCTGGACCACGATCTCGCCGACCTGCTCCAGCTTGTAGTCCGACACGAAGATCGCCACGTCCACTTCCCGCGACTGCGGGGTGCTTACATCGGCCGGGCCCGTCGGCGGCAGCAGGCGGAACTCGTAGACCAGCGCGCCCTCGGTCGCGGTCTCCGCCCGCACCAGCTCGGCCGCCCACCAGCCCTGCGTCGGCGCCAGCCCCCGGGCCCGCACGATCGCGCCGCCCGGCATCGGCTCGACCGACATGCCGACCACCGTCTCGACCAAGGGCCGCGGGTCGCCCGGCTGCGCCTGAACCGCCACCGCCTCGCGCGGCTGCGACCGGCCGAACCAGTTCAGCGGGTTCAGCCGGCTCTCCCGGAACCCGCCGCAGCCCGCAAGGGTGGCGCAGAGGGTCAGCAGCAGCAGGGGGCGGGCAAGGGACATGGCGGATTTCCTGAACACTTGCCCTTGGGTAGCCGATGGAGGCGCGTTTGAAAAGCACTTCTCCGGGCTGGACCTTTGCCCCGCGCGCGCTTACCTCAGCGGCAGAGAGCGGAGCAAGCCATGGCCACCGAAGCCTTCGAGGACATCGCCGAAACCTTCGAATTCCTGGACGACTGGGAGGACCGCTATCGCCATGTCATCGAGCTGGGCAAGGCGATGCCGCCCCTGGACGACAGCTTCAAGGTCCCCGCGCTGAAGGTGCAGGGCTGCGCCAGCCAGGTCTGGCTCCGCCCGGTGATCGAGGGCGGGCGCTTCGATTTCCAGGGCGACTCGGATGCGATGATCGTCCGCGGCCTCGTCGCCGTCCTGCACGCGCTCTATTCCGGCCTGCCGCTGGCCGAGGTCGGCACGGTGGATGCGGCGGCGGAACTCGGCCGCCTCGGCCTGGACGAACACCTCTCCAGCCAGCGCTCGAACGGGCTGCGCGCCATGGTCCAGCGCATCCGCGAGGAAGCCGCTAGCCGCGCTTGACCGTCACCTCGTCGGGGTAGAAGGCCAGATGCCCCGCGATCGCCGCCACCTCCGGCTTCGGCGCCTCATAGGACCAGACCGCATCCGGCATGAGCCCCGCAGGCGTCCGCAGGGAGTAGTAACTCGCCTCCCCCTTCCACGGGCAGGTCGTCACCCGCGCCGACCGCTCCAGTATCCCCATGTCCATGTCCTCGCGCGGGACATAGACCACCGGCGGATGCCCGGCCTCGCGCAGCTCCAGCGCGCGGGCAGAGCGGCCCAGCACCGCCCCCCCGGCGCTGACCGTGACCTGTCCTTCGACCGGAACGATGGTGATATGGGCCATGGCCTCCCTCAAAGCGGCGCGCAGGCGGCCCGTAGCCAGGGAAGGGTGGCGCCCGAGACACGCGTGGCAAGCCGTTCCAGCACCCCGGCGTGATAGGCGTCCAGCCAGTCCCGCTCGTCCGGGGACAGCCGGTCCGCCCGGATCAGCCGCCGGTCGAAGGGCACCCAGGTCAGCGTCCCGAAGGCCAGCTGCGCCCGGTTGTCGCCCAGGGGCGGCGCCTCCTCGACCACGATCAGGTTCTCCAGCCGGATGCCGAATTCCCCCTCGCGGTAATAGCCCGGCTCGTTCGACAGGATCATCCCCGGCTCCAGCGGCACATCCGACAGCCGGCTGATCCGCTGCGGCCCCTCATGCACCGAGAGGAACGCCCCCACGCCATGCCCGGTCCCGTGGTCGTAATCCTGCCCCGCGACCCAGAGGTTGAACCGCGCCAGCGCATCCAGATCGCGCCCCGCCAGCCCCTTGGGAAAGCGCGCCCGGCTGAACGCCACCAGCCCCTGCAGCACGCGGGTATAGGCGGCGCGCGCCTCGTTCCCCGGATCGCCGATCGGGATGGTCCGGGTGATGTCGGTCGTCCCGTCGACATATTGCCCGCCCGAATCGACCAGCAAGAGCTCGCCCGCGCGCAGCGGTCGGTCGGTCTCGCGCGTCACCCGATAGTGGACGATCGCCCCGTTGGGCCCCGCGCCGCAGATCGTGTCGAAGCTGATGTCATGCAGCGCGTTCGTCGCGCGCCGGAAGCCCTCCAGCGCCTGGACGACGGCGATCTCGGTCAGCCCGCCGGGGGCGGTCCGGTCCAGCCAGCACAGGAACTCGGTCATCGCCGCCCCGTCGCGCAGATGCGCCTCGCGGGTCGCGGCGATCTCGGCCGGGTTCTTGCGCGCCTTGGGCAGCTTGCAGGGATCCTCGTCCCAGTGCACCTCGATCCCCGCCGCGCGCAGAAGGTCGGCGACCGCCAGCGGGGCCGAGCCCTTGTCCAGCCGCACCGGCCCGGCCAGCCGGGAAAGGGCGGCGGCGAATTCTCCCGGCGGGTGCAGCGCGACCCCGGGGCCGAGATGGTCCCGGACCGCCGCGTCGAATTTCGCCGGATCCGAGAACAGGTCCGCCCTGCCGTCGTCATGCAGGACGGCAAAGCCATGCACCACCGGGTTCTTCGGCACATCCGCGCCCCGGATGTTCAAAAGCCAGGAGATCGAGTCGGGCAGCGTGATCACCGCCGCCCGCTGACCCGCCGCGCGCAAGTCCCCTGCCAGACGGGCGCGCTTCTGGCCATGGGGCTCCCCGGCCAGCGCCTCGGGCTGGACAAAGACCCTGCCCAGGGGGGCGGCAGGCTGATCCGGCCAGATCAGATCGACCGGATTTTCCACGCATCTGGAAAGTGTTACGCCGCTGCCCTCAAGCGATCTCTCAAGTTTCCCGATCTCCTCCGCCGTGTGCAGCCAGGGATCGAAGCCCAGCCGCCCGGCGCTGAGGTTCTGCCGGATCCACTCGCCCGGCTTGACCTCGGGCCAGGGCACCGGGGTGAAGGCCGCAAGGTCCAGCTGCGCCTTCACCTGCGTCCGGTAGCGGCCGTCGATGAACACTCCCGCCGCGCCCGGCAGCACGACGCAGAACCCGGCCGAGCCGGTGAAGCCGGTCAGCCATTGCAGCCGCTCGTCCCGCGCTGCGACATATTCGCCCTGATGCGCATCCGCGCGCGGGACAAGGAAGCCGTCCAGCCCCAGCCCCGCCAGCCGCGCCCGCAGCAGGGCCAGTCGCGGCGGCCCCTGGTCGGGCGAGGCCGGGCTGTCAAAGCTCTGGAACATGCGGCTTCCTCTTGGCAAAAATACTCATTCCGCGCCATCTCGGCAGCTGCGAGGCCAGCCTAGCTCGCCCGCCGCATCCCCAGGGCCCGGGCGCGCTTCTTCGGATCGACCTCGAACAGCGCGGCCAGCTGCTCGGTCATCGCCCCCGCCAGCTGCTCGACATCGGTGATCGTGACCGCGCGCTGGTAGTAGCGCGTCACGTCATGGCCGATGCCGATCGCGATCAGCTCCACCGCGCGGCGGCGCTCGACCATGGCGATCACGTCGCGCAGGTGTTTTTCCAGGTAATTCGCGGGGTTGACGGACAAGGTTGAATCATCGACCGGCGCCCCGTCGGAAATCACCATCATGATCTTCCGCGCCTCCGGCCGGGCCAGCATCCGGCGATGCGCCCATTCCAGCGCCTCGCCGTCGATGTTCTCCTTCAGAAGCCCCTCCTTCATCATCAGCCCCAGGTTCGGCCTGACCCGCCGCCAGGGCGCATCCGCCGACTTGTAGATGATGTGGCGCAGGTCGTTCAGCCGCCCCGGCATCTGCGGCCGGCCTTGCGCCAGCCAGCGTTCGCGGCTCTGCCCGCCCTTCCAGGCCCGGGTGGTGAAGCCCAGGATCTCGACCTTGACGTTGCAGCGTTCCAGCGTCCGGGCCAGCACATCGGCACAGATCGCCGCGATCGAGATCGGCCGCCCCCGCATCGAGCCCGAGTTGTCCAGCAAGAGCGTCACCACCGTGTCGCGGAACTCGGTGTCCTTCTCCCATTTGAACGACAGCGGCATGGTCGGGTTCGCCACCACCCGCGCCAGGCGCCCGGCGTCGAGGATGCCTTCCTCCTTGTCGAACTCCCAGCTGCGGTTCTGCTGCGCCTGCAACCGGCGCTGCAGCTTGTTCGCCAACCGGCTGACCGCGCCCTTCAGCGGGTCCAACTGCTGGTCCAGATAGGCGCGCAGCCGCTCCAGCTCGGCGGGCTCGGCCAGTTCCTCGGCGCGGATTTCCTCATCGAAATCCGTGGTGTAGACGGCATAGTTCGGGTCCGCGTCGGAATGGGGCGCAGGCGGCGGCGGCTCCAGCGGGGCCTCGCCTTCCGGCAGCTCCGTCTCGTCGCCCTGTTCCATGTCGGCGCTGTCCTCCATCGTGACCTGCGCCTGGGACTGGTCCTGTTGCTCCTCCTGGCTCTCCTCGGGCGTGGCCTCGGCCTCCTCGCCCTCCTCCTGCTCCTCGCCCGAGGTATCGGGCGCGTCCTGGTCCTCCTCGGCCTGGTCCTCGCCCGCATCCTCGTCCGGCGCATCGGGGTCGTCGCCCAGCTGGTCGCCATAGCCGAGATCGGCGATCACCTTCCGCGCCAGCCGGGCAAAGGCGGCCTGGTCGGCCAGCACATGGTCGAGGTTCGCCAGCGTCTCCCCCGCCTGCTCCTCGACGAAGCCGCGCCAGAGCTCGGCCGCGTGCTCGGCCGATTTCGGCAGGGGCCGCCCGGTCGCCATCTGCCGCACCAGATAGCCCGCCGCCACCGGCAGCGGCACATCGGAGGCCTGGGTCACCTGGCCATAGCCCTTGCGGTCGGCCTCATAGGCGATCTTGGCGTCGATGTTGCCGGCCGTCCCCGGCATGGCGCGGGCGCCCACCGCCTCGCAGCGGGCGGCTTCCATCGCCTCGTAGATGTCGCGGGCCAGGGGGCCGGCCGGGGCATAGCGCGCCGCGATCCCGTCGTCGTGGTACTTGCGGCGCAGGGCGAAACTGTCCGCCGTCCCGCGCGCCAGCAGCACCTCGTCCCGGGTCATCCTCCGGCTGACCTGGGGCAGGCGGACGCCCTCCTTGTTCATGCCCGCGGGATCGACCGAATAGGTGACGGTCATCTCCGGGTCATCCGCCATGGTGCGGGTGGCCTCGGCCAGGGCTTTCTTGAACGGATCGGCGGGGTTGTCGCTGGGCTTGCTCATGTCGTCAGCCTAATCCCTCAATCGCGCGGCTGCCAGAGGCCAGATCGGCCAGAAGCGCCACATGCACATCCAGCGCGTCGATCACCCGATAGCCGGTTTCCCGCCCGTCGAAGGCCAGGTTCAGGTCCGTCCCCGCCAGCACAACCGCCTGCGCCCCCCGCTCGACCAGCCTTTGCCCCGCGTCGAGGAACCGCGCCCGCGTGGCCGCGTCGCAGCTTCCCGCAACCGCCATCTCCTGGTAGAGCTGGCCCAGCTCTTCGATCTCGTCCTCAGGCGCGATGGCGCGGGTCCGGGCAAGCTGGCCGTAAAGCTTCGTCCGCATCACCACCCGGGTGCCCAGAAGGCCCACGCAGCCGATCCCTTCGGCCGCAAAGAACGCGTCCAGCGGCGCCACCGCCGAGACGAGCGGCAGCGAGGACCGCGCCGCCGCCTCGTCATAGCAGAAATGCCCGCCCAGCGAGGTGATTGCCGCGCATTCCGCCCCCGCCGCCTTCAGCCGGTCGATCAGCCCGGCATAGACCGCCGCCTGCTCGACCCGGCGGTCGGCCAGGTTGTTCGCGATCAGCTCGTGGATGTCGGCCTGGACCAGCGTCAGCTCCAGCCGCTTCCCCCGCGCCGCCATCGCCGCGCAGAGCCTCTGGTAATAGACCACCGTCGCCGCGGGGCCGATGCCGCCGATCAGACCGATATGCATGAAGACCCCCCGTCAGAGCCCCGACTTAACCACCCCCGGCGGCAGGCGGCAAGTCGCCGCCGTGCGTCCCCGCACAGAACCGGCGCGGGTTTGGGGAGTTTGCATCCCGCCCCCCGGTGCCGGATAGTGGGGCAGAGATTTTCCAACTTCCAAGGAACCGACCATGGCCAATCCGAAGATCGCGATCATTGTCTCCTCGACCCGCCCGACCCGTTTCGCCGACATCCCCACCGCCTGGATCAGGGCCCAGGCCGAGGCCCGCGGCGACATGGATGTCGAGGTCGTGGACCTGCGCGACTACCCGATGCCCTTCTTCGACGAAGTCGCCTCGAACGCCTGGGCCCCGACGCAGGACCCGACCGCACAGAAGTGGCAGAAGAAGATCGCCGAGTTCGACGGCTATGTCTTCGTCCTGGCGGAATACAACCGCTCGCTCCCCGGCGTGCTGAAGAACGCGCTGGACCAGGCCTATGTCGAATGGGCGAGGAAGCCCTTCGGCGCGGTCTCCTACGGCTCGATGGGCGGGGCGAATTCGCTCGGCCACCTGCAGAACATCGGCGTCGAGCTGCAGATGGCCCCGGTGCGCAACAACGTCCGCATCGGCGGCGGCGACTTCTTCAAGGTGCATCCGGGCTTCGGCGGCTCGGGCAACCTGTCCGACGTCGAGGCCTCGATCCTGCCCTCTGCCAAGGCGCTGCTGGACGACATCCTCTGGTGGGCCAAGGCGACGAAGGCCGCGCGCTGAGGCATCCGGCCCGGCGCAGCCCGCACCGGCCCCGAACCCAAAAGGCGCGGCATCCCACCGGACCGCCGCGCCTTTTCTTTGCCGGGATTATGGAGGCGGGTACCGGAATCGAACCGGTCTTCACGGATTTGCAATCCGCTGCGTAACCTCTCCGCCAACCCGCCGCCGGAGGTGGGGAGGGGATAGCGGATCAGAGCCGGGGCCGCAAGGGGCAGATGTGGCCATGGGTTGCCCCCGATCGCCGTGGCGCACTGCCTGTCTCAATAGCCCGTCATCTCCAGATAGCCCCGGCCGGGGTGGCTGCCGGTGACCCGCACCGGCCCCTCCCAATAGGGCACCGAGACCGCCATCCAGGCCGCCGGGTTCAGCGCGCGCAGGGTGACGTCCAGCCCCCGCGCCTCCAGCCGCAGGCGCCAGGCCACCGGCACCGCGCGCCCCGCGACCTCGGCGCGTTCCAGGGCCTCGGCCCGCAGGGCGCCGGGGGCCAGCGGATGCGGCGTGCCGTCCGGGTCGATCCAGGTGCCCGAGGCGAACCCCGCCCCGCCGTCGCGCAGCACGAAGCCCATCAGCTTGCCGCCGCCGTCGAAGGAGAGCGAGAACCAGTCCCAGCCGGTCTGATCCGCCGCCAGGGGCTGCGAGGACCATTCCCGGTCCAGCCAGGCATTGCCGGCGACCGCCACCGCGCCCTCGGGCAGATCCAGCCGGCCCGTCACCCGGTAGAAGGGCTGCGAATAATAGTGGCTTGCCTGCCCGCCGGCGGATTTCACCGAATAGCCGTGCTCACCCTGCAGCACCAGCGGCCCCTCGGCCACGAGGTCCAGCGCATAGCCGAAATCCCCGCCCTTCGCCGTCAGCGCCAGCCGCGCCAGCGCATCCTCGCCCGGCGCGGCGGTCGAGAGCATCCGCCAGTCGTCGATCCAGGCCCGGAAGCCGCCCTCCGGCGTCACCCCGGCCTGGCCGACCCCGCCGCGCGCCAGCCGTTCGGCGACGTGATGCGCCTCGGGCGTGGTCACCGCCGCATGGCCCATCCAGAGCTGCGGGCTCTGCCAGCCCTCGCCCCCGCCGGCGGCCAGCGCGCTGCGGAACAGCGTCCATTGCGCGCCCATCTCCGTGCCGTCCGCTGCGGTCAGGTTCGCGGTCAGGTACCACCATTCGATGCGGAAGCCGGGATGCGGCAGGTGGTCGGCGGGGAACTCCAGCACCGTGGCGGGATCGGGCAGGGCGAAGTCTCCGGCCGGGGCGCCCATCTCGGCGAAACCTTGCGCGGCGGCAGGAGCGGACAGGATCAGGAACAGCAGGCAAGCCCTAGCGTTCATTGGCGAAAACCCTCAGCATCGCGGCGGGCGTGGTCCGCGCCAGCCGCAGCGCCGGCAGCGCGCCCGCGACCAGCGCGGCGGCGAGCGCGGCAAGGACCAGCACCAGCCAGTCGCCGGGAAAGACCCGCATCGGCAGGCGCCAGCCGAAGGCCTCGACGTTCACCACCGCCAGCAGCACCCAGGCCAGCGCCAGCCCCAGCGGCAGCGCCAGAAGCGCGGTCAGCGCGGCAAGCACCAGCGTCCGCAGCAGGTCCAGCCGCGCCAGCCTTCCCCTTGTCAGCCCCATGGCCCAGACCGGGGCGAGTTGCGGCAGGCGCAGGCCCGCCAGCGTCAGCAGGCTGGCCAGCATCGCCAGCCCCGCCACCCCAAGCGTCAGCGCGTTCAGCGCCGCCGTGACCGCGAAGGTGCGCTCGAAGACCTGCAGCGAGAAGCCCTTGATCCCGGCCTGATCCACCACCGCCTCCTCGCCCAGGCCGAAGCGCGCGCGCAAATCGGCCGCCAGCCGCTCCACCTCGTCCGCGGGGAGCCGCAGGGCGAAACGCAGCTCGGCGACATCGGGATAGCGCGCGCGGAACGCGGTCAGGCCCAGGATCACCTGCGGCGAGGGATTGCCGTAGTCGGAATAGACCCCGACCACCGGCAAGATCCCTCCGGGCAGGTCCACTTCATCCCCCAGGGCAAGCCCCTGCCGCCGTGCCATCTGTTCGTTGACCAGCAGGCCCCCGCCGTCGCGGACCCGGTCCCAGACCTCCGGACTTGCCGACAGAAGCGGCCAGTTCTCGCGGTAGGTCGCGTGGTCGACCAGGCCGTAGACGCTGCCGGGCTGGCCGCCAAACTCCTGTTCCACCTCGACGATCGGCAGGATCGCCGCCACGCGCGGCTGAAGCCAGTCCCGCATCGCCCGGGCCGTCGCGGGATCGGGCGCGGTGAGGTAAAGCTCCGAGGCCAGGCGCTGGTCCAGCCAGCCGGTGAAGGTCGCGCGAAAGCTTGCGACCATCGTCCCCACCCCCACATTCGCCGCCACCGCAAGCAGAAGCGCCATCAGCGCCAGCGACAGGCCGGGAAGCTGCTGGCGGGTGTCGGCCCAGAACCACTCGGCCAGTATGGACCTCGCGCCGCGTCCCGCCAGCGCCAGCAGCCCGGCCAGAACCGCCGGCAGCAGCAGCGCCGCCCCGAGCAGAAGCCCCGCCAGCACCGCGAACCCGGCCCAGAGCCCGGAGCCAAGCCCAAGCGCCAGCCCCGCCATCCCCCACAGCCCCAGCCCCGCGACCGCCTGCGCCGCCCGCGCCCGCGCATTCGCCCGCCCCCAGGCGCGCGGCTGCGCGCTGGCGAGGATCGGCAGCCGCCAGACCTGCCAGAGCCCCCCCGCCGCCGCGACCAGCGTGCCGGCCAGCGCCATGCCGATCCCGGCCGCTCCCCACTCGGCCCTGAGCTCCAGCCCGCCCGGCACCGGCGCGCCGTAAAGCCCGCCCAGCGTCGCCGCCACGTCCGGCAGCAGCGCCGCCGCCACCGCATAGCCCAGCACCACTCCCGCCACCCCCGCGACCAGCGCCAGCGCCAGAAGTTCCAGCAGCACCAGCCCCGCCAGCCCCCGGGCCGAGACGCCCAGCGAGCGCAGGGTGCGGAACACCGGCCGGCGCTGCTCGAAGGCGAGGCCGACGGCGGAATGGGTGATGAAGATGCCGACGGCAAAGGCGAGGAAGCCGAAGGCGGTCAGGTTCAGGTGGAAACTGTCGGTCAGCCGGGCCAGCCCGTCCTCCGGCGCGGGTTTCTGCAACCGCAGGTCCGGGGGGACCGGACCGGGCAGGGGGCGCGCGGGATCGAGGATCAGCGCGCTGATCTCGCCCCGCCGGTCCAGAAGCCGCTCGGCCAGGCCGATGTCGGCCAGCACCGTGCCGGGCGGTATCCCGTCCGAGGCCAGAAGCTCCAGCCCGGCAAGCGCCTCGGCGCCCAAGGTCTCGGGATGCACCAGCGCCACCTCCCCGGCCAGAAGCGCCCCGGCTTCGGCCAGTGCCGGCAGGCCGCTGACCGCCGCCTCGCGCGGCAGGGTCAGGGGCTCGATCCCCAGCACCCGCAGCCCGCCCGCCCGACCCTCCAGCACCGGCGAGACCGGCCAGCCGGCCCGGCGCAGCTCGGCATAGCGGGCAACGGTCAACGGCCCGACCAGCCGGTCCAGCCGGTCCTGCCCCAGGACCGAGGCCGCCCGCGCATAGGCCGCCCGCGCCTCGGCATTGATCGCCTGCACCCCGGACCAGAGCGCGGTGGCGAGCGCGAGGCCCAGCAGCAGCAGTGCCAGTTGCAGGGGATGCCGCCGCCAATGCGACAGAAGGGCGGAAAGCGCCGTCATGCCAGCCTTCCTGCGCGCAGGTGGAGCCGCCGGTCCAGCCGCGCCGCCAGCCGCTCGGAATGGGTGACCATCAGCAGCGCCGCCCCGGTTTCCGCCACCAGCCCCAGCATCAGCCCCAGCACCGCCGCGCCCGTCGCCTCGTCCAGGTTGCCGGTCGGCTCGTCGGCCAGGATCAGCCCCGGCCGTCCCGCAAGCGCCCGGCCGATGGCGACGCGCTGCTGCTGGCCGCCGGAAAGCTCGTCCGGGTAGCGCCGCTCTAGCCCCTCAAGGCCAAGCGACCCGGTCAGTTCCGCCGTCCAGTCCGGGTCGTGGCGCCCCGCGAGCCGGGCCTGGAACGCCAGGTTCGCCGCCACCGTCAGCGAGGGGATCAGATTGAACTGCTGGAACACGATCCCGATCCGGTCGCGGCGCAGGCGCGCCAGCCCGGCGTCGTCCAGCCCCGCCAGCGGCGTGCCCGCCAGCGTGATCCCGCCCTGGTCCGGCCGGTCGAGCGCCGCCGCCAGATGCAGAAGCGTGGATTTGCCGCTGCCCGACTCGCCGGTCAGGGCCAGGCTTTCGCCCGCGGCAAGGCCAAGGCTCACCCCGCTCAGCACCGGCACCGGCCCCTCGGCCGTGGGATAGGACTTGTGGATGTCGTCGACGACCAGCACCTCGGCCCCTCGCATTGCGCCGCGCCACGATCTAGCATCCTTGCGCCAGTCTCAACCCGCCTGCCGGGGCGCGGGCGGCAGGCTGGCTATAGCGGCGGGCCGGCTCTGGTCCTAAGCGGGCCGGGCGCGATCCCCGATACTGTCGCGCGAATGCGATCTGGAAAGGAAGCGGCCATGGAAGGCTTTGCAGGCATGAACGACATCGGCGCCGTGGTCGAGGCCGACCGCGCCCATGTCTGGCACCATCTCTCGCAGCACAAGCAGTACGAGACCGTCGATCCCCGCGTCATTGTCGAGGGCAAGGGGATGCGGGTCTGGGACGCCAAGGGCAAGGAACATATCGACGCCGTCTCGGGCGGGGTCTGGACGGTCAACGTCGGCTACGGCCGTGAATCCATTGCCAATGTCGTGCGCGACCAGCTGATCCGGATGAACTATTTCGCCGGTGCCGCGGGGTCGGTGCCCGGCGCGCTCTTCTCGAAGAAGCTGATCGAGAAGATGCCGGGCATGTCCCGCGTCTACTATTCGAACTCGGGGTCCGAGGCGAACGAGAAGGTCTACAAGATGGTGCGCCAGATCGCGCACCGGCACCACGGCGGCAGGAAATGGAAGATCCTGTATCGCGACCGCGATTACCACGGCACCACCATCGCCGCCCTGGCCAGCGCCGGGCAGGACGAGCGGGCGAAGATGTATGGCCCCTTCCCCGAAGGCTTCGTCCGCGTGCCGCATTGCCTGGAATACCGGGCGCAATGGGACGTTCCGAACTACGGCGAACGCGCCGCCGACGCCATCGAGGAGGTGATCCTGCGCGAAGGCCCCGATACCGTGGGCTGCCTGATCCTGGAACCCGTCACCGCGGGCGGCGGGGTGATCGTGCCCCCGAACGGCTATTGGGAGCGGGTGCAGGAGATCTGCCGCAAATACGACATCCTCCTCGCCATCGACGAGGTCGTCTGCGGCGTGGGCCGCACCGGCACCTGGTTCGGCTACCAGCATTACGGCATCGAGCCCGATTTCGTGACCATGGCCAAGGGCGTCGCCTCCGGCTATGCCGCGATCAGCTGCACCGTCACGACCGAGCGCGTCTTCGACATGTTCAAGGACGACCCGAACGATCCGATGAGCTATTTCCGCGACATCTCCACCTTCGGCGGCTGCACCTCCGGCCCCGCCGCGGCGCTGGAGAACATGCGGATCATCGAGGACGAGGGGCTTCTGGCCAATACCGTGGCGATGGGCGACTACTGCCTCGGAAACCTCCAGACGCTGATGGAGAAGCACAAGGTCATCGGCGACGTCCGCGGCAAGGGCCTGTTCCTCGGCGCCGAACTGGTGGCCGACCGTGGCACCAAGGAGCCCGCCGACGAGAAGAAGGTCGCCGCCGTGGTCGCCGACTGCAACGCGCAGGGCGTGATCATCGGCATGACCAACCGCTCGATTCCGGGGCTGAACAACACGCTGTGCCTGTCGCCCGCGCTGATCGCGACCAAGGACGACATCGACCAGATCACCGGAGCCATCGACGGCGCCCTGACGCGGGTGTTCGGCTAGGTCTTTCGGGCGGGAAGGGTGTCCGGGGACGGCGCCCTTCCCGCGACCGCGGCGGTGGGGGGGGGGGGGGGGGCCCCCCCCCCCCCCCCGCCGGGCGACAACCACCCACCACACACCACC
>NZ_JAEACP010000015.1:0-108485 GCF_015999335.1 Tabrizicola soli | reverse complement strand
GCGGCGGGGGTTGTTGGGGTGGTGTGGGGGGGGTGTGGGGGGCGGGGGGGCCCGCCCCCCCCCCGCGACCGCGGCGGTGCGCTGTAGCGCACCCTACGCTGCCCCGTTGGGTGCGCTACAGCGCACCGTCCTTCCGATTCGCCCCCCATGGTTGACGCCCCGCCAGCCCCACGCGGACCTGGACAGGTGCCAGACGGATGCCAGACGCTTCGCAGACGCGCCGTCTCGCCGAGGACCCCGGCGTAAACCCGGCGTTCCCAGATGCTTGCCCGGACCGGCCGGGCGCGGCGGACCGCGGCCCTAGTGTCCCACCGATTTCGAGAACAGGTTCACCACCATCACCCCCGCGATGATCAGCGCAAGACCGATCAGCGCGGCGGTGTCGAGGGTCTGGCGATACCAGATCCAGGCCACGCCGCTGATCAGGACGATGCCCATGCCGGACCAGATCGCATAGACGATCCCGGTCGGCATCACCTTCAGGGGATAGGACAGCAGCCAGAAGGCGATGACATAGCCCGCGACGGTCACGACCGTGGGCCAGAACCGCGTGAAGCTGGCGGAGCGCGACAGGGCGGTGGTCGCGATGACCTCGGCGAGGATCGCAAGGCCCAGGATGGCGTAGGTCTTGGTCATGGTCGTGCGTCCTCTCGTCGAGGAAAGCCTAGCAGGGGCCGGGCAGGGATGGTGCGCGGTTCGCGGCAAGATATGGACGGATTGCGGCTGTCAAGGGCAACTGCTGGGGCGAAAGCGCGCTCTGGCGCGGCCTGCGGGACAAGGGCAGGGGGCGCCATGACGGCGCGGCCGAAGGGGATCCTGGCGGCATTCCTTGACTTTGGACCGAGGCGGCGGATTGATCTGGCCTTATCCCCCAGCCGCGATTCCCATGGCCGCCATCCCTGTCGAAGCCTTCTACCTGACCCCCGGCGCCACCGGCTCGCTGCAGCAGCAGATCCGGGCGATGGTGACGCAAGGGATCCTCGCCGGCCGCTTCCGGCCGGGGGCGCGGATGCCCTCGTCGCGCGGGCTGGCCGGGCATCTGGGGGTCAGCCGGATCACGGTGACGCTGGCCTATTCGGACCTCGTGTCCTCGGACTACCTGACCTCGGCCGGCCGGTCGGGCTATTTCGTCTCCGGGACCGCGCCGCTGGCGCCGGAGTTTCCCGCAAGCGCGCCGCCGGCGGAGGCGATTGATTTCAAAGGCTTGACGGGGGGGAGGTTCTCCTCGGTCGTGCGGGTGGAGCGGCCGGATGACTGGGACCGCTATCCCTGGCCCTTCATCTACGGCCAGGCGGATCCGACGCTTTTCGACCACCAGAACTGGCGGCAATGCGCGCTGCGGGCGCTGGGCAAGCGCGATTTCGCGGCGCTGACCAGCGACTACTACGAACGCGACGATCCCCTGCTCTTGCAGGAGCTGGTGCGCTCGATCCTGCCCCGGCGCGGGATCGCTGCGCGCGAGGAGGAGGTGCTGCTGACGCTGGGGGCGCAGAACGCGCTCTGGATCGCGGCGATGGCGCTTCTGGGGCCGGGGCGGCGGGCGGTGGTGGAGAATCCGGGCTATCCGGCCTGGCGGGCCATCGTCGCGGCCACCGGGGCCGAGGCGGTGCCGGTGGATGTCGATGCGCTGGGCCTGCCGGTCGAGGGGCTGGCGGGGGACGTGGTCTTCACCACCCCCTCGCACCAGTGCCCGACCAATGCGACCATGCCGGTGGAGCGGCGGGTGGCGCTGCTGGAGGCGGCGGAGCGGCAGGGTTTCGTGATCGTCGAGGATGATTACGAGTTCGAGATGTCCTTCCTGAAGCCGGTGGCCCCGGCGCTGAAGTCGCTGGATCGCGGCGGGCGGGTGATCTATGCCGGGTCCTTCTCCAAATCGGTGTTTCCGGGGCTGCGGCTGGGCTATCTGGTTGGCCCGCCCGGCTTTATCGCCGAGGCGCGCAGCTTGCGCGGGCTGATGCTGAAGCACCCGCCGGGGCATATCCAGCGGACAATGGCCTATTTCCTGGGCCTCGGGCATTACGATGCCCTCGTCAACCGGATGAAGAACGCCTACCGCCGCCGCCGGCAGGTGATGGCCGAGGCGATTGCCACCGAGGGACTAGAGGTCGCGGGGCAGGGCGGCTTTGGCGGTTCGTCCTTCTGGATGCGGGCCGGGGCGGGGGTGGATACGGAGGAACTGGCCCTGCGGCTGCGGGCCGATGGCGTGCTGATCGAGCCGGGGCGGGCGTTCTTTGCCGGCGCGGGGCCGCGGAACTACTACCGGCTGGCCTATTCCTCGATCGCGCCGCAGCGCATCGCCGAGGGCGTGGCGCGGATCGCCCGGGCCTTGGCGCCGGGAGCGGCCCGGCGATGACTTCGTCGCGCCTCGCGGGGGCCCGCCGAGGAGGAGACGACGTCGAACGGGGAGGGGGTCCGGTTGGATATAGCGGGCCGGATCATCTGGCCGTAAGCTCGACCGGGGCGCGGCGCTAGGGTGCCGGGCAAGGGGGCCTTCGGGGCCGTGGAAAGTCATGGAGAGACGCGATGAGGATGACGACCGAGGAAGCCTTCGTGAAAGTGCTTCAGATGCACGGGATCGAACATGCGTTCGGGATCATCGGCTCGGCCTTCATGCCGATTTCGGACCTGTTCCCGAAGGCCGGGATCACCTTCTGGGACTGCGCGCATGAAGGCTCGGGCGGCATGATGGCCGATGGCTTTACCCGCGCCTCGGGCAAGATGAGCATGATGATCGCGCAGAACGGGCCGGGGATCACCAACTTCGTAACCGCGGTGAAGACGGCCTATTGGAATCACACGCCTTTGCTGCTGGTCACGCCTCAGGCGGCGAACAAGACCATCGGGATGGGCGGGTTCCAGGAAGTCGAGCAGATGGCGCTGTTCAAGGACATGGTCTGCTACCAGGAGGAGGTGCGCGACCCCTCCCGCGTGGCCGAGGTGCTGAACCGGGTGATCCTGCAGGCCCGCCGCCAGTCGGCCCCGGCGCAGATCAACATGCCGCGGGATTTCTGGACCCAGGTGATCGACGTGGCCCTGCCCGCGGTGGTGGAGTTCGAGCGGCCCTCGGGCGGGGAGGAGGCCCTGGCGCAGGCGGCGCAACTGCTGTCCAGCGCGAAGTTCCCGGTGATCCTGAACGGCGCGGGCGTGGTGATCGGAGGGGCGATCCCGGCCTCGATGGCCTTGGCGGAACGGCTGTTGGCGCCGGTCTGCGTCGGCTACCAGCACAACGACGCCTTCCCCGGCTCGCATCCGCTCTTCGCCGGACCGCTGGGCTACAACGGCTCGAAAGCCGGGATGGAGCTGATCCAGCAGGCCGATGTGGTGCTGGCGCTGGGGACACGGCTCAACCCGTTCTCCACCCTGCCGGGCTATGGGCTCGACTACTGGCCGAAGGAGGCGAAGATCATCCAGGTCGATATCAACCCGAACCGGATCGGGCTGACCAAGCCGGTGACGGTGGGGATCGTGGGCGATGCGCGGAAGGTGGCCGAGGGCATCCTGTCGCGCCTGGCGAAGACGGCGGGCGATGCGGGGCGTGAGGAGCGCAAGGCGCTGATCGCGCAGAAGAAATCCGCCTGGGCACAGGCGCTGGCGGGGATGGACCACGAGGAGGACGATCCCGGCACCAGCTGGAACGAACGCGCCCGCGCCGCGAAGCCGGAGTGGATGAGCCCCCGTATGGCCTGGCGCGCGATCCAGTCCGCGCTGCCGAAGGAGGCGATCATCTCCTCCGATATCGGCAACAACTGCGCGATCGGGAACGCCTATCCCAGCTTCGAGGCCGGGCGGAAATACCTGGCACCGGGGCTGTTCGGACCCTGTGGCTATGGGCTGCCCAGCATCATCGGGGCCAAGATCGGCTGCCCGGATGTGCCGGTGGTGGGCTTCGCCGGCGACGGGGCCTTCGGGATCGCGGTGACGGAACTGACCGCCATCGGCCGCAAGGAATGGCCGGCGATCACCATGGTGGTCTTCCGCAACTACCAGTGGGGAGCCGAGAAGCGGAACTCGACGCTCTGGTATGACGACAACTTCGTCGGGACCGAACTGGACACCGACGTGAGCTATGCCGGGATCGCCAAGGCCTGCGGCTTGCAAGGCGTGCAGGCGCGGACGATGGAGGAGCTGACGGCCGCGCTGCGCAAGGCGATCGAGGACCAGATGGCGGGCAAGACCACGCTGATCGAGGCCCTGATCAACCAGGAACTGGGCGAGCCGTTCCGCCGCGACGCGATGAAGAAGCCGGTCGAGGTCGCCGGGATCTCGATGGCGGACATGCGGCCGCAGGTGGTGGGGTGACAGCCCTGCTGCGGCTGGCCAGAGGAAAGGCGGCCGGCATTCCGCGCCTCCCCTCCCCCTGGTGGGGAGGGGTTGGGGGTGGGGGGCAACCTGCGTTGGCCGCCCCCCCACCCTCTCCCTCCCCCACGCGGGGGGAGGGAAGCTCCTGGTGCGCGAGGCCTGGCCTGCTTCGGCAGCCGACGCAGGGCGGGTGTCATGCCCTATGACCTTGGGCCAGGGGCGCTGGCCTGGCTGGCGGTGGCCAGTCTGGTGGCGGGCTTCGTGCGCGGCTATTCCGGCTTCGGCTTCTCGGCCCTGCTGATCGCGGCTTCCAGTCTTGTCACCAATCCCCTGAACTTCGTCGCGGTTGTGGTCATTCTGGAAACGGTTATGTCGCTGCAGGCCGCCAGGGGCGCCGGGCCGCATGTGGACTGGGGCAGGGTCGGCTGGCTGATGGGCGGCGCGGCGCTGGGGCTGCCCCTGGGGTTGTGGGTGCTGACCGGGATCAGCGAGGATGCGGCGCGGGCGGTGATCTCGGGCTATGTGCTCTTGATGTGCGTCGTCCTGCTGGCCGGCTGGCGGCTTTCCCGCGAGGTCACGGGCGCGGCGAATGGGGTGGCGGGGGTGGTCTCGGGCCTGGCGAATGCGCCGGGAATGGGGGGACTGCCGCTTGCGGCCTTCTTCGCGGCGCAGCCGATGCCCGCGGCGGTGTTCCGGGCCACGCTGATCGCCTTCTTCCCGCTGCTCGACCTTTACTCGGCTCCGCTCTACTGGCTGGCGGGGCTGGTCGGCTGGGATACGCTCCGGGCCTCGCTGCTCGCGCTGCCGGTGACGCTGCTGGGCAACTGGCTGGGCGGGCGGCATTTCTTCGGCACCGATCCGCAGGACTTCCGCCGCTTCGCGATCGGGCTTCTGGCGGGGCTGGCGGTGCTGGGACTCGGGAAGGCGGTGCTGTGATGTGGCTGATCGTGAACGCGGGCTCGTCCTCGCTGAAGCTGAAGGTCTTCGACGGCGACGCCGAGGTCGGCAGCGCGCTGGTGGGCGAGATCGGGCCGGACGGGCACCGCGAGGCGATGGCGCGGGGGCTGGCCGAGGCGGGCGTCCCGCTGGACCGGCTGACGGCGGCGGCGCATCGGGTGGTGCATGGCGGGGCGGGGCTGACCGCGACGGCCCGCGTGACGCCCGAGGTCCTGCGCCAGATCGAGGCCTGCGTGCCGCTGGCGCCGCTGCACAATCCGGGGAATCTGGTGGGACTTCGGGCGGTTTCGGCGCTGGCGCCGGACCTGCCGCAATATGCCGCCTTCGATACCGCCTTCCATGCGACCAACCCGGAGGTGGCCACGACCTATGCCCTGCCCTTGGTCGAGCGGGAGCGGGGCATCCGGCGCTATGGCTTTCACGGCATCAGTTTTGCGGCCCTGGTGCGCATCCTGCGCGCAAGGGGGGACCTGCCGGGGCGGCTGCTGGCCTGCCATCTGGGCAACGGCTGCTCGCTGGCGGCGATCCGGGACGGGCGGTCGGTGGCGACGACGATGGGCTATTCGCCGCTGGACGGGCTGACCATGGGGACGCGGACCGGGGGGATCGACGGCAATGCGGTCCTGCGGCTGGCCGAGCTGCACGGGGTGGAGCGGGCGGGTGCGATCCTGAACCGGGAGAGCGGGCTTCTGGGCCTGGCGGGGGCGAGCGACATGCGCGCTCTGCATGCGGCGGGGACGGCGGAGGCGCGCTTTGCGCTGGCGCATTTCGCCTATTGGGCGATGCGCCACGCCGGGTCGATGGTGGCCGCGATGGGGGGGCTGGACGGCGTGGTCTTCACCGGCGGCATCGGCGAGAACGACCCCTGGATGCGGAACGAAATCCTGTCCGGGCTGGCGTTTCTGGGAGTATCTCCCGACGCTCAGGCCAATGCCCGGAACGACAGGGTGCTGCATGACGCGACAAGCCGTGTCGTTATCCTTGTTGTGCCGGCGGACGAGGAGCGGCAGATTGCGCTTGAGGCGCAGGCCGTAATGTCTGCCGAGGCGCAGGCCGTCAGGGCAGGGGAGGGGGCGTGAACCAGCCGAGGGTGGAGACGCAGCGCGAGGTCGGCGACGAGGTCCGCCAGACCACCTGCTACATGTGCGCCTGCCGCTGCGGGATCAACGTGCATCTGAAATCGGGGCGCGTCGCCTATATCGAGGGCAACCGCGACCACCCGATCAACAAGGGCGTCCTTTGCGCCAAAGGGGCGTCGGGGATCATGCAGGTCACGGCGCCCTCGCGCCTGAAGGCGCCGCTGCGGCGGGTGGGGCCAAGGGGCTCGGGGGCGTTCGAGGAGATCAGTTGGGAAGAGGCGCTGGAAACGGCGGTCGCCTGGCTGAAACCGCTGCGCGAGACGGCGCCGGAGAAGCTGGCGTTCTTCACGGGCCGGGACCAGTCGCAGTCGTTGACAGGCTGGTGGGCGCAGAATTTCGGCACGCCGAACTACGCGGCGCATGGCGGCTTCTGTTCGGTCAACATGGCCGCCGGGGGGATCTACACCATCGGCGGCGCCTTCTGGGAATTCGGCCAGCCGGACTGGGAGCGGACCAAGCTGTTCGTCATGTTCGGGGTGGCGGAGGACCATGACAGCAATCCGATCAAGATCGGCATTGGCAAGCTGAAGGCGCGGGGCGCGCGGGTGATCTCGGTAAACCCGGTCAGGACCGGCTATTCGGCGGTGGCGGACGACTGGATCGGGATCACCCCCGGCACCGACGGGCTCCTGATCCTGTCGCTGATCCATTGCCTCTTGGAGGCGGGGAAGATCGACCTCGACTACCTGGCGCAATGGACCAACGCGCCCTTGCTGGTGAACGAACACGAAGGCCCGGAGAAGGGGCTTTTCGTCCGCAATGCCGAAAGCCAGCCCTTCGTCATCGACCGTCGCACCGGCCATCCTGCGCCTTGGGATGGCAAGGGGGTGGAACCCGACCTCGGCGCGGACTGGCAGGGGCACCGGACGGTGTTCCGGCACATGGTCGAGGAATACCTGAAGCCGGAGCACGCGCCGGAAGCGGTGGCCGCGCGCTGCGGGGTGACGGCGGAGCGCATCCGGCAACTGGCGGCGGAATTGGCGGAGGCGGCCTTCGAGCAGGCGATCTCGCTGCCGCGCCCGTGGGTGGATTTCCGGGGCAATGAACATGCCGACATGCCGGGGAGGCCCGTCTCTTTCCACGCCATGCGGGGGATTTCGGCGCATTCCAACGGCTTCCAGACCGCCCGGGCGCTGCATCTGTTGCAGATCCTGCTCGGCGCGGTGGAAACCCCCGGCGGCTATCGGCTGAAGCCGCCGTACCCGAAGCCCATCGAGGCGCACCCGACGCCGCATTTCGTGGCGACGCCCGGCAAGCCGCTGACCGGCCCGCATCTGGGCTATGTGCGCTCGCCCGACGACCTGTGCCTTCTGCCCGATGGCCAACCGGCCCGGATCGACAAGGGGTTTTCCTGGGAAAACCCGTTCTCCGCCCATGGCCTCATGCACATGGTGATCCCCAACGCCCATGCGGGCGACCCCTACCGGATCGACACGCTCTTCCTCTACATGGCGAACATGTCGTGGAATTCCTCGATGAATTCCGCGCGGGTGATGGAGATGCTGACCGAGACGGGCGAGGACGGGGACTATCTGATCCCCCGGATCATCTATTCCGACGCCTATGCCTCCGAGATGGTGGCCTATGCCGACCTGATCCTGCCCGACACCACCTATCTGGAGCGGCATGACTGTATCAGCCTGCTCGACCGTCCGATCTCCGAGCCCGATGCGGCAGGGGATGCGGTCCGCTGGCCGGTCGTGGAGCCGGACCGGGAGGTGAGGTGCTTCCAGTCGGTGCTCTTGGACCTCGGCGCGAGGCTGGGCCTGCCGGGGATGGTGGAAGAGGACGGCAGCCCGAAATACCGCGACTATGCCGATTATATCGTCAACCACCAGCGGCGGCCCGGTGTGGGACCGCTGATGGGGTTCCGGGGGGACGGGACGCAAACCGGACGGGGCGCGCCGAACCCCGGGCAGATGGAGCGCTATATCGCGGCCGGGGCCTTCCATCAGGCGCATGTGCCCGAGGAGGCGGCCTTCTACAAGCCGTGGAACGCCGCCTATCAGGACTGGGCGGTTCGCCTTGGCCTTTACGAGACGCCGCAGCCCTATCTGTTCAACATCTGGTCCGAACCCATGCGCCGCTTCCAGCTGGCCGCAGAAGGCTTCGGCCCACGCCAGCCGCCGGACCACCTGCGCGACCGCCTGCGCCAGGCGATGCAGCCGCTGCCGGTCTGGTATCCGCCCTATGGCGACGAGGACGCGGCTTTCGGTTATCCGGTCCATGCGCTGACCCAGCGCCCGATGGACATGTATCACAGCTGGGGCAGCCAGAACGCCTGGCTGCGGCAGATCAGGGGGCGGAACTATCTGTATCTGCCGACGAAGCTCTGGCAGGCGCAGGGGTTCGAGGAGGGCGACTGGGCGAGGGTCTCCAGCCGTGCGGGACGCATCGTGGTGCCGGTGGCGCATATGGCGGCGCTGAACGAGAACACGGTCTGGACCTGGAACGCCATCGGCAAGCGCAAGGGAGCCTGGGCGCTGGATCCCGATGCGCCGGAGGCGGTGACGGGGTTCCTGCTCAACCATCTGATCCCGGAGCTTTTGCCCGGGAAGGGGGCGCGGCTGTCGAACTCGGACCCGGTGACGGGCCAGGCGGCCTGGTTCGATCAAAGGGTGCGGGTCGAGCGGGTGGCGGCGGCGGATCATCCGCGCGGGACGGCGGAACCGGCCTTCCCCGGCTTGCCCGAGGTGCCGCACTCGGGCGGGGGGCGGCAAAATTCTTCGAAGAATTTTGGCAAAAGTTTTCGAAAACTTTTGCGCCTGGCGGAGGGGCCGCGATGACCTTGTTGCCGGGAGCGACCGAAAAGCTGCTGGGGCTGGTGATCGACCTCGACACCTGCGTCGGCTGCCAGGCCTGCGTCACCGCCTGCAAGGGCTGGAACGACGCCGGGATCGGCTTGTCGGACCAGGACCCCTATGGCGCCGATCCCTCGGGCACCTTCCTGAACCGGGTGCATTCCTATCAGGTCGCGGTGCCCGACGGCCCGGCGCAGGTGGTGACCTTCCCCCGCTCCTGCCTGCATTGCGAGGTTGCCCCCTGCGTCACCGTCTGCCCGACCGGGGCCAGCTACAAGCGGGCCGAGGACGGGATCGTGCTGGTCAACGAGGACGCCTGCATCGGCTGCGGTCTCTGCGCCTGGGCCTGTCCCTACGGCGCGCGCGAGATGGACGCGGCCCAGGGGGTGATGAAGAAATGCACGCTCTGCGTCGACCGGATCTACAACGACCACCTTCCCGAGGCGGACCGCGAGCCCGCCTGCGTGCGGACCTGTCCGACGAACGCGCGGCATTTCGGCGATCTGGCCGACCCGGAGAGCCCGGTGTCCAGGCTGGTGGCCGAGCGGGGGGGCTATGACCTGATGCCGGGAATGGGAACCAGGCCCACGAACAAGTATCTGCCGCCAAGGACGAAGGGGCCGGGCAATGCAAGCCCGCTGGCGCCGCTTCTGGACGTGCAGGCGCATGGCATCGCCGGCTGGCTGGACCGGATGCTGGGGAAGATCTGAATGCATCCGGCGCCTTCGGTCATCCTGTTTTCGACGCTGTCGGGTCTTGGCTTCGGCTTCCTGGCCTTCCTGGGCTGGGGGGCGGTGCAGCCCTCGGGCTGGGGGGCGTTCTTCCTTTGGGGCTTGGGCTACGGGCTGGCGGTGGCGGGGCTGATGGCCTCGACCTTCCACCTCGGCAATCCGAAGAACGCGCTGAAGGCCTTCAGCCAATGGCGGACAAGCTGGCTGAGCCGCGAGGCCTGGGCCTCGGTCGCGACGCTGGTGCTGCTGGCACCGGCGGCGCTGGCGGGGATCTTCGGGCTGGGCCTGCCTGCGGTGGTGGGGCAGGTCGGGGGCGCTCTGGCGCTGCTCACGGTCGGCACCACGGCGATGATCTATGCCCAGATCCGGGCGGTGCCGCGCTGGCACCATTGGCTGACGCCGGTGATGTTCCTGGCCTTCGCGCTGGCCGGGGGAGCGATGCTGTCGGACCAAACCTGGGCGCCGATGGCGCTGCTGGCGCTGGGGGCGGTGCTGCTGGCGGTCTGGCGGGTCGGCGACGGGGCTTTCGCGAAGGCGGGCGAGAGCCTGGGGACGGCCACGGGGCTGGGCGGGCTCGGGGTGCCCTCGGTCCTGGATCCGGCGCATACGGCGGGGAGCTACCTCAAGCGCGAGATGATCTTCGTGGTGGGGCGGAAACATGCCGCCAAGCTGCGGCGGATCGCGCTGGCGCTGGCGGCGCTGGCCCCGGCGCTGGTGCTGCTTCTGCCGCTGGGCCCCTGGGCGATCGCGCTGGCGGCGGTGCTGCACCTGGCCGGGGCGCTGGCGGCGCGCTGGCTGTTCTTTGCCGAGGCCGAGCATGTCGTGGGGCTTTACTACGGCGCGCGGGGATGATCCCCTGCCGCCATGAACCCGTTCAAGCGTTATGACATCCGTGGCAGGCTGGGAATCGACCTCGACGAGGCCGTGGCCTGCCGGATCGCGCGCGCCTTTGCCCGGGTGACCGGGGCCGGGGCGGTCGTGCTGGCGCGGGATCCGCGCGAAAGCTCTCCGGCGCTGGCCGGGGCGGTGGCGGCGGGGCTGGTGGCGCAGGGGGTCCGGGTGCTGGACATCGGGATGGCCGGGACCGAGGAGATGTATTTCGCGACCGCCCATCTGCGCGCCGGCGGCGGGATCATGGTCACGGCCTCGCACAATCCGCGCGATTACAACGGGATGAAGCTGGTGGGCGCGGGGGCGGTGCCGCTGACCGACGCGGGTTTTGCCCGGCTGCAGGCATTGTCGGCCGAGGAGCCGGACCGGCTGCCGGGCGGCGGGGTCGAGGACGCAGGCGCGGTACGCGCGGATTATGTGGCGCATGTCGCGCGGCTGGTCGGGCCGGTCGGGCCGCTGCGGGTGCTGGTCAATGCGGGCAACGGGGCGGCGGGGCCGACGCTGGATGCGTTGGCCGAGGGACTGCGGGCACGGGGCGCGCGGCTGGACCTGGTGCGGATGCATCACGAGCCCGACGGGGCCTTTCCGAACGGGGTGCCGAACCCGCTTCTGCCCGAGAACCGGCCCGTCACCGAGGCGGCGGTCCGGGCGGCGGGGGCGGATATGGGGGTGGCCTTCGACGGCGATTTCGACCGCTGCTTCCTGTTCGACGGCGCGGGGCGCTTCGTCGATGGCGAGCATGTGGTGGCGCTCCTGGCGCGGGCGGAACTCGCCCGGCATCCCGGTGCGGCGATCGTGCATGATCCGCGCGTCCTTTGGGCGGTGCAGGACACGGTGGCGCGGGCCGGGGGGCGGTCGGTGCTGGCGCCGACGGGGCATGTCTTCCTGAAGGAGGCGATGCGGCGCGAAGGCGCGGTCTACGGCGGCGAGATGTCGGCGCACCATTATTTCCGCGATTTCATGGCCTGCGATTCGGGGATGATCCCCTGGCTTCTGGTGGCGGGCCTCGTCTCGCAGGGCGAGGCGCTGGACGAGATGGTCGGCGCGCTGCGGCGCGAGCATCCGTCCTCGGGCGAGGTCAATTTCACCGTCACCGACCGCGAGGCGATGATGGGCCGGGTCCATGCGGCGCTGGGGCCGCTGGCGCGGGGCGAGGACCGGACGGACGGGCTGAGCCTGGATTTCGGCGACTGGCGCTTGAACCTGCGGGCCTCGAACACCGAGCCGCTGTTGCGGCTGAACGTCGAGGCGCGGGGCGACCGGGGGCTGGTGGCCGAGGGGGTGGAGCGCGTGCGGCAGGTGATCGGGACGGGAGAGGCTTGACGCAAGGCCGGCTGCGGGGAGAGGCTGACCGCCTGACGCAACAGGGAGAGACCCCATGTGTGACGCCTGCCTGATCGAGTCCATCAAGAATTCCATGCTGTCGCGCCGGGCGCTGTTCGCCGGCGCGGCGGCGACGACCGCCGCCGTGGTGGCAAGCGGCCTGACCACGGCAAGGCCCGCGCTGGCGCAGGCGGCGGGCAAGGTGGTGGACCTGACCCATGCCTATGACGGGGAGTTTCCGACCTTCGACGGCAATCCGGGGATCCTGTACGAGCCCGCGGTCAAGTTCGACGAATCGGGCTATCAGCTGTGGAAGCTCACGATCTACGAGCACACCGGCACCCATATCGACGCGCCGCTGCATTTCAGCGCGGACGGCGCCTCGGTCGCCGATCTGCCGCCCGAGCGGCTGGTCTGCCCGCTTTGCGTGCTGGACATCACCGCCAAGGCCGCCGGGGACGCCAATGCGATGGTGGAACCGGCGGATATCGAGGCCTGGGTTTCGGCGAACGGCGCGATTCCGGCGGGGTCCTGCGTGGCGATGCATTCGGGCTGGGCGGCCAAGCTGGGCGATCCCTCGTTCCGCAACACGGCCGATGGCAAGCTGGCCTTTCCCGGCTTCTCGAAGGCGGCGACCGACATGCTGGCGGGGATGGATGTGGCCTGCATCGGGGTGGACACGCTGTCGCTCGACCCCGGCAATTCGGCCGATTTCGGAGTGCATTTCAGCTGGTTGCCCGGCGGGCGCTTCGGGATCGAGAACCTCGCGAACCTGGACCAGTTGCCCGCGACCGGGGCGACGGTGTTCATCGGTGCGCCGAAGCACAAGACCGGCACCGGCGGGCCGGCGCGCGTCATGGCGGTGCTCTGATGGCGGTGGTGCCGCTGCTCGGCGACGGGGAGGCGGGGGCAGAGGCCCGTGCCGTCTTCGCTGACATCCGCGAGAAGCGGCAGACGGATTACGTCAACAACTTCTGGCGGGCGCTGGCGCATGACCCGGCGCTGTTGCGGGCGACCTGGGAGCGGGTGCAGGCGGTGATGGCGCCGGGCGCGCTGGACCCGCTGGTCAAGGAGTTGGTCTATGTCGCGGTCTCGGCCGCGCATGGATGCGACTATTGCGTCCATTCCCATACGGCGGCGGCGAAGGCGAAGGGGATGACGGCGGCCCAGCATGGCGAGCTTCTGGCGGTGATCGCGCTGGCCAGCCAGACCAATGCCCTGGCCACGGCGCTGTCGGTTCCGGTGGACGAGCGGTTCCGGGCCTGAGGAGTCAGGCGTGGACCTGTCCGGCCGGTTGCGCCGCGGCCCCGGGCCCGGCACGCCGGATCGGCCAGCCGGGACGGAAGACCGGGATGGCGGGCAAGTCCCGCTCGATCCGGGCGAGCGCGAGTTCGCGCCGCTGCAACCGGGCGATTTCGTCGCGGATTTCGGCAAGTTCGTCTGCAAGCGAGAAGCGGGGCGCGGCCATCTTGATCCTCCTTCGTTCCGGCTCAGGATCGCCGGGATTCTTGAAGGAATCGCTAAGGCCCGCAGGTATCCCCCGGCTCGGTTCGCGCCGGGGGATCCTCCGCGGGTCAGTTCGATCCTGAATCCGAGTCCGACTCCGAGCCGGTCCCGGAGCCGCCGTCGCCGGTTTCCGTCCCGGTACCTTCGGCGGCCGGGGCGGCATCCCCGTCTGCAGGCGGCGCGGGCGAGAGGGAGACGATGAAGGCCCAGACATTCGCGACATCCTCGGGCTTCTTCAGCTTGAAGGACATTTTCGTCGTCGCTTTTGGGTCGCCAAGTTCCTCCTTGAGGTATTTTGCCGGGTCGTGGACGAAGGCCGTGAAGTGCTCTTCGTCCCATTTCACGCCCTTCTCGCCGAGGGCCACGAGGGATTTGCTGTACTTGAAGTCGGGCAGGCTGCCCGCCACCCGGCCCGGTACGCCGTAAAGGTTCGGCCCGGTCTTGGCGGTCTTGCCAGCGAGAACCTCGCCGGCCTCGTTCTCGATCACATGGCAGGTCTGGCACTGGTTGAAGACCTTGACCCCGGCCTCGGCATCCCCGGTGGGGGCGTCCTGGGCAAGGGCGGGGGCGGCCAGGCTGGCCATGGCGACGGCCGTCAGAGTGAAACGCATGATATCCTCCTCGAGGGCTTGGTTCGCTGGAGTTCCAGAGGGATGGAACAGGGCGCGGGCGGCGTATCGGCCCGCGGCCGGAGGGAAAACGCACAAGCGCGCGGGATGTTCCGGCTTGCCGGGCGGGCAGGCGGCCCGATAGGGGGAGGGGAAGCATCGGAGGGCTGGGCGATGGACGGCGCGTTGCAGGAGAAGATCCCGGCCTGGGTGGACGGCCGGCTGGTGCCGGTCGAAAAGCTGGAGGTCCACCGGCGCGGGTTGCGGCACAAGGCGGTCTCGGTCTTCGTGCTGGAAGGCACGCGCGTGCTGATCCAGAAGCGGGCGGCGGGCAAGTATCACACACCGGGGCTTTGGGCGAATACCTGCTGCACCCATCCGCGCTGGGAGGAGACGGCGCTTGCCTGCGCCGGGCGGCGGCTGGACGAGGAACTGGGGATCGGCGGCCTGTCGCTGGGGCATGTGGGGCAGGTGGAATACCGGGCCGATGTGGGCCGGGGCATGGTCGAGCATGAACTGGTCGAGATCTTCCGGGCCGAGGCGGGGCCGGATCTGCCGGTGCGGCCCAATCCGCAGGAGGTCGAGGCGGTGCGCTGGGTCGAGCTTGACCAACTGACGGAAGAGGTGCGGCGCGAACCGGAGCGTTTCACGCCCTGGTTGCGAATCTATCTGGCCGAGCATCTGGACCGGATTCTCGGGCCGGCCGGCCCTTGCGATTGATTTTCTTAGGATTTCGTATATTTTTCGGTGGATTTCGGCCTGGACCCAGCCATTCGTCAAGACTTCCGCAGCCAGACGCGGGCTTCTCTTGACAATCTGGCGTTGAGGGGAATCGTTCTTCCGGCCGTTTCGGGGCGGGTGGGGGCCGTCATGGATATCGGATCCTTCTTCATCTTCCTCGCGGCCTGCGTCCCCTCGGCGGCGACGGGCGCGCTGTTTCCGCCCGGCGCCTGGTACCGGCGCTTGCGCAAGCCGCGCTGGACCCCGCCGGATCGGGTCTTTCCGGTCGTCTGGACCACGCTTTACCTGCTGATGGCCGCCGCCGCCGCCCGCGCCTCGGGGTTTCGCGGGGCGGAGACGGGGCTCGCGCTCTGGGCGCTGCAGATGACGTTCAACACGCTCTGGACCCCGGTCTTCTTCGGGTTGCACCGGATGGCGCTGGCGCTGGGGGTGCTGGCCGTGCTGTGGGTCGCCGTGGCGGCCACGACGCTGGCCTTCTTCCAGGTCGATCGCTGGGCGGCGGGGATGTTCCTGCCCTATTTCGCCTGGGTCAGCTTCTCGCTGGCGCTGAATGTGGCGGTGGTACGGCTGAACCCCGGACCGCATCGCCAAGCCGCAGAGGCGGACTGCGGCGCGCCGAACGGCTGAGGCATCGGGCCCTGCCGCCCATGCCGGCTGGCCAAGGTTGCGCGGGCAATGACCGGCGTGTATCACCCCTGAAAAGCCTTTGCCTTAAGGGAGAGCAGCATGCGTCGCGTCGTGGTCACCGGCCTGGGAATGGTCACTCCTCTTGCCTCGGGCGTGGAGGAGACCTGGAGCCGCCTGCTGGCCGGGCAATCGGGTGCGGGGCTGATCACGAAGTTCGACACCTCGAACGTGGTGACGCAATACGCCTGCGAGATTCCGATGGGCGACGGCAGCGACGGCACCTTCAATGCCGACGACTGGATGGAGCCGAAGGAGCAGCGCAAGGTCGATGACTTCATCATCTACGGGATGGCCGCCGCCGTGCAGGCCGTGCGGGATGCGGGCTGGGAAGATCCCTCGGAGGAGGAGAAGCTGCGCACGGGGGTGATGATCGGCTCGGGCATCGGGGGGCTGAACTCGATCGCCGAGACGGCGGTGCTGATCAAGGAGAAGGGGCCGAAGCGGGTCTCGCCCTTCTTCATCCCGGGGGCGCTGATCAACCTCGTCTCGGGTCAGGTCTCGATCCGCTTCGGTTTCAAGGGTCCGAACCATGCGGTGGTCACGGCCTGCTCGACCGGGGCGCATGCCATCGGCGACGCGGCGCGGCTGATCATGTGGGGCGATGCCGACGTGATGGTCGCGGGCGGGACCGAGAGCCCGATCAGCGAGATCGGCATCGCCGGGTTCAACGCCTGCAAGGCGCTGTCGACCAAGCGGGCGGATGTGCCCGAGAAGGCCAGCCGGCCCTATGACGCCGACCGCGACGGGTTCGTGATGGGCGAGGGGGCCGGGGTGGTGGTGCTGGAGGAATACGAGCACGCCAGGGCGCGCGGCGCGAAGATCTATTGCGAGGTGCTGGGCTATGGCCTGTCGGGCGACGCCTACCACATCACCGCGCCGAGCGAGGACGGGGACGGCGGGTTCCGCTCGATGGCGGCGGCGCTGAAGCGGGCCGGGCTGCAGCCTTCGGACATCGACTATATCAACGCGCATGGCACCAGCACGATGGCCGACACCATCGAACTGGGCGCGGTGGAGCGGCTTCTGGGCGACGCGGCGTCGAATACGACCATGTCCTCGACGAAGTCGTCCATCGGGCACCTGCTGGGGGCGGCGGGCGCGGTGGAGGCGATCTTCTGCGTGCTGGCGATCCGCGACCAGGTGGCGCCGCCGACGATCAACCTGGACAACCCGGCGGTGACGCCGAAGCTGGACCTCGCCCCGAACAAGGCGGTGCGGCGCAGGATCGACGTGGCGCTGTCGAACAGCTTCGGCTTCGGCGGCACCAATGCGAGCCTTGTCCTGGGCAAGGTGCGCTGAGGCATGTGGCGGTCCGTCGCCTCGAACGCGCTGACGCTGTTCATCGTGATCCTGATCGCGCTGGCGGCGCTGGTGGCCTGGGGGCGGAACGAGTTCGTGAAGCCGGGGCCGCTGGCCGGGCCGATCTGCCTGCAGGTGGAGCGGGGGGCGTCGCTGTCCGCCGTCAGCCGCAACCTGGAGGAGCGGGGCGCGATCACCGATGCGCGGATCTTCCGCATCGGGGCGGAATATGCCGACCGGGCGGGGAACCTGAAGTTCGGGAGTTACATGGTCCCGGCGGGGGCGAGCATGGAACAGGTGCTGGAGGCGATCACCGCCACCGGCAAGTCGACCTGCGGGCGGGATCTGAACTTCCGCATCGGGGTGGCCAGGGCCGATGTGGTGCTGAGCGAGCTGGACCTGACCTCGAACGCCTATGTCGAGGTGGCGCGCTTCGATGCCGGGGTGGAGGCTTTGCCGCCGGAATACCTGGAGGTCGCGGATGATCCGGCGCTGGTCTTCCGGGTGACGGTGGCCGAGGGCGTGACCAGCTGGCAGGTGGTGGATGCGCTGAAGAAGGCGGATTTCCTGCAGGGCTCGCTGGAGACCGTGCCGCCCGAGGGCACGCTGGCGCCCGGCGGCTACGAGCCGGTGCGCGGGACCGAGCGCGGGGCGCTGATCGCCGAGATGACCGCGCGCCAGTCCGCGATCCTGGCGGAGGCCTGGGAGAAACGGGCCCAGGGCCTGCCCTATGACACGCCGGAAGAGGCGCTGATCATGGCCTCGATCGTCGAGAAGGAGACCGGCATCGCCGAGGAGCGGGGCCGGGTGGCGAGCGTCTTCCTCAACCGCCTGGCGCAGGGGATGCGGCTGCAGACCGACCCGACGGTGATCTATGGCATCACCAAGGGCGAGGGCGTGCTGGGCCGAGGCCTGCGGCAGAGCGAGCTGCGGCGCGAGACGCCCTACAACACCTATGTGATCGACGGGCTGCCGCCGACCCCGATCGCCAACCCCGGCGCCGAGGCGATCCGGGCGGCGCTGAACCCGGACCGGACGGACTATCTGTTCTTCGTAGCCGATGGCAGCGGGGGGCATGCCTTTGCCGAGACGTTGGAGGAGCACAACCGCAACGTCGCCGCCTGGCGCAAGATCGAGGCCGAGCAGGGCGCGGCGGATGAGGGTGGGGTGCAGGGGGAATAGGTTGACGAAGCGTTAACGCGGAGAGCTACAACCCATTGATACGATTGAAGTTTTATCTTGACTTGCCGCGCGGTCCGATGTAGGACTCGTGCCATGCTGGAAGAGGTGTCGAAGCGGCCCGGGGTTCCCCCGTCGGCCGCTTTTTCACGTCCTGCGGGGGCGGCATGGGGGTGGACAGGTCTGGATGACGCTGAGGTTTACGGGCGAGGGTCCCAGCCCGGAGGATGTGCTGGGGGCGACAGAGCAGTTTTACGGCCTGGCGGTAATGGAGCTTTACCGCACCATCGGCGCGATCCGGGCCGGGGAATTCACCGAGGTCAGGGCAGCGCAGACGGCGATCCGCGATCTTCGCGCGACGGCGGTGCAGGTGCTGGAAGAAAGGGGCAAAGTTGACAAACTCCGCAAGCAGATTGCCGGCCATGTCGGGGCCGGAGGGGCACTCGACCTTGACGGGGCCCGAGCTGAAATCGGGCGCCGCCTGGCTTGCCTCCGCAACGCCGGAGGAGGTGGATGAGTTCCTCTCGGGGCTGAGCCAGAACGCGCTGCTGGCGCTGCCCTGGATGTTCGAGTTCTGGGCGCTGCCGCACCAGCTGCCGCCGCGCGGGGCCTGGAAGACCTGGGTCATCATGGGCGGGCGCGGCGCGGGCAAGACGCGGGCGGGCTCGGAATGGGTGCGGGCGCAGGTCGAGGGCGCGGGGCCGGGCGATCCGGGCCGGTGCAGACGGGTGGCGCTGGTCGGCGAGACGGTGGACCAGGTGCGCGAGGTGATGGTGATGGGCGAAAGCGGGATCATCGCCTGCTCGCCCCCCGACCGGCGGCCGGAATGGCATATGACGCGCCAGCAGCTGATCTGGCCGAATGGCGCGGTGGCGCAGGTCTTTTCCGCACACGATCCCGAGGCGATGCGGGGACCGCAGTTCGATGCGGCCTGGGCGGATGAGCTGGGCAAGTGGAAGAAGGGGGCGGAGGCCTGGGACCAGCTGCAGTTCGCGCTGCGGCTGGGGCAGAACCCGCAGGCGGTGGTCACGACGACGCCGCGCAACGTGGGGGTGCTGAAGGCGATATTGAAGAACCCGTCCTCGGTGGTGACCCATGCGCCGACCGAGGCGAACCGGGCCTATCTGGCGGAAAGCTTCCTGACCGAGGTGCAGGCGCGCTATGGCGGCTCGCACCTCGGCCGGCAGGAGTTGGAGGGCGTGCTGGTCGAGGAGGAGGAAGGGGCGCTCTGGACCATGGCCATGCTGGAGGCGGCGCGGGTGGATGCCGTTCCGGCGTTCAACCGGGTGGTGGTGGCGGTGGATCCGCCGGTCACCGGCATGAAGTCCAGCGATGCATGCGGGATCGTGGTCGTGGGGGCCGATACGCGCGGGGAGCCGAAGGACTGGCGCGCGGTGGTGCTGGAGGATGCCTCGGTGCAGGGGGCCTCGCCGGAGGGCTGGGCAAGGGCGGCGCTGGCGGCGATGGAGCGGCATGGGGCGGACCGGCTGGTGGCCGAGGTGAACCAGGGCGGCGATCTGGTGGAACGGCTGGTGCGGATGGTGGACCCGCTGGTGCCCTATCGCGGCGTCCATGCAACGCGGTCGAAGATGCTGCGGGCCGAGCCGGTGGCGGCGCTGTATGAGCAGGGGCGGGTCGGCCATATGCGGGGCCTGGGGGCGCTGGAGGACCAGATGGTCCGGATGACGGCGACGGGCTGGAAGGGGACGGGATCGCCCGACCGGCTGGATGCGCTGGTCTGGGCGCTGACCGACCTGATGCTGAACCCGTTGCAGGGCGGGCGGCCGAGCGTTCGGTCGCTTTAGAGGATCTTCTCGATCGAGAGGTCATATGGCCGGGCGCTTCAGGCAGCCCGGGCCGGGCAGGCATTGCCTGAAGCATGAGGGAGCGCGAGATGGTGTTCGATTTTCTGCGGAAGGCCCCGGTGCCGGTGCCGGAGCGCAAGGCCAGTGCGGTGGGGCGGGTGATCGCCTGGGGCAATGCGGGCCGCGTGGCCTGGAGCCCGCGGGACGTGGGCTCGCTGACGCGGACTGGGTTCCAGGGCAACCCGGTGGGGTTCCGCGTGGTGCGGCTGATCGCCGAGGCGGCGGCGGCGCTGCCGCTGGTCTGCCAGACGCATGCGCAACGCTTCGAGACGCATCCGGTGCTGGGGCTGATCGGGCGGCCGAACGGGGCGCAGGGCCGGGCGGAGTTCCTGGAAGCGGTCTATGGCTATCTGTTGCTGTCGGGGAACGCCTATGTCGAGGCGGTGCCGGGCCTGGGCGCGGTTCCGGGCGAGCTGCATGTGCTGCGGTCGGACCGGATCAACCTGGTGCCGGGGGCGGACGGCTGGCCGGTGGGTTATGACTACACGGTCGGCGGGCGGACGCATCGCTATGACGTGACCGGCGAGACGAGCCCGATCTGTCATCTGAAGACCTTCCATCCGCAGGACGACCACTACGGATTCTCTCCGATGCAGGCGGCGGCGGTGGCGGTGGATGTGCACAACTCGGCGAGCGCCTGGTCGAAGGCGCTTCTGGACAATGCGGCGCGGCCTTCGGGGGCGATCGTCTACAAGGGGGCGGATGGGGCGGCCTCGCTGTCTTCGGACCAGTATGACCGGCTGGTGAGCGAGATGGAGGCGCATCATCAGGGCGCACGGAATGCGGGGCGGCCGATGCTCTTGGAAGGGGGGCTGGACTGGAAGCCGATGGGGTTCTCGCCGTCGGACATGGAGTTCCAGAAGACCAAGGAGGCCGCGGCGCGGGAGATCGCGATCGCCTTCGGGGTGCCGCCGATGCTCTTGGGGATTCCGGGGGATGCGACCTATTCCAACTACCAGGAGGCGAACCGGGCCTTCTACCGGCTGACGGTGCTGCCCTTGGCGACGAAAGTGCTGGCGGACCTTGCGCATTGGCTCTCGGGGTTCGCGGGCGAGGCGGTGGAGCTGAAGCCCGACCTTGACCAGGTGCCTGCCCTGGCGAGCGAGCGGGACCAGCAATGGGCGCGGGTCGCGGCGGCGGAATTCCTCACGGTGGCGGAGAAGCGGATGCTTCTGGGCCTGCCGAAGCTGGCGGAGGCGGAATGACCCCGCGGCGGTCCGAGGGCGGTTCGCGTTTCCTCTACGACAGTTTCGACGCGGCGGCGGCGCGGATCGAGGCCAACGAGCGGGTCGCGGAGGAGCGCTGGGCCGGGCTGGAATACCGGCTGGGGCAGATCGAGACGACGCTGGAGCGGTTGGAGAAACGGATCTGGGTCGGCGTCTACGGGGTGGCGGCCTTCCTGATGGCGCAGATGGCCGAGACGGTAGTTCAGGCGGCGATGAGGTGAGGCGATGAGAGATTGGGGAGCGCCCGAGCGCAAGTTCCACCGGCCCGAGGCGGGGCTGGTGGTGAGCGAGGGGCATGTGGTCGAGGGCTATGCTTCGCTGTTCGGCAAGGCCGACCAGGGCGGCGACATCGTGCGGAAGGGCGCCTATGCGGCGAGCCTGAAGCGGTTGGCGGCGCGGAGCGGCCGGGTCAAGATGCTATGGCAGCATGACCCGGGCCAGCCCATCGGCGTCTGGGACGAGGTGCGCGAGGATGCCACGGGCCTTTGGGTCAAGGGGCGCATCCTGCCGCAGGTGGAGCGGGGCCGCGAAGTTGCGGCTCTGGTCCAGGCGGGGGCCATCGACGGGCTGTCCATCGGCTATCGCACGGTCAGGGCGGAACGCGACGGCAAGGGCCAGCGCCTGTTGTCGGAGCTCGAGCTTTGGGAGGTGTCGCTGGTGACCTTCCCGATGCTGCCCGAGGCGCGGGTCGCGGCCAAGGCGGAGGCGCTGGACGACGGCTGGCGTCACATCGCGGCGGTGTTCGAGGACGCGCGGCGGAGCCTGGCCGGGCTATAGCGCGGGGTTCTTCAGACGCCCCCCACCCCCATCCCCTCCCCACGAGGGGGAGGGGAGGCGCGGGGTCTGACGCCGAGTTCTGGTTGAAAGCGAGAGGAACGAGACGATGACCGAGACGAAGGCTCGGGCCGGGGAAGGTGTGTCCCCCGCCCAATCGCCGGCTGCGGAGGCCAAGGCCGCCATGGCGGGTTTCCTGAAAGAATTCAGTAGCTTTCAGGACGAAGTGAAATCAACGCTGAAACATCAGGAAGAGCGACTGACCATGCTGAACGCAAAGACGATGACCTATGGCCGCCCCGCGCTTTCGGCCCGCGCGGAGGTGGAAGTCCCGCACCAGAAGGCGTTCAACGCCTATCTGCGGTCGGGCGACGACGACGGGCTGCGCGGCCTTACGCTGGAAGGCAAGGCGATGTCCTCGGCCGTGGCGGCCGATGGCGGCTATCTGGTCGATCCGCAGACGGCGGACCGCATCCAGTCGATGCTCTTGTCCACCTCCTCGTTGCGGTCGGTGGCCAATGTGGTGCAGGTCGAGGCCACCTCGTTCGACGTGATCGTGGATCGCAGCGAGGTGGGTTCGGGCTGGGCCACCGAGGCGGCTGCCACCACCGAGACCGCGACGCCGGTGATCGAGCGCATCTCGATCAAGCTGCACGAGCTGGCGGCGATGCCGAAGGCCAGCCAGCGACTTCTGGACGACAGCGCCTTCGATGTCGAAGGCTGGCTGGCCGAGAAGATCGCCACGCGCTTCACCCGCGCCGAGGCTGCGGCCTTCATCAACGGGGATGGGGTGGACAAGCCGAAGGGCATCCTGCTGCCCAACAAGGTGGCGAACGCCTCCTGGACCTGGGGCAATATCGGCTATGTCCCGACCGGGGCCGCGGCGGATTTCGCCACCACCAACGCGGCGGACTGCATCGTCAACCTGGTCTATGCGCTGGGCGCGGATTATCGGGCGAACGGCAGCTTCGTGATGAACTCCAAGACCGTGGGCGCGGTGCGCAAGATGAAGGATGCCGACGGCCGCTTCCTGTGGTCGGACGGTCTGGCGGCGGGCGAGCCCTCGCGGCTGATGGGCTATCCGGTGCTGGTCTGCGAGGACATGCCGGACGTGGGCGCGAACAGCTATCCCCTCGCCTTCGGCGACTTCCGCGCCGCCTATACCATCGCGGAACGCCCGGACCTGCGCATCCTGCGCGATCCGTTCTCGGCCAAGCCGAACGTGCTGTTCTACGCCAACAAGCGCGTCGGCGGCGACATCACCGACTATGCGGCGGTGAAGCTGCTGAAAGTCGCGGTGTCGTGACGCTTTGGCCCGGTCCCTTCGGGGGCCGGGCCTATCGAGCCGTGCCTTACAGCAACGACCCGGCCGCAGGCGGAGAACTGAACATGATGTTGACCGAAGAAACCCCGGTGCCCTCGCTGGCGCTGCCGGTGGAGGAGATGAAGCACCATCTGCGGATGGGCTCGGGCTTTGCCGAGGACGGGTTGCAGGACGGGCTGATCGAGACCCATCTGCGCGCCGCGCTGGCGGCGATCGAGGGGCGGATCGGCAAGATGCTGTTCCAGCGCCGCTTCCTCTGGGTGCTGGAGGGATGGCGCGACGAGGAGCAGGCGCTGCCGGTGGCCCCGGTGTCGAGCGTGGTGAGCGTGACGCTGGCCGATGCGGCGGGGGGCGAGGTGGTGGTGCCGGCGGGGGCGTTCCGCTTGGTGAAGGACCTGCACCGGCCGCGGCTGGCAGGCCGGGGCGGCGCGCTGCCGGCGATCCCGGGCGAGGGGGTGGCGAAGGTCGTGTTCGAGGCGGGTTTCGGCCCGGCCTGGACCGACATTCCGGTGGACCTGCGGCAGGCGGTGCTGCTGCTGGCCGGGGAATATTACGAGCACCGGCACGACGACGGCGCGCAGGCGGCGGGGCTGCCTTTCGGGGTTGTGGCGCTGATCGAGCGTTGGCGGACGGTGCGCATCCTGGGCGGGGGGCGGAAATGAAGGCGCCGCATCTGAACCGGGCGCTGGTGCTGGAAGGGGTGGTGCGCACCCCGGACGGCGCGGGCGGTTTCACCGAGGCCTGGGCCGCGCTGGGCACGCTGTGGGCCGAGGTCCTGCCGGGGTCGGGGAGCGACACGCTGGGCGAGGAGCGGATGCTGTCGGCGGTGCCCTACCGGGTGACGGTGCGGGGGGGCCCGGTCGGGGCCGGCTCGCGCCCCAGGGCGGGGCAGCGGTTCCGCGAGGGGCTGCGCCTGTTCCTGATCCAGGCGGTGGCCGAGCGCGATCCGCAGGGGCGCTACCTGACCTGTTTCGTCCGAGAGGAGGTGCCGAAATGAGCTATGGTGCAGCACCCGCCCTGCAGACGGCGGTGTTCCAGCGGTTGTCGGCCTGGCCCGCGCTGGCGGGGGTGGCGATCCATGACGCGGTACCTCCGGCCGTCAGCGGGACCTTCGTGCTGGTCGGGCCGGAGGAGGCGCGGGACCAGTCGGACAAGACGGGGGCCGGGGCCGAGCATCAGCTGGTGATCAGCGTGATCACCGATGCGGCCGGGTTCCTGTCGATCAAGACCGTGGCCGCCGAGATTTCCGACGCGTTGGTCGGCGCGCCCCTGGCCCTGAGCCGGGGGGCGCTGGTGAGCCTGTTCTTCCTGCGGGCCAGCGCCCGGCGGATCGAGGAGGGCGAGACGCGGCGGATCGACCTGACCTTCCGGGCGCGGGTTCAGTTGTAGCGGCCCCCCACCCCCAGCCCCTCCCCACGAGGGGGAGGGGAGGCGCCTGGCGCCACCCCACATCGCATGACGGAGAGCGAACATGGCTGTGCAAAGCGGCAAGGATCTGCTGATCAAGATCGACCAGACCGGGGACGGCCAGTTCGTCACCATCGCGGGCCTTCGGGCGACGCGGATCAGCTTCAACACGGAATCGGTGGATGTGACCAGCCTGGAAAGTCAGGGCGGCTGGCGCGAGCTGCTGGCGGGGGCGGGGGTGAAGTCGGCGGCGATCTCCGGCTCGGGCGTGTTCCGGGACGAGAACACCGACGAGCGGGCGCGGCAGGTGTTCTTCAACGGAGAAATCCCGGATTTCCAAGTGGTGATCCCGAGTTTCGGCGTGATCGAGGGGCCGTTCCAGATCACCTCGATCGAATATTCGGGCAGCCACAACGACGAGGCGAGCTACGAGATGGCCATGGCCTCGGCCGGGGCGCTGACCTTCACGGCGCTTTGACATGGCGAACCCCTGGGCGGGAGAGGTGGCGATCCGGCTGGACGGCCAGCGCCATGTGGCGAAGCTGACGCTGGGCGCGCTGGCCGAGCTGGAGGAGGCGCTGGAGACGGGGTCGCTGCTGGACCTGGTGCAGCGGTTCGAGGAGCGGCGGTTTTCCACGCGGGACGTGCTGGCGCTGATCGTCGCCGGGCTGCGGGGCGGGGGGTGGCAGGGTTCGGCGGCGGACCTGTTGCGGGTCGAGATCGGCGGTGGCCCGGTCGAGGCGGCGCGGGCGGCGGCGGAGCTGCTGGCGCGGGCCTTCGCGCTGCCGGGCGAGCCGTGAGGGGGATCGACTGGCCGGGGCTGATGCAGGCGGGGCTGCATGGGCTGGGGCTGGAACCGGCGGTCTTCTGGCGGCTCACGCCGGTGGAACTGAAGATCATGCTGGGGCGGGAGGGTCTGGTCCCGCCCCTGACACGCGCGCGGCTGGCGGAGTTGGCGGCGGCGTTTCCGGATGTGAGGAAGGATGAGCGCGATGGCGGATATCGGAACGATGCAGGAGCAGCTTCAGGCGCTTGAGGCGCAGCTGGGCAGTTCCGTGTCGATGGTGGCGGCGTTCGATGGCGAGCTTTCGCGGATGCGGGAGACGATGGTCTTCACCGGGCGCGAGGTGAACACGCTGTCGAGCGGGATCGGCGGCGGGTTGCGGAAGGCGTTCGACGGGCTGGTCTTCGACGGGATGAAGCTGAACGATGCGCTGAAGTCGGTGGCGAGCACCATCGTGGACACGGTCTATTCCATCGCGATGAAGCCGGTGACCGGGGCGCTGGGCGGGCTTCTGGCGCAGGGCGTGGCCGGGGTCATGGGGGCGGGGATGCCCTTCGCCAATGGCGGGGCCTTCAGCCAGGGCCGGGTGATGCCCTTTGCCAAGGGCGGGATCGTCGGGGCCCCAACGGCCTTTCCGATGCGGGGCGGGATGGGGCTGATGGGCGAGGCGGGGCCCGAGGCGATCATGCCGCTGGCGCGCGGCCCCGATGGCAGGCTGGGCGTGCAGGCGGGCGGGGGCAGGGCGGTCAACGTGGTGATGAACATCACGACCCCGGACGTGCAGGGCTTCCAGCGCAGCCAGAGCCAGGTTGCCGCCCAGATCGGCGGCGCGCTCTCGCGCGGTCAACGCAATCGCTGAGGGAAGACGATGGCATTTCACGAGATACGTTTCCCCGCGAACCTGAGCTTCGGCTCGGTCGGCGGGCCGGAGCGGCGGACCGAGATCGTCACGCTGGCGAACGGGTTCGAGGAGCGGAACACCCCCTGGGCCCATTCGCGCAGGCGCTACGACGCGGGCGTGGGTCTGCGCTCGCTGGACGATGTGGCGGTGCTGATCGCCTTCTTCGAGGCGCGGGCGGGGCAGTTGCACGGGTTCCGCTGGAAGGACTGGTCCGATTTCCGGTCCTGTGCGCCCTCGGCCACTCCGGGACCGGAGGACCAGCTGGTCGGCATCGGCGACGGGGAGACGGCGGTGTTCCGGCTGCAGAAGACCTATGTCTCGGGCTTGCAGAGCTATGTCCGGCCGATCCTGAAGCCGGTGGCGGGCACGGTGGCCGTGGCGCTGGCGGGCGATCCGAAGGTCGAGGGCGTCGAGTTCGACGTCGATGTCGAGACCGGCGAGATCAGCTTTGCGGTGCCGCCGGATCTGGGGGTGCGGATCACGGCGGGGTTCGAGTTCGACGTGCCGGTCCGCTTCGATACGGATGCGATCCAGACCTCGGTCGCCTCGTTCCAGGCGGGCGATGTGCCGACGGTCCCGGTGGTGGAGATCCGGCTATGAGCGCAGGGGACCTGTATCGGCATCTGGAAAGCGGGGCGACGACGGTTTGCCGGGCCTGGATGGTGACGCGGCGGGATGGGGTGGTGCTGGGCTTTACCGACCACGACCGCGACCTGATGCTGCGGGGCGTGACCTGCCGGGCCGATACCGGCATGACGGCGCGGGCCCTGCAGCAGACGACGGGGCTTTCGGTGGACAATTCCGAGGCGATGGGTGCGCTGAGCGCCGCGGCGATCACCGAGGCGGATATCCTGACGGGGCGGTTCGACGGGGCCGAGGTGCGGGCCTTCCTGGTCAACTGGGCCAGGCCGGAGGACCATATCGAGCAGTTCCGCGGCTCGCTGGGGGAGATCGAGCGGGCGGGGGGCAGTTTCCGGGCCGAGTTGCGCGGGCTGACCGAGGTGTTGAACCAGCCGCAGGGGCAGGCCTATCTGCCGCGCTGCTCGGCCGTGCTGGGCGATGGCCGCTGTCGGTTCCAGATCGGCCAGCCGGGGTATTTCGCGGTCAGGGCGGCGGAGGAGGTCGAGGACGGACGCGTGTTCCGCTTCGCCGGTTTCGCTGGCTTCGACGATGGCTGGTTCACCCATGGCCGGTTCGAGGTGATCTCGGGCGCGGCCGTGGGTCTGGTGGGGCTGGTGAAGAGCGACAGGCTTGCGGGCGGGGGACGGCGGATCGAGCTGTGGCAGTCGATCGGGGCCGAAGTCGTGGCGGGCGATCAGCTGCGGCTGGTCGCGGGCTGCGACAAGGCGGTCGGGACCTGCCGGGAAAAGTTCGCCAACTTCCTGAATTTCAGGGGCTTTCCACATATCCCCGGCGAGGATTGGCTGGCATCCTATCCGGTCTCCGGGCGGCCCAATTCGGGTGGGCGCAGGGTCTCGGGGGGTGGAACGTGACATGCCTTGTCGTGGCCGAGGCGCGGAGCTGGATCGGCACGCCCTATCTGCACCAGGCCAGCGCCCAGGGGGCCGGGGCGGATTGCCTGGGGCTGTTGCGAGGCCTGTGGCGCAGCATCCATGGCAAGGAGCCGGAGGCGGTGCCGCCCTATACCGAGGACTGGGCCGAACCCGATCGCCGCGAGGTCCTGCTGGAGGCCGCGAGGCGCTGGCTGGTCGAGAGGCCGCTGGCCCTGGAGGCGCCGGGCGATGTGCTTCTGTTCCGCATGCGGAGCGGCGGTATCGCCAAGCATCTGGGAATCCAGTCCGAAATCGGCACTGAGGCCCGGTTCATCCATTCCTATAGCGGGCAGGGTGTCGTCGAAAGCCCGCTGTCGCAGCCCTGGCGGCGCAGGATCGCCGCCCGGTTCGCCTTTCCTGAAGGAGCCGATTGATGGCAACTCTACTTCTCTCGGCCGCCGGTGCAGCCGTCGGCGCGGGTTTCGGCGGCACGGTGCTGGGCCTTTCGGGGGCGGTCATCGGCCGGGCGATCGGCGCGACGCTGGGCCGGGCGATCGACCAGCGTCTCCTGGGCGCCGGGTCCGACCCTGTGGATGTGGGCCGCATCGACCGGCTGCGACTGACCGGCGCGGGCGAGGGGGCGGCGATCGGGCAGGTCTGGGGCCGGATGCGGCTGGCCGGGCAGGTGATCTGGGCGACCGAGTTCAAGGAGTCGGTCCAGCGCCGACGCTCGGGCAAGGGGGCGCCGAAGCCGAAGGTCAACGACTACAGCTACTCGGTCAGCCTGGCGATTGCGCTGTGCGAGGGCGAGATCCTGCGGGTGGGGCGGATCTGGGCGGATGGCAACGAGATCTCGGCCAGCGACCTGAACCTGCGGGTCTATCCCGGCAGCGAGACGCAGTTGCCCGATGCGCTGATCGAGGCGGTCGAGGGGACAGGCCGCGCGCCGGCCTATCGCGGTCTGGCCTATGTGGTGATCGAGGACCTGGAGCTGACGCCCTACGGCAAAAGGGTGCCGCAGTTCAACTTCGAGGTTGTCCGCGCGGCCCAGGGTCCGGCGGTGGCGCAGGGGGCGACGCTGGACACGGCGGTTCGCGCGGTGGCGCTGATTCCGGGGACGGGGGAATATGGGCTGGCGACGACTGCGGTGCATTATGCCGAGGCGCCGGGGCGCAACCGTTCGGCGAACGTGCACTCGCCTTCGGGGATGACGGATTTCGCGACCAGCCTTGAACAGCTGGACAGCGAGCTGCCGATGGCGGGTTCGGTCTCGCTGGTGGTGTCCTGGTTCGGCAGCGACCTGCGCTGCGGCGCCTGCGCCGTACGGCCGAAGGTCGAACAGAAACTGCGCGAGGGCGTTCCGATGATCTGGCGGGCGGGGGGCCTCACCCGCGCCGGGGCCGGGGAGGTGCCGAAGGTCGAGGGCAAATCGGTCTACGGCGGCAGTCCGGCGGATGCCTCGGTGATCGAGGCGATCCGGGCGCTGAAGGCGGCGGGGAAGGAGGTGATGTTCTACCCCTTCCTGCTGATGGACCAGATCGAGGGCAACAGCCTGCCGGACCCCTGGACCGGGGCCACGGGACAGCCGAGACTGCCCTGGCGCGGGCGGGTGACGTTGTCGGTCGCGCCGGGGCGCGAGGGGAGCCCGGACCGCTCGGCCGCTGCGGCTGCGGAAGTCGCGACCTTCTTCGGTGCGGCCGAGGTTGGCCATTTCTCGGTGCAAGGCGAAACGGTTTCCTATTCCGGCCCGCAGGACTGGGGAGATCGGCGGTTCGTCCTGCATTACGCCCATCTTTGCGCAGCGGCGGGAGGGGTGGAGGCGTTCTGCATCGGCTCGGAGATGCGGGGGCTGACCCAGATCCGCGGTGCAGGCGACAGCTTTCCGGCAGTCGAGGCATTTCGGCAACTGGCCCGGGACGTGCGCCTGATCCTGGGGCCCGAGACCCGGATCAGCTATGCCGCCGACTGGTCGGAATACTTCGGCCTGCATGCCGACGGGAACGTGTATTTCCACCTGGATCCGCTGTGGGCCGATCCCGAGATCGATTTCATCGGGATCGACAACTACATGCCGGTCTCGGACTGGCGGGAGGGCGAGGATCATGCGGATGCCGCCTGGGGGGCGGTGCATGACCTGGATTATCTGAAGGCCAACATCGCGGGCGGCGAGGGGTTCGACTGGTACTACGACAGCCCCGAAGGCGCTGCGGCGCAACAGCGGTTGCCGATCACCGATGGCGCGTTCGGAGAGGATTGGGTGTTTCGCGTCAAGGACCTGCGGTCCTGGTGGTCCAACCTGCACCATGATCGCGTGGCGGGCGTCCGCAGCGCGACCCCGACGGCCTGGGTTCCGGGGTCGAAGCCGATCCGCTTTACCGAATACGGCTGCGCGGCGGTCGACAAGGGGACGAACCAGCCCAATCGTTTCCTGGACCTGGCCTCCTCGGAATCCGGCCTTCCGGCCTGGTCCAGCGGCCGCCGCGACGACCTGATGCAGATGCAATATCTGCTGGCGATGCGGGCCTTCTGGACGGATCCGGCGAACAACCCGCAGTCCCTGCTTTACGACGGGCCGATGGTCGATTTCGACCGCGCCCATGCCTGGGCCTGGGATGCGCGGCCCTTCCCCGAGTTTCCGGGCCAGGTCGAGGTTTGGAGCGATGGCGGCAATTATGGCCGGGGGCACTGGCTGAACGGCCGGGCGACGAACCAGCCGCTGGCCCAGGTGGTGGCCGAGATCTGCGAAGGCTCGGGCCTGGCGGAGGTGGACACCTCTGGTCTTTTCGGCGTGGTGCGCGGGTATCAGCAGGCCGAGGTGACCAGCGCGCGGGCGGCACTGCAACCGCTGATGCTGACCTTCGGCTTCGACGTGATCGAGCGCGACGGAAGGCTTGCCTTCCGCAACCGGACGGGGCGGGTGGACGGGCTGGTCGATGACGACGATCTGGTCTTGCTGCCCGACATGAACGGCAGTTTCGAGACGACCCGCGCCGCTGAAGTCGAGGTCTCGGGGCAGGTCCGCATCGGCTTTGTCGATGCGCAGTCGAGCTATGAGACCTGTTCGGCCGAGGCCCGGTTCCCGGACGAGGTCGCGCGGGGTGTGTCCCAGACCGAAATGCCGCTGGCGCTGACCCGGCCCGAGGCCCAGGCGACCGTGGACCGCTGGCTCTCGGAGGCGCGGGTGGCGCGCGATGCCGCGCGCTTCGCCCTGCCGAAGTCAAGGCTGGGCGTCGGGGCGGGAGATGTGATCGAATACCGGGGCCTGCGCTACCGGATCGACCGGATCGAGCAATCGGAGGCGCAGCTGATCGAGGCGGTCCGGATCGAGCCGGGTATCTACACGCCCGCAACGGGCGACGACACCATCGCCATCCGGGATTTCGTGGCGCCGGTCCCGGTGCTGCCGGTTTTCCTGGACCTGCCGCTCTTGACGGGGGGCGAGGTGCCGCACGCGCCGCATGTCGCGGTGACCTCGGATCCCTGGCCGGGCTCGGTGGCCGTCTGGTCGGCGGTCGCGGATGCCGGATACGAGCTGAACCGGCTGGTGGCGGCGCCGGCGGTGGTCGGTTTCACCGAAAGCGTGCTGCGGGCGGCTCCGGTCGGGCTTTGGGATCGGGGAGAACCGCTGCGGGTGCGGCTCTCGGCGGGTGAGCTTGCTTCCGCCAGCAGGGACGCGGTGCTGAACGGGACGAACGTCATGGCCATCGGCGACGGGTCGGCGGGCAAGTGGGAAGTCTTCCAGTTCGCCGAAGCGCAGCTGGTCGCGCCCGACACCTATGAGCTCTCGCTACGACTGCGTGGTCAGGCCGGGACCGATGGGGTGATGCCGCCGGAATGGCCCGTCGGCAGCACGTTGGTGCTGGTCGATCTTGCGCTGTCGCAGATCGAGCTGCCGCTTTCGGCCCGGGGCCTGGCCCGCCACTACCGGATCGGCTCGACCGCGCGGGGCTATGACGACGCCAATGTCGTGATGCGGATCGAGGCCTTCGACGGCATCGGGCTGCGCCCCTATCCCGTCGCGCATCTGCGGGCCGCAACGGATGCGGCTGGGACGCTGGTGGCGAGTTGGAAGCGCCGGACCCGGATCGACGGCGACAGCTGGCAATCGGCGGAGGTGCCGCTGGGCGAGGAGGAGGAAGCCTATCTGGTGCGGATCATTAAGGGCGATGCGGTCGTGGCGGAGTACGGGACCCAGGCGCCAGGCTTTGCCTATACCACCGCGCAGCGGCTCCATGACGGGGTGGGTGAGGCCTACCGGATCGCGGTGGCCCAGTTGTCCCGGCAGTTCGGGCCGGGGCCGTTCCGGTCTGTCGAGGTCGCGCCATGATCCGTCCGGTCACGGCTGGCGAGCTTTGTCTTCTGGCGCGGGTCCTGGTGCCCGCGCCAGAACAGGACCGGCCCGGACTTGCCGCCGGAATACTTGCGGAAACGCGGGCCGCTGCCGAGTATCTCGACCGCCACGGACGTCCGCATCCGCAGCTTGGGGATGGCTCCATCGCAGCGCGCTGTCTGCGGCTTTCGCCTCCTCCCGAAACCTTCTGCGATCCTCAATTCCTCCGGGCGCTGCAACTGGCCTGTGCTGTGCTCGTCCGGCATCTGGAAAGGTGATGGGATGATCCCCATTTTGCCAGTCGTCTCTCTCTTGCCGATTGTGCTAGAAGGAGAGGAGCAAGGAGAGGTCGCATGCTCGAGACCAGATCAAAGGTGACCGCAATCGATCCCGTCTGGCGGCGGGTCGGGGAAGAGGCGGTCGAAGCCATCCGCAACGAGCCCCTGCTCGGCGGGCTGATCCATTCCGGCCTCCTGCATCACTCGACGCTCGAGAAGGCGCTGGCCTATCGCTTCTCGCTGAAACTCGCCTCGGGCGAGATGAGCGAGCAGATCCTGCGCGAGATCGCGGATCAGGCCTATGAGACCGATCCCGAGATCGGAGCTGCCGCACGTTCCGACCTCATGGCGGTGTACGAGCGCGATCCGGCCTGCCACCGCTTCATGCAGCCGCTCCTTTTCTTCAAGGGGTATCAGGCCGTGCAGGCCTACCGCATCGGCCATTGGCTCTGGCAGACCGGCCGGACCGACATGGCCTATTTCGTCCAGATGCGCGTATCCGAGATGTTCGGCGTCGACATCCACCCCGCCGCGCGGATCGGCAAGGGCATCATGATCGACCATGCCCATTCCATCGTCATCGGTGAGACCGCGGTCGTCGGTGACAATGTCTCGATGCTGCATTCGGTCACCCTCGGCGGCACCGGCAAAGAGGACGGAGATCGCCATCCCAAGATCGGCAATGGCGTCCTGATCGGGGCGGGGGCCAAGGTTCTGGGCAACATCTCGGTCGGCCGATGCTCACGCATCGCGGCCGGTTCGGTGGTGCTGCAGGACGTTCCCCCGAACTCCACCGTTGCGGGGGTGCCCGCGAGGGTGGTGGGCAAGGCGGGCTGCGCGCAACCGGCGCTCACCATGGACCAGATCCTCCAGGGCGAGTGACCCGGCTTGAAAGACCTCCTGCGTTCCGTCGCCGCAAGGGTCACCGGGCAGGCCATCTCCCTTTTTGCCCGGTTCATGACCGCACCGCGCGCGATCTGGCAGGGGATCGAGCCGATACCCGTCCAGCGCGTCTACTACGCCAACCATTCCTCGAACGGCGATTTCGTCCTCCTCTGGACCGTCCTGCCCGCGCCGCTGCGCCGCTCGACCCGGCCCGTCGCGGCATTGGAATACTGGCTCACCTCGCCGCTCCGCGCCTTCATCGGCCGCGAGGTCTTCAACGCCGTCCTGATCGACCGCCGCCCCGAGGCGCGGACCGAGGATCCCGTCGCGCAGATGGTCGCGGCGCTGGATCAGGGGGCCTCGCTGATCCTCTTCCCCGAAGGCAAGCGCAACAGCTCGGACGAGGTGCTGTTGCCGTTCAAGTCGGGGCTTTACCACCTTGCGAAGGCGCGCCCCGAGGTGGACCTTGTCCCGGTCTGGATCGCCAATCTCAACAAGGTCATGCCCAAGGGCGAGGTCATCCCCGTGCCGCTGATCTGTACCTTGACCTTCGGCGCCCCCCTCCACCTGACCCAGGGCGAGGGCAAGGATGCCTTCCTCGCCCGCGCCGCGCAGGCGCTGCGGTCACTGCAGCCCCCGGTCCAGCCATGACCTCGCCACATCTTCTCTGGCTCCTCTCCGGCGTCGCCGCCATCCTGGTCCTGGCCTCCGCCCTGGGCGAGATTCTCCGCCGCCGCCTGTCGCCCCGGGGTGACAACCCGGTGATCGAGAACCTGAACGCCCGGATCAATGCCTGGTGGGTCATGGTGTTCTTCCTTGGCCTTGCCTTCCTGGTCGGCAAGCCCGGCGTCGTCCTTCTCTTCGCGCTGGCCTCCTTCGCCGCCCTGCGCGAGTTCCTGACGCTGACCCGCTACGACCGCGCGGATCACTGGTCGCTCCTCGGCTGCTTCTTCCTCGTGCTTCCGCTGCAGTACTACTTCGTCCTGACCGACTGGTACGGCATGTATTCGGTCTTCATCCCGGTCTACGCCTTCCTCCTCCTGCCCGTCGTCTCGGCCCTGCATGGGTCGACCAGGGACTTCCTCGTCCGCGTCTCCGAGACGCAATGGGCGCTGATGATCTGCGTCTACTGCGTAAGCCACGTCCCCGCGCTCCTCTACCTCCAGATCCCGGGATTCGAGGGTCGCAACGTCATCCTCATCGCCTATCTGATCTTCGTCGTGCAGCTCTCGGACGTCATGCAATACGTCTGGGGCAAGCTCGTCGGCCGCACCAGGGTCGCCCCGACCCTCTCACCCTCGAAGACCTGGGAGGGGCTGATCGGCGGCGCCCTCACCGCCAGCGCCGTCGGCACCGCGCTCTGGTGGATGACACCTTTCTCCCCGCTCCAGGCCGCCGGCATGTGCCTGCTGATCACCCTCATGGGCTTCTTCGGCGGCCTCGTCATGTCGGCCATCAAGCGCGACCGGGGGATCAAGGACTGGGGCCACCTGATCGCCGGGCACGGCGGCTTCCTCGACCGGCTCGACAGCGTGATCTTCGCCGCGCCGATCTTCTTCCACGTCACCCGCTGGCTCTGGTCCACCACATGAGCGAAGCCGAGAACCGCCGCCCCCTGACCTCGCGCAACTCTGCCTGGGCGGCACGGCTCGCCTCCTGGGCCGTTGCCAAGAGCCTGACCCCGAACCAGATTTCGCAGGCCTCGATGGCTTTCGCCGCCCTCGGCTTTGCCTTCTTCGCCCTCTCGACGCACGGCGGCATCCTGCAATTCCTCTGCCTGATCCTCGCCGCCGCCACCGTTCAGGCCCGCCTCGTCTGCAACCTGATCGACGGCATGGTCGCCATCGAGGCTGGCCGCGGCGCCAAGGACGGCCCGTTCTGGAACGAAGCCCCCGACCGCGTCTCCGACCTCCTCCTCTTCGCGGGCGCCGGCCTTGCCGCCCACCAGCCCGCCCTCGGCCTCCTCGCCGCGAGCCTCGCCATCGCCACCGCCTATATCCGCGAACTGGGCCGGGCCGAGGGCTTCCCGCCCGACTTCTCCGGCCCCCTCGCCAAGCCGCAGCGCATGGCGGTCCTCACCGCAGGCACCGTCCTCGCCGCCGTCTACGCAACCGGCTGGACCCTGAGCGTGACCCTCTGGATCATCGTGATCGGCACCGCCATCACGGTCCTCCGCCGCTCCCTTGGCCTGATCGACAAGCTCAAGCTTCGATAGAAAAAGGGGGCCGAACCGACCCCCTCCTTCCTCTTGGCGAAAATACTCTGCGGGGGTGCGGGGGTGCAAAACCCCCGCTCCTCGGGTTCAAGCCAGCATCACCATCGGGTTCTCCAGCGCCTCGATCACCGCCTTCAGGAACTCGGCCCCGAGTGCCCCGTCGATCACCCGGTGGTCCACCGACAGCGTCATCGACATGACCGTCGCCACCCCGATGGTCCCGTCCGCCAGCACGACCGGCTTCTTCACCCCCGCGCCGACCGCGAGGATCGAGCCATGCGGCGGATTGATCACCGCGTCGAAATTCTCGATCCCCATCATCCCCAGGTTCGAGATCGCAAACGACCCGCCCTGATACTCATGCGGCGCCAGCTTCTTCGACTTCGCCCGCGCGGCGAGGTCCTTCATCTCCGCCGAGAGCGCGCTCAGCGACTTCTTGTCGGCATCGCGCAGCACCGGGGTGAACAGGCCCCCCTCCACCGCCACCGCGACCGCCACGTCCGAGGGCTTCAACCGCAGCATCCGGTCGCCCGCCCAGACGGCGTTCGCATTTGGCACCGCCTGAAGCGCCATTGCGCAGGCCTTGATGATGAAGTCGTTCACGCTGAGCTTCACCCCGCGCCCTTCCAACTGCTTGTTCAGCTGCTCGCGGAAGGCCATCAGCGCGTCGAGCTTCACGTCCCGGCGCAGGTAGAAATGCGGGATGGTCTGCTTGGCCTCGGTCAGCCGCGCCGCAATCGTCCGGCGCATGCCGTCCAGCGGCACTTCCTCGTAGGCGCGGTCGGCATACATCTTCAGCACCACCTCGGTCGCCGGTCCCGTCGGCATCGCCGCCGTGGCCGCAACCGGGGCAGGGCTCACCTTCGGGGCTTCGGCTGCCGGAGCCGCCGCAGGCTTCGCCGCCCCCGGCTGAGCCCCCTCGACATCCGCCCGCACGATCCGGCCATGCGGACCCGAGCCCTTCACCGCCGTCAGGTCCAGACCCTTCTCCTTGGCGATCCGCCGCGCCAGGGGCGAGGCGAAGACCCGCGTGCCACCCGTCGCCGCCGGAGCGGGAGCCGTCGCCGGAGCCGCCGCCACTTCCGTACGTCGGGGTTCACCCCGACTCTCCGCCGCCGCCTTCGGCGCCGTAACCGCCGAAGCATCCTCCCCCTCGTCCAGCAGCACCGCGATGGGGGTGTTGACCTTCACCCCCGCCGAGCCCTCGGCGACTAGGAGCTTGCCGACGACACCCTCGTCGACCGCCTCGAACTCCATCGTCGCCTTGTCGGTCTCGATCTCGGCGATGACCTGGCCCGATTTTACCGCATCGCCTTCCTTCACCAGCCATTTCGCCAGCGTCCCCTCCTCCATCGTCGGAGACAGTGCCGGCATCAGAATTTGCGTAGCCATGACCTCACCTCAGCGATAGCAGACGGATTTGACGGCGGTGACGACCTCCGCCGGGGTGATCAGCGCGAACTTCTCCAGGTTCGCGGCATAGGGCATCGGCACGTCCTTGCCCGTGCAGGTCACGACGGGGGCATCCAGGTAATCGAAGGCCCGCTGCATGATCGTGCTGGCAAGGTGGTCGCCGATGGACCCGACCGGGAAGCCTTCCTCGACCGTCACGCAGCGGTTGGTCTTCATCACCGAAGCCAGCACCGTGTCATAGTCGATGGGGCGCAGCGTCCGCAGGTTGATCACCTCGGCGCTGATCCCTTCCTTGGCCAGATCCTCGGCTGCCGCCATGGCATGCGAACAGCCGATCCCGAAGGACACCACCGTCACATCCGTCCCCGGCCGCAGGATCGAGGCCTTGCCGAAGGGCACCACGAAATCGCCATCCACCGGCACCTCGAAGGACCGGCCATACAGGATCTCGTTCTCCAGGAAGACCACCGGGTTCGGATCGCGGATCGCCGACTTCAACAGCCCTTTCGCATCCGCCGCCGTATAGGGCATGCAGACCCGCAGGCCCGGGATCGCCGCATACCAGGCCGCATAATCCTGCGAATGCTGCGCCCCCACCCGCGCGGCCGCCCCGTTCGGACCGCGGAACACCATGGGCGAGCCCATCTGCCCCCCCGACATGTACAAGGTCTTCGCGGCCGAGTTGATGATGTGGTCGATGGCCTGCATCGCGAAGTTGAAGGTCATGAACTCGACGATCGGCTTCAGCCCGCCCCACGACGCCCCGGTCGCGATCCCGGCAAAGCCCATCTCGGTGATCGGCGTATCGACCACCCGCTTCGCCCCGAACTCGTCCAGCAGCCCCTGGGAAATCTTGTAGGCCCCCTGGTACTCGCCGACCTCTTCCCCCATCAGGAAGACCGTCGGGTCGGCGCGCATCTCCTCGGCCATCGCCTCGCGCAGGGCCTCGCGCACCGTCATCGTCTTGGTCGCGCCGGGGGGCAGGTCGGTATGCGGCCAGCCGCGCACCTCGGCGGGCGCCGGTGCTGGCGAGGGCGCGCTAGGGGCCGCCGCCACCGTCGCCGGAACCTCCGCTGCCGAGGCCGCAACCGCGACCGCCGCCGGGGCAGGGGCGTCGGAAACGCTCTCCCCTTCCTCGACCAGCACCGCAATCGGCGTGTTCACCTTCACGCCCGCCGTCCCCTCGGCCACCAGGATCTTGCCCACGGTGCCCTCATCCACCGCCTCGAATTCCATCGTCGCCTTGTCGGTCTCGATCTCGGCGATGATCTGCCCCGACTTGACCGTATCGCCTTCCTTCACCAGCCACTTGGCCAGCGTGCCTTCCTCCATGGTCGGAGAAAGCGCGGGCATGAGTACTTCGGTTGCCATGGTTTCCCCTCCCTCAGGCGTAGATATCGGTCCAGAGTTCCGCATTCGGCGGCTCCGGGCTGTCCTTGGCGAATTCGGCCGCGTCGTTGACGATGGCCTTGATCTCCTTGTCGATCGCCTTCAGTTCCTCGTCCGAGGCGAGCCCCCCCTGCGTCAGCAGGTCGCGGACATGCTCGATGCAGTCCTTCTCGGTCTTGATCTTCTCGACCTCTTCCCGCGTCCGGTATTTCGCCGGGTCTGACATCGAATGTCCGCGGTAGCGATAGGTCATCATCTCCAGGATATACGGCCCCTTGCCCGCCCGGCAGTGCGCGACGGCCTTCTCGCCGGCGGCCTTCACCGCCAGCACATCCATCCCGTCGACCTGCTCGCCCGGAATGCCATAGGCTTCGCCCCGGCCGAACAGCGTCACCGACTTGGTGGCGCGCTTCATGCTGGTGCCCATGGCGTACTGGTTGTTCTCGATGACGAAGACCACCGGCAGGTCCCAAAGCTCGGCCATGTTGTAGGTCTCGTAGACCTGGCCCTGGTTCGCCGCCCCGTCGCCGAAATAGGTGAAGGTCACGTTGTCGTTGCCGAGATACTTGTCGGCAAAGGCCAACCCCGCCCCCAGCGGCACCTGAGCGCCGACAATCCCGTGTCCGCCATAGAAATGTTTCTCTTTCGAGAACATGTGCATGGAGCCGCCTTTGCCCTTGGAATAGCCCCCGATGCGGCCCGTCAGTTCGGCCATCACGCCCTTGGCGTCCATCCCGCAGGCCAGCATATGCCCGTGGTCGCGGTAGCTCGTCACCCGCTTGTCGCCCTCTTTCGACGCAGCCTCCAGCCCGACGACCACCGCTTCCTGCCCGATATACAGGTGGCAGAAGCCGCCGATCAGGCCCATGCCGTACAGCTGGCCCGCCTTTTCCTCGAAGCGCCGGATCAGCAGCATCTCACGGTAGAACTTCAGCAACTCGTCCTTCGAGACGTTCGGCCTCGCGTCCGGTTTCTTCGCCATCGGGGCTCCTCCCAGGGGTCAGAATGGTTTAGCGTTAAACCATCCATACAGCATCGGCGAAAAAAGGGCCAATGCAAATTTCCCATGCGTCATGCGCTGCCGGAATGCGGCCCTGCGTCTGGCGAAAAGCTGCCGTGGGTGTCAGCGGATCGCGATCTCGTCTGCGCGCATGTAGCCCAGGACGTCGCGGGTCTGCTGGTCCAGAAGGTCGAGGTCGAGGTAATCGTCCGAAAGCCGGTGCGTCAGGTTCTGCATCTCGGCCAACTCGGCCGCCAGCCGGTCGCGCTCCTCGGAGAGGGCGGCGGCCTCGGCCTTGATGGCGACGCGGGCGAACATGCCGTAGTCGCCCTGCACGGCGGCGAAGGTGAAATAGATCCCAAGGGCAAAGGCCAGGACCAGATAGATCGCCCCGCCCAGCCCCCGATTGTATTGCGCTACAGCCATGCCCGCCTCGAAGCCCCTCGTTCAGCCGGGGGCCGTTCCGCGAATCATGTCACAGCCGCGCGGGCTTGTGAATCCTGAAAATGCACGCCAGCCAGAGGTTTGGCCGGCCCCGTCAGGTGATCGAGGCCGCGTGGATGCTGTCGATAGCGCCCTTCAGCACCGCGTCGAACTCGGCATCCGTCTGTTTCGCCGACAGGCCTTCCGACAGCGCGCGGCTGAAGCTGGCGATGATCCCGTGGTTCTGCGCCAGGATCCGGTTCGCCTCGTCACGCGAATAGCCGCCCGACAGCGCGACCACCTTCAGGACTTTGGGATGATCGACCAGCGGCCGATAGAAATCCGGCACTGTCGGCAGGCTCAGCTTCAGCATCAGCTGCCCCTCATAGCCGTCCAGCGCCTTCAGGATCTCCTCCTGCAGGATCGCCTCGGCCTCGGCCTTGTCGGCGATCGAGATCGTCACCTCCGGCTCCAGGATCGGCATCAGCCCATGCGCCGCGACCTGGCGGCCCACCTCGAACTGCTGCGCCACGATCGCCGCGATCCCCTTGCGGTTGGCCGCATTGATCACCGAGCGTTCCTTGGTCCCGTAGATCCCCGCCTTCACCGCCCGCGCCAGCAGCGCGTCCAGCCCCGGCATCGGCTTCATCAGCTGGACGCCGTCGGCTTCCGCCTCCAGCCCCTTGTCGATCTTCAGGAACGGAACCACGCCGCGCCTTTCCCACAGGTAGGTCGCGGTCGGGATGCCGTCGACCTTGCGGTCCATGGTCTGCTCGAACAGGATCGCCCCCACCACCTTGTCGCCGGTAAAGGCCGGGGACTGGATGATCCGCGCCCGCATCGCATGGATCAGGTCGAACATCTGCTCCTCGCCGGAGTATTCCGTCTCGGCCACCCCGTAAAGCCGCAGCGCCTTGGGGGTCGAGCCGCCCGACTGGTCCAGCGCGGCGATGAAGCCCCGCCCGTTCTTCACCTGCTCGGTCATCTTCGCGTTGGTCATGTCCGTCTCCCGATCCTTGGCCCCCGGCATAGCCCGAGGGGCCCCGCCGCTCAAGCCATCAGGGCCTTCACGCCCGGCAATTCCTTGCCCTCCATCCATTCCAGGAAGGCCCCGCCGGCGGTGGAGATGAAGGTGAAATCCGCCGCCGCCCCGGCCGCGTTCAGCGCCGCCACGGTATCGCCGCCGCCCGCGACGGACACCAGGCTTCCCGCCTTCGTCAGCCGCGCCGCCGCCTGCGCCGCCGCATTGGTCGCGGCATCGAAGGGCGGGATCTCGAAGGCGCCCAGCGGCCCGTTCCAGATCAGCGTCTTGGCGCCGGCGAACACCGCCTCCAGCTCGGCCACCGTCTGCGGCCCCGCATCCAGGATCATCGCATCCGGCGGGCATTTGTGCACCCCGACGGTCTGGCTCTCGGCCCCCGCCTTGAACTCGCGCGCCACGACCACGTCCACCGGCAGGTGGATCCGGCAGCCCGCCCGCTGCGCCCTGAGCCGGATCTCGCGCGCCGTCTCGGCCATCTCGCGTTCCGCCAGCGAGCGGCCGACCTCGATCCCCTCGGCCACCAGGAAGGTGTTCGCCATCCCGCCGCCGATCACCAGATGGTCGACCTTCGTCACCAGATTCGCCAGCAGCTCGATCTTGGTCGAGACCTTGGCCCCGCCCACCACCGCCACCGCCGGCCGCCGGGCATTTCCCAGCGCCGCATCCAGCGCCTTGAGCTCCGCCTCCATCAGCCGCCCCGCCGCCGCGGGCAGTTGCCGCGCCAGACCCTCGGTCGAGGCATGCGCCCGGTGCGCGGCCGAGAAGGCGTCGTTCACATAGACCTGCCCCAGCGCCGCCATCTGACGGGCCAGGTCGGGATCGTTCTTCTCCTCGCCCGGATGGAAGCGGGTGTTCTCCAGCAGCACCACATCCGCCGGACCGGCCTTTGCAATCGCCGCCGCCGCCGCATCGCCGACGCAATCCGCCGCGAACACCACCTTCCGCCCCAGCGAGCCCGCCAGCGCATCCACCACATGACCAAGGCTCATCTCCGGCACCACCTTGCCCTTCGGCCGGTCGAAATGTGCCAGCAGAACCACCTTGCCGCCCCTGGCGACGATGTCCTCGACCGTCGGCCTGATCTTGTCGATCCGGGTCATGTCCGTGACCCTTCCGCTTTCCATCGGCACGTTGATGTCCACCCGCGTCAGGACCACCTTGCCGGCCAGGTCCATGTCGTCCAGAGTTTTCCAGGGCATCGCCGTCTCCATCCTTGAAAGCCTTACCGCTTTTGGCCCCCGGATCACGCTCCCGTCAACCGCTTCCGACGCTTTGCCCTTCCCTTGGGCGGATGCCGCCTTTACGGTCACGCCCGACCGAAACCGTAAGAGGCACCCCGATGGCCGACATCAAGGACCCCGAAAACACCATCATCCTGACGCTGAAGGACGGCGAAGTGGTGATCGAACTGCTCGCCGAGGTGGCGCCGAAACATGCCGAGCGGATGAAGCAGCTCGCCCGCGACAAGGCCTATGACAACGTGGCCTTCCACCGGGTGATCGACGGCTTCATGGCCCAGACCGGCGATGTCGAGAACGCCAACATGGAAAGCCCGAACTACAACCCGCGCCGTTCGGGCACGGGTGGCTCGCAATATCCCGACCTCCCGGCCGAGTTTTCCAAGCTGCCGCATGACCGGGGCACCCTCGGCGCCGCGCGGTCGCAGAACCCGAACTCGGCCAACAGCCAGTTCTTCATCAACTTCCGCGACAACCATTTCCTGAACGGCCAGTACACCGTCTACGGCCGCGTGATCAGCGGGATGGAGCATGTCGACAAGATCACCCGCGGCGAGCCGCCGGCGAACCCCGACCGCATGATCACCGTCCGGGTGGCCGCCGATGTCGCGTAAGCTTGCCCTCGCCGCCGCCTTCGCCGCCTTCGCCGCCCTCGCCACCAGCGCCGGCGCGCAGGCCACCGACGGCCCCGGCCCGAACCTGGTGATCGAGGTCGCGGGCGTGGCCAACGGCACCGTGGTCATCGACCTTCTGCCGGATGTCGCGCCGAAGCATGTCGAGCAGATCACCGCGCTGGCGACCGAAGGCGCCTATGACAACGTGGTCTTCCACCGCGTGATCGAGGGCTTCATGGCCCAGACCGGCGATGTCTCGAACGGCAAGGCAGGGGGCGACCTGTCGATGGCGGGCATGGGCGGTTCCTCGAAGCCCGACCTCCCCGCCGAATTCTCGAACGAGCTTTCGTTCCAGCGCGGCGTCGTCGGCATGGCCCGGTCGCAGGACCCCAATAGCGCCAACAGCCAGTTCTTCATCATGTTCGGCGACGGCAGCTTCCTCGATGGCCAGTATACCATCGTCGGCAATGTCGTCTCGGGGATGGAGGTCGTGGACGCGATCAAGCGCGGCACCGGCTCGAACGGCGAGGTGACCGACGCGCCGGACGTGATGACGAAAGTCACCGTCCAGCCCTGAGAGCGCAAGGGTAGGGTGGGCAATATTGCCCACCCTGCGCCTTATCCCAGCACTACCAGCGCGTGCCGCTTCTTGCCGGCGGTCAGCTTCATCGGCTCGACCAGATGGCTGGCCCCGAAGCGCAATGCGGAATCGGTGACGATCTCGTCGTTCACCTTCGCCCCGCCTTCCGCGATCAGCCGCTTGGCATCCTTGCCGCTCGCCGCCAGTCCCGCCCGCACGAAAAGCTGCACGATGCCCACGCCCTCGGCCAACTCGCTCGCTTCCAGCGTCACCGTCGGCAGATCCTCCCCGATCCCGCCCTTCTCGAACACCTCCCGCGCCGTCGCTTCCGCCGCCGCGGCTGCCTCGTCCCCGTGCAACAGCCCCGTTGCCAGGTTCGCCAGCATGATCTTCGCCTGGTTGATCTCCGACCCGCCCAGCGACCCCAGCCGGTCGCATTCCTCGACCGGAAGTTCGGTGAAGATCTTCAGGAACCGGCCCACGTCGGCGTCGGTCGTGTTGCGCCAGAACTGCCAGAACTCGTAGGGGCTCAGCATCTCGCCGTTCAGCCAGACCGCGCCGCTCGCCGACTTGCCCATCTTCCGCCCGTCGCTGGTGGTCAGCAAGGGCGTGGTCAGCCCGTAGATCTCGGCGTCGATCACCCGGCGCGTGAGGTCGATCCCGTTGACGATATTGCCCCACTGGTCGCTGCCGCCCATCTGCAGCAGGCAGCCGTACCGGCGGTGGATCTCCAGGAAGTCATAGGCCTGCAGGATCATGTAGTTGAATTCCAGGAAGCTCAGCGACTGCTCCCGGTCCAGCCGCGACTTCACGCTCTCGAAGGACAGCATCCGGTTGACGCTGAAATGCCGCCCGATGTCGCGCAGGAAGTCCAGGTAGTTCAGCTGGTCCAGCCATTCCGCATTGTTCAGCATGATGGCGTCGGTCCTGCCCTCGCCATACGCGAGATACCGCGCGAAGACCTGTTTCAGCCCGGCGATGTTGGCGTCGATCGCTGCCGGCGTCAGCAGCGGCCGCTCCTCGCTGCGGAACGAGGGGTCGCCGACCTTGGTCGTGCCGCCGCCCATCAGCGTGATCGGCTTGTGCCCGGTTTTCTGCAGCCAGCGCAGCACCATGATGTTCATCAGGTGTCCGACATGCAGCGAGGGCGCGGTCGCGTCATAGCCGATGTAGGCGGGCACCACGCCCTTGACCAATGCCTCGTCAAGCGCCTGATAATCCGTGCAATCGGCCACGAAGCCGCGCTCGAACATCACGCGCATGAAGTCGGATTTCGGATGGTAGTGCATGGCCGCCTCGGTCTAGGATGTGGCGGCGGTATATCTTCGCGAGGGTGCCAAGGGAAGATGCGGAAGGACGGAGCTCTCTGGGCGCTCGGCGCCATGTCCGGAACCTCGCTCGACGGGGTGGACGCCGCCATGGTGCGGACCGACGGCCTCACGATCGAGGCGTTCGGCCCTTCGGCCTACCGTCCCTATACCCCCGAGGAGCAGGAGGCGATCCGCGCCGCCCTCGGTCGATGGCCCGGCGACCCCGCCGTGGCCGCCGCCGCCGAAGTGGTCGAGACCGCCCATGCCGAACTTCTGTCGCGCTTCACCGGGGCCGAGGTCCTGGGCTTCCACGGCCAGACCCTTGCCCACGACCCGCAGGGGCGCGGCACGCATCAATGCGGCAATGGCGCCCTGCTGGCGCAGGTGCTGGACCTGCCCACCGTCTGGGACTTCCGCACATCCGACGTGGCCATGGGCGGGCAGGGGGCGCCGCTCGCCCCCTTCTTCCACTTCGCGCTGGCCCGCCACATCGGCGCGACCGAGCCCCTGGCCTTCCTCAACCTCGGCGGCGTCGGCAACCTCACCTGGATCGACCCCGCCGCCCCCGGACCCGAGGCCGAGGGCGCGCTTCTCGCCTTCGACACCGGCCCGGCCAATGCGCCGTTGAACGATCTGCTGCGCGCCCGCCTCGGGCAAAGCCACGACCACGACGGCGCGCTGGCTGCCGCCGGCGAGGCGGACGAGGCCTTCGTCGCCTCGGTCCTGCGCGACCCCTGGTTCGACGCCCCGCCGCCGAAGTCGCTCGACCGCAACGATTTCGCCGGGCTGATCGACCGGCTGGAGATGCTCCCGGACGCGGATGCCGCCGCCACCCTGGCCGCCGTCGCCGCCGCCTCGGTCGCGGCCGGGCAGATCCATTTTCCCGCCCCGGTCTCGCGGATCCTGGTGACCGGGGGCGGGCGGCTCAATCCGGTGCTGATGGCGGAACTGCGCCGCCGCATCCCCGCCGCCATCGACCCGGTCGAGGCCGTGGGCCTGAATGGCGACATGCTCGAGGCCCAGGCCTTCGCCTTCCTCGCCGTCCGCGTGCTGCGCAAGCTCGCCACCTCGGCCCCCGGCACCACCGGCGCGCCGACCCTGGTCGGCGGCGGCCAGATCAGCCGGCCCGATCCCTGACCCCCGCCACGAGCATCGGCAGGGTGTAGATCAGCAGCGCCGTCCAGATCAGCGCGAAGGCTACGGCCTTCACCGTGCTGAAGGGCTCGTGAAAGACGAAGACCGCCGTCAGGAAGATCATCGTCGGCGCGATGTATTGCAGCACCGCGATGGTCGAAAGCCGCAGCTTCTTGGCCCCGTTGGCATAAAGGATCAGCGGCCCCGCCGTGACGATGCCGAGACCGAACAGCAGCGCGGTGTCGCCGGAGCTCCCGGCCAGGAAATGCCCGCCGCCCGAGGCGCCGAGCCACAGCATCCAGCCCAGGGCCGGCGGGAACAGGATCAGCACCTCCAGCGCGAAACCCTGGTTCGGCCCGATCGGCAGCCATTTCTTCAGGAAGGCGTAGAAGCCCCAGGTCACCGTCAGCCCCAGCGCCACCACCGGCAACCGCCCGGCCTCCCAGGTCAGGATCGCCACCGCCACCGCCGCCAGCGCGATGGCGACGCCCTGCCGCCGCCCGATCCGCTCGCGCAGGAGGACCGCCCCCAGGAAGATCGAGAACAGCGGATTGATGTAATACCCCAGCGCCGCATCCAGCGTCCGGCCCGCGCCGATCGCCCAGATGTAGATCCCCCAGTTGACGCTGATGATCGCCGCCGTCATCGACGCCATCCCCAGCATCCGGGGGCTGCGCAGCGCGGCCTTCAGATCGCGCGTCCGCCCCAGCAGCCACAGCAGCGCCAGCGCCACCGGCAGCGACCAGACCACCCGGTGCACGATCACCTCGACCGGAGAAACATGCGCCAGCGCCTTCATGTAAAGCGGCAGGAAGCCCCAGAGCACATAGGCCGATGTCGCAAAGAGATAGCCCGACAGGCTGTCCCCGCCTTGCTCCGCGGGGCGTGGAGAGGTCGCATCGCTCATGTCTTCCCCCTAGCGAAAGCCGCGGGCCGCGACCATGGCAATCTTGTGCCCCGCACAATCGGTCGCATCGGGATGGGCGCTGGCGCGCAAGTCCCTTGTCTCGTCGTCGGGCTTCGCCTCCTCCTCGGACGTGCCTCCGGCGGGAGTATTTTCGCCAAGAGGAACGAGGGGTCTTCCTCTTGGCGCAAATACTCTCGGGGGTTCGGGGGTGAAACCCCCGACGCCGAGGAGGAAAGGCTTGCGGCGCCGGCCGGCTATTCGGAAAGCGCCCGCCAGCCGATGTCGCTGCGGCAAAAGCCGCCGGGCCAGTCGATCCGGGCGACCATGGCATAGGCCGCCTCCCGCGCCTCGCGCAGGGAGGCCCCGCGCGCCGTCACGTTCAGAACCCGCCCGCCTGCGGCGACGATCTGCGCCTCGCGGGCGGCGGTGCCGGCGTGGAACACCATGTGGCGGCTGTCCTCGGGCAGTTCCTCCAGCCCCCGGATCTGGCTGCCCTTCGCGTAAGCCCCCGGATAGCCGTTCGCCGCCATGACCACGGTCAGCGCATGGTCCCCGGCCCAGTTCGCCCGCACCCCGGCCAGCCGGCCTTCGGCGCAGGCCAGCATCAGGTCCAGGGCCTGCGCGCCAAGCCGCATCATCAGCACCTGGGCCTCGGGATCGCCGAAGCGGCAGTTGTATTCCACCAGCCGCGCGCGGCCGTCCCTGATCATCAGCCCGGCGTATAGCACGCCCTGATAGGGCGTGCCGCGCCGGGCCAGCTCGCGGATCGTGGGCAGGACGATCTCGTCCAGGGCCTGGCGCTGGATCGCCTCGGTCAGCACCGGGGCAGGCGAATAGGCCCCCATGCCGCCGGTGTTCGGGCCGGTGTCGCCATCGCCCACCCGCTTGTGGTCCTGCGCCGTGCCGATCGGCAGCGCGGTCTCGCCGTCGGTCAGGATGAAGAAGCTCGCCTCCTCTCCTTCCATGAACTCCTCGATCACCACTTCCGCGCCCGCCGCGCCGAACTCGCCGCCGAACATGTCGTCGACCGCCGCCAGCGCCTCGGCCTCGGTCATCGCCACGATCACGCCTTTCCCGGCTGCGAGGCCATCGGCCTTGACCACGATGGGGGCGCCTTGCCGATGGATGTAGTCCTTCGCCGGGGCCGCCTCGGTGAAGCGGGCATAAGCGGCGGTCGGCGCCTCGCAGGCGTCGCAGATCGCCTTGGTGAAGGCCTTCGAGGCCTCCAGCCGCGCCGCCGCCGCCGAGGGGCCGAAGGTCAAAAGCCCCGCCGCCCGGCAGGCATCCGCCACCCCCGCGGCCAGCGGCGCCTCGGGTCCGACGATCACGAAATCGACCGCGTTCTCCCCGCAGAAGCCGACCACCGCCGCCCCGTCGAGGATGTCGATATCGGCACATTCCGCCAGCATCGCGATCCCGGCATTGCCCGGCGCCACGATCAGCCGGTCGCATTTCGGGTTCTGCTTCACCGCCCAGGCCAGCGCATGTTCGCGGCCGCCGGAACCAAGGATCAGGATGTTCATGGCCGCCCCCCGCTTGGAACTTTCCCGTCCGCGTCATAGGGTGACTGCCGCGAGGAGGCAAGCCATGGAACCTGAGGTCGGAATCGGGATGGGCAGGGATGCCGCCGCCGGCGGGCAGGCGCCGCCGCGGCCGTCGCTTCGCATCCGGGCGATGGAGCTGGCGGGGCTGGCGATGCTGATCCTCGGGGTTGGCAACTGGTCATTCTGGCAGATCGCGCTTGGAGGCGGGTTGGTGCTCGGCAGCTATGCGATCTACCGGCGGAAGCATGGGCCGCAGGCAGGGACGGGGGCCGGACCGGATGGCCTTGGCGGCGATGCCGGGGACGGGGGCGGCGACTGATGGATCTGATCGACGGTCCCGCCCCGCAGGGCAACCAGCCGGAATACACCGTCTCCGAGCTTTCGGGCGCGGTGAAGCGGGTGATCGAGGGCGAGTTCGGCCTGGTCCGCGTCCGGGGCGAGGTCGGGCGGGTCTCGCGTCCGGCCTCCGGGCATCTCTATTTCGACCTCAAGGACGACCGCGCGGTGATCGCCGCGATCAGCTGGAAGGGTCAGGTCGCCCGGATGCAGGTCCGCCCAGAGGAGGGGATGGAAGTCGTCGCCACCGGCCGGATGACCACCTTTCCCGGCCAGTCGAAATACCAGCTGATCGTCGATGACCTCGCGCCGGCGGGAGCGGGCGCGCTGATGGCGATGCTGGAAAAGCGCAAGGCGGCGCTGGGGGCCGAGGGGCTGTTCGATCCGGCCCGCAAGAAGCCGATTCCCTATCTGCCCCGGGTGATCGGGGTCGTCACCTCGCCCTCCGGCGCGGTGATCCGGGACATCCTGCATCGCCTCCGCGACCGCTTTCCCCGGCATGTGCTGGTCTGGCCGGTCGCGGTGCAGGGCCAGGACTGTGCGGCGCAGGTCGCCGCCGCGATCCGGGGTTTCAACGCGATCGAGCCGGGCGGTCCGATCCCGCGCCCCGACGTGCTGATCGTCGCGCGCGGCGGCGGGTCGCTGGAGGATCTCTGGGGCTTCAACGAGGAAGTGGTGGTCCGCGCGGCGGCGGGAAGCCGCATCCCCCTGATCTCGGCCGTGGGCCACGAGACCGACACCACCCTGATCGACCTTGCCGCCGACCTGCGCGCGCCCACGCCCACGGCGGCGGCGGAACTGGCGGTGCCGGTGCGGCTGGAGCTTCTGGCCACGCTCGACGCCCTGGCCGCGCGGCTGACGCGCGGGGTGGGGCAGGGGGTGATGCAGCGCCGCCAGCGCCTGCGCGACCTCGCCCGCGCGCTGCCCCGGCTCGAGGCGCTGCTGCAGACCCCCCGGCAGCGGCTGGACGGCTGCGCGATGCGGCTTTCGGCGGGGCTGGGCCTGGCGGTGGCGCAGAAGCACCGCGCCTTCGACCGGCTGGCGGGGCGGATGCAGCCCGCCACTCTGCGGGCGGGGCTGGCGCGGCAGCGCGACCAGCTGGCGGCGCGCGACGAGCGGCTGGGCCGGGCGGTCCAGCGCCGCTTCGAGCAGCGGCAGGACCGGCTCGGGCATCTGGCGGCCCGCCTGGCCCCGGCGCTGGGGCGGATGCTGGGCGATGCCGAGCGGAAGCTGGCGGAAGGGCGGCTTGCCCTGGTCCGGCTCTCCGACCGGCTGGAGGCCGCGCCCGCGCAGCGGCTGGCCCGGCTGGCCGACCGGCTGGAGGCGCTGGACCGGACGCGGGTGACGCTCGGCTATGCCGAGACGCTGAAACGCGGCTACGCGGTGGTGCGGGGCGATGGGGCGGTGGTCACGACCCGGGCCGGGGCGGAACGCGCAAGCGCGCTGGAGATCGAGTTCCGGGACGGACGGCTGGCCCTGACGCGCCCGGCGCGCAAGGCGCGGGGCGAAGGCGGCGGCGGGCAGGGCAGCCTGTTTTGAACGGGGGGCCGCCCTCGGGGCATCGAGCCCCTCGGGCGGCGCTGCCGCCGCTTTCCCTTGTGACCTTCGCGCGGGGTGACGCGGCGGGGGCCTCCGGCCGGGGGTGTTCGGAAAAAGAGCAAGCTGCGGGGGCGGTTGCCGCTCAGGTCCCCGTATCTCAGGTCCCCGTGTCGCGATCCAGCGGCACCACCGTCAGCTTCTGCAGATCCGCGGTGTTGCGAAGCGCGCCCGCGACCGCGTCGCAGTCGATGCGCTGGTCCTGGCCCGCCGCCATCAGCTTGTAGCGCCGCTGTCCCAGCCCGATATCCTGCGCCAGCGAGATCGGCCCGGCGGTGAGACCGATCCCCGCCAGCGCCGCCGTCAGCTGCGTCCCGTCCAGGGTGCTGGTCGCGGGCACCACCACATCCAGCCGGATCACCGGCTTCGGCGGCATCACCCGCTGCACCAGCCGGAACAGGATCAGCACCAGAAGGGCCGCCACCGTTCCGATCACCCCGAGTTCAAGCAGCCCCGCGCCGAACACGATCCCCAGCGCCGCCGTCATCCACAGCGTCGCCGCCGTGGTCAGCCCCTGCACCGAGGGCCCCTCGCGGAAGATCACGCCCGCGCCGAGAAAGCCGATCCCAGTCAGGATCGCATGCGGCATCCGCGCCATGTCGCTGACGATCTGCGTGCCGTCCGGCAGGACCGCGGCCCAGTCCTCCATCCGCAGCCCCAGAAGCGTCATCAGGGCCGAGGCGACGCAGACCAGCGCATGGGTGCGCAGCCCCGCGGGCTTGCGGCGCAACTCGCGCTCGATGCCGATCAGGAGGCCCGCCGCCAGGCTGAAGGCAAGCGGCACCATCAGCGACTGGTCTTCCAGCGTGGCAATCAGACTCTGGGGCGTCATCTATGCTCTTCCACGGCAATCACCCCCAACGCCGCAGGCCCCGGCCGGTTCCCTTATTTCATCGCCATCGAAGCGGCCGATTCCGGCAGTTCCTCGGCGAAGCAGCGCTGGTAGAACTCGGCCACGGTCTGGCGCTCCAGCTCGTCGCATTTGTTCAGGAAGGTCAGCCGGAAGGCATAGCCGACGTTGCGGAAGATCTCGGCGTTCTGCGCCCAGTTCAGCACGGTCCGGGGCGACATCACCGTCGAGAGGTCGCCGTTCATGAAGGCGGTCCGCGTCAGGTCGGCCACGGCCACCATCTGGCTGATCGTCTTGCGGCCCTTCTCGGTGTTGTAATGCGGGTTCTTCGCCAGGACGATCGCGGTCTCGGCGTCATGGCTCAGGTAGTTCAGCGTCGCCACCAGGGACCAGCGGTCCATCTGCGCCTGGTTGATCTGCTGCACGCCGTGGTAAAGCCCGGTCGTGTCGCCCAGCCCCACCGTGTTCGCCGTGGCGAAGAGGCGGAAGCAGGGATGCGGGGTGATGATCTCGTTCTGGTCGAGGAGCGTCAGCTTGCCGTCATGCTCCAGCACCCGCTGGATCACGAACATCACGTCGGCCCGCCCCGCATCGTATTCGTCGAAGACGATGGCGACCGGGTTGCGCAGCGCCCAGGGCAGGATGCCCTCGTGGAACTCGGTCACCTGCTTGCCGTCGCGCAGCTTGATCGCATCCTTGCCGATCAGGTCGATCCGGCTGATGTGGCTGTCCAGGTTCACCCGCACGCAGGGCCAGTTCAGCCGCGCCGCCACCTGCTCGATATGGGTGGACTTTCCGGTGCCGTGATAGCCCTGGATCATCACCCGGCGGTTATAGGCAAAGCCCGCCAGGATCGCGAGCGTGGTATCGGGGTCGAACTTGTAGGTCGGGTCGATCTCGGGCACGCGGTCGGTCCGCTCGGCGAATGCCTTCACACGCATGTCGGTGTCGATCCCGAACACATCGCGGACCGAGATTTCCTCGGTCGGTTTCATCACCTGATCCAGCATCGCCTGCCCACCTTAAGCCGCCCGCGCCCCATCGCGCCCATTCCGGTCATCCTTGGAACATATCGCGGGGGGGTTCAAGGGGAAGGGCCGCCCGCGACGGCCCCGCGCCGGTTTTCGCCTTCCGGGCTAATCGCGGAAATGCCGGCTGTCCTTCAGCTGGTCCCAGGCCCAGACCACCTCCTGCAGCCGCTCCTCGTCGCGCCGGTCGCCGCCGTTCATGTCGGGATGCAGGTCCTTGACCAGGATCTTGTACTGCCTGCGGATCTCGGCCTTGGTCCAGGTGTCGCGCGCGTCCAGGATCTCGATCGCCTTGCGCTCGGTCGGCGGAAGCTTGCGGGTCGCGTTGGAGATCACCTTGCCGGGATTCTGCGTCGCCTTCTCGCCCAGAAGCGCCATCGGGTCGTTCACCCCCAGCCGCGCCCAGGCATTGCCGTCGCCGATCCGGCTGAAGGGCTTGGTCTCGCGCTCCCAGACCCGGTCCTTGTCCAGGAACTTCTGGAACTCCTCGTCCGAGGTGCCCTGGAAGAAGTTCCATTTCAAATTGTACTCGCGGATGTGGTCCTTGCAGAACCAGAAGAACTCGTCCAGGAGATCGGGCGATTTCGGCGCGCGATAGGCGCCCTTTTCCTTGCAGCCGGGATAGTCGCAGGCGCGGTCCGCGGTCTCGAAGGCGCCCGACATGCCGCGCCGCCCGGTCTTCTTGCGCCTCTTGTCCGCCGCGGCGCTGAGGTTGAAATCAAAGGGCGGGCGACTGGTCATGCGAAGGGGGCCTTTCCGACTCGGGGCCACGAGTTTAGGTGTTTTCGCGGCAGATTGAAGGGGGTTGGACTGACATGGCCGTGAAAGACGAGATCGAGGCCCGGCTGACCGAGGCCTTCGGCCCGACTGCGCTGGAGGTGATCAACGAAAGCCACCGCCACCAGGGCCATGCGGGCGACGACGGGTCGGGCGAAAGCCATTTCCGCATCGTGATCCGCGCGCCGGCCTTCGCGACGATGACGCGGATCGCCCGCCACCGTGCGGTGCAGCAGGCGCTGGGGGAACTCAACCAGCGCATTCACGCCATCGCGCTCGACATCGGCTAGGGCGCGCGGGAACCCCGGCGGCCCCGGCGGGTTGCCTTTCCGACCCCAGGCAGGAAAGGAGAACGCCATGGTCCCGCATCTTCGCCTCTGGCTCATCGCGCTCTGGGCCTCCTCGGTCGCGGGCGCGGTGGTGATCGCCGGCCTCGTCCTTGGACATTACGAATGGGCCACCTTCCTCTGGGCAGCCGCCATCGGCCTGGCGGTCGGCCTTCCAGCGGCGCTTCTGAACTGGGCATACCTCCGCCCCCGCCGGGCGCGCGAGGTCGGCCTGCTGGGCCAGGCACCCCCCGACAGGGGGTAGCGCGCCCCGGTCAATGCCCCTCGGCGGGCATGGCCGCAATTCGGTAAAAGGGCAGAGGCCGGGCCATCGCCCCGCCATGACCCGAGGCGTCTCGCCGACACAATCGTCCAAGGGGGGTGTGCGCCGTGTGCCTCCCGGGGCGTCGTCATTCTCGTGAGAGAAACGCGCTGTCTGCTTCCGGAGCTCCGGAAGCGACTCATCCCGACCCGCCGTGCCACAGGCCGTCGAAGCTGAGGTTCAGGACTGTCTCCAGCAAGCCTGAGGGCCGGGCGGGCAGACATGGCCCACCCCGGCAGGGAGGCGAAGAGGGCCAGTTTGTGGCAGGCCGGGCACCTTGACCGCCCCGGCAGGTTGTCCATTCCTGAAGGACCGCACGCAAACCCCTGAAAACGAAACGCCCGGAAAGCCGCCCATGCGAGGACAGCTTTCCGGACGCCGGGGATGATCGCGCAGCTTCTGCGGCCCACGGGAAAGGCGGAGTCCTGGACCGGGCGCGCTCCTGCCACGCCCGGTCCAGGGAGAGCGTCACCTCTTCAGATAGGCCTTCGCGATCCCGGTGCCGACGGTGTATTTCGGGTCCACCATGTTGCCCAGCCGCGCCTTGCCGGCCATCGTCAGCAGCATGTAGGCCTCTTCCTCGCCCATGCCGGTCTCGGCATCGACCCAGCGCACCAGCTCGCGGTAGGCGATGCGGGCGGCATCCTCCAACGGGCGGGCGCTGCCGATGGTCATGATGTGGGTCTCGGTCTCCAGCCGGGGCCAGCCGATCGTGTGGCCCTTGATCAGGTCGACCTGGATTTCCACCGTCGCCGGCATCTCCATCGCCACGCCGCACAGTTCGCCGTCGCCCTGGATCGCGTGGCAATCGCCCAGATAGAGCAGCGCGCCCGGCGTGTTCACCGGCAGATAGATGATCGCACCCGGCGCCACGTCCGGCAGGTCCATGTTGCCGCCATAGTAATCCGGCTGCAGCGAGGAGATCGCCTCGATCTCGGGGCTGGTGCCGATGGTGCCGATGAAGGGCTCGTAGGGCAGGGTGATCTTGTCGGACCAGTAGACGCCGTTCTCGTCCAGCCGGACCTTCTTGACCCTCTCGGGCAGCGGCGCGTTCAGGACGGCGGTCTGGCCGGTGCCGACGAGGCCGCCGAATTCCGGCAGAAGGCAGGTGGTCCCCACCGGCTGCGGCCCGCGCGGCCGGATCGAGAGGATGCGGACGGCCAGGCAGTCGCCCTTTTCCGCGCCTTCGACATGGATCGGCCCGGTCTGCGGGTTCAGGTAGGGGAAGTTCAGGATCTCGGACGGGCGGTCGGTTTCCTTCTGGATCCTGCCCTCGAAGGCATCATGCGTTTCCACGGTCACGACCGCGCCCGGCTCGACCCGGATCACCGGCGGGACATAGGGGCCGTAGACGTAGTGGAACCTGCCCTGGTCCTCGATCGAGATCTTGTGGCTTTTCCCGGCCTTGCCCCTGGCGACGCCCTGCCGGGCCATGAAGGACGTGTCATACCAGCTCATGCGGACTCTCCCTGCTTGATATTCAAAGTGCGAGCCATTTCTTCACCTTCTCGCGGTCGCGGATATCCTCGGGCGGGACCTCGGCGATGATGCGGCCCTTGTCGATGACGAAGCCCCGCTGCGCGAGCGAGACGATCAGGTCCAGGTTCTGCTCGACGAACAGCACCGTCAGCCCGGTCTCGGCGTTCAGCTTGCGGATGTTGCGGGCGATGTCCTTGACGATCGAGGGCTGGATCCCCTCGGAGGGTTCGTCGAGAAGCATCAGCTCCGGCCCGCCGATCATCGCCCGGCCGATGGCCAGTTGCTGCTGCTGTCCGCCCGACAGGGTGCCGGCCGCCTGGGTGGCGCGTTCCTTCAGGATCGGGAAGAACTCGTAGACCTTGGCGTAATCGGGCGTCCCGCCCCGCCTCGCGGTCTCGCCGACCAGCAGGTTCTCGCGTACCGAGAGGCGGGGAAAGACGTCGCGGCCCTGCGGGATATAGCCCATCCCGCGTTTTGCCCGGTGCTGGGCGGGCAACGCATTGATCACCTCGCCGTTCAGGGCGATGCTGCCCTGGCTGACCGGGATCAGTCCGATCAGGGCGCGCATCAGGGTGCTTTTGCCCACGCCGTTGCGGCCGATGACGGCGACGATCTCGCCCTTGCCGACATGCAGCGACACGCCCTGCAGGACCGGCTCGCCGCCATAGCCGGCGCGCAGGTTTTCCACTCGCAGCAGGTCACTCATCGTCCGAGGCTCCCAGATAGATTTCGGCCACGCCCGGATGCGAGATGATCTCGGCGACGCTGCCTTGCGCGAAGATCTCGCCGAAATGCAGGACGGTCACCCGGTCGGCGATCTGCTGGACGAAGGACATGTCATGCTCGACCGCCAGGATGGTGACGCCCTGCGCGTTCAGTTCGCGCAGCATCTCGCCGGTCTGGCGGGTCTCCTCGGGCGACATGCCGGCGGTGGGCTCGTCAAGGAGGAGAAGCGACGGCTCCACCCCCACGGCCATGCCGATCTCCAGCCATTGCTGGCGACCATGCGACAGGGTGCCGGCCAACTGGTCCTCCAGCCCGGTCAGCCCGGTGAAGCCAAGCACGCGCCGGATCGTCGCTTCAAGGTCGTGGCCATGCAGGTGATGCTGGAACGAGATCACCAGGTTCTGCCGCACCGACAGGTCCTTGAAGATCCCCGGCACCTGGAACTTGACGCTCATCCCCTTGCGGATCCGCGCGAAGGAGGGGGTCCGGGTCACGTCCTCGCCCTTGAAGCGGATGGTCCCGGCATCGGGGGCATGGGCGCCCAGGATCAGCCTGAACAGCGAGGACTTGCCCGCGCCGTTCGGGCCGATCAGGCAGTGGATCTCGCCCTTCTCGATGCCGAAGTCGATGTTGCGCGCCACATGCACGCCGCCGAAGCGTTTGCACAGGCCGCTGGTCTGAAGGATCATCATTTGCCCCGCCCCTTGCCGAACAGCCGCGAAACCCGCTTTGCGGCGCTCAGGACGATGCCCTCGGGCGCGAAGAGGACGGTCAGCACCAGGACGGTGCCCATGACCACGATGGCATACTGGCTGCCGTAGATCGTCAGCGACTGGTAGACCGCGATCACGATCAGCGTGCCGATCAGGGTCGCGGTGATGTCCTTGCGGCCGCCGAAGGCCACCCAGATCACCGGCAGCGCGGCGGCGGTGATGCTCATCGAACTGGGGGTGATGTACTGGCCCCAGGCGGTGTAGAGGACGCCCGACAGCCCCGCCAGCGCGCCCCCCAGGATGAAGGCGAGAAGCTGGTAGCGGCGGACCTCGTAGCCCAGCATCTCGGCCCGGTCGGGGTTCTCGCGGATCGCCACCAGCACGTTGCCGAAAGGCGCGTTCAGCAGCATCCGCAGGCCGAGGTAGACCAGAACCACGAGGCCGAGCAGGACGTAGTAGAGCGCCACATCGGCATAAAGCATGATCTCGCCCCCCGGCCAGGGGATGGTCAAGGGCGGCATCCCGGACATGCCGTTGAACCCGTTCAGCCGCGCCTTGCCGATCGCCCATTCCGGCCCGGCGGTCTGCGCCATGAAGGCCTGGAACACCAGCGTCACGGCCAGCGTGACGATGCCGATGAAGACGCCGGTGACCCGGCCGTAGAACATGAAATAGCCCAGCACCAGCGCCAGGAGCGCCGCCACCCCGACCGACAGGACCAGCGCGATCAGCGTAAAGCCATAGGCCGCGCCGAAGTTGATCGTCAGCACCCCATAGGCATAGCCCGCCAGCCCGAAGAAGGCGGTCTGCCCGAAGCTCAGCGCCCCGGCATAGCCCCAGATCACGCTCAGGCCGAGCGCCATGAAGGTCCAGACCAGGAAATAGGCGGTATTGCCGACGGTCCAGCCATCCGCGAACTGCGGATAGGCGGCAGCAGCCAGCACCACCAGCGCGAAGCCCGTCCAGAAGCCCCGGCCTCGCCCCATGGTCTGCGGCCCCTCCAGCCGCGACAGCCAGAGCTTCAGCGCCGACTGACGCGCCATCGGCGCCACGTCGACCAGCGACGGATGTCCGGAAAGCCCCGGTTTCATCTTGGTTCCCCTCATTTCCGGCCCCTCAGCAGCCAGCCGGACAGCCCGCCCGGCATCAGGCGGATCACGACGATCACGGTCAGCAGCAGGCCGATCTGCCCGAAGAGCTGCCCCTGCCAGGCGGTCATCCCGGCCCGGATCACCGCCAGGATCGCCGCCGCCGGGGCCGCGCCCATGAAGATGTCCCCGCCGCCGATCACCACGGTGACGAAGCTTTCGACGATGAAGGTGCTGCCCATCGTGGGCACCAGCGTCATCGTCGGCGCATAAAGCCCGCCCGCCAGCCCGGCCAGCGCGGCGCCAAGGCCGAAGGTCAGGGTATAGATGCGGCTGGTATCCACTCCGGTCGCCCGCGCCATGCGCGGCAACTGGATCGTCGCGCGGGCGATCACGCCGAAACGGGTGTGGTAGAACAGAAGGTACAGACCCAGGAGCAGCAGGACGGCAATCGCCATCAGCACCAGCCGGTAGGTCGAATAGGAATAGCCGCCGACCGAGAAGCTGCCCAGCGGCGTGCCCACGCCCTGCATGGTCGAGCCGAGCACGATCAGCACGCCCTGGGTGGCGATCATGCTGATGCCCCAGGTGGCGACGATGGAATCCAGCGGCCGGTGGTAGAGCCGGCGGATGATGGTGATTTCCAGGATCATGCCGATGATCCCCGCGCAGGCCGCGCCGCCCAGGATGGCCAGCGGCAGGGGCAGGCCCTTCTGCGCCAGCGTCGCGGTGACATAGGCGCCGCAGGTGATGAACTCGCCATGCGCCAGGTTGATGACGCCCATCATCCCGAAGATGATGGCCAGCCCCATCGAGGCGATCACCAGGAAGGCGAAGGCGTCGCCGAACTGGTAGAGGAACGAAAAAGCGGTCGCGAACACGGCCGTCTCCTTGCCAGGGTTTGCTTGTCCCGAAGGCGGTGCCGGGGGGCACGGTGGCCCCCCGGTGCCGGTCAGGCTCACTTCGTCGGCGGGTTCGACGGGGTGTATTGTTCGCTCGGGTCGTTCTGGGTCAGGTCGCAGCCCGCCTCGCCCAGCCAGTAGGGGGCGATGTTCTCCCAGACCTTCGGGAACTCGATCGAGTGGTCCTCGTTCACCTTCGCCAGGAAGATGTTGTGCGACATGTGCTGGCTCTTCGGATCCAGGCAGACCTTGCCCGACGGCCCGTCGAAGCAGACGTCGCCCTTGGCGATCTCGGCGCGCAGGGCGGCGTGATCGGTGGTGCCGGCACGCTCGACCATCGACTTGTAGAGATACATGGCGATGTACGAGTTCGCGGCTTCCTGGTTGATATAGGGCTCGTCGGGGAAGCGGGCGCGGAACTTCTCGATGAAGGCCTTGCTTTCCGGGGTGTCCACTTCCTCGATGTAGTTGGTGGTGACGTACATGTCCTTCAGGCTGGGCGGGGTGAAGCGCTTGTGCTCATAGCCCTGGCCGACGTTGACCGAGGAGGCCATCGGCAGGCCCACGTTCGCCGCGGCCGCCTGTTCGTAGTACGACGCCTGCGCCGCGCCGACCAGAAGCGTCACCACGAAGTCCGGCTTCGCGCCCTGGATGTTCTGGATCGTCTGGCTGAACTGCGAGACACCCAGCGGGATGAACTCCTCGCCGACCATCGTGCCGCCGTTGTCTTCCACGATCTTGCGCACCCATTCGGCCGAGATCTGGCCGAAGTTGTAGTCGGCGGCGATGGTGTAGACGTTCTTGCCGTAGGTCTCCATCATCCAGGGGATGAGGGTCGAGAACTGCTGCTCCGGCACGGCGCCGGTGACGATCATGTTGGCGTCGCAGACCCCGCCTTCGTACTGGTTGTTGTAGAAGGCCAGCCCGTCGAACTGGTTGACGATCGGGCGGTACGCCTCGCGCGAGGCCGAGGAGAAGCCGGCGAAGACCACGTCCACCTTGTCGCTTTGCAGCACGCGGCGCATGAATTCCTGGTAGCGGGTGTTGTCGGACTGGGTGTCGTAGACCACCAGCTCGACCGGGCGGCCGCCGATGCCGCCGGCGGCGTTGATTTCCTCGGCCGCGAGGGTGATGGCGTTGACCTTGACCATGGTCGCCGCGGCGAAGTCGCCGGACTGGTCCTCCAGAACGCCGATCCTGATCGGGCCATCCTGCGCCAGCGCGGCCGTGGCCGACAGCGCGACGGCGGCGCAGCCAAGGCGCAGCGCGCTTGCCATGCGGGTCCTGAATGTCATCGTAACCTCCTGTTCATGTTTGATTATTGTTCCGCGCCTGCGGGGGCTGACCGCCCAGCCGCATCGAGGATGTGGACGCCGCCACGAGTTCGGCGGCGAATTCTTCGACCGAGATGCGGCGGCGCATGCTGGCGGCCCGCAGCTCGCGGTAGGCCTCGTCGTCGCTCAGGCCCTGCTTTGCCATCAGCTGCAGGATCGCCTTGACCACGACCCGCCGCCCCTCGGCCCGGCGGCGCAGCGCCTCGCGCTCCTGCGCCTCGCGCTGGCGGGCGGCATGTTCGTTGAAGGCGACGAAGACGGCGGTGAAGATCCCGGTCGCGCGCAGCGGCTTCATCAGCCAGGCCGAGGCCCGCTGCCGCACCACCCGTCCCAGACGGCTGGGGGCCTCGCTGCCGATCAGCGCGACAAGGGGAATGTCCCGGGCGGGCGCGGCGACATCCTCGTCGGCATCGAAGAAGACGATCTCGGCCTCGGCCGGGTCGGTGGTGATCTGCAGCCCCAGCCGTTCCAGCGTGCGGACCAGCACGGCCGATCCGGCCTCGTCCCGAAGCTGGATCAGCGCCCGCGCGCCGCGGAAGTTCGAGCGGGTGACATGGCCGGTCATGACACCACCTTCAGGGCGGGCGGGGAAAAGGTCAGCGGCTCCCAGACCAGATAGGGGTCGGGCTCCACGACGCTGCTGCCCTCGTGGATGATGTCGAAGGTCCCGTCGGCGCGGGACCGGCCGATGCGGGGCCAGAGGAAGCTGTGCCGGTTGTCGGGATTGATGCTGACCGGGCCCTGCGGCGCCTGGAAGCGCACATCCTTCAGCGCGGCAAGCACGGCCGGCACCTCGGCCGATTGCGCCAGCCGGATCGCCTGCGCCAGGACATGCACCGCGATATAGCTCGCCTCGGCATCGGCCGAAGGCTCTCCGGCCGCGGGATAGGTCGCCTTCCAGGCGGCCAGGAAGCGGGCGTTCGCCTCGGACCGGATCGAGGAGAAATAGACGCTGGAGGACAGATGCCCGTCGCAGGCCGCCCCGATCAGCGCCAGCTCGGGCTCGGCCAGGCTGCAGCTCACGACCGGCAGCTCGGCCGGCTGGTCCAGCCCGGCCGCGGCGCATCTTTCGCGGAAAGCGCGGAAGAAGCTGTAGGAGGATTCGCCGATCAGCGTATTGAAGATGAAATCCGGCCGGCTGCGCAGGATCAGCTCGATGATCTCGTCCAGCTCGCACTCGCCCAGGGGCACATAGCGCTCGCCCAGGACCTGACCGCCGTTGCGGCCCAGGATGTCGCGCATGATGCGGTTGTTTTCCCAGGCCCAGATGTAGTTCGACCCGACCATGAAGGCATTCCGCCCACCCTGCGCCAGAAGGTAATGCGCCAGCGGCACGACATGCTGGTTCGGGGCCGCGCCGGTGTAGACGATGTTCTCGCTGGTCTCGAACCCCTCGTAATGCGACGGATACCACAGAAGCGCATCGTGCTTCTCGAAGACCGGCAGCACCTCCTTCCGGCTGGAGGAGGTATAGCAGCCGACGACATGCGCCAGCCCCTCGCGCTGCAGAAGCTGCCGCGCCCCGGCGATGTAGTTCTCGTTCCGGCCCTGCGGCTCGACCTCATGCACGGCGAAGGCAAAGCCGCAGGAGCGGTCCGCCGCGATCTCGTCCACGGCCAGCATCGCGCCCCGGAACATCGTGGTTCCGACCTCGCCATAATTGCCCTGCCGCGAAAAGAGCAGCCCGAGAGGGATAGGGATGCGGTCCAGTCTTGCCTCCAAAACACGAAGGCCCACCACATTGCTGTGCTGGGCGTCATTGCCATCCGGCGATCGGTATGTCGGGTCGGGAAAGTGGCTCTCTCAACGATGAGATCGGGCGCCACTTGTGGGACGCTTGCATGGAATCACCTGCCAGTCAAGCAGCCCGGATGCCCGACATCATGCGGAGACCGAACCACTAAGCCGCCGGAAGGCGGCCAGCACCGTGATCCGCCGCCAGTGACCCGGCCGTCCGCCCTTTCGCGTCAAGTCCTTCTTTCCGACCGGCCGTTCATGCGGTTTTGACGCATCCCGCTCGGTTTGCGCTTTGCCGCGCCCGGCAATCGGGCGTAGCATTTGACGCAACGTCATTTCCCGATGCCGCCGGATACCGCCATGCCCCGCCGTCTCCTGGCCTTGCCGCTCATCCTGCTGCTCCTGGCCTTCCCGGCCCTGGCCGAGACGCGGGCCAGCGACCGGGTCGCGCTTGTGCTGGGGCTGGCCGCCTACCAGCACATTCCGGGCCTGCGGAACACGGTGAACGACGCCGGCGCGCTGGCCGAAACGCTGGAGGGCATCGGCTTCCAGGTCCAGATCCTGATGGACGCCACCCGGGACGAGACGCTGGCCGCGCTGTCCGACTTCGCCTTCAAGGCCGAAACGGCCGATATCGCGCTGATCTACTATGCCGGGCACGGCGTCTCGGTGCAGGGCACGACCTTCCTGATCCCGGTCGACGCCCAGGTGCGCGCCGCCAGGGACATCGTCGCGGCCTCGGTGACGATGGACCAGATGCTGGCCGCGGTGGACGGGGCGCGGAAGATGTCGATCCTGATCCTGGACAGCTGCCGCGACAACCCTTTCCCCGAGGTGATCGACCTGCGCGACCCCGAGGTGGCCAAGGGCCTGACCACCGGCAAGGGCGGGCTGGCCGCGCCTTCCCCCGAACGCGGCACGCTGGTCGCCTATGCCGCCCGCGACGGCGAGGTGGCGCTGGACGGCGACGGGGCGAACAGCCCGTTCAACGTCGCGCTGCGCGACAACATCGTGAAGCCCGAGCTCGAGATCAGCCTGCTCTTCCGCCAGGTGCGCGACGAGGTGCTGGCCGCCACCGGCAACCGGCAGGAGCCGACCACCTACGGCTCCTTGCCCGGTCAGCCCTTCTACCTGACCGGCGGCACGGCGACCCCGGCCGAGCCGGGGCTCGAGGACCTTGCCATCGCCTGGCAGCGCGTGGTGGCGGCGGACCGCGCCAGTCTGGAGAGATCGGCCGCGGCCGGGGATTCCCGCTCGCTGGTCGGCCTCGCGCTGGCCAAGCTCGACCGGCAAAGCACCGATTACGCCCCGCAAGAGGCGCAGGAGCTGCTGGAACAGGCCGTGGCCGCAGGCGACGCGGACGCGAAATACCGGCTGGCCAAGGTGCTGGAGGGCGGGATCGGCGTCGATCCCGACCCGGCGCGCGCGCTCAGGCTGTACCAGGAGGCCGCCGAGGCCAAGATCCCGGCCGCGCTGAACGACATGGGCTATTTCCACTTCGCCGGCGAGCTGGGCCTGACCAAGGACCGCGACAAGGCGCTGGCCCTCTTCCGCGAGGCGGCCGCCCAGGGCCATACCGAGGCGATGTTCAACCTGGCTTCGTTCGCCGCCAACGGGCTGGTGCCGGACCTTGGCCCGAAGGATGCCGCCGACCTGCTCTACCGCGCGCTGCGGGGCGGCAGCGAGCTGGCGCTGGACGCGCTCTTGAACAACGCCGACAAGTTCCCGGCCGAGACCTGGGCCGGGTTGCAGGCCATCCTGGCCGGGAAGGGCCTTTACGACGGCGCGGTCGACGGATCGTTCGGCCCCGGAACGCGGCGCGCCATCCTGGCCGCCTATGGCATTTTCGAAACGGAGGATTGAGCGATGCGAAGATTTCTGACATCGGCCCTGCTGGCCCTGGGGCTGGCGGTCCTGTGGCCCGCGGGCGCCGCGCTGGCGCAGTCCTGCGGCGGCATCGAGGAGCCGGCGTGTCCGCCGGAACACTCTCGGGTGGACCCGGTCGCCCCCGGACCGGCGCTGAACACCGGCTCGACCCGGATCATCGTGCGCCTGCTGGAGGGCGCGAACGACACCTGCGACGACGACCGGATCGAGCTGCGCTACCGGATCGACTGCCTGCGGCTCTACTATCTGAAGGTCGCCGAGCTCCTGCCCGACAACGGCGATTACCTGCCGGTCAAGAAGGCGATGCTGGACGCGGCCGCCAGGCTGGATGCGATCGTGACCGCCAACCTCGACACGACCGCCCCGGCGATCCGCCCGCGCGAGAAGCACAAGCCCGCCGCCAAGCGCATGCCGCCGATCCGCGCGGTCACCGAAGAATCGGCCGTGCAGGCCGCCGCCGAGGCCGCGAAGGTGGTCGAGGAGACCGAACTGATCATCATCCGCTCCGGTGGCGATCCGGCGCGGCGCACCCAGCATTACACCGACATCGCTGCCGCGGTGGAGGAGAACCTGGTCATCCTGCGCTCGGCCTGATCCGGCACGGCCCCCTTCGGGGCGGTCAGTAGAGATCGACGCGGAAGGGCGTGGTCGACCAGTGGATGCGGGCGATGTCGACCAGCCGCTCGACCGGATCGGTCTCCAGCCCGCCGCCGCCGTGCTGCGCGGCGGCGGCCTCGTAGGCCGCCTTGCTGCCGGCGCCGAAGGCCCCGTCCGCCGTGATGTCGGCGCCAAGCTCCTGCAACAGCCGCTGCGCCGCTGCGTCGACGGCCTCGCGCGGGGTCGCGGCCAGCACCTTGCGGGCGCGTTCGACCGCGACCGGATCGCGCAGCGCGGCGGCGCGGCCGGCGCGCAGGGCCGCGTCGGCCGGGGAAAGGCCGCCCGCGCCCTCGGTCAGGATCAGATAGGCGGCATGGGCCCCGGCATTGGCGTCGCCCCGCTCCAGCCCCTTGTCGAACCACTCCACCGCCCGGCCGAGGTCGGCCTTGCCAAGCGCCCCGCTGGCGATCAGCGTGCCGATGTTGCCGGGCGCATTGGGATGCCCGCCCTCGGCCGCCTTGGTGAACCAGTCCAGCGCCTGCTTCGCGTCCTTCTCCTGGCCGCCAAGCCCGTTCATGTAGACCAGGCCCAGGTTGTTGTAGCCGTAGATGTCGCCCCGCGCGGCGCTTTCGTTCAGATAGCGCAGGCCGCGCGCGGGGTCATGATAATCGCTGTCCCGATCCAGGTAGAAGAACCCCAGTTCGTTCATCGCATAGGTATGCCCGACCTCCAGCGCGCGCATCAGCAGGTCATAGCCGCGCAGCTTCTCGTCACGGGTCTTGCCGAAGCGCACCAACTGGCGGCCGAGGGCGTAGAAGGCATAGGGATCGCCCAGTTCCACCCCCTCGCGGTAATAGGCCAGCGCCTCGGGGGGTGCGGCCTCCAGCGCCGCGCCGCCGGTTGCGCGCGCTTGGTTCAGGATGGCGTTGCCGATGGCATAGGAGGCCCGGGTATGGCCCATCTCGCGCGCGGTTTCCCAGGCGGCGCGGGCCTCGTCATGGCGGCGCAGCGCGGCAAGGGCGCGGCCCAGCTGGTAGTGGAAGCGCGCGTTCTGCGGCTCGCGCAGGATGGCGGCCTCGCAGGCCTCCAGCGCGGCCTCCGGCTCGATCTCGTTGGCGAATCGGGCAAAGCCGACGCCCTCCGGGTCCAGGTGATCCGCCGCGGCAAGGTCGCAGGGATCGGGGGCCAGCTCGACCTCCACCACTTTCGCGCTGCCGTTCAGCTCGACCTCGAACTGCGAGCGCAGGACCGCCTCCTGCCCCGCCGGCATCGCAAGGCCGTTCACGGTGGCGAAGGCCAGCCGGTCCAGGTTGGCCGCGGGAAGCGGGAAAAGCGGCGCGGACTGGACCCCCGCCTCGTCCAGAAGCACCAGCCGGCCGCCGCGCGGCGGCTCGACCAGGTCGATCCGGTCCGTCGGGCCGGCGGCCAGCCCTCCGGCAAGGGCCGCGCCGATCGGGACGGCAGGGGCAAGGGGCGCGCGGATCGTGATGTCGGCTTCGGCCGGCCCGGCCTCGATGGGGATCGCGCCGGCCGAACTGGCAAACAGCGTCAGCCCCCGCCCGACCGAGCCGCCGTCCTCCGTTGCCGGGGCTGCGGGACCGCTCCCCCCGGCGACCGCGGCGATCCTGGCCTCCTCGACCATGGTCGAGCTGTCCCAGGGCACCTGCGCGCCCTTGGTCTCGACAAAGACCTTGCGGCGGATCTCGTCGAAGACGTCGGTGACCGGGACGGCCCCCAGCGCCGCCGCTTGCAGGAAGGCGCTCGCGAAGGGGCTGTTCTCGCCCGCGCCGTCCAGCGCGACCTCGCCGGGCGAGGTGGAGAAGACGAGGTAGGAATTCACCGGCGCCGCCAGCGAGGCGAAGCCGGTCTCGACCTCGCGCATGTCGGGGCCGAGCGAATCCTGCAGTTTCACCCCCGCGAAGGGGTTGTTGCGGCAGCTGTCCAGGATGACGATCTGCAACCGCGCCCGCGCCCCCAGGATCGAGACCAGGCTGCCGACCGAGACGGTCTCGAACGGCAGGTCGCCAGGCTGGTCCAGCCGGGCGTCGGTCGGGATCAGGTAGTTCTCCGACCCGACCTGCACGCCGTGGCCCGCGTAATAGAGCAGCACCTCGGTCCGGCGGTCGGCGTCGAACAGGATGCGCTGCATCAGCGCCTCGAAATCGCGCTTGGTGGCGTCCTTCAGCAGCGTGACGTCATAGCCCTGGCCCGCCAGCATGTCGGCGACGTCCACGGCATCGTTCCAGGCGTTCGGCAGGCGGGGTGCGTGGGCATAGCTCTGGTTGCCGATGACGACGGCGTATTTCTGGCGCGGCCCCTGGATTTCCGCCAGCTTCCGGGCGACCGCCGGGACATGCCCCTGCGGATAGGCGCCCATGTCGCTGTCCTGGGCCAGGGCCAGCGCGGCCGAGGCGAGCAGCATCGCGGCGGACAGGCCGCCGCGCGACCAGGTCCGCCGGTCCATCTTTCAGGACCAGCCGCCGCCGCCGCCGCCCGAGTCGTCGAAGTCGATCACCGGCTTCTTCTTGACGACGGGGGCGGGCGCGGCCGCCGTGGCAGCCGGGGCGGGGGCGGGGGCCGGAGCGACCGCCGTGGCGGGTTCTTCCGGCGGAACGATCTCGTCACAGGCCGCGACAAGGGCCAGGGCAGAGACAAGCAGCATGGAACGGGAAAGGATGGCCGGCATGGATGCACCCATGGGTTCACACTACCGAAGTATCGCACCAAACGCGGCGAAATTCACGAACCGAATCGCGCCGGCCGGACAGAAGTTCCAGACGGCGCCTAGCTGAGGGCCTGGAACTCCACCCGGCGGTTCTGGTCGGAATCGGGGTCGTAATCCTCAAGCAGGAACCGCTCGCCCAGCCCGACCGCCTCCAGACGGCCGGGGTCGATGCCGCAGTCGCCGACGAAGTAGCGCTGCACTTCCTCGGCCCGCAGACGGGACAGGCGTTCGTTGTAGTCGTCCGAGCCCGAGGCATCGGTATGGCCGATGATGCGGAACAGCTGGATGTCCGCCGCCCGCATCACGTTGCACAGCTTCTGCAGCTTGGGCTTCTGCGCGTCGTCCAGTGCCGCGCTGTCGAAGGCGAATTCGATCCGGATGTTGACGCCAAGGTCCGCCGGCATCTTGACCAGGGTGGCGGTGGCGTTCTCGGACACGACCGTATCGGTCCGGGGGGCTTCGACCGGCTCGACGGCGGCGACTTCGGTGCCTTCCGGCGTCGGTGTCGACGGTGCCGTGGGTTCGGTGGCGACTTCGGTGGCGATCTCGACGTCTTCGGCGGTGACCAGGGTCAATCCCCGGGTCAGCGAGGTCTTGCCCTCGACCGCGGCCTTGTAGGCATCGCGCTGCGCCAGGAACAACTCCAGCAGCTCCTGTTCGGAAAGGTCCTGCGCCGATCCCGCCGCCGGAACCAGCGCGGCACAGACTGCAAGGCCTGCCAGCATCTTGCGCATGGTCGAACCCCCTTTTCGTGAAAATCGGAGTCTTGCCTTGGCGAAGATTAGGGTATGCTGTCCCGGTATTCAATTCACACCTTTGGGCGGGCTGCACGATGCTGCAAATCTCGACCGAACCTCCGACCTCTCCGCGCGCGGGCCGGGGATGAGCACGCCGATCACAGTCGTTCCGACCGCGCGGCCGAGGTTGCCGGTCGCCGTGGGGGCCGGGCTGACCAACCGCGGCATGGTGCGCGAGCGCAACGAGGATTCGATCCTGACCGATCCCTCCGGCGCGCTTTGGGCGGTGGCCGACGGGATGGGCGGCTATGGTTTCGGCGACCTGGCCTCGGACATCGTGATCGACTGCCTGGCCAGGATCCCCGACGGGGTGGACCCCGGACCCGCGCTGGTGGCCCGGCTGAAAGAGGCCAATGAGCTGGTGCTGCAACGCCAGCGCGCGCCCGGCATGGGCCGGATGGGCGCGACCGTGGTCGCCGTCCTGATCGGCCGGGCGGTGGCGCATGTCGCCTGGGCGGGCGACAGCCGCGCCTATCTTCTGCGCGGCGGGCATCTGCGGCCGCTGACCCGGGACCATTCGGTGGTGCAGGAGATGGTCGACCGGGGCGAGCTGACCCCGGCCGAGGCCGAGAGCCATCCGGAATCGCATATGGTCACCCGCGCCGTCGGCGGCGGGGCCGAGCTGGACGTCGATCTGGTCAGCGTCCCCCTGGCGGTCGGGGACCGGCTGCTTCTGTGCAGCGACGGCCTGACCCGCTGTGTCTACGAATCCACGGTCGAGACCCTGTTGCGCGACGCCGCCAGTCCCGAGGAGGCCTGCCAGAAGCTCATCCGCGAGGCGCTGGACAGCGGCGCGCCCGACAATGTCTCGGCCATCGCCATCGTGATCCGGGACGGCTGACATGCAGCCCGGCAACCTTGTCGCCCCGATCATCGTCGCCATCGGCGTCATCATCGCGGCCGTCGCCTTCGCCATGGTCACGACGCTGCTGGAATCGGCCGACAGCGGCGCCGACCTGCGCCTGACCCGGCTTGAGGAGAGCTTCGCCGCCGAAGCCGCGCAGCGTGCCCGGCTGGAGGCCGAGATCGGCACGCTCAAGGCCGATCTCGCCCGGCTGCGCGACGAGATGAGCCTGATCGCCAACCGCGCCCCGGCGGCCCCGGCGGCGGAAGTGGCCGCGCCGGTGGACAGCGGGCTTTCCCTGCCCGAGGACGGCCAGCACCTGCCCGAGACCGAGGCGCTGACCGAACAGATGCGCGCCGCGCGGGAGAGGTTCAACACGGGCGTCACCCAGCCGCGCAACAAGACCATGCTGGCGCTTCTCGGCCGCCCGCGCGAGGATCTGGGCACCGATTGCCGGACGATCACCAATCCCCGGCTGAAGGACCTGGTCGAGACCCGGCAGATCGGCCCGGTCAAGGCCACCATGCTGAAGCCCGCGCTGGACAGCCTGGAGCGGATCCTCGCCCGGCTGAAGGAGGACGAGCCCGACATCGCGGCCAAGCTCGGCACGGCGGGATCGCTCTGCGTCCGGCTGATCCGCGGCTCGACCAGCGCGGTCTCGAACCATTCCTTCGGCACCGCGATCGACATCACGCTCCAGGGCGAACTCGACCCCTTCGCCGACGGGACGATGCAGATCGGGCTGGTCATCCTGGCCGAGCATTTCAACGCAGAGGGCTGGTATTGGGGCGGCGGCTACAACCGCGAGGACGGGATGCATTTCGAGGTGGGCGAAGAGACGCTGCGCAAATGGGTCGAGGACGGGCTGATCCCGGCACAATGAGCGACCGGCCGGACCCTCCGCGCACGGTCCCGCCGGCCGGGCGCAGGGCGATCCCGGAGCCGGAGCTTTACGAACATGCGGCAGGGCCGGTCCTGCGCATGGCCGCGCAGCTGGCGACGATCCGGGGCCAGGACGCGTCCCTCCTCCTCCAGCGCGCGGCCGAGGCGCTGGACCGTTTCGACGCCGAGCTTCAGCGCGCCGGGGTGCCGCCCTCGACCGTGCTGCCCGCCCGCTATGCGCTTGGCCTGGTGCTTGACCGGGCGGCGCGGGCGAACCGCGCGGTGGACGTGGCGCTCTGGGGCGCGGGGGCGCACCGGCTGATCTTCGACGGGCGCGACCTTTCGGCGGCCTCGCTCCGCGACTTCATCCGCAAGGCCGCCGAGGCCGGCCCCGAATTCGACGGCGTCCGCATCTTCCTGGAACGTCGCCTCGCCACGCTGGACGGCAGCCGCACCCGCCTGAAGCGCGACATGGGCGCGGGCTGGACCGGGATCACCCTGGTCCTGATCCTGGCCTTCGCGCTTCTGGTGGCGGGCTGGGCGGGCTTTGTCGAATGGCGCTTCCATCGCGACCTGACGCGGCTTTTCGATGCCGAGGCCCTGGCGATCGGCCTGGATCGCGAAGGGGTGATCCCCGACCTGCCGCAACGCCTGACCCGGCTGGGCGCGGCTGCCGAGGGCGTCGCGCGGTCGGCCGCGAAGGCGCCGATCCGGTTGTTCGCGGGTCCCCTGGGCTTTGACGCCGCCGCCCATGCCGATGCGGTCCATGACGCGGCGGTGCAACGGCATCTGCCCGCCGCCCTGGCCCGCGCCATGGATGCCGCGCTGGCCGGCGAGGGGGAAAGCCTGCCGCTCTACGATACGCTCCGGGCCTGGGCGGTGCTCTCGGGGCAGGCCGACTGGTCGCCCGCCTATCTGGCCGGCTGGCTTTCCGACCGGGCCGGGGCGATGCCCGACCTGCAACCGCTGGTCCCGCACATCACCCGCCTCGATCCGCCCGCCGGGCCGCTGCCGCAGCCCGACGCCGAGCTTCTGGTCCAGGCCCGCGGCTTCGCCGCCGAGGCCGCCGAAGCGGCGCGGGCCTTCCTGGAACTGCAACGCTCGCAAGGTGCCGCCGGGCTGGCCCCCTGGCGGCCCGATGCGGCGGTTCCGGGCCTCGCCATCGTCCTGCAACGGCGCTCGGGCGGGGCGATGGACCGGCCGATTCCCGGCCTTTTCACGCAAGGGGGCTGGGACTACGCCCGCCGCATCGGCGCGGGCCTGGCCGTGCAGACCGCCCGGGCCGAGGCCGCGCGGCTGTTCGACACCGCTCCCGCCACCACCAACGACGCGCCGGACCGGGTGCTGGACCTCCTCCAGCGCGAGACGCTTGCCCGCTGGAAGGCCTTCCTCGCCGACCTCCAGGTCCGCCCCTTCGCCGATCCCGACCAGGCTGTCCTGGTCTCCGGCCGCCTCGCCACCCGCGATTCGCCGCTGGCCGCGCTGTTCCCCGAGGTCTGGACGCAGGTCGGCGGCCGCGACCGCACGCGCCCCCATGCCATGCAGCTGCGCATCGCCTCCGAGTTCGCGGCGATGATCCAGTATTCCGAGGACGGAAGGATGGACGAGATCGCGGGCCTGTTCGCGGGGCTGAACGTGGCGCTTGGCGCGCTGGACCGGGACGAGCCGCGCGGCATCCAGCGGCTGATGTCGGCGCAGGCGCGGGGGACGACGCTGGCCGCCTTGCGCACCGCCCCGCCGATGCTGGTCCAGATCGTCGAGGACGTGCTGGTCCAGACCAGCGCCGCGCAGGCCGATCCGCTCTCGAACCCCCTGACGCGCGCCTGGCAGGCCGAGGTCCTGCCCCTGTGCAACAAGGTGACGACCGCCCGCTATCCCTTTGCCGAGGGCGCGGACGCCAGCCTTGCCGAGGTGGCCGCGCTTCTCGGCCCGGGCGGGGCGGTCGACCGCTTCTTCCGCAGCCGGGCCGAACCTTTCCTCGACACCACCGGCACGCCCTGGCGCTGGAAACCGGACGCGCGTTTCGCCGGGCTTGACCCGAAAAGCGCCGAATTCCTGCAACGCGCCCAGGCCATCGCAGCCGGCCTGACCGCGCAGGGGGCCGAACTGACGCTGGCCGCCCTGGCGGAACGCGGCAAGACCTTCGTCGCCATCGGCGGCGCGGGCGGGCCGGTGGAGACGGCGCTTGATCCCCTGACCCTGGCCTGGCCCGGCGCCGATCCGCAGGCCGGGGCCGAAGTGCGCTTCACCACCGCCGAGGGCGGCGCGACCCTGGCCCAGCCGGGCGAATGGGGGCTGTTCCGCCTTCTCGACGGCATCCGCCTGCGCGAACGCGACGGCGGCAAGCGTTTCCTGGTCGACCTGCGCTCGGGCGGGGCGCGGCTTTTCATGGAGGTCGGCTTCCAGGCCGAGGCCAATCCCCTGTCGCGCTGGCGGCTGCTGAAGGGTCTGGTCTGCCCCACCGCCCTCTGAACGCTTTTCGGCCCCGCGCGGCGCGATTTTCGGCTAGACTGTCCGCATTGCCCCGACCCGGTTTGACGATGCATTCGGACAGGAGAGATCAGCATGGCTGATGGTCGCAACATCACGGTCGGAACGGCCCTGGGCGACAGTCTGCTTTTCGCGCAGATGGAGGGCTTCGACGAGATCAGCCGGTGCTTCCGCTACGAGGTCGGGCTGGTGAGCAAGGACATCAACCTGAAGGCCGAGGACATCCTTGGCACGCCCGCCACGATCAGCCTCCGCACCGACAGCGCCAAGCGGCATTTCCACGGCATCGTCGCCGAATTCGCCTTTCACGACTATCGCGAGGACTATGCCCATTACCGCGCCGTGCTGCGGCCCTGGCTGTGGTTCCTGAGCCACCGCAGCGACAACCGGATCTTCCAGCAGAAAAGCGTGGTCGAGATCGTGGAGGAGGTCTTCAAGCCCCATGCCCATGTGAAGGTGGAAAAGCGGCTGAAACGGTCCTATCCGCCGCGCGAATATTGCGTGCAGTACCGCGAAAGCGACCTCGACTTCGTGCAGCGGCTGATGGAGCACGAGGGGATCTTCTATCACTTCGACCATGCCGAGGACGGGCACAGGCTGGTCCTGTCGGACGCCAATGCCAGCGTGAAGGACGCCGAGGGGTTCGAGACGATCAAGTTCCGCAACGAGGCGGGGAACGTGATCGGCCAGGACGACGTGATCACCTCGCTGCTGCCCCGTGCCTCGGTCCGGTCGGGGGCTTATGTGCATACCGATTACGATTTCACCAAGCCCGCGACCGACCTGATGACCAAGTCCGACGCGCCGAAACCGCACGAGGCGGCGAAGGGCGAGCTTTACCACTATCCCGGCGCCTACCTCGAGGTCGGGGCGGGCGAGCCGCTGGCGGCGATCCGGCTGGAGGAAGCCCAGGCGCCGCATGTCCGGGTCGAGGCGGCGGGGAATGTCCGGGGCCTCTGGTCCGGGGTCGGCTTCAAGCTGGAGGAGTTCGAGCGCGAGGCCGACAACGTGAAATACCTGGTGCTGCGGTCGGATTACGAGATGTGGGACGACCAGTACCGCGCCGGGATGCAGCGGCAGGGCGAAGGCTTCGGGGTTCGCCTGCAACTTCAACCCCTTGCGCTGACGTTCCGCCCCGAGCGGCGGACGCCGAAGCCGCTGATGTCGGGCCCGCAGACGGCGGTGGTGGTGGGGCCCTCGGGCGAGGAGATCTTCACCGACGAATACTCCCGCGTGAAGGTACAGTTCCACTGGGACCGGCTGGGCGGCAAGGACGAGAACTCCAGTTGCTTCGTCCGGGTCAGCTCGGTCTGGGCCGGGTCGGGGTGGGGGTTCATCCAGATTCCGCGGATCGGGCAGGAGGTCATCGTCGATTTCCTGGAAGGCGATCCCGACCAGCCGATCATCACCGGACGGGTCTACAACGCCGCGCAGATGCCGCCCTATGGCCTGCCGGCGAACGCCACGCAGTCGGGGTGGAAGTCCAATTCCTCGCCCGGCGGGGGCGGCTGGAACGAGATGCGGTTCGAGGACAAGAAGGGCGCGGAGGAGGTCTACTTCCAGGCCGAGAAGGACCATAACGAGCTGATAAAGAACAACGAATCCCGCAGCATCGGCAACGACTTCGCCGAGGACGTGGGCCATGACGCCAAGCAGGACATCGGCCATGACCGGACCGAGACGGTGGGCAACGACAAGTCGGTGACGGTGGGGCACGACCAGTCCACCAGCATCGGCAACAACGACACCGAGACGGTGGGGGTCGACCGGGCGCTGACGGTGGGGTCGAACGAGACGATCAGCGTGGGAAAAAATTCAAGCGAAACCATAGGGTTGAACCATACCCAGACGGTCGCGGCGGCGCAGGCGATCACGGTCGGCGCGGCGCGGGTGGATACGGTCGGTGCCGCGGAGACGCGGGTGGTGGGGGCGGCGCAGAGCAATACCATCGGCGCCTCGCGCGATGTGACGGTGGGGGCGGCAGAGACGCATTCCATCGGGTCGGACGACAGCTGGACCATCGGCGGCAACCGGACGGTTTCGGTGGGCGGCAACGAGTCGATGTCGGTGGGGGGCAACCAGACCGAGACCGTCACGGGCGACGTGGCGCTGAAGGTCGCGAAGGGGCGGGCGACGGATATTGCCGATGCGGAAATGGTCAATGTCGGCAAGGACATGGGGGTCAAGGTCGGCAAGAAGCTCGTGCTGGACGTGACCGACGAGATCACCCTGAAATGCGGCGATGCCCAGGTGACGATGAAGAAGGACGGGACCATCACCATCAAGGGCAAGGACATCAGCCTGACGGCCTCGGGCAAGATCAACGCCAAGGCGGACGGGAACGTCACGATCAAGGGCGCGAAGATCAACCAGAACTGACATGGTTGAGGACAGGTGAACGGGTTTTCCGGGCCGAGCGGCGGGAAATGCGGCAAGCCCTTGCGGGCGCTGGATTAACCGGGCTCCGGCGCCCCGCCGGTCCGGTCTGGCATGCGTCTGGCATCGGTCTGGCATCCGTCCCGACGCGGGGGCGGGCGTCGCGGTGTTCACCATGACCGGCGAATCGCCTGGGGTGTGCGGGCGGGTGCCGGATCGGGCGTGTTCCGCGCGTGCCTTCTGTCTCGCGGCGTCCCGTGAAGGACGGCAAGCGGCCCGGACGGTCTCCGGCGGGAGCATCTGGAAAAAGAGCGAGTCAGCGGGGGCTAAGGAGAGAGCGAAGCGCCGGGGCCGGGTCGGACGCCTGGGCCGGGAGGGGCGGATGGCCGGGGGTCCAGAGGAGCAGGGGGCCATCGGGCGGCGCGCCGGGAGCGGGGGCGGGCAGGGTGTCGAGGGCGAGCCAGAGGGCGTCGGGGGCGAGGCTGTCGGGGGAGAGGGCCAGCGCGGCGTCGGACCAGCGGTCGATCTGATCCGCCGTCAGCTCGCCCTCGGCGATGAGGAGGAGCGAGAGGGGGAAGCGCCGCCCGGCGCTGTCCTGGCTGGGCAGGATCACCCCGGCGGCAAGGCGGCCGCCGGAGGGCAGTCGGAAGCGCAGGCCGCCGGGCGGGAAGGTCGCGCCGTCGCGCAGGAGGGGGGCGATGTGGCGGGTGAGCCAGGCGTCCCAGTTCGGGCGGAAGGCGTCGGGCAAGCCGCGCCAGACGAAATCGCCGGTGGCGGGCAGCTTGCCGAAGAAACCCGCGACCGGGCGGTCATCCTCCGGCGTCAGAACTTCGTCGGGCATTTGAAGTTGCCGAACATCTTCAGGTCGAAGGGATTGTCGACCGAGGCCGCGCGCAGCTCGAAGGCGGCGGAAAAGCCGGAGAGGCCGAGGTTCAGCCGGAAGACCTCGGGCAGGTCGGTGGGGGCGAGGCTGCCCTTGCGGATCAGGCGCAGCCAGGCCCAGGAGCCGGTCTCTGAGGTCAGGAGCTCTCCGCTGCCGTCGGCGGGCTGGAACGACAGCGAGATCAGGTTGGTGCCGTCGGGGCCGGGCCAGGTCATCGGCATCGGCCGGGTGGCGGCGTTGAGATAAGTCAGGACCTGGCCGTCGACGTTCAGGGTGACGCTGGCGGCATTGGGGGTCAGGTCCCTGGCCTCCAGCGTGAAGGCCATGACCGGGCCGGAGCCGCCGGGAAAGAGGCCGTCGCGGATGGAACGTGCCCGCTCGAAGGGGGCGAGGAGCGCGCCGTCGAGGCCGAAGTCGGCGCGCCAGGCCCAGGGTTTCACGGTGGTGTCGATGTAGGGCAGGAGGTTGTCGGTCACGAACTTGTCGATCCGCGCGCCGGGGGCGAAGAGCTCGCGGAAATCGGCGACGTTGACGTCGATGGCGGAGGCGGCGTCAAAGGGATAGCGGCCCTCGGTCGCCTTGACGCAGAAGTCGTAGACATCGGCGCGCCAGCGGTCGTTCAGCTGGCTGATCACCGCGTCGCGGGTCACGGCGATGGTGTCGCCGGCGATGCCGGCGACCCAGTCGTCCAGCGGGTCGGGGAGGGACCGGGCGGCATTGGCGACGGCGCCGGTCAGTTCTCCAAGGCCTCCGCGGGCGAGGAGGGTCGCCTCGGGGTCGGGCGAGTTCATCGCGCTGGCCAGTTCCTTGGCGAGACCGTCGAGTTGCAGTCCGACGTCGTCGAGGAGGGGCGGGACGCCGTCCACCTCCTCGATCGCGGCTTTCAGGGGGGCGAAATGCAGGGCGACGTCGCTGCCGGGCGGCGGGCCGTCCTCGACCCCGCCGGTGGAGGTGGCAAGCTTGCTTCCGGCTTTGAGGAGCTTGCCGACCTTGCCGAGCTTGGCGGTGGCCTTGGTGACCAGGCCCTCCGGGACGGCGGCTTCGTCCTCGGGGATGATGCGGGTCAGGTCGACCTCGTCCACCACGGCGCGGACGAGGCGGCGGAGGGTCGAGTCGGGGCTGGCGAGATCCTTCATGTTCGCGGTGGCGGTGGGCAGGTCGGTGATCGGCGCCAGCCGGATGTCGCGCAGGAAGCCGTTCCACTGGGCGATGAAATCGTCCTGGTAGAGCTTGAGGATGTCGGCTTCCAGGGTGGCGACCGAGGCGTCGGAGCTTTCGGCGCAACCGCCGGCGAAGACCTGCTGGTCCAGCGCGGCGGTGGCGGCGACCTCGGGGATCAGGGGCAGGACGGTGGTGTGGAAGCCCTGGTAGGTGAAGGCGCCGGGCAGGCCGACGCGGAGGGTCTTTTCCGAGATCCGCGTCAGGACGCGGGTGGCGTTGGGGCCGGCCTTCTCGGCCGGGATCCAGTCGGGGAGCGCGGTGACGGTGGGGTCGGAGATCAGGGCCGCATAGGCGCGGGCGGCCAGCGGGATGGTGCAGATCGACTGGAGCGCCTGCTGGACGAGGGCCTGGTCGGGGGCGATCTTCTGCTCCTCGGATCCCATGCGGTCGATGGCGGCGAGCTGGTGGTCCAGCGCGGCTTCGGTGGGGAAGGGGTCGGTGGGGGCGTTGAGGGGCAGCTGGTCCTGCCACCATTGTGCCGCGAACCCGCGGTCGTAGGGGGCGAGGCCGGTCATCATGTAATAGACCTTGAGCGCGCCGAGAAGGTATTCCGGATCGCGGATCTGGCGCCACATGGTGGCCTCCAGCATGGCGACCATGCGGGGTTCCAGGATGTTGCGGAGCGAGCGGTCATAGGCGATGCGCTGCGCCTCGGCCAGTTCGGAGCGCGCGGTGGGGCCGATCCAGGTGAGGGGCGAGGCGGGGACTTCGGTCGCGGCGGCCTTGACCTCGGTCACGCCGTCGAGCGCGAGGTCGAGGTCGAGGGGGTCGGTCGGGGCCTGGCGGGCCGCGACATTGGCGAGGCGGCCGGAGAGGTCGGCGAGGAGGCGTTCCTGGTCGTCGATGCCGCCGGAATAGCGCAGGAAGGAGAACAGGAAGAGAAGCCCGGCGAGGAGGGTGACAAGCGCGGCACCGGCCAGCGAGCCGCGCCAGAGCCATTTCCGGCGCTCTTCGGCGGCGGCGTCGAATGTGCCGAGACCCGCCTCGGGGAAGATCAGGTCGGTCAGCATGTTGCGCAGGAAATACGACCGCTTCTCGCCGAAGGGGCGGCGGGCGGGGGTGTCGGCGCTCAGGCCGAAGGAGCCGGCGAGTTCGCCGACCAGCCGGTCGATGGGCGAGCCTTCCTGGGTGGCGGAGGTCAGGTAGAAGCCGCGCAGCCAGGGGCTTTCCTCATAGCGGCTTTCGCCGAAGACGGTGTCGATGAGGAGCTTCAAGGGCGCTTCCAGCCGTTCGACCTGGGCGGGGAAACGGAAGACCTCGGCCCGCTGGTCGAGGGGCACGTCCTCGGCCATGCGCGAGGTGAGGCGGGTTTCGAGGTTGGCGAGAAGCGCCTTCACCTCGCGTTCGATGGTGGTGCGGTCGATGCGGGCGTCGGTGGGCAGCGTGGCGCCCCAGACCTGCTCGCGGTCCCTGGTGGGCAGGGTGCCGAAGAAGGATTCGAAGCCGGGGACGAGGTCGACCTTGGTCAGCATCAGGTAGACCGGCAGCTGGATCTGCAACCGCTCGCGCAGCTCGGCCAGGCGCTTCCGGATCTCGCGGCCATGGTCGCGGACGGCGGCCTCGCCCGCCAGCAGTTCCTTGAGCGAGAGGGTCAGGATCACCCCGTTCAGCGCCCGCTTGCCGCGGTGCTTCTTCAGCATGTCGAGGAAGCCCAGCCATTCGGCCGAGTCGATCTCGGGGTCGCTCTGCTGCTGGACGTAGCGGCCGGCGGTGTCGACCAGCACGGCGTCCTCGGTGAAGAACCAGTCGCAGTTGCGGGTGCCGCCGACACCCTTCAGGTCGTCGGACAGGTCGATGGGGAAGTGGAGGCCCGACTGGCGCAGCGCGGTGGTCTTGCCGGAGCCGGGCGGGCCGATGATCACATACCAGGGCATGTCGCGCAGGAACTTCCTGCCGCCGAGCTTGGACCGTTTCATCTCGGTCAGCACCTGCGCGAACTTGGTGTTGATCTCGGCGACATTGGCCTCGCCGGGCAGCGCGGCCTTGGGTTTCTCGGGCGTCGCAAGCTCGGTCACGAAAAGCTGGTTCTTCTTTGCGGCGCGGAGTTGCGCGAGGAGGAGGGAGAAGAGCCAGAGGACGAGGATGACGGCGATGACGATCAACCGCACCAGATCGTCGGCCAGGGGCACCATGTCGCCGACCGAGACCAGCGGGCCGAACAGCCAGATCAGCGCGCAGAGGAGGAGGATGCCGATGAAGGTCCACAGGCGGCGGGAGAAGAGGAAGCGGAAGATGGCTTTCAGGACTTTCATCTAGAGCTTCTTCTCGATCTTGATCTCGATGCGGCGGTTCTCGGCCCGGCCCTGTTTCGTGCCGTTGTCGCCGACGGGTTCGCTGTCGGCCCGGCCTTCGGCGGCGAGCAGTTCGGGCGGGACCCCGGCGGCGGTCAGGAGGTCGGCGATGGTCCTGGCGCGGGCCTCGGACAGGCCCTGGTTCGAAGCGAAGGGGTTCGAGGCTTGCACCGGCACGCTGTCGGTATGGCCGATGACCGTGACCTTGCCGATCACCTCGATGTTCTCCTTGATGCAGTCGGCCAGCGCGGTGACGAGGGGGCCGTAGACCTCGTTGATGTCGGCCTTGGCGGAACGGAAGACCTCGGGGTTGGAGCCGCGCAGGGTCAGGAAGGCGAGGCTCACGTCGTCCTTGCCGGTCAGGGCGGCGGCGGTGTCGGCGGGGGCCTTGGCAAGGCAGGCGGGGACCAGTTCCAGCACCACGGGCTCGATCTTGATCTCGGGTGCGGCGGGTTCGGCGTTGGTGCGGACGGGGCGGAAGATCTCGGCCCGTTCGGGGGGCGGCAGCAGGCGGGCGAGGGCGTAAAGCTGCGTCGCCTTGTTCGAGAGCTGGATGCCGAGGCCCACGTAAAGCGCGGTGATCACCGCGACGGCAGCCAGCGCGATGGTCCAGAGCGGCACGGCAAAGCGGGGTTTTTCGTCGGGGGCGAGGACGCCCTGCCAGTGCGGCGAAAGCTCGGCGGCTTCGGCCTCGGGGTTGCGGAGGGCGCGGGCGATGGCGGAGCGGAGCGCGAGGAGCGCCGCGTCGCCGGTGCGCCCCTCGACCCGGTACTTGCCGCGAAAGCCGAGGTTCAGGCAGTGGAAGCCCAGTTCCAGCAGTTCGGGATCGCGGTTGGGATAGCGGAGGAGTTCTTCCAGACGGTCGAAGAACCGGGTGCCGGCGTCGACCTCGCCGGTCAGGCCCACGACCAGCGGCTGACGCGGCCAGCCGGAATGGCCGCCCCAAGGGGTGTTGAGCGCGATGTCGTCGATCAGCGCGGCGACGAACCAGGCGGCCTGGTTGGCGCGGGTCATCGGCACGCCCATGCCGACGGCCGAGTCGCGGGCGTCGATCAGGTTCTCCTGCAGGCGCAGGCGCAGGCCTTCCGCATTGGCGGGGGGCAGCGCGCGTTCCAGCTCGGGCGCGAGTTCCAGAAGCGAGGCGAAGGCGACGATCAGCGGGTTCGGGTGGGCGCGGGCGAGGCGGGGCCTGGGGCCGCGGGCCGTTCCCTGGCCGTAGTCCTGCGGCGGGCCGCCGAAGCCGCCGCCCTGTCCGCCGCCCCCGTAGCCCTGTCCCCCGTAGCCTTGCCCGCCATGGCCCTGGGTCGGTGGGGGACCGCCGCCGAAGGTCGGCTGCACCGGAGCGGTAGAGGGCGTGTTCGACTTCACCGGCCGGATGCGGGTGCGCCCGGCGTCGTTGGATAGGCCGAAGGGGTCGTCCTGGTCGCTCATCGGTTCACGGCGTAGCAGTCGATTTCGGGTTCGCGGTCCAGCGCGCCGGACACGCCGATGACGAAACCGGGCGCGTCGGTCAGCTGGGCGAAATGCTCGGACTTCTGGTCGAGTTCGAGGCAGAGGCGTTCCCCGTCATAGGGGATCTCGCGCGGCTGGGAGTGGAGGGGTTTCAGCGGGATGCCGGGGAGGCGGGATTTCCACAGTTTTTCAAAGGCATCCGCCGCGCCGACCGTGGCCTGGGAGACGAAGATGCGGCGCAAGGATTCGTCCGACATGTCCGAGCCCACGCGCAGCACGATGCGGCTGGTCCTGAGGAGGTCGGGGTTGTCGATGCGGACCTTCCAGATGTTCTGGGCGTGGCGGGCGACCTGAAGCGCGCGCGACTTCGGCTCCACATGCCGCAGCGACAGCATCAGCGAGCGCAGCGTGTCGGCCAGCGCCGCGAAGGCGGGTTGCGGATCGAGGTGGTCGTAGGCAGGCAGGTCCGACAACCGCCGCGAGGAGGAGCCATAGGTCGCCATCCGCCCGGCCAGCCCGGCCAGTTCCATGAACAGCTCGGACGGGTGGTGCAGGTTCTGCGCCAGCATATGCGCGACGCGGGGGCGGGCGGTGTTGGCAAGCTCCAGCAGCAGCAGGTTCTCGATCGACCGGCCCGCGCCGCCCAGGACCAGCTTGCCATGCGCCTCGGCGATGCGGTCGAGGCCGGTGACGACCTCTTGCGCCAGCCCCGCATACCAGGACACGGCGGAGAGGCAGAGCGCGGGGGCGAGATAGCCGTCGGAGATGGCGACGGACCCTTCGGCCCGCAACCCGTCGACGCGGGCGACGGGCAGGGCGACGTAGCCGGCGGCATCCTCTCCCGGCAGGATCAGGCGGGCGGCAAGGCGGGCGACCTCCAGTTCCTCGGGCTCGGCCCCGCCACGGATGGCGTCGCGGACGATCTGGATCGTGCCGCGATAGCGCGAGCCGGCGGGCTCGGCATGGGCGGGGTCGATGGTGGCGGAGCCGGGGCGCTCGATCGGGATGGCGAGGGCGACGTGGCCGGACATGTCTGCCTTGATCGGCACGGGCGCGGGGGCGGACATGGTGTCGGGAATGGCGAAGGGGGTGCCGTCGGGGAAGATGCCGGAGGCCTGCGCGATGGCGACGCGGCCGGCGTCAAGCGCGGGCTTGTCGAGGGTGAGCGTGCGGAACCCCCAGGCCTGCATCGGGGCTGCCTGGAGCGCGCCGCGCACCAGGCCCTCGGTATAGCGGTCCTGCTGCTGCAGGTGCTGGGTGCGCAGGAACAGCCCCTCGGACCAGACGACCTTGTTCTTGTCACTCATGCTTCTGTCCTGTTCCTGCACCCGCGGCGGAAGTCACATCGGGGTCAGCTTGATCCCGCTGGCGGTCACGTCAAGCGCGAAGGTCACCGAGTCGGTCGGCGAGACCGAGGACTTGGCCCGGAACTGCTTGCCGGCCGGATCGCGGTAGCCCGCGACCACGGCGATCAGCGCGGTCGCGGGGTCGAGCGTGATGGTCTTGGTGGCCTTGGCCCCCGGCGCGAGGGTGAGGGTGTCGGCCTTCACCAGATCGCCGCCGAGCGCCGTGGCGGGGGCTTGCAGGGCGAAGAAATCCGCCCCGTCGAAGGCCCCCGCGCCGCGCAGTTGCAGGACCTGCAGCGTCAGCGGCCGGTCGGCGCCGTCCGGGCCGGGGTTCATGCCGGCGGTGCCCTGGGCGACCAGCGTGACCGCTCCGGGGCCGGCGGGGGCGCAGGCGGTCGCCAGAAGGGCGGTGCCGGTGATCAGAAAGGCACGGCGCGGAAACTCATGTGTCATCGGTCTTCTCCCTGTTGCCTTCATATGCGTCACGGAAGTCCGCGCCGACTTCGCCAAGGAAACGGTCCTCGGCGGCGCGGGCGATGTCCTTGTAGCGGTCGGTATAGGCCTTCCAGAGCTTGGCGTTGCGGCCGCCGGAGAGGAGGCTCTCCAGCATGCCGAGGTCTTCGAGGTCCTTCTCGACGGCGGCAGGATCGAAGCGGTCGATCATCCGGCGCAGCGCCGACTGGATCGCGACCCAGGAGCGGACCTGGTGGTCGGCCAGGTCGCGGAAGGCGCCGTTGATCGCGGTTTCCGGGTCGAGGTAGCCGGGGCCCTTCGCAGCGACGAGGGCGGCGATGGCCTCGTTGGTGGAGGCGAGGAACTTGAGCGGGTTGACCTCGGTATTGCTGATCACCGTCTGCGCCACGCGGGCGTTCTGCTTTTCCCTGGCGCGGGTGCGCAGCATCAGCATCAGCCCTTCCACCAGCAGGCGGAAACGCTGGCCCATCGCCTCCATCTCGGCGGCCGGGTCCTGCGCCGTCGAGGGATCGAGGCCGAGGCCGCGGAAGAAGGCCTCGCGCAGGCCGGTATCTGCCGCAATGTCCGGCTGGGCGGGGGCGGCGGCAGGAGGTACGGCTGCGGGCGGCGGGGCCGGTTCGCCGCGCTGGCGGGAACGGTTCTCTTCGGCCACAACCGGAGGCGTGGCGGGAGCTTCAGGGGTCAGGCGCAGGGGTTCGGGCGGCGGGGGCTCCGGGGCGGGGGGCTGTGGTTCGGGGGGCGGTGGTTCGGGGGCGGCCACCGGGGGCGGCATGGTCCACCAGTCGTCGGAGGCGGGGGCGGCGGCCGGCGCGACCGGGGCCGGCTCGGCGGGCGCTGGCGGCTCGGCGGGCGCTGGCGGCTCGGCGGGCCGAACCCTGGCCGGCTCGTCGAAGAAGGACCCGAAGCCGAAGTCGCCCCCGCGCGGGGCGATGGGCTCGGGCACGCTGCCCGTGGGGCGGGCCTGGACCGAGCGGTCGAGGGTGAAGGGATCGTCGAAGAGCGGCGGCGCGGCGCGGTCGGGGGTGGGGTCATAGCGCCGCGCCTCGGTCGGGCCGGTGTCGAAGGGCTGCGGCAGGCCCTGCGGGCGCTGGACCGGCGGGGGCGGGGCAACGGGCTGCGAGAAGAAGTCGTCATGCGTCATCTGCCGCGGCGCGGGGGCCTGGGTGCGGGGCGCGGCGACGGGGGCAGGGGCCTCGATCTCGACCCGGATCACGGTATCGCCGAGGCGCAGGCGCATCCCGGTTTCCAGCCTGGCGGCATTGCCCGGCCCGAGCGGCTGGTCGCGGCCGTCGATGAAAAGCCCGCCCCGGCTGGCGTCGGTGACGATGAACTGGCCGGCCTCGCCGGTGATCACGCAATGCTTGCGCGAGACATACATGTCGGGATCGTTCAGCTGCCAGGAACAATCGGCGCCGCGCCCGATGGAGAGTTCGCCGCCGGGATGGCGCATCTCGTGCCGGTCCTGGGGATGGGGGCTGTGTTCGATGATCAGGCGGAGGGTCATGCGGCCTCCACCTGGGCGATGCGGGTGAGGCGGAGGTCGTCGGCGTCCTTTTCGCGGCGGGGGGACAGCCAGGTGCTGCGGCCAAGCCGGCACTGGCCGAGGCGGGCGTCGGGGATTTCCTGCCGCGCCAGGACGAGGCGGAGGTCGAATTCCATCTCGCGGCCCATCGCGTGCCGGATCGCGTGGCGCAGGCGGGCGGTCAGGTCCGGATCGGCGAGGAACCGGGTGAAGCGGGCAAGGGGCAGGGGGCCGATGCGAAGCTCGACCAGGGTCTGGCGCTGGAAGCTGCGGGCGCCGACCACGGCGGAACGGCCCAGCCCGGCATGGGCCCGGCCGAGGCGGGATTGCAGATGCGGCGGGATCTCGGTCCAGGTGCCGAGGAATTCGACCAGCGAGACCGGGGCCTCGACCACGTCGGAGAGATAGGCGGTCAGCCGTTCGGGGCCGTAGACCTGCCGGCCGAGCGAGGTGGCATGGCGCAGCTTCAGCCGGGTCTGGGTATCCGGCCCCTTCGGCTTCGTTCCCGGCAGCGCGACGCCCGCCAGCGCCTCGACCAGTGCCCGGACCCGGCCGGCGGCTTCGTGTTCGATCTGCACCTCGGGGCGGGCATCCCCCCAGGCGCGCCAGTAGAGCGCCATCATCCGGTGCTGGAGGAGGTTGCAGAAGTCGAGGAAGGTGGTGTCCGAGGCGGCATCGCTGCCTTCGGTGAACCAGCGGTCGGACATCCGGCCCATGACCCAGCGGGTGAGGTGCAAAGGCAGCGCGCCCTCGGGGCCGAGGAGGCCCAGGACCTCGACATCCACCTTTGGCGGGCTGCCGGGGTGGAAGCCCGCCACGTCGCGGGTGCCGAAGGTCAGCCTTGCGCGCTGGCCGAGGCGGGCGGGTTCGCGCGCCGGCCCGCCGGAGCGGCCGAAGCGCAGCTGGTCGCGTTCGAGACGGCGCAGAAGCTCGAAGAAGCCCATGGTTTCGGGCGTGGGCACATCCCCGGTCAGATCAGGGCGCGGTTGCCCGGCGTCATCGGCCACGACACGTCCTCCTGTCTTTGCATGAGATGGGTTTTCGTGCGCACGAAGGAGTTGATCGCGGCGTGGCGGGCGAAAAGCTGGTTGAGGAGGGCGGAGAGCAGGAGGGTGGAGCCGCCCGCCATCGTGGTCTCGTCCAGGTCCAGCGTGATCTCGACGCCGTGGCCGAAGCAGATCGGGCCGGGGATGCCGAGGCGTTCGACCACCTGGCGCGAGCGGACGCGGGTGATGGAACGGGCGTGGCGGGCGAGCGCGGGATCGCCGCGACCGGCGTAGAGGTCGAGCATGGCGCGCAGGGGTTCCGCCTCCTGGCCCGGTTCGGCCAGCGACAGGTGGTTGAGCGCCAGCTGCGCCACCAGCCGCCAGGCGAGGTCGTCGAGCTGGCTTTCCCCGCCCGAGACCACGTTCGGCAGCGCCGAGGCGACCGAGGCGCGCGGGCGGCGGAAGGGGGAGAGGAGTTCGATCCGGCCGACGGGATCGCCGGTTTCGAGCGAAAGCTTCGGGCTGTCGTCCAGGATCGGCAGGTCGCGGTTGGTGCAGAGCGCGCGGATGTCCAGCCGCCGGATCGCCTTGGTCACGGTCACGTCGGCGGGGCGCGCAATGGAGAGGAAGAGGTCGTCGCCGGCATAGCTGGTGCGGGTCTGGCCGCGGCGGATCTCGTCCTCGCCGGGGCGGCGGGGGCGGCGTTCGGTGGTGTAGACCAGGCCCGAGCCGCGGTGCCGGCCGACGGAGTAGAGCGGTTCGACGGCCGCGTCGGGGCCGTCGCTGTCGGCGTCCTCGACCCGGGTCAGGCGGTAGATCTCGAAGTCGCGCGGGCGGGTGCGGTCGGCGTGGACGACATGGGCGGCGGAGCGGCCGTCGATCTCGATCACGTTGCACTCTTTCTCGAAGAGGTTGACCAGCGGCGCGACGAAGAGGCGGAAGTCCCTGGCGGCGAGGTCTGAGAGTTCCGGGCGAGGGGCGTCGAGGTAGACGACGACCTCGCAGGGGCCGGTGGCGCAGCTGCGCAGCGCGGGGTTGAGGGCGTCGAGCCGCAGGTAGTGGAATCGGTCGGGCATCAGGAAATATTCCCGCATCAGGCGATAGCCCTCGAACGCGGGGCGGACACGGGGCAGAAGGCCCTCGCGGTCGGGGATGCCGGCGAGGGCGGGACCGGCGAGGGGGTAGGCCGGTCCTTTGGCGGGCCGGGCGACGGCGGCATGGCCATGGCCGAAGATCGCGTCGAAGATCGCGCCGCCGCGCGGGCCGCCGGTGAACCAGAGGTCCAGCCGGTCGAGCGACAGCTCGGCCAGCGAGCCGGGGCCGACGCGGGCGAGCGTCAGGCGGATCGCGGCTTCCGCATCGGGACGATCCAGCCCGGCGGCGTTCAGGGCGCCCTTGTCCTGCAGGTAGTCGGCCGCTTCCAGCGCGATGGGCCAGAGCGTCACGTCCTGCGCGGTGGTATAGGTGGCGCGGGTGGAGATCCCCTCGCGGTAGGCGGCGACCGAGCGGGTGCCGCGCGGGACGCGGTGCCCGTCGAGCATGGTCTGGACCTGCGGGCCGGGATGCAGGACCGCCATGGTCATCGCCGGGGCGGGGCAGACGAGGTCGGGGTAAAGCTCGTCCAGCAGGTTGCGGACGTAGCGGCTGCTTTCGGCATCGACCTTGAGCCGGGTGCGGGCGGCGAGGTAGGCCACGCCTTCCAGCAGGCGTTCGACATAGGGGTCGGGGCAGGGCACCGCGTCGAGCGAGAGGTTGCGGGCGACCGTCGGGTGGAGTGCCGCGAATTCGGTCGCAAGCTCGCGGATATGGGCGAGCTCGTCCTCGTAATAGCTGAGGAAATTGCGGTCCATCATGCGTCCTCGACCGCCGTGGTGGCGCGTCCGTTGTCCAGGTCGATCATGGTGGAGAGCCGCAGGCGTTCGGGCACGGGCGAGAGCATGAGCATCGCGTCGACCTCGATCCGCATGCCGGTGCGGTCGCCCTGGGCCACCTTGACCCGGATCGAGTCGCGCTTGAGGCGGGGTTCGAAGACGGCGATCACCTCGCGCAGTTCGCGGGCCAGGGCGGCAAGGTCGAAGTCGGAGATGGAGCGGCCGGAAAAGGAGGGGACGCCGTAGTTCAGGACCGAACGGCGGACATGGGGGAAATCGGCGATCAGGTCCTGGGGCGTCTCGTAGCCCTTGCCCTCGCGGTCGGTCAGTTGCAGCCCGGATTCGAAGCGTTCGACGTTGAACAATGCCTCGATGTCGCGCCGGACCGCCTCGCGCAGGACGGCGGCGTTCACGACGATGCCGCGCTCTTCCAGAAAGGCGCGGCGGGCGGTCCGGGTCAGGAACAGGTGCAGGTCGCGGCGGGTGTCGTCATCGAGGCCGGGATCGGCCTCGATGACGCGCGCCCCGCCGGCCAGCACCGCCTCGACCCTGGCGGCGCCGATCCGCGCCGCCAGATCGGCGCGCTGCCGGTCGGTTTCCGAGACGATGCCGGGCAAGTCATCGACGAGGCGGTCCCACAGGCTGGGCTGGACCGCTTCGGTCCGGGATTGAAGGATCGGATCAGCCACCGAAGGTGTCCTTTCCCTGCCGGAGAGGCCCGCGCTCAGGCCCCCGCAACCAGATCATATTCGAATTCGTGCTCGCCGCCGGCCGAATGGTCGCTGGCCTGCTCGATGTAGAGGACCTTCATCTTGTTGAAGACGATGGAGATGGTTTCCATCGGCGGCGTCTCGACATCGCTCGCCCCGGCGAAGTTGTAGCCTTCGACCATGCAGTCCGAGAGCGTGATGGTCAGATAGTCGAGATGAGTCTCGCCCGAGTCCTTGCGCAGGGTGACCACGATCTCGGGGAATGCGGTCGCCAGAAGCACGGCCTGCGCCAGGTAGGGCGAGGACTTGTCGTAGAACTTGGAGACCGTCAGCGAGGTCACGTTCGCCATGCCGGTGCTGCGGCCCACGCCGGGGGTGTTGATCGCGGGACGCGTGGCCCCCCAGGACAGCGAGGCGATGGTGATCTCGCCCTCGTGGTCCTTGCGGCCGCTTTCGCCAGGGATTTCCTCGATCTTCATGTAACCGGAAACAGCCATTTCCTTACCCTTTCATCCGTTAAATTGGGGATACTCCATTTATATTCACTTGGCTTTCACCGAGGGCAGTTCGGAGACGAGCCGCAGGCTCGCGTTGATGCCCTCGAGCTGGTAATGCGGCCGCAGGTAGAAGCGCGCGTTGTAATAGCCGGGGCGCCCCTCGACCGAGTCGACCTGTACTTCGGCCTTGGCCAGGGGCCGTTTCGCCTTGGCCTTGTCATCCGCCATGGCCGTGTTCGACAGCACATAGCGGTTGATCCATTCCGACAGCCAGACCTGCATGTCGGCGCGTTCCTTGAAGGTGCCCACCTTGTCGCGCGCCATCGCCTTGAGGTAATGCGCGAAGCGGCTGACCGGGAAGAGATAGGGCAGGTTGGCCGAGAGGCGTTCGTTGGCCTGGGCGTCGGGATCGACCAGGCGGCCGGCGCGGGCCTCGTCGTCCTGCAGGCTGTGCGCGCCGATGAAGGCGGCGATGTCGGTGTTCTTGCGGTGCAGGATCGGCATGAAGCCGAGTTTGGCCAGTTCCGCCTCGCGCCGGTCGTCGATGGCGATCTCGGTCGGGCATTTCATCGCGATCGAGCCGTCGTCGGTCGGGAAGCTGTGGACCGGCAGGTTGATGACCGAGCCGCCGGATTCCACGCCGCGGATCTGGGTGCCCCAGCCGTAGAGCTTGTGGCTGCGGTTGATGTTCACGCCCATGGCGAAGGCCGCGTTCATCCAGACGTAGTGGTCGTGCTTGCCGTCGATCTCCTCCTCGAAGGCGAAGCCCTTCACAGGGATCGTCGCCGCGCCATAGGGCAGGCGGGCCAGCACGCGCGGCATGGTCAGGCCGATGTAGCGCGCATCCTCCGACTCGCGCAGCGACTGCCAGCTGGCATAGTCGGGCGAGGAGACGATCTGCTGCAGGTCCTGCGGGTTCGGCAGTTCCTGCCAGCTTTGCATGCGGAAGAGCTGCGGCGCGGCGGCGGCGATGAAGGGGGCATGCGCCGAGGCGCAGACGCCCGACATGTTGCGCAGAAGGCCCACGTCGCGCGGATGGTGGCTGAACTCATAGGCCCCGAGGATCGCGCCGAAGGGCTCGCCGCCGAACATGGAATATTCGTCGGTGTAAAGCCGCTTGAAGATGGGGGACTGGTCCCACATCTGGCCCTCGAAATCCTCCAGCGTATCGGCCAGCTGGTCCTTGGTGATGTTCATCACCCGGATCTTCAGCTTCTGGTCGGTTTCGGTGTTGTTCACGAGGTAGTGCAGCCCGCGCCAGGTGCCCTCGATCTCGCGGACCTCGGGGGCGTGCATGATCTCGTTCATCTGGGTGGTCAGAAGGCTGTCGATGCCGGCGATCAGGTTCTTGATCGACTTGACCGCATTGCCCGAGATGGTCGCGGTGCCCGACCGTTCGGTCGCCGCCAGCGCCAGGTTCTGCACCAGCTTGTGCAGCTTCTGGCCTTCGTCGTCCTTGACGCGGAAGTCCTTTTCCAGAAGGTCGCTGAATTCGCCGAGATCGACGGCCTGGGCCTCGGGGGCGGCGGTGGCCTGCTTTTCCTGTTCGGCCATGGCTCAGCCCTCCTTCTTCACGGCTTCTTCGGCGACCTGCTGCAGCAGGGGCTCGTTCTGCAGAAGCTGGGCGATGCGCTTTTCGGCGTTCACCTTGCCGTCCATGTAGCCAAGCAACTCCTCGAGCTGGCGGCGCATCTTCAGGAGTTCGGCCAGCGCCGGAACCTGCTCGGCCACCTTGTCGGGGGTGAAGTCCGACATGTGCTTGAAGGTCAGGTCGACGAACATCTCCTCGTCCGCCGCGCCGTCCTTGCCGGGCAGGCGGTTCGGCACCCGGGCCTTCACCCGGGGGGCCAGCGCCTCCATGAACTTGCCGAAGCGTCCGGCGTCGACGTCGACGAAGGTGCGGTCGTTGACCGGCTTCGTCGCTTCCCTCGTCTCGGACTTGCCGGCGAGATCGGCCATCACGCCCATGACGAAGGGAAGTTCGATGGTCGTCGGGCTGCCGTAATGTTCGACATCATAGGCGATCTGCACCCGTGGAGCGCGGTTGCGTTCGATCACCTTCGCCTTGCTCTCACTCATCTGTCGGGCCCTTCCCTATGTGGTGCCGCCCTACTGGGCGGCGGATTTCTTGTCGTCCACTCCGGCTACGTTCTTGAATTCCTTCATTCCGCTGGGCGCGATCTCTTCCATGAGCTGCAGGAAGTTCATCGGGACCATCTTCCGCATCCGCCGCGCCAGATGCGGGATCGGGCTGGACGGCTCGGTGCGTTCGTAGAAGTCGATGATCATGTCGAGGCAGCGTTCCACGTCCCGGCGCGAGGTGACGGCGGCGGGGATGCCGGCTGGCGCCGGGGTTGCATGGACGCCGTTCAGGGCGGGGACGGGATCTGCCATGGCGGGGGCCTCGGGTGCCGGGGGAGCGGCGGCGCCCTGGGCCTGGGCGGCGGCCAGGGGCGCGAGGGCGCGGGCCAGCACCTTGTCCAGTTCCTTGAAGCGGACGCCGACGCCGTTTTCCATCACGCGCCCGTTCAGCGCGGCTTCGAGCCGGGCCAGGGCGGCGCGGGCGGCCTCGATCGACTGGACCAGGGCGGCCGTCTCCTCGGGCCGCTCGATGGCCTGGGCGCGGCAGGCGGCGGTGACGCGGTTCACCCGCGCGTCATGGCGCGACAGCAGCTCGGCCATCTCCTTGTCGCCCAGGCCCGAGGGCATCTCGGCCTGGGCCTGGTTGCGGCTCAGCCCGCCGGCGCAGAGGTCGCCGCCGGTGATCGGGCCGATGCCGCGCGGGGCGAGGATCACGGTGAATTCCAGATCGCACAGGAGGCCGTTGTCCGCGTTCTCGAGCTGGAACAGCGAATTGATCCGCCGCGTCGCCGCCTCGCGCGGGGAGGGGCTTTCGCGCAGGGCCGGATGGGCGCTGTCCCAGAAGCGGTCGACCGTGGCGGTCAGAAGATCGAGACCGTCGCGCAGACCGGCAAAACCCTCGGCATTGGCCAGGGACCGGGTGACGATGACCAGAAGCCGGAGGTCGCGGCCCGAGCGGGCCAGTTCGGCGGCCTGGTCAAGCACGCCGGTCCAGTCGACCTCGACGCTGCCGGTGCCGCCGTTGCGGACATTCTCCAGCCGGAAGCTGCGTGCGGCCGGGTCCAGCAACCGCTCGATGCCGTGAAAGCGCGGGTCGTTTCTGAGTTCCAGGCCGGAGGCATCGTCTTGGCCCACCGGAACCAGAAATGGTTCTAGGTCCATCTTCCAAGGCCTTCTTCAAAACGTGCAAACTGGTGACTATGGCTGCAAGTCTTGCACCACTTGACCTAAAGTCAAGGTCTTGCATCAATGACCCGCGAGGCGATTGACACGATGTTCCCCGGCTCGTCCCGGAGGATCTGGGCCAGCGCCTCGGCGAAGGAGGCGATGGATTCGTCCTTGGGCCGCCGGATGCCGAAGAGCGAGGTCTTCGACAGGAAGGCGATGATCTCGGACTTGCCGAAGCTGTCCTCGTCCACGGTGGTGGCGAAGGTGCCGATGCCGTTCTTCACATCCTCCAGCGAATGCAGGACCCGGATCCGGCGCTGGCCGTTCTCCACCGCGCCGACATCGGCGAGGTCATGCGCCTCCTGCTTGAGGTTGGGCAGGAGGTTGTAGACGGCCCCGGTGTTGTCGACGACCACGACCCAGAGCGACAGGCCGGTCAGATCGGCCGGGGCCAGGACCTCGACGACGGGATTCTCGCCGGCGTGGTAGATGCCGGAGAGGTTGACCTGGCCCGTCGCGCCGTCGCCGAGCCAGATCGACAGCCGGTCCGACTCAAGCTGCGGCAGGACGCGGCGGACGGCGCAGAGGTCGGCGTTCAGGATCGTGGCGTCGATGCGGAGCTGCCGGTCGCCGATGGCATCTTCCAGCGCCTGCTGGAGCTTGCCGCGCGCCGCCTCGGTCTCGATCGCGCCGGTGATGACGATGGTGTCGCCCAGGGCATAGCCCGCCTCGGGCGGCGCGTCGGGGCCGAGGGGGCCGCAGAGCGCGAAGGGCTGCACGACGTCCCGCACCGCCTGCACCGGCAGAAGGCGCGGGCCGATGGCGATGTCGATGCGGGCGGTCATCCCGGCCTGTCCGGCCCAGTCGGAGATCGCCGTCGTCCTGTCGGCGGCAAGGTCGCGGCTGTCGGCAAGGCCCGTCACGGCGAGGGTGTTGTCGGTCACGGACAGCGCCCATTCGGCCAGGCCCTGCATCTGGCCAAGCCCGGCGGCGACGTTTTCGACCCAGCGGTCGTCCGGCACCCCCGTGGCAAGGGTCAGCGCGGTCTCGGGCGGGGTGGTCCCGGTGGCCCCGGCAAAGGCCTGGCGCAGGCGCTGGGCCGAGCCGGCGTCCGGCGCGTTGCCGGAGAGCGCCGCACCCTGGGGTCCGGCGCTTGCGGTCAGGAGATAGGGGGCGGCGACGGGAAGGACCGGCTGGTTCCAGCCCTCGAAAAGCCCGGCATACCAGGCCCCGCCTCCGGCCAGCCCCAGGAGCAGCACCAGAAGCAGCGCCCAGTTTCCACGCTTCCGCGACTCGCCGCCATGCGGCGCCTGCCGGCCCGCGCGCCGGGCATTCGGCCGCAGCACCTCGTTCAGGCGGGCGACCACGGCCTCGGCGCTGGGGGCGCGGTCGGCCAGCGCCGGGGCGGTGAGCCAGTCGATCAGGCCCTTCAAGGGCTCGGGAACGCCTTCGGTATCCAGCCGCGACTGCTTGCGACGCACGATCTCTCCCGGCGTCGAGCCAGCGAAGGGCACCTGGCCGCGAAAGGCCGCCAGAAGCGTCGCGCCCAGGGCATAGAGGTCCGACCGCTTTTCGGCGCGGCCCTCAAGCTGCTCGGGCGCGGCATATTCGTATTTCCCGGCGAATTCGTTGCCGACGATGGTCTTCGCCCCGGTCGAGGTGTCCTTGGCGATGCCGAAGTCGATGATCGTGGCCCGCCCGGCCTCGCCGTCGCGCAGGACGACGTTGTCGGGCGAGAGGTCGCGGTGCACGATCCCGCGCGCATGGGCGGCGACCAGCCCCTCGGCCACCCGGTGCGCGATGATCATCAGCTCGCGCGCATCCATCCGGCGGCGGGCCATCACGTCGTTCATCGAGGGGCCGTCGATGAAATCCATCACCAGGAAGACATGGCCCTGATCGGTGCGCGAACATTCGGTGTAGCGCACGACGGCGTCGTTCAGCACGTCGCGCATCTGCTCTTCGCGGCGCATCAGCTGGATGTAGTCGTCATTGCCCGAGAACCGCGCGTTCAGCGCCTTGATCGCGACGATCCGGCCCGAGATCTGGTTCTTCGCGCGGTAGACCTCGCCCGTGCCGCCACGGCCGAGCACGCCCTCGATCTCGTAGGTGTGGTTCAGGACCTGGCCCTGGCGGAAGATGTCTCCTGGCAGGGGGCCGATCATCCCCGGCCCCCGCAGCGGACCGGGGTCGGGCATTCACCACCGGCGGCGGCCACCAAAACATTCGCCATGCGAAGGTTTCCGGATTAGATTGACCTTGCGGAAAGCCTGCGTCTTTCCGTCCGGATGAGCAAGCATATTCAAATCGGCTGAGGGGGATGGATTATGGCCCCACGTGGCGGCACCGAGACGATCAAGCGCAAGGAGCTGGTCGGCAAGTTGAATCCTGTCTGCCTGAAGGCGTTCTCGGCAGCGGCACAGGCGGCGAAGGCGCGCGGCAATCCTTATGTCGAGCTGGTGCATTTCATCGAGGCGCTGTCGCAGTCGTCCCGGTCGGATTTCGAGATCCTCTGCGCCTCGGCGGGGGTGGATGCCTCGCGCCTGGCGGCGGACATCACGCGGGCGATGGACGCGCTGCCGCATGGCGCGGGGTCGGTCGAGGAATTCTCGGACCACATCTTCCGCGCGATCCAGGAGGGCTGGACCTTCGGCAGCCTGGAATTCGGCGACGATACCGTGCGCTCGGCCTACATCCTTCTGGGCGCGCTGAAGGTGCCGGTGCTGGAGGGCTTGCTCTTCAAGATCAGCCTGGAGTTCGACAAGCTGGACCCCGCCATGGGCGCGCAACTGGGCGATCTGCTGGCGGAATCGGTGGAAGGCGGCGGGGCCGCGCCCGAGGCCGCGAAGGCGAAACAGGCCCCCGGCGGCAAGTCGGCGCTGGACCAGTATGCGACGAACCTGACCGAGCGGGCGCGGGCCGGGAAGATCGACCCGGTGATCGGCCGCGACCCGGAAATCCGCCAGATCATCGACATCCTGATGCGCCGCCGCCAGAACAACCCGATCCTCACCGGCGAGGCCGGGGTGGGCAAGACCGCCGTGGTCGAGGGCTTCGCCCTGCGTCTGGCGCGCGGCGACGTGCCGCCGCAGCTGAAGGCGGTGGACCTGCACATGCTGGACGTGGGCCTGATGCAGGCCGGCGCTTCGGTGAAGGGCGAGTTCGAGAAGCGGCTGAAGCAGGTGATCGACGAGGTGCAGTCCTCGGAAAAACCGATCATCCTCTTCATCGACGAGGCGCATACCCTGATCGGCGCCGGGGGGGCTGCGGGCACCGGCGATGCGGCGAACCTTCTGAAACCGGCTCTGGCGCGGGGGGAGCTGCGGACGGTCGCGGCGACCACCTGGTCGGAATACAAGGAGCATATCGAGAAGGACCCCGCCCTGACCCGCCGCTTCCAGGTGGTGAAGGTCGAGGAACCGGCCGAGGAGGCCGCCGTGCGCATGCTGCGCGGCGTGGCCGGGGTGCTGGAAAAGCACCACAAGGTCGAAATCCTGGACGAGGCGATCGAGGCGGCGGTGACGCTGTCGCACCGCTACATCCCCTCGCGCCAGCTGCCGGACAAGGCGATCAGCCTGCTCGACACCGCCTGCGCCCGGGTCGCCGTCTCGCAGCACGCCACCCCGGCCGAGGTGGAGGACATCGAACGCCGCCTGTCCTCGCTGGAGGTGGAGCAGGGGATCATCAGCCGCGAGGAGGCCATCGGGATCGAGGTCGGCGAGCGCAAGGCCGAGGTCGAGGCTGCGCTGGCGAAGGCTGCGGCCGAACTCGACGCCGCCAAGGCCCGGTGGGAGGCCGAGAAGGCGCTGGTCGATGAGGTCCTGTCGCTGCGCGCCACCCTGCGCGGGGCGGGCCAGCCGGTCGATGAAACCGGCGTGACGGGGGAGACCCCGCCCGAAGACACCGAGGACACCGCCGAGCCAGAGGCACTGACCCCGGAAGCCCGTGCCGAAATGCTGGCGACCCTGCGCGCGAAGATGGCCGCCTTGGCCGAAGCCCAAGGCGAACGACCCCTGATCCTTCCGGCGGTGGATCGCCTCGCAGTCGGCGCCATCGTCCAGGATTGGACCGGCATCCCGATGGGCCGGATGCTCGCCAGCCAGACCGAACGCGCCCTGCAACTGGCCGGGACGCTCTCCGAACGCGTCGTCGGTCAGGACCACGCGATGGGCATGATCGCCAACCGCATCCAGACCAGCTACGCCGGGCTGGGGGCCCCGGAGAAACCCATCGGCGTCTTCATGCTCTGCGGCCCCTCCGGCGTCGGCAAGACCGAGACCGCGCTGGCCCTTGCCGAAACCCTCTACGGCGGCGAGCAGAACCTGATCTCGATCAACATGAGCGAGTTCCAGGAGGCCCATACCGTCTCGACTCTGAAAGGCGCGCCGCCCGGCTATGTCGGCTACGGCAAGGGCGGCATCCTGACCGAGGCCGTCCGGCGACGGCCCTATTCGGTGATCCTGCTGGACGAGGTGGAAAAGGCCCATCCGGACGTGCACGAGATCTTCTTCCAGGTCTTCGACAAGGGGATGATGGACGACAGCGAAGGCCGCCGGATCGACTTCAAGAACACGCTGATCCTGCTGACCTCCAACGTCGGGTCGGAAGAGATCATGGCGATGACCGAGGACGGCAAGTCCGGCGCCGACCTCGATGACCTGACCGCCTCGCTCCGCGCGCCGCTTCTGAAGGTCTTCCCTGCCGCGCTCTTGGGCCGGGTGGTGACGATCCCCTACTATCCGCTCTCGGATGCGATGATCGAGGCCATCGCCGGCCACAAGCTGCGCGGCATCGCCCGGCGGCTGGAGGCGGGGCATGGGGCGGAACTGGTGGTCGGCGCGGGCGTGATGGACACGATCAAGGCCCGCTGCACGGAAATCGAAAGCGGCGGCAGGATGATCGACGCGATCCTGACCAACACGCTGCTGCCGGAACTCTCCCGCCAGGTGCTGAACCGCAAGCTGGAGGGGGCGGAGCTGACGCGGGTCACGGTGACGGGTTCGGACGCCGGGTTCGGCTATGAATTCGAATAGGAGGGGCGGCGATGCATGACGGAACCTTCCTCGGGCTGCCGGGCGTCCATCGGGGCGAGATCATCGGCATCGGCCCGGATGGCCGCGCTGAACTGCTGGTCCCGTCGCTGGACGAGACGCCCGTCTTCGCGCTGTCGCTGGTGCCGGTGACGGTGGCTTCGGTCGGGCGGCTGGCGGCGGTCACGATGATGGACGACCAGCCGCTGATCCTGGGGCTGGTCCAGCCCCCGGTCCCGGAGGTCGAGGCGGACGGGGAGAAGCTGGTGATCGAGGCCCGGCGGGAGCTGACCCTCCGCTGCGGGAAGGCCAGCATCCACCTGACGGCGGACGGGAGGGTGACGATTCGGGGGACCCAGGTCCTGAGCCGGTCGGACGGGCCGAACCGGGTCCAGGGGGCATCGGTGCAACTGAACTGAAGGCCGGGTGCGGCGCGCGAATAGATTGCCGGCACGTTTGGACTGAGGGGGTTCGGTGTGGACGTTCAGGATTTGTGAAGAATTGGCCGCGTCCGGCCCGACAGGCGGGAGGCTCGGACGGTAAGGTGCCCCCCGATCACGGGGCTGTCTTCGACAGGAACGGGTTTGTCGGGGCTATGCGGTCCAGGTAGGCTTCGATCAGCGGTGCTGCCCGGTCCGGGGATGACAGGCCGGGACCGAAGACCTCGCGCGGAACGGGGGGCGTTGCCGGAAGGTCGATCATCGGGTCGTCGCCATCCCGGTACGGATAGAAGGACTTCAGGAGCGCAAGGCTGTCCGCCAGCCATTCGCCAAAGGCCGGCAGGCGCGGATAGAGCTTCTGACAGTAGAAGAGAAGCTGGTTCGCGCGATCCGCGACGTCCGGGTCCTCATCGCGGCAGAACACCGCATCATTGACCACGATGAGCGCCATGTTCAGCATCCCCCGCTGCGGTCCGCGCCAGTCGTCGTCGTCGGTCTCGAAATAGACCGGCCGGTAGCTTTGCGAGAACGCGGCCCAGGCAGAGCGCACATAATGCGCGACGGTCCGGTCTTGGTCATCGAAAGCGGCCAGGCCCGCCGCGATCCATTCCCCCAGCGCAATGGTCAGGGCGAGGCTGGCCGCATCGGACAGGAGTTCCAGCTGCTCTTCGAAACCCGTCTCGCCGTCAGCATAATCGTCGTGAATGCGCCATTCGTCCCAGGCGTAGCCAAGCTCGGCCGCGCCAGGCGCCAGGGCAAGATACTGATCGAACAGCGGTTTCATGGTGCGATCGGGGTTCGGTCCGGACGGATGTACGGATTCGCGGCCATCCGCTCGGGCGTGGCAAAAGCGGCATAGGCGGCGATCAACCCGCCAGGCTCTACCGGCTCCGCAAATACGTCTGGCGCCACAGGCTGGCCGCGGAAGAGACGGATGTAGGCGGCGATCTCCGCCTCGGAGGCCGTGTCCCAGTCGCGGCTCTGCTCGGGAGGTCGAGGAGCGATCTGGTCGATGCGGGCAATGGCCGCCGTGAGCCAGGTTTCGAACGCCGGGAGCGACGTTGGGTCAAGGACATGCCGGACCAGGTGAACGAGGTGAAAGGTCTCCCGAAACGGCTGGTCGATCGTGTCGCCCCAGCGTGCCGGGTTCACGGCGGACATCAGAAGCCTGCGCAACCGCTTGATCGCCGAGACGGGAGCGGGCCGGTTCGGAACCGGATCGGCCTTGACGGAGGAGATGTCGATCCATTCGGACGCGGGCATCTGCAGAAAGACCGCCTCGGCAAACTTGAGGTAGGGCGCAATGTCCAGATGATGCGCGAACCGCAGGAACCCCCAGGTCGCCGTCGCAGCGGCCAGGGCCGTCGTTCCATTCGTCGTCTTGTTCTTCAGCGCGACGAGAAGGGGTGTCTCACGCTCGACCGGACCGATATGCTTGTCCGGCCCTTCCCAGACGAAGGCGAGCGGGGCTTCGGCAATGGTCGCCGGAACTGCCTTTTCATACCATTCCATCCTGTCCACCTTCAGCAATAGAGATCCTTGACGTCCTTCGGCTTGGCAACCGGGCTGCCCACGCAGACCTTGATCGTCATGCAGGCCTCGGGGCCGTTCCCTCCGACCGCGCAGAGAAGCTTCTTGCAATGTTCGCAGGCGTCCTGCGACGTGTCCGGGGGGCTGGACGTGTTCCAGTCGATCCCCAGGACCAGCGTTCCGCCGACCGGCGAGGGCCCGCTCTTGAACAGGTCCTCGATGATCCGCGCCTCGGTATGCGCGGTGTGCGGGCGCTGGTCGGCGCGGTTCTCTTCGTAGACATGGCCACCGCAGGCGCCGCTGGATTTCCGGACGTTCTTGCTGCCCTTGGCATATTGCGGCGTGCCCTTCGCCATCCCGGAGTAGTAGGCGCCCATCCTTCGGTTGGAGCAGGCCCGCACCACGGACGGCGACCCGCCTTTCGGCGTGAAGACGCCGTGGGTGATGGTAGGTTTTGACGCATTGTTCGTGCGTTTCTTCTTCGGCTTCTTCTTGTTGCGCTTGTTCTCGCGCTCGCGCATGTTGCGCCGAACGGCGTCGTTCGCCGATTGCAGCTGGGCGCATGGATTTTCCTTCGGGCCCATTCCCGCGGCGGCGGTCGCCGCGCTCATGCCGACCGAGCAGTTGCCGGCGTTCATGTGGTTCTGGGTGGTGAGGTCGGTGAAGCGTTCCGCGCCGCCGCCCTCGAAGATCACGTCGAAGGAATAGGCGGCGAACTTCAGCGGGCCGGTGATCTTGTGGGTCACGACGCCGGCGCCCAGGCCATTGGTCGCGGGCTCGTCGCCGGTGGTCTTCGAGTATTTGCTGCCGTTCTTCTTGCCCGCCTCCTTGCCCTTCACGAACACGCTGGTGCAGCCGTCGGTGGTGTCCGAGGCCATGCCGGTCAAGGGATAGGGGATCGGCACCGGCCCGGCCGGGGGCGGGGGTGGCGAGAGGCAGACGTCGGGCATCGCGGCGATGGTCTTGTTGGGCGTGGCCTTGCCCGAAACCTCCAGCCCGTTGGCGAAGACGCTCATGGGCCGATCCCCCGCATCTCGGCGGTCAGGGCGACGCGGCGGCCGTCGTCTTCGCCGGCGATGCACAGGGCGCGGTTCTGGGGCAGGAGGCCGGCGCGGCCCATTTCGAAGGCCCAGGCGAGTTGCGCGGGCATCAGGGCGGCGCCGATCTCGCCGGCGTATTCGATCAGGTTCCAGTGTTCCGTATAGCCGCGCGGGCGGCGGGAGCGGCCCTCGGGCGGGGCGCGGTCCAGGCGCATCTGGGCCATCATCTGTTCCTTGAACTTGAAATGCTCGCCGTTCAGGTCGCCGATCAATGCCGGAAAATCATAGAACGGAATCCCCGTCGCCGCCAGCGCGGCGCGGATCGCCTGGGTCAGGCCCTCGCCCGTCACCGCCTGCTCGCGGGTGCCGCCGTCGCGGCCGGGTTCAAGGCCGGTGCCCATGCCGGTGATCGCCAGCTCGGGCCCTTGGGTGCTGCCGGTGCGGGCGACGAGGATGGCGGAGGCGGCTTCGCCCACGGTGAAGCCCGAGGTGTTGGCGCCGCAGAGGAGGCGGTTCCTGCCGATGTAATGCTCCACGATCCGCTGGCGCAGCAGGCTTTCGACGCCGACGAGGATTTGCAGCGGGTAGCGGCTGGACTGGCGGGCGGCGGTGGCGAGGAGGTGCGGCAGGCCCGAGCGTCCGCCGCCGATGACGCCGGAGCCCGGGGGAAGCGGGCGGCCCAGCTTGCGGGCGAGGCCGTCGAGGACGAGGGCTTCGAGGTCGGCGGGGCGGCCGGGGCGGTCCTTGGGGGCGACGGTGACGAGGATGGGGATTTCGGATGCGGGGCGGCGGAGCGCGGGGGGGAGGTGGGCGACCTGGGCCAGGCATTCCTCGATCGGCGGCGTGGCGAGATCGGGGAGGAAGCCCGGCCCCTCCCACCATTGATGCGCGGCGACGCGGAAGCAGTTGAGATTGGCGCCTGCGGTCGGGTCCCAGAGGTTGCCGGTCTCCGACCCGATGATCTGGCCGCGGATGCCGGCGATGGTGGAGGGGCCGTCGGGGCCGAGCGCGGACCAGATGCCGTAGCCGATGACCGAGAGGCCGGGGGCGATGCCTGTCTCAGCCATTGCCGCCCCCCGGCCAGTGGGTGGCGCCGTCGAGCGGGCGTTCGACGACGATGGCGCGGGCGAACTCGAAGAGGTCGCGCTCGGCGGTGATGCGGGTGCGCCAGGTCAGGCACATGCGGGCGGCCTCGGGCAGGAGGAGGACGGTGTCGAGATTGGCGATGCGCTGGGTGACGCGGCCGGACTTGCGCTCGAAGGTGACGACGATCTGGGTGCGGGGGATCGCGCCGGAGAGGCGGCCTTCGGGGGAAAGGTTGACCGTCTCGACCGGCTCGCCGCCCAGCGGATAGGGGATCTGCTGGTCGGGGGGCGAGGCCTGGAAGTAGCGGTCGTCGAAGTCCATCGGCAGGAGGGGGACGCGGTTGTCGAGCCAGGTATCGTCGTAGGTTCCCGCATACTGGCGGCGCGGCAGCCAGGTGCGACCCAAGGGGCCGAAGGCCATGGGGGGATAGCCGCCGTCGGGGGAGACGGCGTCCTGGCCGAATTCCGAGGTCTGGGCCAGCGGCTTGCCCTCGCGGTTGAGCGAGTTCGGGTAGTAGCCAAGACCCGCGGGGTTTTCCGGGAAGGCCTTGGCCATGGCGGGGTTCTCGGCCTCGGGGTCGATGCCGCCATAGGCGTGGTCGTAGCCGATGTCCTGCACCAGGAAGGGGCGCTTCTCGGAGGGCGTATGACCGGCCGCGCCGCGCAGCCAGATGCGGCTGCCGTGGGCGGTGAACTTCTTGGCCCATGGGCCGAGGCGGATGCCGACGTCGACCGTCGTCGCGGGCTCGCCGCGCGGGGCGTGGGCGCGGGCATGGCAGAGGACGTCGCAGCGCGGGCGGAAATGGGCGAAGTCGGTCTCGAAGACCGGGGCGTCCCAGGCGGGGTCGGCGCCGAAGACATCGGCCTCGATCAGGGGCAGCTGGTCGGGGGCGACGAGGGTCGGTTCGCCGCGGGTGGGGGAGAGGGTGAAGGTGGCGCGGACCACCAGCACGATCTGCTCGTGCCCCTGCTTGTCCAGCGCCAGGGTGAAGTTCGCCGGAAAGGGCGTGGTGTTCTCCAGCCTCATGGCGCGGGCCCTACCATCTGCGGGTGAACCCCCGTGGCTGGGGGAGCACCGGGCCGTGCCAGTTCGGCAGGGGCGCGTCGGGGGCGCGGGTGGCAAGCTCCAGCGCCAGGGCGCGCTGGTCGAGCTGGTAGGTCGCGACAGCCTCGATCGGGGGCTGGATCGTCCAGGCGGGGAGGCCGAGGAGGTGGCGGGTCTGGGCCACGAAGCGGGCGCGGTTCGGGGCGAGCCAGCGGGCGAGCTTGTCGGGGTCGGGCCAGTAGAGCTTGGCCTCGATGAAGCTTTCCTGCGGGCAGGCGGCGACCAAAGGGTCGTCGGGATCGTCGGGGAAAGAGTCCAGCTCCAGCGATTCCGCACTCAGCCGCGCGCCGGTGATCCGGCAGAAGGCGGCCCCGGCAATGCGCGACAGGAGGGAATCGTCCATCTGGCGCAGGAGCCAGTCCAGGGTGTCCGCCGCCCCCAGCGCCCCGGTCGCGACGATGCCCCAGCGTTCGGTCAGCCGGTCGGACATGAGCCGCGCGATGGCGGCGCGGGCGGCGCGGTCGTCGAGGACCAGGGGCAGCAATTCGGCCGCCATCCGGGCCTCGGCAGGCGGGGTGGCGGGGGTGATGAGCGTGGAGAGGATCGCGGGGGAGGTGCGGCGGTCGCCGAGGAGGGCGGCGGCCCGGGCGGCGTGGAAGCGCAGCGCCGGGTCGGCGGTTTCGGCGAGGCGGGCCAGGTCGGCGGCGAGGTCGGCGCGGCCAAGCTCTCCGGCCAGCTGCATGGCGCGCGCCGCGACGCGCGGGTCGCGATGGGCAAGGAGCGGCTTCAGGTGGCCCTTGGGGTCCACGCGGCGCAGGCCGCAGACCTCCAGCGCGATCCGGGTGGCCATCGGGTCGTGCCCGGTGATCCAGTCCCGCATCCGGGCCGCCATCCGGTCGGGCGCGCACCAGGCGGCGGCGAGACCCAGGGCGGCGACCTGCTCCCAGATCAGGACCTCGGGCGGGGCGAGGGCAGGGAGCACGAGGTCGGGCCGGGCATGCAGGCCGAGGTGGAAGGCGGTGAAGACCTCGCCGAATCCGGCCGCGACGGCAAGCGCCTCATGCGCCAGCTCCAGCCCCGTGTCGCGGGCGATGGTGAGGGCGTCGAGATGGCCGCCGAGGCGGGCCTCCAGATCGAAGATCTCGACCAGGCGGAAGTTCGGCCCGTCCTGGCCGAGCCGCAGCTGCGACACGACGAAGGCCGCGTTCTCCGCATGGAGCCGCAAGATCCGGCGCTTGACCAGAGGCGCGTTGCAGTTCATTCGCAAACCGTCCCGCGAGGGCTGCGCTGGGACCAGCTTAGAGCAAGACGGGCCAAATCCAAGCCCGGCATTCCGGACCCGGTGCCGCGAATTGCGGGAAGACTCCGGTCCGGCGGCTGGCCGATCCTATTGCGGGGCCTCGATCCGGTGCGGGACGATGACCTGGCCGCCGTCGCGGGCAAGCAGGACCTCGGGCTCGACCTGCCAGCCCTCGCGGATCGCCTCGGAGGTCAGGAGGGTGCAGGGCGGACCGCAGGCCAGCAGGTGGCCGGCCTGGAGGAGGGCGAGCCGGTCGCAGAAGCGCGCGGCCATGGTCAGGTCATGCAGGGCCATCACCACGATGGCGTCCCGGCGCCGGGCATGGGCGCGCAGATGGCCGAGCACGGTCAGCTGGTGATGCAGGTCCAGCGCCGAGGTCGGTTCGTCCAGCACCAGGAGCCGGGGCCTGCGCACCAGCCTCTGGGCCAGAAGCACCATCTGCTGCTGGCCGCCCGACAGGCTTTCCAGCGGCCGCTGGGCCAGCCGCTCCAGCCCCAGCGCCGCGAGGGCCGCAGCGGAGGCGGCCAGATCCTGCGCCGCGACGCGCCAGCCCAGCCCCTCGCGCCGGCCCAGCAGCACGCATTCCAGCACCGAGAGCCGGGCGGAGACCTGGAAGGCCTGCGGCATGAAGCCGATCTGCCGCGCGGCCAGCGCCTCGCCCGACCATCGGGCGGCGCCGGCGCCGTCGATCCCGGCAAGCTGGCGCAGAAGCGTCGACTTGCCGGCGCCGTTCGGTCCGATCACGCCCAGGACCTGGCCGGGGGCGGCGGTCAGCCGCAGCGGCTGCAGCACCGTCACCCGGCCCTTGCGCACCTCGCGTATGGTTGCGGTCAGCATCAGCGTCCTCCGGCGGGTTTCAGGGCGAACAGCACGGCCAGCAGCATCGGGATGCCGGCGATCGCGGTGATGATCCCCACCGGGATCACCGCGCCGGGCGAGAGGAGCTTGCCTGCGACCGAGGCCGCGACGAGGATCAGCGCCCCCGTGATCGCGGCCATCGGCAGGGCGAAGCGATGATCCTCGCCCACGGCGGCACGGGCGACATGCGGCGCGATCAGCCCGACAAAGCCGATGGTGCCGGTGAAGCTGACCGCCCCCGCGACCAGGGCTGCGACCAGAAGGAAGACCCGCCGCCGCATCGCGTCCACATCCATGCCGAGGCTTGCCGCATTCGCATCGCCCAGCCGCAGCGCGGTCAGGTTCCAGGCATCGCGCAGCACGAAGGGCAGGCAGAGGAGCAGGATCGCCCCGGTGACCTGCACGCTGGTCCAGCTGGACTTCAACAGGCTGCCGAACAGCCAGAAGACGATCTGCTGCAGGACCTCGGGGCTGGCCATGAATTGCACCAGCGACTGCAGCGCCTGGAAGAAGAACAGGACCGCGATCCCGGCCAGGACCAGGATCTCGGCCTGTGCGCCCTTGAAGCGGGCCACGAGATAGACGAGCCCCGTCGCGAGGAGCGTCATGGAGAAGGCCGCCAGCGGGGTTTCCAGCCATTGCGGCAGCGCGGTCAGCCCGCCGAGGAGGATCGACAGGGCGGCGCCGAAGCCGGCCGCTGCCGAAAAGCCCAGGGTGAAGGGGCTGGCCAGGGGATTGGCCAGGATCGTCTGCATCATCAGCCCGGCAAGGCCCAGACTTGCGCCGACCAGGATCGCCATGAGGGTCTGCGGCATGCGGATCTGCCACAGGATCGCGGCTGCCGCGCGGTCCGCGCCCTGCGGTCCGGCCCGGAACGCGCGGTTCAGCGCCTCGAGCGACATGCCGGAGGGGCCGGTCACCAGATCGGCCAGGATCAGCGCCAGCAGCACCAGCGCGGCGGCCACGGCCGCCGCGCTGCGCAGCCTGATCCGGCGGGCATAGCCGCCGATGCCCGGGCCGGGCTCGGTCATTGCAGCTTCTGCACGAAGATGCCGTCCAGCGGGATCGGCAGCCATTCGGCGTAATAGGCCGCCAGTTCCGCCTGCGGGTCGACATCGGCGAAGGCCTCGGGGTGCAGCACCTTGCCGAGATAGCGGGCGAAGACGAAATCGGACAGGGACCGCGCGCCGCCGTGGTAGATCGCATGGACCTCGCCGGAGGTGACCGCCGGAAGGCCGGCCCATCCGGGACGGGTCAGGTAACTGAGCATCCTGGCCTGCACCTCGGCGGCATCGGCGTTGAAGCCGACGCGCACCGCCTCGGGCGAGGAGAGCCATTCGGAGCCGGCCAGAAGGATGACCTCCGGCTTCTCGGCCAGCACATATTCCGGAGCCAGCGGGCCCCAGTTCTCGACCTGGCCGCGGGCGATGTTCGCGCCGCCCACCAGTTCGATCGTGCCCGCCCACATGCCGTTGCCATAGGAATTGCCGATTTCGGCCGGGCCCTTCCTGGCCAGTTCGACATAGACCTTCTTCGGCGCGTCGCCCGCCGCCGCCACGCGCTTCACCGTATCGGTGATCCGCTCCTCATAGAGCGCCGCCAGCTTCCCGGCCCGATCCTCGCTGCCCATCAGCGTCCCGATGACGCGGGTGGAGGCGAGATGCGCCGCGAGGGTCTGGGCGTTGTAATCGACCACGACGACCGGGATGCCCGCCGCCTCGAGCTGGGCGACGCCTTCGCCCAGGGCGTCGAACTGCCAGCCGGCCAGCAGGGCGACATCCGGCGCGGCCGCGATCGCGGCCTCGACCGAGAAAGTGCCGGTTTCGGTATCACCCACGTCCGGCAGGCTGTCGATCATCGGGTAGACGGCCTTGTAGGCCTCCCATTGCATCGGGCGCCATTCGGCCCAGGGGGCGCGGGAAATGGCGACGACCTTGTCGATCCCGCCCGGGCCGGTGATGGCGATGAAATCCTCGTAGTAGAAGCCCAGAAGCACGCGGTCGGGGTGATCGGGCAGGGTGATCGACCGGCCCTTGAGGTCGGTCAGGGTGACTTCGGCCGAAGCGGGCAGGGTGGCGCCGAGGGTCAGCGCGGCAAGAAGAGCAAGTCGTTTCATCTGGGATCTCCGTAAGGGAAGCGGGTCATCGGCGGTGCCGGCGGCCGCCATCGCCCGCAACGGATGTGCGGACATCGGCAGCCGGGGCCGCGGGGGAAGACGGGTCATGGAGGGACCTCGGGCCAGGGCGCAGGGGGGCGCCCGGAAGGATCAGGGTTTCAGGGAAACGCGATCAGGCCAGAGGCGGGGCACGCATCCCGCGTGCGGGATCGAGAACGCTGCGCACCGCGCGGCTTTCGCGCGGGGCGACGACTGCGGCGACGAAGGCGAGGTTCGCATCCCGCAGTCCGAACATCGCCGGTGGCAGGTCGACCGCGCCGACGATATGGCAGGCCGGACAGTCGCCGTGGGCGGGAGGGCCGTGGTCTTCGCCCTCGGCGCAGAGATCGGAAAGCGCGCCGCCGGCAAGGAGGAATGACTGCTGCGCGGTGTCGTCCACGGAAGGGATGCGATGCGCGAAGCCGGTCGCCGCAAGCCCCATGGCGATGACTGCCAGGAGAAGCAACCGCTGAAAGAGGACCGACATCACCCGCATCGTGCGGCACTCTTGCACCGCTTCACGACTCCGACAACCGGATTTGCGGGGGTGCGTCACTATTGCCGTCAGATCCGCTCGCGCCCATGCGGGGCCAGCCAGTCGATCCGGGGATTGATCGGCAGGATGCGGTAGGGATTGATGGTGTCGTGGCTGTAGTGGTAGTGCCGCACGATATGGTCGAACTTCACGGTCTCGGCGATACCGGGCCACTGATAGAGCTCGCGCAGCCAGCCCCAGAGGTTCGGATATTCCCGGATCCAGGCCCGGTTGCACTTGAAATGCGTGTGATAGACCGGATCGAAGCGCACCGCGGTGGTGAAGAGCCGCCAGTCGACCTCGGTCATCCGGGGGCCGGTCAGGTAGCGGTTGGCGGCCAGATGCGGTTCCAGCCAGTCGAGCGTGGCGAAGACCTCGGCCACCGCCTCGTCATAGGCCGCCTGCGAGGTGGCGAAACCGGCGCGGTAGACCCCGTTGTTGAAGGCGGGATAGATGCGGTCGTTCAGCGCGTCGATCCGGGAACGCAGAGGTTCGGGATAATAGTCGTCCCGGTTGCCGGTCAGCCCGTCGAAGGCCGAGTTGAACATGCGGATGATCTCGGCGCTTTCGTTCGAGACGATGGTCCCCGTCTGCTTGTCCCAGAGGACCGGCACCGTCACCCGGCCCGAGGCCCTGGGATCGGCGCGCAGGTAGAGGTCGCGCAGGTAGGGCAGGCCGTAGAGCCGGTCGCCGGTGGCGAGGGGGAAGTCGGTGCGGAACTCCCAGCCCTCGGACAGCATGTCGGGATGGACGACCGAGACCCCGATATGCGGCTCCAGCCGCTTCAGCGCCCGGAAGACCAGCGTGCGATGCGCCCAGGGGCAGGCATAGGAGACATAGAGGTGGTAGCGCCCGCTTTCGGCGGGAAAGCCGCGCTGACCCGCGGGACCGGGCGCGCCGTCCGGCGTGATCCAGCTGCGCCAGGCGGTGGTGGTGCGCAGGAAGCGGCCGCCGGTGCTGGCGGTGTCATACCACTGGTCGCTCCAGACGCCGTCGACAAGCTTGCCCATGCTGGAAGTCCTTCAATGGTCCGAGCCCCTGGGCCAAGGCAGGCCCCCCGGGGGATCGTCGCGCGTCATGCCGGACGGCAAGGATGGGCCGGGGACGAAGCCGGGTCAATGCGCCTTGCCCGGACCGGCGGTTCCGGCCACAGCGCCAAATGCCAACCGGAAACTCGGACCGTTTTGACCAGCTGTTTTGCCTGTGATTTCAAGGCTCTAGGAAGCGGAACTCCGCAAGCCGCGGAAAACATGCCACAGTATGTGAGTCATGAAGCCATTTAAGATCAATGCGTTAAGTTATGGCGGTGCTGTCAGACGAATGCGAACTGGCCTCTACAAGGACAGTAGGGCTGTCCCTTAGCCGGGCGCTCCTTTCGTCTCAAGCGAAGTTCTTCTGACAAGGCCTTTGCGACTGTTTACATCGTGGTTCCGCGGCCGTCACGCAGCCCCGGAGCTCGCAGCAAGCCCCTCCTGCAAGTCCTTAAACCATTGATCCAAGCGCTGCTCCACATAGTTGCGGTGAGGTGGTGCGAGTGACGTGGCACGGGCTCCGAGCTCATCACGCAGCTTAGCTAGCCAAGGCACTTCCGAAGCGAGCGCCTCGCCGTATCCTTGCTGATGCCTCTCCCTGATCGCGCTCAGCAGCCGATCATTAAGCTTCCCGTCGATCAGCGCGACGTCCGCGAAATCCTTCTCCGGGATATGGTTCAGGATTGCGATGCCCCCGAAGTTCCCTTTGCCCAGGTCCCATTCATGCAGAACGCCCACGGCTCCCGGGTCAGCCCTAAGATTTTTCAGAAGCTCGGGAGCATGCACCTTCATGGCGTTGTCCAAGGCACGCGACGCGGCCGCCTTGACGAACGTTTCGATTGCCCGGAATTCGGTGGTTTCATTCTCATTATAGACGAGACCGGCATATGAGCCGCCGTTGAACCCAAACAGGTCTCCGCCTGCGGCATTCGGTCCTCGCGTCGCTGCCCCCCGGTGACCACCGCTTCCTTGCGGCGGAAAGTCCAGGCCGAACTTCGGCTGAGCGAATGAGGACCTTACGAGCCGACGGGTGGCCTACCGCCCCATCTGCTTGCTCCGCTTCCCTATCCCACCCTGGAAGCGCATGATCACCGGGCTGGTATCGCCAAGGCGCACTGGGGGTAGGCGCGAAGGGCGGGAAGCGGACTGACCGCGCTGCGGCATGGCGATTGCAGCATAAGCCTTCAGCAGACATTCAGCTTGGCCGAGCCCCGACAAGCGCCCCATCGAGGTAGAGTTCGGGAATCCGGCCGGCCTTGTCGAGGATGGTGCGGAAATTGTCCTCGATCCGCTGTGGGATGGCGGGCGGGGTATAGACGCTGCCGCCGATATCCACCGGGCGTCGGCGCAACCGGCCCGAGGCGGCGGGGTCGGCCATCAGGTTGTCCGACAACAGCGCGTGCAGGTTCAGGAAGGTGTAGCTGTCGTAGCCGATCTCCTCGGGCGCCTCGGCGATCAGCTCGATGGCGGCCTTGTGGTTGAGGATCATCTGCGTCTCGATCAGGTCCTTGCCCTCGGCGACCTTGCCGAAACGGATCAGGTTCTCGGTGTCGAGGCGGCTGTAAGTGTTGCCCTCCAGCTTCGACGAGGCCCAGGAGAGGTCGATCATCAGCCGCCCGATCACGTCGCGCAGATGGTGACCTGCCACTGAACTTTCATCCAGCTGCGACCGGAGCCGGTTTTTGATTTACGCCTGTCGGCGTGGGTTGAGCAATCGCCCGACGCGCGGAACTGTCATCGCGTGCAGCGGGTCGGGCGATTGCGGTGGTCAGGTGCAGGGCGAAGCCTGCAGGCGTCTGGTAGCCGAGGGCTGAATGGGGCCGCGCGGTGTTGTAGTCGGTGACCCACTCGGCGATCAGATCGCGGGCATGTGCCAGGTTGCGGA